>NZ_PJBC01000067.1 GCF_002836515.1 Pseudomonas sp. Choline-02u-1
GGTCCGGAGGCAAATCGACAATCTTCAGTACAACCAGAATTCCTGTGGGAGTGGGCTTGCCCGTGAAGGGGTCAGTGAAAGTCCCGGCTTTGCACGTGAATGCCATTAAGCAGTGGACTGAGGTCGCTCAGGCGCCCGGCGATCAAGTGGCGCACATCGCCTTCGCGTTCCCAGCGGCCGTCGACCTTGAGCAATTGCGAACCGACCAGTACCTGTCGCTGCCGCTCAGCCAAGTCACGCCAGACCAACACATTGACGTTGCCAAACTCGTCTTCCAACGTCACGAACGTCACCCCGCTGGCCGTACCGGGGCGCTGTCGGCCAGTGACCAGGCCTGCCACGCTGACCGGCCGGCCGTGTTCAATATCCATCAATTCCCGCGAGCTGCGGCAACGCCGGGCCTGCAACTCACCACGCAACAACGCCAACGGATGCGGCCCCAGTGTGGTGCCCACCGTCGCGTAATCGGCGTGCAGGTCTTCGCCAACGCTGGGTTTGGGCAGGACGATTTTGATTTCTTCCTCGTTGGGCAGGCCGGCGAAGAGGCCGAGTTGTTTCTGTACCCCGGCCACTTCCCAACGCGCGCGATGACGATGCCCGGCCAGGCCGCGCAGAGCGCCGGAGTCTGCAAGCAAGGCCTGCGCACGACTGTCGAGGGCGGCGCGCTCACCCAGGTCAGCGACATTGGCAAAGGCTCCGTGTCGGCGCGCGGCTTCGATACGCCGGGCATCTTCTTCGCGAAACCCCTTGATCATGCGCAGGCCCATGCGAATCGCCGGCTGCCCGGCACTCAGCGGCTCAAGGCTGCAATCCCAGTCGCTGGCGCGCACGTCCACCGGACGGATCTGCAACTGGTGTCGGCGCGCGTCCTGCAGAATCTGGTCAGGGCTGTAGAAGCCCATCGGCCAACTGTTGATCAGCGCACAGGCGAACGCCGCCGGCTCGTGGCACTTGAGCCAGCAACTGGCGTAAGTCAGCAAAGCAAAACTGGCAGCGTGGGATTCGGGAAAACCGTAACTGCCGAATCCCTTTATCTGCTCGAAGATCTGCGCGGCGAATTCCGGTGTGTAGCCGTTTTTTTCCATGCCGGCGGCGAGACGCGCCTTGTGCGGCTCCAGTCCACCATGGCGTTTCCACGCAGCCATGGAGCGGCGCAACTGATCGGCCTCGCCGGGACTGTAGTCGGCAGCCACGATGGCGATCTGCATGACCTGCTCCTGAAACAGCGGCACGCCCAGGGTTCTTTCCAGCACGACTTTGAGCGCCGGCGACGGATAGGTTTCCGCTTCTTCATTATTACGTCGGCGCAAGTACGGATGAACCATGCCGCCCTGAATCGGCCCGGGCCGGACGATCGCCACCTCAATGACCAGATCGTAGAACGTCTGCGGCTTCAGACGCGGCAGCATCGACATCTGCGCCCGCGATTCGATTTGAAACACACCGACCGTATCGGCACGGCTGATCATGGCGTAGGTCGGTTTGTCTTCTGGCGGGATCGTTGCGAGCGTCAGGTTCAGATCACGATGACGACGCAGCAAGTCAAAGCAGCGGCGAATCGCACTGAGCATGCCCAACGCCAGAATGTCGACCTTGAGCAGGCCGACGGCATCGAGATCGTCCTTGTCCCACTGAATGATCGTACGGTCGGCCATGGCTGCATTTTCGACCGGCACCAGGGTGTCCAGCGGCTGTTCGGAAATCACGAAACCGCCGGGATGCTGGGACAAGTGCCGGGGGAAGCCGATCAGTTGCCCGGTCAGGCTCAGCACCCGACGCAGCACCGGGCTGTCGGGGTCGAAGCCACCTTCACGCAAGCGTTCCAGCGGCGGCGTTTCATCGCTCCAGCGGCCGCAGCAATCGGCCAGCGCGTTGATCTGATCCGGCGGCAGTCCGAGCGCCTTGGCCACATCGCGCACGGCGCCGGTGGCGTGATAGGTGCTGACCACCGCCGTCAACGCCGCACGCCGCCGACCGTAACGGTTGAACACGTATTGCAGGACTTCTTCACGGCGCTCGTGCTCGAAATCGACATCGATGTCCGGCGGTTCGTTGCGCTCTTTCGACATGAAGCGCTCAAACAGCAGCGTGGTGCGGTCGGGGTCGATCTCGGTGATGCCCAAGGCATAACACACCGCCGAGTTGGCGGCCGAACCGCGCCCCTGACAGAGGATGTTCTGCGTGCGGGCGAAACACACCACGTCGTGCACGGTGAGGAAGTAGCTTTCGTAGCCGAGCTCGGCGATCAGCTTCAGTTCTTTATTGATCTGTCTGAGCACCTTGAAGGGCACGCCTTTTTCCCAGCGCCAGGCGATGCCTTGTTTGGTCAGGTGCCGCAACCAGGAACTGGCACTCTGGCCCTCGGGCACCAGCTCTTTCGGGTACTGATAACGCAGCTCGCTCAGCTCGAAAGTGCAACGCCTGGCCAATTTGACCGACTCCTCGAGCAAGGCCGGCGGATACAACTCGCGCAGCACTTCAAGACTGCGTAAATGCCGCTCACCATTGGGATGCAGGCGCAGACCCGCTTCGGCCACGGGTACGTGATGACGGATCGCGGTCATGGTGTCCTGCAGGGCGCGGCGCCCCCGTGCATGCATGTGCACATCACCGCTGGCTACTGCCGGGATTTGCAACTCAGCTGCGAGCGTCAGCAATGCCGCCAACCGCTGCTGGTCATTCTGCCCTCGATGCAGTTGCACCGAGAGCCACAAACGTTCACCGAATGTCTGTTTCAGCCAGCGCCCTTCGTTCTGGTCGTTCGCTGAATCCGGCACCCACAACACCAGCAAACCGGGCAGCGCTTGGGCGAAGTCTTCGCGCAAAACCTGATACTGGCCTTTCTGCGTACGGCGCCGGGCCTGGGTGATCAAGCCGCACAGGGCTTGATAACCGGCAAGGTTTTCCACCAGCAGCACCAGTTTCGGGCCGTTATCGATGCGAATTTCGCTACCGATGATCAGCGGCAACTCAACGGATTTTGCTGCTTGCCAAGCACGGACGATCCCGGCCAGGGTGCATTCATCGGTAATCGCCAGCGCTTGATAACCATGCTTTTTCGCCCGCTGAAACAGCTCCAGCGCGCTCGAGGCTCCGCGCTGGAAACTGAAGTTCGACAGGCAATGCAGTTCGGCATATCCGGCATTCATGCGAACCAGCCCTGCAGCCATAGCGGACCGCCCTCACCCACCGCGCGCCAGGCCCAGCCCTGCTGACCGGTGCGGTTCTGGATCAGGTAATAATCACGCCGCACGTCGCCACCGTCCCACCAACCGGACTCGATGCGCTCCGGCCCCATGAGAATCCGCGCTGAACCTTCCGGCACGCTTTGAGGTTCGTTGAGCAACCAGCCCGGGCGCTGCAGGTTGGGCAAGCCTGGACAAGGCTGTTTATCGACGGCGTTCTGCCATGCACACTCGGGGCGGTGATCGGCCTGAAAACGCAGCCCTTGCACCGCGTCATCACCCAACCGTGCGCGCAGGCGCTCGCGCAATTGCTCCCAGGGCAAAGTCTGCTGCGGGCGGTCGTCGAACAGTTCCTGATATTGCGGGACAAAAGTCGGCAGATCCTCGGCGCGCAAGCGAAAACCACGTACCGGCGCCTCGACCTGCACTTGTTCCAGTCGCCCACGGGCCAGTTCGAAGAGCATCGCCGCGTCACGTTCGGCACTGAGCAGGCCGACCTTGATCACCGTGTCCGGCAGCCCGGCATGTTCCAGATGCAGGTCGAAGCGCTGCACTCCGCTGTCGCGTCCACAGAGAAACGCCGATAGATCGCCGGTCAAGCGTCGTAACGGGAACAGCAAGGCCTGATGGGACTGCACATCGAAATTGAGTTCGATGCGGCTATCGAAACGGTCCGGCGGTAGATAGAACGCCAGCGCCAGGGGGCGTGCGCCGAACAGCGTGTCGAGGTGTTTGAGCATTTGAGCTTCGAAACGTCGGGCCAGTGCCTGGCGTGGCAGACTTTGCACCTGACTGAGGTTGCGCAGGCCCATGCGCGATAACGCCGTAGCGACATTCGGCTCCAGCCCGACACGATCAACCGGCAATTGCCCGAGGTGATGCTGCAAGGCTTCGCCGTCCGGCACCACCAAGCCATCGTAGGCATTGGCCAACACCCGCGCGGCCACCGGGTTCGGCGCGGCGACGATGCGGTGACGAAAGCCCAGGTCTTTCAACTCCTGGCGCAGACGGGCTTCGAATTGCGGCCAGGTACCGAACAGACCGAGACTGGATTCGATCTCGAACACCACAGTGCGCGGGTAATGCACGCTGACCTGAGCACTGAAACGATAGGCCCAAGCGGCCAGAAACTGCTGCCAGTGCTCGACCTCGGCCAGCTCGTAATCGGCGGTGGCAAAGCCTTTGCTCATGGCTTGCGCGGCAGGCATCGACATGCCGGGGCGCAGGCCGAGTTTGCGCGCCGCCGGATTCACCGCTTGCAGCATCCGGCGCTGGGCCGGGCCGCTGAGCAGGATCAGCGGCTCGTCGGGATCAGGACGCTGACGCAGCACGGCGTCGAGCGCCAATTGCGGAAACAGGATACATACCCAGCGCATGACGATCAGTGCCCCAAAGCAAAGGCAATCGGCGTCGCACGGGCCAGCCCGCCACGGCACTTGAGCACGCGTAGCTGCGCCGGCTTGGCATCGATGGCAATGCGTAACGCTGCCGGTGACGGGTTAACCGCTTCGCTCAACGGGCGCCAGGCAAATGCCAGGGTCTGGCCGGTTTCCGCCGCCACCTGCAAACGCCGCAAGGCTCGGTCATCAGCCTTGTTTGGCCAGCACAGTACCGCGCCGCAACTGCCCGAGCGCAGGCATTGCTCCGCCGCCCACAAGGCATCGCGTTCGCTGGCCTGAATCACTGACAGCTGGCGCAGATCGACTCCGGCATTGGCCCAGGCCTGCGGGTACGGCACGAACGGCGGCGCCACCAGCACGATGCGTTCACCGGCCGCCGACAATCGCGCCAGGGTCGGCCAGACCAGTTGCAACTCGCCGACACCGGGGCCAGCAAGGAGGATTTCGCTCAATGCCGATTCCGGCCAGCCACCGCTGGGCAGGGCCGCGTCCAATGCCGCATGCCCGGTCGGCTGCGGACTCGCCGCCGGTGGCGCAGGCCGGCCGCGCCAGACCTGGCCGCCATTGAACAGCGTATCCAGTGCAACGACGGCGCCCATCAGCCTTGCCTCACCAGACCACAGAACACGCCCTCGATGGCCAGATCCTGATCGTCACGCACGACAATCGGCTTGTACGCCGGGTTGCGCGGCAGCAGGCGCACCTCTTCCCCTACCCGTTCGAAGCGTTTGATGGTGACTTCACCGTCCAGACGCGCAACGACGATCTGGCCATTGAGCGCCTCGGGATTACGCCGCACCCCGACCAGATCGCCGTCGAGGATGCCGTCCTCGATCATCGAGTCGCCCTGCACCCGCAGCAGGTAATCCGGGGCGCGGGAGAACAGTGCAGGGTCGAGCAGCAAACGGTTATGGATGTCGGCATCGGCGCCTATTGGCGCACCGGCGGCCACGCGGCCCAGCACCGCAATCTCCAGCAGCTCAGGGCGCGGCGGCTGGCCGAGCAGGCGAATGCCTCTGGCCTGGTGCGGATTGACCTCGATGAAACCGGCTTCAGTGAGCGCCAGCACATGCTTGCGCGCCACGCTGCGCGAGGCAAAACCGAAAGCCTCGCTGATTTCAGCGAGGCTGGGGGGTTGACCGTGTTCGGCGATGCGATCGCGGATAAAGGTCAGAATGGCGGTACGGCGGGGAGTCAGGTTTGTCATGGAGTACATTTGTACTCCTGTGGGAATTTCCTGACAAGAACCGCCAGTCGGCGCAAGCCGACGTAGGAGCTGCCGAAGGCTGCGATCTGATCGTTCCCACGCTCTGCGTGGGAACGATCATCGGATAAGGTCAGGAATCCAGTTGCGCCAGGTACTCCCACGGGTAAATCCCGCGCTGATGGCCGTCGCTGAACACCAGTTGCACGCCATAACCCTGCGGGTTGACCTCTATCAGGCGTACACGATCATCAACCAGCGGTGTAACGCCGCGCAGGCGAAACGCGCGGCATTGCGAGCACGGGCATTGTCGGCGCAGATCGGCATGCTTGAGCAGCGATTCACGCCCGTCCGGCCACCTCAGGCGTAACGTGCGCGCACTTTGCGAATTGCCCACCGACAGCGGGTTCACTGCAACTGACTCAACGCGATGCGCACGGCTTTGCGCACTTCCGGGTCGCCATCGTCCTGCGCCGCCTGCAACGCGGCCACGGCGCCGCGATCGTTCAATTCACCGAGGGCCAGCGCAGCTTCCTTGCGCAAGTTGCTGATGCGGTGGCCGAGGGTGTCGATCAGCGCGTCCCGCGCCGGGGCGAAGCGCAAGCGGCCGAGGCTGCGAGTGGCGCGCAGGCGCACTTGCCAATAGTCATCGTTCAGTGCTTCGACCAGAGCCGGGCCGGCGTCGCTGTGGCCGACCTTGCCCAGGGTAGTCGCAGCCTCTTCGCGCACTTGCCAGGCAGGATCGTGCAAGGCTTGGCGCAGCGCCGGCAACACCTCGGCATCGCTGGCCAGACCGAGCGCGCCGGTGGCGGCGCGGCGCACTTCGGTGTCCGGATCGTCGCTGGCCAGTTGCGCCAGGGCTGGCAGCGCGTCGAGCTGTTTGAGCCAGCCGAGCACGCCGACCGCTTCGCGACGAACACTGGCGTCAGCATCCTCCAAGGCGGCGGAGGCCGCCGGCGCGGCTTCGGCGAAGCGCAATTCTCGTAGCGCCCGAAAGGCGGCTATGCGCACACTGACATCGGCATGAGTGGTCCACGGCAGAATCACCCGCCCCGCCGCTGCCGTCTTGAGCAGGCTCAGACTCTGCGCCGCGGCCGATTGCACAGCGGGCGCCGGATCCGTCAGTGCCTCGCACAGGGCTTGCACGACCGCTTCGTCCTCCCACGCTTCGAGCAGACGTGCCGCCTCAGCGCGGACGTCCTCGGCGGGATCCTGTCGCAGTCGATCGACCAGCCAGAGCAAGCCATCCGGCTCCTCCAGATCGGCCAGATCAATCAGGGCAATGCGCCGCACGCCGGCGTCTGCAGCCGTCAGACGCGGTTGCAGGGCGAGGATGTCTTCGTTGTCGGTCACAGCAAAAATAGAGGTCATAGGGCAAATCGCGGCAAAGGGTTTTCAGGAGGCAGGCCGAGCGGATTGAGGCGCGGCAGCGGGCGTTCGTTGTCGTGGCGCAGCAGGTCGAGGCAATGGCGTTTGAGGCGAGCGAATGCCGGGCTGGTCACCAGTTCGCTGGTGCGTGGACGCGGGAAATCCAGACGCAAGTCTTCGATGATCCGCCCCGGTCGCGCGCTCATCACCAGCAAGCGGTCAGCGAGAAACAGCGCCTCGTCGATGTCGTGAGTGACGAAAACCACGGTGGTGCGGATGTGCGTCCAGATGTCCAGCAGCAGCTCCTGCATGTTCAGACGGGTCAACGCATCCAGCGCGCCGAAGGGCTCGTCCATCAGCAACAGGCGCGGGCGATTGACCAGCACCCGGGCGATCTCCACCCGCTGCTGCATGCCACCGGAGAGCTGATCCGGCCAGCGTTCGGAAAAGTCTTCGAGACCGACCAGTTTGAGGATTTCATCAGCGGCGCGATGCCGCTCAGCCTTGCCGATGCCGCGCATCTTCAGGCCGAAGGCGACGTTGTCGCGCACCGTTCGCCACGGGAACAACGTGTGATGCTGGAACACCATGCCGCGCTGTGGTGATGGTCCGGCCACCTCGTTGCCGTCGACTTTCAGGCTGCCGGTCTTGGCGCTCAAGTGTCCGGCCAGAGCGCCGAGCAAGGTCGACTTGCCACAACCGGACGGGCCGAGAATACAGACGAACTGGCCGGGTTCGATCTGGCAATCGAGGCCCTGCACCGCTTCGAAAGCTTCGCGCCCCTGACCGAGGACGATGGACAACTGGCGGATGTCGATTCGCCCGTCCGGGGTTTGCATGACGCTCATCAGGCTTTGCCTCGCGGTCGATGCCAGGGCGTGAACAAGCCGCCCAGGCGTTTGATCAGCCAACTGCTGCCCATGCCCAACACACCGATCAAGAGCATGCCGACGACAATGTCGGCGTAGTTCTGAATGGTGTAGGACTCCCAGGTGTAGTAACCGATGCCGAACTGCCCGGAGATCATTTCCGCCGTTACCAGACAGAACCACGAAGTGCCCATGCCGATCGCCAGACCAGTGATGATGCTCGGCGCAGTGCCCGGCAGGATCACCTCCAGCAGAATCGCCCGGCGCCCTGCTCCGAGGCTTTTCGCCGAGGCAATCAGGCGTGGATCAACGCCTTCGACGCCGTGCACGGTATTGAGCAGGATCGGGAACAGCGCGCCGGTGAAGGTGATGAAAACCATCGACAATTCCGAGGACGGAAACATCAGGATCGCCAGCGGGATCCAGGCCACGGCGGGGATCGGGCGCAGGACTTCCAGTGGCGGCAACAGAAGGTCTTCGGCCCATTTCGAACGGCCGATGGCCAGGCCCAGCGCGATGCCGATGATCAACGCCGCCAGATAACCGGCAAAAACGCGGCCAAGGCTGCTGCTCAAGTGCTGCCAGAGTTTGCCCGAATCGCCCAGGCCCAGCGCAGCTTCGATGACGGCCAGTGGCGTCGGCACGTTCGCGAAGGTGACCAGGCCGAGGTTCCAGTGGTGACTGGCGGCGAGCTGCCAGAACAATAGGCAGAGCAACAGTGAAGCGGCTCTCGGGAACCAACGTAAACAGGATCGATACACAATTATTCCTCTCAACCGGGATCCTTTGTGGGAGCGGGCTTGCTCGTGAATGCGGTGTGTCAGGCAATTATTTATTTACTGATGCACCGCCTTCGCGAGCAAGCCCGCTCCCACAGAGAGTCGGGCGTACCGAAGATCAGCGCACGGCAACGGCTTGCGCAGTGGCGTCACTGAAATCGAACACCTTGCCGCCCTGCGCCGTGGCGTATTGCTGGGCTTGGCCCTTGAGCAGAAAGGCGCTCAGGCGGCCCTTGGCATCGCTGGCAAACCACGCCTGTTCGGCGAGCAACTTGATCCCGCTGTCACTGGCCTGCGCATACACCGCACGAATGTTCTTGCCCTCCTGCTTCAACTCAGCCAGCGCGGTGAATGCCGCTTCGGCCGAGCCATAACGGCGGACCTTTTCCTCACCGCGCACCCATATTTGCGCCACATGGCTTACATCGGTGATGGCTTTGCCCGTCGCCGCATCCACGCCCGGCAACGGCGTTTGCGCGTAGTTGCCCAGTTGCGCGGTGTAATCGAGGTTCGAGGCCTTGAAGGCAGCGCGGATGTACTGGTCGTCGATAAAGCTGTTCAGGTCGAGACCGCGATCGGCTTTCTTCAGCAGCTTCAAGGTATCGATGGCGGTACCGACGGCCTGACGGTATTCAGGTTTCCAGCTTAGGTCGCGGGTCTGCACGCCCAGCGGGCCGTGGAACAGGTAGTTGACCTCGGCATCGACCCCAGTGACTTTGGCGATCAGTTCGCTGTACTTCTCCGGTTCGGCGGCGAGCAGTTGGTTGGCTTCGATGCTCGCACGCAGATAGGCGACGACGATTTCCGGATACTTTTTCGCGTAGGCCTGATCGACCAATGCGCCATGGAAAGTCGGCGCGTTGGCCTGGGCGCCGTCATAGATCTTGCGGGCGAAACCACGGCTCGGGAACAGTTCGGCGAAGGGCACGAAATCGGCGTGGGCGTCGATCTTGCCGGCCTGCAATGCCGAGCCAGCGACTTCCGGTGGCTGGGCGATGATGTTGACATCCTTGAGCGGGTCCCAGCCCTGCTCTGCCACGGCACGCAGCAACATGCCGTGAGCCGTCGAGGCGAAAGGCACCGAAATGGTCTTGCCCTTGAGTTCGCTGAGGCTTTGCACCGACGAAGCGCTAGGCACGACGATGCCGTTGCCACTGCCTTTGATGCTGCCCGACAGCACGCTGATGAACAGGCTGTGCTTGCCTGCGGATTGGAACGCCACACCGTTGAACGCACCGGGGAAATCGGCCATCGCCCCGAAGTCGAGTTTGCCGGCGACCATCTCGTTGGTCAGCGGTGCGCCACTGGTGAAGTTTTTCCACTGCACGTCGTACTTCGCGTCTTTATAAGCGCCGTCGTGGGGCAGGTATTTGTCGAGCAAGCCAAGCTCACGGATCAGCAGCCCGCCGGCGGCGCAGTTGATGGTAGTGTCCTGGGTGCCGATGGCGATGCGGATGGTTTCGGCCGAGGCCGACAAGGTGAATGAAGCCAGTACCAGACCGGCGAGTGCTGCACGCAACATGAGTGTTTCCCCTCGAATCGTTTATTTGAAATTCGTCTCCGCCGCGATCAGGGCGCGGTGGGAAACGAGGGGTTTTCGGTGAATCGAGCGTCCGGGGTTTCCGGGTAGCTAATGGCTTGCCACAAATCCCCTGTAGGAGCTGCCGAAGGCTGCGATCTGTTGATTTTGCTTTCCAGATCAACAGATCGCAGCCTTCGGCAGCTCCTACAGGGATCGGGGTTCAACGCAGGAGATAAGGGATGTCGACCTTCACCGCCCCCGTCGGGCAATCCTTCTCGCACGGCATGCAATACCAGCATTCATCGAACGCCATGTAGGCCTTTTGCGTGGCCGGATTGATCGCCAGCAGGTCCATCGGGCAGACGTCGACACACACAGTGCAACCCTTTTCGGCGATGCATTTGTCCTCGTCCACGGTGACCGGGGCGTTGGAGCGGAAGAATATTTCCTGAGCTTGATAAGCCATGGTTCGGACTCTCTTGTTTAGTCGTGCATCAAGCGGCGAAGGCGCCCACGCGCAAGCGGTCGTAGGCCTGCATTTCTTCGGCGTCGAGCGGGATGATGTAGGGCTCGACGGCTTTCCTGAAACTGGTCATGGCCCCGTCTTCGCCCTTCTTCAGATGGCAATGGCAGAACCATTCGGCGTCGTTGCGCTGCGGATGATCGACGCGATAGTGGTACAGGCCCCAGCGGCTTTCGGCGCGGAACAACGAGGCGCGGGCGGCCATTTCGGCGCAGTCGCGGATCACGCTGGTTTCCATCGCGCGCATCAATTCGTGAGCATTGTTGGCCTTCATCTGCTCGAGATCGCGTTCAATGTCGCTGAAGCGCTGCAGGCCGATCTGCATCTTTTTGGTCACTTTCGGCGGTTGCAGATAGTCGTTGACGAAGCGCCGCAGCTTGTACTCGACCTGCGCCGGCGGCAGGCCGTGTTCGCGATCAAGCGGCGCATAGACCCGGGCTTTTTCCTTGGCGATCTGCTCGCTGTCCAGTGCAGAAAAATCGCGCCCGGCAACAAAGTCCGCCGCGTTGTGCCCGGCGAACCAGCCATAAGTGAACGCGCCGAGCATGTAGTTGTGCGGCACCGCGGCCATGTCGCCGGCCGAGTACAAGCCTTTGACCGACGTCTCGGCACGCTCATTGACCCACACGCCGGACGCCGAATGGCCGCTGCAGAAACCGATTTCCGAAATGTGCATTTCGACCATCTGCGTGCGGTAGTCGGTGCCGCGATTGGCGTGGAACTGACCACGGCTCGGGCGCTCGTTGCTGTGCAGGATTTCCTCGATGTTCTGGATGGTTTCCTCGGCCAGGTGATCGAGCTTGAGGAACACCGGACCGTTGCCGCTCTCCAGTTCCTGATGAAATTCCCACATCATCTGCCCGCTCCAGTAGTCGCACTCGATGAAGCGTTCGCCTTTGTTGTTGGCGGTGTAGCCACCCAGCGGGCCGGTGACGTAGGCACACGCGGGGCCGTTGTAATCCTTGATCAGCGGGTTGATCTGGAAGCACTCGAGATTGGCCAGTTCAGCGCCGGCGTGATAGGCCATCGCATAGCCGTCGCCGGCATTGGTCGGGTTTTCGTAGGTGCCCATCAAGTAGCCCGACGACGGCAGACCGAGGCGTCCGGCCGCGCCGCAGGCGAGAATCACCGCTTTCGCCTTGATGACATGGAAGTCGGCGGTGCGGCAATCGAAGCCCATCACACCGTTGACCGCACCTTCCTCGTCGGTCAGCAAACGCGTGCAGACCAGACGATTGGTGATACTTACCCGTGCACGTTTCAGCTGCCGATACAGGACTTTCTTGATGTCGTGCCCTTCCGGCATCGGCAGCACATAGGCGCCCATGTGGTGGACCTTTTTCACCGCGTAGTCGCCGGTCTCGTCCTTCTCGAACTTCACGCCCCAGCGGTCGAGTTGTTCGATGGTTTCAAAACTGTGCGTCGCATAGGCGTACACCGCCGCCTGATTGACGATGCCGTCGTTGGCGATGGTGATTTCCTTGGTGTACTGCTCCGGCGTCGAATGCCCCGGGATGATCGCGTTGTTCAGGCCGTCCATGCCCATGCTGATCGCCCCGCTGCGTTTGACGTTGGCCTTGTCGACCAGCAGCACGCGCAAATCGGGGTTCTTCTCTTTGGCCTTGATCGCCGCCATTGGCCCGGCTGTACCGCCACCAATCACGACAATGTCGTATTCCTGCTCCAGCGTATTGCGCGTCATGCCTGCTCCCCTTTTTGCCGATCGATCCGCAGGCGGTACTGGAACGCGTCGCCACGGTAATAAAGGTGTTCGAAGTCCAGCGGCTGGCCTTGGGCGTCGTGGGTCAGGCGCTCGATGCGCATGATCGGCGAGCCGGCTTCGACGTCTAGCGCCTGGGTCAGGTCGCTGTCGGCCAGCACCGCATCGATGGCCAGATCGGCGTGGCCGAGGGCGATGCCGCAGTCGTTTTCCAGAATCAGAAAGATGTCGCGAGTGACCAGATCCGCCTTCTCCAGTCGCTCGCCGACCGTTTTAGGTAGGTAGGTGATTTCCAGCGAGATCGGCTCGCGATTGATCAGCCGTACGCGTTTGATCTGCGCGACGATTTCACCTTCGGCCACCTGCAGACGCTCGGCGACACGCTTGTCGGCCGGAATGAATTTGAAACTGCGCAGGCGGTTGATCACCTCGTAGCCGCGCCCGGTCATCGACTCGGCGAGGCCTTGCAGGCTGCTGACGTTCTGAAAGGTTTTCGGCTTGGCGACAAAGGTGCCCTTGCCATGGATCTTGAAGATCAACCCTTCCTTTTGCAGATCACCGAGCGCCTGGCGAACGGTGATGCGACTGACTTTGAACAGCGCGCCCAGTTCGCTTTCGGAAGGCATCTGACTGTCTTGCGGGTATTCACCGTCGAGAATCCGCGCACGCAGGACGTCGCGCAGTTGGGTGTGCAGCGGAACGCTACTGAGGGAAAGAACGTTATCGGTCATCGCGGGATCACTTGTTATAACGAGTTATGACGTGATCTTAGAGACGTTATGACGAGGTTGAGAAATATTGTTTGGGCATAACCTTAGATGCGCCTTCAAAAGCAAAGATCGCAGCCTTCGGCAGCTCCTACAGTTCGAAATGCGATTTCCCTGTAGGAGCTGCCGAAGGCTGCGATCTTTTGATCTTAACGTTTGAGAATCCGGTCCATGACCCAATCGGTCTTGACGGCTTGCTCGGCCACGGCAGGATGGTGGGATTCCCCGCGAATATGCGCATTCATCCCCTGCACGTGATGCCACTGGATATGCTCATGATGGACGATCTCCAGGCTGATCTGTTGATCCGCAAACAGTTGCACCGGATGCTCATCAAACACCGAAAAACCGATACGTCCCTGGCTGCCGATAATCTCGACGCGGTCCTCACGCCGGTCCGCAACAAAATTCCAGCAGCCCATGCCCAGCGCCCCGGAGGCGAATCGCCAACTGGCGCTGACCGCATCTTCCGCCGTGTACAAACCCGCCTGATGCGCGGTGAAGCCGGCGACTTCAACGATGTCGCCGAGCAGATACTGAAACAGGTCCAGGCCATGGCTGGCCAGGTCGGCAAAGTAACCGCCGCCCGCCACCGCCGGATCGGTGCGCCAATTATCCCGACCCTCTAGATCAGCCGGCGACGGCGCTTTCGTCAGCGTCCAGCTCAGATGGCGGACATCACCGATGCGCCCCTCCTCCAGCCATCGCCGCACCTGCGCAAAGCGCGGCAGCGAGCGGCGATAATACGAGACGAACAAATGCAGACCGGCAGCGGCAAACGCTTGCTGCATCTCACGGCTCTGCCCGGCATTAAGCGCCATGGGTTTTTCCACGCAGCAATGCTTGCCGGCGGCAGCGACTTTCAGGCTGTACGCGTGGTGGCTGTCAGGCGGTGTGGCGATATACACCGCGTCAACTTGCGGATCGTTGATCAGCGCATCGACATCGGTGTAGACGCGACTGATGCCGTGGCGCGCGGCGTAGTCGGTCACCGCTTCGAAGCGTCGGCCCATCACCGCGACCAGCGCCGAACCGGGCGCTTTGTAGAAGGCCGGCCCGCTCTTGCGTTCCGCGACACTGCCGCAACCGATCATGCCCCAGCGCACCACCTTCATCTCCAGTCCTCAGCCGATGCGCAGCGCGCGCAGATCAAGGCGTCCGTCCTTGAGTGGCGGGCACCAGTAGTAGCCGCCGGTGATCGGTCGGCTGATCTGGTACAAGCCATCGGCAATGCCGTCCTCCAGACCGCTCATGCGCCGCAGTTGTGCTTCGAAGGCATCCAGCGAGAAACCGAAAGCAAGGAACATCAATCCGGCCCGATCGCCTTCGATCCAAGGCATCGAACGGCGCACGACAAACGCTTCGGGCGCGAAGCTTTCCTGTGCGGTGCGTTTGACGTGGGCGGAGATCGGCGCGTCATCGATTTCTTCGTTATCGCTCAAGCGACGCCCCATGATGTCGTCCTTGGCGCCGGCAGACAGGCGATGAAAGCCCTTGAGGTCATGCTGCCATTGCTGGATCGCGGCGAAGCTGCCGCCGACCAGCCCGTCAGCGCCGGTGCTCAGCAGCGCGGCGGTGACAGCGGCGTCATCGTGCGGGTTTTCCGTGCCGTCCTCGTAACCGGTGAGATCGTGGCCGTCCATGTGGCGGAAAGCTTCCTGCATCTCGACCAGACGCAAGGCCGGGGCCAGCGCGGCCTCGAAGGCACTGCAACGGTTGAGCAGCTCACCACGGTCAATCCCGTGCAGCCAGATCCACAGGGCATGCTGGGTCGACGGGTTATTCACGCCAACGCCGGTCAGCGCCGGGAAGCTGCGCAGGCCAGCGATTTCGACATTCAACGCCTTGGTCAACGACTCACCAAAACCCACCACCGCCGACTTGCCATCTACCAGCATCAGCAGGTTGTCGATCGCTTGCGGCAAGGCTTCAACCGACGCCAGGGCGAAAAACAGATGACGTGCTTGCGCTGGAACAGGGGTGGCGAGAATGCCCGGCTGGTAGTAACTCATGTGAACTCCTTGAAAAAGTGCGCGGAGTTTACCTGTAGCCGGAGGGTTTGTGTGGGTGGCGCGAGCGTTGCCGTTCAGGGTGAACGGTCTTCGATCAACGCCTTCAAAGCCAGCGCATCGGCCGTGGCGGCACCGCTGGCGGTGTTATCGAAGATGCACCAGATACCCTTGCCTTCGGCATTCGCGCGCCGCAGGTTCTGAGCAAGCTGTTGCAGCCAAGCCGCTTCATAGGCGCTGTGATAAATCCGTGGCGAGCCATGCAGGCGCCAATAGTGCAGGCCTTGCCAGCCGCCCGGCGCGGTATCGGTGCTGATCCTCGATGGATCGACCACCGCTTGGGCAATCTGCAGATCCACCAGCATGGCCTCAGCGCCAGTCCACGATTCGTGTCGCGGTTCCAGCACCACGCGGCCCTGGAAGCGCTCGCGCAGGGCACGAAAAAACGCCTCGGCAACCGGCGCATCGAACGCCAGTTTCGGTGGCAGTTGCACCAGCAGGCAGCCGAGCCGATCACCCAAGCCCTGGCACTGCCCGAGAAACTCATCGAGCGCGGCCGCGCTGTCCGCCAGCCGCTGCTCGTGGGTAATGAGCTTCGGCACTTTGACTGCGAAGCGAAAGTCCGGCGCCACCGAGTCGGCCCAGCGCTCATAAGTCTGGCGTCGATGCGGACGATAGAACGAGCTGTTGATTTCCACACAGTTGAAGCGCGCGGCGTAGCGTTGCAGGTGCGTGCCCTCGGCGGGGAATGCCGGCCAGTGCTCGCGCCCGAGACTCCAGCCGGCGCAACCGATGAATATCGCTGGTTCGTTCAAGCGCACACCGTCATTTCTTGCCCGGCAACACGGCGCCCAGCACCTGCTTGGCGGTCTGCACGATCACCCCGGCTTCGTCCGGATCGCCTTTGAGCAACGTCGTGGCAAATTTCTTCGCTTGCTCAAGCTTGATATGCGGCGGCAGCGGCGGCACGTTCGGGTCGGTCTTGAACTCGATCAGCACCGGCACTTCCGAGGCGAGCGCCTGCTCCCATGCAGACGCCACGTCTTCTTCGCGATCCACGAAAATGCCCTTGAGACCAATGGAAATCGCAAACAGGTGGTACGGCACGTCGGGAATGCTCTGCGACGCTTCGAACTTGGGATCGCCCTCCATCACCCGCTGTTCCCAGGTGACTTGATTGAGATCTTCGTTGTTGAACACCGCGCAGATCCATTTCGGGCTCTGCCATTGCCGCCAGTATTTGGCGACGGTGATCAGCTCGGCCATGTTGTTCATCTGCATCGCGCCGTCGCCGACCAGGGCAATGACCGGTCGCTCGGGAAAAGCGAATTTTGCTGCGATCGCATACGGCACCGCCGCGCCCATTGAAGCCAGACCACCGGACAAAGAGCATTTCATGCCGCGACGGATTTTCAGATCTCGGGCATACCAGTTGGCGCACGAGCCGGAGTCGCTGGTGATGATGGCCTGCTCGGGCAAGCGCGGTGACAACTCGTAGACCACCCGTTGCGGGTTGACCGGATCGGCTTTGGCCATGGCGCGTTTTTCCAGGGTTTTCTCCCAGCTGCTGCGCCAGCCTTCGATCTTCTTGCGCCATTTGCTTGAGGTCTTCTGTTCCAGCAGCGGCAGCAACGCGGCGAGGGTTTCCGCTGAATCACCGACCAGATTGACCTCCATCGGATAACGCAGGCTGAGCATGTCCGGCTGCAAGTCGATCTGCACGCCGCGCGCCTGGCCTTCCTTGGGCAGAAACTCGGAATACGGGAAGCCCGAGCCGATCATCAGCAAGGTGTCACACTCGCTCATCAGCTTGTAGCTGGGCTCGGTGCCGAGCAGGCCGATGCTGCCGGTGACCCACAGCAAATCGTCGGGCAGCGCTGCTTTGCCCAACAAGGCTTTAGCAACACCAGCGCCGAGTTTTTCCGCTACCGCGATGACCAGATCGGTCGCCTCCAGCGCGCCGGCACCGACCAGAATCGCGACTTTCTCGCCACTGTTCAGTACCTCGGCGGCGCGTTGCAGATCGGCCGCATACGGAACGACTTTCGGCTTGCTGTATCCGACGCCGGAATGCGCAGTGCCATGGGCGCGCGCCGGTTGTTCGTAAGGCAGATCCTGCAAGTCATTGGGCAGAATCAGCGCAGTGACGCGGCGCTCGCCGACGGCGGTGCGCACAGCGCGATCAAGCAGATGGCGCACTTGCGAAGGCGCCGAAGCCTGCTGCACAAACGCACCGGCGACATCCTTGAACATCGACACCAGATCCAGCTCTTGCTGGTAGTGACTGCCCAGCGCCGTGCGAGCTTGCTGGCCGACGATGGCCAGCACTGGCATGTGGTCCATACGCGCATCGTAGAGGCCGGTGATCAGGTGCGAAGCACCGGGGCCGGAGGTAGCGATGCACACGCCCAGCTCGCCGGTAAACTTGGCGTGGGCCGAGGCCATGAACGCAGCCATTTCCTCGTGTCGCGCCTGGACGAATTCGATCTTGCCTTTGGCTCGGCTCATGGCGCCGAACACGCCATTGATGCCATCCCCCGGATAGCCAAAAATCCGCGTCACGCCCCACTCGCTGAGCCGTTCAACCAGAAAATCCCCTACTGTCATCGTCATCTTGACCCTCGCCATTTACCGCTGCATGGACATGTAAGGGTCTGGACAGTGCTCTGCGCGATGAAGTTTCGCTGGATTGCGCGGGCACGGGCTCAGGCGCCGTGTTTACGCGCAAATGTTTTTTTGAGGCGAGCGCCCTGCTCTGTGGTCGATTGAGAAATGATCGAAGGAGGATGGGCCATGACCGAAGTACAAACCCTGCTGCTGAAACGCAATGACTGGGTGCCGAACAATCCGCGTCTGCCGGTGCTGATCTACCGCAGCGCGGTGGCCATTGAGGGCGACGATCCGGCGGCGCGCTTCGAGCAGACGTTCGGTGCCAATGGCTGGCCAGCGCAGTGGCGCTACGGCATTTATGACTATCACCACTACCACACCGAAGGCCACGAAGTGCTTGGCGTGGCGGCGGGTCAGGCGCGGTTGATGCTGGGCGGGCCTGATGGGCAGGAGGTGGTCGTCGGTGCCGGGGATGTGCTGTTGCTGCCGGCCGGGACCGGGCACTGCAATCTGGGCTCGAGTGCAGACTTTCTCGTGGTGGGTGCGTATCCACCGGGGCAGCAGGCGGATATTTGCCGGGCCGCGCCGAGTGATGCGCAGTTGGCGCGGATTGCGGGGCTGGCGTTTCCTGAGACAGATCCGGTGCAGGGAGTCGGGGGTGCGGTTGGGCAGTATTGGATTTGATGGCTCACTCCTACAAGGGATTCGGGTTGGGGGCTGGCACCCGCCGGAAATTTTCCCTACGGTGTCTACCTGTTCTCTCCCAGCATCGACGAGGTCCGTTTCATGAGCAATGCGTCTTACGTTCCGCCTAAGGTCTGGAAACACGAAGCCCCGTCCGGCGGCCACTTCGCTAGCATCAACCGCCCGGTCGCCGGGCCGACCCACGACAAGGAACTGCCGGTCGGCAAGCACCCGTTGCAGCTGTATTCGCTGGCGACGCCCAACGGTGTAAAGGTCACCATCATGCTCGAAGAGTTGCTCGCGCTTGGGCACAGCGAGGCTGAGTATGACGCCTGGCTGATCCGCATTGGCGAGGGCGATCAGTTCTCCAGCGGCTTTGTCGAGGTCAATCCCAATTCGAAGATTCCAGCCCTGCTGGATCACAGCGTCGAGCCACCGATCCGGGTGTTCGAGTCCGGCTCGATCCTGCTGTACCTGGCGGAAAAGTTCGGCGCCTTGCTGCCCAAGGATCCGGCCGCTCGCACCGAAACCCTCAACTGGCTGTTCTGGCAAATGGGCTCGGCGCCGTATCTGGGCGGTGGCTTCGGGCATTTCTATGCTTATGCGCCGGAGAAGCTCGAATACCCGATCAACCGCTTCACCATGGAAGCCAAACGGCAGCTGGATGTACTCAACCGCCGTCTCGCCGACAACGCCTATCTGGCCGGCGACGATTACACCATCGCCGACATCGCCGTATGGCCCTGGTACGGGCAACTGGTGCGCAACAACGTTTACTCGGCGGCGGAATTTCTCGCGGCGCACGAGTACACCCATGTACAGCGCTGGGCGGAAGAAATCGCCAAGCGGCCGGCGGTCATGCGTGGGCAGCGAGTGAATCGCACCTGGGGCGATGAAGACAGCCAGGTGCCGGAGCGGCATGGGGCAGAAGATCTGAATTGAACCAGACGCGGTCTGTCTGACCGACCACCAGGCAAAAACTGTGGGAGCGGGCTTGCTCGCGAAAGCATCGTGTCATTCAACAAATGTGTCGGCTGACACGACGCTTTCGCGAGCAAGCCCGCTCCCACATTCGTTTCCACTAGAGCATCGATTCAATTGTGAAAAAATCATTAACTCACTGACCCGTACGGGTTTATTCCCCAAGAAACTTCCTACATACTAATGCGAATAATTCTTACATGCACTCGCATCAGTTTCGTTTGGGTAATTTTGGGGAAGCAGATAGATGTCGTTTCAAACCCTCCACCGCCGTTCAAATCTTTCACCTAACCTGCTCGCGATCGCCATCGGCATGGCGAGCATCGCACCTGTGCTGGCCGAGGAAGCTGCCTCCACTGCACCCGCGAACGGCCCGCTTGAACTGCAGGCGACCGAAATCGGCGCCACGCAGATGAGCAGCACCACCGAAGACACACAGTCCTACACCACCGGGCCGATGCAGACCGCCACCAAGCTGTCGCTGACCATGCGCGAAACGCCGCAGGCGGTGACGGTTATTACCCGTCAGCGCATGGACGACCAGAACATGACCAGCGTCAACGACGTGGTACGTGGCACGCCGGGGCTGTTCCTCAGCGAGGCCAGCGGTCCGGGCCGACAGACTTACAAGGCGCGCGGTTTCGACATTGACAACATCATGTACGACGGCCTGCCCAGCTCCTATTCGCCGTTCACTTTGGCCGTGCAACCGAACCTGGCGATGTTCGACCGGGTGGAAATCGTGCGGGGTGCGACCGGTCTGGTCACCGGTGCCGGCAACCCGTCGGCGGCGATCAACATGGTGCGCAAGCGTCCGACCGCTGATCAGCGCGTGACCCTCACCGGCGCCGCCGGCAGTTGGGATGACTACCGTGGTGAAGTCGACGCCTCGAGCCCGCTCAATGACAGCGGCACGCTGCGTGGCCGCGTGGTGACTTCGTATCAAGGCGCCGACAGCTTCCGCGACAAGGAAGAAAACGATCACGGCTTGTTCTACGCCATCGGTGAAGCCGACCTGAGCGACAGCACCACCGCGACCCTCGGCTTCTCCCGGCAGAACGATCAGACCAACTATTTCTGGGGCGGCCTGCCGATCGGCGAAAACGGCCACCACCTCGACCTGCCCCGCTCCACTTACCCGGGCACCGATTGGGAAAACCGCAAGCTGCAGGTCGACACCGTGTTCGGTGAAGTCGAACACCGTTTCGACAACGACTGGAAACTGCACCTCGGTGGCTCGACGTCGACACTCGAGGGTGAATTCTCCGGCACGTACCTGTCACGTTACGACGGCCCGCTGGAAACCACCGCCTACCAGTCGCATCACACCGACAAGCAACGCGCCTTTGACGGTTTCGCCAGCGGCCCGTTCGAAGCCTTCGGCCGCACCCACGAATTGGTGGTCGGCGCGAGCAATCGCGTGTACGACGCCACCACCAAGGAATACTCGCCCTACGACACCGGCCTGCCGATCGCCGCGCCCAAGCCTGACTTCGTGCGCAGTGGCAAGTCGCGCAACGTCACCACTCAGGACGCGGTTTACCTGACCACCCGCTTGAGCCTCGCCGACCCGCTGACGCTGATCCTCGGCGGTCGTCTGGACTGGTATGACTACGACGATCGCAGCGCCGACGGCGACTTCAAAGTCACCCGCAACCTGACCCGTTACGCTGGCCTTATCTACAAGCTCGATGACCATCACTCGGTCTACGCCAGCTATACCGACATTTTCACCCCGCAAACCCAGAAAGATCTTGGCGGCAAAGTGCTGGAGCCAATCGTCGGTGAAAACTACGAAGTCGGCATCAAAGGCGAATACTTCGACGGTGCGCTGAACGGCAGCGTAGCGGTGTTCCAAATGGACCAGACCAACCGCGCCACCCAGGCAGCGACCCAGCTTGGCTGCCCGGAACTGACCTGCTACGAAACCTCCGGCAAGGTCCGCGCCCAAGGCGTGGACATGGAACTGCAAGGTGCGCTGACCGAGCAATGGCAAGTCGGCGCCGGCTACACCTACACCCGCGCCCACTACATCAAGGACGAAAACCCGGCCAACAATAATCAGAAATTCGACACCGACATGCCGGAGCATCTGTTCAAGGTTTCCACCGTATACCGCTTCAAAGGCCCGCTGGAAAAACTGCGCGTGGGCGGCAACGTCTACTGGCAGAGCCGGATGTACAACGACATCGCCCTGGCCAACGGCGGTAGCTATCGGCTCGAACAGGGAGGCTACGCGGTTACCGACCTGATGGCCGGTTATGAGGTCAACAAGCACCTCGACCTGCAGGTCAACGCCAACAACATTTTCGATCGCACGTACTACTCCTCCATCGGAAGCGATGTGACGTGGGGCTCGACCGACAACTACGGCACGCCGCGCAGCTACATGATGACGGCCAAGTACAAGTTCTGATCGATAACGATCAGCGCTTGACACAGGGCGCCGGGAGTTTTCCCGGCGCCTTTTTTTGCATGTTCATTAGGCACGACCGGCAATTACCGATAGTCTCTGTCGACACTTTCGCGAAGCGCCGGCCATGCCCCAGACAGATTTTTCCTCCGACCTCCAAGCCATCGGCAGCATTGACGCTGTGCCGGTGATTCTGAGCATGGTCAAACACATGACCGGCATGCGCTTCGCCGCCGTCGCGCGGGTCACCGAGAGCAAGTGGATCGCCTGCGCCGTGGATGACTCGATCGACTTCGGGCTGTTGCCCGACGGAGAACTGGTGCTTGAGTCGACGATTTGTCATGAAATCCGCCAGCATCATCAACCAGTGATCTTCGGCCACGCGAGCCAGCATCCGGTGTTCTCCTCGCACCACACGCCGAAAACCTACGGGCTGGAAAGCTACATCTCGATTCCCATCATCAAGGCCAACGGCGAATTCTTCGGCACGCTGTGCGCCATCGATTCGGTGCCGGCCAATCTCGATGACTCAGCCATCGAAAAGACCCTCACCCTTTTCGCCCAGTTGATTGCGATGAGTCTGGATACCCAGGGCCATTTGCACGCAACCAAAACCGCGTTGGCCGACGCCAATGAAATGGGTCGCCTGCGCGAGCAATTCATCGCCGTACTGGGCCACGACTTGCGCACGCCACTCAGCGCCATTCGCATGAGCGCCGACCTGCTGCAAAGCAAAGCCGAGGACAAGCGCTCGCGCACGCTGCTGTCGGCGATTCGTACCAGCTCGGTGCGCATGGGCGTGCTGATCGAAAACATCCTCGACTTCGCCCGGGGTCGGCTTGGCAGTGGCATTCCGGTGCAGCGCAAACTGGTCGACGATTTGCAGCAAACGCTGCGCCAGACCCTTGAAGAAATCCAGGTGGCGTACCCGCAGGCGAAGTTTATTGATTCGCTTGAGGTGCCGGCCGGGGTCTATTGCGACCCGCTGCGCATCAGCCAGTTGTTGTCGAATCTGCTGGGCAACGCCGTGACCCACGGTTCCACCGCCGAACCGATCGTGCTCAAGGCCTGTGCCGAGGGCGACGAGATCGTTATTTCGCTGACCAACCAGGGCACGCCGATCCCGCCCGCGCTGATGCCGCTGCTGTTCGAACCGTTCTCGCGTTCCGAAGCGGGTCAACGCAACGAAGGGCTGGGACTGGGCTTGTACATCGCCGGGCAGATTGCCAATGCGCACAACGGCACCTTGAGCGTGACTTCCGACAGCGAAGCAGGCACCTGCTTTGTCGCGCGCTTCCCTGCCCGCTTCAAGTGGGTCTGAGCGCCGCTCTAAGTGTTCAGTGGCGTCTGCGGCGTGTCGGGGTTGAGCTGGCGACGGCGAAACTGACCCGGTGGCTGGCCATGAATCTGGCGAAAACGCCGGGAGAAATACGCTTCATCGGCAAACCCGCACAGCCGCGCCACTTCGCCCACCGAGCGCGTACTGTTGAGGAGGAAATTGCGCGCCGCGTGCATGCGCCGCTCCAGCACCAGCTCGGTGAAGGTCTTGCCGATTTCCTTGCGCAGCCAGTGCGTCAGGTAAGTCGGTGACAGATAAGTCGCAGCTGCAACCTTGATCAGATTGAGATCAGGATCGGCGATGTTCTTCCGCAAATACTCGAACATTCGGCTCAAGGCGTCGCGACGGCTGTTCTCGGCCGCATTCTCTTCTGCCAGGCGCTTGAGCGGCTCGGCGTAAAGAAAACACACGCTGCCAATCATTTGCAGCAACAAGCCCTTGAGCATTTCGCGCGTACCGAACTGACGGTTCTCATCAAGACTGCGCATCTGCTCGATCAAACCACAGACCTGAGCGAAATCCTCATCGCCCAGAATGAAATCCAGGTGTTCCTGAAAGCGGAACGGCGACAGCTCCGGCGCGAGCAGGATCGACACCTCTTCCAGGTCCATCGGATCGCATTGCAGATGCGGTAACAGGAACGTCTGGGAAAAATTGATGACGATGAAATTGCTGTCCTCGGGATGCGGAATCACATGCACCCGGTGCGGCAGAATGAACGCCAGAGTGTTGCGCGGGAACGGCCGCTGCACCCCGCCTATGTGCTGCACGGTGTCACCACCGAGGTTGATCTGGATCTGGAAATACTCGTGCCGGTGAGGAGCGGTTTCGGCGCGCCGGCCCTTCTTGTCGCGAATGTAGAAATCGGTCAATTCGCTGCGTTGCTGCATGACATAGGTCGGAATACGGCTGGGTGAAGACATGGGCGGGAAGTCCTCCGGGCAGTGAGGTGGCGCTTGTCATCTTGCAGGGTCGAGCGCTAAGCAGCAATGAGTCATACGATGACGGTGGCGCCAGGCTTATTTTTTGAAAGAGCGCTCGCGATTCGCCTGTCCAAAAACAGAATCGCTCTGAAAAACCACCAATCCGTTCATATTCAGATGCTTACTGACTAATTCAGATGTTGATTATCAAGACAAATCGTATTTATTTTTTTGGACAGGTTCGCCCAACCCGCTTTTTTGAAGAAAAAACGTTCTAACCCATCGGTTGATTTAGAACCGTTGTACGACCACTGTAATGACCAACGCAGCCCAACCTCTTTCAAAAACAATCAAAGGTGCGCACGTCATGATCCTGCTATTTCCCCTCGCCGCCCCGCCCGACCTCCCCTTCGAGCCAATCGCAGAAAGTCGTTCCTGAACGTCTGAAACCCGCGCTACAACCCGTTCGATTGCCTTGCTCCACACGTTGCGGGCAACGGCATCGGCTGCTCGAAAAATCTCGACTCTTCTAACAATAACGAGGTCTCCGCATGTCCAACTCCCATTCCTCAAGTGCCACTGTCCCGCCGGTGATAGCCGGCGCACGCGATGCGGTTACGGCGCAGCGCCTGCCAACGCGGCGGCGCTGGTTCATGCTGTCGTTGCTGCTGATCGCGACGATCATCAATTACATCGACCGGGTGAACATCTCGATCGCCGCGCCATTCATGGCCAAGGATCTTGGCCTGGACAAGATCGAGATGGGCCAGATCTTCTCTGCATTCGCCTGGACTTATGCGCTGGCGCTGGTGCCCGCCGGATTCATTGCCGATCGGTTTGGCTCGCGCTTTACCTACGGCGTATCGCTGATCAGCTGGTCGACCGTCACCGTTTGCCAGGGGTTTGCGACGGGATTTGCCTCGCTGTTCGGCCTGCGCCTGGCGGTCGGCGCCATGGAAGCCCCGGCTTTCCCGGCCAACAGCCGCGCGGTGACGGTGTGGTTCCCGGCGCGGGAACGCGGGATGGCCAGCAGTATTTATGTGTGCGGCCAGTACCTCGGCACGGCGCTGTTCACCGGCGCGCTGTTGTGGCTGGCGACCACCTTTGATTGGCGCCACGTGTTCTATAGCACCGGCGCGCTTGGCATCGTCTTTGGTGTGTTGTGGCTGTACCTGTATCGCGATCCGCTGAACTGCAAAAAAGTCAGCCAGGAAGAATTGAAGTACATCGAAACAGGCGGTGGTCTGGTCAAGAGCAGTCAGGAGCGCACCCGTTTCAACTGGCGGCAGATTGCCGAGTTGTTCAGCTATCGGCAGATCTGGGCAATCTGCATCGGCAAGTTCGCCAGCACCTCGGCGCTGTACTTCTTCCTCACCTGGTTCCCGACCTACCTGATCGAAGAACGCAAACTGACCATGATCAAGGCCGGGATCTTCGCCGTGCTGCCCTTCGTCGGTGCCACGGTGGGGATTCTGCTGGCCGGCATCGTTTCCGACCTGCTGATCCGTCGCGGCTACTCGATGTCGTTTGCGCGCAAGTTGCCACTGGTGGTCGGTTCGATGCTGGGCATGTCGATCGTGCTGGTGAATTTCACTGATTCCAACCTGATCTGCATCGCCGTGCTGACCATCGCCTTCTTCGCCCAAGGCATCGCATCCTCCTCGTGGGCGGCGGTGTCGGAAGTGGCGCCGAAAGAGCTGATCGGCCTCACCGGCGGGATCACCAGCCTGGCCGCGAACATTGGCGGCATCGTCACGCCGATCGTGATCGGCGCCATCGTTCACGCCACCGGCACCTTCGCCTATGCGTTCTGGTTCATTGGCGGCGTGGCGCTGATCGGCACCCTCTCCTACTCGTTGCTGCTCGGGCGCCTGTACCGCATTGAGCTGAAGGCGCGCTGAGCGCAATAACCCGGATTTGTCCAAACGCAGGCGGCTTTCGTCCAACTTCGCCGATGCCAGCCGCCGTACGCTGCCCTTTCAAACAGGATGACCCGCAGGATGAACATGACCGAATACGTCTTTACCCCGGATCTGCCCGTGACCTTGCCGGTACTCGGCAGCGAGCAACGCTTCCCCGTCGGCCGGGTGTTCTGTGTCGGCCGCAACTATCCATGGCCGGACGCGCAAGGCCAGTCGCGCCAGCCGCCAGTGTTTTTCATGAAACCGGCAAGTTGTGTGGTCGATGCCGTCGGCGACGTCGCCTTCCCCTCGGTGTGCGAGGACTTCGTCCACGAAATCGAACTGGTCGTGGCCATCGGTGAAGGCGGCGCCAATATCCCTGAAGATCAGGCTATGGCCTACGTCTGGGGCTACGCCGCCGGCCTCGACCTGACCCGCCGTGATGTGCAGCGCGCAGCCAAGAGCAACGGCTTGCCATGGGAAGGTGCCAAGGTCTTCGACGGCGCCGCGCCGATGACGGCCGTCGTGCCGGTGAGCCGCTGCGGCCATCCCGAGGGCGAACTGTGGCTGAACGTCAACGGCGAAGAACGCCAACGCGACAACCTCGACAGCCAGATCTGGTCGGTCAGTGAAGTGATCGCGCGCATTTCGCAATCGGTGGCCCTGCGCGCCGGCGACCTGATCATGACCGGCAGCCCCGCCGGTGTGGATGGCCTGCAACCGGGCGACGTGATCAGCGCCGGCATCGACGGCATCGGCCAATTGGACATGCGCGTCGGCCCACGGCCCTGATCCAGCTGATTCAGAAAAAAGGAGAACAACACTATGACTACCCCTTCGAAAGTCGCGCTGGTCACCGGCGCCGGCAGTGGTATCGGCCGAGCCGTGGCGCTGGGCCTGATGGCGGACGGTTTCATCCTCGTGCTCGCCGGACGCCGGCCCGAGCCCTTGCAAGCGCTGGTCGAACTGGCGCAGAGCCAGGGTCATCAAGCCTTGGCCGTGCCCACCGACGTGCGTGATCCGGCCAGTGTCGATGTGCTGTTCGCGACCATTGCCGAGGTCTACGGGCGCCTCGACGTGGTCTTCAACAACGCCGGCGTCAACGCCCCCGCCGTGCCGCTGGATGAACTGACCTTCGAGCAGTGGCGCAACGTGATCGATACCAACCTCAACGGCGTCTTCCTCTGCGCCCGCGGCGCGTTCGGGCTGATGCGCCAGCAACAACCACAGGGCGGGCGGATCATCAACAACGGTTCGATTTCCGCACACACCCCGCGCCCGTTCAGCAGCGCCTACACCGCGAGCAAACACGCCGTGCTCGGCCTGACCAAATCGCTGGCGCTGGACGGCCGCGAATTCAACATCGCCTGCAGCCAGATCGACATCGGCAATGCCCTGACGGAAATGTCGGTGCGCATGACCAAAGGCGTACGCCAGGCCAACGGCAGCATCGCCGTCGAGCCAATGGTCGACGTCAAACACGTCGCCGACGCGGTGCGCTACATCGCCGGGCTGCCGCTGTCGGCCAACGTTTTGAACATGACCGTCATGGCCAGTGCCATGCCGTTTGCCGGCCGCGGTTGAGCCGGCCTTTTTATTGCGTAACGAGGTAGCCATGAAGCCAGAAATCCTGCAACTGAGCCCGATCCTGATCCCGGAAATCAACGCGCGCCTGGAAGAACTGTTTACCGTGCGCCGCTACTTCCAGCAGACGGACAAACCCGCCTATATAAAGGAACACGGCGCCACCATTCGCGGCGTGATCACCGGCGGCCACACCGGCATCAGCCAGGCGCTGATGGCGCAACTGCCGAACCTGGAAGTGGTCGCGGTCAACGGCGTTGGTACCGACGCCGTTGACCTCGCCTACGCCCGCGACCGCGGCATCCGCGTCACCGCCACCATTGGCGCACTCACCGAAGACGTCGCCGATCTCGCCATCGGCCTGCTCATCTCGGTGTGTCGCGGCCTGTGCACCAGCGACCGCTACGTACGCTCCGGCCAATGGCCGCAAAGCCCAACCCCTCTCGCGCCCCTGCCGCTGGCGCGGCAAGTGTCCGGCATGCGCATCGGCATCGTCGGCATGGGCCGCGTCGGCCGCGCCATCGCCACCCGCGCCGCCGCCTTCGGCTGCCCGATCAGCTACACCGACCTGCAACCGATGAACGACGTCCCGCACACCTTCGTCGCCGACCTCAAACAACTGGCCCGCGACAGCGACGCCCTGATCCTCGCTGCGGCGGCGGACAAGGGCGAAGCGATCATCGACGCGCAAGTGCTGCAAGCGTTGGGCAAGGACGGTTATCTGATCAATGTCGCCCGGGGCAAACTGGTGAATGAGACGGATCTGGTGGCCGCGCTTTCAGCGGGAGCGATTGCCGGGGCTGGGCTGGATGTGTTTGTCGATGAACCGACTGTGCCTGAAGCGTTGTTTGCTAATGAACAAGTGGTGCTGCAACCGCATCGGGCCAGCGCCACCTTGCAGACCCGCACGCGGATGGGGGAAATGGTGGTGGCGAGTCTGGTTGATACGTTTGCGGGGAAAGTGCCGGTTGGGTGTGTGACGGGGTGAACCGGTTCTGGAACGCTGTTCGTGATCGCGGCACATACCGCCTTCGCGAGCAGGCTCGCTCCCACAGAAAAGCAAAAGCAAACCAAGCAGGCCGTCCCGCCACCCAACACGATGAGCGTTAGCTCGAGTAAAGCTTTTGATCCTGGAGCCCGTCGGCAGGCTGAGTGGAGGGATTGATCCGGGGGTGGGAGCGCAGCGACCGTTCGACGAAGTCGAACACAGCGGAAGGAGGTGCAGCGAAGCAAACCGTAGCCGCTGCGCCCGGATCGATCCCGGAGCGAAGGAACCCCGAGCTCCAGCGAGCGGGCCGAACGTCAGGGCGAAGACCTTTTGGTTCCTTTGGGCTGGGCCGGCATTCCGGCGTTTGCCAAAAGGGACTCGCCGTAAGGGCGAAACCGCCAGCCGCAACACCCAAAAAAACGGATATCCACCCAACCCCCCAGAGTATGGTCGGCCCAAAGGCCGCCAAGTCCAAAAAAAACCCCCACAACCGAAAACCAGTGTGGGGCGAAAAAATTGGTTGGTTGCGGCCAACCAAAGGAGCTCTGTCAAAAAACCATCCGGGCGCTCAGATCAAATGCACTCCTGAGCGGCCCGCTCAAAACTCGACGGCAACAAATTCGACGCCAGCAAATGCCGCTCATAAATGAACACCTTGCCGCCCTTCCCCGCCTTGTACGCCTCCAGCACGTTATCCGCCGCGACCTTGCTCGGCACCACAATCCGATAACTGCGCTGACTCTGCGAAACCGTCGGATTCAACGCACTGCCCTGCAGCTTCGGCACTACGCATTCGGCGAACTGCGCTGGTGTCTTGCTGGTCTGCAAAGTCAGGGTCGGATCGTTCGGCGCCGAAGCGCAACCGGCAAGCAACAGGGAAACAAAAGCCATGGCAGGCACGAATAAAGGACGCATCGGGGTAATCCTGAAAATAAAGGTTCGGTTCAACCGGCAACGGTTCGACTTCACGGCGCCGCCGTTGCCATTTACGTTTTAAGAGTCAGCTCGACGCCACCAGGGCCTTGAGCGACACATCGAATTGCTTCAGCGCATTGAGTTGCAGGTCACGCTGCTGATTGATCTGCGCGGCAATATGCGGCGCCGCCTGGTTATGCACCCAGACCGAAGGCAACTCTCGCTCGATCGCCCCCTCGGCCTTGCCGATGTACTGCAGATCGGCGTCGTAGAACCGTGCCGAAAAGCGCGCCTCGACCAGACTATTGCGCTGGGTCAGCAAGCGATTGAAGGTGTCGAGCTTGACTACCACGTCCGGGTGAGCCTGAAGCAGGTCATCCAGGTTGTCGTAAACGATGACCGAGACGAACTGCTGCTGCAGTGAACTCACCAGCCAGTCCAGCGCCAGTTGCGGGTCGGAGCTGCCGATAAAGGCGTCGCGGATTCGCGAATCCAGTGCGTCTTTTGCGCCGTTCAGCGCCATGTCGTGGTAGCGCTCCAGATATTGCAGGTTCTGCAAAGTGTTTTCGCTCAACAACACACCTACAGTCTGTGTGTGCTGCAGGGCTGAGGCGCTGGCGGCGATAGGTTGCAGGTGACACGACCGGGCGTCGTCCGCGTAAGCCGGTGCAACCATCACCCCGCCCATCAGCAGGGCGATCATTGCCAGTCGAGTCAGAGTTTTCATCGCGCAATTTCCTTGAGCTGCGTCTTCGATGGAGGCGATTTTCCGCCCAACGCCGACAAAGCAGAACTTGCGTTTCTTGATGGTCACTATTACTTCTAGCAATAGTTGCTTGACGAGCTGACTGATGCACACTCGACCTGCCTGGAAAATATGATGAGGGTCTCGCCTTGAGAACGTTTGATCTGATCCGTGATGCCGTGCTGCCCGAATATCGCGAGCGCGTGGCGGAATACCTGATCCAGTACGAAACCGTCCTGCTGGACAAAAACATTCGCGATGCGCAACTGGTTCGCGACACTGGCCAGCAGCTGCGCGGTTACCTGCGCGGGCTTAACACCACGCGAGTGCTGGGCATGGCCTATTGGGAGGAGCTCGATCGCCGCGTTGTAGACACTTGGCTGACCGTGCAAGAGTGACCGCTGCAACGCCAGTGGTCTGCCGGACAACGCGCCCCCTGCGAAAAACCTGACCAAACGCTTACAATCGCAGGCCTATTGCCATACAGACAGGCCTGCCCGGAAATGCCGCTCGACCCGCCAACGATGCTGACCATCACAATCGCCCTCGCAGCCGCTGCCGCGCTGTACCTGGCGGTCGAATGGCGCAGCATCCGTGAGCCTTCGCTCCTGTTCTGGAGCGCCGGTTTCGCCACCATCACCCTCGGTTCTACCCTCGCCTTGCTGCGCAGCAGCGGTTTTATGCTGCTGGGCATCTGGTTCGCCAACGGCCTGTTGGTGACCGCGCATTTCTTTTTCCTGCTGGGTGTGGCGCGCTTCACCCAGACCCGACTGTCGCCGGCGTGGTACCTGATTTTCGCGACGTGGCTGATCATGTTGCTCTTGCCGGAGGGGCCGTTGTGGTCGAAAGCCATGCTGGTGGCCAACTCGCTGCTGGTAGCCATTCCCACGCTGAAGGCCAGTTCGCTGCTGCGTCCGCACGGCAAGTCATTGAGCGTCGGCGCGGTGCAACTGCGCTATGTGCTGCTCGGCCACGGCCTCTTTTATGTGGCCAAGGCTTTGACCGTAGTGATCCCCGGTACGCTGATCGATCTGGCGGCGTTTCGCGGCGAGATCATTCAGATCTCACTGGTCGAAGGCGCGATGGCGATCATGTTGATTGCTCTGTCGATGACCGGCACCGAGCGATATCGCCGGGAAAAGCAGATCGCCCGCCTCGCCGAGCGCGATCCGCTCACCGCACTTTACAACCGCCGCGCCCTGGAAAAACGCACGCCACGCCTGTTGGCCGGTGTATCCGCGCAAAGACCGGGTGCGCTGCTGTTGATCGATATCGACAACTTCAAACTGGTCAACGATCAGTACGGGCACATCGCCGGCGACCGCTTGCTGATTGCCTTGAGCGAGATGATCCGCGCCCAGCTGCCGGCCAATGCGCTGACTGCGCGCTTGGGCGGCGATGAGTTTTTGATGCTGCTCAACAACGCGTCGGCCGAGGCTATTCTTGAACTGGGCAATGCCTTGCGCGAACAGTTTCTGGCCTTGGCGTCGCACACCTGTCCCACGTCCGCTGCGGTGACCTTGAGCATCGGCGCCACCCTGTTCGACAAACCACCAGCCAGTCTGGATGCGCTGATCGAACTTGGCGATGCCGCGCTCTACGAGTCCAAACGCGGCGGACGCAACCGCGTGCGCCTGTCCGGCCTCGCCACTCCAGGATGAATTCAACCATGTCCAGCCACGACACCCCGCTGCAAGATCTCGCCGCCCCCGAAGGCGTTTGTTACGGCTGCGGCGGGCGCAACCCGCACGGCCTGCACGTCAAAAGCCGCTGGGACGAAGACGGCAGCCATGTGGTCGCCGAACACTTGCCCGAAGCCCATTATTGCGGCTGGCCGGATCTGGTTTACGGCGGGCTGATCGCCATGCTGGTCGACTGTCACTCCAACTGGACCGCCATGGCCTGGCACTATCGCGCGCAAAACCGCGAAGCCGGCAGCCTGCCACGCATCGACTGCGTCACCGGCAATCTCGGGATCAAGTTCATCAAACCGACACCGATGGGCGTACCGCTGCTATTGCGCGCGCGGGTTGAAGGTGAAGTCGGGCGCAAGACCCGGGTGATTTGCGAGGTGTATGCGGGGGAGGTGCTGACGGCAGTGGGCGATTCGGTCTTTGTGCGGGTGGATACGGGGCAGTTGGCGGATGCAGCGCATTGCCGCTGAGCTTGGCTCGATCTGTAGGAGCTGCCGAAGGCTGCGATCTTTTGATCTTGCTTTGGTCAAAAAAAATCAAAGTCAAAAGATCGCAGCCTTCGGCAGCTCCTACATTTGGATCGCCTGCTCTCAACGCGACAAGGTTGTCGCATTCGCCCGCGCCGCATGCAGCTTTTTATAGCTCTCGATCAAGCGCAAATGCCGATCCAGCCCTTCCAGCTTCATGCTCGTCGGCGTCAAGCCGTAAAACCGCACACTGCCATTCACCGAACCGATCGCCGCGTCCATGCGCTCGTCGCCAAACATCCGGCGGAAGTTGGCTTCGTAATCCTCCAGCTCCAGGTCGTCATCCAGCTGCATCTCCAGCACCACATTCACAGCCTGATAAAACAAGCCGCGCTCAACGGTGTTGTCGTTGTACTGCAGGAACGCCTCAACCAGATCCTTGGCCTCGTCAAACTTCTGCAACGCGAGATAGATCAGCAAGCGCAGTTCCAGGATCGTCAGCTTGCCCCACGGCGTGTTGTCGTCGAACTCGATGCCGATCAGCGTGGTGATGTCGGTGTAGTCATCCTGTTCGCTGCGTTCCAGGCCCTGAACCAGGTTGCGCAGGCCGACCTTGCTGAGGTTGTGCAGGTTGAGGATGTCGGCGCGAAATTGCAGGGCTTTGTTGGTGTTGTCCCAGATCAGGTCTTCGATCGGGTAGATCTCCGAGTAGTCCGGCACGAGGATGCGGCACGCCTTGGCACCGATGTGCTCGTAGACCGCCATGTAGACTTCCTTGCCCATGTCTTCGAGGATGCCGAACAGGGTCGCGGCTTCTTCGCCGTTGGAGTTTTCACCTTCGCCGGAGAAGTCCCACTCGACGAATTCGAAGTCTGGTTTGGCGCTGAAGAAGCGCCATGACACCACGCCGCTGGAATCGATGAAGTGCTCGACGAAGTTGTTCGGCTCGGTCACCGCCTGCCCGGAGAACGTAGGCTGCGGCAAGTCGTTGAGGCCTTCAAAGCTGCGGCCCTGCAGCAGTTCGGTCAGGCTGCGTTCCAGCGCGACTTCCAGGCTCGGATGCGCGCCAAACGAGGCGAAAACGCCACCGGTGCGCGGGTTCATCAGGGTCACGCACATCACCGGGAATTCACCGCCCAGCGAGGCATCCTTGACCAGCACCGGGAAGCCCTGTTCTTCCAGGCCCTTGATGCCGGCGAGGATGCTCGGGTATTTCTCCAGCACCTGCTGGGGGACGTCCGGCAGGGCCATTTCGCCTTCGAGAATTTCGCGTTTGACCGCGCGCTCGAAGATTTCCGAAAGACACTGCACCTGCGCTTCGGCCAGCGTGTTGCCGGCGCTCATGCCGTTGCTCAGGTAGAGGTTTTCGATCAGGTTGGAGGGGAAGTACACCACTTGACCGTCCGATTGGCGCACGAACGGCAATGAGCAGATGCCGCGCTGGGTGTTGCCGGAATTGGTGTCGTACAGGTGCGAGCCGCGCAGCTCGCCGTCGCGGTTGTAAATGCCGAGGGTGTAGTCGTCGAGAATCTCGCCTGGCAATTCATCCTTCGGCCCCGGCTTGAACCACTGCTCATCCGGGTAATGCACGAATTCGGCGTTGGCGATTTCTTCGCCCCAGAACTGGTCGTTATAGAAGAAATTGCAATTGAGGCGCTCGATGAACTCGCCCAGCGCCGAAGCCAGCGCGCCTTCCTTGGTCGCGCCCTTGCCGTTGGTGAAGCACATCGGCGAATGCGCATCGCGGATATGCAGCGACCAGACGTTCGGCACGATGTTGCGCCACGAGGCGATCTCGATCTTCATGCCAAGGTCGGCAAGGATCTTCGACATGTTGGCGATGGTCTGTTCCAGCGGCAGGTCTTTGCCGGCGATGTAGGTGCCTGCCTGGGAATCGGACTGCGGCATCAACAAGGCCTGGGCATCGGCGTCGAGGTTGTCGACTTCTTCGATGATGAACTCGGGGCCCGTCTGGACCACTTTCTTGACGGTGCAGCGATCGATGGAGCGCAGGATGCCCTGGCGATCCTTGTCGGAAATATCGGCGGGCAATTCGACCTGGATCTTGAAGATCTGGTTGTAGCGGTTTTCCGGGTCGACGATGTTGTTCTGCGACAGGCGAATGTTCTCTGTCGGGATGTTGCGGGTGTCGCAGTACAGCTTGACGAAGTAAGCCGCGCACAAGGCCGACGACGCCAGGAAGTAGTCGAACGGCCCCGGTGCCGAGCCGTCGCCCTTGTAGCGGATGGGCTGATCGGCGATCACCGTGAAGTCGTCGAACTTGGCTTCAAGTCGAAGGTTGTCGAGAAAGTTGACCTTGATTTCCATGCGGGATTACCAGAATACGGCTAAACGAATGGCGGCCATTATCCGGTTTTTGTGCGCGAAGTCTCGCCCTTTCGGGATTCGCCGCTGACCGGCGCTGCTGGAAATCTCGCAAGATTCGCTACACTTTGAACAAATCCCGGCGATGCCAATAACATCAATCTGAACATTGTGCCCGCGCCATTGTTCTAGATTCAGAAGACACCGGATCAAGGACGAGCACATGGCCGTAACTCACGCTACGCCGCCAATCCCCACCCCACAACGCGCTGTGACCCGTCGTTTGGCAATCGCCGTGGGCGCGTTGTTCGTCGCCGGCGTGATTGCCGCCATCAGCACCTTGCTGGGCATCGCCAAGTCCCTCGATGCCAAAGACCTGGAACAGAACCAGTTCTATTCCGTGCGCGCCGTGGAAAACCGCATCACCACTTCGAAAAACTACATCACCAGCTACGCCTACTGGACGCGAGCCTATGAGGCCTTGAGCGGGCCGATCGACGTCAACTGGGCCTACACCGAGCAGAACATGGGCAAAACCATGTTCACTACCGACGGCTACGACGGCGTATTTGTCCTCGACCGCAATCGCACCAAGTACGCGGTGATTCGCGGGCAGATGGTCGAAACCGACGTCTCCACGGTGCTGCAAGCGCCCGCCCCGGCGCTGGTCGAGCAGGTGCTGAGCCAGCCTGATCTGACCAAGCCGGTCAGCAGCTATTCGCTGTTCGAAGGCTGGCCCGCGCTGATTACCGCTGCGGCGATCATTCCCAACGATGAACGACCGCTGGACGAACTGCGCAACACTTCCGTGCTGGTGTTCGTCGACAAGCTGACTCCGACCAAACTGCGCAAGATCGGCGCCGGTTATGGCCTGACGAACCTGACCCTGGTCCCGGACGACACCATTGAAAAAGGCCATCCAAGCGTGCCGCTCGACAGCACCGGGTACAGCCTGGTCGCCGACCTGCAACGGCCCGGTCAGCAATTGTTGTGGACGCTGGTGCCACCGCTCGGCGCGACGTTTCTGGTGCTGATGTTGCTGACCGCGTACTTCTTCCGCCACGCCTTGCGCTCGTCGCAATACGTCGACAACAGCATTGAAGCGATGCAGGCCTCGAATCAGGCGCTCGAAGCGGCCAATCATGCGCTCGAAGCCAGTGAAGAACGCTTTCGCGCCGTGGCCGAAGCAGCGTCGGACTGGATCTGGGAAGTGGATGGTCAGCTGTCGCTAACCTACCTGTCAGCGCGTTTCAGCGAAGTCACCGGCTATCCGCAGGCCTTTTGGCTTGGGCAGAACATCGGGGAGTTGCTGACCTGCGATACCACGCCGCTGGCGTTGTGGCTGCGCAAACTGAGCGATGAAAACAGTGCCGGCGACTTACGCTGCACCTACCGTGACGAGTCCGGGCAGCCGCGTCATTGTCGTCTCTCTGCGCGGCCGATTTTCGACAAGAACAGCGTCGGCGGATATCGGGGCACCGCCAGCGACATCACTGACGAAGTTGCCGCCCATGCGCAGATCCAGCATCTGTCGATGCATGACGCCCTGACCGGTCTGCCCAACCGCAACAAGCTGGCGCGTTATCTGGATGAAGTTCTGCTTTTGAAGGAACACGCACCGCCGCTGTCGCTGCTGATGATCGATCTGGACAACTTCAAACCGATCAACGACTCCCTCGGCCATCCAGCCGGTGACGCGGTGCTCCAGGAAGTCGCCACGCGTCTGCGCGAATGCACCCGCGAGCACGACATCGTTGCGCGCCTGGGCGGTGACGAGTTCGTGGTGGTGCTCAACGGGATGGACAGCCATCACGAGATCGACAAATTCTGCACACGCTTGATCGGCAGCCTCCATCAACCGATCAATTACGAGCACCATCCCTTGCATATCGGCGCCAGTATCGGCATCGCCCTCAGCCGTCGTCACGGCTTCGTCGCCAGCGATCTGATCCGCTATGCCGACATTGCGTTGTATCAGGCCAAGTCCGACGGCAAAAATACGTGGTGCTACTTTGAAGCGCACATGAGCGACCAGATCCAGACGCGCCGGCAGATGGAAGATGACTTGCGCCACGCGCTCAAGCACAACGAATTCGTCCTGCACTATCAGCCGCGCTACAAGGTCGACGGCAAGCACATCGTTTCAGTCGAAGCGCTGGTGCGCTGGCAGCATCCGACCCAAGGATTGCTCGGGCCGGACGTGTTCATTCCGCTCGCCGAGCAGACCGATCTGATCGTGCCGCTGGGCCGCTGGGTATTGCGCGAAGCCTGCGAAACCGCGCTGGACTGGCCGCCTGACATTCTGCTGTCGGTCAACCTGTCGCCTGCACAATTTGCTTTGAGCGATGTGGTCGAGGATGTTCGCCAAGTACTGGTCGATACGCGTTTCCCGGCCAGCCGTCTGGAGCTGGAGATCACCGAAAACGTGATGCTCAACGACACCGACGGCGCGCTGACCACCATGAACCAGCTCAAAGAACTCGGCGTACGCCTGAACATGGATGACTTCGGCACCGGCTATTCGTCGCTTGGATACCTGCGTGCTTATCCATTCGACGGGATCAAGATCGACAAGCGCTTTATTGCCTCGATCAGCAGCGGCACCAATGACCGTGCCGTGGTGCAGGCGATCATCGGTCTGGGCAAAGCCATGGGTTTAACGGTGACTGCCGAAGGCGTCGAGACCGAGGAACAACTGGCGATTCTCGGCAAGGACCAATGCAATGAGGTGCAGGGCTACTTCATGAGCCGGCCGATCGACAAGGCGGCTTTTGCTGACTTGTTGCGGGCTTCGAGGCTGTCGCCGATGGGCAAAAAAGGTCGGGTGACATGAAGTTCAGCCGTTGACCGCAACGCGCACCTTGCCGCTGAACACGCGAAAGCCGAAGGTGTTGTAAGCCAGAGTGATCGGTATGAGCACGGCGAAGCCGACCAGCATGAAGATCTGACTGTTCGGGCTGGAAGCGGCTGCGCTCAAGGTCAGATCCGGCGGAATGATGAAGGGATAGAGCGCGGCCAGCATCACCGCGAAGGCCAGCACGAAAACGCCCAAGGCGGCGAACAGCGGGATGAAGTCAAAGCGGCTGCGAAAGCCTTTGGTGAACATCATCGATAAAGCGCCGAGGATCAATCCTGCTGGCAACCACAGGCGAATATCGGCAAGCCGCCGAGCGTATTGCGGCTGCAACGTAGCCGTCCATGCGATCAACACCAGCAATAACACCGTGACAACCACGGCCAAGAGGCGGGCCTGGCGTGCCGAGTGCCGCTGCAGTTCATCCAGGGTGCGCCAGTACAACCAGCAAGTCCCCAGCCACAGGTACCCCAACACCAGCACCAGGCCACAGAAAACCGGGAACGGATTCAACCAATCGAGGCCATCGCCAATGTACTGACCGCCCTGATGCGCAACGCCTTGCACCAGCGTGCCGAGCACCATGCCCTGAACAACACCGGTCAGCAACGAAGCCAGCGCCAGCACGCCGTCGACGATTCTTTTGCATTGTCCGTTCGCTGCGTAGTCGCGAAACTCCAACGCCATGGCCCGCGCAATCAATGCGAGGAACATCACGATAAAAGGCACATACAGCGCCGGCAGCAAGATCGCATAAGCCAACGGAAACAGCGCCAGCAGCCCACCGCCGCCGAGCACCAGCCAGGTTTCGTTGGCATCCCACACCGGCAGAATCGTCACCGCCATCGCCCTGCGCTGCTGGCTGCAGCCGGTCAGGCCCATGAGCATGCCGACGCCCAGATCGGTGCCGTCGAGCAATACGTAATTCATCACCGAAAACGCCAGTGCGGCGGCGCACAACAGCGTCAGCCAGTCCGTGTCCATGTCTGTGATTCCTCAGTGCCCGGTTTCGTCGGCAAGCGTGGGCTGCGGCCCCGGTTGGTCCTGCTGCGGCGGCTCACGCAACAGGCGCAGCAGCACCCACAGGCCGATGCCGAAGATCAGCAGATAGAACAACAGAATCAGCCACGTCGAGGCGATGACTTGAGCCCTGGACACCGACGACAGACTGTCCGCCGTGCGCATCAGTCCGTAGACCGTAAACGGCTGCCGTCCCACTTCGGTGACCACCCAGCCGCTGAGCATCGCGACAAATCCGGCCGGCGCCAGCAGCACGCAAGCGCCCAGCCACCCGCGCGCCGTGAACAGGCGATTGCGCCGACGCAGGAAGAGGCTGACCACGCCCTGCCCCAGCATCAGCAGCCCCAGCCCGACCATCAGCCGGAACGCGAAAAATACCGGTGCCACTGGCGGGATGTCTTCAGGCGGGAATTCATCAAGCGCGGCGATGGTGCTGGTCAGGTCATGCTGCAAATACAGCGAACCGACCCGGGGAATGGCGACTTCCCAATGATTGCGCCGCTCTTGCCTATCCGGCCAGGCGAACAGCCGCAGTGGCTCCCCGGCCCCTTGCGCGGGGCGCGTCCATGAAGCTTCGATTGCCGCCACCTTCTGCGGCTGGGCCTGCAGGGTGTGTCGGCCATGCAGATCGCCGACGACAATCTGCACCGGCATCAGCACCGCAATCACCCACAGCGCCATGGAAAATTGCAGGCGAGCGCGCGGGTTTTCCGAAGCCTTGCGCAACTGCCAGGCGCTGATCCCGGCAACCAGCGTCGCACTGCCGATAAACACGGCAAGCAGCATGTGCGCCAGACGATAGGGAAACGAGGGGTTGAAGATGATTGCCCACCAATCCTCGGCCAGATAACGTCCATCCGCGCCAATCGAATAACCGGCGGGGGTTTGCATCCATGAGTTGGCGGACAGTATCCAGAACGCGCTGATGACTGAGCCCACCGCCACCGCGCAAGTGGCGAAAAAGTGCAGACGGGGGCCGACCTTCTTCAGGCCGAACAACATGATGCCGAGAAACCCCGCTTCGATGAAAAACGCCGCCATCACTTCATAGAACATCAGCGGCCCGAGGACATCGCCGGCCTGCACCGACAACCGCGACCAGTTAAGGCCAAACTGATACTCCAGAATCAATCCCGACGCCGTGCCCACCGCGACGTTGAGCGCAAACACCTTGAGCCAGTAGCGATAAACGTCCAGATAAACCTGGCGCCCGCTCTTCAACCACAACGCCTCCAGCACCATGAGAAAATTCGCCAGACCGATGCTGAAAGCCGCCAGCACGATGTGGAAGCTGATCGTGATCGCGAACTGGGCGCGGGCCGCCATCAGGGCCGAATCGACAGGCTCCATCCATCAGCCGCTGTAGAACACAGCAAGCTTGTTGCCTTCGGGATCGCGAAGATAGGCCACATAAAAGTCCGGCGTGTAGGCCTCGCGGGTGCCCGGCGGGCCTTCATCGCTGCCGCCAGCGTCGAGCCCGGCCTTGTGCACTTGGTCGACCTTTTGCCGGGAGTCGGCGCGAAACGCCGGCATCATGCCGTTGCCCGGCGTTGCCGGCTCGCCATTGAACGGTTGCGAAATGTGCACACTGCCGGGGCCGTTGGACTTGTCGATGCAATTGGGCAGGTAAAAACAATAGTGTTCTTCGCGATCATGCCGGTAGCCGAGCGGCGTCAGGATCGCTTGGTAAAAAGCCGCCGAACGCTCGACATCGTTGGCGCCGATAAACAGATAACTGAGCATGGCATGTCCTCCAATGGCAGTTGTCAGCCGTGCGTCTCTTCTTCGTTATGGGTAAACACGTTACCGGCGTCGCGCACCAACTGGCGCCACTCAGCGCCAGTGATCAGGCCCTGCTCCTCCATCTCGTCGGCAGCCTTGAGCAGGTCGTCATATTGCTGCTCCGGATCCACAACAGCCTCGGTCTGCTCCGCCATCCTGCGCCATGCCGCCAGTGATGCCTTTTTTTGCTGATCGAACATACGGGTATTTCCTGAGGGACTTACCCGGTAGAAAAATCAGTGCGACAGAGGTTCAGAGCAGACGACGGATGGAGTCATCTAGTGGCCCGGCGACTCGACTCAAGCAATTGCCGTCGCCGGCAACGCGCGGTCCACGCAGATGCCGCCCATTGGATGAGGGGTCGCCACACCACTGCCGATCAGCGACGTCAGCAAAGTCGAATCAAGCCGGTGTGCATCGCGGGCGAAACCCGTGGCATCGAGATCAAATCCTTGTTTATTCGAAGGGTGGCAGCGATTACGGCTCGGTCTGAGGTTGTGGCAAAGGCGCGGGCTGTTCCTGGAACAGGCGCTTGGGCAGGAACACCGGGGAAATATGGATGATCGACATCCTCACGACGTGGTTGAGCATCACGAACGCCGGGTCCAGCTTGAGCAGCAACGCGGCTGCGGTCATGACCTCGACGCCGCCCGGCACCCAGGACATGAACAGGGTCAGAAACGGCTTGCCAGTCAATTTGCTCATCACAAACGCGACCAGCAACGTGGTGCAGAACGTCAGTGCCGTGACCACCAGGCCGGCACGGATATAACGCACGACATCCTTGAAGGTGATGTCCTTGAGTCGAATGCCGATCAGCCCGCCCAGCAGGATCAGCGCAACCACTGCAAACGGATCGGGCACATGCAGATCGGCCTCCGGGAAGCCAACATTTACGGCTGCGGTGCACAGCAGGCCAGTCAGCATGTACGGCGCCGGCACGTCGAATCGCTCCAGCAGGTAGCCGGCCAGCACCGCTGCAATGGCCGGCGGTACCACGCTCAGCCAGTTATCCAGCGTGCCCAGCGTCGGTGCAATGCTGTCGGAATGACCGCCGGCAATGAGGGTGACCACAGCCAGCAGTGCGAGCAGGCGCACAATGTGCACAAAAGCGATGCGCCCTGAGGCCGGTCCCTGCTCGCCCGATACCGTCATCACGGCTGCCATCGCGCCGGGAATCGAGCCCAGCAGACTTTCGATGTGCCCCCACTTCTCCATGCGGCGCAGCCAGTTATAGCCGACGAAGATCTGCGTGGTCATGCAAATCAACAGGCCGAGCAAAATGCTGAAGTCAGTCAACTCACGCATCATTGCCCCGGTGACAATTGAGCCGACACTGATCCCCAGCAGCAGTTGCACGGTGGCCACGAAGGGATACGGCATGCGCATGCGCACCCCCAGTTTGCTCAGCGCGGTCACTGCGCAGATGGCGCCGATCAGGTCGCCGAGCGCAAACCCGGTGAGGTAACCGAGCCAGGCGCCAAGGGCGGCCACCGGAATCGGAATAAGGCTTTCAATCAGCTTGTTCATGGCGATCCACTTTTTTCAAGGCATGACCATCCCGTCCAGCGACGGCAGTCAGCGCTGTTTGATGTCATCCGGACACGGGGGTGAGCGCTAGTGCGCATTACTTCAGCCTTGCGCTGGAGGTACTCGATGAAGATGTCCTGCGCAGCGGACTGCACGACCGCTACGCCCATCGCCTCGACAAACCCATCGACGGCGGGTTTTCGACCAACTGCCGAAGAAGGTGCGCAGGGAGGCGGCGCTATGATGGCGCGCAGTCAGCGTCTTGAAAGAACGCTCGATGTCGACCAGCTCTGCCACTTGACTGCGAAACGCCTCGACCAATGCGTGCTGCAGAACACCGGCAGGCATGTCGTCGAGCACGGGCTCTATCACGGACAATAAAGCGCTTTGCAGCGGCAGCAGGTTACTCACGGTCATCTGACATTTTCCTTGTTGGATGATGAATCAAGCGCTTTGACGCAGAAGCGCCGGGCATGACCGGCAGTGCGGGAACCTTCCAGCCGCGACGAATCGCCAGCAGCGGGAGAATCTGGAACACCATGATCAGGGCGACGCACGCCGGCCAGCCGCCCAGCTCCCATAGCGTGCCCGGCACGAACGCACCGAAACTGCCGCCCAGGTAGTAACTGGTCAGGTACAGGCCCACGGCCCCGGCCTTGTCGACTCGGGCATGGGCAGTGATAAATGCATTGGCAGCGGCTTGGGCGAGGAACACGCCGGTAGAACTGAGCGCCAGCCCGGCGATGGTCAGCCACAGCGAAGAAGTCAGTGTCAGCAGTGAGCCGGCGATTCCAAGGCATGCGGCGGCGGTGATCAACTCGCTACGCGGCCGGGCCTTGCCCAGGCGTCCGGCGATCGGTACCACCACCAGCGCCAGCAGGAACACCGAATAGATCGCCCCCAATGCGCCGGTGCTCAGGGAAAACGGCGCGCGACTCAGGTGCAGGCCAACGTAGGTAAAGGTGGCAATTTGCGCAAAAAGCACGCAAAAGCCCACGGCATAGGCGGCCAGCAAGGGCTTGCTGAAACGTTCGGCACGCCCGCCAGGGCGGTACGCCGGTGGCAGAACAGAGGTGCGTGAATTGGGCGGCAGAAACCAGGCAATGGCCAGACCGAGGATCAGGCCCAGACCCGCCAGCAGCGCCAGAGCGAGGCGCCAATCAGCAAATTCGGTGACCCACCCGGTAAGAAATCGTCCGCAGAATCCGCCGAGCACGGTGCCGGCAACGTAGACGCTGGTCGCTTCGGTCACCGCGCCGTCTCTCCAACGCACACCGATGTAGGCAATGCTGGTGGCAAACACCAGCGGTATCAACAGCCCCTGAACCGCTCGCCACAGCAGAAACTCAGCGAAGCTGCCTGACCAGGCTGTCAGCAGCGCAGGCAGCGCCAGCAGGATCGCCGCCACGGCAATTACCCGGTGCTGCTCGGCCCGCGCGGTGAGCCGGCCAACGAACAAGGCCGCCACCGCCACCGCCAGCGTGGTGACGGTGATGCTCCAGCTGGCCTGTCGGGCGGAAACATCGAACGCTGTGGCCAGCTCATTAAGCAGCCCCTGCGTCGCATACAGGTTGATAAACGCCGCGCATCCCGCCAGAAACAAGGCGATCCGCGGACAAAACATGCGGAGGCTCACAAGAAATGCTCGTAATATTTTCAAACACTTTTATAAGATGGACAGGTTTCAGGATCCAATACCGATTTCCGACCGATTGATACCAGGGATGAACATGATCGATCTGCGCCGTCTGCGTTACTTTCTCGTCGTGAGCGACGAATTGCATTTCGGCCGCGCTGCGATGCGTCTGCATATCGCCCAGCCGCCGCTGACCCGGCAGATTTCGGCGCTGGAAACGGAATTGGGTTTTCGCTTGTTCGACCGCAGCACGCGCAGCGTCACGCTGACCTCGGAGGGCCGACATTTTCTGCCCTACGCAAGGGCCGTGCTGGAGCAAGTCGACCTGACAGCGGCCATTACCAGCAAACTGGCGGCCGGCTCGGCTGGGCATCTGGCTGTCGGCTATGCCAGTTCGATCGCCCTTTCGGACGTTTTCAGCCAGACCATCCAGACCTTTTGCTCGTCGTATCCCGACGTGCAACTGACCGTGGAAGAAGGCGCTTCAAGCATGCAATGCGCGCAGATCGTTGAAGGACGCCTGGACATCGGCATGAGCCGAATGCGACCGGCCGACGCGAACCCGGACATTCAAGTCATTTGCCTGGATAACGAACCATTGATGGCGGCCGTTCCCAGTGACAGCGCCCTCGCTGGGCAAAGCCACGTGACGCTCACCGAATTGAGTGCATTTCCACTGATCGCATTCCCGAGCGACTACGGCTCAGCCCTGAACGACATCATCGCCGCGCTGTACCGGCGCAACGACCTGACGCCACGCCCCGGGCCGAGCGGCAAGCAGATAACCTCTATCATTGCGCTGGTTGCCGCTGGCCAGGGCGTTGCGGTTGTGCCGCAATGCACACAAGCCCTGGTCAAGCACGGCGTGACCTATCGGCCCCTCGCAGAACCCAGTGCCACGGCGCCTTTATTGGTTTTAACGCGCAAACGCGAGCGCAGCCCGCTGGTGAAGGCCTTTGTGGAGGTGATCGAACAGTCCCTGCGGACCCGGTGAACAATCACTGCGCGGCAACAAGGTGAGGTCTGGAACGCTTCGTCAGAATTTTTCTGCAACGCGCTTGTACGGATAATCCGGCTCCCGGTACTTGCCCGGTTTCTGCCGCTTCGGCAATTGGACCTTATCGCGCTTCACCTCTTCATAAGGGATGCGACTCAGCAGATCAGTAATGATGTTCAGGCGTGCGCGACGTTTGTCATTTGAGTCAGCAACCATCCACGGCGCTCGATCGGTATCGGTGTATTTGAACATCTCGTCCCGCGCCCGTGAGTAGTCGTACCAGCGGCTGTAGGATTTGAGATCCATCGGCGTCAGTTTCCATATCTTGCGTCCGTCATTGATGCGCGCTTCGAGCCGGCGGGTCTGTTCCTCTGGACTGACTTCGAGCCAGTACTTGAGCAGGATTACTCCCGAATCGACGATGGCGTTTTCCACCCACGGAATCGACTTGAGAAATTTGTCGGCCTGTTCCTCCGTGCAAAAACCCATGACACGCTCGACACCGGCGCGGTTGTACCAACTGCGGTCGAAGATCACCACTTCGCCGCCTGCCGGCAGATGCGGCAGGTAACGCTGCACATGCATCTGGCTCTTTTCGCGATCGGTCGGCGCCGGTAATGCCACCACGCGGAACACCCGTGGGCTGACGCGCTCAGTGATCGCCTTGATCACCCCACCCTTCCCCGCACCGTCGCGGCCTTCGAACACAATACAAACCTTGACACCTTTGGCGATGACCCACTCCTGCAGCTTGACCAGTTCAATATGGAGTTTGCGCAGTTGCGCAAGATAGTCCTTGTTTTTCAAGCTCGGGCGTTCGAGGGCCTTTGCAGGTTTCTTGTAGTTTTTCGCCATGAATACGTCCTCGCGCTTCAACAGCCCGGTGAAATTGTTTATTGACCCGAAGGGCCTGAGCCGTGAGGTTAGCCCACGCCCGGCTGTTTGCCATCGTGGGGCAAAAAAGCCGGGCCGCCATGTGTTTCCTGCGTTTGTTCCGACGTCGCACTGTTCATTGCCCGATCCCCTGTTTGCTGGAGTTTTTCGATGCCGTCGCCCAAATCATTGCCCACAGCCCTGCTCGGTCTGGCCCTGGCCTGCCCGGCGATGGCCGAGACCCAAGATCTGGAACTGGGGCAAGTGCTGATTTCGGCGGAACAGCGCAGTGGCACCGATGCAACGGTCGAAGAGGCCAGGGCACGCCTTGAACAGGTGCCGGGGGGTACCAACGTGGTCGACATGCGCCAGCCGTTGCAGGGCCGCGTTGCCAGCAATCAGGATGTGCTGGCCTATCAACCGGGGGTGTATGCGCAGTCGGCAGGCAACGAAGGTGTGAAGATTTCCATCCGTGGTTCAGGCATCAACCGCGCACCGGGCGCCCATGCATCCGGGTTGTATACGATGCTCGACGGCCTGCCGCTGACCGGTCCCGGCGGCACACCGTATGAATTGCTCGAGCCGCTGTGGGTCGACCATGTCGAAGTCCTGCGGGGTGCCAACGGTTTTGATCGCGGCTCGCTGGCGCTGGGTGGCGCTGTCGATTACGTCAGCCACACCGGTTACACCGCGCCGAAGCTGCAAGTGCGCTACGCCACCGGTAGCCATGGCTATCAGCAGCGCCAGATCAGCTCCGGGCAAGTGCTGGGGGATTTCGATTACTACGTGTCCATGACCGATGCCAACGCCGACGGCTATCAGGATCACACTGCCAGCGAGAGCAAAGGCCTGATCGCCAACTTCGGCTATCGCTTCAACCCGAACCTGGAGACTCGCTTCTACTTTCGCTACCGGGAAACCGACAACGACCTCGCCGGCCGCGTGACCAAACATTCCATCGAACACAGGCCTCGGGCAGCCAACCCGGCGTATGTCACCCGCGATGACAGCCGCAAACAACCCGGTAGTACCTTCATCGGCAACAAGACCACCTTCTACCTCGACGACGACTCGAGCATTCAGACCGGCCTTGTCTACCACGACTACCCGATGGATTTGCGCGAAGGCCCGAACCGGCTGAAAGTCGCTTACACCGATGTCAGCGGCACCTTCGACTACAAGCGTCGCGACACCCTGTTCGGCATGGAAAGCCGCAGCAATGCCGGCCTGCGCGTGACCAAGCATCTGCCCAACGATGGCGCCAGCGAGTTCGTGCGCATCCCGAGTGTCAATACCGCCAACCATGCGCCCGGCACACGGATGCGCAACTTCACTTATCAGGGCTCGGATACCGTGCTGCATTTCGGTAACGACCTGGAAATCGCTGACGACCTCTGGCTGACTACCGGCCTTGCCGCCATCTACACCCGCCGCGAAAGCGCCGTGACCTATCCGCAAGGCGGCGGCAAAACCAGCCTCAACGACTGGGACTACGCACCACGGATCGGCCTGCGCTACCAGATCACCACGGACGTGCAAGTGTTCGGCAATCTCAGCCGCTCCGTCGAAGCGCCGCATCCGTGGTCACTGATCTACAGCTCCAACGTACGCTTCCCTGCCGGCAACGGTGCTGCGACCGGCACCCAGCGCGACCCGATCGAACTGCAAAACCAGACTGCGACGACCCTGGAACTCGGCGGCCGTGGCGACAGCAACCTGGGCGAATGGAGTCTGGCGTGGTATTACGCGCAAGTTCGTCACGAACTGCTCTCGGTGCTGCCGGATGCCAGCGCCGTCACGCCCTACGAACTCAACGCCAGCCCGACCGTACACCAAGGGATCGAGGCCAGCCTCAACAGCAAACTCTGGACCGCCGCCGACGGCCGCCAGCTGAGCTTGCGCCAGGCCTACACTTTCAGCGACTTTCACTACCGCGACGATGAGCGCTTCGGCGACAACCGCCTGCCGGGCCTGCCGATGCATTATTACCAGGGCGAACTGCGTTACGACTGGCCGCAGGGTTTCTTCGCCGCCGTGAACACGCAACTGGTCTCCAAAACTGCAGTGGACTACGCCAACAGCTACTACGCCGACCCGTACGCGCTGTTCGGCGCAACGCTGGGCTACAACGCCCCGAAGGGTGACTGGCAAGGCTGGGTGGACATGCGCAACCTGACCGGCAAGCGTTATGCGGCAACGGTCACGCCGGGGTATGACGACAAAGGTCTGGATGCTGCGCGGTCGACTCCGGGTGAAGGGATGGGGGTTTATGTTGGGGTTTCGTGGAGTTTGTTGTGAGGCCTGTTGGCTGTAGACGGACAACTCCAGCCAATCTGCACTACGCTGGCTAGCGATATGAGACAGCTTGCGGAAGGTTCGCTCAATGACAGTCTGCTGCCCTGATTGTGGGTTCACCACCGATAACCTTCCGCCCACGCATAAATGCCCTGAGTGCGGAGAGTTTTCCCACGATTGGTTGATTTACGACTGGGAAGAATTTGTTGCGATCAAACGTCGGCACATCAAGTACAACGTCGCGATTCTTGGGGCATTGCTGATCAATGTGCTTCTGGCCCTCGCGCTTCAGTCCAGCAATGCTTTCCAGTGGTTTCTGACGCTATTGGCGATACCGGCGATCATCAGCTGGCTTCGTTGTAGCAGACAATTGCGGGCGAGGTCAGCGTATAAAGGCCACGAAGCTGGAGTGGTTTTTCCGTGGTTTAGCGGGTTGGGTGGTCTTTAATGGCTGTGCAATAAGGAGCTCTTGCCAGCCCGACGTCCTCTTGCAATACGAATCCGAAACGCAACAAGCAGTGGCAAGCCCTTCAAGGAAGATGTAGATGCGCGAACGCAACGCAGCACGATTACTGGTCATAAGTCCTTCGCAAGAAGTTCTGCTTTTCAGATTCATCCATGAAAACGGCGCCTTGGCCGGCAGAAATTACTGGGCAACCCCAGGAGGCGGCCTTGAAAGCGGCGAAACGTTCCATGACGCTGCGATACGTGAGCTGCTTGAGGAAACCGGCATAAAGGCCAGTGCCGTTGAGGGGCCTGTAGCACACCGGGATTTTCCCATGCTATTACCCAGCGGCGAGACTGTACTCGCAGTCGAACAATATTTCGTCGTGCACGCACCCAGCGAACGGCTTTCCAGAACCGGCTGGACTCTGCAAGAAACCGAGGTCATGGTCGATCATCGTTGGTGGTCCGCTGAATTACTACGTGGCACCGATGATCAGATATGGCCCGAGAGGCTGGATGAAATGCTGGTGAATGAAGGCATCTTCGAACCGGCCAGGTAATCATCGTTTTCCATAGAAAATAACGGATTAGTCTCATGGATACTTCCCAAGAAAACCCATTGGAAACATCACTCCGGCTGGCCGCGGACGAACCCGCGCATCGCCCTGAGTTCTATCGAACCCTCCTGGACTCGACCGTCTACATCCTCGGCACCGCCGGTGCGGCGCAAGGCCATGTCAATCTCGAAGCCGGCAGCAACATCAGCATCGCCCATTGGCAGAAGCCCGATGGCACGCCGGTCATTCCGTTCTTCTCCTCGCTGCAAACGCTGCAACAATCCATCGACAGCGAGCAGAGCTATGTAGAGATACCGGCCCGATCATTGTTCGAAATCACGCTGGGCGCGCTGCTCTTTCTGAATCCGAAGTCGCCGTACGGCAAGGAATTCCTTCCGGAGGAAGTGCAACGCCTGCTCTCAGGCGAAATCGGCCGGCCCGCCACGCAGCGCACCGTTGAAAAAGAAACCAACGTCTTGCTTGGACAGCCTTCGGACTACCCATCGACGATGGTCCATTCGCTCTCGCAACTGCTGGCCAAACACTCCAATGTGAAACGCGCGTTCCTGGCGCTGATGCACGACGCCTCGGTTGATGAAAAACCGCACCTGATCGTCGGCATCGAAGCGGATGGCGATATCGAACAGGTCATGCGCGAAGCCGGCAATGTCGCTGGAGACACAGCCCCTGATGGCGGGCCGGTTGATTTTTGCCGCGTGCTGACGGGACAAGCCGGGCTGAGTGATTACTTCCTCAGGGAGACCAAACCGTTCTACGAACGCAAGTCACCGGGCAAGCTGCGTTCGTTCTTCGGGTTTGGTAGAGCGTGATGATCAATCCATTGAAAGCCGCACTGACGGCCTCGCTTGTCATCGTCCTTTCCACCAGCGCACTGGCTGACATCAGCGCCATCGGTTTCCAGACCACCACCCTGCCCGACCCGCAACACAATCGTCCGCTGGAAATGGCCGTCTGGTACCCAGGCACGACGACAACCACCGCCCAATTGATCGCCGATGACGCAGTCTTTGTTGGTGTCTCAGCCGTTCGTGATGCGCCACCCGTTGCGAGTGAGCATCCATTGGTCGTGCTATCCCACGGTTACCGAGGCAACTGGAGTAATCAGGCCTGGCTGGCGAGTGCGCTGGCCCATCAGGGTTATATCGTCGCAGCCGTCAACCATCCCGGCACCACCACTCATGACCGTAGCGCGCAGGCGGCGGCACAGTTGTGGCAGCGCCCCGTCGACCTGAGCCGCGCCATTGACTCAGTCACCTCCCAACCGGATAAATTCGGCGCCGTCGACAAGGGTCGCATTGCGGTGGTCGGCCACTCCCTCGGCGGCTGGACTGCGCTGGAAATCGCCGGATCACGGTTCGATCCGGACCTGTTTGCGGGCGATTGCAAAATCCATCCGCAGCTCTCCAGTTGCAAGGTCTATCAACAGATGAATCCGGTAAACACACCGGAATCGAAGACTGCACTGGCTGGTGACCTGCGCGACAAGCGCGTCACCGCTGTGATTTCGCTGGACTTGGGCCTCTCGCGCGGCATGACCAGCCAAAGCCTGGAGACATTGCCGGTGCCAACGCTGGTTATCGCCGCTGGTGCGCCGTCACAGGATCTGCCGGCAGCACTGGAGTCAGCTGATCTGGCCAAGCGCCTGCCTCAGGCATCGACCGGATATATCGAAATCGCCGACGCCAGTCATTTCACTTTCATGTCACCGTGCAAACCGGCTGCGGAGGCTTTGCTCGAAGAAGACAGTCCGGGTGACGGCATCATTTGTCGCGATGGTGACAATGCGCGGCCACGTGCGGTGATACAGCAACAGGTAACTGCGCTGATCAGCGAATTTCTGACGAAAACTGCAAGTAATCCCGCCCATTGATCCAGATCGCATTCGGCAATGACCTTGGAATCGGCAAACACGCCCTCATAACAAGGCATATCCCCATCGTCTCCGAGAGGAAGGACACACCATGACCACTCAAACCGAAACTGCCATTCTCGCCGGCGGCTGCTTCTGGGGCATGCAGGATCTGTTGCGTCGCTACCCGGGCGTGCTCAATACCCGAGTCGGCTACACCGGCGGCGATGTGCCGAATGCGACCTATCGCAACCACGGCAACCACGCCGAAGCCATCGAGATCAAGTTTGATCCGGCAGTGATCAGCTACCGGCAGATCCTCGAATTCTTCTTCCAGATCCATGACCCGAGCACGCCCGACCGTCAGGGCAACGACCTTGGCCCGAGTTATCGTTCGGCGATCTACTACCTCAACGACGAGCAGCGCGCCGTCGCCGAAGACACCGCCGCCGACGTCGACGCTTCGAAGCTATGGCCCGGCCGCGTGGTAACGGAAATCGAACCGGCGGGTCCGTTCTGGGAAGCGGAACCCGAGCATCAGGATTACCTGGAGCGGATTCCGAACGGCTACACCTGCCACTTCATCCGGCCGAACTGGAAACTGCCCAAGCGCAATTAACAAGATGAAATCGGCGGGGCTCAGTGCCCCGCCACTGCCGCTGCTCCGGTCGATCGCGGTCCCGGTCTGAAACCGTGGGCTCGAGCCCCCCAAGCAATGGCAAAGCCGATAGCGACCAACACCAGCATGGCCCATGGAAAAGAGGCCACTCCCCAGTGATCCAGCAACACTCCGCCGACCACACCGCTCCCGGCAATTGCGCTGTTCCACGCCACCACGTTCAGCGACAAGGCCACATCGGCGCCAGCACCCGCTGCGTCAGCCAGGGCCGTTTGCAACAGCGTCGCCGCGCCGCCAAAGGTCAATCCCCATACCGCCACGCCGAAATAGATCACCTCTGCAATCCCTGCGCCAAAACCCAGCGCTACGCAGACAGCGGCAAAGGTTGCCAGGCTCAGCAACACCGTCGAGCGCAGCAGCGGCTCGACCAGTTTCGCCGTCAGCCATATCCCGACCAGCGCGGCGACGCCAAAGATCAACAATACCGCATCCACGCGCTCGGCCATGCCCGCCGGCGCCACAAACGGGGCGATGTAGGTGTAGAGAATGTTGTGCGCGAGCATCCAGCTGATCACGACGGCCAGCACAGGACGAACGCCCGGGGTAGTCAGGACTTTGCCCAGCGACAGGCGTTGATCGGCCGGTTGCGGCGAATAGTCGGGCACTTTCACCAGTACCCAGACGATCAATACCAGGGTCAGCGCCGACATAAGGCCGAACGTGGTGCGCCAACCGACCAGCCCGCCGAGCCAGGTACCCAGAGGCACGCCCAGCGACAGCGCGATCGGTGTGCCAACCATCGCCAGAGCCAACGCCTTGCCCTGCTGCTCAGGCTCGACCATGCGTCGCGCGTAGCCGGCCAACAGACTCCACGCCAGACCCGCCGCTACCCCGGCGAAAAACCGTGCGACCAGCGTCACGCCGTAGTGCGACGACAGCGCGGTAATTGAATTGAACAGCAGGAAACCGACAATCGTTAGCAGTAACACGTTGCGGCGCCGCCAGCCACGGGTGGCGATGGTCATCGGGATCACCGCCAACACCGAACCCAATGCATACGCGGTGACCATTTGCCCGGCCATGGAGGGCGAAATTGCCAGGCCTTCGCTGATCAGCGGCAGCAAGCCCGCCGGCAGGGTTTCAGTGACGATGCAGATGAAGCCAGTCATGGCCAACGCCAGCAAAGCACCGACGGGCAAGCCTTTTGGCGTAGCCGTTAACGTTATTGAAGGTGTCACGGGAAGCTCCTCGAAAAAACCGACTCAGATTTAAATACCGATCGATCTAAATCCTGAAGGCGCATGTGCAGCGTTGTCAACAATTTCTGTATCGACTAGTCTGTATTTGAAATCAACGAGGAGTTTGCTCATGGCGAGAACCGGTCGCCCCCGTCAGTTTGATCGCGCCGAGGCTGTCGATCAGGCCTTGCAATTGTTCTGGCAACACGGCTACGACGCGACATCGCTGGCCCAGTTGAAGGCGGGCCTGGGTGGCGGTATCTCGGCGCCGAGCTTCTACGCCGCGTTTGGTTCCAAGGAGGCATTGTTCGAGGAATGCGTGCAACGTTATATGGCCACCTACGCGCAAGTCACCGAATGCCTGTGGGACGAAAGTCTGCCACCGCGCCAGGCGATCGAGACCGCATTGCGCCAGTCGGCACGCATGCAATGCGACGACGCGCACCCCAAGGGCTGCATGGTGACCCTCGGTATCATGAGCGCGCCGAGTCCGGAAAACGCCCATGTGGCGCAAGCCCTGACCCGCTCACGGCAGCGCACCCGCGCCGGTATTCAAGCCTGCGTCGAGCGTGCTGTGAATGCCGGTGAGCTGGCGAGCGGCACAAGTGCAGCAGTGATGGCGACGGTATTCGACAGTTTCCTGCAAGGCATATCCATCCTCGCCAGAGACAACACCGCACTGGAAAACATCGATGCTGCCATCACGCAGATCATGCGAACCTGGGACATCGCCGCCACTCGTGCAACACCTTGATCAAATCACAAATGCACGGGCGCCGCTGCCGGCGAGCCTGGCTCCGGCACATCGACATTGACCTTCAATGCGATCAGTAACGCAGCCAGCAACATCAGCATTCCGGCCCCGACAAATACACCGTTGATGCCGCTGAAACTGAACACTGAACCGCCAGCGGCAGCACCGGCGGCAATAGCAGACTGCACCGACGCGACGACCATGCCGCCCGCGCTTTCGGCCTGATCGGGTACTGAACGCGCCACCCAATTCGACCATGCCACCGGCACGCCACCGAAGGCCATCCCCCACAGCGCCAGGAGCAACGCCTGCCCGGGGACCGAAGCCTCGAACGCGACCAGCGCCAGAGCGGCAACGCCGACCAACACCGGCATAAGCACCAGCGTTGCCCGTGGATTGCGCTGCAACAGCCAACCGGCGAACAACGTGCCGGCAAAGTTTGCCACGCCGAAACCAAGGAGCATCAAGGCCAAGGTCTGCGCGCCGACGCCGGTAGTGCTTTCCAGAAACGGCCGGATGTACGTGAACAACGCGAAGTGCCCCGTGTGCACCAGTACGCAGCCGAACATGCCGATGGCAATGCCCGGTCGCAGCAACACCTCGAGTACCGTACGCAGGCGTGACGGACGATGCGGCGCCAGACTGGGTAGCGTGAACATTTGAAAGACCAGCGTCACCACGCCCACCGCTGCCGCCGCGAAAAACGCACTGCGCCAGCCAAACTGGCCGCCGAGATAACTGCCCAGCGGCACCGCCACCACCGTACCCACGGCGATCCCGCTGAAGATGATCGACAGCGCGCGCGGCAGCAGCGCCGCCGGCACCAGGCGCATCGCCACCGCCGCCGCCATGCTCCAGAAACCGCCCAGGGCGATGCCCAGGAGGATTCGCATGATCAGCAGCACCGCGAGGCTGGACGACAACGCGACCAGTAGATTCGAGGCAATCATCAGTGCCGAAAACCCGAGCAACACCCGCCGCCGATCCAGGCTACGCGTCAACCCCGGCACCAACAATCCGGCAAACAACGCGACCACCGCTGTCACCGTCACGGCTTGCCCGGCCAGCGCTTCGCTGACGCCAAGATCCAGCGCCATCGGGGTCAGCAGGCTGGCCGGCAGATATTCGGCGGTGAGTAATCCGAACACTCCCATCGCCAGTGAGAAAACCGCCATCCACGCAGGCACTGTCGGCTCTTCTTCAGCTCGCCCATCACAGACATATTCATTCATTTCAAAACTCCCTCGGACATTTCGTGAGGGCAGTCTATTGACGGCAAACCGGATGATCTATGATGCGCAGTCTTGAACTTTTGATCGAAACCCCGAACATGAGCAGCACTGATTCTTTCTCTGTGTCCTCAGACCTCATCACTGAGTTGCTGCGCAGCATGCGTCTGCGTGGCGTGCAATATCGGCGGATCCACGCCGGTCCGCCGTATGGCCTGGGTTTCAGTGAAAAATCCGGCCATGCGTATTTCCACTTCGTTGCCGCGGGTTCAACTGTCTTGCGGCTAAAGGATGGCAGCCTGTACGAATTGTCGACGGGCAATGCGGTATTCATTGCCCATGGGGCCTCGCACCAGTTGCTCTCACACCCAGGCGCCGAAGTGCAGGACATTGACAGCGCCGTCGCCGCGCCACTCGGCGACACAGTCTGTGCGCTGCAGGTCGGGCAAAGCAGCGATTCGCCCGATAGCGCTCTGCTCTTCAGCGGCTGTATGGAATTCGAACTCGGCAGCCTGCACGGCCTCGGTCGGCTGATGCCTGGGCTCATGTTGATCGACGCCGGTGGCCAGCGCTATCCGGGACTTATGCCAATCCTGGCGACCATGGAGCGCGAAGTCAGCGCGGCGCGCATCGGCTTCGCCGGGATCCTCGCACGCCTTGCCGATGTGGTGGCTGCGATGATTGTTCGGGGCTGGGTCGAATGTGCTTGCGGCAATGCCTCAGGTCTCGTCGCCGCCCTGCGTGACCCGCGTTTGGCAAAGGCCTTGCTTGCCCTGCACGAACAACCGGGCCGCGACTGGAGCGTTGCCGAACTCGCAACGCTGTGCAACACCTCACGCTCGGTGTTCGCCGAACGCTTCCAGACCACCCTCGGCACCCCGCCGCTGCGCTACGCCACCGAACTGCGGATGCGCCTGGCCAGTCAATGGCTGACGCTGGAAAGACTGCCGATTGAAGAAGTGGCGCAACGTTTGGGCTACACCTCCCAAGCGGCGTTCAGTCGTGCGTTCAAGCGCATGACGGGAAGCTCGCCGGGCGCGAGTCGGCGGCAGCGCTCAAGATGAGCATGGCAGCACAGGCGGCAATCAACCTGTGCCGCCTGCTTCGGAAATGGCTGTCTTGCCGGCTTAGTGTGCGCAACTTATCGTTTCCCCCACGTCGCTGCCTGAAGTTGAAAACGCTGGGCACATCGCCGACGCGGCTGTGAACGGTTTAGGGATTGCGGACCTGCCTGAGGACGAGTTCGGTGCGCATCTGGCTGAAGGGCGTTTGGTCAGAGTGCTGCAAGACTGGTGCGAACCGTTCGGTGGCTTCCACCTTACTATCCCAGCCGCCGCCAGCCTCCCTGCTCGCGATGGCGCCAGACCCGCCACATCATCCTTGCATGCCAGCCCCGCGCGCCCCTCACAACTTCGGCACATCACCGGTAGCCTCGGCGATCGTCGCCAACGTTTCTTCCATGCTGGCGATGTCTTCATGAAGTTTTTGAAAGACCAGATCCAATGACTCCGGGGCGTCCACGGTCTGATGGCCACGCAGCGACTCGACGCTATCGCTCTCCACGTGCTGGAGAATGTCGACACTTTCGCGCAGCGCCAACAGCTGATCAAAGATAGCCGCAATCTGCGCCTGGCTTCGAGCGCTCATTATTTCCACCCAAGCCTGCCAATGATCTCGCGCCGGTAAGGCGTGTCGATCTGAGCCGGCACCTGTTCGATATAGTCGCGCGCTTGTTCGTGCGCCGCGCCGCTCAACCCGGCCAGATAAGAAACTGCGTCGTCGACATTCGGCACCAGGCCTTCAATGTTCTTGAATCTGCCGGGCAGCGCCGTCCAGATCACCGCGTCCAGTTGCCGAGGCATTGCCCATTCGGCGAGCAGGCCCGTCGGCGAGGTCCCGACGGTGAAGCTGCCGACGCCATCCTCCCTGCTCTCAGGGATGCCCTCTCGAATACGCAGGAGTTCACGGGCCTGATCGAGGTCGGTCACGTCCAGTACCGACCACAGCACTTTGCATGGCGGAGCGTTCGCGCTGATTGCCGTAGTCAGCTCGCCGCTATCACTGACGCGTACGAAGTCGATCGGTACCCGCGGCCCGTCGGCAAACCATTCGCTGGCCAGCGGCAAGCCGTCCGGCTTCCAGATCAGTGAGCCCCATCCCAGACATGCGATGACCATAAATCAGACCCTTCTGAAGAAACGATGAACACAGAAAAGAACAGCTTGCTCAGCCTTTGGTTTTTCGCGGGTCGGCAGCGCGTGGAAAGGTACGTTCTTCCTGAATCGTCCCGTCCTCTTTATGGATTTTCAGAGAAGCGGTTTTGCCCTGCAGATAATCGCTGGCGATCTGCGTAATCTCGGCTTTGGTCGCAGCCGTTTTCGACGCTCGCTGCGCGCCCTCTTTGACCAGTTCCCAGCGCTGCTCGTTTTTACTGATGTGGTAGTTATCCATTCCTTCACCTCTGATGTGAATGATCGAGACCGGTAATGGATTGACCTTGGGCGCTTGTGAGAGTTTGAAAGAATTAGCGGTGCCCTTCTGTCGGTCCACGTTTGAACCCGGACCAAGTAATCACCAACGATCAGTTCGATCTCGATCACTTCGGCGATCGATAGCTAGCGCATGAAATGCCTTGGTATCGAAGAAATCTGCTGAAACGAAAAACCCGGATTTCTTATACAAAACCTTTCGCCCCTGTTGCGCTTGTTGATTAATACCTTCGCAGATAGGCGACAGCGCTATGCATCGTGGGCCATTCCGAGTGGAAATATTAGTTTGCCATTATCGATCAAGACTCAAATTGCCCTTTTTCGCCAATCGCTTTCGCCAATGTTTAAAACGACACATTTTGTTTCATCCAGTCACGCGTTGGATCCAACGTTCCGACAAACGGTAACCTATTCAGAATCGTTGTATTTCATAGACTTAATCGTAATCAAAATGCCATAACGGGCACTCGCCAAAAATCAGGCAGCCTCTTTTCCTACTCCCTATCTATGGTTTTTAAAACCATCCGTGGACGTCCGCCCAGCCAATTACAGGGAGTAGTAATGGACAACATCGTCATTGCCGACAAAGCCAATTCTCAGCTCACTGCCCAGAACTGAGGCAATGTTCAGCTCAATCAGCCGTCAGTTGTACAAATGCCGGTCCGTCCCGACCAATTGGCGTCAACCAGTCGCAGCGGTCAGGATTTGATCGTCAATCTGAAGTCTGGCGAGCAAATCAAAATCTCCAATTTTTTTGTCACCAGCGCCGACGGTGTGCCCAACGACATTGTGTTTCAGGGTGACGACGCGACACTGTGGCAGGCCCGCTATAACGCCGAGCCATTCAATGGCTTTACCTTTGAAGAAATCAATTCGCTGGATGAACTGATCGCCGGCGTTGGCGTGGTTGACGGCGCGACACCGGCCTGGGCGATTGCCGGGCTGGGCTTGTTGGGCGCGGGTGGTGCGGCGGCCGCTACGGGAGGAGGTGGCGGCGGAGGTGGTGGTGGTGGCAGCGGTGGTGACGCGACGCCCCCTGCTCCTGCGACCGGTTTGACCTTGTCGGCCGATGGCCGCGTACTAAGCGGTTTTGGCGAAGTTGGCAGTGTCGTTCAGGTGCGCGATGCGGTGGGCAATCTTTTAGGCTCCGGAACGGTCGGCGCCGATGGCAGTTTCCAGGTCGACCTGGGTACGCCGCAAAACAATGGCCAGCCGCTCGACGTCACGCTCACTGACCCTGCGGGCAATGTATCGACGCCGGGCTCGATTACCGCGCCGGATACCACCGCGCCCGCCGCGCCGGGCAATCTCAGCGTGAGCGCCGATGGCACGCAGCTTGGTGGTACCGGTGAAGCCGGCGCGACCATTCAGGTGCGCGCGGCCGATGGCACCCTGCTCGGCAGCGCCGTTGTGGCGGCTGATGGCACGTTCAGTGTCACGCTCAGCCCCGCGCAAACCGGCGGCCAGCCGCTGACCGTGAGCGCCACCGACGCGGCGGGCAACACATCCACCGGCGAAACAGTCAGTGCGCCGCAAATCATTGAACCGCAGACGCCAACCAACCTCGGTTTGAGCAGCGACGGCAGCCAACTGAGCGGCACCGCACGGGCCGGGACGACGATTGAAGTGCGCGCCGCCAATGGCGAATTGCTCGGGCGCGCGGCGGTGGCTGCTGACGGCAGTTTCCTGCTGACGCTGATCCGCGCGCAGGCCAACGGCGAAATCGTCAGCATCGTCGCGGTCAACAGCGCCGGTGCGCAATCGCCGACCGTGACCTTCAATGCACCTGACATCACCGGTCCCGGCGCTGCAACGGATCTGGCCGTGAGCAGCGATGGCCTTTCGGTCACCGGCCGTGGCGAGCCCGGCGGCACAGTCAGCATCACCAATGCCCAAGGCACGTTGCTCGGCACGGCGTTAGTCGCAGCCGATGGCTCGTTCACCGTGCAACTCAACGCCGCGCAAATCGATGGTCAAGCGCTCAGCGTGCAGGTCACCGACGCCGCCGGCAACCCTTCGCCAGCAGCCACCGTTATCGCCGTCGACCTCGATGGCGTGACGCAACCGAGCGACATCGCGGTGAGCGTCGATGGCACCCAGTTGAGTGGGCGCGGCCAGGTCGGTTCGACCGTGACGGTGCGCGACGCCAACGGCAATGTGCTCGGCACGGCCGTGGTGGCGGCGGACGGCACGTTCAGCCTGCAACTGAGCAGTCCACAGAACAATGGCGAAACGCTGCAGATCAGTGCCAGCGACGCCGCTGGCAACACCTCCGCGCCGCTGAGCTACGTCACACCTGACACCCAAGGGCCGACGGCCGTCTCCGATCTCGCGCTCGACGCTCAGGGGCAGACGCTCACCGGTAAGGGTGAGTTGGGTGCGTCAGTCACCGTGCGCGATCCGGCCGGCAATATCATCGGTACCGGCACGGTGGGCGCCGACGGGAGTTTTACCGTTCCACTTTCCACACCACAGACCGATGCGCAACAACTGCAAGTGATCCAGACCGACGCGGACGGCAATCCTTCGGCGCCGGTCAACGTGATCGCACCCGATCTGACTACACCGGTTGCCGTGACCGATGTAAGCATTTCCGCCAATGGCGCCGTGGTCTCCGGCGCGGGTCAGATCGGTGCCACCGTTACTGTCACTGACACCAATGGGACCGTGCTGGGAACAGCTGTCGTCGGCAGCAACGGCCGGTTCGAAGTCACCTTGTCCTCGCCACAAACCAATGGCCAGAACCTCAGCGTCGTGCAGAGCGATGGCTCGCCTTCAGGCTCGCCGGCAGTTCCAGTTGAAGCGCCGGATATCCAGGCTCCCACTGCCCCTTCGGATCTGACGCTGAATGCAGGTGGCACTGAACTGAGTGGCACCGGCGAACCCGGTGCCACGGTGTCAGTCAAGGATTCGGCCGGCAATGTGTTGGGCACCGCGATCGTCGACGCCACAGGCGCCTTTACAGTGCCGCTGAACAGCCCGCAGATCGAAGGCCAGCAACTGCAAGTCAGCCAATCGGATGGCGTGAACGTTTCCCCCAGCACACCATTGACGGCGACGGACACCACCGCGCCGCTGGCGCCGGACAATGTCGTGCTCGCCAGTAACGGCGTGACCTTGACCGGCACCGGGCAAGCGGGCAGCACCGTAACCGTCAGCGCGCCCGACGGCACGGTGCTCGGCACTACGGTGGTCGCCAGCGACGGCAATTTCAGCGTCAACCTGAGTCCGGCTCAGCTCGACGGCCAGGTATTGAGCGTGATTCAGACCGATGCGAGCGCCCTGCCCTCGCCGGCCACGCCGGTCACCGCACCGGACATCACCGCCCCACCTGCACCAAGCGGTCTGCTCATCGATCCGGCGGGTGCCACGGTCACCGGCACCACGCAGCCCAATAACAGCGTTGAGGTGCTGGATGCCGACGGCAACGTCATCGGCACCGCTACCGCTGACGGCACAGGCGCATTCACGGTCAGTCTCGATACTGCTCAGACCAATGGCGAAGCCTTGCAAGTCGTGGTGTCGGACGGCACCAACAGTTCGCTTCCCGGCAGCGTCACCGCGCCGGACAGTACCCCGCCGGGTCCGGTCAGCGATCTCGCGCTCAATCCGGCCGGCACGCAGGTATCCGGCCTTGCCGAACCGGGCGCGACCGTCACCGTCAGCATCGCCGGCGGTGGTCTTGTGCTAGGCACCGTAAAGGCGGGTGCGGATGGCCGCTTCGTCGTGACCCTGAGTCCACCGGCCGAACCTGGCGGTGATCTGGAAGTGTTCAGCACTGACGGTGGTGGCAATGATTCGCCCGTTGTTCCGCTGGCAGGTCTGGACGGTACCGAAGTCGCGACCCCGACCGATCTGGCCTTGAGTGCCGACGGTTTCACCCTCACCGGCGCCGGAACGCCCGGTTGCACCGTGACGGTAACCAGCAGCAGCGGCGCTGTACTGGGTTCGGGACTGATCAACAGCTTCGGCCGGTTCACCCTGCTGCTCAGTGCCAAGCAGATCAATGCGCAAGTGCTGCAAGTGACGGCCACCAGTCCCGACGGCGACGTATCAATACCGGGCACCGTGACGGCGATCGATGGCACGGCGCCGGACGCCGTGACCAATTTGGCGCTGAATGCCAACGGCACGGCGCTGACCGGTCGAGGCGAGGCCGGTGCGACCGTGACCGTCACCGACAACGCAGGCACCGTGCTCGGCACGGCGCTGGTCGCCAGCAACGGCACGTTCAGCCTGACGCTGACGCCGGCGCAGCTCAATGGCCAGGCGCTTACCGCGATCCAAGGCGACGCCGCCGGCAACCTGTCGCAACCCGCCGGCATCATCGCCACCGATTTGCAACCGCCCGCCGCCGCAACGGGCGTCAGCATCAATGACGTCGGCACCGTGGTCAAAGGCCAGGGCGAAGTCGGCAGTACCGTGACGGTTCGCGACGCCGCCGGTAATGTTCTGGCGACCGGTGTGGTCGATCAGAGCGGCAACTTCCAGGTCACTCTGCCCAACGCGCAAAACACCGGCGAAACCCTGCAGGTCAGCCTGACCGACGCCAATGGCAATACCTCGACTTCTACCGGCGTGGTCACCCTCGACGGCACCGCGCCGGCCGCTGTGCAGAATCCACTGATCAGCGCCGATGGCAGCACCCTCAGCGGCACGGGCGAGGCTGGCGCAACAGTGAATGTCACCACCGCCAACGGCACTGTGCTGGGCAGCGTCGTGGTCGGCGCGGATGGCTCGTTCAGCGTGACCCTGGCGCCCGCGCCGACCAATGGCGAGGCGTTGGCGATCAGTCAAACCGATGCGGCCGGCAATGCTTCACAGTCGACCAGCGTCAATGCACCCGACATCAGCCCACCCGCCGCACTCACCCAAGTGGCGGTGAATGCCGACGGCGTCACCGTCACCGGCCACGGCGAACCGGGCGCCACCGTTTCGGTGCGCAGCGCCGACGGCACTTTGCTCGGCAGCGCGCAGGTCGGCACTGGCGGTGCATTCACGGTCACCCTGAATGCAGCACAGCTGAATGCCGAAGTGTTGACCGTTACTCAGGAAGATCCGCCGGGCAACGTGTCCACGGCGGTTGAAGTCATTTCGGTGGATTTGACTGCGCCGGCGATCCCGAGCGCATTGACCCTCAACGCGGCAGGCGTGCAACTGGCCGGTAACGCCGAGGCCGGCAGCACGGTGACCGTGCGCGACAGCCAGGGCAATCTTCTTGGCACCACCACGGCAGCGGCAAACGGCACATTCCAGGTGACGCTGAACAGCCCGCAAAGCAATGGCCAGGCGCTGAACGTGATAGCCACCGACGCGGCCGGCAATCCGTCCGCTCCTGCGCTCGTCAATGCCGCCGACTCCACGGCGCCGCTGGCAACCAGCGATCTGGCGGTCAGCGCCAATGGCGCAACGCTCACCGGTATCGGTGAGGCTGGCGCCAGCGTGGAAGTTCGCGATGCCGGCGGTGTCTTGCTGGGTACCGCGACCGTTGGCAGCAACGGCAACTTCAGCGTCACGCTGTCCCCGGCTGCGGTGGCGGGAGCGAATCTTTCCGTTGTGCAGATCGATGCTGCCGGCAATACCGGGCCGGCCAGCCCGGTGACCGCGCCGGGCGATCTGGCGGAAAGCGCACCGACCAATCTGGCCCTCAGCGTTGACGGTCTGACCCTGACCGGGTCGGCCACCGCCGGCAGCACCGTGAGCATTCGCAATGCGTCCGGCGTGTTGCTCGGCAGCGCGCTGGTGGCGGCCAATGGCAGCTTCAGCGTCACGCTCAATGCCGCGCAACTCAACGGCGAACAGCTGACTGCCGTGGCGACGTCGAGCACCGGCATCAATTCGTCCCCAACTGACTACACCGCCGCCGATATCGCTGCGCCAACGCCGCTCAGCGAACTGAGCCTGGCACCGAACGGCACGGCCCTGACAGGGCGTGGTGAAGCCGGTGCCACCGTCACCGTGCTCGGCACCGGCGGAGCCGTCCTCGGCAGCGCCGTGGTGGCGGCCAACGGCACGTTCAGCGTCACCCTCAGCCCGGCACAGACCTCGGGCCAGACCCTGAGCCTGAGCCAGGCCGACGCTGCCGGCAACGAATCCAACAGCGTCAATCTGACCGCCCCGGACCTGCTCGCGCCCAATGCGCCGGCGGCGCTGGTGGCAAGCGCGGACGGCACCTTGCTCTCGGGTACCGGTGAGGCCGGCACCACGGTCAACGTGTACAACGCTGCCGGTACGCTGATCGGCAGCGGCACCGTGAGCATCGACGGCACCTTTGCAATCACCCTGACCACGCCGCAGGCCAACGGTCAGGCGCTGACCGTGTCGCTAACGGATGCGGCGGGCAACACCTCGGCAGCCACGCCGTTCACTTCGGTCGACAGCACACCGCCAGCCGCTGTTTCGCAACTGAGCATCGGTGGCGACGGCGCAAGCTTGACCGGGCGCGGCGAGCCGGGGGCGCAGGTGCGGGTCATCGACAGCGACGGCAATGTGCTTGGCACCGCTGTGGTCAGCTCGACCGGTACCTTCACCCTCGCTCTGAACCCTGCGTTGACCAACGCTGAAGTAATCACCGTGGTCCAGGCCGACGCGGCGGGTAATGACTCACCGGCAGTGAACCTGACCACACCGGACTTCACCCCGCCTGATCCACTGGACAACGTCGATATCAACTCGTCCGGCGCGTTGGTCATCGGTACTGGCGAACCCGGCGCGACCGTGACCGTGCGCGATGCCAACGGCACCTTGCTCGGCACCAGCGTGGTACTCGGCGACGGCACCTTCAGCGTCACCCTCAATCCGCCACAGATCAACGAACAGATCCTCAGCGTGCAGCAGGCTGATCCACCCGGCAACGTCAGCGCCCCGGTGACGGTCACCGCACCGGATCTGACCCCGCCAGCGACGCCGGCCGATCTGCAACTGAATGCCGATGGCGGTCTTCTCACCGGTACCGGCGAAGTCGGCGCCACTGTCCGTGTGACGTCGGCCGATGGCACCGAACTGGGCACCGGCACCGTGGGCAGCGATGGTCGTTTCCAGATCACCGTGACCCCGGTGCAGACCAATGGCCAAGCGCTGTTCGTGGTGTTGGCGGATGCGGCCGGCAATGCCTCGCCTGCCGGCATCCTGACCGCGCCGGACAGCACGCCTCCTGCCGCACTGACCGATGTCGACATCGACGCCAGCGGCAGCCTGATCACGGGCTCCGGTGCGGCTGGCTCGCAGGTGGTCGTCACCAATGCGGTGGGCACCATCGTCGGCACTGGCACGGTGCAGGCCGACGGCAGTTTCAGCGTGACGCTCGACCAGCCGCTGCTCAATGGTGAAGCCTTATCGGTGATCCAGCGTGATGCGGCGGGCAACCCTTCGCCGATCGTGCCCGTCACTGCGCCGGACATCACCCTGCCCGCTGCGCCCACCGACCTCGTTCTCACGCCTGATGGCCTGACACTGACCGGTACCGGTGAAGCCGGCGCCACGGTGCGCGTGCTCAGCGCGACTGGCACGGTACTGGGCTCGGCAACCGTGACCGGCAATGGCTCGTTCAGCGTGACCCTCAATCCGCCGCAGGTGAATGGCGAGCTGTTGAGCGTCAATCAGACTGATCCGGCTTCAAACATTTCACCCACAGCACCTCTGCAAGCGGGCGACAGCACTGATCCGCTGGAAGTGGCCGACCTCAACGTCAGCCAGGACGGCTTGACCGTCACCGGTACCGGCGAGCCCGGCGCAACCGTCACCGTGCTTGACGGCGCGGTGGCGCTCGGCACAGCGACAGTGGCGGCAGATGGCAGTTTCAGCGTCACGTTGTCGGCTGCGCAACTCGATGGCCGCGCACTGTCGGTCGTGCAGGCCGACGCACAAAACAACCAGTCCGAGCCCGTTCTGGTCGACGCGCCGGACAGCACTGCACCGATCGCACCAACGGTGACATCGCTGACCGGCGCCGGCACCTTGCTCGCCGGGACCGCCGAAGCCGGCAGCACCGTGACTGTGCTGTCCGCCACCGGCACCGTGCTCGGCACAGCAGTGGCATTGGGCGACGGCACCTATATAGTCACGCTGAATCCGGCCCAGGCCAACGGTCAGTTGTTGTCGGTGATCGCGACGGACGAAGCGCAAAACGCATCGCCAGAGCTGCTCTACCCGGCGGCAGATACCACGGCTCCGGATGCCGTCACCGGTCTGACCATCTGCGGCGATCTGAGCCAACTCGCCGGTCGTGGCGAAGCCGGCGCGAGTGTCGAGGTGACCGATGCGCTGGGCAATGTTGTCGGCACCGGCACGGTCGCGGCCAACGGCACATTCCTGATCGATCTGGATCCGGGCATCACTGCCGGCCAGGTGCTGACAGTGAATCAAACAGACGTCGCGACTAACGTGTCCGCAGACGCCGACCTGACTGTTCCGGCAGTGCCAGCCCCGGCTGCGCCGGACAATCTTGTACTGACAGCCGACGGCGTGACGCTGACCGGCACGGCTGCCATCGGCACCACCATCAATGTCTTCGCTGCGGACAACAGCCTGATCGGCACCGGCGTCACCGGCCCGGATGGCACGTTCAGCGTGGTGCTGACGCCTGCGCAAACCAACGGCCAAAGCCTGGAAGTCACTGCCAACACTGCGTTGGGCGGCGCTTCGCTGCCGACTGAAATCACAGCCGGTGACACCTCGGCGCCCGCGCCACTCAGCGATCTGGCAGTCAATGCCAGCGGCACACTGGTCACCGGGCGCGGCGAAGTCGGCGCGTCGGTGACCATCACCGGCGCGGGCGGCGTGGTGTTGGGCAATGCGACGGTCGGCGCCAATGGCGCCTTCAGCGCGCAGCTCAATACGCCGCAGGTCAATGGTCAGGTGCTCAATGCGACACAGACCGATGCGTCCAATAACACCTCATCCGGGCTTAACGTAACCGCGCCAGACATCACCCCTCCGGCGGCTCCGACGGCGCTGGTGCTCAGCGGCGCCGGGCTGGTGCTCGGTGGGCTCGGTGAAGCCGGCGCCATTGTTACCGTGCGCGGTGTTGGCGGCGCGGTGTTGGGCACCGCGACGGTGGCGGGCAATGGAACCTTCTCGGTGACCTTGTCATCGGCGCAACTCAACGGCCAGCAACTGAACGTCACGCAGAGTGATGCGACGGGCAACGTTTCGCCGGTTACCAACCTCAGCGTTGCAGATACCACAGCGCCGGCGCCGCTGAGCAATGTCAGCCTGAACGGCACCGGCCTGGCGGTCAGCGGCACGGGTGAAGCCGGCGCCACGGTCAGCGTGACCAACGTGGCGGGCACCGTGCTCGGCACTGCTGTGGTCAATGCTGGCGGCACCTTCACCGTGCAACTGTCCAGCGCGCAACTGAACGGCCAACAGCTCAACGTCCAACAGGCCGACCCGACGGGCAATCTGTCGCAGGTCTTCAATCTGACGGCAGCCGACGTGCAGGCGCCGATCGCGGCCAGCGGTCTGACGCTTGCAGCCAATGGTCTGACCTTGAGCGGTACGGGTGAAGCCGGTGCAACGGTCAACGTCTACGGCCCGGGCGGCGCGCTGCTCGGCACCACCACGGTGGGCAGCGGCGGCACCTTCAGCGTCAATTTGAACACCGCGCAACTGGACGGCCAGTTGTTGACCGTGCGCCTGGTCGACCCGGCCGGCAACCTGTCGCCCAATGCCAGCGTGACGGCGCCGGATATCACCGCACCCGGTGCGCCGACTGGTGTCAGCGTCAATGGCAGCGGCACCTTGCTCACCGGCGTTGGTGTGCCCGGTTCGACCATCAGCGTGCGTGGCGTCGGCGGTGTCGTGCTCGGCACCGCCACCGTCGCCGCCAATGGCAGTTTCTCCGTGGTGCTGGCCTCGGCGCAGATCAACAGCCAAGTGCTCAGCGTCACCCAGGCCGATCCGAGCGGTAACGTATCTGCTGCGGCGAGCGCGACGGCGCCAGACCTCACGCCACCCGCGGCCGCCACGGCGCTACTGGTCGGTGCCGATGGTCTGACCGTCACCGGTACCGGTGAGGCCGGCGCAACGGTGACCATCAAGTCGGCCACCGGCGCCGTTCTGGGCACTGGCACGGTAAACAACCTCGGTGTGTTCACCGTCGCTCTGAGCAGCGCACAGATCAACGGCGAAAAACTCACCATCAACCTCAGCGACGCACGCGGCAACGTATCGATCGCCGCCAACGTCACCGCGCCGGATGTCGACGTCAATGCGCCGGTGATCGCCAGCGATAACCTCGTCGTAGGCACCGTCACCCTGGCCCCGGTCACCGCGTCTCAGACGTTCAACGACTCGTTCACCACACTGCTGGCCGGATTCTCGAAAACCTTCACCTTCACCGTGGCCGGCGGCACGCAGCTTGATCCAACCCTGACGTTGACCACCAACAGCCTGATTTCCCTGCTCGATGGCGTGGTCTATACCCTGCAGGTAAAAAATGCGAGCGGCACCTGGGTGACTCTGGATGTCAACGGCAGTGGCGGCCTGCTCGATCTGATTGCCTTGACCGGCCAGGGCGTGCGGGTCGACATCGGTAATCTGCTTTCAGGCGACTACCGGTTGACGGTATCGAGCACCGGCATCGGCGTCCTGACCACGGTCAATACTCAGCTGCAACTGGACGTCAGCAGCCTGACGCAGTTCAACGGCATTGCCGGACCCGCGGTGACCGGCAACGTCATCACCAATGTCGGCGTCGATGGCACGGTCGATCAGACCGGTCCGGACAACGGCGCGCAATTGCAGATCTTCAAGAACGGCGCCTGGGTCAGCGCCGGGGCCGGCACCACGGTGCAAGGGCTGTACGGCACGCTGACCATCGACGCCAACGGCACCTACAGTTACAAGCCCAACGGCAGTGTGGGCAGCGTTGGCAAGGTTGATGTCTTCAACTATCAATTGGTGCACCCGAACGGCTTGAGCGACACCGCCAATCTCTACGTGCGCATTGACAGTCCGCAAGCCACCGAAGTGTGGAACGACGCCAATCTCGGCAGCCCGGCGCTGGTGGTCGATGCCACGCCGGACATTGCCTCGACCGACGTCACCCTGATCAACCGCGAAGTCACCACCAACTCCGCCCTCGGCACGTTCAACGTGCTGCTGGGCGGCGGCAGCGGTAACTACAACACGGTGGTCGCGGCCGATACCGTCAGTGACCTGACCGTGGTGGTCAACTCCAGCAACCTGCTGGCGCTGCTCGGCTCGATGACGGTGGGCCTGTACAAACTCAACACCGCCACCAACCAGTACGTACTGGTCAAGAGCTACGGTGGCAATGCCCTGCTCAATCTCGGCGGCGGCAATTACGGGATCAAGTTCGACGACCAGACCCCCGGTAGCTATCAGGTGCGGGTGGCGGTGGGCGGCCTCGGTCTGCTCACCAGCGTCAACACCAGCCTGATCAACGCGGCGACCTACACCAACCAGTTCGTGGTCGGCAGCTACACGCCCGTCTCCGGCAACCTGCTCACCGACACCGCGGGCGGCGGCGCCGATGTGCTCGGCTCGGTCTACACCCTGCTCAGCGTGCTGGTCGCCGGCAGTTACGTGGCGCCGGGTTACAACGGCGTCTCGCTGGTCGGCAACTACGGCACGCTTTTGGTCCAGGCCAACGGCAATTACACCTACACGCTCAAGGCCGGGCTGACCGATGCGGTGATCGGCCAGGAAGACACCTTCACCTATCAACTCACCCACCCGAACGGCACGGTCGATACCGCGACGCTGACCATCGACCTGAACAACGCTGGCGCTTTCGCCAGCACCGCGTTCTCGGCGCTGGCCAGCGATGACCTCGGTCTCGCCCGTGCCACTGGCAGCGAGTTGATTCAGGGCGCTGAGGGCAACGACACGCTGGACGGCTCGCACGGTGGCGCTGTCACGCTGCAAGGTGGCGGTGGCGACGACACGCTGATCATCGCCGACCAGCAATTCACGTCGGTAGATGGCGGTAGCGGCACCGACACCCTGCTCTGGGCCGGTGGTGACGTATCGATCAACCTTGGCGATCTGCAGAGCAGGATTCACAACGTCGAAATCCTCGACCTCAACCATTCCAGTGCGGTTGCGCTAACCCTGAACCTCAACGATTTGCTGGCGATCACTTCGTCTGACAACAACACCCTGCTGATCAAGGGTGACGAGAAGGACAGCGTGCACATGACCGATGGCTGGTCCGCCGATGGCACGCAGCAGGCCGACGGCATCGATTATGTTCAATACACGGCGCAGGAGGATCCGAGCCACCACTTGTGGGTGCAGAACGGCATTCAAGTGGTTTGAAACAAGACATCAGCAACGTCCGTCTCTCAACAGTAAGGGAAGTCTGTGGAGTCAGTTTTTCGCCAGAAATGGCCGGTGGTCCTGTTGACCATCGGCCTCTACCCCGCTTTCACCGTTGGCGTTCGCGCCGACGACAATCTCGACAGCAGCTTGCGCAGCATCAGCCCGTCGCAACTGCAACAACCGGCAGGCAATGAAAGCCGTCAGCGCCCTGCCCCCGCTCTGAAAGCGTCCGCCGATGCGGACGCGTTGGGGCTGGAACAAGCGGTCAGGCTGGCCGTGGATTGGCACCCACGCATCGGCGAGGCCATCGGCACCCTGTTCCAGCAAGGCGAAGGGGTCAACGTCGCCGAATCCGGCTATTACCCGCAGGTCACCGGCGGCATCAAGGGTGGTTACACCAGCGGTTACGGCAGCGATGCTGGCAGCCAGTCGGTGAACATTTCCCTCAAGCAGATGCTGTATGACTTTGGCAAGGTTTCCAGTTCAGTCGACGCCGCCCGGGCGCGGGTGGCGCGCAGTCAGGCCGGAATTCTGCTGGCGATCGACGACATCGCCCGCGACACCGCCAGGGCCTACATCGAAGTGCAGCGTTATCAGCGTCTGCTTGAGGTTGCCCGTGAACAGATTCAGGGCATCGGTGGCATCGTCGACCTGGCCAAACAGCGCAGCGACATGGGCGCCAGCACCCGTTCCGATATGGTCCAGGCGCAGTCCCGGGCCGAAGGCGCGACGGCGACGTTGCAGGAATTCAAGGCGCAATACGCACGCTGGCAAGCGACCCTGACCAGTCTGCTCGGTCGGCGCACGCCGCCGGCGGTCAGCGACGCCGCCGCGCCTACGCTGACTCAGGCCTGTGACGCCTCGCAAATCTCCGACACCCTGCCCGCCGTCCTGCAAGCTGCCGCGCAGCGCACCCAGGCCCAAGCCGAGCTGGCCCAGGCCAAAGCCGAGGCCTACCCGACGCTGTCGCTGCAACCCTCGGTCAACCAATACCTTGATAACAACTACGACGAGCAAAACTCGCGCGCCGATCGCACCCAGGTCGGGATCTTCCTCAACCTCGAAGTGCCGATCTATCAGGGCGGTGCGATCAGTGCGCGCAGCCGCGCCGCTGGGCATGCGCTGACCGCAGCGGATTCGGCCGAAGACTTCGCCCGCCTGCAAGCGCGCCAGGGTCTGGCTGAAGCCCAGGCGCAAACCTCGGGCTTGAACCGTCGGCTGCGCTCGCTGGAATTTCGCCAGACCAGCATCACCGAGGCGCGCATGTTGTATGGCCGCCAGTACCTGGAACTGGGCACGCGGCCGCTGCTCGACCTGCTCAACGCCGAGCAGGAAATCCATCAGTCGCGCTTCGATCTGGTCAACACCCAGGCTGATCTGCAACGCCTGCAGATCGACTGCTTCTACAACAGCGGTGCGATTCGCCGGGTCTTCGGCATCGACCACAGCGCCATCCAGAATGTCGAGATCCTGCCATGACCGATGCCAGCATCACTGTTCCCGAACCCGCCGCTGCCGAAGCTCGCGAGGATTATTCACCGTGGCTGGAAGCGGTGCTCAAGGTCGCCCGTCACTATCGCCTCGACGTCTCGCCGGAAAGCGTGCGTCTGGCCTCGGTGCACAGCGAAGGCCGCGTCGAAGAAGTGGTTCGGCACATGGCGCGTCAGGCCGGTTTGAGCGTGAAATTCGCGGTATTCGACAACAAGAGCCTGAGCCGCTGGCGCACGCCGCTGGTGGTGCAACTGCGCGACGGTCAGGTCGGCGTGCTGGAAAGCATCGGCGAAAACGGCGAACTGGGCATCGGCTTCAGTGGCGATCAAGGTTTGCAGAGTCGCATGGAGGCTGGCGCGCTCGCCGAGCAGGCGCTGCGCACGGTGATCCTGCGTCCGACGCAACCGGTGGCCGACGTGCGCACCAACGATTACATCAAGCCCTACGACGAGCACTGGTTCCGGCGCATCGTCCTCACCGATCTGCGGCCGTACACCCAGGTGATGATCGCCTCGCTGGTAGCGAACCTTTTGGGCATGGCCGGGGTGCTGTTTTCCATGCAGGTGTATGACCGGGTGATTCCGGCCGAGTCGCTGCCGACGCTTTACGTGTTGTTCGGCGGGGTGATGCTGGCGCTGCTGTTCGATTTCGTCATGCGCATTCTGCGGCTGCGCATCACCGATGTGCTCGGTAAGCGTGCTGACTTGCGGGTGTCCGATCTGGTCTTCGGTCATGCGCTGCGTCTGCGCAATTCCGCCCGGCCGAAGTCCACCGGCTCGTTCATTTCGCAACTGCGCGAGCTGGAGCAGATCCGCGATCTGATCACTTCAAGCACCGCCACGGCACTGGCGGACATGCCGTTTTTCCTGCTGTTCCTGCTGGTGTTCTATTTGATCGGCGGGCCACTGGTGCTGATTCCACTGGTGGCGCTGGTGTTCATGTTGCTGCCCGGGATCATCGCGCAACCGCGTCTGGCGCGACTGGCCAATGCGTCGATGCGTGAAGCGGCGCTGCGCAACGCCATGCTGGTGGAAAGTATTCAGGGCCTCGACGACATCAAGGCATTGCAGGCCGAGCAGCGTTTCCAGCAACAATGGAATCAGTACAACGCCGCCTCGGCGGACAGCAGCTTGCGTTTGCGCTCCCTGACCAACAGCCTCGTGGCCTGGACGCAGAATGTGCAGGGCGGCGTGTTTGCCGTGGTGATCGTGTTCGGCGCGCCGATGGTGATTGCCGGCGACCTGACCACCGGCAGCCTCGTCGCGGCGTCGATTCTGTCTTCGCGGATGATGGGGCCGATGGCGCAACTGACCCACGTACTCACCCGTTGGCAGCAGGCCAAGGTCGCGCTCGAAGGCTTGAACCGGATCATGCAGATGCCGGTGGATCATCCCGAAGGCAGCCAGCGCGTGCACCTGCCGGCGATTCGCGGCGACTACCGGATGCGTCAGGCGAGTTTTCGCTACAGCGAAGAATCGGCCCCGGCGCTCAACAGCATCGATCTGACCATCCGCCCCGGCGAGCGCATCGCCCTGCTCGGCCGCAACGGCGCCGGCAAATCAACGTTGCTCCAGGCCTTGGGCGGTGCAATGGATCTGAGCAGCGGCGAAACCACGCTGGACGGCATCGCCCTGGCGCATCTGGATCCGGCCGACCTGCGCCGCGACGTCGGCCTGCTGTCGCAACAGGCACGGCTGTTTCACGGCACCCTGCGCGACAACATCACCCTCGGCGCCGGTCAGGCCAGTGACCAGGAAATCATCGCGGCGTTGAACGTTACCGGCGCACTGGATTTCGTTCGTCAGTTGCCCAAAGGCATGGATCATCTGGTGCTTGAAGGCGGCCTCGGCCTGTCCGGCGGTCAGCGCCAAAGCTTGTTGCTGTCGCGCTTGTTGTTGCGTCAGCCACAAGTGCTGTTGCTTGACGAACCGACGGCTGCACTCGACGACGTCACCGAACGTCTGCTGCTGGAAAAACTCGCGACCTGGACCCAGGGCCGAACGCTGGTGGTCGCCACGCACCGGGTCAGTGTGTTGCAACTGGTCGAGCGGATCATCGTCCTCGACTACGGCCGCATCGTCATTGACGACCACCGCGACGCAGCGCTCGCGCGGTTGCGCGCTCCCGGCAAAGGAGTAGCGGTATGAAACCGATGCTGACCGATGTGCCAGACCCGATGTCCTATCTCGACGGCCGCGATGAGCGCGCGCTCGCCGGTGGCGCGAAAGTGATCTGGGGGTGCGCGTTGATGCTCGCCTGTTTCATCGCCTGGGCGGCGTTGTTTGAAATCGTCGAGGTATCGACCGGCACCGGCAAGGTCGTGCCGAGCTCTCGCGAACAAGTGATCCAGTCGATGGAGGGCGGCATCCTCGAGCAGCTCAATGTGAGCGAAGGTGCGTTGGTCGAGCGCGGGCAGATTCTGGCCCAACTGGACCCGGTGAAAAACCAGTCCAACGTCGGCGAAAGCGCGGCCAAGTACCGTGCAGCGCTGGCCAGCGTCAATCGCTTGCAGGCTGAAGTCAGCGAAAAACCGCTGACGTTTGATCCCTCGTTGCAGGACTTCCCCGATTTGATCCGTGCCGAAACCGAGCTCTACCAGACCCGGCGCAAAGGTCTGGCGCAAACCCTCGACGGCATTCAGAGTTCGCTGAAACTGGTGCGCAGCGAACTGGCGATCACCGAAAATCTGGCGAAGATCGGCGCCTCCAGCCGGGTCGAAGTCTTGCGTCTGACCCGCCAGCGCTCGGAGCTTGAATTGAAGGCCACCGAAGCGCGTTCCGATTACATGGTCCGCGCGCGCGAAGATCTGGCCAAAGCCAACGCCGAGGCGCAGATGCTCGAAGCGGTGATCCGTGGTCGCACCGACTCGCTGTCACGCCTGACCCTGCGCTCGCCGGTGCGCGGCATCGTCAAGGACATCGAAGTCAGCACCATTGGCGGCGTGATTGCGCCCAACGGCCAGGTCATGCAGATCGTGCCGCTGGATGAGCAACTGCTGATCGAGACACGCATCTCGCCGCGCGACATTGCCTTCATTCATCCTGGCCAGGCAGCGAAAGTGAAAATCACCGCTTACGACTACTCGATCTACGGCAGCCTCGACGGCGAAGTGGTGACAATCTCGCCGGACACGATTCAGGACGAAGCCAAACCGGAGATCTTCTATTACCGCGTATTCATCCGCACCGCTTCGGATGAACTGCGCAACAAGGCCGGCAAACGCTTCGCCATCGTGCCCGGGATGATCGCCACGGTGGACATCCGTACCGGCGAAAAAACCGTGCTCGACTACCTGATCAAACCGCTCAATCGCGCCCGCGAAGCGTTGCGCGAACGCTGATCAACGGCTGGCCAGCTTGGTCGCTGGTGGCGCTGCCGGGGTGATGCTGGCCTGATAGCGCGACCATTCGCGATTGATTTCCGCGTACGGCAGGAAAATGCTCACGCGCGGCTGGTCAAGCAGGTCTTTACGCTTGAGGCGGCTGACGTCGTCACGGGTCAGAAACGCCACGTTGATGCCGACCACCTTGCCATCGGCGGAAAACACCGGCCCACCGGACATGCCTTTGGCCAGCGCGCCATTGTGGGTGCCGTAAAGCACGTTGCCCTCTTTGACGTCGAGGCGAACCATGGCCGGCAAGGCCTGGCCGGTGCCCTTGACCGACATGTACAACGAATTGAAGCCCACCGACGTCAGCTCCTCACCAGGCTTGTAACCGCGCCACGCCGGCACGCTATTGGCCTTGTGGCGGAAGAACTGCACGTCTGCCTGGCCCTGGAACACCGTGCCCGACAAGTAAGGAATGTGCTTCACCGTCACCGCGAAATCTTCATTCCATTGCACAGCCGAACCCATCAGCAGGTAAGGCAAAGGCGCGCCGGAGTGAACGACAAAGGCTTGGTCTAAAACAGGATCCTGAACAAAAGCGACTGGCATTCCATTGCACCCGCTGAGCAGCATCGACGCTGCAACAAGTGACTTGAGGGGGCGCATTTTCGGTACATCTTGAAGTGAGGAAAGGTGCTGCAATATGTCATTGCGCCATCACTTCTAGCAATAGCCTGAGCCTACCGTTTGTCGGCGAGCGATATAGTGAGTCAATCATTGGATCCAGGATCCGAAACGAAAGCGTTGCGAGCGTCTATTTTGATATCACCTCTGAACGGAACGACCACTGATGTGCAGAGTCATCTGCAACGCCCTGCATAAGCGTACAGAGGAACACGATTCGCTGAGATCGTCCTGAGGAGATTCATATGACAGACAAGGCCGACCCAAAAACCACGCCTACGCTCAACCCACCGGTTTTTTATACATCGGGGATCATCCTGCTATTGCTGGTTATCTATGCCAGTGTTTTCCAGGCCAACGCTCAGTTGGTGTTTGCCGAAGTTCAAAGCTGGATCATCACCAATGTCAGCTGGTTCTACATTCTCGCTGTAGCGATCATCCTTGGGACCGTGGTGTTTCTCGGTATCAGCCGATACGGCGATATAAAACTCGGCCCCGACCACAGCAGCCCCGATTACAGCAGCACAACCTGGTTCGCCATGCTGTTCTCGGCCGGTATGGGGATCGGCCTGATGTTCTTTGGCGTGGCCGAACCGGTCATGCATTTTCTCAACCCGCCAGTCGGCGACGGCAACACCGTCGAGGCTGCACGCGAAGCAATGAAGATCACCTTCTTCCATTGGGGTCTGCATGCCTGGGCGATCTACGCCATCGTGGCGATGATCCTCGCCTATTTCAGTTACCGTCACGGGCTGCCGCTCACGCTCAGATCAGCCCTTTATCCATTGATCGGAGATCGTATCTACGGGCCGATAGGTCATGCCGTCGACATCTTCGCCATCATCGGCACGGTGCTCGGTGTCGCAACGTCCCTGGGCTTTGGTGTTGCGCAGATCAACACAGGTCTGAACGCCTTGTTCGGCGTTCCGATCAATACCACCGTACAGATCTTGTTGATTATCGCCACGACCGGGCTCGCCACTGTTTCGGTTGTCACCGGTCTGGACAAAGGAGTGCGCCGCCTCTCGGAACTCAATCTCGGATTGGCTGTGCTGCTGTTGTTGATGGTGATCGTACTCGGCCCTACGGTGCTCATCCTGCAAACCTTCGTGCAGAACACCGGTGGCTATCTCACCGAAATCGTCAGCAGAACGTTGAACCTTTATGCCTACCAACCCACCGACTGGATCGGCGGTTGGACATTGTTCTACTGGGGTTGGTGGCTGGCCTGGTCGCCCTTTGTCGGGCTCTTCATCGCACGCATTTCCCGAGGCCGCACCATCCGCGAATTCGTCATGGGTGTGTTGCTTGTTCCCGCAGCCTTCACGCTGTTGTGGATGACCGTGTTCGGTAATACCGCCATTCACATGATTCTCACCGAAGGCATCACCGACCTGGGCGCAGCCATTGATAAGGACACCTCCCTCGCGCTCTTCGCCTTCCTTCAGCATTTCCCGTTTTCAGGAGTGATCTCGCTCGTCGCCGTCGTGATGGTCGTGGTGTTCTTCGTCACCTCGGCAGACTCCGGCGCGATGGTTGTCGACATGCTGGCTTCGGGCGGATCGGCAAACACGCCGGTATGGCAGCGCGTGTTCTGGGCTTCGAGCATGGGCCTGGTTGCCATTGCTCTGCTCCTGGCAGATGGTCTGAAGGCTTTGCAGACCGCGACCATCGCCAGCGCCCTGCCGTTCACCATTACCCTGCTTTTCAGCATGCGAGGTCTTCTCAAAGCCTTGAAACTTGACGCGACCAAACGCGGACTGCGTTATCAGTCGATGTCGCCCGGGGTAAGCCGCAGCCCGGGAAGCTGGCAACGCAGGCTGCGGACCATGGCCATGTTCCCGCGGCGTTCACATGTGCTTCGCTTCATTACCGAGACGGCGAAACCGGCGTGTCTGTCGGTGGCTGAGGAATGGCGAAAGCAGGGCTACGTGTGCAATGTCGAAGACCTGGAAGACAGCAGCGTCCGACTCAGCGTCGGCAGTGCCGACAACCCCCAGTTCATTTATGAAGTGCGCCCACACCCCTACGCAATGCCGAGTTTCGTCATGGGTGACACTCAGGATGAGGATCGCAAATACTTCAGGGCCGAAGTGCATTTGCGAGAAGGTGGGCAAGACAAGGACATCATGGGCTGGTCACGCGAAGAGGTGATCGGAGATATCCTCGATCAATACGAGCGGCACATGCAGTTCCTTCATCTGGTGGGCTGAACCAGGCGGTGGCAGCAGGGGCCAGGCGCCCAGACCTGTGAATCAACCTGCCGCCGCGCCTTTACATGCCCCGTAATTTTTACGCAAATTTTACGGGGCATAACCGCGAGCCGGCCGATACTGCGCGGCGTTGATTTTTCGGGCTACCTTTCATGTCACTCGCAGCACTGCGGCTCATCGCCTTTATCCTGGGTATTTTCCTGATCACGCTGGCGGTCAGCATGGCCATTCCGATGGTCACGCTGCTCGTTTTCGATCGCAGTGACGATCTGTCGGCGTTCCTTTGGGCCAGTCTTGTCACATTCACCTGCGGCATTCTGCTGGTCGTTCGGGGCCGACCCGAGACCGCTCAGTTACGGCCCAGAGACATGTATCTGCTGACGACCGGCAGCTGGGTAGTTGTGTGCACTTTCGCGGCATTGCCCATGGTGCTGATCAGCCATATCAGCTACACCGACGCCTTCTTCGAAACGATGTCCGGCATCACGACAACCGGCTCTACCGTCCTGTCCGGACTGGATACGGCCTCACCGGGTTTGCTGATCTGGCGTTCGATGTTGCATTGGCTTGGAGGCATCGGCTTCATCGGCATGGCAGTGGCCATCCTTCCCCTGTTGCGCGTGGGGGGCATGCGGCTGTTCCAGACCGAATCCTCGGATTGGTCAGAAAAAGTCACGCCACGCTCCCACGTCGCCGCCAAATACATTCTCATCCTGTACCTGAGCCTGACTGGCATCGGTGCAATCGCCCTCTGGGCTGCCGGGATGACGCCGTTTGAAGCGCTCAATCACGCCATGTCGCTAATCTCCACGGGCGGCTTCTCGACCTCCGATGCCTCACTCGGGCATTGGACGCAGCCAGCGATTCACTGGGTGGCCGTTGTCATCATGATTCTGGGCAGCCTGCCGTTTACTCTTTACGTTGCGACCTTGCGTGGACACCGGTTTGCCTTGATCAAGGATAAGCAGGTGCGGGGTTTCATTGGATTTCTGGTCGCGACCTGGCTGGCCGTGGGGACATGGCTATACGTACACAGCGAACACTCATGGCTGGATGCGTTTCGGATTGTCGCGGTCAATGTCACCTCGGTGGTCACGACGACGGGTGTTGCCGTGGGCGATTACACGCTATGGGGCAGCTTTGCCGTTCTGCTGTTCTTTTACCTGACGTTTGTTGGCGGATGCTCAGGTTCGACGGCTGGCGGCCTGAAAATTTTCCGTTTCCAGGTCGCTGCGGCCCTCTTGGTCAGTAGCTTGAAGCAACTGATCCACCCCCGCGCCGTCATTCAGAAAAAATACAACGGCCACCCGATCGACGAAGACATTCTGCGCTCGCTCCTGACGTTCTCCTTTTTCTTTACCATCACCATCGCCTTGATCGCACTGGGGCTTGCGCTGATCGGGCTGGACTGGACCACCGCATTGAGCGGCGCCGCCACTGCGGTATGTAATGTCGGGCCCGGCCTGGGCACGATCATCGGCCCCGCCGGCAACTTCTCATCGCTACCCGACGCCGCAAAGTGGCTGCTGACAGTAGGCATGCTGTTGGGACGGCTTGAAATACTGACTGTTCTGGTGCTGATCACTCCGGTTTTCTGGCGCTACTGAGCGAAGTGGAGCGAGCGGATTTGCCTGCCGGCGTTCGTCGGAACGGCGAGCGACGAAACGGGCGATGAGCAAAGTGCGTGCTAGGCTATCTGACCCACGCACGCTTCAATCCAGAAAAAAATGAGGAGGATTCATGCCACTTCATCCCATTCTGTTCATGGGCGGTTCCGGCGCCATCGGCCACCAGACGGCCCGCGCATTGCGCGCGGCGCACCCGAACGTTCCGTTGCTGATCGGCGGACGCGACCTCGCCAAGGCAGAGCAAGCCGCCGAGCAAATCGGCAATGCCCAAGGTGTGGTCATCGATCCTCGCGCAAAAGACCTTGGGCTGGGTGATCGTCCCGTCAGCGCCATCGCCCTCTTCTACATGGACCATGCCCTCGCCGGGCTGCGCTTTGCACAAAACCGCAAGGTGCCACACTTGAGCATTTCTTCCGGTGTGTTCGAAATCGCACCGCAAATCGCCCGTTTCATGCACACACCCGACGCGTCGCCGATTGTGCTCGGCTACGAATGGATGGTCGGTGCGACCACCGTGGCAACGCTGCACATCGCCAAGGTGTTCGCCCACGTGCACGACATCTGCATCCATGCGCTGGTTGACGAACAGGACGGCGGTGGCCCGACTGTGGCCGTCGATTTCGAACACCTGAACAAAATGCTGCCCGCCGCACTGACTCGTCGCGACGGCGAGTTCATCTGGCGTGAAGGCGACGATGCCAAGGTCAGTTTCCGCGCCGTCGACGGCACGACCCTGCACGGCAGCGGCTTTTCCTCCATCGACGTCACCGGCCTCGCCGCTGCCACGGACGCTGCGAACGTTGAGTTCAACCTCGCCAGCGGCGTCAGCTCGACCCGGCGCCAGGGCCAGCCGATGTCGACCGAGATACTCATCGAACTCGCGGGAACGGACCACGAAGAGCAACCCTTGCGCACACGGCACGCCCTGGTTCATCGCTCAGGTGCGGCGGCGTTAACCGGGCTCAGCGTGGCCATGCTGCTGGAGCGACTGCTTGGGCTGGACGGGCAGCCACCGGTCGAGCCGGGGCTGTATTTTCCGTATCAGTTGCTGGATGCACAGGCGTTTTTGCAGCGGCTGACAAAGGACGGTGGCGAACTGATCGAATTGGCCGAGTGAGACGAGAAGCGGCCGCACTGTCTCAGACGGCCGCCCTTTCTGCGTAACCAAACGGTTTATGCGGCAGCAGGCTTGCCCGCGAAGAGGCCAGCCCAGAGACCTCGAATCATCTGCTCAGGCAGTTTTTACAGTGTCCGAATGCCCCTTGTTCTCAGGCCGAATCCTGAACCAGATCGCATACATTGCCGGCAGAAATACCAGTGTGATAATCGTGCCGACAAACGTGCCGCCAATCAGCGTGTACGCCAGCGTCCCCCAGAACACCGAATGGGTCAGCGGAATAAACGCCAGAATCGCCGCCAGCGCGGTCAACAATACCGGCCGCGCCCGTTGCACTGTCGCTTCGACCACGGCATGAAACGGCGCGAGGCCTTCCTGCTCGTTGTGATGAATCTGCCCGATCAGGATCAGCGTGTTGCGCATCAGAATCCCTGACAGCGCAATCAGCCCGACCAGCGCATTGATGCCGAATGGCTGGTTGAAGATCAGCAGCGTCGGCACCACACCGATCAAGCCTAACGGCGAGGTGAGGAAGACCATGATCATCCCCGAGATCGAACGCACCTGGACGATGATGATCAGCAAGGTCATGGCGATCATGATCGGCAGCAACGGCAGGATCGCCTTGCCGGCCTTGCCGGACTCTTCGATTGCACCCGCCTGTTCAATCCGGTAACCGGACGGCAATTGCGCGATGATCGGCTGCAACTGCTGGATGATCACGCCCGAGACGTCCGGAGGCTGCAGGCCTTCGGCGATGTCGCCACGCACGGTGATGGTCGGCGTGCGATCGCGGCGGCGCAGGATCGGGTCTTCCATGCGCACTTCGACCTGGCCGATCTGCGACAACGGGATGCGCTGCTCCGCCGCACCGACCAGCGTAAAGCCTTGGATCTGCGCCGGGTCCAGACGGATATTGCCCGCCGCACGGCCAACGACCTGCACGGAACGGATATCCTCGCGCACCGCCGTGATCGGCACGCCGCTGAGCAGAAATTGCAATTGTTGGGCGACTGCGCTGGACGTCAGCCCCACTGCCTGCAAACGATCCTGATCCAGGTTGAAATGCAGCGTCGGCGTCAGCGGGCCCCAGTCGGTGTTGACGGTTCTCATCATTGGGCTGGCCTGCATCACCGCCCTGACCTGCTCGGCGATGTCGCGCAATTTCGCCGGATCAGGCCCCGTCACCCGGTAGGCCACCGGAAATGGCGAATACGGCCCGAACACGATCTGCGTTGCCCTGACGCGAGCCTCTGGCGCGAGACCTTCGGCCACCGCTTCGCGCAAGCGCAACTTGAGGGTTTCACGAGCGTCCTGGTTGTCGGTCAGCACAACGATTTTGGCGAACGATGGATCCGGCAACTCCGGCGCCATCGCCAGGAAAAACCGCGGCGCGCCCTGGCCGATATAGGCCGTGACGATTTTCGCTTCATCCTGCTTTTGCAGCCAGGCCTCGACCTTGGCCGCTGCGGCGCTGGTCTGCTCGATGGACGTGCCGTAGGGCATCTGCACTTCGATCATCACTTCGGGGCGGTCAGAGGTGGGAAAGAACTGTTTTTTCACCAGCCCCATGCCCGGAATCGCAACCGCAAACAGCGCAACCACCATGCCCGCCACCAGCCATTTGCGCGTAATCACCCACGCCAGAATCCGCCTAAAGTGGTTGTAGCGCGGCGTGTCGTAGATCGCCGCATGCCCGCCCTCGACTGTTTTGATGTCGGGCAACAGCTTCACCCCAAGGTAAGGCGTAAATGCCACGGCGACGACCCACGAAGCAATGAGCGCGATGCCGACAATCCAGAACATGTTGCTGGTGTACTCGCCCGCCGTGGACTGCGCAAAGCCGTTCGGCAGAAAGCCAATCGCCGTCACCAGCGTACCGGCCAGCATCGGCGCCGCCGTGTGGCTCCAGGCATAAGCGGAGGCCTTGATGCGGTCGTAGCCCTCCTCCATTTTCACCACCATCATTTCAATGGCGATGATTGCATCGTCTACCAGCAGCCCGAGCGCGAGGATCAGCGACCCCAGGGTAATCCGGTCAAAGTTCTTGCCGGTGGCCGCCATCACCACAAACACGATCGCCAGGGTCAACGGCACCGCCGCTGCTACCACTACGCCGACACGCCAGCCCATGCTCAGAAAGCACACGAGCATGACTACCAGCAGCGCGACAAAGAACTTGACCATGAACTCGCCCACGGCCGAGTCGATGTTCACCGCCTGATCGGTGACTTTGGAGAGGGTCATGCCGAGGGGCATTTCCCCATTGATTTTGACCGTCTCGGCATCCAGCGCCTTGCCCAGATCAAGACCGTTCCAGCCCTCGCGCATGATTACGCCAAGCAACAGCGCTTCTTCGCCATTGTTGCGCACCAGAAAGGTCGCGGGGTCTTCATAACCGCGCTCAACCGTGGCCACGTCAGACAGCGTAAGCGTTCGCCCCTGCGCGACAACTGGCGTGTCACGGATTTTCTGCAGCGTGTCGAGCGCACCATCGACGCGTAGAAACACCTCTGGGCCTTTGGTTTCGACGGACCCTGCGGGCGTCAGTACGTTCTGATTATTCAGCGCGGCGAAGATGTCCTGCGGCGACAGGCCCAGCGTCGCCAACCGATCATGGGAAAACGAGACGAAGATCCGTTCGGCCTGCTCGCCGATGATGTTGACCTTCTTCACCCCGGGAACGTGCAACAGGCGCTGGCGTAATGTTTCCGCGTCGCGCACCAGCAAGCGCTGCGGCTCGCCCTTGGCTTTCAAGGCGAACAGCGCGAAGGTCACATCGGAAAACTCATCGTTGACCATCGGCCCGATAACACCCGCCGGCAGCCTGATCGCTTCATCGTCGAGCTTTTTGCGTGCCTGATAAAACTCTTCCTGCACTTGCGACGGCGGTGTGCTGTCGAGCAACGACACTACGGTGAACGCCAGCCCTGGGCGGGTATAGGTTTCCGAGCGGTCGTACCACTTCAGTTCCTGCAAGCGTTTTTCGAGGGGTTCGGCGACCTGGTCCTGCATCTCCTGCGCGGTCGCTCCGGGCCATGCGGTCATCACCGTTAGCTGCTTGACCGTGAACGGCGGATCTTCCGCCCGGCCCAATTTGAAGAACGACAGGACGCCGGCAACGGCGATGAGAAAAATCAGGAACACCGTGATCGCGCGCTGGCGAACGGCGATAGCAGAGAGGTTGAACCGGCCCTCGCTCATGGACGGCTCCCGGCAACCTGACCATCGTCGCGCGCTGACAAGCGCACTTCTTCGCCATCGCGCAGCAGATGCGCACCCAGCGCCACAATCGGCTCACCGATGTGGAGCGCGCCGGCAACCCGAGCCGAGTCATCGCTAAGGCCCAGGACCTCAACCGGGCGCCAGCTCACTTTTGCCGGTGTGCCGGCGATGACCCACACGCCTGGGCCTTTGCCCGGGTTGTAAATGGCGGCGATGGGCACTTTCAACGCCTGTTCTGGCGCAGAACCCTGGGCAATTTCGACGGTGACCGTCGAGCCGATCGGCGCATTGGCCAGCTTGCCTTCCAGCACATAGCGCGCCTCAAAGGTGCGGGTGGTGCGGTCGGCCGAATCGGAAAGCAATCGCAGCCTTGCGCTGACCGCAGCCGACGTATCGCCATACAGTTTGGCCTGGGCGGTGGAGCCTGCTGCGGGACGCAAGGTCTCGGGCAAATGGACGATGGCTTCACGCTGGCCGGCGCGTGCCAAGCGAACCACCGGTTGACCCGGGCTGACGACCTGCCCGGGCTCGGCGAGGGTTTCCACCACCACGCCGTCAGCATCCGCCACCAAAACCGCGTAACCCGAGGCGTTGCGCGCTACGTCCGCTTGCGCCACAGCGGCATTGAGCTGCGCCTTGGCGGTGTCAGCGGCGGCTTTGAACTGATCGTAGGCCGATGCCGAAATAGCGCCGGCGGCGACGAGTTTGCGATTGCGCGCTTCGTCATCGGCGGTCTGTCTGGCGCGGGCGCGAGCGGCCGCAACGGCCTCTTGCTGCGCTCGCGCCTGAAGGCCAAGGTCGATCGGGTCGAGGCGCATCAGCGGCTGGCCGCGCTTGACCGTTTGACCGGTATCGACCAGCCGCTCGAGCACCTTGCCCGAGACACGAAAGCCCAGATCGCCCTGGATGCGCGCCGCTACGACGCCGGTGAATGATCGAGATCCATTTTCTGCCGGTTGCACCGGCGCCGATCTGACAATGGGCGCCAAGGTGCGCGGATCTTTTGCGTTGGAAGAATCCCCGCACGCCGTCAGGGCCAAGGGCAACAAACATACCGCGAGGGGGAAAGGTCGGAGCCGGCGCATGGAATTCCTTTACTGAAAATAGGATGATCATCATATTCTCAGTCTTGTGACCGATAACGTCAACAGTCACTAAAGGCTCGTTTTTTTGCGCTGAATCAGAAGCGATAGCTGACAGAAGTACCGAGGCCGCTGGCGCTGTTTTTGTATTTGGCGCTGTACGAACCTTTGCCTGTCGAGCTGTCGTTGATCTCAACGCTCTCTTCCCAAAGATAAGAGTAGGCGACATCAACGGTGACATTCTCCGCTGGCGTCCAACCGGCGCCGAGGCTGAAGACCTTGCGATCGCCCGTTGGGATACGCGGCCCCCGATTGGTGTTGTTCGCCGGAGACTGATCAACCGAGAACCCGGTACGCAGCACCCATTGATTGTTCAACCGGTACGCCGCGCCGATGGCGTGGGCCCAGGTGTCGTGCCAGTTCTGCTCTTCGCTGATCGTCCCCAACTGGCCGCTGAGCAGCGGCGGCAATCCACTGTTTTCGATCGTCAGCGCTTTGAAGCGACTCCAGCGCGTCCAGGTGCTGCCGGCATACAGCGTCCAGTCGTGATTGAGCTGATGAGTCACCGAGAAGTCCACAGACTCGGGGGTGTCGACGTCCAGCGATGCGTCATAGCTGCGGCCACTGACGCCGAGCACGTTGAAGATGCCATCGGTAAGTTTGGTTTTCGCATCGAGGTGGTAACTGACCTTGGAATGATAGGTCAGGCCCAAGCGGGTCTGCCCGGTCGCCTGCACCATGACGCCTGCGTTAAAGCCCAGCGCGGTATCGTCGCCGGTGCTTTTGACTTTGCCGTCATTGCGCCCGGGGCTCAGCGGATTGGCCACCATCCCCGACAGCTCGCCGCTGATGCGATTGATGGTCGGGCCAAAGCCGATGGACACCTTGTCGTTGAAGGCATAGCTGATGGTCGGCTGGAACGTCAACGTGGTGACTTCGCTTTTATTGGCGTAATAGCGGCCCGCGAAGCCACTGCCATAGTCGGTGATCAGACCAAACGGCACGTAGAATCCGACGCCGAACGCCCAGTGCTCATCGATCGGCTTGACGTAATAACCCATCGGCACCGTGGTGGTCGGCACCATGTCGCCGTCTTCCTGGCCGCCAAACGTGCTGCGGGTCTGGCTGATATCGGACTTCGCGAACAGCGTGGCCTGCCCCACGCTCGCCTGCTCGCGCTTGAGCCGCGCCATGCCCGCCGGATTGCCGAAAACGGTACTGGCGTCTTCCGCCGAAGAAGAGCGACCGGCAAAACCCGATCCCATGCCGCTGACGCTTTGTTCATTGAGTGCGAAACCGCCCGCCATGATGTTGGAGGACGCAAGAACGACAGCCAGCCCAACCGGGCGCTTGAGCATTGTTTTTTTCATTGTGTGAACTCTAGGGTTGTCTCGGAAATGGAATATCTGCACAGCAGCGGCCATGTTATCCGAGTGACCATATCGGTCAATAGTCACGCTCTGGCCATTTGAAGGTTTTCTCGAAGCCGACGCATCAAGACGGGAACGGGTGTGGGGCGACTGATCCGAGTATTCGGATCAGCAGAGGGTCAAGGCATCAAGCTGCGCAAGATGAGGTTGGAAGTCAGCGCGGGCGCCACTTCGACAAAATCGAGGTTGTGTTGCAACAGCAGCGGATTGACGAAGGGCCGCAGGGCCAAGTGGATCGATTCGACAGTCTCGTCCAACGGCGTGCGGCGCTCGAACTCACCGGCCTCGCGCCCTTCACGCACAATGTCGGTGATAAAGCGTTTGATCTGCGCATCGTAACGCTGCGCACTCGGCCAATTCTCACCCGCTGCAAAGGCTGCGATGTCGTAAAGCTTGCGGTCGTTGAAGAACAGGTTCACCCCGGTGGCGATCACGGTTTTTACCAGCCGGCGAAAGCGCTCGGTGGGCGTCAGGCCCGCTTCGTTGATCGCTATCTCGACCGCCGCAACGATCTGCCCCAAACAGTTCGCGCAGATGGCTTCGCCAATCGCCTGCTTGGAATCGAAGAATTTGTAAATGTACGCCTTGGAGAAACCAATGGCCTTGGCCAGATCGGACACCGTGGTTTTGGCGTAGCCGTACTGGCTGAAGTGCTCGTTGGCGGCCGCGACAATCTGATCGCGAATGTCGTGATCGACGGGACCACGCGGGCCGGGAAATGATGGGGAAGCGGAGGTCTGATTCATGTCGGCAGCTTACTCACACGCCCGCAGACTGACAATGAGTGTTGGTTCATGAATGTTGCCAGCCCGCCCACCACTGTGGGAGCGAGCCTGCTCGCGGAGACGCTCGCACAAACGACACCAATCCATCAGACCGCCGCACTACCCGGCCTTACTGATCGCGGAAAAATTGATGCGAGAACAGCCGTGCAGCAACATCCCGACAATGATCAACGCCCCCGCCCGCAACCAGGTCTCCCAACCCTGCTGACTGAGCAACACCAGACACGACACGATCGCAAGCACCGGGACAAAGGTCGGCACACGAAAGTGATCCTCCTCGACCCTGTCGCGCCGAAGGACAAGTACCGCCACGTTGGTACTCAGAAACACGAACAGCAACAACAAAACCACCGTCTCTGCCAGCGTTGCCAAAGTACCCGTGAGCGTCAGGGCAATGGCCACAAGGGTGGTTGCGACAATGGCCGCCCACGGGGTTTTTCGCTCAGGCAGCACCGCACCCAAAACGCCCGGCAACAGCCCCAGATTGGCCATGCCATACGTCAATCGACTGGCCATGATCATGGTTAACAGCGCACCGTTGGCCACAGCGATCAGCGCAATAAAGGAGAACAGCGCCGGCGGGATTGCGAGGGTCGATGCGCGGACAACTTCGAGCAAAGGCGCCGACGTGGCCACCAACTTCTCGGTAGGCAAAACCGAAGAAGCCGCCACACCCACCGCCATGTAAACCACACCAGCGGTAAGCAAAGCGGCGAACAAGGCGCGCGGGTAGACCTTGCGCACGTCCTTGATTTCCTCGGCCAGGTTGGCCGAAGTTTCGAAACCGACGAAGGAATAAAACGCCAACAATGCCGCCCCCAGCACCGCCAGCATGGGACTCACGCCAGGTTTGAACGTGAGCGTTCGGCCAAGATCCGCCTCCCCCGTGCGCAAATACCAGACAGCCGCGACGATCACCAGAATCAACCCGGACAGCTCAATCACGGTCATCACCAGATTCGCCCCGAGCGACTCCTTGATCCCCCGCGCGTTGAGCAGGCCAATAGCCAGAAGAAACACCAGGGCTGCAATCTGCGGTGATACGTCGACGAAGGCGTTGAGGTAATCGCCGGCAAAAGCCAGCGACAAACCCGCTGCGCTGGTGACCGCAGCCGCCAGCATGCAAAAACCGACAAGGAATGAAACAAGCGGTGACTTGAATGCCTTTTCAGCGAAAACCGAAGCCGCGCCAGCGTGGGGGTACTTGGTCACCAGCTCTGCGTAGGAACCCGCCGTCAACATGGCGAAGAACAGTGCAATCAGCAACGGCACCCAGATTGCGCCACCCACTTCTCCTGCGATCGTGCCGGCGAGTGCATAAACACCCGCGCCGAGTACATCGCCGAGAATAAACAGAAACAGCATCGGGAAAGTAATGGCCCGGCGCAGAGAAGGTTTATGAGTGGGAGCAGTCACGTTCATTCCTTGGTTCAGGTGTGATAGTCAGCTGCGGTGCGCGGAGCTGGATGCTTGTCACCTCAAACAATGGAAATGGCGCGCAAAGCAAAGTTCAAAATCAGTGATGAGGCGCACTGGCACGGAGTTCTGAAAATTGCCGACTCGGTACCCGACCTTTACAGCGGGCGCATGACCGGCACGCTCGCAAAGCAACTTCATGCTGTCTGGAACAATGATCTGACGATCAGTCATGGCTGTGGTCGCGAAATATAAACAGATACGAAAGCTAACCCAGGCACTACGGCAGCGGCACTCGGCTCATTGTGAGTAACCCAGCAGGTTCGGCACGGCATTGACCGAGACAGCCATTGCCGTAGAATCGCCCGCCCCAAAATACAGCTTGCAGAGCGAGAAGGCCAATTCGCGTTAACGGCGCCGTCAGCTTGCCGTGTGGTTCATCTGCGATCTAATCGGGATACCCGAATCTTTCTCTCCGGCATTGGCAACTCGAATGGCCAGGCTTCGCACATTGACTGACGGTTGACTGCTGCACTACGGAACTGCCGGTGCCAGACATCGTCCGAGCTTAAGCGTTTAAGCAAACTGCTCGCCGCGAGGTTTCCGTTTGAGAGCTGCCATCGTCAAAAAATACCGTCTGATCATCAAGACCCTGGGCTACGTAGGCTGGGCTTTGTTCTGGTTGCTGCTCTGGGACATCGCCGTCACCGTAGACTTCATGCTGTTTCTCAACACCAAGTTGAACCTGCCGCTGATGCCACTGACCTTGCTCGGTTCGGCGCTGATCGTGTTGATCAGCTTTCGCAACAGCAGCGCCTACAACCGCTGGTGGGAAGCGCGGACGCTGTGGGGGTCGATGATCAACAATTCCCGTAGCTTCGCCCGGCAGGTGCTGACGCTGCTGGACGATGCCGGCAGCGAGGTGAATCCGGTCAAGTCGACCCTTTTGCGTCGTCACGTTGCCTATGTGAATTGCCTCGCTGCGCATCTGCAGGGCCAACCGTGTCCCGATGAGGTACGGGCTTTCATTCCCGCCGAAGAGTTCGCCCGCAGTGGCACGACCAATAACTTTGCCAACGATATTCTTACCGGCTCGGCGACGTTGCTTGCTCGGGAATACAAGGCCGGGCATCTGGACAGTATTCGCCTGGCACGGCTTGAGTCCACGCTGGTGGACCTGTCCAACAGTCAGGGCGGCATGGAGCGGATCGCCAATACCCCGCTGCCCTACCCTTACGTTTATTTTCCACGACTGTTCATTTCGCTGTTCTGCCTGATCGTACCGGTGGGCCTGGTCGAATCTCTGGGCTGGTTCACGCCGCTGGCCTCGACCGTCGTAGGATTCATGCTGCTGGCCATCGAGCGCATCGGCACCGATCTGCAAAGCCCGTTTCGCCACAGCGAACACCAGATTCAAATGGAAGCACTGTGCGAAACCATCGAAAAGAATCTGCAGTCGATGCAGCGTGATTCGTTGGGTGATGTGCGCAGGGTTGAAGAACACGCTTGAGGCGCTGCTTTGGCAACAGCGCACTAGCGCCTCCCTATTCTTTAGCAGATGCAGCGCGACTATTGATGAGTGTCCGCGTCCTCGGCCGGATAAAACTCGCCCTGCTTGCCCATTTCTTTTAGCCGTTCGCGCGCGATCGCTTCAACACGGGCCACCGCGTCGCGATCGTCAGGATTAACTAATTGCAAGCACAGGCGTTGAACATTCTGATCATGGGTACCCTCGCTGAGCATCTCATGGGTGAAGACTTGTTCAGCGCGCCACAGACATAACTGGGTATGAGTTCCGCCGAGCCATATCTCGTTGATTGATCCCAGATCGGTGGTAGCCAGTTGATCCACGGTGATTGTCTTATCCATTGCGCCGTACCTTGAGATGTTCGTAAACAGGTACGACTTGCGGGCATAGCGAGTCGTTCCAGCCGTCGCCAGTTCACCTGCATGCAGACCTTCTAAATCGCGCACAAATCGTGAGCATCTTATCCAGAAGCTCCAGCCTCCCTGAGCTGCAGGAGCGCGCGTTCCCATCTCCAGTTTCAGCGTTCGCTGTCATCCGACGCTATTGGCGTCGCTGCTGACCCCGCCAGCAGACCGCCATCAATGTTGAACTCACTACCGGTGATGTACGCAGCTTCATCGCAGGCTAATAACAGGGCCACCGCCGCGACTTCTTCGGGCATTCCGAATCTTCTGAGTGGAGTGTCTCGAACAAGTGCAGCCATTCGCTCTTCACGACCTGCATCAGTGCCCAACATTGGCTCCCACATTGGAGTAAGGATGGCGGCCGGGTGGATCGAGTTGCATCGAACTTTCAATCCCTGCTCGGCGCAGTAAAGCGCCACCGTTTTGGTGTGATTGCGAACGGCAGCTTTGGACGATGCATAGGCAGCCGCGCCAGGAATTCCGACCAGCCCGGAGCGAGAGGAAATATTGATAATGGAGCCAGCCCCGGTGCGGCGCATGGCGCGAATGGCGTATTTACAGCCGAGAAACACTCCATCGAGATTAGTCTCATGCACGGCACGCCAGTCCTCCAGACGCGCATGCTCGGGGTCATGCTGGACAACCCCCTGCTCAAACCCGGTAATGCCGGCGTTATTTACCAATACATCAAGGCTGCCGTGTGTCTCCACGACTTGGGTGGTTACTCGCTGCCAATTTTCTTCACACCGCACATCAAGATGCAGATAAGCGGCACGTTTTCCCAATGCGCTCGCAGCCGCTGTCCCCAGTTCGTCGTTTAAGTCAGTGAGGTAAACAAAGCAGCCGTGTTCTATGAAACCTCGAGCAATTGCGGCGCCAATCCCTTGAGCCGCACCTGTAATGACCGCGACTTTAGATGTCAGTTTATTGTCCATAAAAGATATCTCCCCTTCGTATTTGTCTTCCTCAATTCTTCCGAGCCCAACTCCCAAACATCACATTGCCCGCATAAATGCGAAAAAATGAATGAGCACTCTCACAACCCATTCTGTTGCGGCCTTCAAGTGTCTGAGCTAACGTCGATCCCGAGTCTCACCCTCCCTTTGCCTCTTCCGCTTCACGTGCACTCCAAGGACGAACTATGGCCTACAAATCCAGCACCATTGCGGCCGTCATCCGCCGCTTGAATCGTGACTACTACCTGCCAGCTATTCAGCGTCCCTACGTATGGACACCGGAACAGATTGTTCGCCTGTTCGACAGCTTGCTTAAAGGCTACCCCATCAGTTCTTTTCTTTTCTGGGATATAGATCCTTCTCAAGCTGAGAAACTCGATATTTATAAGTTTGTCGAAGATTTCAAATTTGGTGACTTCCATAACGAAGAGGCCAAGATCAACGACCAACACCTGACGTTGGTACTGGACGGTCAGCAACGACTGACGTCACTGCTAATTGGATTGCGGGGCAGTTACAAGGTCAAGCTCAAGGGGAAGCGCTGGCAAAACCCCGACTCCTGGGTACGACAAAATCTATACCTCGATTTGATGAAGGATGCCAGCGACGAGGAGGCCGAATCTGATGTGTCCTTCGGCTTGTCATTCTTCACCTCGCCACCGACCGATCGGGAAAATGCGCACTGGTTCCCTGTCAGCAGCATTATGCAGTTTGCGGACAAGGATCAATTCGACACTTACCTGGAAAAAACTCTGGAAACGCTGGAAGAGAAAGACATCAGTCGTGTGGATCGCAAGATCGTCGAGCGAAACTTGAAGAAGCTCTACCACGCCATTTGGGTGGACGAATCCATCGCTTTTTTTACCGAAAGCAGTCGATCCCTGGAGCGAGTGTTGGACATTTTTGTCCGTGCCAATGAAGGCGGTACCAAGCTCAGCAAGTCCGACTTGTTGCTGTCGACCATTACGACGACATGGGGAGATCTCAACGCACGGGAAGAAATTTATGGGTTTGTGGATTACCTGAACACCGGTCTGGCCCGCAACAACAATTTCGACAAAGACTGGGTCATGAAGGCCTGTCTGGTGTTGTCGGATTTGCCGAACGCGTACAAGGTGTCCAATTTTACCAAGAAAAATCTGGATCTGATCCGCGAGAACTGGGGCAGAATCAAAACCGCCCTCGAAATGACAGTGCGCCTTACCAACGACTTCGGCATTGATCGCGAGACACTGACAAGCGCCAACGCTCTATTGCCGATCGCTTATTATTTTTTCCAGACGTCCATGCGTTTCAATTCCACCGAATCCACTCACGTAGGCGCCGTCCGCGCCATGCACCGATGGCTCGTCAAGGCATTGCTGGCAAGTACATTCGGCGGGTCGTCCGACGGGACCATCAGTCAGTCACGAAAGATCATTCAGGAGAGCATGGCCACCTCCAGTGATTTCCCGGAACAAGCGTTGCTCATCGGTCTACGCAGGCAGAGCCAAATTGATTTCACCGACCCTCGTAGCCTGGACGATCTGCTGTCCCTGACCTATCAGGAGTGGACCTGCTTTTTCGCCATTTCCCTCCTGCATCCGGATACCCGCTGGGGGACCTCGCAATACCATATCGACCACATCTTTCCTCAGGGCAGCCTGACCAAGGCGAAGCTGCTGAGCCAAGGTATTCCCGAGTCGGAGGTGGACGCTTACCTTCACGGAAAAGACCGGTTAAGCAATCTGCAATTGTTGCCTTACCTCGACAACATCGAGAAATCGGATACAGCTTTTGACGTTTGGCTGGCAGACCGCAGCCCTGAGTTCATTAATCAGCACTCGATTCCGGCCGAGCCGGAGCTTTACAAAATCGAGCGCTTCCGGGATTTCCTGGATGCGAGGGAGGGTTTACTTCGCAAGCGCTACGCCGAAATTCTCGGATTTGGTGAGGCATTGCTTGCAGAAACGATCACTCCGTTCGAGGAAGAAGACCAGGTAATCGAATCAAAAAAGTAGTGTCCTCGTCTCTCTTGGTACCGAAAGCAAAAGATGGCTCCATCTTCTCGCCGACATTAAAAAGCGCCGGAGGATTTACCGTAGGGCCCAAAGGAGACGAGCGTAAAATGGCTGACTATGAACAAGCACTTGCGTATTTGAGAGCCCAACCTAAGGCTTACTGGCGGAGGCCTAACGAGAAGGGTAATTGGGGTATCGTCACAGGCGTCTGCTGGGTCGATATCAACGAAACGTAGAACAGCCTAAAAGAATAAATCGAGGAAAAAAATGAAAAACGGGCCCGGAATGCGCCCGTTTTTTTTCAGATATAAAAAATGAAATCCTGGTTGGCGGAGTAATTTTCCATCGGCGTCGCGCTTTTTTTACCCAGCGCAAACGACCGCTTCCGGCCAAAAGCTGCTGGTCGCGGGCGTCCCCCCTTTGATTGATTGCAGCCTTCGACAACCATCCTGCCGCGCACCCGAAGAGGCGCGGCAGGAGGATGCATATCCACCAGGCCAAGCGCGACGCGGTGGAATCTCAGAACAACGACACCGGTATTTTCACGATGACCCGCAGCTCGTCAAAGTTGCCCTCGACCTGATGACTGCTCGCGCGATGCCAGGCGTAGCCGGCAAGGATATTGGCCCCCTTCAGTTCGGCTGCCTGGACGGTATAACTGGCGAAAACACCGGTTTCATTATGGTGCTCGTTATCCTGAAGCGGTGAAGCGGTATAAACACCTTTGCTGCCTGCGTTGTAACCCGTGCCGTCAATGCCCCAGCCACGTGTATGCCAAAGTATGCTTTTGAAGCCCGGCACGCCGTAAGCCGCCCAGTCATTGATATATTTGACCTGAAACGAGGTTTCGTTCGGCCCGTTGAAATAGGAAACCATGGTATTGGGCAACGAAATGGCATTCGATTCTTTGACGTAATCGAAGAACTCATCGCCGACTATTTTCTGCAGCCCAAACTCGACGGTATGGTTCTTGAAGCTGGGGATAACCGTCAGGCCATAGGCCTGCTGATCGATATAACCGGCCTCTTGTTTTCCGCTGGATTGAGTGTTGTAAGCCGACAACTTGACGGAGGTTTTTATCTCTCCTGTCTTGAAGTCCCGGCCTATGCCTAGATATTCCCGGTCCCAGATATCCTGAATACGGGAAACATAGACACTGCTCTTCAACCCGCCCGCACTGGTGTAATCACCCCCCGCGTAGGCGGTCCAGTCACTGCTGACCGGGCGCATTGCATATTGAAGCCCTATAGGCTCTGTGCCGGCCGCATAGCGGGGCGCCATTTTCGAGAAATAACCGGACTTCAATACCAGACCTTTGATGGATGAGTTTTCGAACGACCATCCATCAAAAGACGCCGGTACGGTACGCGTATCGGAAAAGTTCATCACGGGATTGGCCACTTGATGACGGCCGATTTTCAATTCCGACTCAGCCATTCGCAACTTCAGCGCGGCAACGCCCAGGCGGCTCCAGCTCGGCTCGACATCACCGTCGCTGTTGACCAGCATGCGGGTACTGCCGCCTGCCGCATCAGCGGGATTGCGCTCCAGTGCAACGACCGAATACGCAGCGAGATCAAGCCCCACGCCCACCGTCCCAGGTGTATACCCAGAGATAAACCCCAGCTTGAAGCCCTGTTGCCAGGCAACTCGGTCATGCGAAACCCGTGGCACATCATCGGTACGATAACGGTAGACCGTGTCTCGCCTGCCGATCTCTTTGGAATACCAGTGCCGGGTATCCAGGGTCAGAGAACTTCCCTTTAAAAAACCGCTGTCGGAACTCTCCGCCAGCGCTTCAACACTCAGTAGCATGCCCGGCAAGACACACGCCAGCACAGCTCCACTCTTTACAGGAAGCCACATAGGGATAACCCTCAACTTTTATTATTTTTATATGCCGATAGCGGATTGTTACGAAGCGACCGAAAGTCACTTAACCAAGACTTTATCGGGACAGTTCGGACACGTACTTGACCAGCTTCTCTGCCATCTCGGCGTTGGCCGTATTCACGGGCGCAAAGTGGTTGGAATCACACAGCGCGTCATAGCGCGACTGCACGCCGGCAGCTGTTGCGCGCTTCACGTAATCGCGAACGGAGGCAAAGCGGTCACTCTGATTGGTGATGAATACCTGCGGGACTTTTACCAGTGGCATTTGCGCCGGGGAGACTTCCTGCAAACGCTTCTGCAGCGCCTCACCTTGAATGTTGCCAAGCACCTTGGCCTGAACGTCGCCACGTGGCAGGGTCGCATACCAGGCCAGGTCGACCACACCATCGAGCACGACCACGCCGGAGATTTTCAGCGGGTTCGCGGCATACAGTTCGGACTCTGGTTTCAACAGACTTCTCCCCGCCAGCCACAGCGCGTAATGCCCCCCCGACGAGTGACCAATGGTGACCGTTTTCTTCAAGTCCAACGGGTACGTCTTCGCCAGCTCCTGCAACTTGTCCGCCGCGCTGGCGACCGTTTTGAAAGAGTTAGGCCACTCGCCGTAACTTCCCACACGACTGTATTCGATGTTCCACGTCGCGAAGCCTGCCTTGGTCAGCAGATCAGCGACCGGCGCCATGTAGTCGAGGCTGACATCAGCGCTCCAGCGTCCACCGTGAACCACCACTACAACCGGAAACGGCCCTTTGCCTTTGGGTAAACGCAGGTCGCCGAAGTTATCCAGGCCTTTGCCATAATATTCACGGTGCACATCGCCCATGACCGCGGGCGCGCGCTTGACCGTTTCCTGAAACAGTGACCATTCATCCTGAGGCGCCGACAGCGGCAGTGGTTTTTCGCAGACAACATTGTTCTCTGCGGCCTGAACACCGAAGGCCACAGAGGCCAGCAATACCGACACGGCAATTTTGCTTTTCATTGGGAACCCTACCTTTTGTTGATTTGAAATTCACAGCCAGGTTGTTCTTGAGTCGGTTTCGCAGAGCATCAATTGGAACGAGCCAAAGCGCTCAGGTGCAAAAGAACAGTTACAACCAGGCAGAAATCGCTCTCGGATTCAGGCCCGAGCGTCCAGCTTTAGCCACCGCTTGATCCACTGCACCATGGGCCCGCTGCCTGCCGCCAGGTCGTCGAGAATGTTGAAATGGTCTGAGTCCAGCGCGAGCAGCTCGGCCGGCGCACCGTGCTCTCTGCAGGCGCAGGCATAGTCCGTCGTCTGGCGGCGGAATTCGTCCGTTTCGTGCAGCCCGTAGGCCAGCATCAGGGGCGGCAGCTGCGCCGGGATGTGCAATATCGGGCTCAGCGACTCGACCGATTGCCAGGTGAAATCAATTGTCGAGGCCAGGAAGGTATGCGGCAGCGGACGCAAGTCAAACACCCCGCTGACAGCGATGGCGCCTTGGTAGGGTTGGGCCGGCAGGCCATAGTCGCCCACCCAATCGGTCGCCAGCAGCTCGGCCACTCCGTGGGCTCCAGCCGAATGCCCGACCACCACGATGCGCTCGCGATCAATCCCGAACCGCTCGGCGTTGCGCCACAGGAAGCAGAACGCCGCGCGATGCTGGCGTACGATCTCGGCAATGGTGACTTTCGGCGCCAGGGTGTAGTTCTCGACCACCGTCACCACGCCCAGCGCGGCCAAGCCCTTGGCCACGAAGCTCCACTCCTTGCTGGTGGTCGCCCGCCAGTAACCGCCATGAACGAAGAACACTGCCGGGCGCAAGGTTTCGGGGGTTGCCTGTTGGGGGAAAAACACGTCGAAGGTTTCGTCCAGGGTCGGGCCGTAGGGCACATCCAGCCTATTGGGCAGTTGGGCGCGTGCGATTTGGCTTTGCTCGATGAATTGCTGAACATAGCCATCGAAGTCCTTGACCGAGGCCTCGATGTCGTACTGCTCGTCAAGCTGCGCCGTCGAGGTAAAACGTTGGTAGATCGGGGTTTTCATACGGCATGCTCCGGGAAGTTCTTGGGGGCCAGCGCCATTGGCAATCGTTCGCCAAGAGGTCAGAACGGAAAAACCAGCTTCAGCCAATAGGCGTCGCCTTCGGCGCGATTGCGCACCGCGCGCTCCTGCTGCCACTTTGCAGTCACAAACCAACCTTGCTGACTGCTGTATTTGATCGATGGGCCGATGGCGAACGCACGACCTTTATTGTCCTCGACCCGCTCACCGCGGACATCGTCGTCGGTGGTCTGCCGGTACACGTAGCCGCCCACACCGAGCACCCAGCCATTGCGCAAGCCCCAGCCGATGGCATAGTCGGCGTGCAGCTCCTGGCCGGAACGGTAATCGGTTGCGCGGTTGCGCAGGTTGAAGTCGTACATGGTCTTGATGTCGATGTTCAGCCCGTCCGGATCGACGTAGCTGAAGGCCGCCACCGGTTGCACGGTCCAGTAATTACGGCCGATATTGACCAGATCGTCGCGGTCAAAACGTCCCGTGGGCGCGAAGAAATCGATGCCATAGGCGGCATGCATTTTTTCACTGTAGTGGTAGCCCAGGCCGGGGCCGAACGTGATGTCGCCCAGCTCGCGCTTGCGCTGACTGGCGCCATCGAGCGAGACCTTCAGCTCGACCAGCGGCGCGATGGCATGGAACGCCAGACTGCCGCCCAACACCTTCTGCTCGGTGACCCACACGACGCGCGGCGCGATGACATCGGCGCGCAGGCGGAAGTCCACGGGCAGCTGCCGCCCGTCATTGCCGCGCAAACGGTCGGCGCGGTAATGCTGGGCGTAGACGGTGCCATACAGGCCCGGTGGCGGCATTGCGCCGGACAAGTAGTTCTCGGCACCCATAGGGTACATGGAGCCGCCACCTTCAGTGGCGAGGGTCAGCGCGGCCGGCGCGATCAGCGAGCAGCCCAACAACAGCCGCGCGGTGACAAGAGATGGGCTTACAGCACTGTTGTTATTGTTCATCGTGTCTACCCATTGATTGGCGAAAAAACCAGGCAGGCGCTTACCTTTCGCTAGCGCAGCCGCCCCCCGGTCAGGCCCGGATCACCTGCGGGCCTTGTCGGAACAACGTGCGAATAGCGCTTCAGGTCTTTTTGAGCATGTCCAGGGCGACGTCGACGATCATGTCTTCCTGGCCGCCGATCATCCGGCGCTTGCCCAACTCGACGAGGATGTCGAAAGCCGACAAGCCGTATTTGCTGGCGGCCGCTTCGGCGTGGCGCAGGAAGCTTGAATAAACCCCGGCATAACCCAGCGCGAGCGTTTCGCGGTCGACCCGCACCACTCGCTCCTGCAACGGGCGGACGATGTCTTCGGCGGCATCGATCAGCTTTTTCACATCACAGCCGTGGTTCAGCTCCATACGCTGGGCCGCGGCGATGAACACTTCCAGCGGTGCGTTACCGGCTCCGGCGCCCATACCGGTGAGGCTGGCATCGATGCGATCACAGCCGTTTTCGAGGGCAATCAAGCTGTTGGCCACGCCGAGGCTGAGGTTGTGATGGGCATGCATGCCGGTCTCGGTAGCCGGGTCGAGCACGTCCTTGAGGGCTTTGAAGCGCTCGGCAATGTCCCACATGTTCATCGCCCCGCCCGAGTCCACCACGTAGATGCACTGCGCGCCGTAGCTTTCCATCAGCTTGCCTTGCGCGGCGAGCCCGGCGGGGGTTTGCATGTGGCTCATCATCAGGAAACCGACGGTGTCCATACCCAACGAACGGGCGTATTCGATGTGCTGGCGGGACACGTCGGCTTCGGTACAGTGAGTGGCCACGCGCACGATACGCGCGCCAGCGTTGTAGGCAGCCTTGAGGTTGTGCACGGTGCCGATCCCCGGCAGCAACAGCGTGGCAATGCGGGCGCGCTTGACCACCGCCGCCGCCGACTCGATCCACTCAAGATCGGTGTGTGCGCCAAAGCCGTAGTTGAAACTCGAACCCTGCAAGCCATCGCCGTGCGCAACTTCAATGCTGTCGACACCGGCGTCGTCCAGCGCCTGCGCGATCCGTGCCACCTGTTCGAGGCTGTAGCGGTGACGCACGGCATGCATACCGTCGCGCAGGGTGACGTCGCAAACGTGGATTTTTCTATTCTTGTCGATCATTTTCCCACCCCTTCAGCGGCGAGTTGCGCTTGGGCAATACGTTCGGCGACGGTCAACGCCGCGCTGGTCATGATGTCGAGGTTGCCAGCGAACGCCGGCAGGTAATGCCCGGCACCTTCCACTTCGAGGAACACCGCGACCTTGATGCCGGTGCTCCAGCCCAGACCGGGAATGTTCTGCCGGTTGTCATCGCCAAAATGCTCGAACTGCACGTGTTGTTTGAGCCGATAACCCGGCACATAACCACGCACTTCAGCGACGCGTGCTGCTACGGCGCCGGCGATTGCCTGGGTGTCGGCATCCGGCGGCACGAAGCAGTAGATGGTGTCGCGCATGATCAGCGGCGGCTCGGCCGGGTTGAGGACGATGATCGCCTTGCCACGGGCGGCTCCCCCCACTTCGACGATGGCGCGAGAGGTGGTCTCGGTGAACTCATCGATATTGGCGCGGGTGCCCGGGCCGGCGGACTTGCTGGAAATCGCCGCGACGATTTCGGCGTAATGCACCGGCGCCACGCTCGCCACTGCATGCACGATCGGGATGGTCGCCTGGCCACCGCAGGTGACCATGTTCAGGTTCGGCGCCTCGGCATGCTCGGCGAAGTTCACCACCGGAATCACGAAAGGCCCAAGCGCGGCCGGGGTCAGGTCGATGACGCGTACACCGTGGTCGCGCAGTCTGGCGTCATGCACCTTGTGCGCACCTGCCGAAGTGGCGTCAAAGGCGATGCGGATTTTCTTGAAATCGGGCAACGCGAGCAGGCCCTCGATGCCCTCTGCGGTGGTGGGCACGCCGAGACGTTCGGCACGGGCCAGACCGTCGGAGGTCGGGTCGATGCCGACCATGGCAGCCACTTCGAGCATGTCGGAATTGCGCAGGATCTTGATCATCAGATCGGTGCCGATGTTGCCCGAGCCAATGATTGCCACGGGAATGCGAGCAAATGACATCTGTTCTTCTCCTGTCGAGTGCAGGCCGCAGCCGAGGCGGCGGCCCGCACTCGGTGAGTGGGTTCAGCGCAATGGCTTGTAGGCCACGGCCTTGATTTCGATGACCAGGTACGGGTGGGGCAACTGGTGCACGGCTACCGTGGTGCGCGTCGGGCCGTCGGCGTCGAAGAACTGCGCGTAGACCTGGTTGTACTGAGCAAAATCATTCATGTTGACCAGATAGCTGCAGACCTCGACCACATCTTCGAGGTCGGCGTCGACACTGCGCAGAATGTCGCGAATGTTGTTCAGCACCTCGCGGGTCTGCACTTCAATGCACGGGCGCACGCGCCCTGTCGCATCCAGCTCGGCACCGGCGATGCTGTTGTCGGGGCGTCGCGAGCTGGTGCCGGAAACGAACAGAAAGTCACCGGCGCGTTTGACGTGTGGAAAGGCGCCCAACGGGGTGGCTTTGCCCTCGACCACGCGGGCACGGGTTTGCGCTTTGTCACTCATGGCTTTACTCCTCGCGCAGCGTTTGGAACGCCACGCTGCCCAGATGCTGGAATTCACAACGCACCGCGACACCCGGACGCAACGCCACGGCTGCCGTCGCTGCACCGGCCAGCACCAGGCTGCCGGGCTCCAGCGCTTCGCCGTGCTGTGCAGCCAGACGCGCCGCCGCCACCAGCGCACGCACCGGGGCCCCGAGAATCGCCGCCGTGCTGCCCATCTCCACCGCTCGGCCGTCGAAGCTCATCACCAGTCCCAGGTTGTCGAGATCGGTGTCGGGCCGCTGCCAGCCACCGACGACGAAACCGGACGACGACGCGTTGTCGGCGACCACGTCAGGCAGCGAAAACTTGAAGTCGCGGTAGCGCGAGTCAATCACCTCAAGCGCCGGCGCGACGGCTTCGACTGCGGCCAATGCCTGCAACGGCGTCACCTGCCCTTGCAGGCGCTTGCCGAGCAGAAAGCACACCTCCGGCTCGACACGCGGGTGCACATACCGCGACAAATCGATGCTGCCGCCCTCCTCGATCCACATGTCCGAAGTCAAGCGCCCCCAGATCAGATCGGAAACACCCATCTGGGCCATTTTCGCGCGGCTGGTGAAGCCCATTTTCATGCCCACCTGACGCGCGCCACGGGCAAGACGTTGTTCGATCAACTGGCGCTGCACCTGATAGGCCTCGTCCAGCGTAACGGTGTCTTCACCGCTGAGTTGCAGGGTCGCCTGAGCGAGCCGGGCCGCCTCATCGAGGCGCTGGGCAATACGTTGGATTTTCATGCGGATCACCTCAATTGGCGGGTTCGAAACAGGCCCGGACGCTGCCCAGACCCTGAATGCGTGCCTCGAAAACATCACCGGGCGCGACACTGACCATCGGCCCCAGGGCACCGCTGAGCACCACGTCGCCGGCCCGCAGTGGCGTCCCCATTTCGACCAGGGTGCGTGCCAGCCACAACGCGGCATTCAAGGGGTGACCCAGGCATGCCGCACCGACGCCGAAAGATACCGGCTCACCCTGGCGCTCCATGACCATGCCGGCCAGACGCAAGTCCAGATCGGCAAGTTTCACTGGCCGCTGGCCGAGCACGTAGAGACCCGCCGAGGCGTTGTCGGCGATGGTGTCGAGAATGCTGATGTTCCAGTTGGCGATGCGGCTACCGACCACTTCAATCGCCGGCAGCGCATAGGCGGTGGCCGCGAGCAAATCGCTCAGCACGATGTTGTCGCGGTCCAGATCGCGCTCCAGCACCAGCGCCACTTCCGCCTCGCACTTGGCCTGCATCAGGCGTGGCCAGGCGATCGCCTCGCCGTCGGTGACCTCCATGCTGTCGTACAAGGTGCCGAAGTCCGGTTGATCCACGCCCAGTTGCTGCTGCACTGCGCGCGACGTGAGGCCGATCTTGCGCCCGGTGATACGCCGCCCGGCGTGCACCTGGCGCTGGGTGTTGAGCTGCTGCACCCGGTAGGCGTCGGCAATCGAGGCCAACTGGTCACGCACCGGCGGCACTGGTTCGCCGCTTGTGGCCGCCTGGTCGAGCAGATCGGCGACCCGTTGAAGTTGTTCGCTCATTGCTCGCTCTCCTGGTCAATGCGTACGCAGACGTTGGTCAGTTCCGAATAAAAGTTCAGCGAGTGCATGCCGCCTTCACGGCCGATGCCGGACAATCCAGCGCCACCGAACGGCGTACGCAGATCGCGCAGAAACCAGGTATTGACCCAACTGATGCCCACGCGCATGGCCTCGCTGACGCGGTGCGCGCGGCTCAGGTTGGTGGTCCAGATGGTGGCTGCGAGGCCGTAGCGGGTGTCGTTGGCGCGGGCGATGACTTCACGCTCGCTGTCGAACGGCGACACGTGGCAGATCGGCCCGAAGATCTCTTCGCGCACCGAACGGGCGTCGTCGGACAGCCCGGCAATGACGGTCGGCTCGACCCATGCGCCGTTATCGCGTGCGTCACCAAAATGCGGCACGCCACCACCGGCGATGAAGGTCGCACCCTCCTGGCGCGCCAGTTCGAAGTAGCTCAGCACCTTGTCGCGATGCTTGGCCGAAATCAGTGGCCCCATCTGGGTGGCGGGGTCGTGCGGCCAGTCGATTTTCATCGCCTTGATGCGCTCGGCAATTGCCGTGCAGAAACGCTCGAAAATCGGTCGTTCGACATAAACCCGCTCAGAGCACAGGCACACCTGACCGCTGTTGAGAAACAGCGCGCGCATCATGCCGTCGATCATTTTGTCGAAGTCGCAGTCGGCGAAAATGACCGCCGCGTTCTTGCCGCCCAGCTCGAACGACACCGGCTTAACCCCTTCGGCGGCAGCACGCATGATGGTGGTGCCTGTGCGTGATTCGCCGGTGAAGGTGATGGCGCTGATGTCCGGGTGCCGGGAGATGAATTCGCCGGCCGAGTCCGGACCGAAACCGTGCACCAGGTTGAACACGCCATCCGGCACACCGGCGGCTTGCATCACTTCGGCGAGCAGCGTCGCGGTGCCGGGGGTGTCTTCGGAGGGTTTGACCACCACCGCGTTGCCACACGCCAGGGCCGGCGCGACCTTCCAGGTCAGCAACAGCAACGGCAGGTTCCACGGGGAAATCACCCCGACCACGCCGAGTGGCTTGCGGGCGGCATAGTTGAGCGCGTAGGCACCGTCTGGCAGGTCCAGGCGATGGCTGTCCAGCGGCGCGGTGGCGAGAATGTCAGCGAAAGTACGGAAATTGGCGATGCCGCGTGGCACGTCGATCACCGAGGCCATCGCCAGCGGTTTGCCGGTGTCGGCCATTTCGGCGGCGAGAAAATCGGCCTGGCGGCGCTCCATTTCGTCAGCGATCCGGCGCAGAACATCGACACGTTCTGCGGCGCTGGTGCGGCCCCAGGCGCCAGCGACGGCGCGGTGGCCAGCCTTGACCGCCTCGTCCACCAGCTCGCGGCCAGCCTCGTGGACCACGGCGACGACGGAGCCGTCGACCGGGCTGATGTCCTCGAAGGTGCGCGGGCTCTCTACCCAGCGACCATTGACAAAATTTCGATAGTTTTTCATGACTGACCTCAATGACACGGCTGACGGCGAACCTGTGGCCGGCTCGCGAATTCGCAGAGGCCCGGCCCGACAAATCGCGGGCGCAGGCATGCACGGCTTGCGTTGCACCGGCAACGCAAACGGTCTACGGAAAAAGATTGATGCGGCGCGCTTCAGCAGCGGTTTCGAGCGAGATCGCGCACCTGCTCGTTCAGCCCCTCAGGGGTTGAACTCCACGACAGCGGCGCCGCTGCCATACAACGCGCCGTAGTGATGCACTGTGGCGCCCCGGAAACGCCCGCCGAGTGCGCCGAGCAACCAGTGAAAATGCTTGAAACCCATGTCCACCCGCGCTTCGGCGGCATAGGCCGGCAACACTTCGCGCAGCGCATCGACATTGCCCGCCTCGATCAGCGCCAGAATCTTGCGATTCCAGGCGTCTTCTTCTGCGTGGACGATGCGGTCGTCCTGCGCTTCGATGGGTTTGGTAAACAGGCTCCCGGACAAGCCACCGACGCCCACCACCGCCACGCGTTTGCCTTGTTCGGCAGCGCAGGCCACGGCAATCGCCGCCAGCTTCTCGGTCGCTTCGGCGTTGTCGTAGAGGTTGTTCGACGCCACCACCAGCGGCAACGCTTCGCTGCCGACACCCAGCGCGGTGCTGGCGACGATGGTTCCGGTGTCGATCGGAAAGCCTTGATAATCGGCGCCACGGGCATTCACGCCGTGGCCACGACAGGCCTCGATACAGGCGTTGGCCAGGCTCACATCGCTGTACAAGTCGTAGGGCAGCTCACCGAATTCGTGCCAGTTTTCGTCGACATGAATATCTTCGCTGCGGCGCCGGGTCAGCCAGATCTCATCGAGCACGGCGAACCATTGCGTTGAATAGACCAGCACCACATCGGGCCGAGAGGCACGCAAGGCGGCGCCGGCCTGTTGCATGGCCTGCTGAAAGCGCTGCCAATTGGGCACATCAGGGCAAAGTTGCGGCAGTGGGCTACCGTGGACCAGAAAAGCCGATACAAGCGTCATGGTTGTTCACCTTGAAAAGAGGTCTGCGAGTCGCGAGGTTCAGGCGGCTTCTGCTGCGGCGCGGGCGAGGCCGGCCTTGAGCAGATTCCATTCCATCACCGCGTTGCCGGTGCCGATCACCGTGCCGTAGCCGTGCAGTTCCGCCGCCAGTTGCGGGTACTGCATGGCCGCGTGCATCCAGGTGAACGCACCGGACTTCACTTCGGCGAACGCCTCGTCGATGAACTGCGGCAGCAGGCGAAAGACTTCATGCATTTCCCCGCGCCGCATCAGCTCGATCATGCGCATGTCCCACTGATAGCCCAGTTGGCTCTGCGGATGCTCCTGGGTCATGTCTTCCGGCGGCTCCGGCTCTTGATGAAAGTGCCAGTGCGACAGGGTATTGGATGCCAGCAGCACCGCGCGCTTGCCCGATTTGGCGATCGCTTCGCGGGTGGCCTTGCCCAACAGATCCATCTCCACCAGGCCTTCTTCCATGCTCAGGTAATAAGGCGTGTTGTTGGCCGAGATCGACACCACCGGAATGTCCCACTGCGGGCGGATCATATGCAGTGCGGTGATGGTGCCGTAGTCGACGCGAAAACGCGGGTTGCGCATCATCTTGGTCTGCAGCCCTGCCCTGCGGCCTTCTTCACAGCAGGCCTCGGCCAGTTCGACGTCGAATTTTATCGAGTAGTCGAAGCGAAACAGGTTGGGAAAGATCGGGTCGACCGAGCGCCCGGCCAGGTGCTCGACGCCGATGAAGTGATGCCCCACGGAGGTGATCCAGTGCGGCGAGTGCACCAGCAATACATCCGGCTTCAACGCCTCGACACTGGCGCGCGCGCGCTCATAGGCCCAGCGCAATTGTTCCCAACCGCCCTGGGAGCGCGGTTCGTTCTGGGGTGGGTTTTCTGCATACAGAATGTGCGGAGGATGAGGGGCCAGAAACCCGCTGATAATTTCACCGTTTGCCATGTCGCTTCTCCTGTTCTTTTTGTGTTGCATCAGGGCAGTGAAGAATCAATCGCGAACTGAAATTCCATTTCAACCAACGCCCCCAGCGGCAGCGCCGCCACCCCTAGCGAAGTCCGCGCAGGTGGAGTACGCCCTTCGAAGAAGGCTTGCCAATGCTGATTGAGCACGCCGAACTGGCTGAAGTCAGCGCAATAGATCCGCACCAACATCAATTGCTCCAGTCCGATCGTCAGCTCCTTGCACATTTCGCTGAGGTTGATCAGGATCTGCTGCACCTCTGCGGCCAGACCGCCGTCTACCAATCCGCCGTGAGCCGGATCGAGACCGACCATTCCCGAGACGTAAACGAAGCCGCCCGCCCGTACCACAGGGCTATAGGCAAAATGCGGCGCAGGCAAGGCGCGGCTGACCAGAGGAGTCCATGTAACAGCCGTTGCCGGGGTCGTTGACCAGATCATCTTGTTATTCTCATTAAGTACGTATACGTCCTTTATGAGGCCGATGCTATGACTGACTATCCAGGCTGTCAACGATTTTTTGAGCCGACCCCCGGAAAAAAATAGTACGTGCGCAGTGGTTATTGGCAGGCTTGTATCGCCGTACCGGAACACCAATACTTAACTGGCTGATTTGCCTGACAAATAGTACGTGCACGTACTTATGATTGATCCCCAAGGATCGCCACCGCAAGGAATGACCGGACGTCCAATGCCATCCTCACGCACGCCAGAACCCGCGAAACTTTCTTCCCAAAGCCAGACACTCGTCGACCAGTTTCACCTGGAAGACATCGTTTCCCACCTGCTGCGGCGGGCGCACTTCGTCGCGGAAGAACTGTTCAACGCAGAGTTTTCCGGCGAATCGATCACCCCGCGACAGAAAGCAGCACTGATCGTGGTATCGCAACACCCCGGCCTGACCCAGAACGCACTGGCCGGTCACCTGTTCATGGATCGCAACACCGTCGCCGAAATGGTCAAACGCCTGTGCGCCAATGGCATGCTGATCCGCACCAGCGCCAAAACCGACCAACGCGCCTACCAGCTGTACCTCGGCACCGAGGGTGCCGAGTTACTGGATCGCGTGCTGCCGCGTGATGCGGAAGTGGAAAGGAAACTGCTGGAACGCTTGCCGGAGGAATATCGGCCGCTGTTTTTGAAGTGCCTCAAGATGATGGTTGCGCCGGTGAACGAGTCATAACCTGGACTGCGGCGCTCGGTTTTTCTCTGATTTGCCGATTCGAAAAAAAACCCTTTGAATGGGTGCCACGTGACGTCTTAACGTAATTCCTGATTCCAGAGAGGATGATCACTTGCCTGGACAGAAGTCTGGTCTTCTGGTTTGATCGCACAAGCTTCAATGAAACCTGGGTATCGAGGTCGATGATGCTTTGGAAACGGCAGAGCAGACCGAGGTTTAACCAACACTGCGACGGTCTGAGCCAGACCGTCGCTATCCGGCCGATAGCTGACATCGAGAAACTCTCAACGCAGGGTCGGATAGCGGGTTCACTCAAACAATTCGAAATCCGGCAATTCAAAGCTCCTGTCGTTCAGTGCCTCCGTGCCGCCGTAAAAGCGCATGGCCGGTAACGGCCGCTTGCCCGCTGTGGGAATCCAGTTGCTCTCCAGCCCGGCGGGCGCTTTGGGACCGATGTAGATCGTGACGCTGCCGTCGGCGTTTTTCTTCATCGCTTCCAGGTCGTACGAGGACAGGGTTGTACGATTGGTCTCGCTGTAAATGAACGACATGGTGTCGCGGTTATAAACAGTCAACGCCCAGAATTGCTTGACCGGCATTTTTGCCGGGACGTCGATTTTGTAGGTCTTGCCAGCTTCAAGTGGCTTGCCGTTTTTATCGGCCATGGCCATCAGGTATTGCGTTGCCGGCGAGTCGCTTAACTCCTTCGGCATATAGGTGCACCAGAAGTACTCCGTCGCGCGTCCGATCAGATCAATATTGTCTTCGTACTCGAACGAGAAGCGCTTGTTTTCATCGGTCATCAGCAGAGACGCGTAGTGCCGATCTGGCCAGTAGAATTTGTCTTTTGGCAGGTTATCGAACCAGTGCTGAAGGTAAAACCAGGCATCAATGGCCGCCTGGCGCATGGCTTTTTTGGTCACCTCGTCCGGGGCAAACGGCTTGCCTTTCTCGATCCCCAGCGAACGCAACATCCCGAGCATCACCTTGTCCTGCGGGCGTGCAGGCTCGACACTCATGACCGCATGCATGTCCGCGAAATGGCGCTCGTCATAGAAAGGCAGGGTCGGGTAAACCTTGTCGATCGGGTCGATAAAGCGTTGCGGCGGCGGATTGCTCGCCTCGGCCAGGTAATACATGCGCAGCTTCTTTGCATACTGATAGGCATCAGCGGCACTTTTGCCGGGCGCGCGCACAGAGCGAAATGCGAGGGCGATGCGGTAATTGGGTGATGGAACGTGAATGTAGCCAGCGGGTATTTCACCGTTAAACCCCGGAGGCGTGAACAGCAATTTTCCACCCTTGCCCTTGTCCAGACCCGAGGGGCCAACGTCGGCGATGGTCAACTGCCAGGCATCAACGACTTGGCCATAGACGCTGCCGTCTTCGCCGGCGGCAGGGAGTTCCAGAACCACCGGGCCTTTTTGCAGGTCGGTGAATGCGGTGATGTAAGGCGTGCTGCTGTTGGCGGTGATGGCTTCCAGCTTCGGTGTCGCTGGCGCCGAATAGGCAATGATGTCGTTGTCCTTGACCCCAAGATTGTCAAAAGCCGCGCGTCTGAAACTGTAGATGGCGATCGCCGGCATATTCCACAGCACGGCTTCAAAAGCGCGCTGATATTTGATCTGGTAGTCGAAGTCCACAATGGAACTGTGCGAACCGGGAGGCGGTTGTCCACCCTGCGTTTCGATGCTCGTCTGGGCGAGGGCCGGATGCGGGTTGGCCAGCATCGCTAAGGCCAGCAGGCTGACGTTAAGCACTCCGTTGTTGGGCATCGGTTAATCCCCGCTATTGATCCCTGAATTCCAACAAGCGATCAACACTATAGCCAACCGCTGAACCACTGGGGCTGGCATGCCTGTTTGACGCCAAGCAACTCTGTGCCTAGGGTGCTTGCAGACATTCAGCCGTCAGGTCAGTGCTCGAGTCGGGTTTGCCCGGCGCACTTCCTCGTGAAAGGACGCTCGTTATGAATTCATCTCGCCAGTGGTTTCTCTGTGTCTTGCCCCTGTGTGCTGCGCTCGGCAGTGCAATGAATGCACAAGCCAGTACGCCGGACTTGCTCCTGACCACACCTGCCACTCCCGATGCCGTGGAAAAAGGCATGCATGCTGATGGGTACAGCCTGGCGATTTCTGCCTATAACTGGGGCTATCCGCTTGTGCGCATGGAAAGAGTGGTTCGTGAATACATAACCGTTCTCTCGCCAAAACCCGACACCAGCTATCGAGCAGGCCTGAACCAGATCGGCTGGGCCACTTCGCTGGCGTCACCGTCCGCCAAGGACATGCCCACCGCCAACAATGACACCTACTACATGAGTGCGGTGCTGGATCTGACCGAGCCCTACGTTTTGACCGTGCCCGATACACATGACCGCTATTACGTGGTCGATGTGTTCAACATGTGGCAAGAGCTTGAACACTATGTCGGACGGCGCACGACCGGCACCAAGGCCGGCAAATATGTGCTGGTGCCACCTGGCTGGAAGGGCGAGCTGCCAAAAGATGCGACGCGTCTCGACGTTTCAACCAAGAAAATCTGGCTGTGGGGGCGTATCCACGTCAAGCAGGGCGAAGATGTCGCGCCGATCCTGGCGCTGCAAAAACAATTCAGTGTCGTGCCGCTGAGTGGGAAGTCGCACACGGATGAATCCTTGCCAGCCTTACCGAAGACTGGCGACGACCCGCTGGGCTTCTTTACCGAACTGGCCTTGGCGCTAAAGAACAATCCGGTCAAACCTGCCGATGCTGCATTGTTTGCCCAGTTCGCCCGCATTGGGCTAACGGACAGCGGCTTTTCACCCGACAAGCTCAATCCGGCCACTCGCAAAGGCCTTGAGGAAGGGTTGAAAGACGCGCCCTACGTGGCGATTGCGTCGTTGGCCAGCACGTCGCAAGTGCGCAACGGCTGGAATTGGGTGACGGGTCTCGACAGCTTTGGCTTCAACTATCCGCTGCGCGCCATGGTGGCCGGGCCTTATCTGGGCGGTCAGGGTGAGCATGAAGCGATGTATCCGCTGCGCTTTACCGACAGCAAAAACCAACCACTCACTGGCGCCAGTCAATACGAAATCAAACTGGCTTCGGCGCCGCCGGTGAATGCGTTCTGGTCGCTGACCCTGTATGACGCGAGCAACAAGATGCTGGTCGACAACGAAATCGGTCGCTACAAGGTCGGCTCCGACACGCCGGGGTTAAAAGTCGCGGCGGATGGTTCTATCACCATTCCCATTTCCCACAAAAAACCCCAGGGAGAGCATGCTGCTAACTGGTTACCCGCACCCGAAGGCGGTTTCTACGTGATGTTACGTCTGTATCAACCATCGCAGGATGCTCTTTCGGGCAAGTGGCAGCTACCGCAGCTGAACAAGATCAATTGAAGGACCGGATGTGAGGAGCTGTTGATTGGCCAGTAACGGAATGGATGTCCGCTATTGGCCGAAAGCAGACGATTGCCAAGCCTTGTCACCAGACAGTCACGCCCACCCCCTAATCTTCCCGTCTCCACCGTCGCCCCAAGAGCCCGCATTCCAAAATGCCGCCGATCGCCACAACATCCGCAACCCGTCAGAAAATCGTCCTGCGCTCCGACAACCTCACCTCCTGCGACTTCGGCGCCCTCTTCTCCAGGCTTTTCGGTAACCGTTACGCCGACACCCCACCGCCGCCCTCTCATATCATCATCGGCGGTGTCTATGGGCGGCACGATGGGGTGAGTTTCCGGCGCATGCATTATCACGGCGACTTCAGCGTCACGCTCCCCGACCCGCAGAATGAAATCACCTTCGTCATTCCCACCGCCGGCAAGATCGTTTTCAACCACGCCACTGAATCCATTGGCATATCGCACGTCGGTCTGGCGATCGACAAGGCGGACATCCGTTCGATGCGGTTTGTTGACGATCACGCGCATCACGGCATTTCGATCAATCGCCAGCAGCTCACCGAACGTTTGGCGGCGCTGCTGGAGCAACCGATCGTGCAGAAGATCGTGTTTGAGCCGAGCGTGGATCTGGATACGCCGGCGTTCCATGGCCTCAAGGCGTTGATCGACCTGGCCACGGGCACTGAGTTCGATGCGCTGATCAACAGCGGCACGTTGATGCCGTCGCGCTTGCGCGAGATGCTGATCGATGCGGTGCTGGAGGCGTGGCCGCACAATTTCACCGAGGCGTTGCGCCGGCCGGCGCCGTGTGTGGCACCGCGGCATGTGAAGGTGGCGATGGAGTTTATTCAGGCACATCCGCAACAATTGGTCAGTGGTGTGGATCTGGCCCGGTTGAGTCATGTCAGTCAGCGCGCGTTGCAGGAAGGTTTTCGGCGTTTTGTCGGGATGTCGATCGTGGCCTATCAGCGTCAGGTGCGTTTGCAGCGCGCTTATGAAGCATTAAAGCGTGGTCATGCGGGCTCGGTGACGGAGGTGGCGTTGCGTTTTGGCTTCAGCAATGTCGGGCGCTTTTGTCAGTATTTTCAAAGTGCTTACGGTGTGAGCCCAGCGCAGTTGAAAGCCAGGCGTTGACCATTCGATCCGGTGAAATCTGCATTTGATGGAACAGCAGGAATCTCAGGGCGACTAACCCCAGACAGGCCACGTGGCGAAAAAGGGGGTTTCAATGACCGAGGATTTCATCGGATTTTTCACAGCGCACACGATTTTAGGAATTTCACTGGCGAACTGGGTGCTGGCGTTTCTCGCCGCGACGCTCAGTTATCTGCTGACCACCACCGCGATCCGTTTTGTTTTCCGCAAGGTGCAGGCGCGGGCCAGCGCTGGCAACGGGCATCTGACGTATATGGCCAGCGAAGTGCTGGCGGCGACCAGCACCACGTTGCTGCTGTTGGCGTCGATTCTGGTCGGCATCGGGTTGCTGGATTTGCCGCAGCGCTGGCTCGGACGGGTCAGCAGTTTGTGGTTCGTGGTTGCGGCGCTACAGGTCGGCCTATGGACCAACCGCGCGCTGGCGCTGGGGCTGCACCGCTATTTTTCGCGGCATAACGCGACCGGTACTTTTCAGGCGAGCGCTTTGGCGACCCTGAGCCTGTGGGGCGTCAAAGTGTTGCTGTGGGCAGTGATTCTGTTGGCGATGCTGTCGAACCTGGGCGTCAACATCACGGCGTTTGTCGCCAGCCTTGGTGTCGGCGGTATCGCTGTGGCACTGGCGGTGCAGAACATTCTTGGCGACGTGTTCGCCTCGCTGTCGATTGCCGTCGACAAGCCGTTTGAGGTGGGTGATTTCATCGTGGTCGGCACGCTGGCCGGTACGGTCGAACACGTCGGCCTGAAGACCACGCGCATCCGCAGTCTGGGCGGTGAGCAGATTGTCATGGCCAACGCCGACATGATCGGCAGCACCATTCAGAACTACAAGCGCTTGCAGGAACGACGGGTGGTGTTCGAATTTCGTCTGACTTACGAGTGCTCGACCGAACAGATTCGCCAGATCACTCAACGTGTAGAAAGCATCATCAAGAACGAAAAACAGGCGCGCTTCGACCGCTGCCATTTCCGCAGTTTTGGTGAAAGCGCGCTGGAATTCGAGACGGTGTACATCGTTCTGGACGCCAGTTACAACGTCTACATGGATGTGCAGCAACGCATCAATCTGGCAATCATGGAGGCGGTAAGCGAACTGGACGCGACATTCGCCTTCCCGGCGCGCACGGTGCACGTTGCCTCGCTGCCCGAACCCACCGCGCAGCCGGCACGCACACAGCAACCGTCGCGTGCGCAGCATGCCTGAGCTGAGGAGCCCGGTAATCTGCCGGGCTCGTGTCGTTCAAAACGCGTAACTGGCCTTGAGACCGCCATTAAATCCATGGCTGTCACCGCCACCGTTGGCCCCGACCTCGGCGCCCACACTCAGGGCACCGAGGCTGGCCATCAGATTAACGCCGCCGCTGAACTGATCGCGATTATCGAACGCCGCGCGCTGCTCGATATCCAGCCCCAGCAGGTGGCTTTCACTGTCGACTTGCTGATCGCCCAGCGCACGCTCGTAACCTACGCGCAGCCCCGGCACCAGCTGCCACGCACCGATTGTCATCGGTGTGAACGCGACATCGAGATTGGCCACCGCGCTGCGACGAGTCTGCTTGATGCCGTCGACGTCGAGGGCCAGTTCACTGCCCTTCTCCTGGAAGCCCTGCAAGTCGAGATGACTGATGCGAAAGCCCAGGCTCGGTTCAAGTGTCATGCCACTGAGCGGCGCGCGATAACCCAACGCCAGTGTCGCGCCAGTGAGGTTGCCGTGAGTATCGCCTCTGGCTGTGCCGAGGCCGCCGCCTAGCTCGCGTTTGCTGTCGTAGTCGACGTAACCGGCGCTGGCGTTGGCGTCGACAAACACGCCGCGCTCCAGGCTGGTAAGACCATAACGCGCGCCGAGGTTGATGAAGGTGAAGTCTGTATCGGCCTCGCCCCCCGCCCCGCCCACGCTGCCCTTGCTGTAACCGAAACCGCCGCGCGCGCTGAGTTGTTGGCTGAAGCGCTGGGTGATGCCGAGCATCAAGCCCTGGCTGTGTTCGTTGCTGCTGTCGGCGTGGGCCGAGCCGTCGGTGCCCAGGTAGCTGGCGAGTGCTGTGCTCCAGAGACGGTGTTGGCCGACCTTCAAATCGCTGCCGCTGGCGAATGCTGCGGCGGCCTGTTCGATCATCGCGTTCTGGCGCAGCAGGTAGCTGGCCGCATCGGCGTGAACCTGACCGCCGACCTGGGATTCGACGCCGCCCAAGGTGCCGGCGTCGATCGCCGATTGCAGGTAATAGTTGTAAGCGCTGTAGGTGCCGGACAGCTCGCTGCTCTGTAACTGGCGCAGCAACTCGGCACCCGCGGCGGCATTGCCGATCAGCCCGGCCTGCCCCGGCAAGTTGTTGTATTCGACCAGTTTGCCGCGCAGCACATAGATAGTTTCCTGCGACAGACCGAGGCCCTGCTTGAGGTAGTTGTCCATGCTGCCGTACTCGGCGGCGACCTGGTCGAGGCCGGCCTGCAAGTAACTGGCCTGCACGCCGAGCAGCGGCTCGTAAACGGCGGCCATGCTCGGCGGCAAGGCTTTCAACGTCGCAGCGACACGGGCGGCGGTGTAGTCGTTGGTCGCCAGATAATTGGCCATGATCGTCGCGTCATCGACCCCCGCAATGCTCTGCAACACGGCGGCGGTCCAGCCGGTGCGGTCCTTGCCGGCGGTGCAGTGGAACAACTGCGCGGCGTCGACACTCGCCAGTTCATTGAACAACTGGCCGAACTGCCCGCGCATGCCGGCATCGCTGACGAAAGCACGGTTGGTTTGCTCCATCATCGCCACGGCTTCGGCGGCGCTATGGAAAGAAATGTCGGTGATGTTCGCACCTGAGGTGGTGCTACCGATGATGTCGATGTTGCGATAAGCCGCTCCCGTGATCATCGTGTCAGGCGTAGCGGCGATTTCGCTGGGAGTGCGCAAGTCGTAAATGGCTTTGATGCCGAGGCCATTAAGCGTGGCCAGATCCGCCGCCGAAGGAGTCAGCGCATTGGAGCGGTAGAACACGCCGCTGCGCATCGTGCCGTCGTGGGTTGTGGAGTACGCGATAGTGGTGCCGGCAAGGTCGCGAAAATTGTCGATGCCGGACAATCGCGGCGTATCGAGGGTTACTGGCTCGCCCGCGTGCGCAGCGGCAATGGACAGGCTCAGAACGGACAGCGAACACAGAAGACGTTGGAACACAGTGCAGCCTCATGAAATCAGCGTTGGGCTGGTCACTATGCGCAGGCGAGCGGGAGGAAATATGACAGTTTCGGATGGCAATAAAATGGCCGCGCGAATGGGCCGTGAGGTGCGTGATCTGTCCATAATCTTCGACGTTAGAGATCCTGTGAGCGCGGGGTTGCTCCCGGCAGGCTTGAGCCAACCGTCCTGTTAGCGGAACTTTCCGCGCTCTGCCGCCCGTCCAGCCACTGTGCAAAAAACGAAATTTCTGCTGCGCGCCCTCCTCACAAACTATGCATGCGCCAACGCCCAAAAGGGTCAAGGCGCGATAGCCTGGTCTGAGGAAAATTTGAATGTTCATACATAACAAGCGACTTCAGTACACCGTTCGCGTGGCCGAGCCCAATCCGGGTCTGGCCAATCTGCTTTTGGAACAATTCGGGGGTGCCAATGGCGAGCTGGCGGCAGCGGCCCGCTATTTCACGCAAGCCCTGGCCGAGGAAGATCCGGGCCGTAAAGACCTTCTGCTGGACATTGCCACCGAGGAGTTGAGCCATCTGGAGGTGGTCGGCTCGATCATCGTGATGCTCAACAAAGGTGCCAAGGGCCAGATGGCCGAAGGCGTGCAAGAGGAAGGCGAGTTGTACCGCGCGCTGAACGGCGCCGGTAATGACTCGCATATCACCAGCCTGCTTTACGGTGCAGGCGCACCGCTGGTCAATTCGGCCGGGGTGCCGTGGACAGCGGCCTACGTTGACTCGATCACCGAGCCGACCGCCGACTTCCGTTCCAACATCGCCGCCGAAGCGCGGGCGAAGATCCTCTACGAGCGCCTGATCAACATCACTGATGATCCGGGTGTGAAAGAGGCACTTGGCTTCTTGATGACGCGGGAAATTGCGCATCAACAGTCCTTCGAAAAGGCCCTGCATTCGATCCAGCCCAACTTCCCGCAGGGCAAACTGCCCGGGATGCCTGAGTTCACCCACAAGTACTTCAACATGTCCGGCGAACCCAACGTTCGTGGTCCCTGGAATGAAGGCGGTGCGTGGGAATACGTGGAAAATCCACAGCCGGCAGTCGACGGCGGTGATGGTCTGGCGACCGTCAACCTTCCAGCTGAAGATGAACAAGTGCTTGAGGCGATGAAGATCCGCACGGCCTCCGACCCACTCAGCGAACCGGTGACCGGTGCTGATCTGGGCTCAGGTTACGTACAGGGCAAAGATGTCTGAACCCGGCCCGGCGGCCCCGGACCGGGGTCGCCACTTGCTCAAGGTGAACAACATGAAAAGCAGCAAAGTCACGGCACTGACCTCTGAACATTTTCAACGCTTGATGGAGCACGCGTACGCTGGTTTTGAGCTCGACTGCAAACAGGCCTGTCGAGGAATGAAAGTCAGCATGGCGGTGAATGTATTCGGCTTGGGTACGCTGCTGCCGAATAACTTCGCCGACGAGACCGAAGTTCCGCCTTCCGACGAGCCAGCAACAATCGACGACGCCTCGCCCACGATGCCAGTGGTTGCCAGGCGCGCATTGGCGGCGCGCACCCGATCACTCGACGTGGCTGAAGGATTTCATCGTTAACGGGAGGACTACATGAAAACGCTTGAAAACCGGAAGTCACCCTTCATGCCGATCGTCGCCCCTGGACTCCAGTTTGTGCTGGGCAGCGCGATATTCGCCGGCGGAACGCTGATCATGATGAGCGAACTGGCGGGGAAACTCATTGCGCCGTGATCCTGGCGTCGCGGCCTCGGGCGTACACAATTCGCACATTCAGAACAGCACAGCAGCCGCTTCCCTCATGAAGATCTCGACGGTCTTCGGCCCTATCCCCTCGAACTCGGACAGGCGCTTCTCCAGCGCCTTACGATCCGCGCTTGCCGCCACGATGTGACCGACCTTACCGGCGTATTCGCTGTTGAGCTTGTTTGCCAACGCGAGTAATCGCGACGCCGTGCTCTCGTCGTAACGCACGTAACGCGCCTGCCCCAGCATTGACACCAGTTGACGGTGAGTACACTGCGCAAGCTTTTGCGGCGTGTCTTTGTGATGCTGCTCTACTATGACTTGATACGCCTTCGCTGCGATCGCACCTTGAATCCTCTTGCCCATCAGAAAACTGGCAAGCAACCATTTGAACAGGCCGGTTTCGCTGGGGTTTTGCAGATCGATGTTCAAGTCACGGGCCGTGATGATTCCACTCACAAGTCTCTCCTCAAAGAGCGCTTCCATTGGAGATATAGACCCGACAAGGCTTGGAACGATCCAACGGCCGCCGCTTGGCCAGGGCAATAGATTGAATTCCAAGGGGAGAAGGAAGGTCATCTTTCAGAGATGCGAGATGACAAGCATAAGGATCTTCAAATGCTCGGTTGCAAACTGCCCGACACGAAAGGGCATGACGCCGCACAACCCGCTCCCATCAAAGCTTCCAGCGAGATAGCCGCTTTCCGCCTGACCGTGATCTTCATGCTGACGGTCATTCTGGCGTTTCTGGGTGTCGAAGGATGGCGGACGTGGCGTGACTACCATTCTGCGTTTTCGTCTGCCCGCAATTCAGTCACCAACCTCGCTCGGGCAACGGCGCAGCATGCCGAGGACGCCATTCGCCAGGTAGACGTGTTGACCGCCGCGCTGGGCGAGCGCGTGGAAGGCGATGGCTTACAAAACATCAACGTGCCTCGCATTCACAAGCTGCTGGTCCAGCAAGCCAAACTCATGCCGCAGTTGCACGGCCTGTTCATCTATGGCCCGGACGGGCAGTGGATTGTCACCGATAAGGAAATTATCCCGGACCCGGCCAACAACGCCGACCGCGATTATTTCCAGTACCACCGCACCCACACCGATCGAAGCGTGCGCATCGGTGATGTCGTCAAAAGCAAATCCACGGATGACCTGATCATCCCGATTTCCCGCCGCTTGAATAACCCGGACGGCTCGTTCGCCGGCGTGCTGCTGGGAACGATCAAGGTCAGTTACTTCGTCGACTATTACGGCGATTTCAAGATTGATGACAAGGGTGCACTGGTACTGGCGTTGCGCAATGGCACCATCCTCGTACGTCGGCCCTTCATCGCCTCGGTGATCGGTCAGAGTCTCGCCGACAGTGAAGTGTTCAAGCGCTACCTGCCCTTATCCAACCAAGGTATTGCCGAGGTCCGGGCCATCGTCGATGGCACCCCGCGTCTGTATGGCTACCGAGCCTTGACCACGTACCCACTGGTGGTGGAAACCGGACTTTCTCGCGAATCGATCATTGCGCCATGGCGTTGGGACTTGATCAAAACCGGATTCGTGCTGTTGTCGGTGATCACCGCGTTCACGGTTTTCGGATTGATTGTTCTGAGGCAACTGCGCCAACGGATGGTGATGGAAAAGGATCTGCGCAAGGCGCACCAGGCGATGAAGGACATGGCGTTGACCGACAGCCTGACCGGACTGGCCAACCGCCGCCGTCTGGACACTGCGCTGGCCGACGAGATTCGCCTGGCCAGACGCCAGGGTTCGTCGATTTCATTGATCATGCTCGACGTTGATCACTTCAAACTCTACAACGACACCTACGGGCATGCGGCAGGTGACGACTGCCTGGCCGCTGTCGGCCAAGCGATTGCGCGAGCGGTCAAGCGACCGGGTGATCTGGCCGTGCGCTATGGCGGCGAGGAGTTTTCCGTGTTGCTGCCCAACACCGATATTCGAGGGGCGGCGCTTGTGGCTCAGGACATACTTCAAACCGTTCGATCCCTGGCGCTCGAGCACAAGGCGCATCCGCTGGGTCACGTCACTGCCAGTGCAGGCATTGCAGTGGCCAAGCCTGCAGACGAGCACGTCACCCCCGCCACCCTGATCGAGTCGGCCGACAAGATGCTTTATGCAGCGAAGCAACGAGGGCGGGATCGCTATTGCAGTGGCGGGGACAGCGGCCTGGAATGCGAAGGGCCGTGAAGGTCAAGCAGTCCGGCTGATCACCCGAATATCCGTCAAACCGACGCGCTCAGCCTGCTCAACAACCTGCTCTGGCGTCGAGTCTGCCGTGGGCATGACCAGGCTGTTCTCCGCATCGCCCAGATGCAGTTCCAGTAGATGCATCGCTGCATCGTGCTCGGCCAGTTGCGCTTCCTTGAGTTCGAGCAGATAAGTACGAGGCTCGCCGTTGAATCGATATTCGATGTGATGGGTGTACATGATGTCGTCCGCGTCGGTGGGTAAATGGCAGTGTTTATCCTGACGCAGCAGTCAGCTTTTAGTTCAACCTCGCTGCCAAATTGCATGTTCAAACAAACTTTTTGCGCAGCGAAGCGTCCTCTTCTTAACTCTCCATAACAGCTGATCACAGCTAAGGACTGGCAATGACCTTTTTCATTTTCCTTCTGGCCTGCGCGGCGGCGGCAACCACCGGCGTGATGTTCAAACCCGGCCCGTGGTACGAATCGCTGACTAAACCCTCTTTCACCCCGCCCAACTGGGCCTTTCCCGTAGCGTGGACGATCATCTACTTGCTGCTGGCCTGGGCCGGTTATCGCCTGAGCCTGATCCCCGGCAGCCAAACGGTGCAGGCCTTGTGGGCCGCGCAAATCGCCCTGAACACGCTGTGGACGCCGGTGTTCTTCGGTGCACATCAGGTGCTGGCGGCGCTGGTGATTCTGGCGGTGCTGTGGGTGGTGGTTGCGGTGATGGTGGTACTCGCCCTGCAACTTGACGTGGTCACCGGGCTGATCCTATTCCCGTACCTGGCATGGCTGAGCGTCGCGGCGGCGCTGAATTGCTCGATCCTGATGAAGAATCGCCTGTGAGCGATTTTCCATGGCCACAAGGCGAGCGCGAGCTGGCGCAGATTCGTGCGTTCAACAAAAAGCTCGCCTGGCTGCCGCGGTTCAAGATCCGCAACCGGCTCACGCCACGGCTGATCCAGGCGTTGATGCGCGCGGGTCAGGTGGGTGGTGGCCGCAGGCTGCGCCAGCATGGGCTGGCGGCTGAGTGCAAGACCATCGACACGGTGCCGGTGCGGATTATCCGCCCCAAGGGCAAAGCCAAAGGCGTGGTGCTGGATTTCCATGGTGGCGGCTGGGTGATCGGCAATGCGCAGATGGACGACAACTTCAACATTGCCATCGTCAACACCTGCGACGTGGCGGTGGTGTCGGTTGATTATCGGCTGGCCGTGTCGACGCCGATCGAGGGCTTGCTGGAAGACTGCCTGCGCGCCACTCGCGGCATTTTGAACGGTGGTGAGTTTGCGGGTTTGCCCGTAGTTGTCGTCGGTGAATCGGCTGGCGGGCATTTGGCAGCGGCCACCCTGCTCGCCCTCAAATCTTCGCCGCAGCTGCTGCACCGGATCTGCGGTGCGCTGCTCTACTACGGCGTCTATGACCTGACCGGCACGCCCAGTGTGCGCACCGCGCCGGCCGATACTCTGGTGCTTGACGGCCCGGGAATGGTCGAAGCGTTACGCCTGCTTACCCCCGATATCAGCGATGAACAACGACGTCAGCCCCCGCTGTCGCCGCTGTATGGCGACTTCAGTGGGCTGCCACCAGCGCTGCTGTTTGCCGGTGAGCTCGATCCGCTGCGCGATGACACGCTGCTCATCGCCGAGCGCTGGCAACACACGGCGCCGGTGGAAATGTATAGGCTGCCGGAGTGTCCGCATGGGTTCATTCACTTCCCCACAGCCACTGCTGACCATGTGCTGGCTTACAGCCGGCAGTGGATCTCGGCACGACTGGCAAGCTACTTGGCGAAATCCGCCGACATCAGCCCAGCGCTTTCGTAGCTGCCGATCAATTCATCAAACAATGCAATGTCCCCTCGTCATCAGCCGCTCGTGGCCGGCACCAGTTTTTCCATGGCCGATATTGCCGTGTTGGGCGCAATGATCTTCTCGGCGCTGGTTGAGCTGGAAGTCCCCGAAGACTGCACAGCACTGCGCGAATGGCACGCGCGCATGCAGCAACGCCCGAGTGTGCAGCAATGGCGCGCGATGGTTGAGCCCGGCGAACCGCAAACCTGAAACGAGAAAAAAGGCGCCTTCCCTGGCGCCTCACTTGCTTCAGCCCACCTTGATCACAACCTTGCCAAACGCCCCTTTCGCCAGATGCTCATAGGCCTCGCGCGCTTGTTCAAACGGATACACATGGTCTATCACCGGGCGAATGTCGTGCTCGGCGAGGAACACGTTCATCCGGTCGAACGATGAACGCGGTGCTACCGCAATGCCGCGAATCGTGGTCTGGCGGAAGATCAGCGGCATCAGGTTCAGCTCGACTGTCTGCCCTGTGAGAAAGCCGATCTGCGCAATCCGCCCCGAGGCCTTGGTCGCTGCTACCGACTGATTGATGCCATTGCCTCCCGCCACATCGAGCAGCAGATCCACACCCTTGCCGTCAGTGAGTTTCAGCACCTCGTCCGCCCAGTTCGGCGTGGTGCGGTAGTTGATACCGGCGACAGCACCCAGACGTTTTACCGCATGCAGGTTGTCATCGCTGCTTGAGGTTGCGATGACTTTGGCGCCCAGCGCCGTGGCGATCTGTACGGCGAAAATCGATACGCCGCCGGTGCCCTGCACCAACACGGTCTGGCCCGGTTGGATGGCACCGAAATCGACCAGTGCGTACCACGCGGTGAGCGCGGCGATCGGCAGCGTCGCCGCCTCTTCATCGCTCATGTTGGCCGGCGCGCCGACGGCACTGTCCTCGTGGATGATCATGTATTCGGCGAGGCCTCCGGGCAGCGGCGAGCCGAAGCAATAATCCGGCTCATTCGGTCCCGGCTCGCCGTCCAGCCAGCGCGAATACAGATGCGAATTGACCCGGTCGCCAATCTTGAAGCGGGTAACGCCGTCGCCGATGGCAACCACGGTACCAGCGGCATCGCTTACCGGGATCAGCGGTTTCGGCACCAGGTGCGGCTCATAGATGCCGTCAACGATGGCCTTGTCGCGAAAATTCAGCGAGACCGCGCCGACCTTGACGAGCAGTTCGCCAGCCTTGGGCTGCGGCGTTTGCGTCTCGCCCGGTTGCAGATTGTCGAGCCCGAAATCTTTCAGTAACCACGCTTTCATGATGAGTCTCCAAACGCGTTATTGGCCACAAACCCTGAGCAGGTTTGCCTTGGGCCCATGATTGGCTTTTATGCCAACGCAATAAATGCTTGGAAACAGACAGGATTGTTCTACTCTGAGGCAACAAAGCCAGACACTGAAGCTCACCGGGAAAGTCATGGAATTACTGCAATCGATGCGCCTGTTCGCCCGACTGGCGGAGCTGGGCAGTTTCACCAAAGCGGCGCAGTCACTGGATATCGGCCGGCCGCAGGTCACTCGCTATATTCAGGAGCTGGAAACCTCACTCGGCGTGCGCCTGTTCCAGCGCACTACGAGGAAAGTCGCACTCACCGCCGAGGGTGAACTTTTCTATCAGCGGGTACAGGAAATCCTGGCCGAGATCACCGCCGCCACCACGATGTTCGATCGCACCGGAGCCACGCTGTCCGGCCGACTGCGTATCGATATCCCCACCGCGTTCGCGCAGCTGGAATTCATCAAAAGCCTGCGCGAATTCACCGACGCCTACCCCGGCATCGACATGGTGCTGGGCGTCACCGATCGCACGGTTGATCTGGTCGGCGAAGGCATTGATTGTGCGCTGCGCATCGGCGAGTTGCCTGATTCAACCCTGATCGCCCGCCCCATCGCGCAGGCGACCATGGTCACCTGCGCCGCGCCCGAGTATCTGCGCGAGCACGGCACACCCGAAACGCTTGCAGAGCTGGCGAACCATCAAGGCGTTAACTTTTTGTCTGGCCAGAACAACCGCACCTTGCCCTGGCAGTTTTCAGTTGAGGGCAAGCAGAAAACCTGTGTCAGCCGCAAAGGCATTACCGTCACCGAGTCGAACGCCTATGTGCAGTGTGGCGTGTCGGGCTTCGGCATTATTCAGGCACCGGGTATCGCGGTGGCCGAGCATCTGGCCAGCGGAGCATTGGTAGAGATCCTGCAACCGCTGCGCCCCGCGCCTCGGCCAGTATCGCTGCTGTACCCGAGCCGCACGCATTTGCCGGCGCAGGTACAGATGTTTATCGAATGGCTGCAGGTGCGGTTTGTGCAGTTACATGCGGGGTGGGTAGAAGGCTGAATCTGACGTTACCCTGCAAGTTCTGCAGTCAGCACATCTACGATTTGAAATCGATGGCTGTTTTCAATCAGGCAGAATCAGGCAAATCGCCAACAGTATCCGCCTAACGCCACCGGCGTCCTGCCCCCTAATCTGAACCCATGCAGAACACACCACTGCAACGGGTTAACCAGAGACTGATCTGAACGACCCGGACCTCAATCCCATTTGACCGGAGTCACCGCCATGAAAACTGTAAACCGACTGATCGCCGTCGCGGCCTTCGCCCTCAGCGCCAGCGCATTCGCCCTACCGAGCAATCAGGAAGAGCGTTTCTTCACCCGGGTCAGCGAACCACAGCAGACCTTTGCCGCCGATGGTTCGCAGCGTACGCCCCAGGGCCAGGCGGTGGCTGAAGACGGTTATGACAAGACCCCGCAAGGCCAGGCCATCGCTGCCGACGGCTCAGACCGCACCCCATTGGGTGAGGCTCTGGCCGCTGATGGATCGGACCGCACACCGGGTCGTCGCGCAGCCTAAGCGCGTGTTGCCAAGAGGCGAAAGTCCTGCGGGTTTGAGACCTGCAGGACTTTCCCGCTTTCTGGGCGCCAGCGCTAAACAACTGGATTCAGAACCTTGTTGATAGGATCAGGCAATACTTCGATCCGATCCGGCATAGTCCAACAGCGTCATATCACCATGCCGGGGATCGCCTCCCTGGCCGAGGAAGCGCAGATGAGCATGCCGAATTTTCATCTGCACTTTCGCAAGGTCACCGATTCCTCGCCGATGCAGTATTTGAAGTCGACGCGATTGCACCAGGCGCGACTGCTGATGCTGCGTAACGACCTGACTGCGGCAAAAACTGCCTTTCCGGTCGGCTACGAAAGCGCCTCGCAATTCAGCCGCGACTTCAAACGCCTCTTCGGCCGCACGCCGCTCGCGGAAGTGGCGTGGATGAAACAGGCCTATGCGCTGCCGGCACCGACGACTGCTTCGCCGTTTGTGTCGTCGCATTGACGGTCTAACGTTTCAACGTTTTCGCCATGATGATCGTGCGCTCCGTCTGATGAAGTTCATCTCTGATCTTCTTGAAGCCAAGCGAAGCATAAAAGCCTTCTGCGGTGATTGAGGAAGGAACGCGCAGCAGTTCGAAACCAGCGTCCACGGCCAGGGACTGAATGCGCTCCATCAATTGCCTGCCAATACCCATTCCCTGAAAGTTCGGGTCGACAAATACACTTCGAACAACGTCTCGATCGAGACTCGCCGTTGCGACGATTTGACTGTCGAGCGCAGCGACCAGCACCTGACGTTCAGCCAACAAGCGAAGGATCTTCGAGGGCGAAAAACTTTCCATCACTCGATCAAGGATTTCGGCTGGATAGTCGCCAGCATTACTCTCACGGAGCGTCTTGATGATCGTTTTACTGATAGCCGGCGCATCCGCATCTTTTGCGATTTGAATTTGAATATTCACCCGTGGCTCCTTGCCTGTCAGTGTCATGTCTCGCGCACTTATCGCAGTAAATTCCACATACGCATAGTGCTTGCCCCGTCTTGCGATTCCTCGCTCAATCGCACAGGTCAGTCCCCCGTAGCAGGATGGGAACATGAACATCACGGCCATTGCCGAAGGCTTCACTCCATTCACCCGCAGCAGCCCGTTGCTGGATCTGCTCGGCCCGATCTACGCAAGGGGTCAGGGGCTGCAATTGGAACTGGGCTTGCTGACCGACTCCCGCCACGCCAATGGTCGCGGTACTTTGCATGGCGGTGTATTGGCGACTTTGGCCGATGTCGGCATGGGCTACGCCATGGCCTTCTCCAGCGATCCGCCGCAGCCGTTGATCACGGCGAGCATGACCCTGGATTATCTCGGCGCGGTGCACATCAACGAATGGCTCGAAGTGCGTCTTGAGTACTCCAGAAAAGGACGTCAACTGGCGTTTGCTGGCGTCAGTCTGCATGTCGGTGAGCGAACGGTCGCGCGCGCCAGTGCCGTGTTCGCCGTGCCGACGAGTTAAAGCGCGAACCATCAGTCTGACGCTTCAGAAGCGTCCAACGCCGGCACAGGAATTTGCCAGGAAGGTTTCCTGCCGGTCTGGCTATCGAATGTACGTCGTGCTTCACGGAACCCCTCGACGTTTTCCACCACCCAGGTCCAGATCGGCGACATCCGCACCAGCAGTCCCATACCCAATGGCGTGAGTTCGTACTCGACGTGCGGCGGCACCTGGTCGAGCTCTCGCCGGGTCAGCAGGCCGTCGCGTTCCAGCGCACGAAGGGTTTTGGTCAACATGCGCTGAGTCACGCCGGTCATCTGCCGTTTGATCTCGGCATGGCGCATCGTGCCGTACACACCCAGAGCATGGAGGATGCCCAGAGACCAACGGCTGCCGGCGTGAGCGAGAACTTCGCGACGCACGCCATCATCGTCTCGTCTGAGCGTCTGGCAGATCGCTTCTGCCTCACTGAGCGCTTGCTGATCAGTCATTTCTTCACCTGGTATCACGCGTGTGCCTTCTTCTGAATGCTGCCCGATCGTGCCAGCATTTGCCGATCTTACATGCAGATCCCAGGAGACATCATGACCGAATCGACCACCCCTTCCCCGCAATCCATTCTCGTCCTGGGCGCAGGTGAGCTCGGCCTGCCGGTGTTGCGCAACCTTGCGCGCGTGGCAAAGCGCTCGCCCGGCAGCACGATCAGCGTCCTGCTCAGGGCCTCGACGATCGACAGTCAGGTGCCGGAAAAGAAAGCCGATATCGATGAACTGCGCAGGCTCGGCGTGCACATGGTGGCGGCAGATCTGGTCAACGATTCGATCGAACAACTGGCCGAAGTCTTCGCACCGTTCGATACCGTCATCGGCTGCGCCGGCATGGTCGCTGGTCGCGAGACGCCGATGAAGCTGGCGACCGCCGCGCTCAAGTCCGGCATCAAGCGCTACTTTCCCTGGCAGTTTGGCGTAGATTTCGAGGTGATCGGCCGGGGCAGTCCGCAGGATCTGTTCGATGCTCAGCTCGACGTGCGCGAACTGCTGCGCGCGCAGGACAAAACCGAATGGGTGATCATCTCGACCGGCATGTTCACCAGTTTCCTGTTTGAGCCAGTGTTTGAAGTCGTTGATTTTGAGAATGGCGCTGTCAACGCCCTGGGCAGCCTGGACACCAGCGTGACGCTCACGACCCCGGGCGACATCGGTAAGCTGACCGCAGAAATCGTTTTTTTCGAGCCGCGCTTGCGCAACGAGATCGTGTATCTGTCTGGCGACACGCTGACCTATGGACAGGTTGCGAGCCTTCTCGAACGCGTGCTCGGGCGGCCCTTCAAGCGTAACGTCTGGACAGTGCCGCACCTGATGCAGGAACTGGAAAAAGACCCTACGCATCACATCAAAAAGTACCGCGCGGTGTTTGCCCAAGGTCGAGGTGTGGCGTGGCCGAAAGCGGGTACGTTCAATGAGCAGCAGACGATACAGGTCACGACGGCCGAGCAGTGGGCGCGGGAAAATCTTGCGAACGAGTGAAAGCAAATGCCGCGCAGCACGCCTATATCCGATGCTGCTCCAGCAAAAAATCCACAAACAACCGCACCCGCACCGGCATCGCTGCGCCGCCGACGAACACCGCATGAATCGGTTCCTCATCGCCGGGGTTCCACGCTTGCAGAAGCGCGATCAGCGTGCCGCGCTGCAAATCCTCCCTGACGGTGAACTCGCCAATGCGCGCAATGCCGGCGCCGAGTCGGGCGAACTGGGCCAGTGCTTCGCCGCTGCTGCATTCAATGTTGCCGCTGACCTTCAGGGAAAATTCCTTGCCGTCGCGGATGAACGGCCAGTTGGCTTCGGCACGGCGGAAGTTGAAGCGCAGGCAGTTGTGTTTGAGCAGGTCTTCGGGTTGCTGAGGCGTGCCGTGGCGTTGCAGATAGTCAGGCGATGCCACCACGACCTGGCCGGTGTGGCCGAGCCGGCGCGCGGTGAGTGGGCTGTCGGGCAGATGGCCGAAGCGGATGGCAACGTCCGCCTGACCGGCGAGGATGTCGACGACTTCGTCGCCAAGGCTGAGGTCGACGACGATGTTCGGGTAGCGGGCGGTGAAGGCTGCGACCAGCGGCACAATGGTCAGCCGTCCATGGCCAAGGGCGGCACTGACACGCAAGCGGCCCTTGGGTACGCCTTGATCGGTAATGGCTCCTTCCACTTCGTCCATGTCGGCCAGAATCCGCCGGGCACCGCGCAGGAAGGCCTCGCCCTCGGCGGTGAAAGTCAGTGCGCGGGTGGTGCGCAACAAAAGACGCGTGCCCAGTCGCTGTTCGGCGCGGGCGATGATGCGACTGACCGCCGAGGGTGTCAGCCCCAATGCGCGCGCGGCCGCCGATAAGCTGCCCTCCTGCGCCACGGTGACGAACACGCTCATTTCGCCTGACCTGCCGTTGAAGTCCATTCGTGCCTCTTGCGCAAAGGTGATTGCCAAAATCGCTATCTACCGCCTTAAAACGATGGATCGTAGCATTGGCGGCATAGATGAGGAGACTTTCCATGCGTATCAATCCACCACTTGTTGCACTCGCTGTAGGCGCCTTCGGCATCGGCGTGACCGAGTTCGCGCCGATGGGCATGTTGCCCGGCATCGCTGCCGATCTCGGCGTTTCCATTCCCGCTGCGGGGTTGTTGGTCAGCGCCTACGCCTTGGGCGTATTGCTCGGCGCGCCGCTGATGACCCTGACCACCGGCAAGATCCCCCGGCGCTACCTGCTGATCGGGCTGATGGCGATTTTCACCCTGGGTAATCTGATGTCGGCGCTGGCCACCGATTACTACAGCCTGATGGTCGCCAGGGTGATCACCTCGCTCAATCACGGCGCATTCTTTGGGGTTGGCTCCGTGGTCGCCGCCAGCGTGGTCGCGCCGGAAAAACGTGCCGGCGCCGTGGCGGCGATGTTCATGGGCCTGACGTTGGCGACTATCGGCGGTGTGCCGCTGGCGGCCTGGTTTGGTGAGCTGTTTGGCTGGCGCACCGCGTTCTGGGGCATTACCGGCCTCGGCGTGCTGACCATGATCGCCTTGTGGTTCGCCCTGCCCAATCTGAAAGCAGAGCAAGGCGCCGGTGCATTGGCGGAAATACGTGTATTGGGCCGAGGTCCGGTGCTGGCCGCGCTGGCCCTGACCGTGGTCGGCTCAAGTGCGATGTTCACCGTGTTCACCTACATCGCACCGATTCTCAGCAGCGAAACCCACGCCTCCGCCGCGTTCATCACCGCCATGCTGGTGCTGTTCGGCGTCGGTTTGACCTTGGGCAACATGTGGGGTGGCAAGGCGGCTGACCGGTCGATCGACCGCACCCTGATCGTGTCGCTGAGCGCATTGATTGTAGTGTTGCTGGCGTTCACTGTGCTGATGCGCTGGCCGCTGCCGGCCGCCGTCGCCATTCTGATCTGGGGTTTCGCCAGCTTCGCTCTGGTGCCGCCGCTGCAGATGCGCGTGATGGAAGCGGCCAAGGACGCGCCGAATCTGGCTTCGGCGGTAAACATCGGTGCGTTCAATTTCGGCAACGCGATCGGCGCGGCGCTGGGTGGCGCGGTGATCAATGCCGGGCTGGGTTATCCGGCGATTTCTCTGGCCGGGGCGGCGATGGCCGCTCTGGGCCTGCTGATGGTGCTGGCGTTTGCCTGGCGCTCCAGAGCCAGTGCCGCTGCGCTGGCGTAAGTCTTCGCAGCGCTACGCCCCGCCCTGCTGATATTCGCGGGGCGTGCAGCCGAACTCGCGACGGAACACCGTGTGCAGATATTGCGCAGACTTGAAGCCGCAGGCCTGGGCAATGTCGGCAATCGCAGCATCGGTGTTTTTCAAACCACTGGTGGCCGCCGCCAGTTTGAAACGCAGAATCTCGTCATGCACGCTGCAACCGCGCTCGGCGCGAAAATGCGCTTCCAGTGATGAGCGCGACACGCCGACATAGGCCGCCACTTGTGCGGTCTTGATGCCCTGGCAGGCATATTGGCGGATGAACAGCAGCGCTTGCATCACGTAGGGATTGCCCAGCGGCTGATGCAGGCTCGACACCTGCACATTGACCGCGTCCGGCGGAATCAGGATTTGCGTGCCGGTGGACGGCATGCCGTGGAGCATCTGGTGCAGCAGCTGCGCGGCGGTGCGGCCCATGGTTTCGGTGCCTTGAATCACCGAGCTCAGCGGCACACGCGTCAGGCTGCGGGTCAGCGGGTCGTTGTCGATGCCAATCAGCGCGACCTGCTCCGGCACGGCGATGCCGGCGGTCAGGCAGGCTTGCAGCAACTGCCGGGCACGGGCGTCGCTGACGGCGATGATACCGATCGGTTTGGGCAGGCTGTGCAGCCAGGCGATCAGTTGTTCGACGGCGCTGTCCCATAGCGGTGCGCTGGTGCCCATGCCGCGATAGACCTCAGCGTGCAGGCCGTCGCGCTGCATCAGTTTACGAAAGGCTTTTTCCCGCTCCTGCGCCCAGCGATTGGCTTGCGCCTGCGGCAGGCTGAAACAGGCAAAGCGCTGCAGCCCCGCCTCGACCAGATGCGAATACGCCAGGCTGATCAAGGCATTGTTATCGGTGGCGACGTAGGGAATCGCTTTCGGATAGGCGCGCGCATCCTCGTAGGAGCCGCCCACCGCCACCACCGGTAAATGAATATCGGCCAGCGCCTCGCCGATCAGTGGATCGTCGAAGTCGGCAATGATGCCGTCACCCTGCCAGCGCTCGATGCCCTTCAAGCGGCAGAGAAAATCCTCCTCCAGAAACAAGTCCCAGGAAGCGCGGGTGCTGCTCAGGTAGTTGCCGATGCCGCTGATGATTCCACGGTCGTAGATCTTGCTGCCGTTGAACAACAGGGCAATGCGGTGCACGGGCGGTAAGCTTTTCATTGTTTTTAGGCTGTTCCGGGCCGCCTTGTCGCGGCGACGATGGACACAGACTAGGCGCGAAGCCGCCGAATCTCAATACGCAAAATCGCACTCGCTGTTGAGGCTTTTCATAATCAGCAGGTGCGGGGCCGTTGCTAGTATCGAGACACCGCCAAGAACAACAAGGACAACGTCCATGCAGTATTTCCCCCATATCGAGCCGGTTCGCTACGAAGGCCCGAACAGTGATTCGCCCCTCGCTTTCCGCCACTACGACGCCGACAAACTGATCCTCGGCAAACCCATGCGCGAACACCTGCGCATGGCCGCCTGCTACTGGCACACCTTCGTCTGGCCGGGCTCCGATGTGTTCGGCGCCGGCACCTTCAAACGCCCCTGGCAACGCAGCGGCGAGCCGATGCAACTGGCCATCGGCAAGGCTGAAGCGGCGTTCGAGTTCTTCAGCAAACTGGGCATCGATTACTACTGCTTTCACGACACGGACGTCGCCCCCGAAGGCAACTCGCTGAAGGAGTACCGCGAACACTTCGCGCAAATGGTCGATCGCCTAGAGCAGCATCAGGAACAGAGCGGCATCAAGTTGCTCTGGGGCACGGCCAACTGCTTCAGCAATCCGCGTTTTGCCGCCGGTGCTGCGAGCAATCCGGATCCGGAAGTATTCGCCTGCGCTGCCGCACAAGTATTCAGTGCCATGAACGCAACGCATCGCCTCAAGGGCTCCAACTACGTGCTGTGGGGTGGCCGCGAAGGCTACGAAACCCTGCTTAACACCGATTTGAAACGCGAGCGCGAACAACTCGGGCGCTTCATGCGCATGGTCGTCGAACACAAGCACAAAATCGGTTTCACCGGCGACCTGCTGATCGAACCCAAGCCGCAGGAGCCGACCAAGCACCAATACGATTACGACAGCGCCACGGTGTTCGGCTTTCTCCAGCAGTACGGCCTGGAGAAGGAAATCAAGGTCAACATCGAGGCCAACCACGCGACCCTGGCCGGTCACAGCTTCCATCACGAAATCGCCACCGCCGCCTCGCTGGGGATTTTCGGCAGCATCGACGCCAACCGTGGCGATCCACAGAACGGCTGGGACACCGATCAATTCCCCAACAGCGTCGAAGAAATGACCCTGGCAACCTATGAAATTCTCAAGGCCGGCGGCTTCAAGAATGGCGGTTTCAACTTCGACTCCAAGGTGCGCCGTCAGAGCCTCGACGAGATCGACCTGTTCCACGGTCACGTTGGCGCCATGGACGTCCTTGCCCTGTCGCTGGAACGCGCCGCCGCGATGGTTGAGAACGATCAACTGCAAACCCTCAAGGATCAACGTTACGCCGGCTGGCGTCAGCCGTTCGGGCAAGCGGTGATGGCAGGCGATTTCAATCTTGAGTCGCTGGCCGAGCACGCGTTCACCAACGAGTTGAACCCGCAAGCCGTCAGTGGCCGCCAGGAAATGCTCGAAAATATCGTCAACCGTTACCTCTATCGCTGATTGCCGAGACCCTCTGCCGACGCAACGACGCTGTGACAATTGCACGACAATTCTGTGCCTGCTGCGCCGGCAGATTCTCTACAGTTCTACCAGCCCGATTCATCGTCAGGCCGTGTCTTTCCAACAAAAATAAAAGGACGCACCACCATGAAGAACCTGAAACGTACGCTGTTGGCCAGTGCCCTGGCGCTGCTGGCCCTGCCGGTAATGGCTGACGCTACCCACCCGAAAATCGGTTTCTCGATTGATGACCTGCGCCTGGAACGCTGGTCGCGCGATCGCGATTACTTCGTCGCGGCGGCGGAAAAAATGGACGCCAAAGTCTTCGTGCAATCGGCGGACGCCAACGAGCAGAAGCAGATTTCGCAAATCGAAAACCTGATCTCTCGCGGCGTCGATGTCATTGTCATCGTGCCATTCAACGCCACGGTGCTGACCAACGCCGTCGCCGAAGCGAAGAAAGCCGGGATCAAAGTGGTGTCTTATGACCGGCTGATTCTCAACGCCGATGTCGACGCCTACATTTCCTTCGATAACGAAAAGGTCGGCGAAATGCAGGCCAGCGGAGTGCTGAAAGCAGCGCCCAAGGGCAATTACTTTCTGCTAGGCGGTGCGCCGACCGACAACAACGCCAAGATCCTGCGTGAAGGCCAGATGAAGGTGCTGCAACCGGCCATCGACAAGGGCGATGTCAAGATTGTCGGCCAGCAATGGGTCAAGGAATGGAACCCGACCGAAGCGCTGAGCATTGTGGAAAACGCCCTGACCCGTAACAACAACAAAATCGACGGCATCGTCGCCTCCAACGATGCCACCGCCGGCGGTGCGATTCAGGCGCTGGCCGCCCAGCAACTGGCCGGCAAAGTGCCGATTTCCGGGCAGGACGCTGACCTCGCGGCGGTCAAACGCGTGATCGCCGGCACGCAAACCATGACCGTATACAAACCACTGAAACTCATCGCGTCCGAAGCGGCCAGGCTCTCGGTGCAACTGGCACGCAACGAGAAACCGGCCTACACCTCGCAGTACGACAACGGCAGCAAAAAGGTCGACACCATCCTGCTGACACCCACGCCGTTGACCAAGGACAACATCGACTTGCTCGAACAGGACGGCTTCTACACCAAGGCACAGATTGCCGGGCAGTGATCCTTTGGTTATGAGGAACCTTGTGGGAGCGAGCTTGCTCGCGAAGACGCTGGTTCAGCTTGCATCGTGAACGAATGTGCTGACGCCTTCGCGAGCAAGCTCGCTCCGACAGGTTCCGTGTTTTCTGAGCCCCTGGAATACGAGCCCTGGTTATGTCCGACTATCTGCTGCAAATGAACGGCATCGTCAAGACCTTCGGCGGTGTCAAAGCGCTCAACGGCATCGACATCAAGGTTCGGCCCGGCGAATGCGTGGGTCTGTGTGGCGAGAATGGTGCCGGCAAGTCGACGCTGATGAAGATCCTCTCGGCGGTCTATCCCCATGGCACCTGGGACGGCGAAATCCTCTGGGACGGCCAACCGCTCAGGGCGCAATCAATCAGCGAAACCGAAGCCGCCGGCATCGTCATCATCCATCAGGAACTGACCCTGGTGCCCGATCTGTCGGTGGCCGAAAACATCTTCATGGGCCATGAGCTGACGCTGCCCGGCGGGCGCATGAACTACCCGGCGATGATCCACCGTGCCGAAGCCTTGATGCGTGAATTGAAAGTGCCGGACATGAACGTGTCGCTGCCGGTTTCGCAGTACGGCGGCGGCTACCAGCAATTGGTGGAAATCGCCAAGGCCCTGAACAAACAGGCGCGTCTGCTGATTCTCGATGAGCCCTCCTCGGCCCTGAGCCGCTCGGAAATCGAAGTGCTGCTCGACATCATCCGCGACCTCAAAGCCAAGGGCGTTGCCTGCGTCTACATCTCGCACAAACTCGATGAGGTCGCCGCCGTATGCGACACCATTTCGGTGATCCGTGACGGCAAACACATCGCCACCACCGCCATGACAGACATGGATATTCCACAGATCATCACGCAGATGGTCGGCCGCGAAATGAGCAATCTTTACCCCAGCGAGCCGCATGAGATCGGCGAGGTGATTTTCGAGGCGCGCCACGTCACTTGCTACGACGTCGACAACCCCAGGCGCAAACGGGTCGACGACATTTCCTTCAGCCTCAAACGTGGCGAAATTCTCGGGATTGCCGGGCTGGTCGGGGCCGGCCGGACCGAATTGGTGACTGCGCTGTTCGGCGCTTACCCCGGGCGTCACGAAGGCGACGTCTGGCTGGACGGCCAACCGATCGACACGCGCACGCCGCTCAAGGCGATCCGCGCCGGCCTGTGCCTGGTCCCTGAAGATCGCAAGCGCCAGGGCATCATTCCCGACCTCGGCGTCGGCCAGAACATCACCCTCGCCGTGCTCGAGAGTTATTCGAAAATGACCCGCATCGATGCCGAAGCCGAGCTGGGTTGCATCGACCGGGAAATCTCCCGTCTGCATCTGAAGACCGCAAGTCCGTCCCTGCCGATCACCAGCCTGTCGGGCGGTAACCAGCAGAAAGCCGTTCTGGCGAAAATGCTGCTGGCCAAACCGCGCGTGCTGATTCTCGACGAGCCGACCCGAGGCGTGGACGTCGGCGCCAAGTACGAGATCTACAAGTTGATGGGCGCGCTGGCCGCCGAAGGCGTGTCGATCATCATGGTTTCGTCGGAGCTGGCCGAAGTGCTCGGCGTGTCCGACCGCGTATTAGTGATCGGCGAGGGCCAGTTGCGCGGTGACTTCGTCAACCATGAGCTGACCCAGGAACAAGTACTCGCCGCCGCGCTCAGCCAGCCCGGCAGCCATAACAATAACGATTGGAAAACCGCGTAAATGAATCAGGTCAAACAACTGTTCACCCGCTACAAGATGCTCGCGCTGGTATTTGCCGTGGTGCTGATCTGGCTGTTCTTCAGCTGGCAGACCGAGGGCGGCTTCCTCACCCCGCGTAACCTTTCCAACCTGCTGCGGCAGATGTCGATCACCGGAATCCTGGCCTGCGGCATGGTGCTGGTGATCATCAGTGGCGAGATCGATTTGTCGGTGGGCTCATTGCTAGGCCTGCTCGGTGGTCTGGCGGCAATACTCGACGTGGTTTATCACATTCCGCTGCTGGCGAATCTGAGTCTGGTCGCCCTGTGCGGCCTGATGATCGGCCTCGCCAACGGCTACATGGCGGCATACTTGCGCATCCCGTCCTTTATCGTCGGCCTGGGCGGCATGTTGGCGTTTCGCGGGATTTTGCTGGGGATTACCGGCGGCACCACCATTGCCCCGGTCTCGCCGGAGCTGGTCTACGTCGGCCAGGGTTATCTGCCCCACGCGATCGGCACTGGCCTGGGTATTGTGCTGTTCGTGCTGACGATTTTTCTGACCTGGAAACAACGGCGCAATCGCGCCCTGCATGGCCTGGCGGCGCATTCACTGGTGCGTGATGTTGTTCGCGTGCTGGTGATCGGCGCGGTGCTCGCCGGTTTCGTCCAGACCCTCAACAGCTACGACGGCATTCCGGTGCCGGTGCTGCTGTTGCTGATCCTGCTCGGGGTGTTCAGCTACGTCACCAGCCAGACCGTGTTCGGCCGCCGGGTCTACTCGGTCGGCAGCAACATGGAAGCAACGCGCCTGTCGGGGATCAATGTGCAGGCGGTCAAGCTGTGGATCTTCGGCATCATGGGCGTGATGTGCGCCCTCGCCGGCGTGGTCAACACCGCACGCCTCGCCGCCGGCTCACCGTCCGCCGGGAGCATGGGCGAACTCGACGCCATCGCCGCCTGCTTTATCGGCGGCACCTCCATGCGCGGCGGTTCCGGCACCGTTTACGGCGCCCTCCTCGGCGCGCTGGTGATCACCAGCCTGGACAACGGCATGTCGATGCTCGATGTGGATAGCTACTGGCAGATGATCGTCAAGGGCAGCATTCTGGTGTTGGCGGTCTGGGTGGATGTGAGTACGCGCACGGCGCGGCGTTGACAGCGATGTCGTGGATTACATTATTGATTTACTGGCCCATCGCATAGGCGTTTTTGTACTGGGTTATTGAGCGGCGGGCGGTTCAAGGGTGAGCGTGGCTTTGCCTGGGTTGGACAGCAATAATTGGCGGAGCAATCTTGTGGAAGCCCTTCGTGGTTTTTATTGCTTGGCTGATTGATCGCAGCACCAACAGTGATCAATAAAACGACAAATCAAAACTGATGGGCATCGGCATGTCCGGCGCCCCGCTTTACTTGAAAGCCGACATCAGCGCTTCGCCGGGGGCTTGAACTGACGATCAATCACCAGCATCTTCGCGGCGCACAGGGCCAAACGCTCGTCGATCACCCGCTCCTGTTCGGTTTGGAGACAGGTCTCACAAAGCCCCGCATGGCCGGCGCTTGCCTTGTAACGTTCTGCTTGCAGCGAGGTTTTGTACAGCTTATTGCAATTTGTACAAGTTTGACGCAGGTCGTCGTTTTCCATGGCCCTTCTTCCTGTCAAGGCACAATCGGGTCATCAACCATTACATGAGGCGAATTAAACTTGTATAGAAAAAATTTCGATTGCCGCTTCGTTTGCAAGACTTCCTGATTAACAGAACCTTCAGAGTACTTGCACTTGCGTGCCAACTTAGTTGTATCAACTGCGAAATTGCACGGTTCTGCTTAATAAACGCAGCAATATTCATCATGAAGAAAAATAATCTTTAAATGCCACCATCGGCATCTAACTTCATTTGATTTTGTCGTTCCGCTTAGCTTCTTTCCACAAACTAGCTCAGTGAAAAACAAAAGTTCCTTATACCAGAAGCGCGGTCTGTATAACTTATTTTCAACCGATACGAACGCATGTCGAGTTGTTAGAAAAATCTATGAATTTCCTGGCACGAGGGGCATCCCTCTTTCATGAGCAACAGGAGAGCCTCATGAGCCAGACAGATTTGTACATGATCAAGTACCGACTCCACGGTGTGCCCAAATCCTTCATTATCCGCGCCAAATTGATGAACAACGCGGATGCCTGGCAGTGGGCAAGTTGCGACGCCGGGTTGACGCCGATTCCCAAGCCCGGCCGGCCTCCGTTGAAACGGTTCTCGAAACCCATGGCCGAGCGTTTCGGCGTCACCGAGGTGCAATGGCACGAGTCGAAGGCGGTGTGCTGGGACGAGGATCTGGCGATATGAATATCCTGCGCCGCCCGCCTGTCCCAGAGCAGCACAACATCACAAACGCCCGAGGTGCGTGCAGTGCACAAAGCCCTGCCGACCAGGAGATTCGCCATGTGTGAGTACATCGTTCAACACGCCGCAGCGCACCAAATGGCTTTTCTTCTGGTCACCGGTGAGACGGCGAACGTAGATGCACAAGTCGGGTTGGCAGAAGACGACACTTCAGGCGAAGCACCGCCTGAGCGGCGTAATCTGATCAAACCGGGTATGCGGGTCCATGGCATCTATCGCCGCGACGGGACTCTGGACTGCTTGCCGGTACGCTGGGGGTGGTCACCCAACTGGTCGATGGGCACGCTGCCACCGCTGACTCATCTGCCGCTGCATCTGGTCATGCGTTCGAGGGTGTTTGACCGAGTCAAACACAACGGGCGCATGCTCGTCGCAGTGGAAGGCTGGTATGAGGCCCTCGACACCGGAATGTCGATCCATTCGCGCAACCTTGCCTACACCACAGCGCGCGAGCCTCGGCCGATTTTTCTCGCAGCGCTCGCTCAGGTCAGCAAAACCTATAACAGTTGTGATGGCTTGGCACTGATCACCCATGAAGATGCCGAGATGAAACGACAGCGTCTGTTGGCGTTCACTGCTCAGGATGCGCTGGAATGGTTGCGCCCGGATCTTGAGTGGGCGCAGGCACATCTATTGGCCGCGTACAGAGCCGTGCTCGAGCATCAGCTTGAACATGTGCTGACCTCGCAACGGGGACTGCGGTAGCCCGAATGTCAAAGCGTTCACGGCGTTTTTGCTTGAACTGTTCCCAGCAACTACGACATGGGATGAGCTCATCGGAAATATTGTGAAACATTGAGCGCTGAGCCTCGCCTTGATGAGTTAAACCGGATCTCGAAATGCAAGCCGCGTGGCGCAATGTCACGAGGAACGGGCAGCGACTGGACGCATGCCATGTCCTGAAGAGTTCCTGGTTGAAGGCGCGAGACCAACCCTGCGTTGATGTTTTGCGCTTTCTCGCCAGTTTTCCCGGCAAATCAGATATTTCTGCCTAGACTTGAGCATGTCCCGGCATTCGAACGCGTCCCGCGCATAGAGCTGTTACTACAATAAAAAAAGAGGAATAACCCAGATGCTCAGATCTCTGTTCAGCGCACTTGCCTGCGCTTTGGCGGTAAGCAGCATGAACCCGGCCATGGCGGCAGACCCGGTGATCATAAAGTTTTCGCATGTCGTCGCTGACCAGACGCCCAAAGGTCAAGGTGCGTTGCTGTTCAAGAAACTGGTGGAAGAACGCTTGCCAGGCAAGGTCAAGGTCGAGGTCTACCCTAACTCCTCGCTCTTTGGTGACGGCAAGGAAATGGAAGCACTGTTGCTCGGCGATGTGCAGATGATTGCGCCATCGCTGGCCAAATTCGAGCAATACACCAAGACCGTCCAGCTCTTCGACCTGCCCTTTCTGTTTGATGACATCAACGCTGTCGATCGCTTTCAGCTGAGCCCGCAGGGTCAGGGTCTGCTCAAATCCATGGAAAGCAAAAACATCACCGGCCTGGCTTATTGGCACAACGGCATGAAACAACTGTCGGCCAACAAGCCACTGCGTGTACCGGCTGATGCGCGCGGCCTGAAGTTCCGGGTACAGGCCTCGGCGGTACTGGAGGAGCAGTTCAAGGCAGTGCGCGCCAATCCGCGCAAGATGAGTTTTGCCGAGGTGTATCAGGGGCTGCAGACCGGCGTGGTCAACGGTGCAGAAAACCCCTACTCGAACATCTACAGCCAGAAAATGCATGAAGTGCAGAAATACATCACCGAGTCCAACCACGGTGTACTGGACTACATGCTGATCACCAACACCAAATTCTGGAACGGCCTGCCACCGGACGTGCGCAGCGAACTGGACAAGATCGTCGTGGAAGTCACCACTCACGTGAACAAGGAAGCCCAGCAACTGAACGAGGGTGACAAGCAACGCATCCTTGCAGCCAAAACCACGGAAATCATCACGCTCACCCCAGAAGAACGTGCGCAATGGCGCGATGCGATGAAACCGGTGTGGAAGAAGTTCGAAGGCGAAATCGGTCCTGAGCTGATCTCTGCCGCCGAAGCCGCGAACCAGGCGCAATAATCGCACGGCAGGCGCCGCCGGGGCGGAACCTGCCCGTCTTCCACCGACGTGAGATTGCCATCCATGAAAGCGCTTCGGCGAATCTGGGAACACTTCGAGGAAGGCTTCATCGTCTTCCTCTTGGCGGCCATGACCCTCGTCACGTTTGTCTACGTGATCCTCAACAATTTCTACAGTCTGTTTTACTGGCTCGCCGATCATTGGCCGGCGGCCAGTGTTCCGCTGTTCGCCGTTGGCGATCAGATCATGGGCATGGCGCAGGCCATGACCTGGAGCACTGCCCTGACCAAAGCGCTGTTCGGCTGGCTGATTTTTTTCGGCTTGGCTTACGGCGTGCGCACCGCCGGGCATATCGGTGTCGACGCACTGGTCAAACTGGCGCGGCGATCGGTGCAGCGCTACATCGGCATTCTGGCCTGCCTGTGCTGTCTGGCCTATGCCGGGCTGCTGGGCGTCGCCAGCTTCGAATGGATTGAAACGTTGATGAACGCCGGTATCGGCGCCGAGGATCTCGGCCATTTCGGCGTCATGCAGTGGCATATCGGACTGATCGTGCCGCTGGGGTTTGCGCTGGTGTTCATCCGCTTCGCTGAAATTCTGCTGCGCATCCTGCTCAACCGTCAGACCGGCCTCGGGCTGGCCGATGAAGCGGCCGACGCGCTGAAACTCGCCGAACACGAGGATGACAAGCCATGACCATTGCCTTCCTGTTCGTGGCCCTGTTCGCCTTGATGTTCATCGGCGTGCCGATCGCCATCTCGCTGGGGCTGGCCGGCTCCCTGACGATCATTTTCTTCAGTCCCGATTCGGTCCGCTCGCTGGCGATCAAACTGTTCGAGACCTCGGAACACTACACGCTGCTGGCGATTCCTTTTTTCCTGCTGGCCGGGGCCTTCATGACCACTGGCGGCGTTGCCCGACGGCTGATCGACTTCGCCAACGCCTGTGTCGGGCATATTCGCGGCGGCCTGGCCATCGCGGCGGTGCTGGCCTGCATGCTGTTCGCCGCCCTCTCCGGTTCGAGTCCCGCAACGGTCGCGGCGGTGGGCTCGATTGCGATCGCCGGCATGGTCCGGTCCGGCTATCCGCAGGCCTTCGGCGCAGGGATCATCTGCAACGCCGGTACGCTGGGCATCCTGATCCCGCCCTCGATTGTGATGGTGGTTTACGCCGCCGCGACAGAAACCTCCGTGGGCAAGCTGTTCATGGCCGGCGTGGTGCCTGGCCTGCTGCTGGGCACGGCGTTGATGGTGGCGATCTACATCGTCGCGGTGAAGAAAAATCTCCCCGCCTTGCCGCGTGCGACCCTTCGCGAGTTCTTGAGTACGGCGCGCAAGGCAATATGGGGCTTGTTGCTGATGGTGATCATCCTCGGCGGCATCTATTCGGGCATGTTCACCCCGACCGAAGCTGCCGCAGTGGCAGCCGTCTATTCGGCCTTCATCGCTCTGTTCGTCTACAAGGATCTGACCTTTCGCGAGACACCCAAGGTTCTGCTGGACTCGGCCAAGCTGAGCATCATGCTCATGTTCATCATTGCCAACGCCATGCTGTTCGCCCACGTGCTGACCACCGAACAATTACCCCAACAAATCACTGCCTGGGTAATAGAAGCCGGCCTGACGCCCGTGACGTTCCTGCTGATGGTCAACATCGTGCTGTTGATTGCCGGCGCGTTCATGGAACCGTCAGCGATCATCCTCATCCTCGCGCCAATCCTTTTCCCTATCGCGATGAAACTGGGCATCGACCCGATTCACCTCGGCATCATCATGGTGGTCAACCTTGAGATCGGCCTGATTACGCCACCCGTGGGCCTGAACCTGTTCGTGACTTCAGCGGTGACGGGAATGTCCTTGCCCGCCACCGTAAAAGCCGCCATGCCCTGGTTGATGATTCTGCTGCTGTTCCTCGTGCTGATCACCTACGTGCCCTGGATTTCACTGGTGCTGCCGACCTGGCTGGGGATGAACTGAAGTGGCGATCACGTTCAGCCGGGACCGACCAGAGTGCAATCACTCTGCTTAAAACCATAACAAGACGGAGAAATGCCCCCATGCGAGTCAAAACACGTTTTGCCCTGCTGGCCGCCGCCACGCTGACCCTTAGCAGCGCTGCGCAGGCCGCGCCCGTGTTCATCAATATTCTCACCGGCGGAACCAGCGGGGTTTACTACCCGATCGGCGTCGGCTTGTCGCAAATCTACAGCGACGGCATTGCCGGTTCGAAGACATCGGTGCAGGCCACCAAAGCGTCGGTAGAAAACCTCAATCTGCTGCAGGCCGGACGCGGCGAGCTGGCCCTGGCCTTGGGCGACTCAGTGGCCGACGCCAAAAACGGCGTGGAGGACGCCGGTTTCAAAGCACCACTGACAAAATTGCGCGCCTTGGGCGGTGCCTATCCCAATTACATTCAGATCGTCGCCAGCAAAGAGTCGGGGATCAAAACCCTCGCCGATCTCAAGGGCAAGACCATCTCGGTCGGCGCGCCTAAATCCGGGACTGAATTGAATGCGCGGGCGATATTCAAAGCGGCCGGCCTGACCTACGAGGACATGGGCAAGGTGCAATATCTGCCGTTTGCCGAATCGGTGGAATTGATCAAGAACCGGCAACTGGATGCCACCCTGCAGTCGTCTGGATTGGGCATGGCCGCCATTCGTGACCTGTCGTCGGTGATGCCGCTGAACTACGTGGCGATCCCGAGCGAGGTGGTGACAAAGATCGGCAATCCGGCCTACCAGAGCGCAATGATCCCGGCCAACACCTACGACGGACAGGCCGAAGCCGTGCCCACCGTGGCAATCACCAATATTCTGGTGACTCGCGCCGACCTGCCTGATGACGTCGTCTACGACATGACCCGGCTGCTGTTCGACAACCTGACGCGTTTGGGTAACTCCCATTCAGCGGCCAAGGACATCAAACTGGAAGCGGCCGCGAAAAACCTGCCGATCGCGCTGCACCCTGGCGCCGAGCGCTACTACAAGGAAAAAGGCGCCTTATAAGCGCTTATGCGCAGTGGCGTGACAGCCGCTGCAGCGTCGATTCCTTTGCGTGGTCATGAGGAAGGCAGCCAATGAGTGACGAGCATCACGGTATTTCCGCGAACCCGCGAGACTGGCCAAAAAGCCTGTTTTACGTAGCGTTGCTGTTCTCGATTTTCCAGATCGTCACCGCAGCCTTTTCTCCTCTCTCCAGCCAGGTGCTGCGTGCGGTGCACGTCGGTTTTCTTCTGTGGGTGGTGTTTCTCAGTTATCCGGCACACGGCACAGACCGTCCGTGGCAACCGCTGGCCTGGCTGCTGAGCTTGGCCGCCATCGCTACCGCGCTGTATCAATGGGTGTTCGAGGCCGATCTGATCCAGCGTTCCGGTGACCTGACGTCGGCCGACCTGGTTATCGGCATCGTGTTGATCGCTCTGGTTTTCGAAGCCGCGCGACGGGTCATGGGCATCGCGCTGCCAGTGATCTGCGGGCTGTTTCTGGCATACGGCCTGTTCGGGCAATACCTGCCCGGCGAACTGGCCCATCGCGGCTATGGTTTCGATCAGATCATCAATCAACTGTCATTCGGCACCGAAGGGCTGTACGGCACGCCGACCTATGTGTCGGCAACCTACATCTTCCTGTTCATTCTGTTTGGCGCCTTCCTCGAACAGGCCGGCATGATCAAGCTGTTCACCGACTTCGCCATGGGGTTATTCGGCCACAAACTCGGCGGCCCGGCCAAAGTGGCGGTCGCCTCCTCAGCGTTGATGGGAACGATCACAGGCTCCGGGATTGCCAACGTGGTGACCACCGGGCAATTCACCATTCCGCTGATGAAGCGCTTTGGCTATCGCGCCGCGTTCGCTGGTGGTGTTGAAGCCACCTCCAGCATGGGCAGCCAGATCATGCCTCCGGTGATGGGCGCAGTCGCATTCATCATGGCCGAAACCATCAATGTGCCCTTCGTCGAAATCGCCAAGGCGGCGCTGATACCCGCCCTGCTGTATTTCGGTTCGGTATTCTGGATGGTCCACCTGGAAGCCAAGCGCTCCAACCTCAAGGGCTTGCCCAAAGACCAATGTCCAAGCGCATGGGGCGCGGTAAAGGCTCGCTGGTATTTGCTGATTCCTCTGCTGGTTCTGGTTTATCTGCTGTTTTCCGGGCGCACGCCGTTGTTCTCGGGAATGGTCGGCCTGGCATTGACCGCCATCGTGATTCTCGGCTCGGCGATCATTTTCCGGGTGCACAGCTTTGGCCTGCGCTGTGCGTTCTGGATTGCACTGGGTGTGCTGTGCACAGGTTTTTTCCAGCTCGGTATCGGGGTGATTTTTGCGGTCATCGCGGTACTGGTGCTGGTGTGCTGGTTCATCAAGGGCGGCCGCGAAACATTGCAGATCTGCCTGCATGCGCTGGTCGAGGGCGCGCGCCACGCGGTACCGGTGGGAATCGCCTGCGCGTTGGTCGGCGTCATTATCGGAATCGTTTCGCTCACCGGTGTCGCTTCGACATTTGCTGGCTACATCCTCGCCATTGGCCGCGACAACCTGCTGCTGTCGCTGATCCTGACGATGATCACTTGCCTGGTGCTGGGCATGGGCATCCCGACCATTCCCAACTACATCATCACCAGCTCGATCGCCGCGCCTGCCCTGCTGGAGCTGGGTGTGCCACTGATCGTGTCGCACATGTTCGTGTTCTATTTCGGCATCCTCGCCGACCTGACCCCGCCTGTCGCCCTCGCCTGTTTCGCCGCCGCCCCGATTGCCAAGGAAAGCGGCTTCAAAATCAGTTTATGGGCGGTGCGAATTGCGCTGGCAGGTTTTGTCATCCCGTTCATGGCGGTCTACAACCCGGCGCTGATGCTGCAAGGCGACAACCTGTGGGCGACTGCCTACATGCTGATCAAGACTCTTCTGGCGGTGGGTCTCTGGGGCATGGCGTCTACCGGTTTTCTGCAAATGAAAATGCTGATCTGGGAGCGGGTGCTCAGTCTCGTCGCCGGCGCCCTGCTGATCGTGGCACTGCCGGTGACCGACGAACTCGGCTTCGCACTGGGGATCCTGGTCATCGTGCAACACGTCTGGCGCTCGCGGCGCGCCGCAGCGGCCAATGCATGATCGGTTTGTGCCTGGGTCTGGCCGGCAGCATTTGGGCGCAGTTGCCCGTCGCGCACTTCACCTTGGCATGGAACCACAGCATCGAAAAAATCCGTTGGGAGGAAGACTACAGCGTCACGGCCCAAGGGCTGGTTCTGGAGCAGGCCCGGGTACGCGGAAACGGTGCTGGTATGGAGATACCCGACGACGCACGGCTGGAAAACGGCAGTTGGCACTTCCGGCGCCATTTGCCGCCGCTGCAACCACTGCGATTGGGCCGAACCCCGGAGGCCGGTGATTATCAGCTATGCATTGATGGGAGGTGCGAGTTCATCAGCCGATGGGTTGGCCCAGCCAGAAGCAGCCACCCGTTCCTGCAACTGTGGGCTTGCGAGACGACCGCGCCATTGCCACCGGATGAACCTCTACCAGGTACGCAGTAAAGCCCTGATGTCTTACATCGAGCGCTTCGCGATCCAGTGCTTGTATTGTCGCGTCCGAAAGAACATCGCCAACTGTTGCGACAGCAGTGCGCGTAACGGCGAGACGTTCGGATCGGGTCGTTGACCGCGACTGAGTTTGCTCAGCTGAAACTTGACCGCCGCCATGTTCGCCAGCGAAGCGACGACTTTGTTTTTCCAGGTGATCGGTGGCATTTGCGGGGCGTTATGCTTGCCCGCCAGCCAGTCACGCGGCAGGTCAGGATCAATGGCCAGTGCCGTTCCGATCCCTACCATGTCCACTCCACTGTGAACGACCTGTTCAGCAATCGCCCGACGACGAATGCCGCCGGTGACCATCACCGGCATGTTCGCAACGGTCTGAATATCTCGGGCAAATTCAACGAAGTAGGCTTCGCGAGCCAGCGTTCGACCATCGCGTGCCTCACCCTGCATGGCTGGCGCTTCGTAGCTGCCGCCGGATAATTCGACCAGATCGACATCCAGCTCATTGAGCAGTTGCACCACGTGCCTGGCGTCATCAACGCTGAACCCGCCTCGTTGGAAGTCTGCGGAATTGAGTTTGACAGCCACGGCAAAATCCCTGGAAACCACAGCTCTGACCGCGTTGACAATCTCGATCAACAGGCGCGCACGATTGTCCAGCGAACCGCCCCACTCGTCCGTTCTTAGATTGGTCAGCGGCGAAAGAAACTGGCTCAACAGATAACCATGGGCTGCATGAATCTGCACACCGCTGAATCCCGCTTGTTCGCCAAGGCGAGCGGTGTTGGCAAAGCGTTGAATAACGTCCTTGATCACTTCGGCGGTCATCGCCTGAGGCGTGGCGAAGCGCCTGGACAGGTTGCCCAGTTCCAGAGAAACCGCTGACGGGGCCCAGGTTGGCTGGCCGAGGTTGGCCTGCATTTGCCGCCCGGGATGATTGATCTGCATCCAGAACTGCGCACCGCCGGATCGGCCGATCCGCGCCCAGCGCTTGAACCTGTCCAGTAGTCGATCGTCCTCCAGCACCACGCCGCCCGGACCGGTCATCGCACGGCCATCGACCATCACGTTGCCGGTGATAAGCAGCCCGGCACCTCCATCGGCCCACGCCTGATAGAGGCGCATCAATTGATCGGACGGCGCTTGCTCGGCATCCGCCATGTTTTCTTCCATCGCGGCTTTGGCGATGCGGTTGTTGATGGTCGAGCCGTTGGGAAGTCGTAGCGTATCGAAGACATTCATGGGGCAATCCTCAGGTCAGTCGGGGCACCTTAAGATTGAAGTGAGGTTGAAGGTCAATGACTTTTTGAATGCTTTCACCGGTATTCAGAATCGGCCAGGGAGCTTCAGTGTGTAGGCGATCTACTGTGGGAGCGGGCTTGCTCGCGAAAGCGGTGTGTCAGGCCATGATGATCTTGAATGTGCCGACGCCTTCGCGAGCAAGCCCGCTCCCACAGGTTTACGGGGGGTTGCCTGGGATTTGTGTTGCGTCAGTTATCTACTGAGGCGCAGGTTTGCCGGGGCGGGAAACGGTTGCAACGCGATTGACAGGCGCATTCACAGGCCCTTCTTCACGCAGACGATTGAGCACCCGCTGTGCATTGTCGGCGCAGGCCATGCCTTCGGGCTTGTTTTCGATGCCCTTGATCACTTGTTGAAGCTGAGCCTTGTTTTGCGCCAGGCGTTCTTGCAGCAGTTCGATTTCTGCCACCTTGTGCTTGAGCCCGCTGAGCAGTTCTTCATGCTGCCAGCCGCCGGCATTCATCGGCATCAACTGACGGATTTCTTCCAACGAAAAACCGGCGGCCTGCGCGCCGGTAATGATCTGCAATACCGACGCTGTGTCTGGCGCATAGTCCCGGTAGCCATTGGCGGTACGCGCGACAGAGCAGATCAGGCCGCTGGCCTCGTAGAAACGAATGCGTGACGGCGCCAGTCCGCTGATTTTTGCCAGTTCGCCTATTCTCATCGCCCCTCTCCAATGGCCGTGGAACTTCGAGTCGACTGTAAACCTGAAGGCGTCGGCTGGCCAATCAGGCCGTCATCTCCCGATTGATTGCAACCATTTGCTCGCGGGTGAACTCGCTGTCCGGCGCCATGAATCGGACCATCAAGGCGTCGCGGTTCAGCGGTGCGCGGGCCTTGTCCGCCGCTTCGAGGGCGAGCTTCAACGCCGGCAAGGTCAACTCGGTGCAGTAAGCCGGCGTGCCCGGTTGTTGACGCCATGAGTCCTGAAGACCACCTGCCGCGAGCGCAGTGAAGCCCGTTTCTTCAACCAGATCCTGAGCGATTGCCTCAGCCCTCGGATCATCACCGGCGACGGGCAGAGCGATACGATTCGCGGATTCAGCAGGTTGGCCTTGATCGGCCAGCGTAGCGGCAAGCACAGCATTCCACGCCTTGATCAGGGGACGGCCGATCTGCTCGCTGACCCAGACGCTTTCGGGTTTGCCCTCGTCCACTTCCCTGATTGCCCCGTCACGCTGCGGGTAGTAATTGGAGGTATCGATGACCACGACCTGCTCGGGAACCTGGCTCAGCGTCTGCTTCAGATCAGGGTATCGGGCGAAAGGGATCGACAGGATGATCACGTCGACGTCGGCCACGGCCTGCTCTTTGGTTACCGCCTTAGCACCGACTTCGTCAGCGAGCGTCTGAATGCTTTGCGGGTCTTTCGAATTGGCCAGTTTGATCTGATGGCCGCACGCCGCCAGCTTGCGCGCCAGCGTCGCACCGATGTGGCCGGCGCCGATGATTCCGATGTTCATTTCAATACCCTCTCTTGGTACGTGTGTTATCGCCCGGTTGAGCGCGCTTCTGGATTGAGTTGTGAACTCAGTCTGCGGCCGGATGGCCAAGCGCATCGAGCGTGAGACGAAGCGCCTCAATCCCCTGTTCATCGAGTTGACAGGCAGATTTGATTTTGCCGGTGATGGCTCTGATGTCGTTTTCCATGGCCCGGCTTTCGGGCGTCAGGTCAATCAGCACACGACGCTCGTCTGCCGGATCGCGCTTGCGCGTGACCAGCCCGGCGCTCTCCAGACGTTTGAGCAGCGGCGTGATGGTTCCTGCGTCCATTGCCAGGTAAGCGCCGAGTTCGCCCACTGACAGTGGCGCGCCATCCAGAAGCTGAAGGATCACCAGGTATTGCGGAAAGGTTAAGCCCAGCGGTTCCAGATACGGCTTGTGCAAACGCACGACCCGGTTGGCCGCGGCGTAGAGTGAAAACGACAGCTGCGTTCCCACCTGATTTCGGTTCGGACTCATTTAATAGTTCGCTATTGTATAGTGCACTATATATTTCATGAGAATGTTAGAAGTGTCAACCGAGAAAGGTCGCGCAGTGCTGATCAGCACCTCTGTCGGCGATCCAGATCGTCAACAGAGGGTTGATCGCTTGCGGTGTCTGTGAACTTCAGTGCCAATCCATGCCCGTGAGAGATGCAGGAAAGTCCGCTACGCTGCGCCGATTACTTGTGCGCCAGCAGCGCCTTGCGTGCAGCCTTTTCGTGTTTCATGGCAGCGATTTCCCGCTCGCACGCTTCGGCATCGAAGGAGTTGTCCCACTTGGCAATGGCAATGGTGCCGATGCCGTTGCCGATCAGGTTGGTTACCGCTCGGGCCTCGTTGAGGAAACGGTCGATGCCCAACAGCAACACCAGGCCCACCAGAGGTATCGAATGAATGGTGGTGAGCGTGGCCGCCAGGGTCACAAATCCTGCCCCCGCCACACCGGCCGAGCCCTTGGAGGTCAGCAGGAACACGCCGAGCAGAATCATCTGATCCATGAAGGTCAGCGGCGTGTTGGTTGCCTGGGCAATGAAAATCGCCGCCATGGTCAGGTAGATGCAGGTGCCATCTGCGTTGAAGGTGTAGCCCGTCGGCAGGACCATGCCGACCACGGATTTTTTGCAGCCGAGCTTTTCCAGTTTGACCATCATTCGCGGCAGCACCGCTTCGGTCGAACAGGTGCCCAGCGTGATCAGAATTTCATCCTTGAAATAGCGCAGAAACTGCATCAGCGGCATGCCTGACCATCGTGCCACCGCACCCAGGACCACCACGATGAAAATCAACGTCGTGATGTACAGGGCGACCAGCAACTGCCCAAGCGACAGCAAAGTGCCGATGCCGTATTTGCCAATGGTGAACGCCATGCCCGCTCCCGCACCCAGCGGCGCCAGGCGCATGACCATCGCGACAATTTTGAACAGGCCCTGCAGGAATAGATCGATGGTGTTGATCAGCGGCTTGCTGGTTTCGCCCATCTGCACGAGGGCAACCCCCATCAACACCGACAGCAGAATCACCTGCAGCATGACGCCGTTGGAGAAGGCGCCGAGAAAGGTATGCGGAATGATATTGAGGAAGAAATCGACAGTACCGCCCTGCTCGCTCGCGGCCTGGCTGTATTTGTTGATCGCGCTGCTGTCGAGCGTTCCGACGTTGATGTTCATGCCAACGCCAGGCTTGACGATGTTGACTACGATCAGCCCGACGACCAAGGCGATGGTCGAGAGGATTTCGAAGTAGATCAGCGCTTTCACACCGATGCGCCCGACCTCCTTGATGCTGCCCATCTTGGCGATACCGACCACTACCGTGCCGAAAATGATCGGCGCCAGAAGCATCTTGATCAGCTTGATGAAACCATCGGCAAACGGCTGCAGCTTGGCACCGATGTCCGGTACGAAATAACCGATCGCAGCACCGATGACGATACCGATCAGCACCTGCACATAGAGCTGGCTGTACCAGCGCGATTTTGAAGTTTCCACGAAAGCACCTCATTTTATTGTTGTGGTGGGCATGTGGTGTGGGCGTCGACGATGACGCCTGAGGGTGCGGCCTCGGCAACCGAGACCGCCGATAAAACTGAATCAGCCCTCGCCCAGTTCACGCATGACGGCATACAGCGCAGATTTGGCTTCGAAGCCGACACCCGGGATATCCGGCAGACCGACGTAGCCGTTTTCGACGCGGATGCCATCGGCAAAACCTCCGAACGGCTGGAACACATCCGGGTAGGATTCATTGCCGCCCAAATGCAGACCGGCGGCGATGTTCAGCGACATCTGGTGACCACCATGCGGCACCACGCGGCGCGAAGACCAACCCAGCTCTTCCATCACCTTGAGGGTGCGCATGTACTCGACGAGACCGTAGGACAGTGCGCAGTCAAATTGCAGATAATCACGGTCAGGGCGCATGCCGCCGTGGCGCAACAGGTTGCGGGCGTCCTGGTGAGAGAAGAGGTTTTCACCGGTGGCCATCGGCAGTTCGTAATGATTGGCCAGTTCGGCCTGCAGCGCGTAATCCAGCGGATCGCCGACTTCTTCGTACCAGAACAGGTTGTATTTCTTGATCGCTTCGGCATACGCGATACCGGTCTTCAGATCAAAACGGCCGTTGGCGTCGACCGCAAGGCGCTGGCCGTCGCCCACCACTTCCAGCACCGCTTCAATGCGGCGAATATCTTCGTCCAGCGGCACCGCGCCGATCTTCATTTTGACCACGTCATAGCCACGATCCAGATAGCTCTGCATTTCGGCCTTGAGCTTGGTCTGGTCCTTGCCCGGGTAGTAATAACCACCCGCCGCGTACACCCAGACTTTGTCATCGGCGACGCCGTTGCGATAACGATCGGCGAGCAGCCGATACAAAGGCTTGCCTTCGATCTTGGCCACCGCGTCCCACACCGCCATATCGATGGTGCCGACCGCTACCGAACGCTCGCCATGCCCGCCCGGTTTTTCGTTGGTCATCAGGGTTTTCCAGATGGCGAACGGATCGAGGTTATTGTTTTCGTGATCGATCAGTGTTTGCGGGTCGGCTTCAGTGATCCGCGCCAGAAAACGATCGCGCATCAACGCGCCCTGGCCGTAGCGACCATTGGAGTTGAAGCCGTAACCGATGACCGGTTTGCCGTCGCGAATCACGTCGGTAATGACCGCGACGACCGAGCAGGTCATCTTCGAAAAATCGATGTAGGCATTGGCGATCGGGGAAGCGATGGAGACGGTTTTTTCACGGATATCGACGATACGCATGACGGGTTCCTCTTGTTGTGGTGACCCAACGTTATGCTTTGCGACGACACCCGCCCAATGCTATTAATGCCGCGCCCTATGCACAGGAGGCATTGCCCTTGGAACTGGTTTGGCTTGAGGATTTTTCAGCGCTGGCCGAGTACGGCAGCTTCGTCCGGGCCGCTGAAGCGCGCCACGTGACGCAGCCGGCGTTCAGTCGCCGAGTGCGCTCGCTGGAGAACTGGATGGGTGTCGAATTGTTCGTGCGCACCCCGCAAGGCGCGACGTTGACCGAGGCCGGCAGGCAAATTTTGCCCAGTGCCCAGGAAGCAGCCAGACGCCTGTACCGCATGCGCTCCGAGGCGCAGGAAGTGGCTGGCATGGCTGCGAAAACCTTGCAGTTTGCCGCCACTCATTCGTTGTCATTCACCTTCTTCCCACGCTGGTTGCGCAGCGCCGAAAATGGCGCGCCAATCGATGCGGTTCGCCTGCATTCCGACAGCATGGCCGTGTGCGAGCAGATGCTGATTCATGGTCAGGTGCAATTTCTGTTGTGCCATCGCCACCCCGACGTTCCGCCATTACTGGCGCCTAATCAGTTCATTGGCAAGAAGGTCGGCGAAGATGTGCTCGTGCCGCTGGCGAGCGCTTCGGCGCAATTTGGCACTTCGCCCGAAACCCTGCCCTATCTGGCCTATACCCACGAATCCGGTCTGGGCCGAATCGTCTCCCACAGGCTGCATGGCAAGGCAGATTACCTGCATTTGAAACCGCTGTTCAGCAGCCATCTGGCAGCAGTGCTGATGTCGATGGCGCTGGAAAGCAAAGGCGTCGCCTGGCTGCCAAAAAGCCTGACCGAACAGGAAATGGCCGACGGGCGTCTGGTCAGGGCCCTGGATGAAAGCTGGGACATTGCGCTGGAAATTCATCTGACTCGCCCGACGGCACCAATCAGCCCTTCGGCGGAGGAATTCTGGGCGAAGCTGGGGGAGTAATGCGCCACCAAACCCGGGAGCCCGGGCGTGTCAACGGTACGCCCGGGCAGGTCTGAATCCATCAGAATTGCAGCGATGCACCGTCTGCCGGAATGTCCACGCGGCTCTCGATGCCGTGCTTTTGCACATAGCTGCGCAATTCTTCACGAGTCAGCGACATGTGGTTGATCGCATCCATGTGCACGGCAACGATCTTCGCGTCTTTGGCCGCCTGCGCAGCTCGCAGAACATCTTCCTCACCCATGATGATCGAGCCTTCGTAACCGCTCATTTTCGCTTTGCCGGCGTTGAGCACGATGACTTCAGGCTGGAATTTCTCGATGGCCTGATCGACTTCCTTGCGCCAGATGGTATCGCCGGCCAGATAGAGCGTTTTGTAGCCAGGCGCCTGGAACACCACGCCCATGGCTTCGCCCAGCGGTTTGGCGAGGGCCGGCACGGCATACATTTCGTCAGTGCCGTGCTGACCACCGGTTTTGCTGATTTTCACGCCGCCGAACTCGGCTTCATTCTTCAGCACGCGCACATTTTGAAGCCTTGCGAGCGGATCAACTGCGCATCTTCTTCATGCTGGGCGAACAGAGGGATGTCTTTTGGCAGTGCTTTTTGTGCCGCGTCATCCCAGTGGTCCAGATGCGTATGGGTAACGATCACGGCATCGACGCCGGCAATCACTTGCTCAGGGGACTCGGTCAAATCCACCAGCGGATTACGCAGGTTGCTGCGGTAAGTATTTTCGAACCCAGGGTATGCGCCTTTTTTCGCCAGCATCGGATCGATCAGAAAGGTCGTGTCGCCGTAGGTGATTTTCACCGTAGCGTTACGCACCTGCTGCAGATCCAGCTTGTGCGCAGATTCAGGGTTTGACCGGGTTTCTGTCTCCGCGAAGGCTGGAACAGTCGCAGCGGCGCAAGCCATGCTCAGGGCAAATGGTAGAGTCTTGAGTATCATGTGAATCATCCTGTTCGTTGGTGAATGCGTCCATTTTGGCTGAGGCCCGGCGCAGCGAACAGCGGCCTGAATGACATGTATCGTTATAATCGGGCCATCCTGACACCGCGAAACCGAGATCTGTCTTATGTCCCCCATCCATGTTGCCGTTCTGGCATTTGACGGCGTCAGCCTGTTCCACCTGTCCGTGCCGGGCATCGTTCTGGCGACGGCGAATCTGGCGTCCACTGAGCCGCGTTACCAAATCAGTTATTGCGCAGAAGAACCTGGCATGGTCAGCAGTGACCAAGGAATCGGCCTGGCGATAAACCATGGCCTGGAACTGATGGCGGCATCCGACGTCATCATCATTCCGGCATGGGGCGATCAATCGATCACCGCGTCGGCAGGGCTTGTACAAGCGCTGCAACAAGCCCACGCCGCAGGGAAACTGATCGTCGGGTTATGCCTGGGCGCCTTTGTGCTGGCAGATGCCGGACTGCTTGATGGCAAACAGGCAACGACGCACTGGGCGGCGCGCGACGAGTTTGCGCGGCGCTTTCCCAAGGTTCGCTTTCGTCCCGAGGTGCTGTATGTCACCGACGATAATCTGATGACCTCGGCAGGCACCGTAGCGGCTATCGACTGCTGCCTGCATCTGGTGCGCCAGCGCTTCGGTGCTGACGTGGCCAATCACACGGCGAAAATGCTGGTCACCCCACCGCACCGGCAAGGAGGCCAGGCGCAATACGTCGAGCACCCGGTGCCACAACTGTCGAGCGAAACGCATCTGGCTGCGGTTCTGGCTTGGGCGCGCATGCATCTGGGTGAACATCTGTCGCTGGATCTGTTGGCAGAGAAAGCCCGGATGAGTCGCCGCACGTTTACCCGGCGATTCAAGGAAACGACCGGTACTACGGTTGCTAAATGGCTCAACGCTGAACGCGTGGTCAGAGCACAGGCATTATTGGAAACCACGGATTTATCGGTCGAGTGCATCGCCGGGGAAGCCGGGTTTGGCACGCCGCTGTCGTTACGGCAGCAGTTCGCAGCGCACTTGGGGACGTCGCCGTCGGACTATCGGAAGATGTTTTGTCGAGGAGTGAAGCGCGAGGGGGGTGAACAGACGTGACGCGCCTTTAGCCGGGTTGTCTTGTTCGGGTTCGACTTGGTTGCAGCGGCGCAACTGTCCATCGCCCCAGCCCTCATCCGAGGCAGTGGGCTGGGCTGAGCTGAGCTGAGGGACTTTTGACATCTGACTCGATTCACGCCACCTTGAGCCCCGTCCGCGGCTCCGACAACACCCAGAGTCGCTCAGCCAACTCAGCATTCGCCGCCCATTTGGCAATGCCTTTGCGGCCCGATTCAGGCTCAATGTCGCGACCATCGCAGCTTCTCTGGGCTATCTGTCCGACGCGGCTTTTGGCGCTGCGTTCCGCCGCGTGCATGGAATCTCGCCGGGGCAATACCGCCGCGATCCGCGGCTATGGAACAAGCGCCTGTTGATCGGGGTTATCATCGCGACAACCGCCGCCAGGAACATGCCGATGCCAGCCATGAAAACCCGCCCTGACCCCGCGCCACTGCTCAAGCCCAGCGAAACCGTGGTGCTGTTCGACGGCGTGTGCAAGCTGTGCAACGGCTGGGCGCGCTTTTTGATTCGCCATGATCGCCAGCGCCGTGTGCGGCTGGCATCGGTGCAATCGCCCGAGGGCCAGGCCTTGCTGGCATGGGCCGGTCTGCCGCTGGATGAGTTCGACACCATGGCGGTGATCCGCGACCAGCATTACTGGGAGCGCTCGGATGCATTCCTGCAAGTGGTCGGGCAACTGCCGGGGCGCTGGCAGCCGCTGAAACTGCTGCGGATTTTCCCGCGTCGTCTGCGCGACTGGGCTTACGATCGCATCGCGCTGAACCGCTATCGGCTGTTCGGCAAGTACAACACTTGCCTGCTGCCGACTGCGGATCACGAAAGCCGTTTTCTAAAAGCCCACGGCTGACCCGATCAGTTGCAGCGGCGTCATCTTCGTCACCATCATGAGCACGATGACAAACATTCCGGCGAACCCGGCGACGCCCATCCAGAACCACCAGCGGTACGTGCTCGCGTAGCGAGCATCCAGAGGCAGCCAACCTTCGCCCGCGCTCAGCGCCATGCTCTGCAAACGCTTTTGCAATACCAGCACCGGCAGCCACAACGCGCCGACACAGAAGAAAATGATCAGCGAAGTCAGCAGCCATTCGGTGCTCATCGGAAGCCCCGAGAGCCGCATCAGCAGATAGCCGGTAACAACCTGCACAAACCCGGCCGGCGTGGTGATCCACGTATCGAAACGCACCACCATCCGCGCGACATGGGCGACCACTTGCGGGTTGCCGGTGCGGCTGGCGGCGATCAGGTACAGGTAGGAGCCCATGCCGAAACCGAACAGGAAAACCGCTGCGATCACATGCAAATACTTCAGACAGAGATAGAGCATCTCAACGCTGCCCATCGGCGAACTGGACCGACAGGCTCAAGTTACCCGGATCGTTGATCGCCGCCAGATATTCCTCAACGCTGATTTCGCCCACACACGGTCGCGCGCCGGCCTGCGGTACATAGCCGCGGGCCATTTTGGTTGCGAGGGCGACGGCGGCGCAGCTGGGGATTTCCGGGCCCTTGTCATTCAACGCGGTGAGTTGCGCGGTCATGCTCAGCGGCTGGCCGTCGACACCGATGCCGCAAACATCGATGTACATCGCGCTTTTGCCATCCCCGAAACGCTCGAACCGCGTACCCAGTCGATGCAGGCGCGCCGCCCAGCGCACATGATCGCGCACCAGACCCACGCGCAAGGCTTGCGCCAGCAAAGCATTGGCGACACCGCCGAGTTTCAGACCGGCGCCAGCCTTGAAGCGCAGCGTCTGCGCGCCATAGCGGCGCGCGAAAATATCCATGTCCGGCACATCGACATTGGCCAGCACCCGCGTGCCCAGTTGCGGCATCCTGCGCAAGGTCAGGTCGAGCCAGCCCAATACTTCGTGAACCTGGCCATTCTTTAATTGCCTGATCGGTTTGCCGGCGTAGGCCAGCACGCCTTCGACCGTTGACAGCCCCGGCATCTTCGCCGAGGAAGAAATGCCATGTTCGATCGAATCGATTCGGGCGAAGCGCTCGCGCTGCTGATCAATGATGGCCGAAGACAAGGTCGGCACTGAACTGCAACCACTGAGCACGGCCACACCGGCCTGTCTGGCGCGGGCATCAAGCACATCAATGCCGTTGACGAAGGTGCGGCAGTCAGCCAGATCGCAGTAATTGACCCCTGCACCGATGCAGCTTTCAGCGACTGCGCAGGATTGCCCCTGAAACGGCCCACCGGTGTGCACCACCAACTGAACATTCAACTCGCGCAACGCCGCTTGAAAATCCGCGCCCATTGCATCGCCGCACCAGCCTTGGCACGTACGGCCCGATTGCACTTGCAGCTCGTCGACCTTGCGCTGCAACTTGCGCACATCACGGCCCGACAGCAGCAGATCAATTTCTGGCATTTGTGCCAGATGCCGGCAAACGATGCTGCCGAAATTGCCGTAACCACCGACGACCATCACCCTGAATGCCATTGCCTGTCCCTGTTCCTGCCCAAACGTGTGGCGCAGAGGATATAGGCCGCAGCGGCGATCAGACATCTATTTTGCAATCGGGTATCGCCGCGTCCTCGCGTCCCGGGCAAAAAGAATGAACCCAACGCCCCGCTTGTCGCCTAACGCACAGACCATCAGGAGGTAAGCCTATGCAAATCGAAACCGTGTGGATCGTATTGGCGGTCATTCTCGTGCTGATCGAGCTCTGGGCCATCAACCGGGTGCGTAAAAGCGAGGGAAAATCCAGTAATAAAGGTGTGTGGATCGTGCTGATCGTGTTCGTGCCGCTGTTCGGCCTGATCGCCTGGGCGTTGGCGGGGCCCAAGCATATCGGACGCGGTTCCCCTTCCCAGGCGAATCGGTAAACGCTGTCGCAGGGGCGACTCAAGTATCACCCACAGCCCGGCTTTTGCCGGGCTTGTTATATGCAATGTCGCGCCAGCTGAGATCTTGCAGCCTGCACGAAGGCGTTATGCCTTCTTGTGCGCCAGCCCTTGATTTACGTGGCTTGCGCTTGCTCGGCGAGTTGGCATGAGTCATGCGATAGCCTCTTCCTGAATACACAGCAGCGCGAAAAAAAGAACGCTGTGTTCAATCCGTGAAAAGCAGAGGCCTTAAAAAAATGAATGCCATCGACCTTCTCAAAGCCGACCATGAAAAAGTAAAAGCGATCCTCAGCCAACTGAGTGAATCCACCGAGCGCGCGCTGAAAAAACGCGTGGAGTTGCTGGGCAAACTGGAGATGGAAATCACCCTCCACACCCGCCTCGAAGAAGAGATCCTTTACCCTGCTTTCAAGGAAGCCGGCAGCAAGGAAGAAGAGATCATGTACCACGAAGCCAAGGAAGAGCACCGCACCGTGGATTCGCTGGTACTGCCTGATCTGAAAGAGACCGATCCGGGCACGCCGGAATTTGCCGGTCGGGTCAAAGTGGTCAAGGAGTTGCTCGAGCACCACATCGAAGAGGAAGAAGAGGAAATGTTCCCGAAAGCCCAAAAGCTTTTGGGCAAGGCCAAGCTCGAGGAACTGGGCGCACAGATGGAAGCCATGAAAGCGAGCCATAAAAAGGAAATGGCGGCCAACAATATCGCTGCGTAAAGTATTGAATACACAGAGGCCCGGCAGCGATGCCGGGCCTTTTTGTGCGCCGACATCGATTTCTGTGTTGACGCAAAGGCGAGCACGCCTACAGGGACGGTGGCGACAGCAAATGCTGGTTTTGCTCAGAGGGCCCAGGGTGGCCCGAGCTCGAATTTCGCTTCAATCCACTCCTTGAACGCCACCACTGCCGCTGCCGGGAACCGCGACGACGGCCTGATCAGATAAACGCCGCCCGCCGAATCCAGATGCCAGTCAGGCAGCACGCGAATCAACCGTCCGGCCGCCAGATCGCGGCTCATCAGCCAGTCGCCGGCACCCAGTATGCCGGCGTCGGCCCGGGCTGCTGCGAGTAGGGATTCGCTGTCGCTGGCGGTCAGGTTGCCGTGTGGCGTGATGGTTTGCAGTTCATCGCCGCGATGCAGGCGCCACAGCGGGAACGATGCCAGCCCGCTGAAGCGCAGGCAATTGTGCTGCAGCAGGTCGTGCGGGGTTTGCGGCATGCCGTGGGCCTCGATGTAGGCTGGCGATGCGCAGAGAATCCGTCGATGGTCACTGAGCTTTTTCGCGATCAGCCGATTGTCGTCCAGCTCGCCGATACGGATGGCCGCGTCGAAGCCCTGCTCGATGATATCGACGAGGCCTTCGCTGTAATCGGCGACCAGCGAGACGTGCGGATGCGCCTTGAGAAATTGCGGCAGCAACGGCCCCAGCCACAACCGCCCCATCGCCGCCGGCAAAGCCAGGCGCAAGGTGCCGCGCACTTCGCTGGCGCCCTGCACCGCTTGCTGTTGCGCCTCGTTCATCAGTTCGACGGCCGCGCGCAAACGTTGTTCGAGTTGCAGGCCAGCCTCGGTGATGCGCACGTGCCGTGTCGAGCGCTCTACCAGCCGCACACCCAAACGTTTTTCCATCGCCGCCAGGCGCTTGGAAATGATGGTCGGATGACGCTGCAACACGCGGCCCGCCGCGACAAACGAGCCTTGCGCGGCGACGGCGAGAAAAGCTGCGATTTCATCGCTGTGCGGGTTGCTCAGAACATCCAGATTCATGGTTTTAGAATGATCGCCCCTGATGATCGCCCCGATTCGAGATCGGCATGCGCTAGTGCCGCGTCGGCCAATGCATAACGCGCGCGGATTTGCGGCGTGATGATACCGGCGGCAACAGCGGCCAGCACGTCTTGCGCACGCTCCTGATATTCGGCTGTCGTGGCGGTGTGTGCGGCCAGCGATGGACGGGTCAGGAACAGCGAGCCCTTGGCATTGAGCGTGGCCATTTCTACCGCTGCCGGCGCCCCGGTCTGTGCACCGAACGAAACCATCAATCCGCGTGGGCGCAAGCTGTCCAGCGAGGCTTGAAAAGACACCCGGCCAATCGGGTCATACACCACATCGACCTTGCGCCCCTCGGTGATACGCAACACATCGGCGGCGAGGGTTTCGGCGTCGAATACCAGCACGTCGTCACAGCCCGACGCGCGAGCCTTGTCGACGCTGGCCTGCTTCGACACCACGCCGATCACCGTTGCGCCAAGGTGTCTGGCCCACGGCACCATGATTTCTCCCAGACCACCCGCGACGCCGTAAAGCAGCATCGTCGTGCCCGGCCCGACCGGGTAAGTCGCCTTCAGCAGATACTGCGCGGTGATGCCTTTGAACAACACCGCCGCCGCGTCTTCGAACGACAACTCATCGGGGATTTTCACCAGACGCTCGGCCGGGAACAGCCGCGCCGACGCGTAGCCGCCCAAAGGTCCAGTGGCATAAGCGACTCGATCACCCACGCGGACATTGCTCACACCGGCGCCGACAGCCGCCACCCGACCGGCGCCCTCAAGCCCCAGCCCCGAGGGCAATGCAACCGGCACCGCACCTTTGCGCTGGGTCACATCGAGGTAATTGACGCCAATCGCCTCTTGCTCCAGCCAGACCTCGTCGGGGCCGGGGGACTGCTCATTGACTGTTTGCAACGCCAGGACGTTCGGAGCGCCCGTTTCGGTCAAGCGAATTGCGCTGGTCATGCTCATCTCCTTTCAGTCATTAAGCGTTGATCGGAGTCTGAAAGCTCAACGCTCGACGAACAAGGCAGGCTGAATGCAGTTCATTACTGCACCTGATGCAGCTATGCAGACACAAAAAAGGAGCGACACTTGCTGCCACTCCTTACGGGTAGATCAATCGAACGCGCCGTTAAGTACCTCGTAAATCAGCCCGGTAGCCAGCGCAACGAGGATCAGATCGGTGCCCACCTGTTGCCATTCATAGCCGTCATAGTGGGGCAAATGGCCGAGCAGACGCCCGTCCAGCTTCTTGGCGATACCCGGAGGCAGCGGTTTGCCCCGCGCCAGATTCTTTTGAATGCCCGGCGGCAGTGGCGGCCCCGGATTCCAGTATTCGCCGCGATAGCCGCCGACGATGCCAAGAATATTGCCGTGATCAACACTGGGTCCCCCACCGCGATTACCGGAGGATGGCTGGCCTTTGTTGCCGTTGCCTTGACCGCTTCCACCCTGTTTCCCGTGGTCCTGCATGTTCTGCGGTTTGCCCTTGCCGTTGCCTTGGCCGCCTTGCCCCCCTTGTCCCTTGCCATTGCCGGGGTCGGCTAGTGCCGTCGTGCTGCCGATTACAAGCGCGAGGCAAGACAACGCGACAATCAATTTGCGAGCTTTTCTCATGTGCGATTCCTTCGGTTGGGGGGATGCTCTTGAGTATGGGGGAATGTGCTCAGCTTAGTGGATTTCTTCTTGCTGACCACTCGGCCTTGCTTCAGGATTCCCACCCTCTCCACCCGCGATCGAAAAGTCATGAACCGTCAAAAGAAGCTGCAGCAGTTGTTCAAGGAAAAGGCTAAAAAGGCCAACGCCAAACTGGCGCCGAAAAAGCCCAAGTACATCTGCAAGGCCGATCGCCTGAAGCTGGAAGCAGACGCCGCGCAGGCGGCGGGCGAACACACCGAAAGCTGAATCAGCCTTTCTGTCGCGACGTCAGCCAGGTCATCAACGCCGCCAGCACGAGCAACACTGCGCTGGCGGAAAACGTCAGCCGATAACCGCTGCCGTCGAACAGCAGACCGCCAACGGTAGAACCCGCAGCAATCGACAACTGCACTACCGCAACCATCAGCCCTCCGCCCGCTTCGGCATCGTCGGGCAACGTGCGTGCCAGCCACGACCACCAGCCCACCGGCGCCGCCGTCGCGATCAACCCCCACCAACCCAGCAACACGAACGTCGCGATCAGCGAGCTGCCCAGCCCGATCAGCGCCACCGCAATCATCGCCATCAGCAGTGGAATGGCGATCACCACTCTGTACAGACCTGACTTCAGCACCGACCCAATGATCACGGTGCCGATAAACCCGGCCAAACCAATGACCAGCAGCATCATCGACAGCAGCGAAACATCGACCCGGGTTACGTTTTCCAGAAAGGGTCGCAGGTACGTGAACAGAACAAACTGGCCCATGAAGAACAGGCCGGCGCTAACCATGCCCAACGCCACCCGGCGGCTTTTGAACAAAGCAAAGACATTGCCTGCGCTGGCCTTGCGCGGCGCAGCGGGAAGCGCGGGCAAGCTGATCCACTGCCAGAGCAGCGCAATCAACGCCACTGGAATCAGGCAAAAGAACGCACCGCGCCAGCCAATCACACTGCCCAGATAACTGCCCAGAGGTGCCGCCACAACGGTCGCCAGTGCATTGCCGCCGTTAAAAATGGCCAGCGCCTTGGGCACGCTGGCGGATGGCACCAGACGCATGGCCAGCGCCGCCGACATCGACCAGAAGCCGCCAATAACCACGCCGATCAATGCGCGACCGATCATGTACACCGTGTAATTGGGCGCCAGGCCGACCACCAGACCGGACGCGCACATCAGCGCCGTCAACAGCAGCAACAGGCGCTTGCGATCCATCGAGCCGGCGAGCCTGGTGATCGTCAGGCTGGTCAGCACCGCGAACGCGCCGGAGATGGCGATGCCATAGCCGGCCAAGCCTTCGCTGATGTGCAAGTCCGTGGCCATTGGTGTGAGCAGACTGACCGGCATGAACTCGGAGGCGATCAGGGCGAAGACACACAAGGTCATCGCGAACACGCCGCTCCAATACGCCGGTTGTTCGCCGGTTGCAGATACGCCCATGGCCTGGGCCGTCGGGTTATCGATTGCTTGAGCCGTCATGCGAAAACCTGTCTTGAAGAAAAAATCATCGAGGCATTTCTACCCCGCTACTCAGGCTGCAAAGCTTGACGGATCGGGCTTAACTTGATTAGTAGCGATAATCTTCATGTGCTTTTGAGAAAAATTCAGCAATGAACAACGGCAAAATCAATGACCTGCAGGCGTTTCTGGCGGTGGCTCAGGAGCAGAGCTTCACCAAAGCCGCCGCCCGCCTCGGCGTAACGCCGTCCGCGCTGAGTCATACGGTCCGCGCGCTGGAGCAGCGTCTGGGTATCCGCTTGCTCGCTCGTACGACGCGCAATGTCTCACCCACCGAGGCAGGCGATCGCTTGATGCATTCTATTGCGCCGCTGTTGGAGCAGATCAGCGCCGAGCTTGAGGCCCTCGGTGAACTGCGCGACAAGCCCAGCGGCACCATCCGCATTTCCTGCACGGACGATCAGATTGAATTGTGCATCCGGCCGATGCTTGCGCAGTTTTTGCAGGACTATCCAGACATCATCCTGGAGTTTTACGTCGATTACGGATTTACCAATGTGGTCAAGGAACGCTTCGATGCTGGCATCCGTCTCGGCGAGTCGATCAGCAAGGACATGATCGCCGTGCGCATCGGTCCGGACTGGCGCCTGGCCGTGGTCGCTTCGCCCGAATACTTCGCCCGCCACACGGCGCCCTCCACGCCGCATCAGTTGATGGAGCACACCTGCGTCAACATCCGCCACCAACCAGCCGGCGCGATTTACGCCTGGGAGTTCGCGCACAAGGGTCAGGATTTCAGCGTGAAGGTCGACGGGCAATTGGTGTTCAACAGCATCATGCATGTGCTCAATGCCGCCGTGGATGGCATCGGCGTGGCCTACGTGCCCGAGCAACTGGTCGCGCCGTATCTGGCCGACGGGCGACTGGTGGAGGTGTTAAGCGACTGGTGCCCGACCTTTCAGGGCTATCACCTGTATTACCCGAACAGGCGCCAGGGCTCGGCGGCGTTTGCGGCTTTCGTCGAAGCGCTGAAGTACAACCGCTGACACCAATATGCGCCGAGCCCAACACCGATTTCCTGTGGAAGTGAGCTCCCTGTAAACGCAGGATCCAATCCAGTTTTCAGCGCAAACGAAACCCCTCCAGGAGTGGGCTTGCCCGCGAAGGCGTTGGCACATTCAGCATCATCATTGCCTGATGCACCGCATTCGCGAGCAAGCTCGCTCCCACAATGATCCAGCGGCAAATCGACCATCTCCAGCGCAACCAAGATCCCTGTGGGAGTGGGCTTGCCCGCGAAGGGGTTGGCACATTCAACACCGTCATTGCCTGATGCACCGCTTTCGCGAGCAAGCCCGCTCCCACAATGGTCCGGAGGCGAATCGACTATCTTCAGCGCAACCAAGATCCCTGTGGGAGTGGGCTTGCCCGCGAAGGGGTTGGCACATTCAACACCGTCATTGCCTGATGCACCGCTTTCGCGAGCAAGCCCGCTCCCACATTGGTCCGGAGGCGAATCGACCATCTCCAGCGCAACCAAGATCCCTTTGGGAGTGGGCTTGCCCGCGAAGGCGTTGGCACATTCAGCATCATCACTGCCTGATGCACCGCATTCGCGAGCAAGCCCGCTCCCACATTGGTTCGGAGGCGAATCGACCATCTTCAGCGCAACCAAGATCCCTGTGGGAGTGTGCTTGCCCACGAAGGGGTTGGCACATTCAACACCGTCATTGCCTGATGCACCGCTTTCGCGAGCAAGCCCGCTCCCACATTGGTTCGGCGGTAAATCGACCATCTTCAGTGCAACCAAAATCCCTGTGGGAGTGGGCTTGCCCGCGAAGGCGTTGGCACATTCAGCATCATCATTGCCAGACACTCCGCTTTCGCGAGCAAGCCCGCTCCCACATTGGTCCGGAGGCGAATCGACCATCTCCAGCGCAACCAAGATCCCTGTGGAGTGGGCTTGTCCGCGAAGGCGTTGGCACATTCAGCATCATCATTGCCTGATGCACCGCTTTCGCGAGCAAGCCCGCTCCCACATTGGTTCGGAGGCGAATCGACCATCTTCAGCGCAACCAAGATCCCTGTGGGAGTGGGCTTGCCCGCGAAGGCTTTCGCACATTCAGCATCATCATTGCCTGATGCACCGCATTCGCGAGCAAGCCCGCTCCCACAATATTCGAGATCAAATCAAGCATCTTCGTCGTATTCCGATGTGAATTTTCCTGCCGATCTGCCCCCTAAAACTCTGAACGGGCGATACACGTTCGTCGATGTAAGGAGGGTCAGCACGCATGTCGGATAACCAGGCGCCTTCGCCGCGCAATACTCAGCAATCCACCCAGACGCTATTGAGCCGTTTGCTCATGGCGCGCGGCCCCGGCGGTCAGGAAGACGAAGTCAGAGCGATCTGTCTGGAAGAATTGCAGCGCCATTGCGATAAGGTCTGGACCGACCGGGCCGGCAATGTCATCGGCTTGCGCAAGGGCCGCGAACCCGATCCAGACGGGCAGCACGCCGTGCGCATCATGGGCCACATGGATGAGATCGCCATGGTGGTCAAACGCGTCGAGCCGGACGGCACGTTGCGGGTGGTGGCTTTGGGCGGCGCCAATCCGGTGAATTTCGGTGTCTGCCCGGTGGATATTCTTGGCGACGCGCAAACGCTGCCCGGTGTGCTGTCGTTCGGTTCGATGCACGCGACGACAGGCTCGCCACAGGGCCAGGATGTGATGAGCGGCGCGGTCGAGTGGAAAGACGTGCACATCATCACCCGCCATGATCAGCAGACTTTGCAAGCCATGGGCGTGCGGCCCGGCACGCGCGTTGTGCTCAGCCAGCATTGGCGTACGCCGTTCCGGGTGGGTGACGCCACTGCGGCGCACTTTCTCGATGACCGCGCGCCAGTCGTCGCCATGCTCCTCGCTGCCGAGCAACTCAAGCACAGCCCCATCGAATTGCGGCACGACACCTACTTCGTCTTCACCACGCTTGAGGAAGAAAGCAACGCCGGCGCGATGTATGCCGCCGCGCACGTGCCCGGTGACACCACGATTGCTGTGGAAGTCGGCCCGGTGATGAGCGAATACGCAACGCGATTGAGTGTCGACCCGATCATCGATACCGGCGACCAGAAAGGCTATTACTCGCGCGGCGTGGTTATGGCTTTGGCCGACGCGGCCAAGCGTTGCGGCTTCGATCCGCAGTTTGCCCTGCTGCTGGATTTCGCCTCCGACGCCAGTGCGGTGATGAGCTCAGGTATCAGCGCCCAGGCCGGCTGCATTGCGATCCCGACGGAAAATACCCACGGTTTCGAGCTGGTGGTCGACGGCGCGATTGAGGCGTGTGCGCAGACGTTGGTGGAGTATCTGCAAGGCCTGCAGAACGAAGCATCGACCTGACCGTTGCGCAACAAAACGGGAGGCCATTACAGGCCTCCCTTGTTTCTCACCTTCACGACGTGCCCAGACCCTGCGACAGATCCGACGAAGATGGCCGCGCTGGATCGGTTTTGGTTTCAACCTCGGTTTGCTCGGTGGTTCGGGTCACCGTGTCGCGCACCGCATCGTAGCCCTCCTGGGCTTTCTGTTTGGCTTTGTCGACCATCCCGGCGCTGGTGCGGCCCATGTAGCGCTGTTCAGTGGAGGTCGTCGGTAACGCCGCACCGAGCAAGGCACCCAAGGCGACCCCGGCAGCAGCGACCATCAGCGGCTGCTCTTTGAGCATGTGGTTGAATTGCTGCCCGAGCGCTTGCGAATTGCGCGACAACCGATCGCCGGCGTCATGCATTGCATGGCTCAGATTTTCCTTGGCGGCCCCGACGTTGTCACCGAGGTGGCTGGCCTTGCCTTTGAGCGACTGATAGCCGCCCTTCAGCGAGTCAGTGGTGGAGTGCAGATGGGCACGAGCGCTGTCGATGCCGTCCGCCAAACCATCGGCCCATTCGCCAGCCTTGTCCTGATCCGGTCCGCTGCGATAGGTCGGTTGCGGCACGGGTGGGCGATTCTGGCTCATCATCAGCCAGAGCAGCCCCACGGAGGTCAGCACCGCCGGCACCGGATTATTGCGCACGCTGGTGCCGAGGTTAGTGAAGAACGTCGAGCCATTGCTCTGCATCATTCCCCAGGCCTGATCGATCATCTGCCCGGGGGTAAACTTGCTTTCCAGTTGATCGACGATATTGCCGATGCTCGCGCGTTGCGCATCGATTTCGCGCTCGATCTGCTCCGGACTTTTTTCCGCTTCGATATCCAGTTCGCTTTTCATGAGACTTTCCTCCGCAGCGCTTCCTGATCCTTGTTCAAGGCGTCGAGGGTGCGATCAGGTTTGAAGTGAGACGGCTCGAATTGTTTCTTCCCGGATTGCAGCATGGCGAAGCCGATGATCATCACCACCACGCCAACGATCAGCGCGGCCAGCCACGGCGCCATGAACAGGCTCAGGCCGTACACCGCCGACATCAGCAGAATGATGAAGCCGGCGAGGAACACAATGGCGCCGCCGGCAACCGCACCGATGCCTGCCTTCAGCGTGCTGAGGCTGTTCTGCAATTCGGCTTTGGCGAGTGCCAGTTCCTTGGTGAACAACGCCGGGACCTCGCGAGACAGTTGCCGCAACAGGCCGACCACCGAAGCGTCATCCGTTTGGCCAAGGGGCCTTGCCCCGCTCAGATCAGATTCATCTCTGTTCATCACAGTTCTCCTTTGGTGTCGGGTGCATGCGGTACGGAAGCTCCCGCAAAATCAGCGGGGTGATCATGTTCATCGGGTGAAGTCGGGGTGATGCCGGTGGCCACTCCCGGATTGGCCTGGCTCGATGGCGGCATTGACGATTCATAGGGCCGCTGCGCGCCGTAATCGGCTGACGGTGGCGTCGATGTCGTGCCCTGCGCCGGATCGTGTTCGGCGCTGACCGTCGCCGCCGCAGCCGTGCCTGCCTTGAGAAACCGCGACAGGCCGAAGCCGATGGCAATGCTGCCGGCGATAAACAAGCCCGGGTTGCTGCGCGCCAGATCCGCTGCATCGTGCAGCAGCTGTTCGGCACTCTTGCCGCGCAGATTGCCCGCCAGCCCGGTCATGGAATCCGCCATGTCAGTCAAGTAATCGGACATGCCCAGCGTGTCCTTGTCCTGCAGTTCCGAGACGAAACTTTTAGCCCCTTGCGCCAAGGCTTCGATCTGCTCGGCCGCCGTATCGCGATACTGGCCGAACTGCGCATCGGCCTGTTGCCGCGCACCGCCCAGCGCTTCATTGACGTCGTCCTTCAAATGTTCAAAACCTTGTCCAGGCTTGCTGTTCGGATCACCTGATTCAAAGCCTGCCCTGCTGTCTGAAGTGTTCATGTGGCCCCTCGCGTTCTGACTGGAAACGGAAAAAACGGAGCTACACGGCAACATTGCCTCGAGCCCCCACATAGAAAAGGACGGAGCAGCTTGCGCGAGAGTTCAAAGAGGTTGATGAGCGTGCAACGTCTGGCCTGGATCACCGACGAAAGGTTGCGCCTGGCGAGATTGCGTTGAGCTTCTGCGCCTGGCCGCGGTCAAGACAAGGCACTAGCATTTATTTGGAACACGACGCTGAAACCCGCAACAACGTCGATAGATGGCAGAATCCCCACACCCTGATCACTTCGGAGACCGCAATGCTTCGCCTGTTTGAAGAAAGGCTCGACCCCTTCCCGCCCGACGAGGCGCCGCCACCGCCAGTCGGCCTGATGCGTTTTTTGTGGGCCTGCACCCGGGGTGCGCGCGGTTACATCCTCGCCTTCGCCCTGCTCAGCGCCAGCGTGTCGATCTACGAGGCGTGGCTGTTTTCCTTCCTCGGGCAAGTGGTGGATCTGCTCTCGACCTGGCAATCGGGCGGCACCGCGAGTGATGAGGAAAGCCGTGTGCTGTGGGGTATCGGCATTGTGCTGGTAGTCAGCATCGGGCTGGTGGCGCTGCGCACGATGGTTCAGCACCAGATCTTGGCGATCAATTTGCCGCTGCGCCTGCGTTGGGACTTTCACCGGTTGATGCTGCGGCAAAGCCTGTCGTTCTTCTCCGACGAGTTTTCCGGGCGAGTCACCACCAAAGTGATGCAGACCGCGCTGTCGGTTCGCGAGGTCTTGTTCACCCTGATCGAAATCCTCCCCGGTATCGGCGTGTACTTCATCGCGATCATTGCGCTGGCCGGTGGCTTTGCGCTGAAACTGATGCTGCCGTTTCTGGCGTGGATCGTTTTGTTCGGGCTGGCGATGGTGTATTTCGTGCCGCGTCTGGGCAAGGTCGGCCAGGAGCAGGCCGACGCACGCTCCTCGATGACCGGGCGGATTGCCGACGCCTACACCAACATCACCACAGTCAAACTGTTCTCGCACTCCAAGCGTGAAGCGCACTTTGCCCGCGCGGCGATGGAAGATTTCAAGCTCACCGGATTCCGTCAGATGCGGCTGGTCAGCCAGTTTGAAATCGTCAATCAGGCGCTGGTGGTCGCGTTGATTCTGGGTGCCGGCGGCTATGCATTGTGGCTGTGGCATCAGGGCGAAGTCGGCACCGGCGCCGTCGCGGCGATCACCGCCATGGCGTTACGCATCAATGGCATGTCGCACTGGATCATGTGGCAGATGACTTCGCTGTTCGAAAACATCGGCACTGTGCAGGACGGCATGGCTACCCTGACCAGCGGCCCGAAAGTCCAGGACGCGCCGAATGCCAAGGTGCTTGAGCCTGCCGGCGGCGAAGTGGTATTCGACAATGTCAGCTTCAACTACAACGGTGAACGTCAGGTGCTCGACGGCTTGACGCTGCAGATCCGCCCCGGCGAAAAAATCGGCCTGGTTGGCCGCTCCGGTGCGGGCAAATCTACGTTGATCAATCTGCTGCTGCGTTTCTACGACGTTGATCGCGGCGAGATTCGCATCGATGGGCAAAACATTGCCGAGGTGACTCAGGACAGCCTGCGCAGCGTGATCGGCATGGTCACCCAGGACACCTCGCTGCTGCACCGCTCGATCCGCGACAACATCGCCTACGGTCGCCCGGACGCTACCGACGAAGACATCCACCGCGCGGCGGTGAACGCCCAGGCAGACGGGTTCATCAGCCAGTTGAGCGACAAGCAGGGCCACAGCGGCTACGACACGCTGGTCGGCGAACGCGGCATCAAGCTCTCCGGCGGACAGCGCCAACGTATTGCCATCGCCCGTGTGATGCTGAAAAACGCGCCGATTCTGCTGCTCGACGAAGCCACCAGCGCGCTGGACTCGGAAGTCGAAGTGGCGATCCAGGAAAGCCTGGATGAAATGATGCAGGGCAAAACCGTGATCGCCATCGCCCACCGCTTGTCGACCATTGCGGCGATGGACCGGCTGATCGTCATGGACGAAGGTCGCATCATCGAACAAGGCACCCACGCGCAACTGCTGGAGAAGAACGGCACCTATGCGCGACTGTGGCAGCACCAGAGCGGTGGCTTCCTCGGTGAAGATCGCGGTTTGGTTGAGGTGATGGAGGAGTGATCAGGCTGGAGGGCCGGGGCCCCGGGCAACAGGATCGGCTCGAGGTTCTCGAGAAGGACATCTGGCGGGCGCATGGCTGTAATCCGCGGCAGGAGATGGCCGCTGCGCCCGCAACGAACGCCTCTGAAGCGACTACGGCTACGGACTCCTTGCGATGAGAGAAGTCCGTTTCAAGAGGTTATCCGTTGAGAGTCTTCACTCCAGGCATCGCTTGGGCGTCAGTCGAGTTTGCTCGGTGTTCGGCACCTCAGCACTGACATCTGCCTGTTTACGGCTGCTGAATTCAATCGGATAAGGCCCGGTCTGCGCCAGAGCTGCCTGCACACGGCTGACAAAGGCCGCGTCGTCCAGGGTGTAGAAAACCCACACTTGACGCTTTCCGCCGGTGACCGTGCACCCCCACTTTGCGAACTCATCCGCCGTTACAGCCGCCTTAATCAGGCGGTCCACCTGCATCATCCGCGCGGATTCCTTTGAACTCGGCAGGAAGCGATCCGACACGTATTTCCAGCTGATGCGAGCCTTGTAAGGAAACGCCTGGGTATCCTTGAGATTCAGGTCGGAAGGCATGCGAAAACTCGCTGGCATTGGCTCGTCAGGAAAATCAGACGGTTGGAAATCGCTGTCGCCTGGCACGGCCACTTGCCGTTGCGGATTGTCAGCAGGATCATCACTGAGCAGTATTCTGAGCGCTTCAGCTTGGCGCTCTTTCCGCTCGCTCATGCATTTGGCGTAGGCCTTTGTATGCGCTGGACCGGCATCCAGACAAGGATCGCGCTCCACCGGTCTTGGAGAATGGGAGCGCGTGCAGCCGGTCGTGATCAGGCTTGCCAGCAACAATAGAACAACGGCTGGCCAGATTTCAGGGCGCAGGGAAGCGTGGGGAGTGACTTTCAAGTGGCCTTCCTTGGATGAGCAGCAGTACGAGACATATGGAAAACGGCGCATTTTGCCTGCCACCCCTGCTCCATGAACAGGCCAAAGCGGAATTAAAGTGGCAATTCATCACAAGCAGTGCTCGACCAGCCACAGCCGCTTGTGACGAACAGCCACATACTCCCTCAGATGCCTACGCTGGCACCGCTGTCCGGTACGCCAAAGTCGCCCCCCGGAAAAGCACCACCCTCAATGTGATAGACCCTAGGTTCTGCCGAAAAATAATCCTCAAGCCCCAGCATGAACCGCTGGTGGTCTTCGCTTTCTTCAAACCCCGGCGAGTGATCCTCAAGCGATTGCCAGCGCACGATCAAATTGAATTGCTCGGGGGTTTCAATACCTTGCGCCAGCAAGTGGCCGCCGTAGCCTTTGGCGCGAGTGAGCAACGGTTCGACTTCGGCAAATGCCCTTCGGAAGGCTTCAGTCTGTTGTGGGTGAACGGGCAGCACAGCGATCTCGTAAACCATGATGTTTCTCCAAAATTCAGACGATGAGCGAAGGCTCGACGGCGATGGCGATTTTTCCCAGCAGACCGTTGTTGGCGCTTTCCAGTCGGGCATGGGCGAGCGGGATGTCGGCGAGCGAGTACACCGCGCCAACGTGGGGCCGCAACTGGCCGCGCTCGACCAACGCGCTCAGTTCATCAAGCTTGCCGCGGTTCTGGCGGGTGAAGACGAAGTGATAGCTGGCGTTCTTGCCCCAGGCCTGGACAAGGTTTTGTGGCTGCGCAATGTCGACGATCGAGACGACGCGGCCAAGCTGGGCGAGCGCGTCGGCGCTGCGGGACAGGGTATCGCCGCCGATGGTGTCGAACACCACATCGACGCCATGCCCGGCAGTTTCGCGCATGATCGCTTCGACGTAGTCCTCCTGGGTGTAATCGATGACCACGTCAGCGCCCAGGCGGCGGACGAACTCGGCGTTGGCCTCGCGCACGGTGGTGAACACTCTGGCGCCCATGGCCTTGGCCACCTGAATCGCCACATGACCGACCCCGCCCGCGCCGCCATGGATCAGAATGCTCTCGCCCACGCGGAGCACGGCGCGCACGGTCAGCGCTTCCCACACAGTACCGCCGACCAGACTCAGACTGGCCGCCTCCAGGTGACTCAGCGAGGCAGGCTTTCTGGCGATGATGCTTTCGGCCGCGACGTGGTACTCGGCATAACTGCCCTGCCCGTCGAATATCTGCGGGGTGTACCAGACTTCGTCGCCCGGCGCGAAAGCGCTGACGCCCGGCCCGATGGCTTCAACCACGCCCGACACGTCGTGACCGGTAATGGCCGGCAGCGGCACCAGATCGGGATAGTCACCGCGCCTAACCTGATAATCCAGCGGATTGATGGAAGTGGCGTGCACTCGGACCAGCACTTGGCCCGCTTGCGGAACCGGTTTGGGCACATCGTTGAGTTCGAACGAATCAGGACCGCCAAAGGATTTCAGAATCATCGCTTTCATGGCAAAACCTCGTATCGATAAAGAGGGATATCGGGAATTCTCGATATCCTAGAGTAAAAAAAATTACAGCTCTTTCCCTATGATCTCTGCAAGCGCGCTGATAGCAGCCTCATTGCGTTTGTAGTAGGTCCATTGACCGATGCGTCGCACTTCAACCAGCCCCACGCGCTGCAACGTGGCCAGGTAACTCGACACCGTCGACTGCGACAGGCCGATACCTTCCTGGATGCTGCTGACGCAGACGCCCTCAACAAGCACATCACCCTCATCCTGCGGGGGGAAGTTCTTGACGGGATCCTTCAGGCCTTCAAGGATCTTGAGGCGCGTCGGGTTCGAGAGGGCTTTGAAGATTTCGATCAGTTCCATGCGCCGAGGATATCGAGATTCTTCGATATGTCAATGCGGTTTTTCAGTGTGTTTTTATCAGGAAGCAATCGGAGCCTGGGCAATGCTTGCGTCGGTGCGAGGCCGACTGTCCAGACAATGCTGTTTGAACTGTGCGCATTCCATGGCTTTCGCGAACAGCCATCCCTGTGCATATCGCACCTGGCTGGCGCGCAGCAATTCGAGCTGCGCCGGAGTCTCAACGCCTTCAGCGACCAGTGTCAGCCGCAACGCGTGGCCCATCTGGATGACGTGAGTGACCAGCAGGGTCTTCTCCTCTGCTTCGCTGATCTGGTCAACGAAGGATCGGTCGATCTTGAGCACGTCCAGCGGTAATTGCTGCAGGTATTGCAAGCTCGAATAGCCGGTGCCGAAGTCATCCAGCGCGACAACAAACCCGGCGCTTCGCGCGCGCTCCAGCGTGATTTTTGCGCACGCCAGGTCGACGAGGCTGCGTTCTGTCACTTCGAGCCATATCTGCGCGGGCTGCACGTCGAGGCGACGGCATTCATTCAACAAAGTGGGTATCAGTCGCCCAGAACTCACGTCGGCCGCAGCGAGATTCAAGGCCACGTGCAACGAACGATCACTGGCGAGCATGGCGCCAAGGTCTGCGAATACGCGATGGAGCACTTGATCAGTGATCGCTTCAATCAATCCGCTGGATTCGGCCAGTGGAATGAACATGTCCGGATAGACCAGCATGCCGTTGGGTTTTTGCCAGCGAACCAAGGCTTCAGCGCCGATGCAGCGTTGGGTTTCAATTTCAATGATCGGCTGATAATGAACGACGAATTCCTGTCGCCGCACCGCGCGCTCCAGTGCGGCCAGCGGAGACAGCTTGCGACGCCACCAGCGCAGGCTCGCGAAGACCAGGCCTGTGGTGATGGCAAGACCGATCGGCAGCAGATAAAGAACGTGTCGCCCGAGGCTGCGCAACAGTTGCTGTCGAGGGATTGCGGCAATTACGGTGAAGTTGCCTTGGGCCACCAGAGTGTAGAGGAAGCCGTCCTTCAGGCCATGCGTAGGCCCCTCATGCACCAAGGCGAGGAAACTCGCCATGTTCGGGTCCGCCGGGCCGAGCAAGCGGCCCTGACGTGTGCCGACGGCCAGCCTGACGCCTTCATCCAGTACGACTTCGCGAAACTGTTCCGGGTCGACCAGCACGTTGAACGCAGCGAACTGCAAGGCCAGCATCGGCTTGATCAGATCGTTGTCATCGTGCGCATCGATGGATACCTTCACCCCGTCGTCAGTGACGAAATCCTCCGCCCACTGCCTCGAACGAGGCGGCGTGGCGCCCCATGACGTGCAGGCAAACACATCCTCTTCGTAGCCCACCGTCTCGACCGAAAACGTATTCATGGCGATCATGCGCATCTGCTCGATGCCTTGTGGCGAGCAGGGTTCGAGGTCAGTGACGGCAATGCTTTTCAGTGCTTGGGAGGCTTGCGCGAATGTCTGTCTGGCGCGATCGTTGGCAATCGCGGCGAGTGTCTGAAGACGGTCATGGGCCGCGTAGATCGACAGCGTCCAGCTTGCCGCGAAGGTCAAGCCCAACGGGACGATCACCGCAAGGACGGTCAGCAATATTCCCCGCTGCATGATCTTTGAACGCTTCATTTCACCGCCTGAATAAACTGGCCCGTAACGCGCCTTTGCGATGGCTGGACGGTCGCTTGATCGGCACCTGTTGCTGCTTTTAACGTGGATTCGAAGCAGAATCAACAACTCTGCCGATTAGTTGAAAGCCCCGTGACATGCATCAATTGGTTGTCTCATTCGCATGTGCCTGAGGGCAGCGACAGGTGCGACTCCACCCGATTGCGTCCGCCCTGCTTGGCCCGGTACAGGCATTCGTCGGCTTTCTTGAGCACGATCTCTGCGGTGGTCGGCAAATGTTCACACGTGGCCACGCCGATCGAAGCGGTGATGTGCCCCACCGTCTCAATATCGCTGGTCGCAATGGCCTGACGAATCCGCTCAGCGATGACGCTGGCCGAGGCTACATCGGTTTCCGGCAAAATCAGCAGAAACTCCTCTCCCCCGGCCCGGCACGCAAGGTCGCCGGTGCGAGAGTGGGTTTGCAGTGTGTGTGCGACCTGCTTTATCGCCAGGTCGCCCTTGTCGTGGCCGAAGGTGTCGTTGACCCTTTTGAAATGGTCGATGTCCAGCGATAAGACCGAATAGGTCCGACCGGCGCGCTCAAGGCCGCGCAACTCTTCATCCATTGCCCTGCGATTGGCCAGTCCCGTCATCGGGTCGGTCAGCACCTGCTGGTTCACGCGGCCCAGCTTCGCTTGCAACAACTGAACGCCGGCCAGCATCGCCTGGCGAATGGAAAACGCTTCTTGATACCAGGCTTTGACGTGGCGAAGTTGCTCAGTGGCCTGCGGCGCTGACAACTGCCGGGCAATACGCGAGAGCTGGTTGAGAGGGCGACAGACCAGCGAGGTGCCGAACCAGATCAGTACGAAGCCGATCAGAGCGGCAGGCACCATCCCTTCAAAAACATCGCGCATCAAGGTGTTCATGGGCGCCAGACTGACCTCGCGCGGCTGCTGCGCGACCACGGCCCAACCGGCGCCCGGCACTTGAGCGTACCCGGCCAGCATCGCCACGCCCTTGTAATTGCGCACGGTCATTGAACCGCTCTCGCCCCGTAACGCCGCATCCGCGGTTTTGCTCCAGCCCAGGGTGTCGCCAATGCGCGCCGCATCAGGGTGAAAAAGCAGTTGGCGGTCCTGATCGGTGACAAAGACGAAAGTACCTTCGTGCTGAAAATGACGGCTGATCAAGGTGTGCAGTGCGTTGTCTTCGCGCAGATAAACCGAGCCGCCGATGATGCCCACGTAACGCTCAGCTGCGTCGTAAACGGGCTGGGAGATAAACACCACAAGATTGCCGGCGCTCGATGGGTAGGCCGGGCTGATGAAAGGCCGCTGCGCCTCGATGGCCTTGCGAATGGCATCCGAGCTCAACGTCGAACCATTGATTTGCAGGGTGTCCGGGTACGCCTTCAGCACCTTGGCATTGCGATCGATAACGGCGATCGAGTTGAAATCGGCATCCTGTTTTTGCAGGCGCACCGCCTCGGCGCTCATCACATTCGCGTCACCCCAGGCCTTGCCCAGTTCACTGGCGCTGTAACGCAGATGGTTCTGTGCCGAATGAATGAATTCGGAGAGGCTCGAAGCGACCTTTGCTGCATAGGCACTGTTAGATTGCAGCGCGTGGTCAATCAAGGCATCGCGCTGCACGCGGTAGGCAGTGACAAGGCTGTTGCCCAACGTCGCCAGAACAGACAGCAACACCAGAGACAAAATGAGCCCACGCAGGTTGAGAGCGACGGCGGGTTGCCTGGCAGCCAGCGTCTCTTCGCTGACGGATTCTTGCGGGGTGTCCGTTCTGTCGATCATCGTCTGCCCTGACAGGTCTGTTTGGGAATGTGCTGCGCAAGCACCTGAGCGAGTATAAGCGCTTGCGCGAGACACGCCTGATCGAGCTCGAAATAAGGAAGTACCTGCCTGCTGCGTCTGGGCTTCAAGCCGGGTCCAGCAACACCCACAACCGCACGATTTCCCCTTCACTGATTGTCGCCACATCAACGCCGCTGACGATTACCGGGCCTGCAGCCAGGCCTGCATGCCAGCGCAGGTAACCCAAGCCGTGTGCTGATTGCTATTTTGCGAATCTGAACCAGACATTATTGAATCCTCGATTGGTCGGTGAAGCCCGGTCGCCCGGGCTCAACGGTTAACCATGCTTGATCAGGTTCAAGGCCGGTAGCGGGCCGCCTGGGAACTGCGCAAGCAGACCCTGCTGCACACCGCCCAGATCGATGCCATAAAAACCCAACTGGTCAATCAGCTCTGCAACCCTGGCTTTGCTGGCGGCATCCTCACCGGAGTGACACAGCACACGCTTGCCGCCCTCGGTAGTCATACGATCTCTGAAACCCAAGCATCGCCCAAGCCATGCCGACAGTATGGTCATTCGAGCTTGCCGCCCCTGCATGATTACGGTACAAATCACGAGGTTGTACGACAACATAATAAAAACCTGAGCCACCTCGAGTGGCTATCACTTTTGAGATCTGCCATGTCCCGCCCTGAATTCGCACCGACCGTACCGCCGCCCTTCCCCCGTTATCTCGCCGTGATCATTCTGTTGTGCATGGGTTGTGCGTTCGCCGGCAACCACGTCGCTGCCCGGGTGGCTTTTGATGATGGCGCGGGGGTGTTGCTGGCGATCCTGATGCGTTCCGGCGGGACCCTGCTGGTGCTCGCGATTATGGTGCTGTGGCAACGACAAAGCCTGCGTCTGCCGCCGGGCGCCTGGCGTTGGCAATTGTTGTTGGGCCTGCTGATTACCGCGCAGAGCCTGTGCCTGTACTCTGCCGTCGCGCGGGTCCCGGTCGCTTTGGCGCTGCTGGTGGCTAACGTATTTCCGATCCTGCTGGCCTTGCTGACCTGGGCATTGGGCGGACCGCGACCAAGCGCACGCACCGCGATGTTGATGGGCTTGATTCTCGTCGGGCTGGTGTTCGTTCTCGATGTCCCCGGACGACTTTCAGACAGCGCCAGCGTCGGCCCGGAATGGCTGCTGGGCGTCGCGCTCGCCTTCTGCGCTGCCAGCGTATTCGCCTGTGCGCTATGGATCACCGACCACAAGCTGTCGCAGGTGCGAGGCTCGGTGCGCAGCCTGCTGACCATCTTCATCGTCTTCAGCAGTGTCAATCTGGCCGGCCTGACCGGCGCCCTCCCCGGCGGACTCAACCTGCCCGCCACCTCGACCGGCTGGCTGGCCCTCGCCACGCTTGTCGTGCTGTACGGCACCGGTTTTATCGTCCTGTTCATCTCCGTACCCCGACTGGACATGCCGCGCAACGCGCCGGTGATGAACATTGAGCCATTTGCGACGTTATTGATGGGCTGGATCGTGCTGGATCAGATGCTCAGTCGAGGGCAGATCTTGGGCGGAGTGATCGTCGTAAGCGGGATTGTTTTGCTGACGTATCGCAAAGCGGCGGTGAAGGTTGAGGCGAAAGCTGGCGTATGAGGGTTGGCGGCGGTCGCGGAACGCTTCGCGGGTGAATCTCGCTTATCGCCGCCATCTCAATACTGGATCAACAAAATCGCAAGCTATCCAGGTCTATCTGCGCATAGCTTCCTATTTCCCCCTTGTAGAGATAAATCGCAGTCGCCTCCAACTCTGTTTGTAAGAATCCCACCAACGTTCTGAGCTTGGTGCTTGTGGTAATACCAGGGGGCATAACCGTCGCGCTACCGGGTTGGTCATCGTAAGTTCTGACGAGAAACTCATCGACACCGTCCAGAATCAGGTAATTGAAACCCCGATATTCATAGCCTGCGTCGTAGTCGACATCATCGAAACGGTCGACCTTTTCTATTCTCAAGACACCGCCCCGCTTCGACTCAGCGAAATTGAAACAGTCTGGCGCATGAAAAGTGGGCGGCGCTCCACCCATGTCATTTACCAACTACCGTACGGGATACCGAACTTATCAATATATCGCTTGGCCTTCTCACTCACAGGATAGGCATATTGGCCACCGTTTTTGCCCAACTCCGGCCCCAGCGGTTCCAACTCAGCTTGGGCGCGGGCTACTTTGATCGGGCGTCGACACAGATCCCTCACCCACACCTGGACTACGCCGCCAGGTGCGAGTCCCAAATAGAGTGAGGCCATGAAGCGTGCTGTCTTGTCGGGAGTTTCAGCGCAGCGCTGCTGGGTAGATGTCACCATCACTCGTCTGGCTTCCTCAGGAATATCTACCCAAGCCCGGTAGGTTTTTTGTTCCGGTATAGATTGCCAGCGTACGAAAATTCGCTTGGGCAACTCTGCGCCGATAACCGGTTTCCCCGTACCTCCCACACCTACCCAACCGCGTGCGGATTCTTTGTCGTCATTTGGTTCCGCGCCGCTGGCGTTTCCTCCCCCGGCTCGTAGAAACGTTTTACCGTTTATGTCTTCCACAGAGCTGTCTTCGACCCATACGTTCATGAAATTGGGCTTGATGAACGCCAGTTCCCACCAAGGATATTCGGGATCGTTTTCACCTGAGTTGGAGCTTGTCGCGTGACAACCGGTGAAGGCCAAAATACCCAATAAAGCCAAGAGCAGTCTCATTACCAAAGCTTCCAATCAGCTACATGTGGGTGTTGCACGCGAATGCCATCTTTCGTTGGTGAATTGATATAAACGGCTTTCAAACCGCTGCCGTCCCGTCTTCCTTGCGGGTGATTCCAGTTGGCAGATGTGTGGATGTATTTCAATTGCAGCAATTGCTCCTCTTCAGAAGTAGTGCTGTAGTCACCGGCGATGAATCTGTCACAGAGCGGTTGCAGTTCCTGGGGAACGGCATACTCAGCGCGTCCGGGAATATCGGTTAGAGGAACACCTTTCTCTTTCGCCAAATGGTACATAACTCTCAAATAAACCGTTGACAGTTTGCCACTGACCGGGCGTTTGAGCTGAAGCCCAGCGTATACACGTTTTTGTTTAGGCCCGAAACGATCTTGCGGATCGGCCGGCAGAGCAAGCGCGGGAGGCGTTACGATCTCCAACAGACCAGCAGGCCATCCTTTTGCGACCCACTGTTTTTTCACCTTCGCGGCGTCCTCAAAGATCGAAGTAGACTGGACGTGAGTGTTACTCCATACATCAAGTGTCTGCATGGGGCTGATCAATACGCACTCTTCGACTTCGTCGAGATAGCTACCACCGATATCCGAATGCACGCCCGGAAAAACAATTTCTGGATAGTCGGGATTGACATTACTGAGGGCGAAATTAGCCCGACATTCATCTCGCGCCACCAAGTGAACGACATGTTGGAAGAACCGACGATCGAGATACAATTTTATGCCCGGAGCAATCGGGATTTGCACCCTACCTATATTCGTGAAACCGGCAATTGACGGCACGGTCTCGAACAGACCGATGAAGCCCATCCGAATATTGCTGCCGTATTGATCAAGAAAGGTGCGGCTGAAATTATGGGCGTAAGGGCTAAGCAGATCCCTTAACGGCCCCTGCTTGCCCCGTACAATTTCATTGCAGAAATGACGTGCCGCCGCTGCACCTCGACTGAATCCAAAGGTGTCAAAAGTTAGCGAGGCAATTTCACTGTTCGGATTTTCTTGAAGGGCGTGTTCATAAACCTGTTTGATGAATGTAAACGAAGTCTGCACCCGACCGGCGACTCCCGTCTCCCCACGTCCCGTGCCTTGACCGACGATACTGTCTTTCTCGTTGGACTGAGTACCGATACCTTCGATGTATAAGGGGCGTGATACGTGTCTGACCGGCCCTTCCCCTTCAGCAATCGGAGCCTCGTAATACAGATCGGCAAGTTTTCTGATATTCGTTGCGCCAGAGCCGTAACTGCTATCCGGATCTCCCATATAGGGCTGACAACTCGGAGGAATATCCTCAGGCGCAATCGGATGCTGAGCACCGCACAACAACCCCGCAGCAGAGTTGTTCGCATTATTCCCGGTGCCATCAAAGAACACCCCAATCCTCAACGCGATCCCGATTTTCTCAGGCTCGCGCGCAGGTTCTTTCCCGTGTTTCTCATACTCGGCCCAGTGTTGGGCGTGTAAGTCGACGGGTTTGGCTTGTTCGTAGCGGTAGTTTTTCGGCGGGTTTGGAACATAGCCACTCAATCCTTGATTCCTTGTTCTGATCCTTGAACAACGGCCCGAAGGGTGACAGTCGAGGCCGGGGGGTGCAAGCCGTGGCCGTGTGCCAGCCATGGCGCAGCCGTGGGTTACGACGAGGTTTCGCCCTCGTCGCGATGTGGGTTATTTGGCGATTTCGACCTTATCCAAAGCCTGATTTACTGCGATTTCGCCGAGCATGACGACCTGGGCGATGCCGAGCAGGGTTTTGCGGCGCGGGTTGTCGAGCAGCGCGGCGAAGTCGTAGAGCATGGTGGTGGCCGAGCCGAGGGATTCGCTGGCGTTGGCCAGCAACATCACTTGCAGATGATGGGTGGCAGCTGTGTGCGGGTCTGCAAGACCGGGAAATCAGGAACCCGGCAGACCCGAAGGTCTCCCGCACAAAGCCGCCATTGAGCGGACACGAACGAGTGTCCTTTGACGGGGCTATGCGACTGATTTCCGACGGGCTTGCAGACCCGATCACTGGTGAGCAGTGACAGGAATCAAGTTACGGAGGAAACGGCAGACGCACAAGCCGGCGGATTCTGGCGTAGTCGTAAGGAATGACGCAAGGTGTTGTAGCCGTTTGCTTGACGCCTGAGTAATTGTTTAAACGGGCTGAGTGTTTTCTGTTTATTTGGTGATGAAGGGGCTGGCGCCATCGCGAGCAGGCGCGCTCCTGCAAGGGAATTGGAGGCAGACCCATAATCGCCCGGGTGCGCGCTAGCGTTCTCGCCAGCGTATTGGCCTGAAGGTGGCGGCATCAACCCTGCGTTAGGAGCGTCAACTTCGGCCAGATCTTGAGCCATCTCTTCGATCGCACGCGCTCCAGAAACACCGCGTATTTATCACTTTCAAATCGAGCGGTTGGCCGCACGTTAAGCGCAAACAGATCCTCAAGCCCCAACGGCGCCGAAACCTCTATGGCCCCCCGCTGATCGAGCCTGACCCCAACCGCCGTCGCTGTTTCGGGCCAATGGGACATAGCGTCGGCAGACGATTCATAAGGTACATCGGCGTTTCGCTGGTGCATGCGTGCCTGGTTCTTCACCGACCACGACCCGTTCAGGCCGCTACACAACGTTGCAAGCTCGGCCTCCAAGGCTAAGTCCGTTTGCGCACTGATGGCTGCTTTGTCGAACCAGATGACATCAATGTCCTTGGGCAACGGCGAAGAAACGCGTTGATGCAAATGATCCCAAACCAGGCTGCGCACACATCCTGCGGCAACCCAGCTGTCCGGCAAGTTGACTTCCCTGACTGCGTGCAGGATGTGCATCCGGACGGGATCCTCGGCAATCAGATCCCGCAGTAGCGCTTCCAGATTCATCTTTTTCATTCCATTGATCATGGTTGCGAGAGCCTATCAGAGGTCTCGGTTCAGCGCCCCAGCCGGCGCTCTGACCGCAACATCTCGGCCGACAGGCGATGCGTTTCGCTGGATTCCGGCAATCCGGGATGACTGATTGCACGCCTGAAAAAGCTGCGCCCGGCACTTGCCGGGCGCAGGTGCTGCGAGCGACCTGAAGAGTCTGCGCCGGCACTTATGCGTTGATCGTCGAGCAGGTTCTACGGCTCCTGAGGTTCCTCGAAAAACCGCGTTCCAGAGCGTTTCGTGTCGCTGATCATCTGGCCAGAAAATCCTTTGAATTTTTTTTGTCGGACAAAATCATTTACGTATGAGCGTAAGGAGGAACTCATGCGTAGCACCGATATTTTCGTCATCGAATACAAACATCACGACCGGCCAAAATCTTTCGTCATCCGCGCCAAAAGCATGCGCAATGCCGATGCCTGGCATTGGGCGAGCTGTGACGCCGGTATTGCGCCGATTCCAAAACCGGGCAAACCACCGTTGAAAGTTGTCTCCAAGCCTCAGGCCGAACGGTATGGCATTACCGACGTCAAGTGGCGCGAAACAGCGGCAGTGGACTGGACGGAGGCTTAGTTGAACTGTGCTGTTCAAGCGACCCGGCATGTCAGCCATGCGCCCCAGAACAGACTGCTGAAAAACCGCGTCATGTCACCGAACCCCGCGTTATGCAACAACGCCTGAACCGCCGCCTCCGAGTGCGGCGGATCAGCACCCTGCAAAATCTTCCCGAGTTTCGCCTGCACCTCCTCGGCCGTTGCGCCCTGCTGTCGCCAGCGCTGGCTCCACGCTTGCAGCAGCAACGGGTGACTGGCGTAAGCGTAATGATTGCCGGCCACAATCAACGGCGCCCCGGGTTTGAGCCGGGCGTGAATGGATCGCAGGATTTGCTGCTTTTGCGCCTCGCCGCTCAAGTGATGAAGCACGCCGATCAGCGTGGCGGCATCGAAGGACGCATCTGCCGGCAAGTCTTCGACATGGCCAAGATGTATTTGAGTTCTGTGCAACAGATCATTGCCGCGCAAGTGCTCGGCTGCGGCCTCCAGCATCGGCTCGGAAGGATCCACCGCAATGAATTGCCAGCCCGGCTCCAGCGCGGCCATAGCGATGATTTCCTGGGCAGTGCCGCCTGCGCCCACCACCAGCACTTTTGCCGAACGCGACGGACCGAGGCTGGCGGCGAGCATGCAGGCGGACAGGTCGTGACAGGCATCGTAGCCGGCCAGGGCAATGCGGCTCTGGCGGGCATACTCGTTGGCGCGCAAGGTGTCGAATTTGCCGGCGGCGTCAGCGGTGGGTTGAGTCATGGCGTTTCTCCGTGTCCTTGATGGCACGCTACGCGACGAGCGTAGAGAAGAAAAATCCAATGATTTCATGGGGGACATTCCGTTGAGGAATACGCCGACCCCGCCGCGAAGGCCCGATCCAACATGGCTCAGGCTTCCGCACCCAACTGCGGACAGCTCAGGTACCCAGCGTCAAACCATTCGCGGGTAACGGCAACGCCGTCTTGTAGCGCACCTGCTTGAGCGCAAAGCTGGAACGAATGTTCGCCACCCCCGGCACCTTGGTCAGAAAATCCATCATGAAGCGTTCCAGCGACTGGATGCTCGGCACCAGCACGCGAATCAGATAATCCGGGTCGCCAGCCATCAGATAGCACTCCATGACCTCGGGGCGATCCGAGATCGCTTCCTCGAAATGCTGCAGCGCTTCTTCAACCTGTTTCTCCAGGCTGACGTGAATGAATACGTTGACGTGCAGCCCCAACAAGTCCGCGTCGAGCAGCGTTACCTGTTCACGAATCAGGCCCAATTCTTCCATTGCCTTGACCCGGTTGAAGCATGGCGTGGGCGACAGGTTCACCGAGCGGGCGAGGTCGGCGTTGGTGATGCGCGCGTTCTCCTGAAGGCTATTGAGAATGCCGATATCGGTGCGGTCCAGTTTGCGCATGAGACAAAATCACCTGTTTTTTATGCTTGTGCAGATTTTCTATCTGCAAATGGTCGCCAGCGCAACAAAACAGAGAGAAATATTCTTCTTGGCCGCGCCTATGATTGTTGTAGGACAAGATTTCCTCTACCCCGGAATGACTGCCAGCTCACTACAAGAAATTCACAAGATCGAGCGTAGAAGCCATGACCCAAGCGTATGAACCGCTGCGTCTGCACGTCCCTGAACCCTCGGGCCGTCCAGGCTGCAAAACCGATTTTTCCTACCTGCATCTGACCGATGCCGGTACGGTGCGCAAACCTCCCATCGATGTAGAACCTGCCGACACGGCCGACCTGGCGCGCGGTCTGATTCGCGTGCTCGACGATCAGGGCAATGCGCTCGGCCCGTGGGCCGAAAATGTGCCGGTCGAGATCCTGCGCAAAGGCATGCGCGCGATGCTCAAGACGCGCATCTACGACAACCGCATGGTCGTCGCGCAGCGCCAGAAAAAGATGTCGTTCTACATGCAGAGCCTTGGCGAAGAAGCCATTGGCAGCGCCCAGGCCCTGGCATTGAACATCGATGACATGTGCTTCCCGACCTACCGCCAGCAGAGCATTCTGATGGCCCGCGACGTTCCGCTGGTCGACCTGATTTGCCAGTTGCTGTCCAACGAGCGCGATCCGCTCAAGGGCCGGCAATTGCCGATCATGTACTCGGTCAAGGACGCCGGGTTCTTCACCATTTCCGGCAACCTCGCCACCCAATTCATTCAGGGCGTCGGCTGGGGCATGGCCTCGGCGATCAAGGGCGACACCAAAATCGCTTCAGCGTGGATCGGTGACGGCGCCACTGCCGAATCGGACTTCCACACCGCCCTCACCTTCGCTCACGTTTATCGCGCGCCAGTGATCCTCAACGTGGTCAACAACCAATGGGCGATTTCCACCTTCCAGGCCATTGCTGGCGGTGAAGCCACGACTTTCGCCGGACGCGGCGTTGGTTGCGGCATCGCCTCGCTGCGCGTCGATGGCAACGACTTTTACGCGGTCTACGCCGCTTCCGCCTGGGCTGCCGAACGCGCCCGCCGCAACCTCGGCCCGACCATGATCGAATGGGTCACCTACCGCGCGGGCCCGCACTCGACTTCCGACGATCCATCCAAATACCGCCCCGCCGATGACTGGAGCCACTTCCCCCTCGGCGATCCGATCGCGCGCCTGAAACAGCACCTGATCAAGGCCGGCCACTGGTCCGAAGAAGAGCACGCCGCCGTGAGCGCCGAGCTCGAAGCTGAAGTCATCGCCGCGCAGAAACAGGCCGAACAGTACGGCACCCTCGCCGGCGGGCAGATTCCGAGCGCCGCGACCATGTTCGAAGACGTCTACAAAGAGATGCCGGAGCACTTGAAGCGCCAGCGTCAGCAGTTGGGGATCTGACATGAACGATCACAACAACAATATTCAGCTGGAAACCGCCATGACCACGACCACCATGACCATGATCCAGGCCCTGCGCTCGGCCATGGATGTGATGCTTGAGCGCGATGACAATGTCGTGGTCTTCGGTCAGGACGTCGGCTACTTCGGCGGTGTGTTCCGCTGCACCGAAGGCCTGCAGACCAAGTACGGCACCTCGCGCGTGTTCGACGCCCCCATTTCGGAAAGCGGCATCGTCGGCGTGGCTGTCGGCATGGGTGCTTACGGACTGCGCCCGGTCGCCGAAATCCAGTTCGCCGACTACGTCTACCCCGCCTCCGACCAGATCATTTCCGAAGCCGCGCGTCTGCGTTATCGCTCGGCCGGCGAGTTCACCGCACCGATGACCTTGCGCATGCCATGCGGCGGCGGCATCTACGGCGGCCAGACCCACAGCCAGAGCATCGAGGCGATGTTCACTCAGGTCTGCGGTTTGCGTACGGTGATGCCGTCCAACCCGTACGACGCCAAAGGCCTGCTGATCGCCTCCATCGAAAACGATGACCCGGTGATCTTCCTTGAGCCGAAACGCCTGTACAACGGCCCGTTCGATGGCCATCACGACCGCCCGGTAACCCCGTGGTCGAAACACCCGCAAGCCCAGGTGCCGGACGGTTATTACACCGTGCCGCTGGACGTCGCCGCGATCACTCGTCCGGGCAAGGACGTGACGGTGCTGACCTACGGCACCACCGTCTATGTATCGCAAGTCGCTGCCGAGGAGTCCGGGGTGGATGCCGAAGTCATCGACCTGCGCAGTCTGTGGCCACTGGATCTGGACACCATCGTCAAATCGGTGAAAAAAACCGGCCGTTGCGTGGTGGTTCATGAAGCCACGCGCACCTGCGGTTTCGGCGCCGAACTGGTGTCGCTGGTGCAAGAGCATTGCTTCCATCACCTGGAAGCGCCGATCGAGCGCGTCACCGGTTGGGACACTCCCTACCCGCACGCGCAGGAGTGGGCGTATTTCCCAGGGCCGTCCCGAGTGGGCGCGGCGTTGAAACGGGTCATGGAGGTCTGAATGGGCACGCACGTTATCAAGATGCCGGACATCGGCGAAGGCATCGCAGAAGTAGAACTGTCGCAGTGGCACGTCAAGGTCGGCGATCTGGTCGTAGAAGATCAGGTGCTGGCGGATGTGATGACCGACAAGGCGATGGTCGATATTCCATCGCCGGTGCACGGCAAGGTCATCGCCCTCGGCGGTCAGCCGGGCGAAGTGATGGCGGTCGGCAGTGTGCTGATCAGCATCGAGGTTGAAGGGGCTGGCAACCTCAAAGAGTCCGCCACTTCTGTAGCTACCCAAGAGTCCGTTGCGCCGAAAGTGGAAGCTGTTGTCGAGAGCAAACCTGCTCCAGCGGCCCCGCGTCCGGCGGCGGTTTGCCAAGGCCCGATGGTTGCCCGTGAAGCCGATGAGCGTCCGCTGGCCTCGCCAGCCGTGCGCAAACATGCGCTGGATCTGGGTATTCAACTGCGTCTGGTGCGCGGCACCGGCCCGGCCGGTCGGGTGTTGCATGAAGACCTTGAAGCTTATCTGGCGCAAGGTCAGTCCAATGCCTCGGCGCCGGCAGGTGCCGCTTATGCCCAGCGCAACGACGAAGAACAGATCCCCGTGATCGGCATGCGCCGCAAGATCGCCCAGCGCATGCAGGATGCCACTCAGCGTGCCGCGCATTTCAGCTATGTCGAGGAGATCGATGTCACCGCGATCGAAGAACTGCGCGCGCATCTGAATGAGAAACATGGCGCCAGCCGAGGCAAGTTGACCTTGCTGCCGTTCCTCGTTCGCGCGCTGGTCGTCGCCCTGCGCGACTTTCCGCAGATGAACGCCCGTTACGACGACGAAGCGCAAGTCATCACCCGCCTCGGCGCGGTGCATGTCGGCGTCGCCACGCAAAGCGATGTCGGCCTGATGGTGCCGGTGGTGCGTCACGCCGAAGCGCGCAGCCTGTGGGACAGCGCCGCAGAGATCTCGCGCCTGGCCAATGCCGCGCGCAATGGCAAGGCCAGCCGCGATGAATTGTCCGGTTCGACCATCACCCTGACCAGCCTCGGTGCGCTGGGCGGCATCGTCAGTACGCCGGTGCTGAACCTGCCGGAAGTGGCGATTGTCGGCGTGAACAAAATCGTCGAACGGCCAATGGTGGTCAAAGGCCAAGTGGTGATTCGCAAGATGATGAACCTCTCCAGCTCATTCGATCACCGCGTGGTCGACGGCATGGACGCGGCGCTCTTCATCCAGGCCATTCGGGGCTTGCTCGAACAACCTGCCACTTTGTTTGTGGAGTAACGCAATGCAGACTCTGAACACCACGCTGCTGATTATTGGCGGTGGCCCCGGCGGGTATGTAACAGCGATTCGCGCTGGGCAATTGGGCATCCAGACCATTCTGGTGGAGGGCCAATCTCTGGGCGGCACCTGCCTGAACATTGGCTGCATCCCCTCGAAAGCGCTGATCCATGTCGCTGAGCAGTTCCATCAGACGCAGCATCACCATCAGCATTCGGCGCTGGGCATCAGCGTTTCCGCGCCGAGTCTTGACATCTCTAAAAGTGTCGAGTGGAAGGACGGTATCGTTGATCGTCTGACCACTGGCGTCGCCGCATTGCTGAAGAAGAACAAGGTGCAGGTCGTCAACGGCTGGGCAAAAATCATCGACGGCAAAACCGTGGAAGTCGGCGATACGCGCATCCAGTGCGAGCATCTGGTGCTGGCCACCGGCTCGACCAGCGTCAACCTGCCGATCCTGCCAATCGGTGGGCCGATCATTTCCTCCACCGAGGCGCTGGCGCCAACTTCTGTGCCCAAACGTCTGGTCGTGGTGGGCGGTGGTTACATCGGTCTGGAGCTGGGCATCGCCTACCGCAAGCTCGGTGCCGATGTCAGCGTGGTCGAGGCGCAGGATCGCATCTTGCCCGCTTACGACGCTGAGCTGACCCAACCGGTGCACGACGCATTGAAGCAATTGGGCATGAAGCTTTACCTCAAGCACAGCGTGCTGGGCTTCGACGGTACGTTGCAGGTGCGCGATCCTGAAGGCGAAACCTTGAACCTGGAAACCGATCAGGTGCTGGTCGCGGTCGGGCGCAAACCCAACACTCAAGGCTTCAATCTCGAAGCGCTGAATCTGGACATGAACGGCTCGGCAATCAGGATCGACAGCCATTGCCAGACCAGCATGCGCAATGTCTACGCCATCGGCGATGTCAGCGGCGAACCGATGCTCGCTCACCGCGCCATGGCCCAGGGCGAGATGGTTGCCGAGCTGATCAGCGGCAAGCGCCGTGAATTCAACCCGACCGCCATCGCCGCCGTGTGCTTTACCGACCCGGAACTCGTGGTGGTCGGCAACACCCCGGACGAGGCCAAGGCTGCCGGGCTGGATTGCATCGTTGCAAGCTTCCCGTTCGCCGCCAATGGCCGGGCGATGACCCTGGAATCGAAAAGCGGCTTCGTCCGTGTGGTCGCGCGTCGCGACAATCATGTGATTGTCGGTTGGCAAGCCGTGGGCGTTGGGGTTTCCGAGTTGTCGACGGCGTTTGCGCAAAGCCTGGAAATGGGCGCGCGGCTGGAAGACATCGGCGGCACCATTCATGCGCACCCAACCTTGGGCGAAGCGGTGCAGGAGGCGGCGTTGCGGGCCCTGGGGCATGCGCTGCATCTGTAAATCCGTCAAATTGATCGTTCCCACGCTCCGCGTGGGAATGCAGCCCGGGACGCTCTGCGTCCCAACAGCCGAACGCGGAGCGTCCGATGAGGCAATCCCACGCAGAGCGTGGGAACGATCAGTCGAGGGAACGATCAGCGGAGCGAATTCCGGCTGCGAAACCGCTCAAGAATGAAGTATTGTTGTGCCCATCCAAAAAAACGTCAGAAGCCTTGAACCGTTTCGGCGGTTGTTCAGTGATAGAGGGTGTCATGGGTAACGAGAGCATCAATTGGGACAAGCTGGGTTTTGACTACATCAAGACCGACAAACGCTATCTGTCGTACTTTCGCGATGGCGAGTGGGACAAAGGCACCCTGACCGAAGATAACGTCCTGCACATCAGCGAAGGCTCGACGGCTCTTCACTATGGCCAGCAGTGCTTCGAAGGCATGAAGGCCTATCGTTGCAAGGACGGCTCGATCAACCTGTTCCGCCCGGACCAGAACGCCCTGCGCATGCAACGCAGCTGCGCACGTCTGCTGATGCCGACCGTGGACACCGAGCAGTTCATCGAAGCCTGTAAAGCCGTGGTTCGCGCCAACGAGCGTTTCATCCCGCCTTACGGCACCGGCGGCGCGCTGTACCTGCGCCCGTTCGTGATCGGCGTCGGTGACAACATCGGCGTGCGCACCGCGCCCGAGTTCATCTTCTCGATCTTCTGCATTCCGGTCGGCGCCTACTTCAAGGGCGGCCTGACTCCGCACAACTTCCAGATCTCCAGCTACGACCGCGCCGCCCCACAAGGCACCGGCGCCGCCAAGGTCGGTGGCAACTACGCAGCCAGCCTGATGCCGGGCTCGAAAGCCAAGAAAGCCAACTTTGCCGACGCGATCTACCTCGATCCGATGACTCACACCAAAATCGAAGAGGTGGGCTCGGCCAACTTCTTCGGGATTACTCACGACAACAAGTTCGTCACCCCGAACTCGCCATCGGTCCTGCCAGGCATCACCCGCCTGTCGCTCATCGAATTGGCCAAATCGCGTCTGGGTCTGGAAGTGGTCGAAGGCGACGTGCTGATCGACAAACTGGCGGACTTCAAGGAAGCCGGTGCCTGCGGTACTGCTGCCGTGATCACGCCGATCGGCGGCATCAGCTACAACGATCATCTGCATGTGTTCCATAGCGAAACCGAAGTGGGTCCGGTGACCCAGCAGCTCTACAAGGAGCTGACTGGAGTGCAAACCGGCGACATCGAAGCGCCAGCGGGCTGGATCGTCAAGGTTTGAACTGACGGTTTTTGATGTTGAAAAGAAGCCCTCCATTGAGCGATTGATGGAGGGCTTTTTGCTGGGCTACAGAAAATCAAAAAATCAAAAGATCGCGGCCTTCGGCAGCTCCTACACGGTCTCTGTAGGAGCTGCCGAAGGCCGCGATCTTTTGATCTTCTATTTCAAAGCAATCCGCTTTCCGGCTCGACTGGCAATCCCGCTCGCCTGCCCGTTCTGCTGTTTGCCCATCCGCGCCTGGGTAATCAAACCGGGAATCAACTCACCCTCCGGCAGGTTCTTCCAGAATCTCACCGGCAAGTGTCCTTGCATGACCCTGGGGTTCAACCGCGCCGGGTTGAAGATGTGGCTGTAGTAGGTCAACCACAAATCGCCATGCGGATCATCAACGTTCTGCGCCAGTTGCTGCCATTCAATCGGGCACTGACGCTCGTGAATCAATTGCTCGCCGTCGTAATAAACACCGTCGCGTGGCGTGGCGATCAACCAGCGATGCTGGCCCATACGCCCGATGAAGTGCTCGCTGGCGCTGTGCAGAATGTCATGCGCCGGTTCGTGCCACGCCACATATTGCGGGCCGGGCAGAGCCTTCGGGCGCTCGATAAAGCGCACAAACGCATGCAGATGATGGGCTTCGCGGCTGACCTGTTTGATTCGACGCTGCAGTTCGCTGCCGAGTTTATCGCCGGCCATCATCGCCGTGCGGTCGCCATGGCTGACGCGCCACAGCACTTCATACAACAGGCTCCAGCGTTGCTCGCCGCGATAACGCGCCGCTTGTTCGAGGGTGGCGAGCAGCGCACGGGGAATACGCGCCTGAAACGGCCCCTGCCCTTCGGGCATGTGATCATCACTGGCAAACAGATCCCCCACCCCTTCCGCCGCCCAGCTCACCAGACTCGGATCGATCTCATGGCTGAGCAACCAGCGTGCTTGCTGGCGCCAGTTGTCGAACAGGTCATCGCAATCAAGACTGATCATCCCCACAACCCCATCTGCTGCGGCATCGGCCGGTCGCGCAATTGCTGATAGAGCATGTGGCTGGTGACTTCAGCCTGTTGCGGGTGGTAATCGCTGGTGATGATGAACGGCTTGGCCTTGGCCAGCACGCAGCGCATCCGCGCAACGTCTTCGTAACGGATGCGGCGCTGGCGACGCAGCTCGACCAGGCGCTCGGTAGTGCGCAAGCCGATACCGGGAATGCGCGAGATCAATGCCGCGTCGGCACGATTCAGGTCCAAGGGGAACACTTCGCGGTTTTCCAGCGCCCACGCCAGTTTCGGATCGATATCAAGCGCCAGATTGCCCGGCCCCTTGAGCAATTCGTCTGCGCTGTAGCCGTAGCTGCGCAGGAGGAAATCGGCCTGATACAAACGATGCTCGCGCATCAGCGGCGGCGCGGCGAGTGGCACGCTTTTCGGGCTGTCGGGGATCGGGCTGAACGCCGAGTAATAGACCCGGCGCAGGCGGAAGTTGCCGTACAAGGATTGGGCGCTGTGCAGGATGGTGCTGTCATCGGTGTCATCGGCACCGACGATCAACTGCGTGCTTTGCCCGGCCGGGGCGAACTTCGCCGAGCGCGGCTCGTTCAACACGGTCTGCACACCGGTGTAGATGGTGTTCATCGCTTGCTTGATCGAGGTGATGTCCTTCTCCGGTGCGAGCGTCTGCAGGCTCGCATCGGTGGGCAATTCTATGTTGACGCTGAGGCGGTCGGCGTAACGCCCCGCTTCTTCGATCAAAGCAGGATCGGCTTCCGGAATGGTCTTGAGATGGATGTAGCCGCGAAACTCGTGCTCTTCACGCAGCAACTTCGCCACGCGCACCAGTTGCTCCATGGTGTAGTCCGCCGAGCGGATGATACCGGAGCTGAGAAACAGGCCGCTGACACAGTTGCGCCGGTAGAAATCCATGGTCAGCGTGACGACTTCTTCCGGGGTGAACCGTGCACGCGGCACGTCGCTGGAACGGCGGTTGACGCAGTATTGGCAATCGTAAAGGCAGAAGTTGGTCAGCAGGATCTTCAACAACGACACACAGCGCCCGTCCGGCGTATAGCTGTGGCAAATGCCCATGCCGTCCGTCGATCCAAGCCCGCTCTTGCCTTCGGAGCTGCGCTTGGGCGCGCCACTGCTGGCGCAGGAGGCGTCGTACTTGGCGGCGTCGGCGAGGATGCTGAGCTTGTCGATGATTTGCATGGCGCGGGCCCTTTACTGTGTGCATATACAGTATAGGCTCGCCCGCTGCGAAACAAGTTGATGGATGACCCCTCGTCGGCTGCTGATTCGAAGTGGTCACCGCGAAAACTGTGGGAGCGAGCTTCCCTCCAAGGGCGAGCTGATCACCGCACACCGGCTATCAAACTGCCCACTGCAATATCAGCCAGCAATTCGCCCCGCTGATCAGCACAAACAGCCCCCAGGCCAGCACCCGGGTCGGCCAGCGATTGACGAACGGCCCCATCAATTGCCGGTCGTTGGTCATGCGGATCAACGGATACAAGGCGAACGGCAGTTGCAGGCTGAGCACGACCTGGCTCAACACCAGCAACTTGCCAATCGCGCCATCACCGAGCAGCCAAACGCCAATGAACGCGGGAATCAGCGCCAGGCCGCGGGTGATCAGGCGTCGCTGCCAGCACGGGATCCGCAGATTCAGATAGCCCTCCATGATCACCTGCCCGGCGATGGTCCCGGTGAATGTGGAACTTTGCCCGGACGCGAGCAGCGCTACGCCAAACAGCACGCTTGCCAGCGCACCGCCAACCAGCGGATCGAGCAGGTGATAGGCGTCCTGAATGTCGACCACATCGGTGTGCCCGGACTGGTGGAACGCTGCCGCTGCGAGAATCAGAATTGCCGCGTTGACCAGCAGCGCCAGGGCCAGCGACCCGATCGTATCGATGCGCGCCAGCTTCACTGCGTCCTGCTTGCTCGCCAAGTCCTTGCCGATCATCCGCGTCTGCACGATCGAGGTGTGCAGATAAAGGTTATGCGGCATCACCGTGGCGCCGAGGATGCCAATCGCCAGATACAACGGCGCAGCATCGCCAATGGCCGACAGCGAAGGTTTGAAGCCCTGCGCCACGTCCGGCCAGTACGGCTTGATCAACAATAACTCGACGAAGAAACACACACCGATGGTCGCGACCAGCACCAGCATGATCGCTTCCAGGCGGCGGAAGCCACGGTTTTGCAGGGCCAATACGAGGAGAGTGTCGAACGCCGTCAAGGCAATGCCGAACGTCAGCGAACACCCGAGCAGCAAGTGAAACGCCAATGCACAGCCAAGCACTTCGGCGAGGTCGGTGGCGATGATCGAAATTTCCGCCAGCCCCCATTGCAGGCGTGCGGTCGGCGTGCTGTAGCGCTCGCGGGACAACTGCGCCAGATCGCGACCAGTGGCGATGCCCAGCCGCGAGCACAGGCACTGCACGACCATGCCGGCCAGACTCGCCAGCAACACCACGAACAACAGGCTGTAGCCAAAACGCGAACCGGCCTCGATCGCAGTGGCCCAGTTGCCCGGATCCATGTAGCCGATCGACACCAGCAAACCGGGACCGGCAAAACGCAGCACGCGTTTGAAGAACGACGCAGTCGGATCGACCGCGACACTGCCGGCCACTTCCGGCGGGCAAAACGGCGCGGTGGCGATTTTGGGCAAACTGAATTTCACGCACACATCCAGAAACAAAAACGGGAACCCGGCAGCTTAGACGTTTCGCCAGAAGCCTTGAAGAGCAAAGATCGCAGCCTGCAGCAGCTCCTGCATTTGGAACGCGATCTGCTGATCTTATTGACTCGCCCCCAACAACTGCTCGCGCAACTCGGGACTGCGTGTTCGCGGATCCAGCCAGATATCGAAAAACGCCTTGGCAAACTGCGGATCCTCGATCTCATGTTGCAATTTCTGCCCGACAAAAAACCGCGCGCCCTGCCCCGGCAGATATACGCCGGTTATGCGCGTGCCGGCCTGCACGTCGATAAACGACTGCTGCATCTGCACCTGCCAATTGGCCAGTTGTGCCGGGCTGACGCTGGGGCCGGCCAGGCGCTTGATCTCGTCGACGCTGGTGCTGACCAGATCGTCGCGCGAGATCGCGCGGCGATAGATCAGCTCCAGCGCAAAAGGCTGGCCGTCCGCGAGAGGTCGTGCGGCACTCCACAAACGAGCGCTGTAAACATCGAAGCCGAACACGCTGAAATCGCCGCTGCCGATGATTTGCGCACCGGGCACGGCGTCTTGCCAATTGGCCCATGTCGGCGTGAGCAACAGCGCCCACAAGCCGATGCCACAGCAGCCACGGACAAGTTTGGGTGTTCTGCTCATCGCCGTATCCTCTGCGCCACGCTCTGAATGTTCGAAGCATAGCCGGATTCATGCTTGAAATTTTGTATACAAACTTTGCACACATAGGCAGCAATCTCCCAAGCGCAGTGCTAACGTACCCACCCTGACCCAACGGAGAGACCCGCGTGCTGATCCTCAAACTGCTGCTGATTCCCGGTTTTCTCCTGCTGATTTCTCTGGCGGGCAAACGTTGGGGCCCGAGCGTGGCTGGGTGGTTGTCGGGATTGCCGGTCGTGGTCGGGCCCATTCTGTTTTTTCTCGCGGTCGAACAAGGCCCGCAGTTTGCCGCGCAATCTGCGGTGGCGGCGCTGTCAGCAATGTTCGCGATGATCGCCTTCTGCGTCACCTATGCGCAGGTCGCGCAACGCGCCGATTGGCCGTGGGCACTGACGGTTTCGCTGGCGGTTTGGGGCGTGCTGGCAGCGGTGTTGTCGGTGATCCCGGCATCCTTGCCGTTTTCGGTAATTGCCGCGGCGGTGGCGCTGCTTGCATCGCCGTACCTGTTTCCCGAGGTGCAGCCGGCGTTGAACGGGCGAGCGCCGAAGTCGGACAAACTGATTTGGCGGATGATTGCCGGCGCTGCGCTGACACTGGTGGTGACGATGCTCGCCAGCACCGTCGGGGAGCGCTGGAGCGGCCTGCTCGCGGTGTTCCCCGTACTTGGCAGCGTCATGGCGGTGTTTTCGCAACAAACGCGAGGCCCGGCGTTTACCGCTGCGTTACTGCGCGCAACGGCGACCGGCATGTATTCGTTCTCAGCGTTCTGCCTGGTGTCAGCCTTGACGCTGCCGAGCATGGGCCTGAGCGGCTTCGTGGTGGGCGTAGCGGTGTCGGTAGCGATGCTCGGCGTGACCCGGCGTCTGCTGGCGCGGCCAGCGGCGAAGGCGCAAGCGCAATAAACGCCCGGACGAATCGCGCTGGAACGCCCGGTACGCTCCGTGGGATGATCGCCCGCCTCGCGCGACCCATTCCCGGAGATTCAGATGTCATTGTTGAGCAAAAAAGCCGTCATCCTGATGTTGGCGGCCGTCGCCGGTTTTGCCGCGATCAACGCGCACGCCGCCAAGGAAAAAGTCAAAACCGAGAAGGTCTCGCTGCTCGACGGCAAGTTTGCCTTCGTCCTGCCCAAAGGCTTCGTTGCCGACCCGCTGCCCGCCAGCCCAAGCGGCGCCAAGGGCACGATGTACACCAACCAGGCCACCAGGACCGTGGTCATCGCCGCCGAAAACCAGATCCCCGAAGGACAGAACGTCAAGGACAACGACGGTGAGTTTCTTGACGCCAGCGTGTCGAGTTTCATCGACGATCAGCGCAAGGCCCTGCCGGACTTCAACAAGCTCAGCGAAAAAAGCCTGACCCAGAAAGGCACCGGCCTGGGTTTGCGTCAGGTTGACAGTACGGCCACTCAGGGTGGTGGCCAGACGCTCAACACCACATTGCTGGCCGGCTCCGGGACGAAGATGGCGCTGGTGCAGGTGATCTCCCGCGCCAGCGACAAGAAGGCTCACGATGCTCTGGTCAAAGCCATCGTCAAGGATTGAGCCGCTGCAGCCAGCCATTCAGATCGCGCAGTTCGGCCGCGCTGATGCTGTGGCCGACGCCCGGATAAGCATGAAACTCGGGTTTGTAATCGAGCTTTTGCAATAGCGCATTGGCCTCGGTTCCGTGACGGTAAGGCACCGGATCATCGGCGGTGCCGTGGCCGATAAAAATGCTCAGCGGCAACGGCGCTTGCCCGGGCTTGAGTTCGGCCTTGAGCACCGGCAACAAGCGCCCGCTCAACGCAGCGAATCCGCCCACGGCTGCTGGCGCGCGCAGGCCCACTTCGTAGCTCATCATCGCGCCCTGGCTGAAGCCGATCAGGTACACCTTGTCCGGCGCGGCGTGATATTTCCTCGCGGCCTGGGCGATAAAGTCCCGCAGCTTCTGACCGCTGACCTTCAGATCATCTGTCTCGCCGTTGTAGGCGCCTTCGCCTTTCTTGCGAAACCACTGGTAACGTCCTTCATCCAACGTCATCGGCGCGCGCACCGACAGGTAGTTGTACTGCACCGGCAGCTGAAATTTCATGCCGATGAGATCGGCCTCGTTACTGCCATAGCCGTGCAGGAAAATCACCAGCGGACGTGGTTCTGCGTCGGCGTGGACCTGTTCGAGGTATTTGAGCGGCAGGTCGGATTGCAGGGTGGTTTGCGCATGGACGGCGGTGGATGCGAGCAGGGTCAGCAGGGCGAACAATTTCAGCATGGAGCGCTCCTTCACAGAGTGTCGGGTTCGCGGGGGAGCCTAACATTCTCGGCTGAGGATCCAAATTTTGTGGCGTGGCTGATGGCCCTTTCGCGAGCAGGCTCGCTCCCACCGTTGAAATGCGTTCCCCCTGTGGGAGCGAGCCTGCTCGCGAAGAGGCCCGCACCTTCACCGCAACCTGTCAGTCGTTCGTCAGCTTGCCGGTACGAAACGGCACCCTCCCCGCCACTTTCGCCTGCCAGATCCCCGGCTCGGTATAGCGCCCGCGATCAATCGCGAACAGCACCCCGCTGGTGCCGGCGCGCACGGTGGTCACGCGATCCTGCAACGGGTCAACAACCTCGAACAACGCATCACCCTGCTCTACCCACTCGCCGGCATTGCGCAAGAAACTGACCACGCCATGGTGCGGGGCGAACAGGTATTCAGTGCCTTCAAACGGCAGACCTTCACAACATTCGCTCGGCGCCGCCGGCCAGTCGCCGCTGATGAAACCCTGCTCGGCGAGAAAACCCAGAATCGCTTCGCAGTTGGCCTGAGCCTGATCGACGCGGGTGTCGCCCATGCTGCCCAGCTCCAGCGTCGTCGCCAGATTCGCCGCCGGAATCGCCGCGTCCGGGAATGCTTTGGCCAGACGCAGCCACGGTGTCGAGCAGGACTCATCGAACGAGCTACCGCCGGAATCCTCGCAGAGCAACGCGACGCCGGCCTGCAACCGCGCCGCCAGCGATTGCCATTGCGGCCAGTGTTGCGGCAGCGCGTAGAGGTGAATCGCAGCGTCGAAGTCGCAGTGCAAGTCGAGGGTGATGTCGGCGTCGCAGGCGTGGCGCAGCAACAAGCGGTGCAAGGCTTCCAGTTGCGATGCCGGCGCTGGCAATTCTTCGAAGACCTGAGCCATGGCTTGGCGGATCAGCGCGACGTTGGCCTCGGCATCCGCGCCCAGACGCTCGCCAACCAGCGCCGCGACCGGGGCGCTGAGTTCGACGAATGCGCGGTTGAAATTCTTGCCGCTGCCCAGTTCGAAGCGGCCCATGTGATTGCCTTGCAGATGCTGATCCAGGCCAATCGGATTGGCCACCGGCACCAACTCGATGACGCCCTGCAAGCGGCCCTGCTGCTCCAGTTCGCTCAGGCGCAGCTTGAGTTCCCACGCGGTGCGCATGCCCGGCAGTTCATCGGCGTGCAGGCTGGCCTGGATATACACCTTGCGGCTGCCGGCGCCATAGCGGAACACGCTGAGGGAGCGCTCACTGCCCAAATGGCTCCAGGGCAGAACGTGGTCGATGCGTTGCATGGTTAACTCCTCATATCTGCATCACACAGATCCCCTGTGGAAGCGGGCAAGCCCGCTCCCACAATGGATCTCTATCAGTAGAAAGAAAGCATAAAAAAAGTGGCCACCGCGCAAACGAGGCCACTTTTTCTCACGGCGTATTAATGGCCGTATACGTCAAAGTCGAAGTACTTGTCCTGGACTTTCTTGTACTCGCCATTGGCGCGGATTTCAGTGATGGCTTTGTTGAATTGCTCAGCCAGTGCGGTATCGCCCTTGCGCACGGCAATGCCAGCGCCGCCGCCGAAGTACTTGGCGTCTTCGTACGTCGGGCCGACGAATTCGAAGCCTTTGCCGGCGTCGGTTTTCAGGAAACCGTCGCTGAGGTTGACCGAGTCGGCCAGCATCGCGTCGATACGCCCGGACACCATGTCGAGGTTGGCTTCCTGCTGCGAGCCGTAGCGCACCAGTTCGATTCCGGCCGGAACCAGCACTTCGGTCGCGTAACGGTCGTGAGTACTGGCGCGCAGCACGCCGACTTTCTTGCCCTTGAGTTCAGTCAGCGGGTCTTTGACGCCCGAGCCTTGCTTCATCACGAAGCGTGCCGGGGTGTGGTAGTACTTGATGGTGAAATCGACGTTTTTCTTGCGGTCGTCGGTGATGGTCATCGACGACAGGATCGCGTCGATCTTCTTCACTTTCAGTGCCGGGATCAGACCGTCGAACTCTTGCTCGACCCACGTGCATTTAACTTTCATCTGCGCACACAGTGCATCGCCGATGTCCACGTCAAAACCAGTGAGTTTGCCGTCAGGGGTTTTCATCGAGAATGGCGGGTACCCGGCTTCGATACCGATGCGGATCGGCTTGGCGTCTTCAGCCACAGCGGTCAGGGACAACATCGACAGTGCCAGGGCACCGAACATCACTAGCTTTTTCATTTATTACTCCCGTGCGGAGGCTTTTATTGGCAGCTTTCGAGTCAGCATTCGGTCATGGCGTTCTAACAGCAAAAACCGAAGTGGCCGGCAGTCTATGGCGACGCGCACAGGGGCAATTGTTTTTAAGCGACAAATACTTACAGAACATCGGCGCACGCATTGACGAGGCTCAGCGCGTGCGCCGTGGTGGTGCGAAGGCTGCAGGACAAGACTGTTTTCAGAGCAAGAAACGCTGATTCCACTGTAGGAGCTGCCGCAGGCTGCGATCTTTTGATCTTGTTTTTTTGAGATCAAGTTCAAAAGATCGCAGCCTCCGGCAGCTCCTATAGAAACGTCAGCATTCGCAGGCGACAGGTGTATTGGCGACTGACGCCGCGCTCAGTTCGAAACCTTCATCGAGCCATCCGGTGACGCCGCCGATCATCTCTTTCACCGGATAACCCAGCGCCGCCAGCTTCACCGCCGCCTTGTTCGCACCGTTGCAATGCGGCCCGGCGCAATAGACCACGAACACGGTGTTTTTCGGGTAATCGGCCAAGAGTTCCGCCGTGAGCAAGCGTGTCGGGATGTTGATCGCACCGGGCACATGGCCGCGTTCGAACGCCAATGGGCCGCGCACGTCCACCAGAACAAAATCGACCTCCCCGGCCTCGTGGCTGCTGAACACGTCGGAGCAATCAGTTTCGAAGGTCAGACGATTGCTGAAATGCATCAGCGCAATCGCCGAGGGGGCGGCAGGGATTTCGCGAACCAGGCTGGTCATGCAGTGTTGCTCCTTTGTCTGTGGGGTATGAACAGACTTTATCGAGCCGGCGCTTGTCGCTACAGTGGCGCGCAAGACACCGACCGGGAGTTTTCCGCCAAATGCTCACTCAGCCCAATCTCGTCGCCATTCTCGCCTACGATGGCCTCTGCACGTTCGAGTTCGGCATTGCCGTGGAGATCTTTGGCCTGGCCCGACCGGAGTTCGATTTCCCTTGGTACGAGCATGCGATTGCCGCAGTCGATCAAGGCCCGATGCGCGCCATGGGCGGGATTCAAGTGTTAGCCGATGGCGGTGTGGAACTGCTCAGCGAAGCGCGCACCATCGTCATTCCCGGCTGGCGCGATCGCAACGCCCAAATACCGCCAGCGCTGATCGACGCGTTGCGTCAGGCCCATGCCCGAGGCGCGCGGTTGCTGTCGATCTGCTCGGGCGTATTCGTCCTCGCTGCCAGCGGCTTGCTCGACGGTCACCGGGCCACCACCCACTGGCGCTACACCAGCGAACTGGCGCAACGCTTCCCGGCCATCGAGGTCGATCCGGACGTGCTCTACGTCGACGCCGGTCAACTGATCACCTCCGCCGGAAGCGCCGCCGGCATCGACGCCTGCCTGCATCTGGTAACCCGCGACTTCGGCACGCAGGTTGCCAACGCCGTCGCGCGGCGCCTGGTCATGTCGCCGCAACGCACCGGCGGCCAGGCCCAATTCATCCCAACGCCGGTCAGCCCGACCCCACGCAGCGACCTGTCGCGCGTCATGCAATGGGCCCGCGAACGCCTGCACGAACCACTGGAAGTCGGCGATCTGGCCAGTGAAGCGGCGATGAGCGAGCGCACCTTTTTGCGGCGCTTCGCCGAAGCCAGCGGGCAAACGCCCAAGGCGTGGCTGCAACATGAACGCCTGGCGCGGGCGCGAGAATTGCTCGAAAGCACTCACCAACACACCGAGCAGATCGCCCAGCGCTGCGGCTATCGCTCGGTGGAGAGTTTTCGAGCGGCGTTCCGCAGTGTGGTGGGCGTGCCGCCGTCGGTTTATCGGGAGCGGTTTGGGCGGTAGGGTAAGGCGATTTGTTGACCTCTCTGGCCATGGATTTGATCTTTTTGCAGTCCTGACAACCGCAACACTTTCAGACGCGTCCTACATCCATCACTCCTTCGTAGCTTTAGCGTTCGCTTCGTTTTTAAACAGCGGACAAGGACGCTCATGGCTCGCAAGAAAGACATCCCCCGGGTCCAGAACCCGCCAGAGGGAGACGGACACCACATCACCAGCCGCTACATGACTGCCAGCGAACTTGCTGCGCGCGAGGCCGCGCATGCCGCTTATGAAGACATGCTGGCGCGGCAGCAGGCTCACGAACATCGTCTTGGCAACCAGGTCATACCGCGACAGCAAAATATAAGCGGCTGTGTGTTTGTGAAAAGTTGCAAGCTGCCGAACGGTGTTATCAATGATGCCAATCCATCCGGATTTATACCGGTCGGGAAAATTTCGGATTATGGAACGCTGTCCTTGCTAGGGGGGCGTGAACGCGACTCGGCCGGGAATATTGCACTCAAGACAATTGGCGCGACCAGTTTGCAAGCGTCGATCGGAGCTTTTGCTCTCGGCAGCTCTGGCAGTCTGAGCACCAGCACTGCCGCCGCAAGTACCACAAGCCTGGCCGCCGGCGGTGTCGTCGCAGGCGGGTTGCTCGGGTTGGTTGCGCTGCTGTGGCCATCGAGTCTCGCCGATAGTGCTCTCTACACAGAAGAGCAACTACAGTCGCTCGAGACAGCCCGGACTCGGGTTCGATTGCATGTAGAACAGCAGCCCGATGGGACGTTGAAAGGATACGGATACAACACTCAAACGCGCAGCGATTGGGAAATGATTCCTGTCGTCCAGTTCGTCAAGCAAGGCGCCTCGTACGTCGCAGATTTTGGCAATGGGTCGACCCTACTCTGGACTCCCTCTGTAGACTCATCAGGCGGATCGGCAATTCCGCCGTTGGAGGGTGCGCCGCAGGTTCCACACATCTGGATATACCCGCCGACCGAGCAGGCGGACAAAATCATCGTCAATCCGGTTTACCCGCCTGAATATCAGGACTTTATTCTGGTCTTTCCGGCTGGCTCGGGAATAAAGCCCCTTTACATTGTCTTGGCACTTGAGTTCGACGCTGCCAGTTACCATGGAAAAAAAGACACTCCCCACAAGAGCAAGGGCCCTTCGAATGGGCAGAAGGCTTTGGAGAGTTCGGTTCAGGTAAAGCCGACATCTACGCGCAGGATTGGAGTGGATCCCGATGCCAATGAGTTGGTCGTTTTTGATCGCACTGGTGGTGAGGTCTACCACGGACACGTAAGGCCATGGGATAAGCTTCATCAAGACATGAAAAACGCATTGATCAAAGCCAGGAAAGTAGACAGCAAGGGCAATATTCTGGGAGCAAGAAAGTGAGCCTCACCTACCAAGACCCGTCAATAGATCATGATGAATCCGTACGATTACTGACCAGCGGCGCTCAGGAGGATGTCATTTGCGCACTGATCTCCATTGGCTTGAATGAACCCGATGGCAGTTGGGCAGAGGAAATCTGCGCCAAGTACCTCTCCAGCGAAACCGAAGCGATTGCTGCCTCTGCCATCACCGCCCTGGGCCATATCGCTCGTCGACATGGAAGACTGAATACCGAAACCGTTTTGCCGGCGCTCGAAAACTTAAGGGGTCGGATGCCCTCGTTGCAGGGCGTCATTGAGGACACAATGGACGATATAGAGATGTTCACCTGAGCATCCGAAGTTGAAAGCGTTTGGATGAGGGTTGCTTCATCCAGACGCACGTTCCTCAGACCTCAATCCTCGCGCGTCAAAACCTCCAACAACTCAATTTCAAACAGCAGATTCGAATTCGGCGGGATCTTGCCCATGGTCCGCTCGCCGTACCCCAGACGCGCCGGCACCAGCAATTTGCGTTTGCCGCCGACCTGCATGCCCATCAGGCCCTGATCCCAGCCTTTGATCACTCGGCCAGTGCCGATCACGCACTGAAACGGTTTGCCGCGGCTCCAGGACGAGTCGAATTCCGTGCCGTCTTCCAGCCAGCCAGTGTATTGGGTGGTGATCAGCGCGCCTTTGACTGCGGCTTTGCCGTCGCCGGGTTGCAGGTCGATGGTTTGCAGTTCGTCTGTCATGTCGTAGGCTCTGTCGAGGTGTTCGCGGACGGCGTTTTTCGCAGAATCCGTCGACGATGGCAATCCATGGAACCGAAAACACGCGTTGCCGCTCACATGTGTATCGACATCGTATGACGACAAGGATGCTTTGATGACCGACTCCCGATTGCTGCGCAGTTTCATCCCGCCCTACATCCTCAACCGCATCATTGCCCACGGTTCGGAACCGCAGCGCAGTGCCGCGATGCAGACACTCAATCATGTGCGCAGCCTGTTGCCCAACCCCGGCCGCCCTTCGCAGCCGCCGGCGCGGGCGATTCTGCCGGAGGCGAGCAAGCCTGGCCTGGCCCGGCGCAGCGTGCACGATGCACAGAACAAAATGCTCTTGCCGGGCATGCCGGTGCGCCTCGAGGGCCAGCCGGCATCGGGGGATCCGGCGGTCGACGAGGCTTACGATGCGCTGGGCGCCAGCTATGATTTCTTCTGGAAAGTGCTCGGTCGCGACTCGATCGACAATCAGGGATTTGCCCTGATCGGCAGCGTGCATTATGGCCAGGGTTATGAGAACGCATTCTGGAACGGCGCGCAGATGGTCTTCGGTGACGGCGATGGCGAAATCTTCCAGCGCTTCACCCGCTCGCTCGATGTCATCGGCCATGAACTGGCCCACGGTGTCACCGAGAGCGAGGCCGGGCTGATTTATGCCAATCAGTCCGGCGCGCTGAACGAGTCGCTGTCGGATGTCTTCGGCATCTTGGCCAAGCAGTACACCCTCGGGCAAACCGCCGAGCAGGCCGACTGGTTGATCGGCGCCGACCTGCTGATGCCGAAGATTCAGGGCAAGGGCCTGCGCTCGATGTCGCACCCTGGCACAGCATATGACGACCCGTTGCTGGGCAAAGATCCGCAACCGGACCATATGCGCAAGTTCGTCCTCACCAGCGAAGACAATGGCGGTGTGCACATCAATTCCGGCATTCCCAACCGCGCGTTTTACCTGGCAGCCCGAGCGTTTGGCGGCTTCGCGTGGGAAAAGGCCGGACGAATCTGGTACGACACGCTGTGCGACAACCGCTTGAGCCAGGAGGCAACGTTCGACGCGTTCGCAAAACTGACCGTCGACCACGCCGGCCAGCGCTTTGGCGCCGAAGCAGCCGACACCGTGCAGCAAGCCTGGGCGCAAGTCGGTATCGAATAATCCGAGGAGACCGTATGAAAACGCTACCCGAGCTGGATAAAGATTCCGTTTTGCGCGTATCTCGCCAGGGTGGCGTTGCAGCGATTCACAGCCTGAGCCGCCCACGGGAAATCGAATTCGCGCAATGCGATATCAATCAGCGCTCAAGGATCTGCTCGGTGCTCGAAGGTTGCCTGCCACTGGACAGCAGCGAATCGGGCCGTGGGGATCAGCGTTTCTACCAGATTGAAGTGCGCTATCAGTCCGGGGAAATGGTGTTGAAGGTGCCAGAGGACCGGGCGCCTGGGGAGCTGGTGAATCTGTGGGACAAGGGGGAGCTTGTATAGAAGCTCCCCGCTGTATCAGCTATTTCTCAACCGGCTGCATCTCGACAATCGTGCCGTTTGTGATCATCACCATCACGTATTTGTCGTTGATCTGCACCCACTGCGCCTGTTCGATCGGTGCTTTCAGGCCTTTGGCTTTCCAGTTTTTCAGCGCCTTGTCTTCGCGCTGATACATTTCCGGTGCGCGGTCGTTGACCTTCAGTTGGCGGTCGCTGGTCGGCGATTGCACTGAGGGGTCGGTGGAGGTTTGCGCCGCTTGAACAATGGGCGTGATCCCGGCAATGCCCGCAACGAGGGCCAGGCTGGCGATTAGGGTTTTGCTGTTCATCGGTGAACCTCTTTCAGATGAGTAGTACCTGAACTCCGACTGCGCGGCGCGGGAAACATTCCTTGTTTTTCTCGCGGGGCAGGCGGACAGCTTGACGCTGCCGACCTGGCCTGTGGCAAAAGGTGGCCTGCTGCCACACGACCCCTGTATTGCGCTAAGATGCCGCGCCCCTTTCAACCGTGTGAATAAGGACATCACCGTGAACACCACTCTCATCATCCTTTTGGTCGTCGCCGGCCTCCTCGCCCTTTACGCCATCCAGCTCTTCAATCGGCTCGTTGCCCGCCGCAATCAGATCAGCAATGCCTTTGCGCAACTCGAGGTACAACTCAAGCGTCGCTACGACCTGATCCCCAACCTGGTGGCAACTGCCAAAGGCTACATGGCCCACGAGCGCGAGACGCTGGAAGCGGTAATTGCCGCGCGCAACAACGCGGTTGCAGGCCTGCAGGCAGCTCAGGCGCAGCCGGGCAATGCGCAGAACATCGTCCAGCTCGGGCAGGCGGACACCGCGCTCAGCACTGCGATGGGCCGTTTGAACGTGACGGTCGAAGCCTATCCGGATCTCAAGGCTTCGCAGAACATGCAGCAATTGAGCGAGGAGCTGAGCAGCACCGAGAATAAGGTCAGTTTTGCTCGCCAGGCTTACAACGATGCGGTGATGACCTACAACACCCTCAAGCAGAGTTTTCCGGCTGCGCTGTTCGCGCCGCTTTTCGGCCATGCTGCCGATGCCTCGGTGCTGACGTTCGCCGACAGCGCCGCGATTCAGCAAGCACCACAGGTTTCGTTCTGACCCCAGCCAACGGATGGCACCATGAATTTTTTCCAACAACAGCGCCAGGCCAAGCGTCGCACCCTGCTGCTTATCGTTTTGATGGGATTGGCCGTCCTGAGTCTGATAGCCGTTTCCTGCGTGCTGATGACCATTCCTGTGGAGGATGGCGACGGCAATGTTCTCTTCGATCTGGAGATGAGCTGGGAGCTGATCGGATATGTGTCAGCGGTGGTGATCAGCGTCGTGCTGCTGGGCAGCACGGCGAAACATTCCGAGCTGTCGGCCGGCGGCAAAGTCATTGCCCGTGGCCTCAACGGCCGGCTGATCAACCATAACGCGCAAACCCTGGAAGAGCAGCGCCTGCTCAACGTTGTGGAAGAGATGGCGATCGCCTCAGGCACGGCCGTTCCCCCCGTCTATCTGTTGCCGGAGCTGGGCATCAACGCTTTCGCCGCAGGTATGACACCGCAAAACGCGGTGATCGGCGTGACTCAGGGCGCGATCAACCTGCTGACGCGCGAGGAGTTGCAAGGCGTCATTGCCCATGAGTTCAGCCACATCTACAACGGCGACATGCGCCTCAACACGCGGTTGATCGCAATCGTCCACGGCATCCTCGTGCTCGGGCTGACTGGAAGTTACATCCTGCGTGGCACCGACGCGGTGGGCAAAGAAGCCGCGCGCCGCAACAAATTTGTCGCATTCAGCGCGCTGGTCGGTTTTGTCCTGTGCGTTGCAGGATTTGCCGGGTCGTATTTCGGCAACCTGATCAAGGCAGCGATCGGGCGGCAGCGCGAGTTCCTCGCTGATGCGACGGCTGTGCAATACACGCGCAACCCGCAAAGCATCGCCGGTGCCCTGAAGAAAATCGGCGGCTATGAATTGGGCGCAACACTCAATGCCGCGCGTGCTGCCGAATTCAGCCATTTGTATTTCGGTTCGGGCACGTCTTCGTTCGACCTGATGGCCTCGCATCCGGATTTGAGCGAGCGGATACGCCGGGTTGATGCGCAATGGGATGGCAGCTTCGTGAAAATCGCCGCGCCTGCGGTGGAACTGCAGGCCAAACCCGACCTGCCGATATCGGATGCATTTGGCGGTGTTCCGGCTGCCGCCATGGCGGCGCTGTACGACCTGAGTGCGGCACAGGCGTCCGTTGCGGCGATCGGCGCGCCGCAGGCAGAGCATTTGATTGAGGCGCGCCGTGTGCTCGGCGATATTCCGCAGGTTCTCAGAGAGGCTGCGCGCAGCGTCGACGGCGCCCAAGCGATCGTCTACGGGTTGTTGTTGTCACGCTCGGCGCCTGTACTGGGCATGCAGCTCGATACACTGAGAGGGAGCGTCGACGATGCGGTATTCGAGCAACTGGAGCTGCTGCAAAATCCGCTGTTATCGCTGCAGCCCGGGCTGCGTTTGCCGTTGCTCGATCTGGCAACGCCGAGCCTGCAACAGCTCGGCAAAAGTTTCGCCAGAGTCGATGCCAACCTGATCGCGCTGATTGAAGCCGACAACGAAACCGAACTGCTTGAATGGACGCTGTTGCGCATCGTCGAGCGCAATGTGCTGGGCGCGGCACCGGTGCAGTTCAAGTTTGGCCTGTTCCAGTGTGCCGAAGAATTGTTGGCGCTGCTGAGCGCGCTGGCCCGTGCCGGACAAAACGATCAAGCGGCGGCCGCACAGGCACTGCAATCCGCCTGGCAGGGGCTTGCCTTCGAACAGCCGCAAGAGATACGCAAGGATCTCGAAGAGCTGATCGGCCTGGAAACCGCGCTCAATCGTCTGCGCCATCTCATGCCGGAAGAGCGCCCCGCCCTGCTCGATGCGATGACTCGCTGCGTAATGCACGACGGCGTGATCACCGTGGCCGAGGCGGAGCTGTTCCGGGCGGTTGCCGACCTGCTCGATTGTCCGCTACCGCCGTTTTTGAGTATCCCGGTGCAGGTTGATAACGGCGCAACGGAAGTTACTCGCGAACAGGGTGCCGTGGCGGCTACGGCTTAGACCGACTGATAATCCGACAGCACTGGCGCCTGACACACAGCTATCGTGAGCAGGCCCGCTCCCACAAAGGCGCCAAGCACTGAAGCCATTGATCCGCCCAACGCATCAATCCATGCCAATAATGCAATTAACAGATTGTTACATCTGCGCCACCATCCACCTCAATAAAAACCGTGCGCCGCTTCTGCGTAGCGCACGTCATAAAAGCGGTGGAGTACTTTTCTATGACAGCCTCAATCCCTACCAACGGCTCGCGGGCCGGTGCCATCTTCCGGGTGACCTCGGGCAACTTCCTCGAACAGTTCGACTTCTTTCTGTTCGGCTTCTACGCCACGCAGATCGCGGCGGTGTTCTTCCCGGCGAGCAGCGAGTTCGCCTCATTGATGATGACTTTCGCCGTATTTGGCGCAGGCTTCCTGATGCGCCCGTTGGGCGCCATCGTGCTCGGCGCGTACATCGATGATGTCGGCCGTCGCAAAGGCCTGATCGTCACCCTGTCGATCATGGCCAGCGGCACGATATTGATTGTGCTCGTGCCCGGATACGAAACCATTGGCCTGTTCGCTCCCGCGCTGGTGCTGATCGGCCGGTTGCTCCAAGGCTTCTCCGCCGGTGCGGAACTCGGTGGTGTTTCGGTGTATCTGTCCGAGATCGCCACGCCGGGTCGCAAAGGCTTTTTGACCGCTTGGCAGTCGGCCAGTCAACAAGTGGCGATCATTGTCGCGGCTGCACTGGGCTACGGTCTGAATCAGTGGATGGAGCCGCAAGCCGTGGCCGCGTGGGGCTGGCGCATTCCGTTTTTCGTCGGTTGCATGATCGTCCCGTTCATCTTCTTCCTGCGTCGTAACTTGGCGGAAACCGAAGAGTTCACCGCGCGCAAACACCGTCCAAGCATGCGCGAAGTGTTCCGAACGCTGGGCCAGAACTGGGGCGTGGTACTTGGCGGGATGCTGATGGTCGCGCTGACTACCACCGCGTTCTACCTGATCACCGTTTATGCGCCGACCTTCGGTAAAACCGTGCTGCACCTGAGCACTTCCGACGCGTTGCTGGTGACCCTGCTGGTGGGCGTATCGAACTTCTTCTGGCTGCCGATTGGAGGTGCATTGTCCGACCGTATCGGCCGTCGTCCGGTACTGATCGGTATGGCCTTGCTGGCGCTGGCCACGACTTATCCGGCGCTGTCGTTCCTGGTACAGGCGCCAAGCTTCACCAACATGCTGCTGTCGCTGCTGTGGCTGTCCTTCATCTATGGCTTGTACAACGGCGCGATGATTCCGGCGCTGACCGAAATCATGCCGGTTGAAGTGCGCGTTGCCGGTTTCTCCCTGGCCTACAGCCTGGCCACGGCGATCTTCGGCGGTTTCACCCCGGCAATGTCGACCTTCCTGATCCAGTACACCGGCGACAAAGCCGCGCCAGGTTACTGGATGAGCATCGGTGCCCTGTGCGCGCTGTGCGCCACGCTTTATCTGTACCGCCGTGCCGGTGGTCGTCTGCAACCTGTCGCGGCCTGAGGAAAAACTCGCCATGAAAAGACTCTTTACTGTCACCGCCCTGCTCGCCGGTCTCGCCTTCAATTTCGCGGCCCAGGCCGAAGAACTCAGCGTGATGACGTCGGGTGGTTTCACTGCTGCCTACAAGATCCTCGGGCCGAAATTCGCGGCCACCACTGGCAACACCCTGACCACCAGTCTCGGCCCGTCGATGGGCAAGGCGCCGGAAGCGATCCCCAATCGTCTGGCGCGCGGTGAGCACGCCGATGTGGTGATCATGGTCGGCTACGCCCTCGATGAGCTGATCAAACAAGGCAAGGTCGACCCGGCGTCCCGCGTTGAATTGGCGGATTCGCGGATCGGCATGGTGGTGCGCGAAGGCGCGGTGAAACCGGACATCAGCAGCGTCGACGGCCTGAAGAACACCCTGCTCGATGCGCAATCGGTGGCCTACTCCGACAGCGCCAGTGGCGTGTACATCGAGCAGCAGCTGTTCAAGAAAATCGGCATCGAAGATCAGCTGAAACCGAAAGCGAAGATGATTGCCAGGATCCCGGTCGGTTCGGTGGTTGCCACTGGCGACTATCAGCTGGGCTTCCAGCAGGTCAGTGAATTGCTGCCGGTGCCGGGCGTGAGCTTCGTCGCGAAGATTCCGGAATCGGTACAGTCGGTGACGCGTTTTGCCGCTGGCATTCCGGTCAAGGCCGAACATCCAGAAGAGGCCAAAGCCCTGCTCGCCTACCTCGCTGCACCCGCCGCTCAGGCTGACGTGCAGGCCACCGGGCTGGATTCGGTCAAGCGCTGATCGTTGGCGGCTGGACGCGCATTTCCACGATCAGCCGCTCCAGTTCCAATGCCGCCGGGGTCAGCGTGCGATCCCGGCGTTTGATGATGCCAACACTGCGCATCACCTGCGGCTCGGTCAGCGGCACCCGCGTCAGGATCGGATGATCCGGCCCGGGCATCGCCATCAACGGTACCGCCGCCACGCCCAAACCCGCCTCTACCAGCCCGATCATCGTCGTTACATGGCGCGTCTCGCAGATGCTCTGACGTTGCGGCACCACCCCACCCAAGGCCTGATCGAGCAGAAAGCGATTGCCGGAAGTCTTGTCCAGCGCGATGTAATCCTGCTGATAGAACTCGGCCCAGCTGACGCTGCTGCGCCCGGCCAGTGGATGATCGCGGCGGCAGGCTACAACGTAGCACTCCTGCACAAGCGGTTCGAACTCGACTTTGGCATCCTGCGTGCCGAGAAAACTCAATCCGAAATCCGCCTCGCCGTTGACCACTGCACTCAATACATCGTGCGCACTGGAATCGAGGACTTTGACTTTGATCCGCGGAAACTGCTGGTGATAGCGCGCGACCACGCGGGGCATGAAGTAGTACGCCGCCGAGGGCACGCAGGCGACGGTGACATGGCCCAAGCGGGTCGAGGCCACTTCGCTGATGCCGAGCAAAGCGATGTCGAGATCATCCAGCAAGCGCTCGACGCTGGGCATGAAGCCGCGCCCGGCCTGGGTCAGGCTGACCTTGCGCGTGGTGCGTTCGAACAGTTTGACTCCGAGTGCGTCTTCGAGCTTTTCAATGCGCCGGCTCAGCGCTGGCTGCGACAGGCGCACGGTATCGGCAGCCTTGCGGAAACTGCCCTGCTCGACCACCGCGCGAAAGGCTTGCAAGTCGTTGAGATCGAAGTTGATGGCCATGGCGTTTCCGGAAATTGATGCGCAGGGGTTATAAATGTAACCAGTTGATGCAAATTATTACAGCGGCACCGGAAATACCCTGTAGGAGCTGCCGCAGGCTGCGATCTTTTGATCTTGATTCTCTGAAGGTAAAAGCAAGATCAAAAGATCGCAGCCTCGTTGCACTCGGCAGCTCCTACAGGGGATCTTTGGTGGATCTGACATCCGGTCAACCCTTATCCTTGTCGCCCCGCTGTACCCGTAGTCAGGAGTCGTTCCATGCCCCATGAAGGCAATCTGTTGCAAGCCGCTGTCGTGTTTCTGTTCGCGGCGGTGCTCACCGTGCCTTTGGCCAAACGTCTGCAACTGGGCGCTGTGCTCGGTTATCTGTTTGCCGGGGTGATCATCGGCCCATCGGTGCTGGGCCTGATCGGCAACCCGCAAAGCGTTGCGCATATCTCCGAGCTGGGCGTGGTGTTGCTGCTGTTTATCATCGGCCTCGAACTGTCGCCGCGGCGCTTGTGGGTGATGCGCAAATCGGTGTTCGGCGTCGGTCTGGCGCAGGTGCTGCTGACCGCGTCGGTGATCGGTGTGCTGGCACTGACGGTGTTCGGCCAGCCGCTCAACAGCGCCATTGTGCTAGGCCTCGGGCTGGCGCTCTCATCTACAGCGTTTGGCCTGCAGAGCCTCGCCGAACGCAAGGAGCTGACCAGCCCTCACGGGCGGCTGGCTTTTGCGATTCTGCTGTTTCAGGACATCGCCGCGATTCCGTTGATTGCCCTGGTGCCGATGCTCGCCGGCGTCGATCATCACACCAGCACCGCCGACGATATTCGTCACAGCCTGCAGGTGCTCGGCGGCATCGCCGTGGTGGTGATCGGCGGGCGGTATCTGCTGCGTCCGGTGTTCCGCGTGGTGGCGAAAACCGGTCTGCCGGAAGTGTCCACCGCCACCGCATTGCTGGTGGTGATCGGCACGGCGTGGCTGATGGATCTGGTCGGCGTATCGATGGCGCTGGGGGCCTTTCTCGCCGGTCTGCTGCTGGCGGATTCGGAATACCGGCATGAACTCGAAGCGCAGATCGAACCGTTCAAGGGCCTGCTGCTCGGGTTGTTTTTCATCAGCGTCGGCATGGGCGCCAATCTCAGCTTGTTGTTGAGTAGCCCGAGCACCGTGTTAGGCCTGACCCTGCTGCTGATCGGCCTGAAATTGCCGCTGCTGTTTGTCGTCGGGCGCCTGGCGGGCGGGCTGAACAAGATCAGCGCGATCCGCCTCGGCATCGTTCTGGCTGCTGGCGGGGAATTTGCGTTTGTAGTGTTCAAGATCGGCCGCGATCAAGGCTTGTTCGAGCCGCGTCTGTACGACTTGCTGGTGCTGACCATTACCCTGTCGATGGCGTTGACGCCGTTGTTGCTGTTGATCTGCGCACGCCTGGTCAGCCCGAAAGTGCAGCCGGTGGAAGTGCCGGAGAAATTCCGCGAGATCGACACCGAAGCGCCGCGCGTGGTGATTGCCGGCATGGGCCGGATGGGTCAGATCGTGGCGCGGATTCTGCGCGCGCAGAACATCAAGTTCGTCGCGCTGGACACCTCGGTGGAAACCATCGAGCTGTCACGCAGCTTCGGCGGTGTGCCGGTGTTCTATGGCGACCCGATGCGCCCGGAAATCCTGCATGCGGCGAAGGTTGGCGAGGCGGAATATTTCGTCATCGCCACGGACGATCCGGAGACCAACATCAAAACTGCCGAAGTGGTGCACAAGCTCTATCCGCACATGAAAATCATCGCCCGCGCGCGCAACCGCCAGCATGTCCATCGCCTCGTTGATGTCGGCGCCGAAGCGATTCGTGAGACCTATTATTCGAGCCTGGAAATGAGCCGGCGCACGCTGGTCGGCCTCGGTCTGACGCAGGCCCAGGCCGATGCGAGGATCAAGCGTTTCAAGCATCACGACGAACAGGTGCTGGAGGCGCAACACGCGGTCTACGATGACGCCGCCAAAGTCCTGCAGACCGCCCAGGAAGCCCGGGCGGAACTGGCCAAATTGTTCGAATCCGATCAGCTCGAAGAACAAGCCCGCAAGTCCTGATCGTGCCTTGCGCAGATCCAACTGTGGGAGCGAGCCTGCTTGATTGTTCCCACGCTCCGCGTGGTAACACAGCCCGGGACGCTCCGCGTTCCACTTCCCGAGCTGTAACGCGGAGCGTCCCTTGAGGCATTCCCACGCAGAGCGTGGGAACGATCATGTGGGAGAGGGTCAGGCCAGTTCCACCGCGGATGCTGGCTCGACGGCTGCAACTGCAAACCGATCCGCCAGAAACGGTGCGATATCGAGCGGCAGCGGCTCGTCATTCACCAGTTTGTCCAGCAACACACCGGTGATTGCCGACGTCAGGATCCCGGTGCGGAAGTGCCCGCAAGCATTCAGGTAACCTTCCACCCCACGCATCGGGCCGAGGATTGGCAATTCATCCGGCGACCCCGGGCGCAGTCCAGCCCAGGTGCGTTTCAGATTGACGTCCGCCAGCTCCGGCAAGCAGCGCACCGCGCCCTGCACCAGCCCGGCGATTTCCGGATAGGTGGTGGTGACGTCGAAGCCTTTGTCTTCGGTGGTGCTGCCGATGAGGATTTCGCCGTTGTCCTTTTGCGCCACGTAGCAATCGCTGGTGGTCAGGCAGCCGTTGAGGATTTTCGGCATGCGTTCGGTGAGCAGAATCTGCCCTTTCACCGGTTTCACCGGAATACGAATCCCCGTCGCCCACTCGCTCAAGTCCGCCGCCCAGGCACCAGCGGCGTTGATCAGCGTCTTGCAATGAAACACCCCCGCCTCGGCCGTCTGCACGCCGGTTACGCGTGTGCCGTGATGCAACACGCCAGTGACGTTGGTGTTGACGAAGATGTCGACCCCGTTCTGCCGCGCGCCCTCCTGATAGGCATCAGCGAGGCGGAACGGACTGACCTGATGATCGCAGAGAAACTCCAGCGCCCCTTGCGCCTCATGGCTGACACTCGGTTCCGCTGCGCGCAACGCCGCCTGATCGAGCCAGCGCACCTGATCGGCGAGATGCGCAATGCAGCCGACGATGTGCTCGGCGTAGAGCCGGTCTTCGTCGTCATAAATCACGAACTTCAGCCCGGTCTTCTCGAACTTGCAATCCATGCCGTGATTGTCTTTCAGCTCACGGTGCAACGCCGGGTACAGCGCGTTGGATTGCAAAGCAAAATCGAAAAACGATTCCGGCAAGATGTGCGGCGTACTCGCGTCCACCGCTACCGCCGCACCCTGGGTTGCGCGCTTGCGATTGGCCGACATCATGCGAAAGAAGATCACCCCACAGCCGAGGCCGACCGACTCGCCGATCGCCCATAAACCACCAGCCGAGGCGCGGGTCGCGTTGCCGGGGCGTTTGGCATCGATCAGCGCCACCTTGAGGTTTTTGCGTTTGGACAATTGGTAGGCGCAGGACGCGCCGATCACGCCGCCACCGGCAATGACCACGTCGTAGAACTTACTCATGGCAAGCGCCCTCCTTACCGAAGGACTGAAACGCGGAAAAAGGCACTGGATCAATCGGGAAACGTGGGCGCAGCCAACCGACATCCTGGCGTCCGGTGGCCTGCCGCAGGCGGTCGCTGCAATAGCCGACACACATCCGTCCCTGACAATCGCCCATGCTCACGCGAGTACGCATTTTCAGGCTGGCGATGTCCTGCACGCCCTGCTCCAGCGCCAGATCGATGTCGGCGCGGGTTGCGTGTTCGCAGCGGCAAATCACTGTGTCGGCTGCGGGCAAAGCAGTCTGGCCAACACCGCGCTCGGTGTAGCGATCCACCGCCGCACGAAAGCGCACGATGGCTCTGAGTTTGCTCGCGTAACGGTCGCGGCGCACCCGGGCCAGTTCGGCGTCGAGCACACCGCGTTGCAGGAGGATCGAAGTGGCGGCGATCTTGCCGGCGAGAATCGCCGCTTCGCCGCCGCGGATCCCGCCCATGTCGCCGGCCAGATGCACATGCGCCACGTTGCTTTGCTGCCAGACATTGGCGTGCGCACGCAGGTAGCCATCGTCGCTGAAGCCGTGATCAAGGCCCATCTGCTGGCTCAATTGCGTGCGCGGAATAAAACCGTAACCGACCGCCAGCGTCTGCGCTTCGAAACGCTCGACCCGCGACAGATCCGCCTCCCACGCCGACGAATACGGCGCGACGCTGACGCTTTTCAATTCGCCTTCACCATGGGCCTCCACCACCCCCCAACCGTAGTTCATCGCAATGCCATGCAATTTGAGATAAGCGAGCATGCTCAAGCCGTCGAGAAACAGCTGCGGCTTGTTCAGCAACGCCAGACTCTCGCGGGCGATTTTGCCGAACGCACAAGCTTCGTAAACGCCAGCGACGCGCACGCCAGAGGCATGCAATTGGGTCGCCACCAGCGGCAGCAGCGGCCCGGTGCCGGCGATGATCACCGGCCCTTGCGGCTTGACCACGCCACTCTTGATCTGCAGCTGAAGGCCGCCAAGCAGGATGACGCCAGGCAACGTCCAGCCGGGAAACGGTACGCTGCGTTCATGGCAGCCGGCGGCCAGCAATACTTGCGGATAAGCCATCTCGTGCAGCTGCTCATCGCCATCGAGCACCACCAGCGCGCGGGTGCCTTCGGCGCCGACCACGCGATGGTTGAGACGCACGTCGATCAGGGCCGAATGCTGCTGAAACTCACCGTGCAACTTGTCCAGCGCTTCGCAATAGCGCGGGCCGAGATAATCCATTTGCACCCCATCACGCAACGGCCCTCGATAGACCACGCCGCCGAGGCGCGAAGCCTCCTCGAGCAAAGTGCAACGCACCCCGTGGCGCGCCAGTTCGGTGGCCGCTGCCATACCCGCCGGCCCGCCGCCGACGATTATCGGTTGCAGGCTCATACGACCTCCTGCCCGACGACGCGGTTGACTCGGGTTTCAATCTGCATGCCGTCGCGCACCACGGTCTGGCAGGCGCGGCGCTTGTGGCGACCGTCGATTTTTACCAGACAGCACTGGCACACGCCCATGCCGCAGTAGGCGCCGCTGATCTGGTCGTGATCATTGCGTGCGATCTGGCGCACGCCGAGGGACTGGATGACGCTGAGGACGGTTTCGCCGATGGCGGCGCTGACCGCTTGGCCATTGATGTGCACGGTCATGTCCGCCTGCACCAAGGGCTGGATATCGAAGGTTCTTTCTAGGCAGTTCATTACGGTGTTCGTCCGTGAAGATTCAGTTGAGGTTGTGACAGCTCCTTGCTGCACTACGCCTCGTCGACGTTTTCATGGCTCTGCTTTCAACGTCGACGCGGATACTTCGTCAGCGCAACAAGGTGCGCGAGAAGCACTGTAGCTCATACCTCAGCAAAGGCCTGGGTCAATTACGGTAGGCGATACAGCCGCGCAAAATATTGACCCAGGCCAGTGAAAATGGCGGGACGTGCAACGATCAGTCGGAGAAGACGAACTGGCCTTTGATCTTCTTTGCGCCGACCAATGCAAGGTCAGGGAACAACAGCGATTTGACCCATGCCGCGTAAAACACCATGGCCAGAATGAAGAGTGCACCGAGCACAGTCGACACGGGTTCTTCGCTGAAACCTACAAATTCCCGCGGAATCTGGCTGATCGTGAACGTGATATAGATCGTGTAAACCAGCGCTATTCCCTTGTAGAACCCCCACGCAAACAAAAACGGAATCACGCCAATAATCAACACCATGAACAGTGCCATAGCGATGCCGCCGTCATTGATCTGAAGCAGGCCGGCAATCGTTCCAAGCAGCCCCATCATGCTGATCAGCGTGACCAGCACATTGACTTTGACCGAATGCCTTTTTCTGAGGACTGGATCCGGGTGTGCGCCGATCCAGGTCGCTAAGACTCTATCCTTCACTTTGCCACCCGCCAGGGCCTTGAACGTTTCGGCCCGGGAATGTCCGGCAGCAAGCATTGCGCCGACCTGGCGTTTAATTTCCTTCTTGTCCAACTGACTCATCCTTAAACAGATAAAGCGGACCGCCCGCTTCGCTAAGCGATTTTCGCTGCAGCGCTCGCTAAAAAGCAAAAAGCCGCTTCACCCGAAGATGAAAGCGGCAGAGGCATCCTGCCTCAGAGGGAATCAGTGTACGAACAGAGCGATCAGGATGATGATCGGGATCGGTACGCCGAGGAAGAACAACAGTAGTGAGCGCATGGTGACTCTCCTTTTTTAACGGACCGGAGTGGTAGTGGTATAGGTGTCGACTTCGACGTACTCGACCGCATCGCGACGACGACCGCCAAAGGTGGCTGCGAGGCTGGCGAAGAACGCACCGGCCAGTAGCGCAACGAACATCCACAGCGAGGTGTAGGCCGCGACCTTGGCGGCGGTGTCTGCAGCTTGCTGGGCTTTCAGCTTGGCGTCAGCGATGGCTTTCTGCGTGTTGGCGTAAATCTCGTCGACACGGCGTTCGGCATCGGCCTGGCTCAGATTGGTGCGTTGCGATACCAGTTGCGCGAGGTAGGTACGGTCTTCGGCGCTGAGCTGACCGTTGGCCAGGCTCTGGGCGAAGATTCGGGTCACGGTGCCGCGTGCGGCGTCGTCACTGACGGCAGCAGGACGATCATCACGGAACAGGCTGTCGACGAAGTAGCCGTACTGATCGCTGTCAGTATTGGCTGCGGCAGAACCGGCGGCCTGGCTCATCGCCCCGGCGGCACCGCCGACAACATTGGCACCGGCCTGCACACCGCCGCTGACGACACTGCTGACCGAACCCACCACCAACACAGCGGTTACCAAAGTGGCAACGCACCAGGCGAGGAAGCCGTGGGCGGTGTCGCGAAAATACACTTCATCGCCGTGCATGTTCGCCCACTTCACGCGCAGACGGCCGGCAATGTAGCCGCCCATGCCGGAAGCAATGATCTGGGTCACCGCCAGCCAGACAATCGTCGAAATGCCCAGGCCCTTGGCGCTGACGCCCTCTCCGGCCCACGGTGAAACGGCCGAAAAGCCCAGGCCGAACCCGAGCAGTACCAAAATCATCGACAGTGCGGCCGCCGCCGCAGCACCTGCGAAGATCGCGCCCCAGGACACGCCCGACACGCTGCTCGACTCTTCCACGGCAGGATAATAGCCATCAGGGGATCTATTCATTGTTGTACTGCTCCAGGCATGAAAAATGATGTTACAACTCGTCATGAGAGGAATTGCAGTGACCGTGCCAGTTACCACGTCTGGATAAATCGTTTCTTTTCAACAAGTTATAAAATTTGAACTTCGCCACTCCGTGCAATTTGCAATAAACGGCTAGCCGCTGCGGGTTTTCTGCATTGATGACGGAGGGTCAAATCCGATCAGTTCTGATTTACCGCAGCGACGAAGATGAAAGTTAATTTAAAGCGTCACGGTAATTTCTTGGCAAAATGCTGCCATTGCATTTGAACCGATCAGCAGGCCTGTCTATGACTCGTATCTTGACCATCGAAGACGACGCCGTAACCGCGCGGGAAATCGTTGCCGAACTCAGCAGCCACGGGCTGGACGTCGACTGGGTCGACAATGGCCGCGAGGGCCTGGACCGTGCCGTCAGCGGCAACTACGACCTGATCACCCTCGACCGCATGTTGCCCGAACTCGATGGCCTGGCCATCGTCACCACCTTGCGCACCATGGGCGTGGCGACGCCGATTCTGATGATCAGCGCCCTCTCCGATGTCGACGAGCGCGTGCGCGGCTTGCGCGCTGGCGGCGATGACTACCTGACCAAACCGTTCGCAACCGATGAAATGGCCGCGCGGGTCGAAGTGTTGCTGCGCCGACAGAACAGCGTCGCCACCCAGGCCACCACACTAAAAGTTGCCGACCTCGAACTGGACCTGATCAGCCACGAAGCCCGACGCGCCGGGCAGGTGCTGACGCTGCTGCCGACCGAATACAAACTGCTCGAGTTCCTGATGCGCAACAGCGGCCAGATCCTGTCGCGGATGATGATTTTCGAAGAAGTCTGGGGTTATCACTTCGACCCGGGCACCAACCTGATCGACGTGCACATCGGCCGTCTGCGCAAGAAGATCGACGCAGCCGGCAACGTTCCGCTGATCCGCACGGTACGGGGCTCCGGCTATGTCATTGCCGAACCCGTCTGACGGCTGGCGCTCCTCCAGCAGCCGCTTGCTGGCGCTGTACAGCTCGCTGTTCGTGGCGTGGAGCGCGATCCTCATGGGGGTCATGTATTACGAGGTATCCGGCTACCTCGACAAACTGGCCAAACATTCGTTGATGCAACGTCAGCATCTGTTTTCGCACTTTCGCGGCGAGCAACTCGAAGACGCCCTCGCCGCCAGCATGACCTTCGACATTCGCGGCATCGATGCCTACGGCCTGTTCAGCGCTGACGGCGTTTATCTGGGCGGTGCACTCCAGCAAATTCCCGAAGGGCTGCCGCTGGATGGCAAGATCCATATGCTCGCCGAGTGCGCCGATTCCGATGACCCGACCCTGCCGAACGACAGCTGCGATGCTGTGGCCACCCAGACTCGCGACGGTCGCTGGCTGGTGCTGCTGCGTGACAACGGCTCGCTGTTCGCGGTGACGCGGATCATTTTGCACGCGTTGTTCTGGGGCGTGTCGTTGACGATCATTCCCGGGGTCGCCGGTTGGCATCTGCTGCGGCGTCGACCGTTGCAGCGCATTCGCGCGATCCAGAACAGCGCCCAGGCCATCGTTGCCGGTGACCTGACGCACCGCTTGCCGCTGTCCAATCGCCGCGATGAACTGGACATGCTCGCCGCCATCGTCAACGCCATGCTCGAGCGCATCGAGCGCTTGATGAACGAGGTCAAAGGCGTCTGCGACAACATCGCCCATGACCTGCGCACACCGCTGACGCGCTTGCGTGCGCAGTTGTACCGCATGCAGCAACAGGCCGGCGAAGGTTCGCAGCAAGCGGCGCAACTGGATTTGGTGCTGGCTGAAGCAGACACGCTGATGGCACGCTTTCGCGGTTTGCTGCGGATTTCCGAACTGGAAGATCGCCAGCGCCGCTCAGGTTTCGTCGAACTCGACCCGGCGCAGTTGCTGGAAGAGTTGCACGAGTTCTATCTGCCGCTGGCCGAGGAAGGCGATCTGCGTTTCCAGCTGAACATGCCGGAAACGCTGCCGCCGCTCAATGGCGACCGCGCTTTGTTGTTCGAAGCGCTGGCGAATCTGCTGAGCAACTCGATCAAATTCACCCCGCCCGGCGGCACGGTGATGTTGCGCGGGGTCAATGCAGGTGGGCACACGCGGATCGAGGTTCATGATTCAGGGCCGGGGATACCCGAGGCTGAACGAGAGGCAGTTTTCCAGCGGTTTTATCGCACCGAGGGCGGCCAGCCGCAAAGTGGTTTTGGCTTGGGGCTGTCGATCGTTGCGGCAATTGTCAGCCTGCACGGCTTCAATCTTGAGGTCGGCAGCAGTGATCTGGGCGGAGCGAAACTGCTGCTGGATTGTCGGCCGAGTCTGATCAGCCAGGCCTGAGCATTGAAATACGACCAAATGTGGGAGCGCGAGCAAGCCCGCTCCCATAGGGGCCGTGTAAGGTTTCAGGTTGGGTAGTTGGCCCGCAGGGCATCAAGGCCGCCCTGGTAGAGTCCGTTGAAAAACGCCACCACTTCCTCATCGCTCACACCAACCGCGTTGAAGCGTCCCGACCACGTCACCCTTGCGCCCTGCCCTTGGCCTTCAACCTTGATCGTCGCCAGGTAATCGCTGGCCGGGAACGGTGCCTGTTCAATCGAATAGCTATAGGTTCTGGCGGCGTTATCAAAGGTCTGCAGACGTTCGACCACCACGCCGCCGTCAGCGGTTTGCAGATTGCGTACCCGCCCGCCTTCGCTCAGCTCGCTGCTGCTGATCAATGGCAACCAGTCCGGCAGGGTGTTGAAGCCGCCGATCAATTGCCAGACCTGATCGGCCGAGGCCGGGATGTCGATAGTTGCGGATGCTGTAGGCATAAAACCTCTCTTTCGGAAAATTCAGATAGTCAGGCTGTCGACCACACCGCCATCGACACGCAAAGCGGCGCCAGTGGTGGCCGAGGACAGCGGCGAAGCGATGTAAGTGACCAGATGCACCACTTCCGCGACATCCGCGTCAGTACTGCCGCTGACGATGGCCAGTTTTCCACTCAGATCGATCTTCATGCGTTTACCTCGTCGGTTGGCAAGGGATCGCCGGGTGGTCGATGCCTTTAAGAGGCTCGACGCTGGCGACGATTTCAAGGCATGGATCAGCGTAGTCGCGATGTTGCGTCAGTGAATAAGCTGCCGACCGGTGACAGCGATCAGCGATCTTTGCCGCAGATCAGATTTCTCTCAAGCGAAGCCAACCATCGTTGTCGACGTCAACGCTGATCGCATCGTAACTGGCCAGCGTAGCGTGAGCCGTTTGGATCGGATGCTGATGCGTTGTGGTGATGATCATCAGCGCTGCGCCCGCCGCTTCGGCAGCCTGAATGCCGACAGCCGCATCTTCAAAAATCAGGCAGTCTGCTGGCTCGACACCGAGCTTTCGCGCCGCTAGCAGATAACCCGACGGATCAGGCTTGCCAGCCTTTACATCTTCAGCCGTGATCATCACCGCAGGCTCGGGAATCCCCGCCGCCGCCATCCGCCGCAGCGCCAGATCGCGAGGCGCCGACGTCACCAGCGCCCAACGATTTTTCGGCAGTGCGTTGAGAAACGCTGCCGCAGCGGGGATCTCGACAATGCCTTCAACGTCTTCGATTTCCGCAGCGGTGATGAACGCCGCTTGTTGCTCGGCATCCACGCCCGGCAGATTCAGCCGGGTGATCGTGTCAATCGCCCGCGCGCCGTGGATGGTCGGCAAAAACGTCTCGACATCAACGCCATGGCGCACCGCCCACGCGGACCAGATGCGCTCGGCGGCGGCGATGGAATTGAGGACGGTGCCGTCCATGTCGAACAGAAAAGCGCCGAACGCGCGATCAAAAACCGATGCTTGTGCAGACAAGAGAGCAAATCCTCTGACAGATGGCCGGGCAGCCTGGCCCGGCAATGTAGCACTTGTCAGTGCAGCTGCGGGGCCTTGGATTTGAACGCACTTTCCACACAGTCGAGCAACTGACCGATCGCCCACGGCTTTTTGATGAACGCCACCGAATGCTTGACCCCGGAGGTCTCAGGCGTCTCATAGCCGGACATGACCATCACCGGTTTTTCCGGCCAGCGGTCGCCGACCAGATTGGCCAGGTCGGCGCCGTTGAGCATGCCGGGCATGGTGATGTCGGTCAGCAACAGCGCAACGTCTGCCGCGTGTTGCTCCAGGTATTGCGATGCGGCGTCAGCGCTGGTTTGCGGTTCGACCTTGAACCCTTCCCCCTGGAGAATTTCGCAAAGAAACTCCAGAATCAACGGATCGTCCTCGACAACCAGAATCAACCCGCCAGGAAGGTGCGCGCTCGACGTAGGTGTAGGGCACATGAACAGCACTCCCCCGAATTACATTTTCGAATAGCGGTTTGAAACCGCTGCTTATCAGGTATGAGCAGCGCGCCTTGCAGAAATTCACTTTTGATACAGCAGATTTCGCCAAGGCATTGTTTTTCGGGCCACAGTCCCCATCCAGAATGCTCATTTGTGGTTAAAATGCGCGCCCTTTGCCCGGCCGATTCTGATCCATGAACCCTGAAGCCCTCGCTACCCTCCACGCCCATTTGCTGCCCGCGCTCGCGGCGGCACCCAACGAAACCCGCCGCTTGTTTCACGGCCGCGGACGCTGCTGGCAAGGGCTGGAACAACTGACCGTGGACTGGTTGCAGGGCGTGGTGCTGGTGTCGCTGTTCAAGGAGCCGGCGCCTGAGCATCTGCAAGGCCTGAAGGATTCGCTGCTACAACTCGCCGCCTCGATCGCATGGCAACAGTCGGGTGCGCACACTTTGCTGATTCAGCACCGTTACCTGGCGCAGAGCACGGCAGAATGGCTGATCGGCGAGGAAATCGAGGAAATGACCATCATCGAGGGTGGTTTGCAGTACCGCGTCGACCTGGGTCGCAAGCAAAACACCGGGCTGTTTCTCGACATGCGTTACGGGCGCAAGTGGGTGCGCGAACAAGCGGCGGGCAAACGGGTATTGAACCTGTTCGCCTACACCTGCGGCTTTTCCATAGCGGCGATCGAGGGCGGCGCCAGCCACGTGGTCAATCTCGACATGTCCCGCGCGGCCTTGAGCCGTGGTCGCGACAACCATCGTCTGAACGGCCACGACCTGAGCAAGGTCAGCTTCCTCGGCCACGACCTCTTCAAGTCCTGGGGCAAGGTGATCAGCAGCGGCCCGTACGATCTAGTGATCATCGACCCGCCATCTTTTCAAAAAGGCAGCTTTTTGCTGACCAAGGACTATCAACGCGTGTTGCGCCGCTTGCCGGAACTGCTGACCGCGCAAGGCACGGTACTGGCGTGCATGAACGACCCCTCGTTCGGTTCGGACTTTCTGATTGATGGTGTGACACAGGAAGCGCCAAGCCTGCGCTTCGATCATCGGCTGGACAATCCGCCGGAGTTTCCCGACGTCGATCAGGAGAGTGGCCTGAAGGCCCTGGTTTTCCAGCGCACCAGCGGATGCCCGACAGATTTCGAGTAACTCACGCCTCAGCGCGAATCGAACACCACGCCGCTTGCGCGAGGACTTCGCGATAGCCGGTCGGGCTGCCTTTCACCCGCCCTGCCAGCCAGGCGCGGCAATAGCTGTCGGCCTGACCGATGATCAGCGATGGCAGCAGTTCAGCAGGCAAATCCTTGAGCTCAGCGGCGCGCCCTGATTCGGCCAGCCACTGGCGCAAACGCAGATTGCGCGTCTTGTTGCGTTCGGCCAGCTCTTCCTTGAACGGGCCTTTGGTCACGGCGAACCTGGCGTGATACTGGAAACGCGCCCACTGCGGCTGTTGCTCGACCCAGTCGACATAACTGAAGACCAGCGCCTGCACGCCTTCTTCGGTGGTACCGGCGGCGTCCAGATACGCATCACGCAAATGCGCCTGATCCTCCAGTGCGGTGAAAAAAAGCGCCGCGACCAATCCTTCCTTGTTGCCGAAATGGTGGTAGATCGCGCCGACGCTGGTGTCGCATTCGGCGCGAATCATTTCGATGGTGGTCGCCTCAATTCCCTGCTCGTTGAACAGGTTCAAGGACTTGCGAAAGATATCGCGCTTGAGCTCGGCGCGGCGGCCGGGGTAGCTGCGTTCCAGTAGATCGGTGGTGTCCATGCTGATTCGGGTCCGAAAAGGGTTTGAACAAGGCGAAGTTTGCCCGTGGATAAATTGCGCCTAGGTTGACAGATTTGCCGCTAACAGAATACCGTTCCGTTACAGAACATAATTCTGTAACGGAACATCATTCTGCAAACTCCATTGAGGCTTCCCATGAGTCAATCTCTGAGCATGTTCAACAGCGTCGGTCCGGACGCTTTCAGCAAGATGGCCTGCCAGTTCGCCCCGTATTTCAGCAGCATAAATCCATTGATCAGCGAATTGCGTCCGAACGCCGCCACCGTGCAAGTGCCGTTTCGCAAGGAAATCACCAATCACCTCGGCACAGTGCATGCCATCGCCATGTGCAACGCGGCGGAACTGGCCGGCGGAATGATGACCGACGTCTCGATCCCCGCCGGCGCACGCTGGATTCCAAAGGGCATGACCGTGGAATATCTGGCCAAGGCAAAAACCGACGTCACCGCCGTGGCCAGCGCAGAAGGTGTGGATTGGCAAAGCGATGGCGACAAGGTCGTCAATGTCGACATTCACGATACCGAGGGCAAGAAAGTCTTCACCGCGCGCATCACCATGAACGTCAAGCTCGGTTGAGATTGCAGGCACAAAAAAGCCCTTGCTGCGCAGTGCACAGCAAGGGCTTTTTATGGACGGGTGTCTCGTCCTGAATAAGGTTTACACCTTCTGACCTATCCTCAGAAGGAACCAATGGAATCAGGAAAAAGGCGCAGTCAACGTGATTACACGCTGGGCTTTAAATTAGCGGTCGTCGATCAGGTTGAAAAGGGCGAACTGAGTTATAAAGAGGCTCAACGACGTTATGGGATCCAGGGTCGGTCGACTGTGTTGGTGTGGTTACGCAAGCATGGAAGGCAGGACTGGAGCCAAGGCGCCTCCATTCGCGCCCAGAGGAATCGACCGATGGCCGAGCCAAATTTGCCGCTGACACCAGAGCAGCGAATCAAGGAGCTGGAAGAAAAGCTGGCCCTTGCCAACCAGAAGGCCCATTTTTTTGAAGCTGTCGTTGACGTGCTGAAGAACGATTACGGTGTTTCTGTCGTAAAAAAGCGATCCGGCAAGTCCTCAGCCAAGGGCAAATCGAAGGCCTGAGTGTTACCAGGGCTTGCCAGTTTTTGGGCATTTCACGGCAGGCGTATTACAAGCGCAATCGAGCTTACGACGCGCAAGCTAGCCACGCGCAAAAGGTGCTGGGGTTTGTGCTGGAGACACGCCTTGAAATGCCCCGGCTGGGCACCCGCAAGCTGCACGGCCTTATGCAGTCCGAACCTGAACTGACGCAAACGGTAGGCCGAGATCGGTTGTTCGATATTTTGCGGGATCATCGGCAACTGGTTCCACGCAAACGCGCTTATCACAAGACTACCGATAGTCATCATCGCTTCCGTCGACATCCGAATCGGCTCAAGCCTGGCCCTGACCAGGTCACTGCCACCGGCCCGGAACAGGTCTGGGTGGCGGATATAACCTATTTGCCGACCGAGCAAAGTGTCGCTTACGTAAGTCTGGTCACTGATGCGTTCTCGCGCAAAATAGTCGGCCATCATGTGCATGAAAGCCTGCATACCGAGTCCGTCATCCGTGCGATGAGGAATGCTCTTCGACACCGAAGAACCAATCAGCCGCTGGTACATCACTCCGATCGGGGCTCGCAATACTGCTCTAATCTCTATCAAAAGCTGCACGCCAAGCATGGGGTCAGATGTTCGATGACTGATGGCTACGACTGCTACCAGAATGCTCTGGCGGAACGAGTGAATGGGATTCTGAAAACAGAATTTCTTCTACACCGCCCCAAAGACCTTGCCCAAGCCAAGCGCATGGTTGAGGAATCGATAGAAATCTATAACCGTAAGCGACCTCATTTGTCCCTGAAATACAAAACGCCCGATGCGGTGCATCGGGCGTTTTGAAACTGAAACAGGTGTAAACCTATTTCAGGACTAGACAGGGTCAATGCAGGGTAAGGCGCTGACGGACAAATTCCTCTACGTGGCGACTGGTCTGGTCAAGATGCCGGTCGCGTTGTTTTTCTGCATCGAGCATCGCGCGCTTGCCATTCTTCTGCAGCAGATAGGTGTGAATCTGCTGCACTTCCAGCGAGCGATAGATAGGCGTCGTGTCGATAAACCCGCGCAAGCCGTTGCTGCGGTAATGCCGCGTGCTCATCAGCACCTGAGTCTCGCGCTGGCCGATCACCTCAAAACCCAGCGCCTCGAAGTACGGCACCTTGCCGATGCTGCAGGCCAGTTCCGCATGCGGATAGCGCCCGACCATGTCCGCGAGCAGCGCCCTCGCCACACCCTGACGCCGATAGCCTTCGCGCACCGCCATGTAGGCGACGCTGCACGCCTCCCAATCGCCCTGCACCGGCAGACAGATGAGAAATCCGATGACCTGCTCCGGATCCCCATCGTCAGTGGCTACCAGCAATTCCACTTCGGTACCCTTCTGGCCGTTCAACGCCTCAAGATACAGATGCACCTCGTAACCGACTGCGTACTGATAGACGTTGTACAGCAGATTGCTCGGACCGAGGCCTACCGCGCTGATGTCAGTCAGGTAGTCGACGACCATTTGCAGGATCTGGCTGTTGACGCTTTCAGGACATGGGGAGGTGTAATGGGTGATGCGTGGCATGGGCGAACTCCGGCGATAAAAAACGTTGCCGATGATCAGAGCCGTCGACGAACCGCGACATCATACCTTGCAAGGATCAACTGAACTGTCACTGTTGCGGCGCGACCACCCGAAATTTGATGTTGATGTCTCGCGACACCACGCTGTCCGCCCACTCCCCTGCCCCGAGGCCGAACTCGTCGCGGTTGAGCACCAGTTCGCCGTCGAAAATGCCGACGGCGTCGTCCGGTTTCAACTGCACCGCAACCTCGACCTCGCGAGTGATGCCCTTGAGCGTGAGATGACCGGCGATCTGGTAACGGTGTTCGGCCACCTGAGTGAAGCGGCTGGACTCGAATACCGCGAGGGGGAATGTCTCGGTGTCGAACCAGGCCGGCTTCACCAGCTCGGAATTGGCGTCTTCACTGCCGGCATCGATGCTGCTTAGATCGATATGCAACGTGGTGCGGGCGTTGGCAAGGTTGTCGGTATCGAAGTCCAGCGTCGCCTCGAACTTGCCGAACGTCCCATACATTCGCGAGCCCATCTGGTTGTAGGTGAAGCTGATCTGGCTGGCGCTGGTGTTCACGCGAGTGTATTCAGCGGCTTGAGCGACGGTCGTGGCGAACAGATGAAACGCGGCAACCAGCAGCAATCGCATCGACATGGAGTTCTCCGGGTGGCGCGCGCCGTCAAGGGCCTTGGGTGACTTAAGCAAACAACCTGCCGTTATGCCAGGGCCTATATCAACCGCTCGATTTTCTGATGTTTCCAGACCAGTTTGTAATACAGAGTCTGCAGGGCCAGCATTCCCAGGTAAGCGACCGGGAACGCCATCCAAACGCCCTGCAAACCGAACTGTCCGTTTAGCCAATACGCCGCCGGCAATTGCACGCCGACCACGCAGATAATCGAAATGACCACCGGCACCAACACCGTGCCGCTGGCGCGCATGATCCCCCCGATAATGGCCTGGAAGCCGAACACCAGCAGGCTCCAGAGCATGATGTGCAGCAGATGCTCGGCCATCGCCCGGGTCGAGTCTTCGGTCAGGAACAGGCCCAGCAACCAGTGCGACAGCAGATAACCCAGCACAATCAGGCCACCGGTCAGACACACGTTGATCAGCAACCCTGTGCGCAGAATCGGACCCATGCGTTGCAGATGTCCGGCGCCGATCGCCTGTGCGCCGAGAATCGATGCGGTGATCGCAATCGACAGTGCCGGAAACTGCACATAATTGACGATCTGGGTCACCGCGCCATACGCCGCCGTCGCTTGCGAGCCGTGCTGGTTGACCAGCGCCAGAATCACCAGCTCCGACAATGACAGTACGATCATCTGCACCCCGGTCGGCAGGCCGATGCGCAACACCTTGCCGAGGATCACCCGGTCCAGTCGCAACGCAGCGAAGAATTCTCGATCGGGCGCAAGTGGATGGCTCTTGCGGATCAGCCGCCACGCCAACCATGCCATCGCTGCCAGATTACCGGCCAGCCCGGCATAAGCCGCGCTCTGAATGCCAAGTGACGGCAAACCGAGCCAGCCGCGAATCAACGCCGGCGTCAGCGCCAGCCCTACGGCGGTAGAGACGATCAGCGCGAGCAAGGGCGACAGCGTATCGCTGACCCCGCGCAGCAACTGGGTGAACAGCACGAATACCAGCAGCGACGGCAGGATCCATAACATGACGTGGGCATAATCCACCGCATCGTCAAGCACATCGATCGGCGTGCCCAGCCCCGTCAGTGCCTGTCGTGCAAACACGGTGCCCAGCACCGCCGCGACCAGACCGATCAACACCCCCAGCAGCAACGTCGCCCCGGCAATCGCTTTCACTCTGTGCGTTTCGCGTGCCCCCCACGCCTGCCCGATCAACACGCCCGCGCCGGCACCGAGGCCGATGACCAGGGCGATGAAAAAAAACACGACGGGAAACATGCCGGACACTGCCGCCAGCGCCTGAGTGCCGAGCATCTGGCCGATGTAGATGCTGTTGACCGTGCCGGACATCGACTGCAGGAAATTGGACACCACCATCGGCGCGAGAAACAGTAGATAGGTTTGCCAGAGGGGTTTGGCGAAGGTGGCGCTTTGCATTGAATGGAGGTCCATCTCGACGGCGGGAGGCCTGGTTGACGATAGCTTCGGTGAGTTGCGTGCAGCGTGCAATCAACATTTCCAGTTGGTGCTGATCCTCAGTTTTGCATTTGTGTAAGTGGCACGCTTGGCTTTGTATCAACGTGCGGCTGTGGTAAATCAGCGTTTCTCTCGACACGTACTATTGAGGCTCGGTCCATGCGTAACGTTGCAAATTTTCTGTTTGGCTCACTCCTCGTCTTGCTCGCCGCCAGCGCCCAGGCAGGCGCAACCACTGCGGCGCCTTCTTCATTGAAACAGCTATTGGCCACTTTGAATGAACGTCTGAACATTGGTGATGCGGTTGCGCTGACCAAATGGGACAGCGGCAAGCCGATCCAGGACAGCCCGCGTGAGGCGCAGGTCATCGCCAATGCCCGAACCCTGGCCGCCGAAAACAAACTCGACCCGCATGACGTCGAACAGCTGATCGCCGCGCAAATGGAGGCGAACAAACTGGTGCAATACGGTCTGCTCGCACAATGGCAAGCGGCAGGTGCGGCACCGGAGACACCGCGTCCGGACCTCGGCAGGCAGATCCGCCCGCGCCTGGATGAGCTGCAAAAGCATCTGTTACAGCAATACGCCGAATTCGCGCCCTATCGGCGAGACCCGAATTGCCCGTCCTGGCTGGCCAATGTCCGCAGCGGACTGGCCGCCGATGCGCTACATGATCTGGCACTCATTCGTGCCAGCGGCGAGTTGTGCATCCGGGCCAAACCGCTCTGAACAGGGGGTGCTGGCAGACATCATCGGCGTCGATGTTCATCATCACCTCAATGAAGTTCTCATAAAAGCTGCGCGGCGTAACATCGGCTCCAGACAAACAAACAACCTTCTGGAGCACACGATCATGAAACGCCAAACCCTCTTCGGCATCGCTTTCTCGGTTCTCGCAGCTAACGCTTTTGCAGCAGCCCCTGTTCATACCCTGGTCGCAGAAGGCGGCTCGGACAAGCTGATCGAACGCCGCGTGGCTGAAGGTGGTTCGGATCGTCTGATCGAACGCCGCGTGGCGGAAGGTGGTTCGGATCGTCTGATCGAACGCCGCGTGGCTGAAGGCGGCTCGGATCGTCTGATCGAACGCCGCGTGGCTGAAGGCGGCTCGGATCGTCTGATCGAACGCCGTGTGGCTGAGGGCGGCTCGGATCGTCTGATCGAACGCCGCGTGGCTGAAGGCGGCTCGGATCGTCTGATCGAACGCCGTGTGGCTGAAGGTGGCTCGGATCGTCTGATCGAACGCCGTGTGGCTGAAGGTGGCTCGGATCGTCTGATCGAACGCCGCGTGGCTTGAATCAATTCGCGTTACCGCAACACCCATGAAAAAGCCCGGCCTGATCAGCCGGGCTTTTTTGCATTCAAACGGCGCTTACTGCGCGGTTTTCAGCTTGACCACATCGCCGGAGATTGTGGTGGTATAGCCGGTCAGCACCCAGGCCCAGAACCAGTTTTCCTGAACTTGCGTGTTGATCATCGCATCGCCGCCCTTGGCTTTGATGGCCGCGTCTTGTGCGCGCACGAAGCGGCTGTTCTGGCGGATCGGGATAACGCCAAACAACAGCAGGCCGGTAGCCGAGGCTTCGCTATGGCCAACCACGGTGTACTGGTTGCTGTCGTAATGTGCGGTTTTCATCGGGGCGCCGGTGCAACCTGCCAGGACCACACCGAACAGTGCGGCAGCGACTACTTTGCTGAGGTATTTCACAGTAAAACTCCATGGGGGAACGCCCGGGATCCGTCTCGCGGGCGGCGCGCATCTTAGCAAATGATGGCGCATTAGCATCAATGTTCTTTGTGTTTCCATGAACCCGTTCGCTGGCCGGCTGTCGGCGATGTCGCATACCATGGCGCCACTTCAATAAAGACAGACACCCGCCCCCATGTTCAAAGCCAGTCTGCGTAGCCATCTCACCCTGTGGTTCGGCGGTTTGTCCCTGCTGACATTATTGAGTGTGGGCTTTTACGTCGGTCACATCGCTACCGAACAAATGAAGCAGGCCAGCGGCAATGCCTTGCTGAATACCGCGCGCGCGGCGGCGACGTTATTGGGCGAACAATTGCGCGAGCGGCAACTGGAGGTCTACCTGCTCAGTCGCGCGCCGCATCTGGAGCGTGGCGATCTGGATAACCCGAACATTCTCAAGTCGATGCAACTGCGAACACAGGCGCGCGCCGAATATGCGTGGATGGGCGTCACCGATGCCGAAGGCAACGTCCGTCAGGCGGTCAACGATTTGCTGGTCGGGCAATCCGTGCAAAAACGCCCATGGTTCCAGATCGGCTTGCGCCGGCAATACACAGGCGATCCGCACGAAGCTGTGTTACTGGCGAAGTTGTTGCCGGGCCTGCCCAATGGTGAGCCGCTGCGCTTCATCGACTTTGCCGCGCCGATTCACAACGCCGAAGGACAAGTGATCGGCGTGCTGGGCGCACATGCGCACTGGAGCTGGGTGACCCGCATCGTCGAATCCGCAGCGTTTTCCCATAAACACTCGGCGCCGGATATACAGGCGCTGATCGTCGACCACGATGGCAAGGTGCTCTACCCCGAAGCGCTGATGGGTCAGCAGCTGGCAATGAACGATTCGGTATTGCCGGGCTGGACGGCGGCCAACGGTTTCCTGACCAGCATGGTCACCGTGCCGACGCCATCGGGTACGGCGCTGTCGTGGTCGATCGCTATTCGTCAACCACTGGAGACCGCCCTGCAACCGGCGCGGACGCTGCAATACGAATTGCTGATACTCGGCGTATTCGCCGCCATCGTTTTCGGGCTGGTGGCTTATTACCTGGCGCTGTATCTGAGCCGCCCGATCGAACAACTCGCGCGCTCGGCCAAACAAGTGCAAAACAATCAGGCCGGCGCGCAATTCCAGCTCCAGCATCCGGTGCTGGAAATCGCTCAGCTCGGCCAGTCCATCGATGCGATGACGCAATCACTGCTCGGCAAGGAACGCGAACTGCAGGAGGCCAATGCTTCCCTGGAAGACACCGTGGCGCAACGCACCGCCGCACTCACCCAGGCCAACGCCGAGCTGCTGAGTCTGGCGACACACGACGGCTTGACCGGGGTTTACAACCGCCGTCGCTTTGACGAAAAAATCACTGAGTATTCGCTGCTCTCCCGACGCACCGGGCGCCCATATGCCCTGCTGCTGATCGATGCCGACCACTTCAAACGCATCAATGACAGCCACGGCCACGCGGTGGGTGATGAGGTCCTGCAGCAACTGGCGACGTTGATTCAGAACAGCGTGCGCAGTACCGATTTCGTCGCGCGTTACGGTGGTGAAGAGTTCGCCGTGCTGCTGCCGGAAGTGGCACAACCCGACACCCCGGAGGTCGTCGCCGAGAAGATCCGCGCGGCGGTGGCCGAAGCGGACTTTCCCGGCGCAGGAAAAGTCACGGTGAGCGTTGGCCTGGCGCTGGCAGATCCGGCAGACAACAACCACACAGCCCTGATCAAACGCGCCGATCAGCAGCTGTATCAGGCGAAGGCTGCGGGGCGCAATCAGGTGGCGTTTCATGCCCACTGATACTTCGTATATCAGCCAGAGGCAGGTCGGCTCGCCGGCCGCCATCGCTGGCAGGCCTGCTCCCACAGGGATTGAGTCAACCTGTATCGCGAGCAGGCTCACTCCTACAAGAGCGAGAGCAAAAGATCGCAGCCTTCGGCAGCTCCTACAGAGATCGCGTCAACCATGAGGTCGAGTGTCAGCTCGCCTGCTCTTGATCTTGATCCACGGGCGACTTCGGAAGGCTGAGCGGATCGATCCCGCAGCGAAGGAGCCCGAGCCTGCGAGGGCCGAACGCAGAAGCAAGCGTTTTTTGCTTATTTTTTTACTGGGCCGGCATTCCGGGCGCTTGTAAAAAAAGTGAGTCGCCGTGAGGGCGAAACCCTAAGCAGCCGTTACCGCAGCAATGGATATGTACCCGGTCAAAACTACCCAAACACCCTGGAACAGCGCGTTCCCGTAGTTATTCAGCACTGAACTTCTGCAGATAAGCCAACAAATTATTCAACTTCTCCTCATCACTCAGCCCCCAAAAGATCATTCGCGTCCCCGGCACCACCCCTTTCGGATCCTCCAGATAAGCCTTCAACGTTGCCCGATCCCAGGTAATCCCGGAATTTTTCATCGCATCGGAATAAACATAATTGGCCGAAGTCCCCGCAGCCCGACCAATGATGCCGTTGAGCTGCGGGCCAAAACCCGGGCGGGCCGAGTCACCGACCTGATGGCAACCGCCGCACAGACGCGGAAAGATTTTCGCCCCGGCTGCAGGGTCGCCCTCAGCCTGGGCGCTGGCGCTGCAGATCAAGGCGAGAAGCAGTGTTGTGATGAATTTCATTGAACAGTCCAAACCTGGCTTTTCATGGCGTAGGCGCAGTTTACAGATAAGCGCCGACGATCGTTCTGACGGTGGTCAACGCCTGACGCAGCACCTGCATGTCCACCGAGCCGAGCGCCAGACGAATCGCATGGGGCGTGTTGGTCGACAGCGAAAACGGCTCGGCGGTAGTCACGGAAATCTGCTGCTGCATCAACTCGACCACGATCTGATCGGCGCGCACGTCTTCTGGCAACGGCAGCCACAGAAAATACGAGGCCGGATGAGCAATGCGGCGCAGCCCTTTCAGCACCTCGGCCGCCAGGGCCTGTCGCGCCATGGCATCCTCACGTTTTTGCTGTTCGAGCACCGTGACGGTGCCGTCATCGAGCCAGCCGCACGCAATCGCGGTCATGACCCCGGGCGTGTTCCACGTTGTCGCGCGAATGACCCGCTCCAGTGCAGGCACCTGAGCGAGAGGCGCCGCGATGAAGCCGACCCGCAAACCAGTGGCGATACTTTTCGACAGACCCGAGACGTAAAACGTCCGTTCCGGTGCCAGATCGATCAAGGTTCGCGGCGGGTTCTCAACCAGAAACGCGTAGGCGGCATCTTCAATGAGCGTCAGATCATACCTGCGGGCAATCGCGACCAATCGCTCGCGCTGTTCCAGTGGCATGACCCAGCCCAGCGGATTGTGCAGTGTCGGCATGCTGTACACGGCGCGTACCGCACGCTGGCGACAGAGCTTGTCGAGTGCCGGCAAATCCGGGCCATGTTCCGTCATCGGTATCGCCAGCACTTCCAGGCGCAGCGCTTCGGCCAGCACCTTGAAACCGGAATAGGTCAGCGCATCGGCGGCGATCACGTCGCCGGGTTTGAGCAGGGCCATCAGGGTCACCGCCAAACCTTGCTGAGCGCCATTGACGAACAGCACCTGGCCCGTTTCGACCGTCACGCCGCGTGCCGATAAATGCCGCGCGACCGAAGCACGTTCGTGGGCACGTCCTCCGTGGGGCTGATAACGCAGCAGCGCTTCCAGATCACCGGACAACGCCAGTTGGCGCAACGCCACGCGCAACAATTCGGCCTGACCGGGCAACGCTGGATAGTTGAAATTCAGGTCGATCATGCCGACCGCCACGTCTTTCTGATCGATGCCCTGCCCCGGCGCCAACGATGTTTCACGGACGAAGGTGCCGCGCCCGGCTTCGCCGCTGACCAGGCCCATCGCCTCGAGCTCGGCGTACACCCGTGATGCGGTGGCCAGCGCCAGTCCTTCCTGCGCGGCCAGTTGCCGATGCGTTGGCAATCGCATGCCCGGCGCCAGACGGCCGCAGCGAATGTCCGCCGCATATCGGTCAACCAATGTCTTGTAACGAGAACGGGGCATGCCGGCTGTATCCATGACAATTTTTTGATTGTGCTGATTCTCGGCTCTAGCATCGCAGCAATACAAGCCACTTTTGAGCGCCACCGACATGCACACAACATCGACTGCGGCCAACCCGGCTCTGGAAAAAACCAGTGGCTGGATCAACGGTTTCATCGGCGTGCTGATTTTCAGCGGCTCGCTGCCGGCCACACGGTTGGCGGTGCTGGAGTTCGAGCCGGCATTTCTGACCGTGGCGCGAGCTGCGATTGCCGGAGGGTTGGCCGTGGGGCTCTTGCTGCTGTTCAAACAGCGGCGACCGGCTCGCGAGCAGTGGCTGTCGTTGTTGATTGTGTCGTTGGGCGTAGTCGTAGGTTTTCCGCTATTAACCGCATTGGCATTGCAGCACGTGACGTCGGCGCATTCGATCGTGTTTGTAGGATTGCTGCCGTTGGCCACAGCAATATTTGGCGTATTGCGCGGCGGTGAACGACCACGGCCGGTGTTCTGGATTTTTTCGATTCTGGGCAGCGCGCTGGTGGTGGGCTTCGCTTTGTCCCAGGGGCTGAGCGCTTCACCGACGGGGGACTTGCTGATGCTAGCGGCGATTCTGGCCTGCGGCCTCGGTTACGCCGAAGGTGCGAAGCTGTCGCGCAGCCTCGGCGGCTGGCAAGTGATCTGCTGGGCTTTGGTGTTGTCCTTTCCGTTGATGGTGCTCTTGAGTCTGTGGCTGGCGCCCGCCTCGTTCGCCAACATCAGCCTGTCGGCGTGGATGTGCCTGGGTTACGTGTCGCTTTTCAGCATGCTGATCGGCTTCGTGTTCTGGTACCGCGGCCTCGCCCAGGGCGGGATCGCCGCGGTCGGGCAGTTGCAACTGCTGCAACCGTTTTTCGGTCTGGCACTGGCGGCGACGTTGTTGCGCGAGCAAGTCAGCGTCAGCATGCTGGGCGTGACGCTAGGAGTGATTTTGTGTGTGGCTGGGGCAAAGAAATTTGCCAAATAGGACTCAGTGTTCGGCTTTCCATTGCCGAGGACTGAACCCGGTCTTGCGCCGAAAGGCCCGGGCCAGCGCCGAAGGACTTTCGTATCCGACCTCCTCGGCAATCAGCGCAATCGGCCGGCCTTCGCGCAGACGTTTCTGGGCCAGGCTGACCCGCCAGCTCAACAGATAATCGGCCGGCGTCTGCCCGACTACGCGACGAAACTGCTCGGCAAAACCGGCGCGGGACTGGTTCGCGGCCGCAGCCAGGTCGGCGACGCTCCACGGCTTGTGCGGTTGCTCATGGATCAGGTTCAAAGCCTTGGACAAGCGCGGGTCAGCCAGCCCGGCCATCATGCCCGGCTGCTGATCGCGACTGCCGATGAGATGGCGCAGCAGCAGGATTACCAGCAATTCGAACAGGCGATCCATCACCGCCACTCGCCCGCAATGCCCTTCAAACGCCTCGTTGAACAACCAGTCAAGAGTGCTGCGCAATTGCGGTATGTCGGTGAGTTTCAATACCAGATAGTCGGGCAAGGAGGCTGCCAGGGCATTGCCCGAACCGCCATCGAAGGTCAGCGAGGCGCACACCACCCGGCTGGCCATGGCCTCGTCGGCAAACATGCGGTGGGTGAACGGGCGGGGAAAGAAAATCAGCGACGGCTCTTCCAGACGGATCTCCCGCTCGTTGCTCGGTATGAGCAGCAACGCCCCGGCCTGCAGAACATGCACATGCCCAACCGGCTCGCCCTGGTGAACACTGACGCCGCAAAACGCGCCGCTATGAAAAGTGCCGGCGTTCACGCCGAAATGACCGAGTAGTGTGGAAAGGCGATCCATGGCTGACTCCCAAAAGCATATCTGGACGATCTGCCGCATATCCTCGACGATTTGCCGCCAATACGCCATGGGCCGTCTTTAAGATCTCTCCATCGCCGCTGCACTTCGCAGCGCAACTGAGGAGAATCATCATGAGCCGCATCCCTGCAATCAGCCTCGACACCGCCACCGATGTCACCCGTCCTGCACTGGAAGGCGTGAAGAAAAAAATCGGTTTCCTGCCCAACGTCTTCACCACCCTCGCCCAGGCACCGGTGGCACTCGACACTTATCTGCAAGCTTCGGCCATCCTCGGCAAGACCTCACTGAACGCAAAGGAAAAAGAAGCGATTTACCTCGCCACTTCGCAGGTCAACGGTTGCGACTACTGCCTGTCCGCACACACTGTATTTGCCGACAAGGCCGGGCTTTCGGCACAGGACATCGTTGCGGCACGTCACGGCGAACTGAATGCCTACGCCGCCCTGGCCCGTCAATTGACCGAAACCCGCGGGCACTTGAGCGACGAACAACTCGCTGCTGCCCATGGCGCCGGTATCGATGACCGCAAGATCATCGAAGTGATTGCCTTGGTGGCCTTACAGACGCTGACCAACTACCTGAACAACACCGCACTCACCGATATCGACTTCCCGGCAATCGATGCCTGAGCAGTGGTTCAAAAAACCGTGATAAATCCGCTGGCGCAAGAGCAGGCTTTTGCGCCAGCCATCGGTTTTGCTGCCATGATGGCCGTCCAGAGAATCTGCTGCGCAAACAAGTGCCTGGTGTGCTGAAACCAAACACCCTGCGCGAAGGTCTCTGTCTCAGACAGACGCCCGGAAAAACACGAACCTCATGACAGACTGGTTGCAAGACAACGGCGAGATGGCCGGGCAGATCCGCCGTCACGACTGGGCGAATTCGCCCCTCGGCCCGTTGCAAGACTGGCCCGATGTACTCAAGACCACCGTCTCGCTCAGCCTCGCGTCTCATTTCCCTCAGGCGATCGTCTGGGGCCCGCAGTTGATCACCCTTTATAACGACGCCTTCGTGCCGATTCTCGGCGACAAGCCGCACGCCCTGGGGCGTCCGTTCAGCGATATATGGCAAGAGGCGTGGCACGAAATCAGTCCGATTGCCGATGCGGCGTACGCGGGCCAAGCCACTTACATCGAAAACTTCGCCTTGCAGATCGAGCGCGGCAATGGCCCGGAACAGGCGTTCTTTACCTTTTGCTATAGCCCTGTTCGTGATTCTCGAGGCCAAGTCGTCGGCATGATCGACACTGTCACCGAGACGACCCAGACGGTTTACCTGAACCGGCGACTGGCCGTCCTCGATGCGATTGGCAACGCAGTCACCAATGCCACCGATGCGCAGGCAATCCTGGCAGCGAGCACGCGGCTGATGGTTGAGCAACTGCGTCTGTCCAACTGCGCCTACGCCGACATGGACGCCGATGAAGATGGTTTTACCATTCGCGGCGACTATGCAGCGCCGGGTTCGCAAAGCATCGTCGGCCATTATCAGTTGCGCGATTTCGGTGAGAAGGCTGTGCGTCTGCTGCGCGCCGGTGAGCCGCTGGTTATCCACGACAATCGCAGCGAACTACCACCTGAAGAATCCGCCACGTTCCAGGCCATCGGCATCACCGCCACCATTTGTGTGCCGCTGATCAAACAAGGCCGCCTTACCGCATTAATGGCCATCCATGACAAAGAGCCGCGCATCTGGTCGAGCTTCGAACAGGCCCTGCTGAGTGAAGTCACCGAACGTTGCTGGGCGCACATCGAGCGGGTGCGGGCCGACGCCAACGTGCGCGAAGGATTGCTCGCGCTGGCGGAACTCAATGCCACGCTGGAGCAACGAGTCGAGGAACGCAGCCTGCGTCTGGCTCAAGCCGAATCGGCGTTGCGCCAGTCACAAAAGCTCGAAGCCATCGGGCAGTTGACCGGCGGCGTCGCCCATGACTTCAACAATCTGCTGACGATCATTCGCTCGTCGGTGGATTTTCTGCGTCAGCCCAACCTGTCGCAGGAGCGGCGTGAGCGCTACATGCGTGCGGTTTCCGACACGGTCGAGCGTGCCTCCAAACTGACCAGCCAGTTGCTCGCCTTCGCTCGTCGCCAACCGCTCAATCCGCAAGTGGTCGATGCCGGAGAACGTCTGGCCAACATCGGCGAGATGCTCGAGTCAGTCACTGGCGCGCAGATTCATGTGTGCGTCGAGCGGCCGGATCATCCTTGCTACATCCGTGTCGACCTCAGCCAGTTTGAAACCGCGTTGATCAACATCGCGCTGAACGCTCGCGATGCCATGAATGGTCAGGGCGAATTGAAATTGCGCCTGGAGTGCCACAAACCACTGCCGTCGATTCGCGGCCACGCCGGTTCCAGCAGTCACTTTGTGTCGATTGCCTTGGCCGACACCGGCGCTGGCATCGACGCACACACCCTCGAACACATTTTCGAACCGTTCTTTACCACCAAAGCGGTCGGCAAGGGTACGGGCCTGGGGCTGTCGCAGGTATTCGGCTTCGCCAAGCAATCGGGCGGCAATGTCGATGTTTCCAGCGTGCTCGGCCAAGGCACCGAGTTCACCTTGTACTTGCCGCAGGTACCGGCGGGCGAGGCAGAAGCGGACGAGACAGAGGACGATGGCGAGGTGCAGCCGGCGTGCGAAAAGCGCCGGGTGCTGGTGGTCGAGGACAATTTGGACGTCGGCCGTTTCGCCAATCAGATCCTCCAGGATCTGGGCTACGAAACCGCATGGGCGACCAATGCCGAAGAAGCCCTGCAACTGGCGGGCAGCGATGCCATGGCGTTCGATGCGGTGTTTTCCGACGTGGTCATGCCGGGCATTACCGGTGTCGTTTTGGCCAAAGAGCTGCGCCAGCGCCGTCCCGATCTGCCGGTGATTCTGACCTCCGGCTACAGCGAAGAACTGGCGCGTAGCGGTTACGAAGGGTTTGAGTTTCTCGCCAAACCCTACTCCGCCGAACAGGTCTCACGCATTCTCGGCAAGACCTGGCTCAAGGACGCCACGCCAGCGGCGTCAGTCGTGATCAACGCCAGCGCGCTTGAGTAATTTCTTGCAGCGTTCCGACAGATGAAACACCTGTAAATGCTTGCCAGCCTTGGCGTAGCGTTCACGCAGGGTTTTCAACGCGGCAATTGCCGAATAATCGACAAAGCTCAGATGCCGGCAGTCGAGAATGACCCTGGCCGGGTCGTTGGCCGGGTCGAACTGGTTGAGAAACGGCGTGGTCGAGGCGAAAAACAGTGTGCCGTGCAGGCGATAGAGTTTGCTGCCATCGGCCTCCAGATGTTCATCGGCGTACAACTCGCGCGCTTGCTGCCAGGCGAAATTGAGCGCGGCGATGATGATCCCGCACAGCACCGCCGTGGCCAGATCGGTGAACACGGTGATGGTGGTCACGGCGATGATTACCAGGACGTCGTGCAGCGGCACCTTGTTGATCACCCGCAATGAAGCCCAGGCAAAGGTCTGCTGCGACACCACGAACATCACCCCCACCAGCGCGGCGAGCGGAATACGCTCGATCAGCGGTGACAGAAACAGAATGAACAACAGAATCAGCACACCGGCAACCACGCCGGACAACCGCCCGCGTCCGCCGGAGCTGAGGTTGATCACCGTCTGACCGATCATCGCGCAACCGCCCATGCCGCCGAACGCACCGGACACCATATTCGCCGCGCCAAGCGCCACGCACTCACGGTCCGGGTAACCACGGGTTTCGGTGATCTCGTCGGTCAGGTTCAGCGTCAGCAAGGTTTCGAGCAGACCGACCATCGCCATCAGGATCGCGTACGGGGCGATGATGCGCAGCGTTTCGAAACTCCACGAAATGTCCGGCACAGCGAAAGTCGGCAAACCGCCAGCGATGTGCGCCATGTCACCGAGGGTGCGGGTCGGCAGGCCGAACAGGTAAACCAGCAGGCCGACGCCAAGGATCGCTACCAGTGCCGGCGGCACCGCTTTGGTCAGGCGCGGCAGGAGGTAAACGATGCCCATGGTCAGCAGCACCAGCCCGGTCATCAGGTACAACGGCGTACCGCTGAGCCAGTCTTCGCCGCTTTTGAAATGCTCCAGTTGCGCCAGAGCAATGATGATCGCCAGGCCGTTGACGAAACCGAGCATCACCGGATGCGGCACCATGCGCACCAGTTTGCCCAGGCGCAACAGCCCGAACGCCATCATGATCAGACCGCCGAGCAGCACCGTCGCCAGCAAATATTGCACGCCGTGTTGCACCACCAGCGCGACGATTACCACCGCCATCGAACCCGCCGCGCCGGAGACCATGCCCGGTCGACCGCCAAACAACGCCGTCAGCGTGCAAATAATGAAAGCGCCGTACAGGCCCATCAGCGGATTGAGATGCGCGACCAAGGCGAAGGCAATGCATTCGGGCAACAGGGCGAACGAGGTGGTGAGTCCGGCGAGGACATCGGCGCGCAGACGAATTGGTTTCATGGCTTACCTGATTGAGCGGCATCGAGCATGGCCGCTGTTTTCGCGAAAAAAGAGGGAGGCGAATGTTACGGAATTGTTTGGCCTCGGGCCAGTGAAACGCTGACGTGGATTGGCTCGCGCCAGAAATGGAAAACCCAGTTGCTCAATGATGGCACTCTGCCCATAATTCGCGCCCCTTTATGTTCTGTGCAAGGTATTGCCGTGAAGAAGTCTCTGCTGTTGATCCCGATGCTGGCGCTGCTGCTGCAAGGTTGTGGCATGACCATGACTCGCTACGAGCCGAGCTATGAAAATGTTCAGAAGCTCAAGCAGACCCCGCCGCTGCACGCTATCGGCCATCCGCAGGTCACCGCCGAATCAGGCGAAGGCTCGCTGGTGGTTCGCGCCAACCCGGTCCGCTCGCCGTCCGGCAGCATCCCGGCGCACATTCAGGACGCCATCACTGAAGAACTGCGCAAGGCCGGTCTGCTCGACCCCCAGGCTGAGCGCCAATTGAAGGTTCTCGTGGTGAAAAGCAACCTGTCCGCCGGTATGGGCACAGGTGACGGCCAGCTCGCTGCACGCTTCACTCTGCTCAACGGCAGTGATGTGGTGTATGACGCGACCAAAGATGTCAGCAGCCAGTGGAGCAGCAGCTTCTTCGGTTTCATTGCGATCCCGAACGCGGTCAATGCCTACAACCCGATGCTGCGTGATCTGCTCAAAGAACTGTACAGCGACCCGAAATTCATTCAGGCGCTGAAATAACTCACAAAAAAAAGAGCCGCGATTGCGGCTCTTTTTGTTTCACGCCCGGGGAATACCGGCGTCCAGCGCCGAGTACTTCAGGTTGTTGTTATCAACCATTTGTTTGAGCAGCGCATTGACCTGACGGGTGAAGGTGTCGTTCACGGCGTCTTTCGGCGTGTTGGCCATCAGCGGAATGAACCAGATGCCGATCCACGTACCGATGGCGTCGTGGTTGCTCGCCGTCGTTACAGCCTGACCCTGCCCATCCAGCGCTTCCAGGCTCAGGGTGTACTGATCGCTGCCATAGGCCGGGATGATCATCATGCTGAAACCACTGATGAAGGCCAGCACCATGGAACCGGCATTCGGCGGATGGTTGTACATTTTCAGGCGCAGGCTGTAGTCGCCCGGCTGTTTCTGGAATTCATCCAGCGTGACCCGACCAAACAGGCCGGAGTCGGTAAGAATTTTCTGCAGCTGTGGTTTCAGTTGGTCGCGCGCTTGCGGCACTTCTACAGCGGACGCACTTTTTGGCTCGCCCTGGTAGAAGTCGAAATCGACATAGACGTTTGGCTTGTTGGCGTAGTTGGCCATCGACGGCAGGGTTACCGGCGCCACTTCGTCTTTGGTGAAGCTGGCACAACCACCCAGCGCAAGAACCAGCCCCAGCGCCAGTATTTTCCCGAATTGCATGATGTCCGTCCCTTAAAGAAATACCAGATGATGGCAATACGCCTCCATCGCAGAAGCGGGCGAATTCTAGAGACAGCAATGGATAATGGAAAGACTGAACGGGAAAAATAGTGAGTGCGAAGATTCCAGTCTGGTCAGGGCATGAATTCCAGTTCCAGCGTTTGATTGCTTTTGAAGCGCTCGTACCAGGCTTGCAGAACGTCAGGGAGCTGCCGCTTCCACTGCTTCGCATTGGTGTAGTAACGAAGATGTTCCTTGCCCCGGTCATCGTAGCTTTTGAAGATCAACCAGACTTGCGCGTCGGCCGTACTCATCAGGATGCCGATACCACCGAGGCCGCGCATCCACATTTCTGAAACCTGAGCATCAGGCACATCTTTTGAGGCCTCGCCGACCTGCAAGGAGCCGGACGTCTCGACCAGTTTTTGGTAGTCGGTTTTGAGCAGCGAACGCAGTGCCTGATCTTCTGCGGGGGTGCGGGCCAGGCCCAGGCTGAGCAGATCGTAGTTCAGCTGCAGCGGTTGTACGGAGGCGACATACCGGCCGGCGTAATACACGCCCATGCCACCGCCGCAATCGAAATCGGCACCGGTTTGCGTGACGTTCAGTACGCCATTGATTGGCGTGAAGGTGAGTGTGCAGGCGTCCCTGGCGTAAACGGCTGTTCCATCCTTGAGTATGGCAACGCCGGTCAGGTCCCCGGAATTGGCGCCCTCGCCTGCTGAAATATCGATGTCGATATGCGTGGCATCTCGACGTTGGGTGACGAGCGTCGCCGAGGTCGAGGTGCCGGGCGGGATCAGTTGCCAGGTAGCGTCCCAACTGAACGGCTTGACCGCATGTTCGAGTTCGGTGACGCGCATCAGGTATTCGCGACGCAGACACGCACTCAGGCCGCCGCAGGCGTTGCGGTTTTTCAGCCACTGGCGTTGATCGGTTTTGAGGATTTGGGGATCGGCAACATTGCCCAGCGTGATCCGCCATTGGTCGGCGAGTTTATCGTCCAGCCTGGAGAGATAGGGATCCGCGCAGATGGCTTTTTCGGTTTTGCTGGCGGCGCTGCTGCAATCGAAACTGGTGGCGTGGGCAGAACATGCGAATACGAGAGATGTCAGCGCCACGGCGTGACGCAGGGAAACGGCGAACATCGGGAGATTCCATTCTTGAGACGGCGGCAAGTATGCCAGTACGCTCGGCCCAAATCTCAGGTGTTCCTGGATTTGGGCCGACCCCAATCCTTGTCGGCGCGTATCAGAAGGTGATGTCGGCAGCGGGTTTGACGTCGACTCGCGCCACGGAGCCAGTGAGCGCCGCGAAATCCTTGTTGTGTTGGGCAATGATGTCTTCGGCGCTCATGGTGCCGTTATCGACTGTCGAATGTGCATCTTCTGCAACAATGACGTCGTAGCCCAGCTCATGCGCGCTGCGCACGGTGGCATTGACGCAATAGTCGGTTTGCAGACCGCAGATGATCAGCCGCTCAAAATCTTCGCTGGGCAGCAGCTTGCCGAGATCGGTCTGGTAGAAAGAATTCCCGGTGGTTTTATTTACCCGCAAGTCTGTCGTCGAAGTCAGCAGACCTTTGGCCAATTGCCAACCGTCAGCGCCGCGCACGAATGGACCGTCCTGCTCTTCGTGTTGAATCAGCACCACCGGAACGCCGGCATCGCGGGCGCGCTGGCTCAGATCATTGATCGTGGCGATCACGCGGGCGATTTCAAAGCATTCATATTCACCAGCACACAGTGCTTGCTGGACGTCGATGATCAGTAACGCGGTGGTCATGTCGAGCCTTCCTTGATCAATCCTTGAGAATCGGGCGGGCTTGAGCCCGCCCCTTTTTACTCCGCTCAGTAACCCAATGACAAGCCAGTGTTGCGCCGTGGATCATTGGCGCCGTAGAAGCGGTTCTTGCCAACCGGTTTGCCACCCAGCGACGGCGCGCCGACCAGAATCGCGGCAATGTGGTTGGGATCCTGCGGACCGGCAAATTTGTGGCCCCAGCTTTCCAGGATCTTTTTCGTATCCGGGCTGGCGGCAAAATCCTCCAGGTTGGTTTCTTCCGGCATCCACTGCTGATGGAAGCGTGGTGCGTCGACCGCTTCCTGCAGGCCCATGCCGTAATCGATGACGTTAAGCATGGTCAGCAAGGTCGCGGTGATGATCCGGCTGCCACCCGGCGTGCCGACCACCATCACCACTTTGCCGTCCCTGGTGACGATGGTCGGACTCATCGACGACAGCGGCGCCTTGCCCGGCGCGATGGCATTCGCTTCACCCTGAACCAGCCCGTACATGTTCGGCACGCCGACCTTGGAGGTGAAGTCGTCCATTTCGTCGTTGAGAATCACCCCGGTCTTGCTCGCCATAACGCCCGCGCCGAACCAGTCGTTGAGGGTGTAGGTGACCGAAACGGCATTGCCCCACTTGTCGACGATCGAATAATGCGTGGTGTTGCTGCCCTCATGGGGCGCCACACCGGGTTTGAGTTCGGCCGATACGCCGGCCTTTTGCGGCTGGATGGCGTCGCGTAGTTTGGTCGCGTAATTCTTGTCCAGCAGATGCTCGATCGGATTCTTCACGAAATCCGGATCGCCGAGATAGCTGTTGCGATCAACATACGCATGGCGCATGGCTTCGATCTGATAATGCATACCCTGAGCGGAATGGAAGCCCAGGTCTTTCATTGGATAACCTTCGAGAATATTCATGATCTGGCAGATCACCACCCCGCCGGAGCTTGGCGGTGGCGCCGAGACCACGTGGTAGCCGCGATAATCGCACTCCACCGGAGCCAGTTCGCGAGTCTTGTATGTGTCGAGGTCAGCCTGAGTAATGATGCCGTTGTTGGCCTGGCTGGAGGTGACGATGGCATCGGCAACCCAGCCTTTGTAGAAGCCGTCGGCGCCCTTGTCGGAAATCGTCCGCAGGGTTTTCGCCAGATCCTTTTGCACCAGTTTCTGCCCGACCTGCATCGGCTCGCCGTTGCTGAGGAAGATCGAGCCCGAGTCGCGCATGTCCTTTTTGAACACATCCGTCGCGTATTCCAACAGTTCGACATCGCCCTGCTGCAGCTCGAACCCGTCTTCAGCCAGTTTGATTGCCGGGGCAATCATCTCCTTGCGCTGTTTGGTGCCGTATTTGCTCAGGGCCAGCTCCATACCGGACACGGTGCCCGGTACGCCGACCGCCAGGTGACCGCGCGTGCTCAGGTCTGGAATGACGTTACCTTCTTTGTCCAGGTACATGTTGGCGGTTGCTGCCAAAGGCGCTTTCTCGCGGAAGTCGAGGAAGGTCTTGCGCCCGTCCGCCAGCTGAATGGTCATGAAACCGCCGCCGCCAAGGTTGCCCGCAGCCGGATAGACCACTGCCAGCGCATAGCCCACGGCCACGGCTGCATCCACGGCATTGCCGCCGCTCTTCAACACATCGACACCCACGTGGGTCGCCAGATGTTGCGCGGTGACCACCATGCCGTTTTGCGCCGCAACCGGCGCCACTGACGCCGCGTGAGCCATGAGACAGCTGAGCGCCAGGGTGGTCGCAATGAGCGATCTGGCCAAAGGTTCGTACTTCATGAGTCGATCTCTTTTTTTGTTGTTGGGGGCTGCGCCAAACGCAGGCAACGCTTCAGGAGCAACAAGCAGTATGGTCGGCTTTGCGTATCGCGCCTCCCCGTTCAGCCAGTATGCTGAGCCACGTCATCGCCTTGAGCCGGAGTCGCCGTCATGTCTTACACGTTCATCACCTTGCCCTCGCCCGTGGGTGAGTTGAAGCTGGTCGCGAACGGCAGTCGACTCGCGGCCATCCTCTGGGAAAACGACAGACCGAATCGGGTAAGGCTCGGCCCGCTGAGCGAAGCGCCGGACAGTGCGATCCTGTTGCGGACCGCGCGCCAGCTTGAAGAGTATTTCGCCGGGACACGGAATCGCTTCGATCTCGAGCTGGACTTTGTCGGCAGCGAATTTCAGAAAAAAGTCTGGGCCGCCCTTCTGACGATTCCGTTTGGCGAGACACGCACCTACAGCCAGATCGCCTTGCAGATTGGCCATCCGGCGGCGGTTCGAGCGGTCGGCGCCGCAAACGGGCGCAACCCGATTTCCATTGTTGCGCCGTGTCATAGAGTGATCGGCGCTTCGGGAAAACTCACCGGGTTTGCCGGAGGGCTTGAAGCCAAAGAACGCTTGCTGATACTTGAAGGCGGCCGGTGGGCGCAGATTGGTAAAACCGGCGATCTTTTCTAGGCAGAAAGATCAAAAGATCGCAGCCTTCGGCAGCTCCCACATGAAAATGCGTTAAAGCCTGCGATCTTTCATCAACCGAACAGGTTATTCATCGCCGCGTATTGCAACAGCATGATGGTCTTGGCATCGCAGATTTCGCCGCGCTGAAACGCTGCCAGCGCCTCATCGAATCTCCATTCGAGCACTTCCAGTTCTTCGGTTTCCTCTTCCAGGCCGCCACCGTCGCTGACCTTGGAGGCGGCATCGTATTCGGCGATAAAGAAGTGCAACTTTTCGGTCACCGAACCGGGGCTCATGTACGCCTCGAATACTTTCTTCACGTCGTGCACGCGGTAACCGGTTTCCTCCTCGGCTTCGTCACGAATGCGCTGTTCAGGTGCGGCACCTTCCAACAGTCCCGCCGCCACTTCGATCAGCAGTCCATCGTGGCCGTTGACGAACACCGGCAAGCGGAATTGGCGGGTCAATACCACCGTGCGCTTTTCGCGGTTGAACAGCAGAATCGCCGCGCCGTTGCCCCGGTCGTAGACCTCACGGGTCTGGCGTTGCCACTCGCCGTTGTTGCGGTGGTAATCAAAAGTGATTTTCTTCAGCAGATACCAATCGTGGGACAACACCTGAGTGTCGACGATGTTGACCCGTGCGGCTGTGTTGGACATCGCGTCTGATCCTGTCTTCATGGTTGGACCGCAATGGTCGAACAAATGCACCGACAAAAAAAGCCCGGCAGCGCTACCGGGCTGGTTCAGTCGCCGCTGTTACTGGAAGTCGACGTCGAAGGCCTGGTAAAACGCGTTGCCGGTGTTGGCGACGATCCACATCAGCACATGACGTGCTGCCCTTGGCCGATCAAGACAATTGCGCCTGATACTCCTTTTCGTACTGTCCGGCGAGCTGTGTTTTCTGTTTGTCGTCGAGCAGCTTGCCGGCCATCTGGAAGAACTTGTGCTCTTCTTCTTCGAGGTGGTGATGAACCTTGTCCGAAAGTTTTTTCGCTGTGGCCAGCCAGGCCGGACTGGACATTTCCGTCTCGTCGAGTTCTTCCATCATCTCGTCCATTTCGTGGTGCTCGGCGATGGCGTGGCGGCTCAGATCAACGCCTTCGTCGATTTCCATCAACGGGATGTAGAAGTGCCGCTCTTCGGCGGTTTCATGCGCTTGCAGTTCTGCTTTGAGCTGCTTGTAGGCCTCGACCCGCTCAGGGCTGTCACCGCTGGTCGCGATCAGAGCTTTGGCGTAAGTGCGCTGGCGCTCGTGGCTTTCGCGCAGGGCTTCAAAAATATTCACGGGATTTCCTCATCAATCGCGCTCAGGGCAAGACGCGATAAAGCCTAGACCCCAGCGCTTGATCGACGGTTCCGCTTGTTTGGTCGAAGGGCTTGGAGGCGCTTGCCCGGACGCGTTAGGCTGGCGATCCGATTACACAAGGAAGTCATGCATGAATTTGCGCATCGAGTTGACGCAGAACCCTACCGAGGAACAGCGGCGGGCCATTCTGCAGCCGCTGATCGAGTACAACGATGCACAAACCGGCGGCTCGAAATCCGAGCCGTTCGCCTTGATGGTCAAAGACGAAAATGGCGCGATATTGGGCGGCTTGTATGGACGAATGATTTTTCGCTGGATGTTCATCGAACTGCTGTCAGTGCCGGAACAGTGTCGCGGACAGGGGATCGGCTCGAAATTGATGGCTCAAGCGCAAGCCCTGGCCAAGGAAAAGAATTGCTACGGCCTCTGGCTCGACACCTTCGATTTTCAGGCGCCGGAATTTTACAAGAAGCTGGGTTTCAGCCAGTTTGGGGAAATCGTTGATTACCCACCAGGGCACAAGCGGCACTACTTTCAGAAGCGCCTGATCGATTGAATGTGCCGCCGTCTTCGCGAGCAAGCTCGTTCCCACAAGTCGAACTTCGTTCCAATGTGGGAGCGAGCCTCCTGTCGAAAATACTGGCCATTTCGACGCAAAATCAGAGGCAGGTCGCCATCGCGGCCATCCGCCGCATCGCGACGAAATCATTTTGCTGCGCGTAATAATTCAACGTCGTGCCCGACGCTTCGGTGATCACATCGACAAACGACTCCGCCGAACGCGTGTAAACCGTCGTGCCGCCAGACTTGCGCGATTCCAGATAGGCTGCCGCGTCGACGCCGAACACCGCTTCGTCCTGCCAGGCGAATTGCACACAGCGGGCGACGTCTTTTTCGGGTTTGTCGGAGGTCAGGACCTTGTCAGGGCTCTTGGTGCGAGCATCGTTCATCACCGAACCGGCGCACCCGGCCAACAAGGCCGCCGCCAGCGCTACCATCAGCATTCGCATTGCATTTGCTCATCGTGAAAAAAGCGGACTGTAGCACCGCAACGCGGCAAATCGTTCTGCTTTACTGTTTTTATGCGCGACACGCGCGAGCAGCTGCGGCACCCTACCGTCATCCGTCACACAAGGAAATTACATGGCGCCTAGCGACCAGCGACATGAACAGGCTCTGAAACTGTTTCTCGAGGCGCGACCCGAATTGCGTGAAACCCTCGATCATCTCAACCCGCTGCTGGCCCAGGCCAAGGGCGAAACCCAGGCGCAGTATCGCGAAGAGCGCTTGCACGAAGCATTTGAGGCTGAGGCGGAAAGCCAGGGATTGTTTGCCTGGGAGCTGACGCTGCAGCTAACCGCTGAATCGCCAGAGGACTATCAGGCGCAACGGCTTGAGGTGCATCGGGAAGTCGCGGAAATGGCGGGGATGGACTGGATCGAGTATTGCGATCTCTACGGCATTACTCCGAATTGATGCAGGAGCTGCCGAAGGCTGCGATCTTTTGATTTTGCTCTTCAAGATCAAAAGATCGCAGCCTTCGGCAGCTCCAACAAAGGTATCTGCGTGAAACCCGGGTTTCGCGGCTGGCGTAATAAAGCTTTATCATGGCCGCAGTTTCGCTGATCGAGTCCACCATGAAGTTCGCCATTGCGCTGTTTTCTGCTGCCCATGCGCCCTCCTCGCGCCGGGCCCTGCTGTTCGCCCAGGCCGCGCTGGCCGGCGGGCACGAGATTGTCCGGCTGTTCTTCTATCAGGACGGCATATTCAATGCCTCCGATGCGGTGGTGACACCGCAGGATGAGCTGGACCTGCCCAAACAATGGCGCGCCTTTATCAACGAAAAGCAACTTGATGGCGTGGTCTGCATCGCCGCTGCTCTGCGCCGTGGCGTGTTGAATGAAGAGGAAGCCAAGCGTTACCAGCGTGAAGCGATTTCGCTGAGCGCGCCGTGGGAATTGTCCGGCCTTGGTCAGTTGCACGACGCCGTGCAGGACGCTGACCGTCTCATCTGCTTCGGAGGCGCGTGACATGGCCAAATCGCTTTTGATCATCAGCCGCCAATCGCCCTGGTCCGGCCCAGGCGCGCGGGAAGCGCTGGATATCGTGCTGGCCGGTGGCGCGTTCGATCTGCCGCTTGGCGTGCTGTTTCTCGATGACGGCGTGCTGCAACTGGCCGCCGGGCAAAACGCCAAAGCCTTGCAGCAAAAAGACCTCAGCGCCAATCTGCAGGCGCTGCCGATGTTTGGTGTCGAAGAGCTGTACTATTGCGCGCAAAGCGCCATTGCGCGCGGCCTCGGCAAGGTGTCGCTGGACGAAGCGCAGCCGCTTGCCATTGAACAAATCACCGCCCTTATTGACCGTTACGACCAGGTGATCACCCTCTGATGTCGACTTTGCATGTGTTGTCTCATTCCCCGTTCGGCGACGATCGCCTGAGCAGTTGCCTGCGCTTGCTCGGCAGCGCCGATGCTGTGTTGTTGTCCGGTGATGCGGTGTATGCGCTGCAGCCGGAGACAGCCCCGTTCGAAGCCCTGCAAGAGCGACCCATCAACCTCTTTGTGTTGATTGAAGACGCACAAGCACGTGCGATTGCGGTTCCGGACTGGGCCAAAGCCGTCGACTACCCGGCCTTCGTCGAGCTGTCGATCCATCATGACAAGGTCAACAGCTGGCTATGAATTCTCTGACCGTCGGCGCCCGCGCCATCGAACTGGACAAGGACGGTTTTCTCGTCGACCTCAGCGATTGGTCGACTGAAGTCGCCGCCGCCCTCGCCGCCGCCGAAGATATCGAGTTGACCCCCGAACACTGGGAAGTCCTTGAGCTGCTGCGCAGCTTCTACAACGAATTCCAGCTGTCCCCTGCCACGCGCCCGCTGATCAGGTACACCGCGTTGAAACTCGGCGCGGACAAAGGCAACAGTCTGCACCTCAACCGACTGTTCAAAGGCACCCCTGCCAAACTCGCCGCGAAACTGGCGGGCCTGCCCAAACCGACGAATTGCCTATGAACGACTTCCCTGCATTGACCCTCGAAACGCCCGCCGAGCACCCGTTCGCGCAATTCGTGCGCATTCTCGGCAAAGGCAAGCGCGGCGCCCGCGACCTGACGCGCGAGGAAGCCCGCCAGGCCATGGGCATGGTGCTTGACGATCAGGTTGAAGACACCCAGCTCGGTGCTTTCCTGATGTTGCTGCGGCACAAGGAAGAAAGCGCTGAGGAAATGGCCGGGTTCACCCAAGCCCTGCGCGAACGCTTGCAGGCGCCGGCATTGAATGTCGATCTGGACTGGCCGACCTACGCTGGCAAAAAGCGCCATCTGCCGTGGTACCTGCTGGCGGCGAAATGCCTGGCGCAGAACGGCGTGCGCATCTTCATGCACGGCGGCGGCGCACACACGGCCGGACGCCTGTACAGCGAACAACTGCTGGGCGAACTGAATATCCCTTTGTGCCGCACCTGGCAGCAGGTCGGCGCGGCGCTGGACAACGGTGCACTGGCCTTTATGCCGCTGATGGACTGGGCGCCGCCGTTGCAGAAGATGATCGATCTGCGCAATACCCTGGGCCTGCGCTCGCCGATTCACTCGCTGGCGCGAATCCTCAATCCGCTCGGTGCACGTTGTGGCCTGCAGAGCATTTTCCATCCGGGCTACCAGGCGGTGCATCGCGATGCGAGCGGCTTGCTCGGCGACACGGCCATTGTGGTCAAGGGCGATGGCGGTGAAATCGAGATCAACCCTGACGCCACCAGCCATCTGTATGGCACCAGCGGCGGCCAGAGCTGGGATGAAGAATGGCCACAACTGTCAGCGCAACGTCACGTCAAACCCGCCTCGCTGGACATCGAACACTTGAAAGCGGTTTGGCGAGGCGACGTGGTCGACAGTTATCCGCACATGGCCCTGATTGCGACCATGGCCCTCGCCCTGCGCGGCCTCGGTCAACAGCGTGAAGAGGCGTTTGCAACCGCCGAGCAGTATTGGGCGACACGCAACACATCGATCTAACCGATGATTAGCGCCCGATCTTTGCGCTTTTTGTTCGAACCCACAGGAATAGACTCGACTCCAACGAATATTGGTTTTCAGGAGTCTTGATCATGGGTTTACTTGTCGACGGCCACTGGCAGGACAAGTGGTACGAAAGCAGCAAGGACGGCGCATTCCAGCGCGAACAAGCGCAACGCCGCAACTGGGTAACCGCCGACGGCCAGCCCGGCCCCAGCGGTGACGGCGGTTTCGCTGCCGAAGCCGGGCGCTATCACCTCTACGTCTCCCTCGCCTGCCCCTGGGCACACCGCACGCTCATCGTGCGCAAACTCAAAGGCCTGGAAAGCCTGATTGACGTTTCGGTCGTCAGCTGGCTGATGCTGGAAAATGGCTGGACCTTCGACAAGGGGCTCGGCTCGACAGGCGATAAACTCGATGGCTTCGATTTCATGCACCAGCGCTACACCGCTGATACCCCTGACTACACCGGGCGTGTGACGGTACCGGTGCTGTGGGACAAACAGCTCAAGCGCATCGTCAGTAATGAATCGGCGGAAATCATCCGCATGTTCAACAGCGCCTTCGACGGCCTCACCGGCAATGACCTGGACTTCTACCCCGCGCCGCTACGCAACGAGATCGATGCACTGAACGAGCGGATCTATCCGGCAGTGAACAACGGTGTCTACCGCGCCGGGTTCGCTACGTCGCAGCAGGCCTACGAGCAGGCATTCGACGAAGTATTCGCTGAGCTGGACCATCTGGAACAGTTGCTCGGCGCCAATCGCTACCTGAGCGGCGAATACCTGACCGAAGCCGATGTGCGTCTGTTCACCACCATGATTCGCTTCGACGCGGTGTACCACGGGCACTTCAAGTGCAACCTGCGGCGCATTGCCGATTACCCGAACCTGTCCAATTGGCTGCGCGAGCTGTATCAATGGCCGGGGATTGCCGAGACGGTGGATTTGCAGCACATCAAACATCACTACTACGGCAGCCACAAAACCATCAACCCGACCGGGGTGGTGCCGAAGGGCCCGCAGCAGAATTTCACTGTGGCGCATGACCGGTCGCGGCTGAGCGGCAAAGGCGTCTGGCGTCAACGTTGATTGCTCGACTTGGCGCTCCAGGCTCTGTGGCAAGCGCTGCGACTGCACGCTGCCACAGGTCGGTACGGGAAGCGTTTTCAAACCGCCGAAATCATCCGCTGGCCGTCAAACTTCATCGGGTCTGCAGGAGGGGTTCGATCTGCTGACTGGGCGATTGCGGCGGACGCCATTGCACACCATCTGCCCCAAGCCCGACCGGCGGCTCCTCATGTGCACCCAAACTGCCCTCGACCTGCCCGGCCATGTGCAACGTGCCCGCCATCACCCCCGTAGTCGGATTCTGCAGCAACTTCAGCCAGGCCTTGTCGAACGTGTTGCCAAGGCTGCTGCGGATCAGCGCTTCGCTGTCGGGGCGATCGTTGGCCTGGATGATGGCGCGAATGCCGGCCACGCCAACCGAAATCATTGCTCCGGCCAGTTTGCCCGCCGCTGCCGCCACTGCACTGGCGGCGCCGCGCGGGGCCATTTCCGCTTCGATGCGCTGGCTGGCGCGTTTGGCCACCGGCGCCATCGCCGCGTCGGTGGAGGAAATGCCTTTGGTGCCGCCGTCGGTGTGGATCTTGTCGATCAGCGCGGCGTACGCCGGCAGAGTGTTCAGCGGTTCGGTGCTGATCACCCTGAACAGCGAAGCATCCCGTGCAGGCGGTGGGCCTAGGGCAATGGCAGGGATTTTCTGCAAGCGTGCGTTGAGCTGCGCAATCGGCACGCCATGACGCTGGGCGATGAGCGGCATCTGTTGCGCCATCAACTGCGCGTAAAACGCCGTGGCCTGAGCCAGGATCGCGTCCGGTTCAACCTCCACTGCGACCGGTGCGAGGACCTTTTCCTGATATTGCTCAAGCAGATACGCCGCCAGCCGTTTCGCCGAAGCGTCCTGCTCGCCGCCGGCGCTGATCGTGTACCAACTGACCTTCATCGACAGCCATTCCTGGGTCCAGTAGCTGCTGAACCAGGGGATGAAATTTTCTTCAGTTTGCTGATAGATACGAGTGCGCCAATGTTCCATCGAGCCACGGGCAAACAACTTCACCTGGTCGGTGGCTTGCTGCGAAGCGCTGAGAATTTCGCGGTCGATCTGCTGCCAGGTGTGCGCCGACACCACCACGGCTCGCGGCGCAGTTACCGGCGCCCGGGCCGAGGTGGAGCAGCCGGCAAACAGAAACAGTGCGGCGACGACCAGCGCGCGAGGGTTCACGGTGGTGGTGTCCTTTGGCTTGGGGAGGTGCAGATTTGAGTATAGGTGCGAGGCTTGTGGCTGCTTGGCTGATGTTAGTGGAGAACCCCGCGAACCAATGTGGGAGCGGGCTTGCTCGCGAAAGCGTCTTGCCAGTCGCCATCGATGTTGACTGCTCTGCCGCTTTCGCGAGCAAGCCCGCTCCCACAGGTTTTTCGGCATGGCTGTGGATTGGTGGCGTGCCAGGACCGGCTGGTTTGGAGGTTGCCAAGGCTCTGAGGAGTGTCAGCTATCGACTGTGGGAGCGGGCTTGCTCGCGAAAGCGGTGCGTCAGTCACCCCATGTATCGACTGAGATACCGTTCGCGAGCAAGCCCGCTCTCAAAGGGAATCCCGTTCATCATCACTGTCGTCGATATCCACCATCGCCACGATTGCCTTCCGCCCCTCCCTCGCCAAAGGCACGATTAGCTCATCCGACACACAACCAGGCGTTTACATCATGGTCCACACCCAAGTCACCCTCTCCGTGAGTTTCCCGGTGTTCGGCAGCAACTACTATCAACAGCACGTCGTGCCGCGCAAGGCGCAGGCGCTGGTGTTCAACGAAGACTTCGACGATCTGCTGATGCCCGCCGCAAGCAATCATTTCAGCAATGAAGTGGTCGGCCTCAACGATCAGTTCCGCTTTCTGAGCGACATACTCGCCACCCATTTGCTCGATCACGAGGCCTCGGTGCCTGCGCGATCCCGCGTCCAGGCGAACGCTCGTTTTTTCAACTGATGCACAGAGGGCGTTCCGTTAGCGGCAACGCCCTCTTCATTCATTCAGTCATCATCGCGATCGCGGTGATAACGACGGCCATCGCGGCGGTCGTCATCGCGGTCGTCCCAGCGCCGGTCATGGTCGTAATAGCGGCCATGGTCGCGGTCGTAATGCCGGCCATGCCGATGATCATCATCGAAATCCGCAATACAGCCGCTGAGCAATACGGCGGCGGTCACAGTGAGCAGCATGGTTGTCGCTTGCTTCATTCAACACTTCCCTAAAACCCAAGGTCTTGACGACGGAAAATAGCCACGCTGCCCGCGTCTTCGGGACGCAGTGCGCGCAGCCGCAAATACGACCGGGCAAAAGCACGTTGATTCACTGGCCACTATTGACCGTTTGTCGGCTTGTTCGTCGCAGCCGAACAGCGGCGTAACGCCACCTATACTGCTTGCAACCAACCCCCATGCAATGGATCTGCACCCTCAAATAACAACAAGCAGAGGTGGACCATGGTCTGGCAGCAAATCTATGACCCGTTCGGCAATCCGGTGCTTTCCACGCTGATGGCTGCGGTGCCGGTGGTGGTAATGCTTGCGGCGCTGGCGTTCTTTCACGTCAAGGCGCATCTGGCGGCGCTGCTGGCGCTGGCGTCCGCCCTGCTGATTTCGATCTTCGCCTTCGACATGCCGGCGGGCATGGCCGGCTCGGCGGCGTTGTTCGGTGCGGCGAATGGCTTGCTGCCGATCGGCTGGATCGTCCTCAACATCATCTTTCTGCATCGCCTGACCACCGAGAACGGCTCGTTCAAAGTGCTTCAGGATTCCCTCGCGCGCATCACCGACGATCGACGATTGCAACTGCTGCTGATCGCCTTCTGCTTTGGTGCGTTCTTTGAAGGCGCGGCGGGTTTCGGCACTCCGGTGGCGGTGACTGGCGCGATCCTGATCGGCCTCGGTTTCTCGCCATTGGCCGCATCGGGCCTGGCCCTGATCGCCAACACTGCGCCGGTGGCTTTCGGCGCCCTGGGCACACCGATCATTACCCTCGCCAAAGTCACCGGGCTGGACGAGATGGAGCTGTCGATGATGGTCGGTCGGCAGCTGCCGTTCTTCTCGGTGCTGGTGCCGTTCTGGTTGATCTGGGCCTTCGCCGGATGGCGCAAGATGCTCGAAGTGTGGCCGGCGATTCTGGTGGCCGGGGTCAGTTTCGCCATTCCGCAATTTCTCGTGTCGAACTACCACGGGCCGATGCTGGTGGACGTGATCGCCGCGCTGATTTCCATGGCCTGCCTGACGCTGTTCCTCAAGGTGTGGAAACCGGCGACCATCCACACTTCGGCGGCGCTGTCCGGGCGCGTCGACAACTCGAAAGTCGATGAAGAAACAGTCACCGCCAGTGACGCCTTCAGCGATCAGGCGCGCCCGGCCGTGATGCGCGCGTGGATGCCCTGGATCATTCTCACGCTATTCGTGTTCGCCTGGGGCACGCAGGGCTTCAAGAACATGTTCGACACGCGCCCGGTGATTGACCCGGTTACGCAATCGGCCAAGCTCGACCCGCAAGGCAAACCCGTGCGCGAGGCCAACCCGATCTTCGCCCCGGCAGTGACCTTCACCAACCTGCACCTGCAGATCGAGAAGGTGCCGCCAGTGGTTGGGGCGCCGAAAGCCGAGGAAGCGATTTACAAGTTCACTTGGCTGACCGCCACTGGCAGCGGGATTTTGCTGGCGGCGATTGTTGGCGGTTTGCTGATGGGTTATTCGATCCCGCAATTGATCAAGCAATACCTGCGCACGCTGTGGGTGGTGCGGTTTTCGTTGATCACGATTGCAGCGATGCTGGCGCTGGGCTTTCTCACGCGTTATTCGGGACTCGACGCGACGATGGGCCTGGCCTTTGCGGCGACGGGGATTTTCTATCCGATGTTCGGCACGCTGCTCGGCTGGCTGGGGGTGGCGCTGACCGGCTCGGACACCGCTTCGAACGTGCTGTTTGGCGGCTTGCAACGGGTGACCTCGGAACAACTTGGTATCAGCCCGGTGCTGATGGCGGCGGCGAACAGTTCCGGTGGGGTGATGGGCAAAATGGTCGATGCGCAGTCGATCGTCGTCGCTTCCACTGCGACCCGTTGGTACGGGCATGAGGGCGAGATCCTGCGTTACGTGTTCTTCCACTCGATCGTGCTGGCGATCCTGGTCGGCGGGCTGGTGACGTTGCAGGCGTATGTCGCGCCGTTTACCTCGATGGTGGTGGGTTCACATTAGTCAGATAGACCCATTCCCTGTGGGAGAGCTTGCTCGCGAAGACATACGCTCAGTCAATGAAGAAGTTGAATGTGCCGGCCTCTTCGCGAGCAAGCTCGCGCCCACGGAGTTGATTGATGAACTGCGCACATAACTCTTTAGCGCAAATCCGACAAAACCTTTTCCCCTCTTCGGCGGTCACTCCTTTTACGAGACTGGCATGCATGCCGGCGCGCCCGTTTGGGCCATTTGCAATCCTGCCGCCCGATGAGAGACAAGGAATCGAACCATGCCGATTTCCCGACGCAACTTCATGATCCTCGGCGCCGTAACCGCGACGGCGTTCGCCATGCCCCCCTTTATCAGCCTCAAGGCCTACGCGGCCAGTCTGGAGCAACCGGCCATGAGTCAAGTTACCCTGCAAGTGAACGGCAAACCGCAAACCCTCGAAGTCGACACCCGCACCACCCTGCTCGACGCCCTGCGCGAACACCTGCACCTGACCGGCACCAAAAAAGGCTGCGACCACGGCCAGTGCGGCGCGTGCACGGTGATCGCCGACGGTCGGCGGATCAACTCCTGCCTTACCCTGGCGGTGATGCACGAAGGCAGCGAAGTCACCACCATCGAAGGCCTCGGCATGCCCGACAAGCTGCACCCTATGCAGGCCGCGTTCATCAAGCACGACGGCTACCAATGCGGCTATTGCACGCCGGGGCAAATCTGCTCGGCGGTCGCTGTGCTAAAGGAAATTCGCGATGGCATTCCCAGCCACGTCAGCCCGAGCCTGACTGAGGCGCCCAAACTGATCGCCGCCGAACTGCAGGAACGCATGAGCGGCAATATCTGCCGCTGCGGTGCCTACTCGAACATCATCGAAGCCATCACTGAAGTCGCGGAGGTGCCGGCATGAGAGCCTTCAATTACAGCCGCGCCGACTCGCCTGCCGCAGCCGCTTCCCAGGCTGCGCAAGTCGAAGGCGCCAAGTTCATCGCCGGCGGCACCAACCTGCTCGACCTGATGAAACTCGACATCGAAACCCCAGTGCACCTGATCGACGTCAACCACTTGGGCCTGGACCAGATCGAAGCCACGCCCGAAGGGGGATTACGCATCGGCGCGCTGGTGCGCAACACCGATCTGGCCGCCGACGTGCGGGTGCGCAAGGACTACGCCCTGCTCTCCCGCGCCTTGCTCGCCGGGGCTTCCGGGCAGCTGCGCAACATGGCGACCACCGCTGGCAACCTGCTGCAACGCACCCGTTGCCCCTACTTTTACGACACCCACCAGGCCTGCAACAAACGCAACCCCGGCAGTGGCTGCGCGGCGATCGGCGGCGTCACCCGGCAGCTGGGGATCATCGGCGTCAGCGACGCTTGCATCGCCACCCACCCGAGCGACATGGCCATTGCCATGCGCGCGCTGGATGCGCAGATCGAAACGGTCAAACCTGACGGCAGCAAGCGCAGCATCGCCATGGCGGATTTCCATCAATTGCCGGGCAACACGCCGCACATCGAAACCAGTCTCACGCCCGGTGAATTCATCACCGCCGTGACCCTGCCCGCGCCAGTCGGCGGCACGCACATTTATCACAAGGTCCGCGATCGCTCGTCTTACGCCTTCGCGCTGGTTTCGGTCGGTTTGATCTTGCAAAAGGATGGCACCGGCCGCGTCGCCGTCGGCGGCGTTGCGCCGAAACCGTGGCGGGTCGAAGCCGCAGAAGCGCTGCTGCCCAAGGGCGCCAAAGCGGTCAGCGAACGCCTGCTCGAAGGCGCGACACCTACCGATGACAACCAATTCAAACTGACACTGGTCGAGCGCACGCTGGCCTCGGTGTTGGCGCAAGCGAGGGAAACCGCATGAAATTCGACACGCCCGCCACCACCAACCCCATCGATCGTCTGAAGGTCGTTGGCCAGCCTACCGAGCGCATCGAAGGCCCGTTGAAAACCAGCGGCCAGGCGACCTATGCCTATGAGCAACATGAAGCGGCGGCCAATCAGGCCTACGGTTTCATGGTTGATTCGGCAATCGCCAAAGGACGAATCAAAGCCATCCATCTGGGCGAGGCCAAAGCTGCCCCCGGTGTGTTGGCGATCGTCACTGCCGAGAACGCCGGCAAACTCGATAAAGGTGATTACAACGCCGCGCATCTGCTCGCCGGTCCCGAGGTGCAGCATTACCAGCAAGCCGTCGCATTGGTGGTTGCCGAGACCTTCGAACAGGCCCGCGCTGCCGCGCAGTTGGTCAAGGTCGATTACGAAACCCTCGAGGGCAAGTTCGATCTGGCCAGCGTCAAAGACCTCGGCGTCGAGCCGAAAGACGAGCTGCCCGACGTCAATCACGGTGATTTCGACAAGGCATTGGCCGCCGCACCGGTGCAGTTCGACCAGACCTACACCACCCCGGATCAGTCCCACGCGATGATGGAACCGCACGCGACACTGGCTGCGTGGAAAGGCGACCAACTGACCGTGTGGACGTCGAATCAGATGGTCGCCTGGAGTGTCGGCGACATTGCAAAAACCCTTGGCCTGCCGAAGGAGAACGTTCGCCTGGTCTCGCCGTACATCGGCGGCGGTTTCGGCGGCAAACTGTTCATTCGCGCTGATGTGATCCTCGCGGCCCTCGGTGCGCGCATGGCGGGTCGGCCGGTAAAAGTCGCCCTCGCCCGCCCGCAAATGGCTAACAACACCACCCACCGCCCGGCAACGATTCAGCGCATCCGCATGGGCGCCACGCCCGATGGCAAGCTGACCGCCATCGCCCACGAGGGCTGGTCGGGCAACCTCGCCGACGGCAAGGTCGAATTGGCCGCGCAACCCAGTCAATTGTTGTACGCCGCAGAAAATCGCCGCGTCAGCATGCGGCTGGCCCCGCTCGACCTGCCCGAAGGCAACGCCATGCGCGCACCGGGCGAAGCGCCGGGCCTGATGGTGCTGGAAATCGCCATGGACGAAATGGCCGAACAACTGAAAATGGACCCGGTGCTGTTCCGCATCGTCAATGACACTCAGGTCGATCCGGTGAAAACCGAGCGGCCGTTCTCTCAGCGTCAACTGGTCAAATGTCTACAGCTCGGGGCGGAGAAATTTGGCTGGGATCAGCGCAACGCGCAGCCGGGCACCCGCCGTGAAGGTCGTTGGCTGATCGGCATGGGCGTCGCGGCGGCGTTTCGCAACAACCTGCTGGTCAAATCCGGCGCCCGTGTACGCCTGGAGCGCGACGGCAAGGTGATCGTCGAAACCGACATGACCGACATCGGCACCGGCAGCTACACGATCATCGCGCAGACCGCTGCCGAGATGATGGGCGTCGGCCTGGATGATGTGGTGGTGCGTCTGGGCGATTCGGACTTCCCGGTGTCGGCCGGCTCCGGCGGCCAGTTCGGCGGCAACTGCTCGACCGCCGGCGTGTATGCCGCCTGCGTGAAACTGCGCGAAGCGGTCGCCGCCAAGCTCGGGCTGGCGGCGGATCAGGCCGAGTTTGTCGATGGTCAGGTGCGCATCGGCAACAAGAGCCTGCCGCTGCGCAACGCGGCTGAAGGCGGCGCATTGGTCGGCGAGGACAGCATCGAATTCGGCGATCTGGCCGAGAAGTATCAACAATCAACGTTTGGCGCGCACTTCGTCGAAGTGGCCGTCGATGCCGCCACCGGCGAAGTCCGGGTGCGGCGCATGCTCGCGGTGTGCGCTGCCGGGCGAATTCTCAACCCGACGTCGGCGCGCAGTCAGGTCATCGGCGCGATGACCATGGGCGTCGGCGCGGCATTGATGGAAGAGCTGGCGGTGGACAAGCGTCTGGGCTTTTTCGTCAACCATGACCTGGCTGGATACGAAGTGCCGGTGCACGCCGACATTCCGCATCAGGAAGTGATCTTCCTCGAAGAAACTGACCCGATCTCATCGCCAATGAAGGCCAAAGGCGTGGGTGAATTGGGGATTTGCGGCGTGAGTGCGGCGGTGGCGAATGCAATTTATAACGCCACCGGCGCGAGGGTGCGTGAGTATCCGATTACGCTGGACAAGATTCTTGATTCGTTGCCCGAGATGATCTGAAGAAACGTCGCCGTAAAAACACTCCTGTAGGAGCTGCCGCAGGCTGCGATCTCTTGATCTCCAAAGCAAGATCAAAAGATCGCAGCCTCGTTGCACTCGACAGCTCCTACAGGGTGTTTTGCTTAGCGCGGATATTGCTCATCACTGACCTGCTCCATCCAGTCCACGACCTTGCCATCCAGCACTTCCGCAATCGCGATGTGACTCATCGCCGTCGTCGGCGCCGCGCCGTGCCAATGCTTGGCGCCCGGGGCTATCCACACGGTATCGCCCGGACGGATTTCACGAACCGGCTGGCCCCATTCCTGTACGAACCCAGCTCCCGAAGTCACGATTAATGTCTGCCCCAGCGGATGGGTATGCCATGCCGTTCTCGCGCCCGGCTCGAACGTTACGGTGGCGCCACTGACGCGCCCCTCGTCGGTGCCCTTGAACGGGGCATCCACTCGCACCGTGCCGGTGAACCACTCAGCCGGCCCCTTGGCCGAGGGCTGGGAGCCATTCGGCGTAACGGTGACACGCGGTTTTTCGGTGGCCTGCACCTCGCCAGTCAGTAGCGACAGGGCCAGTGCGGAAGCAGCAATCGGGTTCATAGCGGTTCCTCCGGATAAATAATGGCTCACTGTAGCGGTCAGCACTCTTCGGATAATCGACTAGAATCCAAAAAAACTTATGCAGGACAATCATCAATGCTTCGGGAAAATGCAGCCGACCTGCTCGCCTTCCTCGCCGTTGCCCGTGAACGCAGTTTCACCAAGGCCGCCGCCAAGCTCGGTGTTTCGCAGTCGGCGCTCAGCCACACCATTCGTAGCCTCGAGGCGCGACTCGGCCTGCGCCTGCTGACCCGCACCACGCGCAGCGTGTCGCCGACCGAGGCCGGCGAACACTTGCTGCAAACCATCGGTCCGCGCTTCGATGAAATCGAAGGGGAACTGGCCGCCCTGAGCAACCTGCGTGAAACCCCGGCCGGGAAGATTCGCATCAGTGCCACTGACCACTCGTTGAACTGGATCCTGCGCCCGGTGTTGCAAGCGTTCCTGCCGCAGTACCCGGATGTCGCCGTCGAAGTCTGCTGTGATTACGGTTTCGTCGACATCGCCGGCCAGGGCTTCGATGCCGGGGTGCGTCTGGGCGAGGACGTGGCACAAGGGATGATCGCCACGCGCATCGGCCCGGACATGCGCATGGTCGTAGTCGGGTCGCCCGCTTATTTTGCCCGGCGCGGTACGCCGCAGACCCCGCGCGATCTGACCAACCATGCCTGCAATAACCTGCGCCTGCCCACTAATGGTGGACTGTATGCGTGGGAATTCGAAAAGGAGGGAGAAAGCCTGAAGGTTCGCGTCTGCGGACAAGTCACGCTGAGCGGCGTGTACCCGTTGCTCGACGCCGCGCTGGACGGTTTTGGTCTGAGTTACATTCCGGAAAACGTTGCTGCGCCCTTTCTGGCCGACGGCCGCCTGGTCCAGGTGCTGGCCGATTGGTGCCCGACGTTTTCCGGTTATCACCTGTACTACCCGAGCCGACGCCAGGCAGCGCCGGCGTTTGCGTTGTTGCTGGAAGCGTTGCGCTATCGCGGTTGATCCGGTTCAGCCCAGCAACGCAATCAGCTGATGCCGCTGCGCATCGGTCAGCATCGGCCCAAATCCAGCTCCGGCGTTCTCAGCCATGTAGCGCGGATTGCTCGTCCCCGGAATCACGCAAGTCACCGCCGGATGTGCCAGGAGAAACTTCAGTGCCAGTTGCGGCCAACTGTGGACCTGCACATCCGAGACCCAGGCCGGCAGTGGCTTGCCCTTGAGCCTGTTGAGCAGGTCGCCGCCGCCAAAAGGTCGATTACAGATCACTGCCACACCGCGTTCGCGGCACAGAGGCAGGATGCGCTTTTCCACGCCACGGTCATCGAGGGCGTAGTTGATCTGCAGAAAATCAAGCTTCTCGGCCTTCAACACCGCTTCGACCTCGTCATACGCCGACGGGGTGTAATGAGTGATGCCGATGTAGCGAATCCGCCCCTGCTCTCGCCATTCGCGCAGTGTCGGCAGGTGGGTTTGCCAGTCGAGCAGGTTGTGAATCTGCATCAGGTCGATGCGCTCTGTCTGCAGCAGGCTGAACGACTCCTCCATCTGCGCGATGCCCTCCTCGCGTCCGCGAGTCCATACCTTGGTGGCGAGAAAGGCCGGCGATCGCGGTTCGTGGATCGACAACAGTTCACCGGTGGTCTGCTCGGCGCGGCCGTACATCGGTGAGCTGTCGATCAGCGTGCCGCCCTTCCTGAACAGCGCTTCGAGTACGGCGGGTAATTGTCGGTAAACCGGGTCGCCCGGTGCAGCGTCGAAACCGCGATAGGTGCCCAACCCGACCATGGGCAGCGACTCGGAGCTGGAAGGGATGGCGCGGGTCTGCATGGTCTGGTCTCCTGCCGCGTGTGGCGCAGTGATGGCCGGCGGTGTACCGCTGGCCAACGCCCGATCAATCGTCAACACCACCGCAGCCTCGGCAGCCAGGGTCAGCAAGCGGCGACGGGTATAACCTTCAGTGTGGCGCATGCGGATCCTCCTGCTGCGCGGATCTGTTGCATGGTGTGTGCGCAGGCTGGCAGGCGCACTCGCTGAACTACACTGCCACAGCCACCTCCACACTCCGTTAAAAGTAGCCGAATGTCCCGAACCCTGATGTCACTCGTCGTTTTCATCATTGCCGTGTACCTGGTGCTGTGCGCCGCGCTGTTCGTGTTTCAGCGTTCGCTGATTTGGTTTCCCCAGCCTGCCGCGGTGGTTTCAGCAGATTCGCGATTGAAACTGTCGATGCCGGACGCTGACGTGTGGGTGACTGCGCGAGAACGCAGCGGATCACGGGCGCTGATCTATTTTGGCGGCAATGCCGAGGACGTCTCGCGCAATCTGCCGGAGTTCACTGATGCGTTTCCTGACTATGCGCTGTATTTCCTGCATTACCGGGGCTTCGGTGGCAGCACCGGCTCGCCTTCGGAAGCCGCGATTGCCGAAGATGCGCTGGCGTTGTTCGATCAGGTCTACGCCAGCCATCCACAGATTGCGGTGATCGGCCGCAGCCTCGGCTCGGGCGTGGCGGTGCGCCTGGCCAGTCAGCGGCCGGTGCACAAGCTGATCCTGGTGACGCCGTTCAACAGTCTCGAAGAAATCGCCGCCCGGCAATACCCTTGGGTGCCGGTGAAATGGTTGCTCAAGGATCGATTCGAATCGGGCAAATACGCGGCGCACCTTCGCGTGCCGACGCTGTTATTGGCGGCGAGTCATGACGAAGTGATTGGACGCAGCAGCACGCAGCTGCTGTTCGAGAGTTTTCCTGCGGGCGTGGCGACGCTGAAGGTGGTGCCGGACTCGGGGCATAACTCGATATCCGAGCGTGAGGAATATCTGCGGTGGATAGAGGATGTGTTGAATCGCTGAGGGATGTAGCGATCACGCGGCCGCCTTCGCGAACAAGCCCGTTCCCACAGGAGATTTGTGGGTTGGCGGGGATCCGGGTGCAGCCGAAAACTTGTGGGAGTGGGCTTGCTCACGAAAGCGGCGGGTCAGGTCAAAAATCTGTATCTGACACACTGCCTTCGCGAGCAAGCCCGCTCCCACAAGTGATTTGTGGGTTGGCGGAATCTGGGTGCAGCCGAAAAACCTGTGGGAGTGGGCTTGCTCACGAAAGCGGCGGGTCAGGTCAAAAATCTGTATCTGACACACTGCCTTCGCGAGCAAGCCCGCTCCCACAGGAGATTTGTGGGTTGGCGGGGATCTGGGTGCAGCCGAAATACCTGTGGGACTGGGCTTGCTCACGAAAGCGGCGGGGCAGGTCAAAAATCTGTATCTGACACACTGCCTTCGCAAACAAGCCCGCTCCCACAGGTGATTTGTGGGTTGGCGGGGATCTGGGTGCAGCCGAAATACCTGTGGGAGTGGGCTTGCTCACGAAAGCGGCGGGTCAGGTCAAAAATCTGTATCTGACACACTGCCTTCGCGAGCAAGCCCGCTCCCACAGGAGATTTGTGGATTGCCGGGGATCCGGGTGCAGCCGAAAAACCTGTGGGAGTGGGCTTGCTCACGAAAGCGGCGGGTCAGGTCAAAATCTGTATCTGACACAATGCCTTCGCAAACAAGCCCGCTCCCACAGGTGATTTGTGGGTTGGCGGGGATCTGGGTGCAGCCGAAATACCTGTGGGAGTGGGCTTGCTCACGAAAGCGGCAGGTCAGGTCAAAAATCTGTATCTGACACACTGCCTTCGCGAGCAAGCCCGCTCCCACAGGTGATTTGTGGGTTGCCGGGGATCCGGGTGCAGCCGAAAAACCTGTGGGAGTGGGCTTGCTCACGAAAGCGGCAGGTCAGGTCAAAAATCTGTATCTGACACACTGCCTTCGCGAGCAAGCCCGCTCCCACAGGTGATTTGTGGGTTGGCGGGGATCCGGGTGCAGCCGAAAAACCTGTGGGAGTGGGCTTGCTCACGAAAGCGGCGGGTCAGGTCAAAATCTGTATCTGACACACTGCTTTCGCGAGCAAGCCCGCTCCCACAAGTGATTTGTGGGTTGGCGGAATCTGGCTGCAGCCGAAATACCTGTGGGAGTGGGCTTGCTCACGAAAGCGGCGGGTCAGGTCAAAAATCTGTATCTGACACACTGCCTTCGCGAGCAAGCCCGCTCCCGCAGGAGATTTGTGGGTTGGCGGGGATCCGGGTGCAGCCGAAAACTTGTGGGGGTGGGCTTGTTCACGAAAGCGGAGGGTCAGGTCAAAAATCTGTATCTGACACACTGCTTTCGCAAACAGACTCGCTCCCACATCGGTTAGCGCATATGGCTATGGCTGACTGCTGCTCCGGGCATTTTCATCCCCAGGCGTGGCCGGGCGCGGCATGACGTGCTGATGCCCGGTCGGGTCGTTGAGCTGCACGGCATTGCCCTTCTGCCACGCATCAGCCCCTGGTGCGACAGGCGCGGGTTTGATGTCGGCGCGGGCCTTTTTCTTTTCGGCGCTATCGATGCCAAGACGCTGATCGCGCTGGCGGACCATTTGCGCATCCGCTTGGCCGTCAGCAGTGAAGCCCATCATCAGCTGCGGCACGCCCAGCGGCAGTTGCTTGTCCTGATCGGTGTGCCAGGTGTGCCAGGTCTTGCCGTAGGTGTTGGCGAGCTTCTCCATCAATCGCGTTTCTGCCACTTGCGGAATGCCTGGCGCGATCAACTGGCCGGACGTCACTTCGTGGGCGTGGCTGTGCCACAAGGCTTTTTCCTTCGCAGGCAATTGCGTGAACAGACGCTGGCTGATGATGTACTCCACGCCCATCAACTTCGCTTCAGCGCTGTTGCCGTCGTAGATCACACACTGGAAAACTTCCTCGTTGAGCGCCGAGCAGTAGTGGTGTGCTTCCATCTGCGCGCCGGGATGGCCGTTGTAAAAATGGAAACCATCCAGGTACATGTTCAATGCGCGGATCGGCGGTTTGTCCTGCAACCATTGCGCACCGACTTCGAGCATCTCTGTGTCGGAAGCCTTGGCGTGACCGGGAGTCTGCACCGGCGAATCGGTGTTGCTCATCGCGCAACCGGTCAGCACAGCGACCATGAAACCGATGGGAACCCAACGTCCCTGCGAGGTTGTAGTACGCATGTTTCGCTCCTCAAACATTCAGTGGCGGGCACGTGCTGGCCCTGTTCTGCAACTGAAAGCAGGAGAACGGCAGAGTTCGAAAAAGCTGCGTGCGAATCAGACGGGAGAGATCGTCGCCAGGACGCCAATCAGGATGGTCAAGGTCAGAAAGCCGCCGAGGAAAATCGCCATCTTGTACATGTTGCGCTCCTTGATGCTGAGTGTGCGGTGCACCGGACGCTTCGGAATGATGTCGGAGGGTGAATGTCCGCACTGCCGGGGCATTGTGAGGCTGAGGCTGTGCTGAATACAGAGGCAGATGAAACAGAAAAATACGGATCAGATGCGCATCTGATCCGCTTCGGGGATGAAGCGGTATTCAGGCTGAGACTTGAGGATCCACTTTCGGCGCGGTTGATCTACAGTCATTGCCGACCGACAACAAGAAAAACCGGAGTGACCATGCCCGACCTCGCCTTGCAGCCCAACGTCGCCGCGTCCCTTGAGCGCTGGCACGCGATGATCCGCAGCGGCAATCTCAAAGCCCTGCCCGAACTGCTCGATGCGCAAGCTGTGTTCCGCTCGCCCATGGCCCATACGCCCTACCCCGGCGCGCCGGTGGTGGCGATGATCCTCAACACCGTGTTCGAAGTCTTCGAAGATTTTGCTTATCACCGCGAGTTGGCGACGGCGGATGGCTTGAATGTGATTCTCGAATTCAGCGCCAGGGTCGGCACCAGGGAGCTGAAAGGCATCGACATGATCCGCTTCGACGCCAGCGGCAAGATCGTCGAGTTCGAAGTGATGGTGCGGCCGCTGAGTGGGTTGCAGGCATTGGGCGAGGAAATGGGAAGTCGTTTGGGGGCTTATCTGGCATCCACAAAAGCCTGAATCCAATTACCGGAGCGTAGGAGCTGACGAGTGCAACGAGGCTGCGACCTTTTGATCTTGTCTTCAAAACGTCAAAGTCAAAAGATCGCAGCCTCGTTGCACTCGTCTGCGCCTACCAACAGTCATAAAAAACCCACTGGCCGTCGCCGGTTCAGTGGGTTTGGTGTGTCAGGGTTCTGGTTACAGAGCCATGTCACGTGCAGCATTTTCTTTCGGCGCTACAGCTTTTTCAGCCGCAGGTGCCGCTGGAGCAACGACCTGGCCGATCACCGGAGGCGTCGGCAGTTCGAGGATCTTCGCGGTGTAAGCCCACTCGGCAGCGACCTTGGCCGGATCGCTGTTGAGCTGGGTGCCGTAGCTCGGCACGATCTGGTGCAGCTTGGCCTGCCACTCAGGTGTCGCGACTTTATCTTTGAAGACTTTCTGCAGCACGCTCAGCATGATCGGTGCAGCAGTCGACGCGCCTGGCGATGCGCCCAGCAGACCGGCGATCGAACCGTCTTGCGAAGCCACGATCTCGGTGCCCAGTTTCAGCACGCCGCCAGCGGCTTCATCACGCTTGATGATCTGTACGCGCTGGCCGGCTTGCCACAGGCGCCAGTCTTCAGCCTTGGCGTTCGGGAAGTATTCCTTCAGCGCGTTCATGCGGTCTTCATCCGACAGCATCAGTTGACCGGCCAGGTACTCGACCAGCGGGTATTCCTTGATGCCGACCTTGGTCATTGGCCAGATGTTGTGGGTGGTGGTGCTGGTCAGCAGGTCGAAGTACGAACCTTCCTTGAGGAATTTGGTGCTGAAGGTTGCGAACGGGCCAAACAGAATGACGCGCTTGCCATCCAGAACGCGGGTGTCCAGGTGCGGAACGGACATCGGTGGCGAACCCACCGAGGCTTTACCGTAAGCCTTGGCCAGGTGTTGTTCGGCAATCGTCGGGTTTTCGGTGACGAGGAACGAACCACCCACCGGGAAGCCACCGTATTCCTTGGCTTCAGGAATGCCCGACTTCTGCAGCAGGTGCAGGGCACCGCCGCCAGCGCCGATGAACACGAACTTGGCGTCGGTCTCGGTTTTGCTGCCGTCTTTGAGGTTTTTGTAGCTCACACGCCAGGTGCCGTCGGCGTTCTTGGTGATGTCCTCGACTTCGCTCGACAGTTTCAGATCGAAGTTGGGTTTGGTTTGCAGGTGAGCGGCGAACTGGCGGGTGATTTCGCCGAAGTTCATGTCGGTACCCAGCGGGCTCCAGGTGGCCGCGATTTTCTGGTTCGGGTCACGCCCTTCCATCATCAGCGGTACCCACTTCTTGATCACCGCCGGGTCTTCGGAGTACTGCATGCCAGCGAACAGCGGGCTCGCCTGCAGGGCTTCGTAGCGCTTTTTCAGGAACTTGATGTTGTCATCGCCCCACACGAAGCTCATGTGCGGTGTGGTGTTGATGAACGAGCGAGGGTTCTTCAGCACGCCTTGCTGAACCTGCCAGGCCCAGAATTGACGGGAAACCTGGAACGCTTCGTTGATCTCGACGGCTTTCGGGATCGTTACGTTGCCCTTGTCGTCTTCCGGGGTGTAGTTCAGCTCGGCGAGCGCCGAGTGACCGGTACCGGCGTTGTTCCAGCCGTTGGAGCTTTCCTGGGCGACGCCATCGAGACGCTCGACCATTTCCATCGACCAGGTCGGTTCCAGCTCATTGATCCACACACCCAGTGTGGTGCTCATGATGCCGCCGCCGATCAGCAGGACGTCAACTTTCTTGGCTTCGGCAGCATTGGCAGACGACATCCCCATCGCCAAAGCCAGACCGAGCAAGGCTGTGTTCACTTTCTTAAACATCTGTTGCACCTATGATAAAACGCCTTCCGCCCGTCGTTGTTATCAGTCTGCGTTGCGCTGTGTTGACGCTCAGGCTGGCGTCGCGCAATCGGCACACTTCAATATTGACGGGTGGGCACACAAGGCCGACCTGTAGCATCGACCTCAGTTAATGTCCCTTCTGAACTGACTTTTTATCGTTATTGGCTTCAGCTGCTTGAGCGACAGGGATCCCGTCGGCCCGCTGAAAAGCAGGCCAACCGAATTAGGTCAAAGCAAATTGGCGCGGAGAATATCACGTCAGGACGAACCCGCGCGTCTGTTCCCGACTTGAAAGTCTTTTTGCGCTCAGGGACTTATCGGCCATCAAGCTCCAAACATGACCCCGCTAAAGCATTGGCCAAGAAAATTCTTGCGCGATGCGCATCGCATCTCAGCGAATTTGCCAACGGCTCGTTGCTCACGTCGAAAATAACCTGCTAAGTTGTACGATGACTGACGAACAAGACGCCAGTTCTTCCAATCCAATAACAACAAGGAAACAACATGATCAAATCTCGCCTCCTTATCGGCTTGTTCTGCGCCTTCAGCGCTTGCGCCATGGCTGCCCCTGTCCCAGCGGAAAAAGAAGTGGCCCAAGCGGTCGACCACCTGACCCAGGCAATGCTGCACAAAGACATCGCCGAACTGAACGCTCTCACCGCACCGAACCTGACCTACGGCCACTCCAGCGGCAAGATCCAGGACAAGCAGGAATTCATCGCCGATATCGAAACCGGCCGCAGCGCCTTCAAAACCCTGGAAATGCAGAAGCAGACGATCACAATGTCCGGCGATACCGCGCTGGTGCGTCACCACTTTTCTGCGCAGGCATTAAAGGGAACCGAGGTGATTCCGACCGAGATCGAGAATTTTCAGATCTGGCAGAAACAGGGCGGGAAATGGCTGTTGGTCGGGCGGCAGGCGTTCAGGTTTTGATCAAGGGCACATTGGCCTGATCCACATTTGCCCGAGCCGGCCTCTGCGCGAGCAAGCCCGCGCCCACCAAGGACCCGACATTGCCAAACCTTGTGGGAGCGAGCCTGCTCGCGAAAGCGCCAGACCAGGCATCACAAAACCCTCACATGAATCTCACAACCGAAACCGATCCACCGACCGCGCCAACTGTCCCGCCAGATCCGACAACTCATCCGTGGTCGTCGCCGTCTGCCCGATCACGCGGCTATTGCCCTCGCTCATCCCGGCAATCATCTCCACCTGATGGGCGATTTCGTTACTGGCCATACTCTGTTCGCCAATCGTGCGGGTGATGTCATTGACCAGTTGCGTGGTGTTCAGCGTGGCGTCGAGGATTTCGCGAATCGCCCGCTCGACTTCCGCCGTCACCGCCATGCCCTTGTCGACCTGCGCCACGCCCGCCTCCATGCTGGTTACTGCTTCGCGCGTGCTGCTCTGAATCCGCGCGACCATCGCAGCAATTTCCTGAGTCGAGGCGCTGGTGCGTGCCGCCAGACTGCGCACCTCATCGGCGACCACTGCAAAACCCCGGCCCTGCTCACCTGCCCGCGCCGCTTCGATCGCGGCGTTCAGTGCCAGCAGGTTGGTCTGGTCGGCGATGCTCTTGATCACTTGAATGATGTTGAAGATCGCCTCGGATTCCTGGTCCAGCGTGCGGATCACCTGCGCCGACTGCTGCGCCGAGCGGGCGATGTCGTCCATGTCGCTGACCACTTGATGAATCACCCCGCCACCCTCCTTGGCCAGGGTTTCAGCTTGATTGGCCATGCTCAGGGCGCGCTCGGCGTGGCGGGTGATTTCTTCGATGCTGGCGGTCATCTGACTGGCGGCGGCGGCCATGGTCCCGGCGGCGACGCTCTGCTGCTGGCTACTGTCGGCGACCTGATGGCAGCCGTGGCTGAGCTGCTCGCTCATGCCACTGACGCCGTGAGCGTTGCGCCGGACCACGTCGATCATGTTGCGCAAATCGCGCTGCATGGTCGCTAGGGTGCGTATCAAAACGCTGGCTTCGTCCTTGCCGGCGGGCTCGACAATCGGTTCGCTGAGATTGCCATGGGCAATGCTTTCAGCGATGCGGCTGGCGGATTTGAGCGGCCCCATGATACTCAGGATCACCCAGCGCCCCTGAATCAGCAGCAGCAACAGACTGACGACCAGCACCACTGCCAGCGCAAGATTGGCGTGGCGGATGGCCGCTTCGGTGCCTTCGCTGGTGTGCAGGGTGTTGTTTTCGATCAGTTCGCTGAGCGCGCCCATCTGCTCTTCGAGCTGACTAAAGGCCCTATTGAAAGTACCAAGCTGCTGCTGGGCGGCATCCGGATTGTCCAGCGCCACGCCGACGATCTGCTCGGCGGATTTGATGTAGGTATCGAGGCTCGGCTTGATCTGCTCCAGCGCCGTGCGCAATGCCGGGTTGATCGGCAGCTTCAGGTTGTCATCCAGCACTTCACGAAAATGCCCGGCGTGCTCGGTGAGCGAATCGCGCACTTCTGTGGCGGTGGCGGTGCTTTTGCCCAGGCCGAACAGCATCGCCGAATAGACATCGGCGCGCAGGGCGTCGTGCATCATGTCGGCCTCCATGTGATTGCGCAGCGCGCTCATGCTCACCGTGTTGTCGCCGACCGCCGTGGCCATTCGCAGGTTGCCGACGTAACTGACCAGACTCACGATCAGCGCCGTCAGCAGGCTGGTCGCAATCAGCAGCACCAAACGCAGTTTGATCGACACCGTGGAATCTCCCGTGGGCACGCTGAATTGCGCTTGTCGGAATTCAGTTAAGCCTATTTGCATGGCACTGCCGACAAAGAGCGTATCGGCTGATGTCAGCGGCGACTTGAATCGGGCAAAACTTTTCGACTGCCCGCCCGGTCACACGTTGCAGCGCCTGGATAACGCCCTCATCGCCGGTAAACCCTGGCAGGCTATCAATCCAGCGTTTCGAACATTCATGCAGCTCAAGGAAACGCTTATGAAACGTGCACTGTGGTTTGGTCTGCTCGGCACCCTGGCGATTGGCACCGCACAGGCAGCAACCGAGAAAGTCGCGATCAATCTGGTCAGCGCCGACGGCGCTCCGCGGGCGATCGGCTCGGTGACTATCAGCGAGACGCCGTACGGTCTGCTGTTCACCCCGAACCTGAAGTCATTGCCGGCCGGCATTCATGGTTTCCATGTTCATGAAAACGGCAGTTGCGAAGCCGGCATGAAGGATGGCGTCAAAGGCGCGGCACTGGCCGCTGGCGGACACTTCGATCCGGCGAAAACCGGCAAGCACCTTGGCCCTTACGCCGATGGGCATCTGGGCGATCTGCCGGCGGTGTACGTGACGGCTGACGGTGTCGCTAACTACCCGGTGCTGGCGCCGCGCCTGAAGAAGCTTTCCGAGATCAAGGGCCACGCTCTGATGATTCACGCCGGCGGCGATAACCATTCCGATATGCCCAAGCCACTGGGCGGTGGCGGTGATCGCATGGCCTGCGGGGTGATCTGACCCATCAGCGCGGCGTGCGACGCCAGCGCGTCAACACCAGCAAGGACAGCCCGGCGCCGAACAGCGCCAGGGCCATGTCCTTCTGCGAATCCCATGGATCATTCTGCGCACCGACGAAAGCCTGGCCGGTGTCGTCACCCAGATAAGCGCCGCCAATCCACTCGATCAACTCGTACACCGCCGACGTCGCCAGCACCACATTCAACGTCATCAGCGCCAGCCACGCGCCACGCAATGGCGTCAGGCGCAGCAGCACTTCACGCATCGGCCAGACCAGCAGCAACCCATAGCTCAGGTGCACCAGCCGGTCATAGTGATTACGTTCCAGACCGAAGACTTGGTTGACGCTGACGCCGGTCAGCAGCGTGCTCCACTGGTCGTATGGCACGCGGGAATACGTGTAATGGGCGCCGACTTCATGAACGCACAGGAAGGCGAAAATCATCCCCAGCGACAGTGTCGACAAACGAAAACGCCGATGCGCCAACAGCAGCGCCAACACCAGCGCCAGTGCCAGAACATTCTCCAACAACCAGTCGACGCGGCTGCGCGGGGCGATGCCGAGGGCAAAGGCCAACAGGACAAATCCGCCGAGCAATGCGGCTTCGATTCGCGGATCTGCGGGGCGGGCAACAGTGGGGCTGACTCTGACGAGCATGGTTCGCTTCTCGGCAATACAGGCATGCGGTAGACCTGGGCCGTTTTACCCGGTTCCTTACCGCTGCGTTGTCGCCGCCACGGAACTCCGGTGCGCCGTTTACCTCTGAGGTTATGTAGTCCCTTCTCTTTTTGCTTCGCGCTTGTGGAGGAACACGTCATGCGCAAGTTAGTCCTGATTTCGTCTCTTATGCTTTGCCTGCCGGTTGGTTCGGCGCTGGCCCGCGTCGATGCGGGTGATGTCGCCACTTCGGCGGGTGTCTCCGCGTCGCTGTACTCGACCTTCAAGGATGACAAAATGGTCATTCCGGCCCGTGACGACGTGTCGGCGTTTGTCGCCAGCGGCGGCGCCATTCGTGGGGTTTATCTTGAGTCGGTACTGCAACAGGTGCGTCAGGCCAACCCAGGCCTTGATGCCAGCGATGAAGACCTGGCCAACGCCATTCTGGTGCAATACGAAGGCGTGCATCAGTAGTCACGCGGGAAGCAGCGGCCGATGGACGGCCGCTGAGTGCGCATAGGCAAATGTGTCCGACGGCCTCTATGATGGAGGCCATGACGACGAACGTGCCCTTGCGCTCACCCTGCCCACCCGGCGCCTGCATCTGCGGGCGCAATCCGTTGCTGGAAACGCCCGGCGCCGATCTGCGCATCCTGCGTCTGACCCGCGCCGAGGAGAAAATCCTCTTGGCGCGCCTGGAACAGCTCAAAGACCTCGACGACCTCAAACGCCTGCAGCAACGCATGTATGAACAGCTGGGCATTCGCGTCAACGTTGCCCCGGGCTTCAATGAAGTGCGCACCATGCGCGGCATTGCCATTCAGATCGACGAACTGCCGGGCTTGTGTCGCAAGACACGAGCGGCGATCCCGGCGGCGATCCGCAAAGGACTGGAAAACCATCCGCAAATCGCCTTCGAACTGCTCAACGCCCACGACTTGCTGCGCGACACCTGATCACTTTTTCATGCCGACCCGTTTGCGCATCTCGGCAGTGATCGTCTGACGGGTTTTCTTCATGTCTGCCCAAGGCTCGTCGCCGACTTCGGTCAAACGTTCATGAACGTTGTAAATGTTCCAGTGATTACCGCCCTTGATTTCAGCGACCTCTTCGCGGTACAGCGGCACGGAGACCGGCATGCCTTCACGAGCGCGTGCGGCGTAGGCGCAGATGGTGGTGGCGCCGAGGCCATTGCGCAGGTAATCGATGAAGATGCGGCCAACGCGGTTTTTCGGGCCGGACACCGCGGAAATACGATCCGGCAGCAACTTGGCCATATGGCTGACGATGGCGTGGCTGAAGTCCTTCACCTCGTCCCAGCCGTGCTTGCGCGTCAACGGCACCACCAGGTGAATACCCTTGCCGCCGCTGGTTTTCAAAAAGGCTTTGAGGCCCAGTTCATCGAGCACGGTGAGAGTCAGTGCGGTGGCTTCCACCATGCTTTTCCACGGCAACGCCGGATCCGGGTCAAGGTCGAGGACAAAGCGATCAGGCTTGTCCAGATCCACCTTCGTGGCGTTCCAAGTGTGCAGCTCGACGGTGCTCATCTGCACTGCGCCGACCAGCGCTTCGGGATTGTTGATCATCATCACTGGCTGGCCGGTCACGTCCTTGTCCAGTGCAGTGATCCCGGGGATGGCCAGGCGATCGGCGTTCTTCTGGAAGAACAGTTCGCCGGCAATGCCGTCCGGTGCACGCACCAGCGCCACGGGGCGATCCTTGAGTTGCGGCAGAATGTATTCGGCGACGCTGGCGTAATACTGCGCCAGTTGCATTTTGGTTGTGCCGCTGACTGCGTCGATCACCCGATCCGGGTGAGTGATGCGCACCTTGCCGCCGGCCAGTCCTGATTGCGACGGTGCGGTTTCGGCTTTGCTGGCAGCGGTTTTCATCGCCGGTTGCTTGCCAGCGGTTTTGGTTTTTTCGGTCTTCTCGGTTTTTTCCGACTTGGCAGCTTTCACAGGCTTCGCTCGCTCCTCTGTAATGTCCCTGGCCGGTTTGTCATCGCGCAGACCATGGAAGACGGCGTGGCGCACCGAGCCGTCCTTGGTCATCTCGGCGAATGCCACTTCCGCCAGCAGTCTGGGCTTGAGCCAGTGCACGCCTTTGGCCTCGAAACCACTGGGCGGATTGACCACCGCCGCGCTTTTGGTCTGTAACGGTTTGAGCTGGGCAAGGATGCTTTTCAACGTGGTTTCGTTGAACCCGGTGCCAACCTTGCCGGCGTAGCGCAACTCGCCGCTGTCACGGTCGTGCAGGCCAAGCAGCAAAGCGCCGAAGGCACTGCGCGCGCCTTTCGGATCGGTATAGCCGACGATGACGAATTCCTGGCGATGTTTGCACTTGAGCTTGATCCAGTCGCCGCTGCGCCGCGACACATAGGGCGAGCCAAGGCGCTTGCCGATCAGCCCTTCCATCTGCATCTGGCAAGCACTGTTGAGCAGCGCGTCCGGTGTTTCTTCGAAGGCTTCGGAGAAGCGCAGCGATGAAGAGTCTTTCTGTGCGCCAAGGATGGTGCTCAGCGCCGCGCGTCGCTCTTCCACCGGCACGTCGCGCAAGTCGACACCGTTCAGATATGGAACGTCGAACAGGTAATAAACGATGTTGCCGCTGCGCCCGGCGTCGAAGGCATTTTGCAGCGCCTGAAAATCCGGAACGCCCTGCTCGTTGGCCACCACCATCTCGCCGTCCAGCCACGCAGACTCAAGGCCCAGCGCCGCCAGCGCCTTGGCCTGCAGCGGCAGTTTGTGCGTCCAGTCGTGGCCGTTGCGGGTAAACAGCTGAACCTCATCGTGATCGATCCGCGCCATGATCCTGTAGCCGTCGAACTTGATCTCGTAACTCCACTGCCCTTCGGGTGCGCTGTCGACCAGCGTCGCCAGTTCCGGTTTTATCAGCGCCGGCAGCTTGGCCTTGCGCGCGCCGGTGAGCTGCCCGGACGCTTGCTTGCGCGCCTTGGCGGGGGCCTTTTTTACCGGTTTGGCCTTATCGACGGCAGGCGTAGATTTACCGACGATCGTGCGCTCGCTGAGCACGCTGTCGGGCTCGGCCACCAGCACGTCGAAGTCATCCTGCGGGCGCGCGGCGTTGTCCTGGTGCTTGATCAGAAACCATTGTTCCTTCTTGCCCGGCATATGCGTGCGCACCAGATTCCAGACACCGCCAAGCTTCTCGCCCTGCAGCTCGAACTTGAGCCGCCCCTTGGCATAGGCCTTGTGCGGATCCTCCAATGGAATCCACACGCCACGATCCCAGACGATCACATCGCCGGCGCCGTAATGCCCCTCTGGAATGCTGCCCTCGAACGTCGCGTAATCGAGCGGATGATCCTCGACATGAATGGCCAGGCGCTTGACCTTCGGGTCCAGCGACGGCCCCTTCGGCACCGCCCAGCTCTTCAGTGCGCCATCGAGTTCCAGGCGAAAGTCGTAATGCAGGTGCGAAGCGTCGTGCTTCTGGATGCAGAACTGCAAGGCGTGATCCTTGGCCGACTTACGGCCCGGGCGCTTGACCGCAGCCGGTTCCGAAGTCGCAGAAAAATCACGCATGCGGTTGTAATCGTCGAGGTTCCTGTTCATGAGCACACCGATGGCAAGCGGGTTCTGTTATGCAGAAGAGCGATACGGCAGCGGAAAAATTCAATCGAGGTAAAAAAGCCCCGGACGGATGGAATGGCCGAGGCGTTTAGCGACACATCGAGTAACTGCATGAGCTGGCTAAATAGAGTGCAGACGCTAAGGTTTTTTCAGGGTCTTGAAAGGGAGGCAATGGAATGCCTGCTGCTGCAAAAGCCTGTCGTCTGAGAACGGGCCGAAATTCTGAAACCGGAAGAGTTTATTTACTGACCGCTGTGGTTAACCAACGTGAGCGTGTCTTTACCAATTGGCACGACGGGAGATTAGTGGTCAACGAGTTGAGGAGGTGCAGTGAAGCCGGGTTAGCGATCTCTCTGGCTTGGGTCGTAATGCCAGACCATCTGCATTGGCTAATTGAACTTAATGAGGGCTCGCTTGCAGATTTGATGTGTCGCGTTAAATCACGAAGTTGCCAGGCATACAATCGACAACATGGTCGCCAAGGACAATTATGGCAGCGAGGGTATTACGATCGTGCCTTGAGACGAGATGAAGACCTCAAAGCCGCTGCGCTCTACGTAGTCAAGAATCCCGTGCGAGCCGGTCTGGTAGAGCGCCTTGCGGACTACCCTTTGTGGGATGCCATATGGCTCTGAAGATCAAAGGATCGCAGCCTTCGGCAGCTCCTACAGGTGAACCGTATTTCAAAGGTAGGAGCTGCCGAAGGCTGCGATCTTTTGGGATTTCAAGACGCCTTGCCCGGTGTGCCTTGCGAACCGGCTTGGTGGCGCGTTTGGGGGATTACCCTGGGTGAATGCCATATGGTTTCTGAAGATCAAAGGATCGCAGCCTTCGGCAGCTCCTACAGGTGAACCGTATTTCAAAGGTAGGAGCTGCCGAAGGCTGCGATCTTCATGGACCTCACACACGCCTTGCCCGGTGTGCCTTGCGAGCCGAGTGGTGGCGCGTTTGGGGGATTACCCTGGGTGAATGCCATATGGCTCTGAAGATCAAAGGATCGCAGCCTTCGGCAGCTCCTACAGGTGAACCGTATTTCAAAGGTAGGAGCTGCCGAAGGCTGCGATCTTCACGGATATCAAACACGCCTTGCCCGGTGTGCCTTGCGAGCCGAGTGGTGGCGCGTTTGGGGGATTACCCTGGATGAATGCCATATGGCTCTGAAGATCAAAGGATCGCAGCCTTCGGCAGCTCCTACAGGTGAACCGTATTTCAAAGGTAGGAGCTGCCGAAGGCTGCGATCTTCATGGACCTCACACACGCCTTGCCCGGTGTGCCTTGCGAGCCGAGTGGTGGCGCGTTTGGGGGATTACCCTGGGTGAATGCCATATGGTTTCTCAAGATCAAAGGATCGCAGCCTTCGGCAGCTCCTACAGATGAACCGTATTTCAAAGGTAGGAGCTGCCGAAGGCTGCGATCTTTTGCTGTTGATTCAGGCTTGCCCTTTGGCCTGCTGTTCCAGATGCACCTGCAGATCCGGATCGATGCGTAACGCTGCAGCGAGTTCATCCAGATAGCTGCGTTCGGCGGCCTGTTGATCGTCGACCAGCATGATGCTGGCCAGATACATTTCGGCGGCTACAGCCGGATCGCCATTAGCCGATTGCGCGACTTCACCGGCATCCAGCGGTTTGGCAACTTCGGCGTCGAGCCATTGTTGCAATTGCGGATCGGCGGTGTGTTTGCCGATTTCGCTACTGATCAGATGCTTTTCTGCATCGTCTATACGCCCGTCAGCCTTAGCGGCGGCGATCAAGGCGCGCAGCACCGCGTGGCTGTGAGTTTCGATTTGCGGGCCGGCGAGCAGGTCGGCGGTTTGTGGCAGTTCCTGCGGCGCCTTGCTCGCCTGGCTGCGTTGCCAGGCTTGATACGCCTGGTAGGCCATCATGCCCAGCGACGCGAGGGCCGCGTAATTGGTGCCCCCGGAACGACTTCGGCTGCCACCGCCTAGGGCACTTCCCAAGCCGCCACCGCCGAGCAGGCCACCGAGTAAACCACCGAGGCCGCCGAGGCCACCCGAAGCAGTCGCACCACCCGCTCCAGTCTGACTGCCGCCGCCCAACAGGCCACCGAGCAATCCGCCCAGACCGTCACCGGCCGAAGCGCCACGCTGTTGTCCCGCCGAGGCCTGGCCTCGCAGCAGTTGTTCAAGCAAATCGCTGGTGTTCATGACGTTAACCTCCGAGGCCCCGGCCTGATTGCGTCAAGCAACGATAGACCGACGCGGCCATAGCGCCAGCACCGTTTGGCTGACGCCGGGTCACCGTTGAAATCGCACCCGAGAAATTTTCCGCGAGCCAGCTAAGATTCATGGGTGGTGAACCTTATCCCGGCGAAACCGGTCGATAGCTGCAACCCGACCCGGTTTGCCGACGCCCTTTCTGACGATGGGCGATACCCGGCTTGCTTCACTTTCTGGAGAACGCCCCCGTGATATCCACCGTACACATCGCCAGGCTCAAAGCATGGGGCGCCCATGGTTTTACCGCGACCGGCGTGGTCACAGCCTTCCTTGCCACCCTCGCCCTGCTGGAAAACCAGCCAATCCATTGCCTGATGTGGCTGGGCGTGGCGCTGATCGTCGACGGCCTCGACGGCGCTCTGGCGCGCAAGGTCAATGTGCAATCGGTGTTGCCGAGTTTCGACGGTTCGATCCTCGATCTGGTCATCGATTACCTGACTTATGTATTCATCCCGGCATTGTTTATCTACCGCTACATTCCCCTGCCCGATTACACCCTGCTGCTGACGGTGTCGGTGATTCTGGTGTCGTCGCTGTTCTGCTTCTGCAACGTCAACATGAAGAGCAAGGACAACTACTTTGTCGGCTTCCCGGCGGCCTGGAACGTGGTTGCATTGTGTCTGTACATCATCGGCCCGGGGCCGTGGATTACCTTTCTCACCGTGATCGGTCTGGCATTGCTGACGGTGACGCGGATGAAGTTCCTGCACCCGTTCCGCGTGCGCCGCTTCATGCCGATCAATATTGCGGTGACGGCGATCTGGCTGTTGTGCAGCTTGTCGCTGGTGCTCAATCACCCGGTGATCAATCCGTTGGTGATGGGTTTGTGGCTGCTGATGTCGGCTTACTTTCTGGGGATCTGCATCTGGCGCACGGCGCTGGAGTGGTTTGACCGGCCTCAGATGAAATAGGAATCCGGACTGAAATGCAGGTCCTGTGGGGGCGGGCTTGCCCGCGAATGCGGTGTGTCAGTCAACACACAAACCGCCTGATGCACCGCATTCGCGAGCAAGCCCACTTGCACATTCGATTGTCGTACTGACGAATCGAACATCAGCGCTTGGTAATCACCACCTCCAGATACTCACTCGGCACCACCAGCGATTGCTCTCCCGCCCGATTCGATCGGCTGAGCAACTCTGTCAAATCATTCTCCAGCGCCTGCCCGGCCTCGGGCGACAGCACCGCAAATGCCTTGTGCACTGGCCCATACCAGTGCCGAAAGATGTCAATGAAATGCGCCGCCGACCGGTAGCGGAAGTTGAAATGGCTGCGCGTCACGCGCACGACAAAATCGCGATCATCGAAATGTTTGTGCAGCCACGCATCCGAGCCCCAGTTCGATGGAGGCTGAGCAACTGCGGGCGGGGGCAGATGCTGGCCGAGAATTTTGAACATCTGGCCGACAAAGCCCTCCGGCGTCCAGTTGGCCATACCGATCCGTCCGCCGCGACGACAGACTCGCCCCAACTCAGTCGCTGCGGTCACCTGATCGGGTGCAAACATCACGCCGAAAGTGGACAGTACGGCGTCGTAGCTTTCATCGGGAAAAGGCAGTGCCTCGGCATCGGCCACCTGAAAAATCACCTCCAGATGCTCGGCCCGGGCGCGGTCCTGGCCACGCTCCAGCAAAGCCGCCACATAATCGGTCGAGGTCACCACACAACCGCGCCGCGCCGCCGCCAGAGTTGCGTTGCCGTTACCGGCGGCGACATCCAGCACTTCCTCATCGCAGCGCAGATCGCAAGCCTCGGCGAGGCTTTCGCCGACGATTTGCAACGTGGTGCCGATCACGGCGTAGTCGCCACTGGCCCAAGCGACTTTCTGACGTTCCTTCAGGGCAGTGAGATCAATCGGGGTACTCATGACAGCGAGCTCCGTGGCAGAGAGAATGCACAGGCGTCGACGCGGCCCGTGCTTGCTCACTATCGCGCCGAGGCTGCCCGGCGTCCCTGTCAATCGTCCGGCAACCCCGTAAACCGGGCACTTTGCCGATGAGCGGCGGGGATCTGTCAAGCGCCTGATACACCTTGCGCATTGCCACCGCCGCTGGATTGGTTTCTGATGCCGGCTCGCCTCAGGAAAGGACTCGACCGATGTCACTTCAACTCGACTGGCTCGCCGCACACATGCAGCACAGCGATCGCTACGCGGCATGGATTCATCATCAATTTCATTACGAGTATGTCGACCAACCCTTGGCTCAATGGCAGCGGGAATTTGCCGAAGGCCAAAGCAATGGCGACTGGTCGTGCCTGATTGCCATCGACGGTGAACGGCTGCTCGGCGGCGCAGCACTGGCGCGCGATGACCTCGCTGATCGAGCCGATCTCGGCCCTTGGCTGGCCTGCGTATTCGTTGATCCCCAGGCGCGTGGTCAAGGCCTGGCCGAGCGGTTGATTGAAGGGATATGCGAAGAGGCGAAAAAACGAGGAGTGGCGCGCCTGTATCTGCACACGCAGGACAAACACGACTACTACAACAGACGCGGCTGGCAGGTCCTGCAGCATTTTCAAGCGTGGGACAAAACGCAATGGCTCATGGTCCGCGACCTTTGAGCCATTGCGTTGTTTTGATCAGGCGGCCGGTGCCTTGGCCTCTTCCAGCAACTGCTTGATCATGTGTTCCTGCGCCTCATAGCGACCTTCGCCGAAGTGGCTGTAGCGCACCTGGCCCTTGGCGTCGATCAGGTAATGCGCCGGCCAGTATTGGTTGTCGAAGTTGCGCCAGATCGCGTAGTCGTTGTCGATGGCCACCGGATAGGTGATGCCGAGTTTTTTCACCTGATCCTTGACGTTGTCGATGATGCGCTCATAGCCGTATTCGGGGGTGTGTACGCCGATGACCACCAGTCCATCCTTCGCGTATTTCTTCGCCCACTCTTTGACGTACGGCAGGGTGTGCTGGCAGTTGATGCAGTCGTAGGTCCAGAAGTCCACCAACACCACTTTGCCGCGCAGGGATTCGGCGCTCAGCTCTGGTGAGTTGAGCCATTGCACAGCGCCGGCAAGCGACGGCATCGGGCCCTGAGCTTCGTCCATCATCGAGTCGGCGCGGACTTTGCTGACAAAGTAGTCGACCACTTTCGGCACGTTTTCCAGGACGTTTTTCTCCACGCTGGCCACGCCTTCGGACGAGGTATTGGCGAGCAGGGATTTGTCCGCGCCCGTCGCAATCACCGCGACCGTAGCGAGCACCGCCACCCCGGCACCACGGCGCAACCAGCCGCTGAACGGGATCGACGGTTTCAGCCGATTGACCAACCCGCGCCCGGCGAAAATCAGCGTACCCAAGGACAAGGCGCTGCCGGCGCCGTAAGCCAGCAGCAACAGGCTGGTCTGGGCATTTGCGCCTTGCAGCATCGCGCCGGTGAGAATCACGCCGAGGATCGGCCCGGCACACGGCGCCCACAGCAGACCGGTGGCGACACCGAGCATGATCGAGCCCATCGGTCCTGCACGTTTACGTGTGTCCTGATCGAGACGGTTGCCCAGCGCGACAAAGGGGCGGGTCAGCCAGTCGCCGACGCGGGCCGAGATCAGTGACAGGGCGAACAGCGCCATCACCAACAGAGCAATGTGGCGGCTGGTGTTGCTGGCCTGAATCACCCACTCGCTGCTGACCACGGCGAGGCTTGCGATCAGCGCGAAGGTGAGTGCCATGCCGCCGAGGGTCGGCAGGATTGAGGAGCGTGTGCGGTTGGCGCCAGCGAACAGAAACGGCACCACCGGCAAGATGCAGGGACTGAGGATGGTCAGCAGACCGCCGAGAAATGCGATGAGGTACATAAGTGGTCACCTTGAAATGGGGGCTGGACACGCAACCGGACAGCGAGGAGAAACACCCCCCTCGCTAGCCTGTTTTGTTAACGCCGTGGCTCATGCGCTCTGGCCATCCAGCCATTGCCCCTGGGGCGTGCGACTGGCACCGTTTTCCGCGACCAGTTGGCCCTGAGGTGTACGGCTGGAACCATCAGCAGCAACCATCTGGCCCTGCGGCGTGCGGCTCGACCCATCAGCAGCAACCATCTGACCTTGCGGCGTGCGGCTGAAGCCGTCAGCGGCGATCAGTGCATCACTGCCCTCCTTCGCCACTGTGGTCAGCTGGAAGCATATGCTGCTGGCGCAACTGCTCTGCTCTACGGCACTGTTGGCGTGGGCGGCGGCGCCGGTGAAAGCGAAGGCTGCGGCAGTCAAAAAGCGCGAGACGTTGTTCATGGCAAAACTCCTTGCAGAAAAAGTAGGGATGGCTCAGTTCTGGTTGTTGCAGCCTTCAGCGAATTTGCTGTAATCGAGCTCGCGGGTTTTGCCGGCAGAATCGAGGTAGGTCATGCGCGCCTCGGTGATGCCACAAGTCACCGAGGTGTCCTCAGTCATCGACAGCACTTTCTTGATATCCAGATGGGTGCCGTAGGTGTAGGTTTGCCGGCTGACGTCAGCTTCGGCGTGGGCCGACAGGGTGCAGATGTTCAGCGCGGCGAACAGGCAAGCGGCGACTACGGATTTGTTGATCATGGTGGTGTCCTCAAGGCTTCAGTGGGTTTGAGCCGAGGCGGTCTGTGTGTGCCTCGATGGAGCCTATTTGAGGCTCTCGAGGTATCGCGTCTGTGTCAGGAAAGGACGAGAATCACTCGTTGTGTATCCACGCCGCGTGTAGATACACAGCGATACAAAACCCGCAGAAAATCGCGTTTTTGCGTCGGCGTGTATCCGCCGTTGCGGCAGATACACTGCAATACAAAGGCAGGCAGGCGTGCAGTTCACGGCGCTATAGACTGCACGGCATTCCCCCTTTGACAGAGGCTTGAACCGATGGAACATGTCGATCACATTCTCATCGTCGACGACGACCGCGAGATCCGTGAGCTGGTAGGCAACTACCTGAAGAAAAACGGCCTGCGCACGACAGTGGTCGCCGATGGCCGGCAGATGCGCAGCTTCCTTGATGCCAACACCGTCGACCTGATCGTGCTCGATATCATGATGCCGGGCGACGATGGCCTGCAGCTGTGCCGCGAATTGCGAGTCGGCAAACACAAGGCGACGCCGGTGCTGATGCTCACCGCGCGCAACGATGAAACCGACCGCATCATCGGCCTGGAAATGGGCGCCGACGATTACCTGACCAAACCCTTCGCCGCCCGTGAACTGCTGGCGCGGATCAACGCCGTGTTGCGCCGCACGCGTATGTTGCCGCCGAATCTGGTGGTCACCGAAGCCGGACGCCTGCTGGCATTCGGTCGTTGGCAACTGGACACCTCGGCCCGGCACTTGCTCGACAGCGACGGCACCATGGTGGCCCTCAGTGGCGCCGAATACCGCCTGCTGCGGGTATTTCTCGACCATCCGCAACGGGTGCTCAGCCGTGACCAATTGCTCAACCTGACCCAGGGACGCGAAGCCGATCTGTTCGACCGTTCCATCGATCTGCTGGTCAGCCGCCTGCGTCAGCGTCTGCTCGACGATGCCCGCGAGCCGGCTTACATCAAGACCGTGCGCAGTGAAGGTTACGTGTTTTCACTGCCGGTCGAACTGCTCGGGGCGTCGGCATGAAACTCAAGCTGCAATGGCCGCGCACACTCGCCTCGCGCCTGTCGCTGATTTTCCTGATCGGGCTGATTCTGGCGCAGGGCCTGTCGTTCGGCGCGCAGTATTACGAGCGTTACCAGAGTGCGAAAAGCACCATGCTCGGCAACCTCGAAACCGACGTCTCGACGTCGATGGCGATCCTCGATCGCCTGCCCGCCGCCGAACGCGAGGCCTGGTTGCCGCGTCTGGCACGGCGCAATTACGGCTACCTGCTCAATGAGGGCGAACCGGGCATGCCGGTGACCTCGGCTGAAGAGTCCGTTGCCATTGCCTCGATTACCGCGGCCATCGGCGATACTTATCCAATCGTGTTTACCGAGGTTCCCGGTGGGCAGAGACGACATTTCCAGGGCCATCTGCGCCTGAGCGACGGCAGCCCCGTGACCATCGATATCCGTCCGGCGATGGTGCCGTTGTCACCGTGGTTGCCGGTGGTGCTGCTCGGCCAACTGGCGTTGCTGATCCTCTGCACCTGGCTCGCCGTGCGCATCGCCATTCGTCCCCTCACCCGCCTCGCCAACGCCGTGGAAACCCTCGACCCCAACGCACACCCGGTCAAACTCGACGAGCAAGGCCCGACTGAAGTGGTTCACGCGGCGCGGGCGTTTAACGCCATGCAAACGCGCATTGCCGCCTACTTGAAAGAACGCATGCAACTGCTGGCGGCGATCTCCCATGATCTGCAAACGCCGATCACGCGGATGAAACTGCGCGCGGAGTTCATGGACGACTCGGTCGAGAAAGACAAACTGAGCAGCGATCTCGGCGAGATCGAGCATCTGGTGCGCGAAGGCGTGGCCTATGCCCGCAGCATTCATGGCGCCACCGAAGAAAGCCGCCGTACCGATCTCGACTCGTTCCTTGACAGCCTGGTCTTCGACTATCAGGACATGGGCAAGGACGTTCAGCTCGGCGGCAAAAGCAAAGCGGTAATCGAAACCCGTCCGCAAGCCCTGCGTCGGGTGCTGGTGAACCTGACCGACAACGCCCTGAAATTCGCCGGCGCCGCGCAATTGCAGGTCGAAGCGCAGGGCAACAGCCTGTCGGTGAAAGTCCTCGATCGCGGCCCGGGCATCGCCGAGGCCGAACTGGCGCAGGTGCTGGAACCGTTCTACCGCGTGGAAAACTCGCGCAATCGCGACACCGGCGGTACCGGGCTCGGATTGGCGATCGCCCAGCAATTGGCGATGGCGCTGGGTGGCTCGCTGCTGTTGAGCAATCGTGAAGGCGGCGGGCTCTGCGCTGAACTGAAGTTGCCGCTGCACGGCTGACAGCCACTGTTTAAATTTCCCTCCTGCCGCCCTGCTGTTTCCATCCGAACAGCAGGCATCTGCCTACAACCTCGCCGGAATTTCCCGACTGTTGCGCCCGGGCGAAGCCCCCTATGGTTATGCATGCGCAGACGCCTCGCTACTGTCAGACCTGACAGTAGCGAGGCGTCTGCCCTGTGCTGTTTGATGACGGCTCGCGAACCGTAACGAGGATCAGCCATGACTCTGCTCGAATCCGTCACCCAGGTATGTCATCGGCTGGCGCCCGGCGGCTGGCGTTCGCTGATGTTGGCCCATGGCCTTGATCTGTTGGCAGAGCCACTGGCAGCCGAGCTGCGACGACCACTGACGGTTAATCGCTGCCTGAGCGGATTCGAAGATTTCGACCCCAACGGAGTCTGCGCAATCGAAGCGGCGGCGCCCTCGCGCAGCTTGCTATATCACGCGCTGGCATCACCGCAAGTGACCGTCGACGAAACCGGAACAGATCTGCTGCTGTTGCCGACTCCGGGCGAAATCGAAACCGTTCTGAACTATGTCTACAGCATCGCCCCGCCCACCCTCGATCAACTGCGCCTGACCGCCGCTGGCGCGCCCTTGGCGGTAGTGGCCTTTGCCAGTGAATATCGCTGCGCGGCCGACACCGTGCACGGCCGACACGCCGATCTTTGCTTTTCGCGCACCGGCATTGCCCGCGTCGGCACGATGCCTGCCCGGTATGACGCCAGACAGCGATGCTTCCTGCCCTTTGTCGACGGCGACGCCCATGGCATCCGGGTCATGCCGGTGCGCTACAGCGCGTACATTGCCATGCAATTGCGTGGTGATGCGCAGCGCTTCGGGCCGATGGACTTTCAGGCCGACGTCGATCCCGAGCTGGATTTCTGGGTGCCGCTGCACAAGCTGTTCGATGGCGACCAGTGCCTGGCGGGCCTGCAACTGGCGGTGACCCTGGAAAATCATCAGATCAACGAGAAGTTGCGGCACATCCATTTACGTCACAGTGGCACCGGCTGGGCGGAACCGCAGATCAGCCAGCCGCCCTTTGTCGTGACCGATGATCTGGCTGCCTGGGCAACTGTGGAGGATTTCGGCACCGGACTGCTGCTGCCAGAGCCGAAAGCACGGCTGGTCGAGCCCGCCAGACTCGAGGGCCGACCGCTATCGTTTCTGATGCCAGCCAACACCGGCGGCATGGTGCATGGCCGACACAAGGTTGACGCAGACGGCAGCATCAATGATTTGAACAACCACCCCGATGTCGAAGCGCTGGTGCGTGCAGGCGGTTATGAGGCCCTGCACTACCAAGACGCGACAGCTGACGGATGGGTTCGGCCACACTGCCCGGTCCTCAACGACCTGCTGCCGACGGTGGCTGCCTATTCGATTATCGGCCCTCCGGATTTTTACCCACTGTGCAGTCAGCGCAAACTGCTGCGCTGGGTCCGCGAAGAGCCGCTTTTCCCCGATCCCGACATTTGGCACGCCCGCCTCGAAGCGCTTTCCAACGTGCGGTATTGCGCCAACCTGAATCTCAAGGATCAGTTGTTTTCTGACAAGGATCGAGGGGTGACGGCGATTGTCGCTTCGGCTGAACCGCGCCTGCGCGCGTCATCGCATATGCCGCTCGCTCAGAGTTCGCGACCTTCCTCGCTGCCCGACGGCGCCGCCGGGGTTTTCGGTCCGGGCTGGGAAGTAGGCTGGATTCGACAGAAAACTTCCGATGCGCAATGGATCAATGTGTTGGCCGGCTATCAGATGGCAAGCCCGTTTCCCGAAGATGCGAAAATCTGCGCGGCTCTGGGCTCCTTCTGGCCGGGGGTGGCACCGGACTCGGTGCGCGTTTTCGAACCACGTTCAAGTCTGCACACCATCATCCCGTTGACCGATCAGGAAATTAACCAGCACGGTGCCATTGCCTGGGACGATCAGCCGGGTCCGCAACTCATCGTTCAAGACAATCGCCTGTTTGCCCAGTACCACGCCTATGCCCACGCCGATTACACCCAGGTCGCCCTGGACGGGCTTTTTTCCCTGAGCCTGACCGGCCGCACATCACAACCCGCGTATGAGCGGCGGGTCGTTTCGATGCATCGGGTTTATCAGGTGCTTGGCGCTGACGATGACAACGCCCAGCGCAATGCCTGGCCGCTGCTGTCGTTTCTCGAGGTGCAGCAACCGGACAACGAACTCGATACGGCCCAGCAGGAAGCCGGCATTGTTCTCGAGGGCTGGGTGCAGCGTTTTTCGATGTACAAGCGCGGGGCTGTCAGCACTGCCGATGATGATTTCAAATTGCGTCACGTCGAAGTGGAGCGACAGGTCCTGTTGTTCGTCAGCACCGATACCATCCTGATGAAACAGGATGCAGAGGCCTGGCAGATCGCTGATGAAACACTTTGATGTTGTGGTGATTGGCGCAGGCCCTGCGGGCTGCGCCAGCGCCATCAGTTGTGCCCGCCGAGGGTTGCGCGTGGCTTTGCTCGAACGGCACGCGTTTCCCCGATTCCGCCCCGGCGAAAGCCTGCATCCGGGGATCGAACCGTTATTGCGACAGCTCGGCATCGCCGATCTGCTCGGTGCCTCGTCGACTCTGCGCTTTGAAGGCCAATGGGTGCACTGGCACGGCCCGGCGCGTTTCAACGCTTTCGGCACGGATGCAAATGGCCCATGGCGCGGCTTCCATATCAGCCGCGCGCAATTGGACAGGGCGTTGTTGCAGCAAGCGGCGTCCACGGGGGTCGAGGTGTATCAGCCATGTCGGGCGCAGCAGGTGCTCACCCATGGGCGCCGAGTCATCGGTGTGGAGACCGACAGCGGCTGCCTTTCTGCCTCGTATTTGATCGACGCCAGTGGAGCTACCGGCTGGCTTGGCCGCAAACTGCACCTGACGGAACAAATCGATTCTCCTGCGTTGGTGGCTCGCTACGGTTATTTGCAGGGTCGCTGCGAGCCCTACGCAAGCCATCCGCATTTGCTGGCTACCCCTGATGGCTGGACCTGGATCGCTCAGGTCAAGGCACAGTTGCTGCACTGGACACACCTGACGCTGGAAGCCGAGGCTACGCCGGGGATAAATCCTTGCCTGCGAATATTGCCCGCAGACCTGCAGGCATTACCGCAGGCGGGCCCGATACGCGGTGCGGATGTGAGCTGGCGCATAAGCGAGGTTGTGGCCGGTGATGGGTACTTTCTTGCGGGTGATGCTGCAAGCCGGCTCGACCCGGCTTCGTCGCACGGGGTGCTCAAGGCGTTGATGAGCGGCATGCAGGCCGCTCAAGCCATTCACGACGGCTGGTTCCGACCGCTACTGCGACCGCTCGCACAAGCACAGTATCAGCGATGGCTGCGCTGCTGGTATGAACACGACCTGACACAGCTGCGCAGTTTCTATGGTCAACACCCGTTCCCGCCCCGATGGCTGGGCACTGATTGAGCAAAAGGAGTCTAGACTCATTCATTACCCAGTCGAGGGGGCCGCAGGACTTCTGCTGTGCCCTGCCCCTATCCGTGACCACCGCCCGGTGGCGCCTGCCTCGACATTCAACGCCGCCGGACGGTGATCCTGTTTCAGGAGCACACGTGATGAATGAGGCGAAGCTCAACGAATTCATGGGCAAACTGGTCAACGACATGGGCGGCGCGGCGATGCTGGCCAATGTCATTGTCGGCGAAGAACTCGGTCTGTACCGGGCAATGGCCGACAGCCAACCGATCAGCCCCGAAGCCCTCGCGGCAAAAACCGACTGCAACCCGCGCCTGGTGCGCGAATGGCTGAGCGCCCACGCCGCGTCCGGTTACATGGAGCACCTTGACGGTCAGTTTCGCTTGCCGCAAGAACAGGCACTGGCGCTGGCAGTGGAAGATTCCCCTGTGTACGTGGCCGGCGGCCTCGGCGTGGTCGCGTCGTTTTTCCATGACAAGGACAAACTGGTCAAGGCCATGCGCGGCAACGGCGCTCTGTCCTGGGGCGATCACCACCCGTGCATGTTCAGCGGCACCGAACGCTTCTTCCGCCCCGGCTACAAAGGTCATCTGATCGCGGAATGGCTGCCGGCACTCGACGGTGTGGTGGCCAAACTCGAACGCGGCGCCAAAGTCGCCGACATCGGCTGCGGCCACGGAGCGTCGACGGTGATCATGGCCCAGGCGTTTCCCAAGTCACAGTTTGTCGGTTTTGACTTTCACGTGCCGTCGATCACGGTTGCCACGCAACGCGCCGAAGAAGGTGGCGTGGGCAACCGCGCCAGATTCTTCGAGGGCACGGCGAAAAACTATCCTGGCGGCGACTATGACCTGGTCTGCTTTTTTGATTGCCTGCACGACATGGGCGACCCGGTCGGTGCCGCCCGTCATGCGTATGAGTCACTCAAAGACGACGGAACAGTGTTGCTGGTCGAACCGTTCGCCAACGATAAACTGGACGACAATCTCAACGCGGTCGGGCGCCTGTTCTACGCCGCCTCGACGTTTATCTGCACGCCCAACTCACTGTCTCAGGAAGTCGGTCTCGGGCTCGGTGCGCAGGCAGGTGAATTGCGCTTGCGCAAAGTCTTTGCCGAAGCCGGGTTCAAACAGTTCCGCCGTGCCACGCAAACGCCGTTCAACCTGATTCTGGAGGCGCGCAAGTAACCCATGCGGATCGCGTGATAACCTGCGAGCACTGTCCAATCTGGAGTGCTGAGCATGCTCGACAGCCCGATCCGTGAACATTTCGACACGCTGCTGCAGGCCATGGCCGAAGACAAGTTTCTAGTGCTGACCGGCGCCGGCATCAGCACACCTTCGGGCATTCCGGACTACCGCGACAGCGACGGCGTGCGTCGCGGACGGCAGCCGATGATGTATCAGGAATTCCTTGCCGCCCCGCAATCACGTCGTCGCTACTGGGCACGGGCCATGCTCGGCTGGCCACGCGTGCGCCAGGCGCGACCGAACGCCGCGCATGAAGCGTTGGCGACGCTGCAACAGCGTGGCCGAATCAGCGCTTTGATCACGCAGAACGTCGACACCTTGCACGATCAGGCCGGCAGCCATGATGTGATCGAACTGCACGGCAGCTTGCATCGGGTGCTGTGCCTGGACTGCGGCCAGCGCAGCCAGCGCGACGAGATTCAGCAGCAGATGGAAGCACACAATCCCTATCTGAGAGGCGTTGACGCGGTGCAGGCGCCGGATGGCGATACCCTGCTTGATCCGGCGTTCGAGGCGCGCTTTCAGGTGCCACAGTGTCCGCATTGTGCGGGTGAGCGGATGAAGCCGGATGTGGTTTTTTTCGGCGAAAACGTGGCGCCGCCGACGGCGGCACGGGCAATGGCGGCTGTCGAAAATGCGGCGGGGTTGCTGGTGGTGGGGTCGTCGTTGATGGCGTATTCGGCGTTTCGCCTGTGCCGGGTCATCGCCGAGCGCGGCAAGCCGCTGATTGCGATCAACCTGGGCAAGACCCGGGCCGACGATTTGCTCGATTTGAAGATTGAAGGGTCGTGCGAAGCGCTACTGCCGCTGCTGGCACAGCGTCTGCAATTCTGAAGCCCACTTCGCAGGTGCTCAGGGCAGCAGACGTTCGCTCAGGTTTTCCTGCTGGAGAATATCGAACAATGCCTGGGCCGCCGCCGACAGCTCATTGCCCGGTTCGGTCAACACGCCAATTGCCCGCTCGACCGAATCATTCAAGGTCAGACACTGCGCGCCCAGCTCGCGCATTTGCCCCGCACACAACGCCGGCACCGCGCTGACCCCGAGCCCACTGGCCACCATCCGGCCGACCGTCGCCAATTGATGGCTTTCAAATTCCACGGGTAACTTCATCCCGCGCGCCTGCAGATGCTCTTCAAGCATGACCCGCACTGTCGAGGGCCGCTGCAGGGTGATGAACGGTTCTTGCAGCAAGGTCTGCCAATCAATGTCGGCGCGTTTGGCCAGCACTGAATCCGCCGGCACCACTGCGACAAAGCGGTCGACATAAAGCGGCGTGAACGTCATCGAAGTGCTCTGCATTGGCGCGAACGCCACGCCAAGTTCAACCTGACGATCGCGGACCATTTCCAGCACTTGCTCGTTGATCACGTCATTGACCGTCACGTTGACGTTCGGATATCGCGCGCGAAAACTCTTGAGGATCGGCGGCAGCAGATTGCCAGCAAACGACGGCATCGCCGCCAGCGTTACGCGCCCGCGCTGCAGGCTGAAGCGCTGACGCATTTCGTCCTCGGCGTTGTCCCAGTCGGCGATCAAGCGGCGCGCCAAAGGCAGCAGCGATTCCCCTTCCGCGGTCAGCGCGACATTACGGGTGTTGCGGCTGAACAGGCGCCCGCCCAAGCCTTCTTCCAGCGCCTTGATGGTCAGGCTGAGCGCCGACTGCGACAGGTGCAGACGCTCGCAGGCCACCGCGAAACTCAGACTATGGGCCACGGCGAGAAAGGCTCGGATCTGCTTGATGGTCATAATAGAGGCTCTGAGCATGAAACTCGGTCATGTAGGAGCTGCCGAAGGCTGCGATCTTTTGACGTTGATTTTTTAAGATCAAAAGATCGCAGCCTTCGGCAGCTCCTACAGGGAATCACCCATTTCAGTAATTTCGGCGATTGTTGAACTTTATCAATCAATCAACCGCAAAAATCAACTTAACAAATATATTTCACGGAGAGACACTCCAGTCATTCGGCTAGCCAGCCGCCCGCAAATAATAAAAGAGGTGCCTATGGCAGGTTTCGACAAGCGTGTGTATTCCTACGAGGAAGCGATGGCCGGGCTGGAAGACGGCATGACCGTTATCGCCGGCGGCTTTGGGCTATGCGGCATTCCGGAAAATCTGATCGCCGAGATCAAGCGCAAGGGCACCCGTGACCTCACCGTGGTTTCCAACAACTGCGGCGTCGACGGTTTCGGCCTCGGCGTGCTGCTCACCGATCGCCAGATCAGCAAAGTCATCGCCTCTTACGTCGGCGAAAACAAGCTGTTCGAGGAGCAACTGCTCAAGGGCGACATCGAAGTTATCCTCACCCCGCAAGGCACCCTCGCCGAGAAAATGCGCGCTGGCGGTGCCGGCATTCCGGCGTTCTTCACTGCCACCGGCGTCGGCACCCCGGTGGCTGAAGGCAAGGAAGTGCGTGAGTTCAAGGGTCGCAAGTACCTGATGGAAGAGTCCATCACCGGCGACTTTGCCATCGTCAAAGGCTGGAAGGCTGACCATTTCGGTAACGTCGTTTACCGTCACACCGCCCAGAACTTCAACCCGCTGGCGGCCACTGCCGGCAAGATCACCGTGGTCGAAGTCGAAGAAATCGTCGAGCCCGGCGAACTCGACCCCACGCAGATCCACACCCCGGGCATCTACGTCGATCGAGTCATTTGCGGCACGTTCGAAAAACGCATCGAACAGCGCACCATCCGCAAATAATTCAGGCCTACGGAGAACAACAACATGGCACTTACCCGCGAACAAATGGCTCAGCGCGTCGCCCGCGAAATGCAGGACGGCTACTACGTAAACCTCGGTATCGGCATTCCGACCCTGGTCGCCAACTACATCCCCGAAGGCATGGAAGTCATGCTGCAATCGGAAAACGGCCTGCTCGGCATGGGACCGTTTCCGACCGAAGAAACCATTGATGCCGACATGATCAACGCCGGCAAACAAACCGTGACCGCACGGATCGGCGCGTCGATCTTCAATTCCGCCGAATCCTTTGCGATGATCCGCGGCGGCCATGTCGACCTGACCGTACTCGGCGCGTTCGAAGTCGACGTCGGAGGCAACATCGCTTCGTGGATGATCCCCGGCAAACTCGTCAAGGGCATGGGCGGCGCGATGGATCTGGTGGCCGGTGCCGACAACATCATTGTCATCATGACCCACGCGTCCAAGGACGGTGAATCCAAGCTGCTGGCCAAATGCAGTCTGCCGCTGACCGGAGCCGGTTGCATCAAGCGCGTGCTGACTGACCTCGCCTATCTGGAAATCGAAAATGGCGCTTTTGTCCTCAAGGAACGCGCACCTGGCGTCAGCGTTGAAGAAATCGTCGCCAAAACCGCTGGTAAACTGATCGTCCCGGATCACGTACCGCAAATGCAGTTCGCTGCCGAGTGAGGAATTCGAAAATGCACGACGTTGTCATTGTTGCCGCCACGCGTACCGCGATCGGCAGTTTTCAGGGCTCTCTGGCCAATGTATCCGCAGTCGATCTGGGCGCGGCGGTGATCCGCCAGTTGCTCGAGCAGACCGGCCTCGACGGTGCGCAGGTCGATGAAGTGATCATGGGTCAGGTGCTGACCGCCGGTGCCGGGCAGAACCCGGCACGTCAGGCCGCGATCAAGGCCGGCCTGCCCCACGCGGTGCCGGCCATGACCCTGAACAAAGTCTGCGGTTCGGGCCTGAAAGCCTTGCATCTCGGGGCACAGGCAATCCGTTGCGGCGACGCTGAAGTGATCATCGCCGGCGGTCAGGAGAACATGAGCCTGTCCAACTACATCATGCCGGGCGCGCGCACTGGTCTGCGCATGGGCCACGCACAAATCGTCGACACCATGATCAGCGACGGCCTGTGGGATGCGTTCAACGATTACCACATGGGCATTACCGCCGAGAATCTGGTGGACAAGTATGAAATCAGCCGCGAACAGCAGGACGCCTTTGCTGCCGCTTCCCAGCAGAAAGCTGCCGCTGCGATTGAGGCGGGCCGCTTCGTTGAGGAAATCACGCCGATCCTGATTCCGCAGCGTAAAGGTGATCCTGTCGCGTTCAAGGTCGACGAGCAGCCACGCGGCGACACCAGCGCCGAATCCCTGGCGAAATTGCGCCCGGCGTTCAAAAAGGACGGCAGCGTCACCGCTGGCAACGCCTCGTCGCTGAACGATGGCGCTGCGGCCGTGATACTGATGAGTGCCGAGAAAGCCAAGTCGCTGGGCCTGCCGGTGCTGGCCAAAATCGCTGCCTACGCCAACGCTGGCGTCGATCCGGCGATCATGGGCATCGGCCCGGTATCGGCCACCCGCCGCTGCCTGGACAAGGCCGGCTGGAGCATCGATCAGCTCGACCTGATCGAAGCCAACGAAGCGTTCGCCGCACAATCGCTGGCCGTGGCCAAAGACCTGCAATGGGATCTGGCCAAGGTCAACGTCAACGGCGGCGCCATCGCCCTCGGCCATCCGATCGGTGCATCGGGCTGCCGCGTGCTGGTGACATTGCTGCATGAAATGCTCAAGCGCGACGCGAAAAAAGGCTTGGCGACTTTGTGCATCGGCGGCGGCCAGGGTGTGGCTTTGGCGCTGGAACGCGTCTGATACGAAGTTCAAGGCCAGCGGCGGATCCACGACATCCGCTGTTGGCTGGCAACAAAAAACCCGGTGCGACTGGCGTTGCACCGGGTTTCTTTTTGCCGTCGAGAATCGTAGGGATGGTCTGGCCTCTTCGCGAGCAGGCTCTCTCCCATTTTGCGATGCATTCCACTGTGGGCGCGGGCTTGTTCGCGAAGGGGCCAGGTCAGCCACCCAATCTATGGCTTGCGCAGCAAATAGGTATCCATGATCCACCCATGCTTCGCCCGTGCCGCTTTGCGCACCCGCTCAATCTCATCGGCGACATCCGCCAGCGTGCCGCTAAGCAGAACCTCGTCCGGCGTGCCCAGGTAAGCCCCCCAGAAAATCTCGGTCTGCCGGTCCGCCACCCGCTGATACGAATCTTCGGCATCAAGCATCACCACAACACTGTCCGCCTCACTCACCTGCCCCGCCGCCAACTGCCGGCCGGTGGTGATTTCCACCGAACGGCCGATCGTATTCAGCGGTATCTTGTGCTGCGCAGCCAGAGCCTGGACGCTGGTAATCCCGGGGATCACCTCGTACTCGAACGCGCAGCGGCCTGATGCCCGAATCGCTTGAAGGATCCGCACTGTGCTGTCGTATAACGCCGGGTCGCCCCAGACCAGGAAACCGCCGCACTGGCCGTCGGACAATTGTTCATCAATCAGCCGTTCGAAGGTCTGTTGTTTGGTGCGGTTCAGTGCATCGACGCTTGCCGTGTAATCGACATCACCCCGCTCGCGCTCCGGACTGCTGGCTTCGACAAAGCGATAAGCGTGATCGGTGATGTAGCGCTCGCAAATCTCGCGGCGCAGATCGATCAGCTTCTGCTTGCCCTCGCCTTTATCCAGCAGAAAGAACACATCGACCCGGTTCAGCGCTTTCACCGCCTGCATCGTGATGTAGTCCGGATTGCCGGCGCCAATGCCGATGACCAGCAGCTGTTTCATCACAATTCCTCTCCCAGAGCCGTGCCCGGCAAGCGTAGTCGCCAGATGCCATTGAAGCGCAGCTCGATCATCGATAGCGGTTCGACGTCGATCGCGTTGAACGTTACGCCTTGCAGCACCTGCATCAACGCCGCGCGCATGACGAACGGATGGGTGACCGCCATCACGGGCCCCGGCGTTGCGGCGATGCTGTCGAGCCATCTTGAGACCCGTTCCGTCAGTTGCCTAAGCGACTCGCCGCCGTGGGGTGCCGCGTCTGGATCGGCCAGCCAAACCCGCAACGCGTCGGCGTGATTGGCCTGCAAACCCTTGATCGACTGGCCGTGCCAGCCTCCCCAATCGCAATCGCGCAGGGCTGAGTCAATGTGCGCGTCGACGCCCAGCCACGCCGCCGTCTGCCGGGTCCGCAACTCTGGCCCGCAAATCAGTCGCGATGGCGGAGCGAATCGCGCCTTGAAGGCGTCAGACGCTGCAGGCAAATCTTCAACAGGCTCGTCCGTAGGAAAACGCGCCAGTTTTTGTGCGACGGTTCGCGCATGGCAAATCAATGTCAAACGGCTACTTGGCACAAGCAGGTTCTCGGTTGAAAGTTAATACAAGTGACGGCACAGCCAATCCGCGAGCCATTGTGCCGTAAAACCGTGGGTATCAGGATTGCCGTCCTGCCATCCGCAGAAGCTTGGATAGGCAATGTCTCACACCAACCAAGGCAATGGACTACAACGCCGAGCTACTTCGGTGTAGCCCTTGTTAAACGGGAACCTTGCACGTTTTTGGTGCTCGCTGCACGTGTACAAAAATTCGCTAGACATGTAGCACTCATTACATAAATACTCTTTTTAACGGATTGTGAAACGAATTCGACACCCCATCCAGCAGGAGCACGGATGCCCCCTCTCAGAGACCTGATCACCGATCCCGGCCTGGATCTGACGCCGTCAGAGCGCAAAGTCGTCCGCGCCCTGCTCGATCAGTATCCGCGTAATGGTCTCGGACCGATGGCGCGGCTGGCCGAACATGCCGGTGTCAGCGATCCGACCATAGTCCGCCTGGTGAAAAAGCTCGGTTTCGGCGGTTATGCCGAGTTTCAGGAAGCCTTGCTCAGTGACATGGACCATCGCTTGCGTTCGCCACGCACACTGTTGCAGCCACGCTCGCAGCAGAACAAGGACGATGCCTGGGCCCATTACCTGGCCGACAGCCACCGTTTGCTGGTCGACACCCAAGCCCTGACCCAACCCGAAGATGTGCGAATCCTCGTCGAATGGCTGCTCGACAGCCGTCATCAGGTCTACTGCTTCGGTGGCCGCTTCAGCATTCTCATGGCCCATTACCTGCTCAACCACTTGCGCCTGCTGCGTCCCGGCTGCTTTGCCCTGGAAGACAACGCCCTGTTGCCTGACCGCTTGTTCGATCTGCAACGCCAGGACGTGGTGCTGGTGTTCGACTACCGGCGCTACCAGACCCAAGCCCTGCGTGTAGCCACTGCGGCGAAAAACAATAACGCGCGAGTGGTGCTGTTCACCGATGTCTACGCCTCGCCGTTGCGCGAAATGGCTGATCTGATCATCAGCGCGCCGGTGGAGTCGGCATCGCCGTTCGATACCATGGTGCCAGCGCTGGCGCAGGTCGAGGCGTTGATTGCCTGCCTGACCTTGCGCGTGCCGGATCCGGCCGATCGCCTGGAAGGCATCGATGCCCTGCGCAACGACTTTGCGACTCATCTGCTGGAGGAAAAATAAGGATGTTCAGCCTTCCCCACCGCTCGCCTCGGGATCTGCCGTTTGCGTTCGACCACACGGCTTTGTTGCTGGTGGACATGCAGCGCGCCTGGCTCGAACCGCAATTCGACCCGCACCTGAGCAGGCCCGATGCCGAGTATTTCCTCCGGCGCACGCGCAGCCAGGTGGTGCCTAACCAGCAACGACTGCTCAGCGCCGTTCGCCAAGCGCAGCAGAACGTGCTGCACACGATTATCGAAAGCCTGACCGCCGATGGTCGCGACCGCTCGCTGGATCACAAACTGTCGGACATGCACCTGCCCAAAGGCAGCTTGCAAGCGCAGATCATCGCTGAACTGACCCCGACGGAAAATGAAATCGTGCTGCCGAAGACCTCATCCGGGGTGTTCAACTCGACCACTATCGATTACGTGCTGCGCAACCTGCAAACCCGCCATCTGATCATTGCCGGCATCGTCACCGACCAGTGCGTCGACATGGCCGTACGCGACGCCGCCGACCGTGGCTATCTGGTGACACTGGTGGAGGACGCCTGCGCCACTTACAGCGCTGAACGCCATCACGCCTGCCTCAACGCCATCAAGGGTTACTGCTGGATCACCAATACTCAGACTGTGCTCGGCCGTATACAGGAGATGCAGCCATGAGCGCACGCCTGACGCCGCTGCCGATGACCACGCTGGTCACCACTGACCTGATCGGCATCACCCGTGGCCGTTCGTTTCCAACCGATGAGCTGGAGCATTACCAGGCAGCCGGTTGCGGCTGGGTTCCGGCCAACAGCGCATTGACGCCGCAAGACATCATCGCTTCAAGCAATCCGTGGGGCGCGTATGGCGACCTGCGGCTGGTACCCGATCTGGACAGCCGCGTCACCGTTGGCAGCGGCCCGGATGCCAATGCACCGGTGCTCGATTTCATCCACGCCGATATTCGCGAGACCGACGGCCAAGCCTGGGGCGCTTGCCCACGCACATTGCTGCGCGATGAGATCGAGCGCTATCGCGATGAACTGGGCTTGCAGGTCAACGCGGCGTTCGAACATGAATTCAATCTGCATGCAGGCTTCGCCGAACACGCAGCGTTCTCCCTGGAAGCTCAGCGCCAGGGCGCCGAATTCGGCGGCTGGCTGCTCAGCGCCCTGCGCGCCGGTGGCGTCGAGCCGGAAATGTTTCTGCCGGAATACGGCAAGCACCAATACGAAATCACCTGCCGTCCGACCCTTGGCGTGGCGGCGGCGGATCGCGCGGTCAATGTGCGCGAAATCAGCCGGGAAATCGCCCGGCAGATGGGCCTCGAACTGAGCTTCGCGCCCAAGGCTGCCGCCGAAGCCGTGTGCAACGGTGTGCATCTGCACGTCAGCCTGCACGACCTGGCCGGCCAGCCGATGCTGTACGACGCCGGCACCAGCAATGGCCTGTCGAGCATCGGCCAGCACTGGGCTGCCGGGATCCTGCATTTTCTGCCGGCGCTGTGCGCGTTCACTGCGCCGACGCCGCTGTCGTACGAGCGCTTGCAGCCGCACCACTGGAGCGCGTCGTACGCCTGCCTGGGGCAGCAGAACCGTGAAGCAGCGCTGCGCATCTGCCCGACCGTGACGTTGGGTGGCAAGTCCGCCGCGCAACAGTTCAACCTGGAATTCCGCGCCATGGACGCCACTGCCTCGCCGCACCTGGCCATGGCCGCGCTGCTGATTGCCGGGCGGCTGGGCATCGAGCAGCGCTTGGCGCTGAATGCGATCACCGATGAAATCCCCGATTCACTCAACGATGAGCAACGCAAGGCCCGGGGTATCGTCGCCCTGCCCGCCTCGCTGTCCCAGGCGCTGGATTGCCTGCGCGACAGTGCAGCTTTCAATGAATGGCTGCCAAAGCCGCTGCTCGACACGTATTACGCCCTGAAAACCGAGGAACTGGCGCTGACGGAACAGCTCTCGCCCGCTGACTTGTGTGAGCACTATGCACACCTGTACTGAATCGGCCGAGCTGGGGTTGTTCGCTCGCCCGGTCTACGACCTGAGTCGCGAGGACTCGACGAACCCGTTGATCCTGGTGTGCGAGCACGCCAGTCGTTATATCCCCGAGGCTCTGAACAATCTGGGCCTGGACGAGGCGGCCGCACGCGAACATATCGCCTGGGACATCGGCGCGCTGCAACTGGCTGAAGCGTTGTCGCAACAGCTCGGCGCTACCCTGCTCAGTGCCAACTATTCACGGCTGTTGATCGACCTCAACCGCCCGCGCCATGCGCCGGACAGCATTCCACTGCAAAGCGAGATCTATCAGATCCCGGGCAATCACGATCTGGATGAAGCAGCCCGCGAATACCGCCGGCAGACCCTGTTCAAACCGTTTCATGCGCGTTTGCAGACCTTGATCGACGAGCGCATTGCCAAAGGCCAAGCGGTGCGGGTGGTCGGCATTCATAGTTTCACTCCGGTGTATTACGGTCAGCCGCGACCGCTGGAAGTCGGCGTGTTGTTCGGTCAGGCGAAAGCCTACGCCCAGCGCCTGCTCGACGGGCTGCAAGCGCATCCGTTGAAAGTCGCGGGCAACCAGCCGTACAGAATCGATCCTTTGGGCGATATGACCGTGCCGGTGCACGGCGATGCCCGCGGCCTTGAAGCGGTGCTGATCGAGGTGCGCAATGACTTGCTGCGCAGCCCCGCAGAAGTATCGCGGTGGGCCGCCTATCTCGCACCGTTGCTGTAGCAATCGCAGTAAATGATGAACCGACGGAACAACTGAAACGACCGATGGCTGACAAGGAGTTGCGCTTCATGGAAATTGAAGAATTCGGCTACAAGCAAGAGTTGAAACGTAGCCTGACGCTGACCGATCTGGTGGTGTACGGGATGATTTTCATGATCCCCATCGCACCGTTCGGAGTGTATGGCTACGTCAACGCCGAAGCTCCAGGGATGGTGCCGCTGGCCTACATCATCGGCATGGTCGCGATGCTGTTCACCGCGCTCAGTTACGGCAGCATGGCCAAGGCCTTTCCGATTGCCGGCTCGGTATATTCCTACGCGCAACGCGGCCTTAATCAACATGTCGGGTTCATCGCTGGCTGGCTGATGCTGCTCGACTATCTGCTGATTCCGCCGTTGCTGTACCTGTATGCGGCGATGGCGCTCAACCATCTGTACCCGGACATTCCCAAGGTTGGCTTCATCCTGGCGTTTCTGGTCAGTGCGACATTCGTCAACCTGCGCGGCATCACTTTTACCGCGCGAATGAACATCCTGTTCCTGCTGGCGCAACTGGTGGTGTTGGGCATCTTCCTGTTCTACGCTTGGAACGCGTTGCACAACGGCGGGGGAAATGGCGAGCTGACCATGGCGCCGCTGTATCACCCGGAAACCTTCAACTTCGCCCTGCTGATGCAAGCGGTGTCGATCGCCGTGCTGTCGTTCCTGGGCTTCGACGCGATCTCGACCCTTGCCGAAGAAATCAAGGGAGACCCGGGCCGCAGCGTGGGTAGAGCGGCGCTGATTACCCTCGCGGTCATGGGCACGATTTTCGTCGTACAGACGTGGATTGCCACCGATCTGGCGGCGGGCATGGGCTTCAAGTCCGCAGACACCGCATTCTATGAAATTGCTGAAATCGCCGCCGGCAGCTGGCTGGCGACCCTGACTGCGGTGGCGACGGCGCTGGCCTGGGGCGTGGCCGTGGCGATCACCTCGCAGGCCGCCGTCTCTCGTCTGCTGTTCGGCATGGCCCGCGACGGCAAGCTGCCGAAGGTGCTTGCCAGGGTTCACCCGAAACACAACACACCGTACCTGAGCATCTATCTGGTGGCGGTGTTGTCGTTGCTTATCTGCTACCTGTTCATCAATGCAGTGGACATTCTCACTTCGCTGATCAACTTCGGCGCCCTCAGCGGTTTCATGCTGCTGCATCTGACGGTAATCAACCACTACTGGCGTCGGCAGAAGTCGGGGCAGGTTGTACGCCATCTGCTCTGCCCCGTGATCGGCTTCATCATCGTCGCCGCCATCATGTACAACATGGGCGTCGATGCGCAGAAGCTCGGCCTGATCTGGATTGCCCTGGGTCTGGTTTACCTGTTCTTCCTCAACAAGCTCGGCGCCAGCACCGCGCTGCCCGATCCGAGTAAAGGCTGACAAGAAAAAGAGCGGCGTCTGACAACAAATCAGGTAACCGCCGATTTATCGCGTGGACATCGACAGTGATAGTCAGGTTCGGCGAACGGGCCGAACCTTTTGATACAGGAGTACATCCATGCTGGTCTTACGCCCAGTCGAGCAGAACGATCTGCCCCAGCTACAGCGCCTGGCCCGCGAGAGCATGATCGGCGTCACCTCGCTGCCGGATGACAGCGAACACCTGCGCGAAAAAATCGCCGCCTCGTGCGCCTCCTTCGACAGCGCCGCCACAGCGCAGGGGCCGGAGAACTATTTCTTTGTGCTCGAAGACCTCGAACGCCAGCAACTGCTCGGCTGCTCGGAGATCCTTGCCACCGCCGGCTTCAAGGAGCCGTTCTACAGCCTGCGCAATCGCCACTTCACCAGCGCTTCGCGGGAATTGAACATTGAGCACGGCGTGCCGGCGTTGTCGCTGTGCCATGACCTCAGCGGGCACACCTTGCTGCGCGGTTTCCACATCGATGCCGCGCTGGTGCGCACACCCTTTTGCGAACTGTTGTCGCGGGCGCGCCTGCTGTTCATTGCCGCGCATGCACAGCGGTTCTCTGAGGCGGTAATCACCGAGATCGTCGGCTACAGCGACGAGCACGGTCACTCGCCATTCTGGGATGCCCTGGGCAAACACTTCTTCGACCTGTCCTACGCGGAAGCCGAGCGTCTGTGCGGGTTGCAGAGCCGCACGTTCCTCGCCGAACTGATGCCGCAATACCCGATCTATGTGCCGATGCTGCCGCAAGCGGCGCAGGATTGCATCGGTCGCGTACACCCGGACGGCCAGGAAGCGTTCGACATTCTCGAGCGTGAAGGCTTCGAAACCAACAGCTACATCGACCTGTTCGACGCCGGTCCGACGCTGTATGCGCGTACTGCGAACATTCGCTCGATCGCTGACAGCCAGACCGCCATCGTTCGCCAACAAGCATCGACCGACGCCCGCGGCCGTTATCTGCTGAGCAACGACGGCCTGCATGATTACCGCGCGATTGTCACCGAACTCGACTATCACACCGACCAGCCGCTGCCCCTGTCGCCCGCCATCTGCGCGGCGCTGAAAGTCAGTGATGGCGGTTCGATACGACTGGTCGCGCTGTGAGCCGCGTTTGCCGTGGGTACCAGAATCGGTACGCAGAAGGAGTTGGAGCATGATAGTTCGTCCGGTAAAAGTCAGCGACCTGCCCGCCTTGATGACCCTCGTCGAACAGGCCGGACCGGGGTTCACCACCCTTCCTGCCAACGAAGACCGCCTGGCGCATCGGGTGCGCTGGGCGCAACGGGCTTTTGCCGAACAGGTGGAGCGGGCCGATGCCGATTACCTGTTCGTGCTTGAAGACGACGAACAGCGCGTCGTCGGTGTCAGCGCGATGGCCGGCGCCGTTGGCTTGCGCGAGCCCTGGTACAACTACCGGCTCGGCATGACGGTCAGTTCGGCACCTGACCTGGGCATTCAGCGGCAGATCCCGACGTTGTTCCTCAACAATGAACTGACCGGTCAATCGGAGCTGTGCTCGCTGTTCCTGCGCCATGACCAGCGCAGCGGCAGCAATGGCCGCCTGTTGTCGCTGGGTCGTTTGCTGTTCGTCGCCGAATTCCCGCATCTGTTTGGCGAGAAAATGATCGCCGAGCTGCGAGGCAGTGCCGATGAAAATGGTTGTTCGCCGTTCTGGGACAGCCTCGGCCGGCACTTCTTCCAGATGGATTTCACCTACGCTGATCACTTGTCGGGCCTGGGCAACAAACCCTTCATCGCCGAACTGATGCCTCGCCAGCCGTTGTACACCTGTCTGCTGACCGAGCAGGCGCAGGCCGCGATCGGCCAGACTCATCCGAATACCCAGCCGGCATTGAAAATCCTTCAGGCGGAGGGTTTTGCGCACCAGGGTTACATCGACATTTTTGACGGTGGTCCGGTCATCGAAGCGCCGATCCGCAGCATCCGCACGGTACGCGACAGCCTCGAACTGGCCCTGAGCCTTGGCACCCCGGACGAGCAGGCACCGCTGTGGCTGATTCATAACCGCCGGTTGGAAAACTGCCGCATCACCGTGGCGCCCGGTCGAATGGTCGGAAACAGCCTGATGGTCGATCGCCTCACTGCCAAACGCCTGCAGCTTCAGCCGGGCAATTCGGTACGCGCGGTGCGCCTGCCCCATCAACAACCACACGCCGTGGCAGCCTGATATTCCCGGCGCGAGAGGTTAAACCTTTCAGCCGCCAGTCCTGCCGCGCAAATTCGTCATGATTCCTGACCCATTCGCGTGATAGCCTTTTCATTCTTCGGCGTTGACACCTTTGCTCAAGCCTTTCCATTTCTTATGTATTGGTGGAACTCGTATGACCAGGCTTTCCCATCAAGATTTGCGCCGTAATTTCCGTCAGCTGCTGGCCTCCGACACCTGCTACCACACGGCTTCGGTGTTTGACCCGATGTCCGCCCGCATCGCCGCTGACCTGGGTTTTGAAGTGGGTATTCTTGGCGGTTCCGTGGCCTCCCTGCAGGTGCTCGGCGCACCGGACTTCGCCCTGATCACCCTCAGCGAATTCGCCGAACAGGCCACGCGCATCGGTCGCGTCGCCCAACTCCCCGTGATTGCCGACGCCGATCACGGCTATGGCAACGCCCTCAACGTGATGCGCACCATTGTCGAACTGGAACGCGCCGGTGTTGCGGCACTGACCATCGAAGACACCTTGCTGCCAGCGCAATTCGGGCGCAAATCCACTGACCTGATTACGGTGGCAGAAGGCGTCGGCAAGATCCGCGCGGCGCTGGAAGCCCGGGTCGACACCGAAATGGCCATCGTCGCCCGCACCAACGCCGGCATTCTGCCGATCCAGGAAATCATCAGCCGCACCCGCCAATATCAAGCGGCCGGCGCTGACGGTATCTGCATGGTCGGCGTGCAGGACTTCGACCAACTGGAACAAATCGCCGAGCACCTGACCGTGCCGCTGATGCTGGTCACCTACGGTAACCCGGCCCTGCGCGATGACAAACGTCTGGCAGAACTCGGGGTGCGCGTGACCATCGACGGCCACGGCGCCTACTTCGCTGCGATCAAAGCGACTTACGACAGCCTGCGCGAACAGCGGCAGATCTTCACCCAGGCCGCCGATCTGAGCGCGACCGAATTGACGCACACCTATACCCAACCCGAGGAATACATTCTCTGGGCCAAGGAGTACATGAGCGTCAAGGAGTAAACGTTGGCTGGGCCAGCGCCATCGCTGGCAAGCCAGCTCCCACAAAGTTTGCGTTGAACCATCAATTGATGTTCAACGCGCAACCTGTGGAGTCTGGCTTGCCAGAAATGAGGGCAGCCGTCACAGCGCTGAACCGGCGTAAGTAACTGAGTAACGTCTCGGCCAATCGATCAATACCGATAAACCGCTGCCGCCCCCGTCTCGGTCGGCATCGAGCGTTCCGGCGGTACAACCACCACCTCACCGCCCTGGCGGATCACCGCCAGAATCAGTTCGTCGAGTACGTCCTTCGAATGAATTTTGCGGCTATCGGCAGCCTCGCGGTTCAGCGCATTGGCCGCAATGGTCCCGGCAATTTCACGTTCGGCCTCAACCAGCAACAAAGCCACCCTGCCCTCTACCGCTGCCTGGGCAATCTCCGACAAATGTTGCCCCACCGCTCCCTGACCGAGCGCCACGCCATAGCGATCGAATGCTTTATTCAGCCCATCGTCATGACGCTTGCGCAACACAACCGCGCAGGCTGCCGCCAGTTGCGCAGGCTGAAGCGTCGCCGGATCCCGCTCGATGCCGTCGGGTAACAGAAACGGGTTATGGCTCACCGTACGGAAGACCGCCTGGTTCTCCGGCAGCGCAACGAGCACCAGCGGCAGGCTGGACTGGCGCGAGCAATGCTCGGTGACAGCTTTATCGACCGCGCGGAAAAACCGCTCTCGGTCGAGGTTGATTTCATCCTGCTTACCGCCACCGCCCGACTCGTGCATCATCGGATCACCACGCTCCCCCCCACCGCTGAAGCCATCAGGGTGGCCCTGCTGATCGCGTGGCGTGAGCTCGTTACCGAGCGCATCCGCCAGTCGGGTGGGCACCGCTTCGGGCAGCTCGACCTCCTGCATCTGCTGCCCCGTCCCTTGATACATCTGCACGCTGTCACGGGACAGGCACAGCACCTGGCAACGATCAATCACCGGCGCCAGGCGCAGCAACGGCTTGAGATACGGATGGCCGTTGACGATGACCGCTTCGCGAACCGCCTGATGCAGGCCGACCACGATGAAATGCTCCTCGCCGCCGAAAACTGCGATGGACTCGGGGCAGGTATTCCAGAAGGACTGATCATCCAGCAGCTCATGAAATGGCGCGAGCACGCTGTCCCTGGGCGACTCGGGAGAATGTTGTTCGAGCAAACCTTCCAGCTGCCTGACCAGATTCTTGAAACGGATCGGGTCTTGCGAGCGTTCCGGAAAGGTTCGATGCGCCGGCATGTACAGGCTGAGGTTGAGACGGTCATTCAGGGCCAGCAGTGTGCTCAGCGTTTCGTGGGTAAAGGGTTGAATCCGGGCCATGACGACACTCCTTACTCTTTCTCCAGGTCAGCTTGTCTGGCGAGAAACTCGTCTTCGAGCATGGCGTCGATTTCCGCTGGCGAATCCTCCCGAACCGGCGGTGCCGTCAGGCGTCCGGTCGATTCGACGCGCGGCGACAGGCGCCCCACCAGATGCTCCAGCGCATGGGCAATCTTTTTTGCCGCTCCGGCGACGGCCAGCTCCAGACTTTCGGCATGATGGCTGGCCGACAGCGAGGTGTGCCCCTTGGGATGCGCCTCGATCTGGCAGCGCTTGTCTTGCGCACCGGATTTCTGTGCGTTGACGTCGCCAACGTGAATTTCCAATCGGGTCAGAAATGACGAATAGCGGTCCAGTTCATCGACCACCGTACTGCCCACCCACTTCTGCAGTTCGGCGCTGCCTTCGATATGGTTGCTGTCTACTTGTACTTGCATGGTGAAATACTCCGCGTGCTCTGGGCTTGAGGGGTAATCAGCAGCTTCCCGGCGGGATGCCGTCCTTGTTGAAGTCCTTCAAGCGCTCGCGCTCCTGTTCGGTGGAATGCGCAGGCATGGTGTCGTTCGGCTCATTGTTCGGCGGGTTGCTCGGTTGATCTTTCTTCTCATCACTCATGATGACGCTCCCATTGGTTGATACGCATGCGGCGCCTTGCGGGCGCTGGGGCTGGTCGTCTTCCTGGCCTGTCGGTAGTCGAAGCGACGAGATTTTCAGGCAATCGCGCTGCTCACGCGCGAGGCTCTCGAGGGTAAATTCACGCGCGTCATCCGCCGCGTTTATCAGCAACTGCCAATCGTCACGGGTGATCCATTCGTGCAGCAGCAATTCGTCGGCACGCTGGATCAGGGTGCGGTGATAATCGTCGGGGAAATCCAGGCGATAGGCGTCGTCCTCCAGCAACAGACGCCACGCTTTCAGTTCCATTTCAAGATCGGTTTCACTCACGGCGGTGTCCTTCTCGGATCGGTGGTTGCACGTTGTCCTCGGTACAGAACCAGGCGTTGCGCACGGCTCAGCTCACCTGCTTCAGCGCATGTTTGAGCGCTTGGCAATCAGCGGATGGCCACTCACCGTGCAAAGTCGACTGCGCCTATCGTGCGCTCATTCCTCTGCGTCGACGGACGGCGTGATACAGCGAAACGGCCGCATTGAAAGGGCTGCGGCCTCATGGAGATGACAAGCAAGCAATCAGGAAGCTTCGGTTTTTTTGCATTGAAAACCGATGAGCGGATGTAGCTTCAATGGGATTGAAGCGCAGCGAGGTTGGCAGAACCGGCACAATCTCAGCGCTTGTGGCGGCTCTTGCAGTGCGCAAGGAACTGTTTCAGGCACAGGCGCAGCTCACTCGAGGAGCCGCGCTCTGGTCTTTTACCGACTGGTGTTCTGATCGTGCCCACCATCAAGACACCCCATGCTTCATCGCGGTTTGGCCAGTTCCATGATCATCCGCGACAACAGATAAATCCGCGGCGCCACGCTCGCCACTTCGGCATATTCTTGCGGGGTGTGAATATTGCCGCCGACAATCCCGAATCCATCCAGCGTCGGCGTCCCCACCCCGGCAGACAGACTGGCATCCGCCGCGCCACCGCTGCCCTCTTCCGTCAACTGGCGGCCGATCTCGCCGTAAATCCCCTGCGCCATGGCCATCAAGCGATCCGACTCGGCTGTCTGCGGCATCGGCGGCAAACCGCGTTGCAAGGAAGTCTTCACTTCGGTTTCAGCTATGAGTTTGTCCTGCGAGACCCGCGCCAGATCCTTCTCGATGCGATCGAACTCTTCCGGCACCGCCGCGCGCACATCCGCCTTGGCCGTGGCCTGATCAGGAATCACGTTGGTGCGATCGCCGGCCTTGAGCACGGTGAAGTTGATGGTGGTTTTCTTCGCCTCATCGCCGAGCTTGCCCAGTTGCAGAATCTGATGCGCCGCTTCCATCGCCGCGTTCCGTCCAAGCTCTGGCGCGACGCCGGCGTGGGCGGCCTTGCCTTTGACTTCGACCAGCGCCGTCGCACTGCCCTTGCGCCACACCACCAGGCCATCGGCCGGGCGGCCCGGTTCGAGGTTGAGGGTCACATCGTGCTGTTTGGCGGTTTTCTTGATCAGGTCGGTAGCAACGTCCGAGCCGGTTTCTTCGCTGGCGTCGAGCAGGAAAGTGATCTGCGCGTAATCCTTGAAGTCGAGGTTTTTCAGCACTTTCAGCGCGTAGATACCGGCGACGATCCCGCCCTTGTCGTCCATCACCCCCGGCCCGTAGGCACGGCCGTCCTTGATGTGAAATGGCCGCTCGGCAGCGGAGCCTTCCTTGAACACCGTGTCCATGTGCGCCATCAGAAGGATTTTTGCCTTGCCGGTGCCTTTGAACGTGGCCAGCACGTGGTTGGATTTTTCCGGCGTGTTCGGCACCAATTCAATGGTTGCGCCAAGTTTTTTGAGCTCATCGATGGCGATGTCGCTGACCTGTTTCAGGCCCGGTTCATAGCCGGATCCGGAGTCGATATTGACCAGTCGTTCCAATAACTTCAGCGCTTCGGGCTGGTACTGCTCGGCATCGGCGAGCACTTGCTTATGCGGTTCAGCGGCGTTTGCGGCCGAGAACGCGAGGGACAGACCGAGGCTGGCGGCCAGCAGGGAGCGGGGAAATGAGAACGTCATGAAGCAGTCCTTGTTTCGTGTCGGAGGGATTCAACCGTAACCGACATTGGCGCAAGGCTCTATAGCGGATGCGACACTTGCCCGACCGCCACCGAACAAATTGCAGGAACTGCCGACATCCATCAAACCGAATCCAGCAGCGCCTGCCTCGGTTTGTTATCGCTGTTGCAGATAACGCGATTGCGCCCACTGGCCTTGGCTTCGTACAAGGCCTGATCGGCATCATCCAGCCACCGCGTGGCGTCGGCATGGCTCGGGTCGTACGCGGCCAGGCCAATGCTCAGACTGACCTTCAGCGCCGGGCTCTGCTCATAGCCCAGAATCGCGAAGCGCTCGCGCAGGGCTTCCATGGCTTGGGCGGCATTGAATAGCGGCAGGTCCGGCAGGATCACGCAGAACTCATCCCCGCCATATCGCCTGGCCACATCGCTGGCGCGCAGGTTGTGCTTGAGCAGTTTGCTCAACTGGCGCAGGACGATATCGCCAGCGACGTGGCCATAGGTGTCATTGATTGCCTTGAAATGATCGATGTCGATCAGCGCAATCGCCGCGCCCTGCTGCTGGCGTGTGCAACGCTGGAACGCAAGGTTCAGTTGATCTTTCCATGCGCCGTGATTGAGCAAACCGGTCAGGCTGTCAGTGCGACTCAACGCCAGCAGCTCACGCTTGTGTCGACCGAGGGTCGAGGCCTGGCGAAAGCAGATCCAGCCCAGCGCCAGCGGATACAGCAACAGCAACGGCAAACAGGCGTAAAGCTGCAGCGGCGTTGTCTGCGGGATGAACGTCGGCGCAAACACCACCAGCCCCACGCCCATACCGAGCAGCTGTGCCGCCGTCCCCGCCAGCAGAAACCGGCCGCCACCGATGGCGACGTTGTTCATGGCCATCATTGAAACCGTGGTTGCACTGGGCAGCGGATTGAACTGCATGGCAGCGACCCAGAAACCGCCCATGAACGCGTCGATCAGTAAATTGCGGTGTTCGGCGCGGAACGGCACGCTCGAGCGGCGCGCCCAATGGAAAGCCAGATGCGGCCAGACCAGGCCGTTGAACAGCATCAGGCCCCACACCCACAGCGGCGGATCGAGGGAATACATTGCGGCGCTGATGCATATGAGCCCGAGCAGCAGCCCGAACACCCGCGACGTATACAGCCTCCTGGCCAGTGAAAGTCCCTTTCCTCGCGTATTTCCCATAAGGGCCTCGACCGCGCGATGCATGGTTACACCCCGACACGGTGTGTTCGGAGTCTATCAGGGCACCGTTAAATAGCCATCACCGGCCAGCGGCCTGAATAGAGCGCTATCAGCGCCGCACACGCGGCCCAGAGTTGGCTATAAATGAAAGAGGGAAAAGGAACGACAATTCTAAGAAGGGGGCCCATGCACACCTACCATGTGTTGATCATCGGCAGCGGTTTCGGCGGCCAGTGCGCAGCGGTCAACCTGCTCAAGGCCGGGATCGATGACTTTCGCATATTGGAACGACGCGAATTTTTCGGTGGCACCTGGTGCCAGAACACCTACCCCGGTGCCGCAGTGGACGTGCCGTCGCCGCTGTATTCTCTGTCGTTCGCGCCCTACCGCTGGTCGCAGATGTTTGCCGAACAGGCGGAACTGCAGCGCTACACCGAACAGGTGATCGAGCAATTCGGTTTGCGCGACCGGGTCGAGTTGCAAGCCGATGTCGAGCGCGTCGAATGGGACGAAGCGGAAAAATACTGGACGGTGCACACCCGCGCCAAGGGCATCTTCCATACGCAATTCCTGATCAATGCTTCCGGGCCGTTGAGTCAGCCGGTCATTCCACACTTCCCTGGGATTGATCGCTTTCAAGGCAAGACTTTTCATACAAATCATTGGGATCACAGCTACGACTATCGCGGTAAACGCGTGGCGATTGTCGGCAGCGGTGCCAGCGCTGCACAGGTAATTCCGGCGATCGCAACCCAGGTCGAACATCTGCATGTGTTCCAGCGCACGCCGCATTGGGTGCTGCCGCGTGCCGATCGTAAATTCGGCCGGCTCCAGCGCTGGCTGCTCGGCTTGAAGCCGGCGTACAAGCTGTTGCGCTGGCTGATCTACTGGCAATTCGAAACCCGGGTCATCGCCTTCAAATACTCGAAACCGGCGATTCACCTGGTCCAGCGACATGCGCTGCGGTTCCTCAAGCGTCAGGTTCCAGACCCGCTGCTGCGGCAGAAGCTAACCCCGGATTTCACCATCGGCTGCAAACGCGTGCTGGTGTCGAGCACGTACTACCCGGCGCTGAACCGCGCCAACGTCACGCTGCACAGTCGCGACCACGGCATCGCTTCGATCGACGAAAGCGGGATCAACACCGTAGACGGCGAGCATGTCAATGTTGATCTGATCGTCTGGTCGACCGGTTACGACGCCACGGACGGGGTGATTTCCTACCCGGTCAGCGGCAAAAACGCCGTGCAACTCAGAGATGTCTGGGCCGAATATCCGCGCGCTTACCTGGGCACCAGCCTGCCAGACTTCCCCAATCTGTTTATCGTCACCGGGCCGAACACCGGCATTGGCCACACCTCGGCGCTGTTCATCATCGAATCGCAGATGAACTACATCCTCGACTGCATCCGTACCGTGCAGGCCAAAGGCCTGCGCAGCATCGAAGTGCGCCCTGACGCGGAACGTACCTACACTGCAATGATCCACCGGGAAATGCAGCGCACGGTATGGAAGTCCGGTGGCTGCCACAGTTGGTACCAGAGCAAGAGCGGCCATGTAATCGCCATGTTTCCCGGCTTCAGTTTCAGCTATCACCTGCTGACCCGGGCGCTGAAACCGGCCGACCATATTTTGTCCTGAACACGTATAAGGAAGACGTCGATGCTTTTGCTGTTTGTCACACTCGCGGTGTTCGTGGCCTGGAGCTGGTTGAGTTACCCAGCGGTGGGCCATTGGCTGTACGACCTGGCCATGGCCATCGAGGCCAAGCTGTACAAACTGCACAAGATCGAAGTGCCGATCGCCGAAATGACCGTGTCGACCTGGCAAGGCGGGCCGTACGAGGCGTCCAGTGCGATTCTGATGCTGCACGGCTTCAGCGCCGACAAAAATCTCTGGCTGCGCTGCGCCCGGCATTTCGTGCGCCGGTACCGGGTGATCATCCCGGATCTGGCCGGCCACGGTGAAACCGGCTTCAAGGCTGGCGGCGGTTATGACATCGCGGTGCAGGCCAAACGCATGATTCAACTGCTCGATGTGTGCGGCGTGGAAAAAGTCCACGTCATCGGCAACTCCATGGGCGGCTACATTGCCGCGTGGCTGGCGGCGACCTATCCGGAGCGAATTGCCTCGCTGGCCTTGATCGACCCGGCCGGCGTCACCGCACCGCAGCCCAGCGACATGGAGCGACACCTGGCGCGCGGGCACAATCCGTTTCTGATCAATTCCCGCGAAGAGTTTCAGCGCTTCTATGCGATGACCATGGAGTCGCCGCCGTGGGTGCCGAAACTGGTGCTCGATGCCGTCGCCCAGCGTTATGAGCAGCAACGTGACGAACTCGAAGAAATATTCCGCGACTTCCATGCCAGTGCGCCGATGGAGCCGAAACTGGCCGCCATCAAATGCCCGGCGCTGCTGCTATGGGGGCGCAAGGATCGCCTGATCGACGTCAGCAGCGTGCCGGTGTGGAGCAAGGGCATCGCCAATCTCGAAGTGGATGTATGGGAACACGTCGGGCACATGCCGATGGTCGAACAGCCGGGAAATACCGCGCGGCTGTACGGGGAATTTCTGGAACGACAGCGATGAACATGGATATTCGCAATGCCCCAGGTGGCGCAACTGATCGTTCCCATGCTCTGCGTGGGAATGCCTCAGGGGACGCTCTGCGTCCAGTGACGCGGAGCGTCACGGGCTACATTCCCACGCAGAGCGTGGGAACGATCAGCGGAGACAGAAGGTTGGCGTTCCCATGAACATCCTTTACGACGAACGCCTCGACGGTCCCTTGCCCGAGGTGAACAAGGCCGAACTGCTAAAGGCCTTGCAACAAGCCCTGCCGGACCTGGACATCCTCTGGCGCGAGGATGAGCTCAAACCCTACGAATGCGACGGCCTCTGCGCCTACCGCACCACGCCGATGCTGGTGGCCCTGCCCCGGCGTCTGGAGCAAGTGCAAACCCTGCTGAAACTCTGCCATCAGAACAATGTGCCCGTGGTCGCGCGGGGTGCCGGCACTGGATTGTCCGGCGGCGCCCTGCCACTGGAAAAAGGCCTGCTGCTGGTGATGGCGCGGTTCAACAGCATCCTGCACATCGACCCCGCTGCACGTATCGCGCGGGTTCAGCCTGGCGTGCGCAACCTCGCCATCTCCCAGGCGGCGGCCCCGTTCGGCCTGTATTACGCGCCGGATCCGTCATCGCAGATCGCCTGTTCGATCGGCGGCAACGTTGCGGAAAACGCCGGTGGCGTGCATTGCCTCAAGTACGGTCTGACAGTGCATAACGTGTTGAAAATCGAAGTGCTGACCATCGAGGGCGAACGTCTGACGCTGGGCTCCGAGGCGCTCGATTCAGCCGGTTTCGACCTGCTCGCCTTGTTCACCGGCTCCGAAGGCCTGCTGGGGATCATCACCGAAGTCACGGTGAAACTGCTGCCCAAACCGCAAGTCGCCAAGGTGCTGCTGGGCAGTTTCGACTCGGTCGAAAAGGCCGGCCGCGCGGTCGCCGAAATCATCGCCGCCGGGATCATTCCGGGTGGTCTGGAAATGATGGACAACCTGGCCATTCGCGCCGCCGAAGATTTTATCCACGCCGGGTATCCGGTCGACGCCGAGGCGATTCTGCTCTGCGAACTCGACGGCGTTGAAGCCGATGTGCACGACGATTGCCAGCGGGTGCGCGAACTCATGACAGCGGCCGGCGCGACTGAAGTGCGTCAGGCTCAGGACGAGGCCGAGCGCGTGCGTTTCTGGGCAGGGCGCAAAAATGCCTTCCCGGCGATCGGTCGATTGTCGCCCGATTATTACTGCATGGACGGCACTATCCCGCGCCGCGAATTGCCCGCTGTGCTGCAAGGTATCGCCAGCCTCGGCGAGGAATATGGCCTGCGCGTAGCAAACGTTTTTCACGCCGGCGACGGCAATATGCACCCGCTGATCCTGTTCGATGCCAACCAGCCGGGGGAGCTGCATCGCGCCGAGGCACTGGGCGGCAAGATCCTCGAATTGTGCGTCAAGGTCGGCGGCAGCATCACCGGCGAGCACGGGGTCGGTCGCGAGAAAATCAATCAGATGTGCGCACAGTTCAACAGCGATGAGTTGCTGCTGTTTCATGCGGTGAAAGCCGCGTTTGATCCGCAAGGCCTGCTCAACCCCGGCAAGAACATCCCGACCCTGCACCGCTGCGCCGAATTCGGCGCGATGCACATCCACGCCGGGCAACTGCCCTTCCCCGAGCTGGAGCGATTCTGATGGCTGATTTCGACGCCGCCAACGCCCTGCTCAATCAGGTCAACGCCGCGCGGGCCAATGCCACGCCGCTGAAGATTCAGGGCGGCAACAGCAAGGCGTTTCTCGGTCGCGAGGTGGCCGGCGAAGTGCTCGACATCCGCGCTCATCGCGGCATCGTTCAGTACGACCCGACGGAACTGGTGGTCACCGCACGTGCCGGCACGCCGTTGTCCGAGCTGCTCGCGGCGCTAGATGACGCCGGGCAAATGTTGCCCTGCGAACCGCCTTCCTTCGCTGATAGCGCCACCGTCGGCGGCATGATCGCCAGCGGACTGTCCGGGCCACGCCGACCATGGTCCGGCTCGGTGCGCGATTTCGTCCTCGGCACGCGAGTGATTACCGGCCTGGGGCAGCATTTGCGCTTCGGTGGCGAAGTGATGAAAAACGTCGCCGGTTATGACCTGTCGCGGCTGATGGCCGGCAGTTTCGGTTGCCTCGGCGTGCTCACCGAAGTGTCGCTGAAAGTCCTGCCGAAACCGCGCCAGTGCCTGAGCATTCGCCTCGATATCGACTGCGCTCGGGCGTTGAGCAAACTAGCCGAATGGTCCCAGCAACCGCTGCCGATCAGCGCCGCGTGTCACGATGGCCAGAGTCTGTATTTGCGTCTGGAAGGTGGCGAAGGCTCGGTGACGGCGGCGCACCAACGCCTCGGTGGTGAGCCGCTGGACTTGGTTTTCTGGCGCGACCTCAACGAACACCGCCTGAGTTTTTTCGAAGAAGGTTTGCCGCTGTGGCGCCTGTCATTGCCCAACAACCTCGGCCCGCTCGAGCTGCCCGGCGAGCAACTGATCGATTGGGCCGGGGCGCAACGCTGGCTTAAATCCGACAGCACCGAGATTCATGCACTCGCCCATTCCTTCGGCGGCCACGCGACGTGCTTCACCCATGGCGCCACCGATTCGCCGTTTCAACCCTTGGCGCCGACCCTGCTGCGCTACCATCGGCAACTCAAGGCGCAACTCGACCCGCAAGGGCTGTTCAACCCCGGGCGAATGTACGCGGAGGTCTAGCCATGCAAACCACCCTCAGCGAGCAATCGCGGCAATTGCCCCGCGCTGGCGAAGCGGAAAAGATCCTGCGCACCTGCGTGCATTGCGGCTTTTGCAACGCGACGTGCCCGACGTATCAATTGCTCGGCGATGAGCTCGATGGGCCGCGCGGGCGCATTTACCTGATCAAGCAAGTGCTGGAAGGCGCACCGGCCACCGAGCAGACGCAACTGCATCTGGATCGTTGCCTGTCGTGTCGCAACTGCGAAACCACCTGCCCATCCGGCGTCGATTACCACAACCTGCTCGACATTGGCCGCGCGGTGGTTGATCGCCAAGTGGCGCGCCCGGCTGCCCAGCGTTTGCTGCGTGAAGGCCTGCGCGCGTTGGCGCCGAATCCGGGGTTGTTCAAAGGCTTGCTGCGCATGGGCGCGACCTTTCGGCCGCTGCTGCCGCGCCGGCTGGAAAGCAAACTGCCGCAGCACGTCGCGGTTATGGGGTCGCGCCCTGCTCCTCGGCATGCGCGCCGGGTGTTGTTGCTCGAAGGCTGCGTGCAGCCGGGCCTTTCACCGAACACCAATGACGCAACCGCGCGGGTGCTCGATCGCCTGGGCATCAGCGTCATAGCTGTGAGCGAAGCCGGTTGCTGCGGCGCCCTCGATTATCACCTCGACGCTCAGGCCAAAGGCCTCGACCGTGCTCGGCAGAATATTGATGCCTGGTGGTCACATCTTGAAAACGGTGCCGAAGCTATCGTGCAGACGGCCAGTGGTTGTGGCGCGTTCATCAAGGATTACGGGCATTTGCTGGCGGATGATCCGGTGTATGCAGAGAAGGCTCGGCAGATCAGCGAAATGACCCGGGATCTGGTGCAAATCCTCGCGGAGGAACCGCTGGAGCAAGTGTGTGCCGCCAGCGAACGACGCATCGCCGTGCATTGCCCGTGCACGTTGCAGCACGCACTGAAACTCGGCGGCGCCGTCGAGGCAGTTCTGACCCGACTCGGCTTCAACCTCACGCCAGTGCCGGACGGCCATTTGTGCTGCGGCTCGGCGGGCACTTACTCGCTGACGCAACCGGCGCTGGCGCGGCAACTGCGCGATCAGCGCCTCAACGATCTGGAAAGTGGCCGGCCCGAGTTGATCGTCACTGCCAATGTGGGCTGTCAGAGTCATCTGGCCAGCGCCGGGCGCACGCCCGTGAAGCATTGGATCGAGTTGGTGGATCAGTCGCTGGCAGAATGAAGTTCGTCGGATTCTTCGTTTGCCCGCGTGGGCGAAGGCTGCGATCTTTTCCAGCACTCATTCCGTGACCATGGCAGGAATTTTTTTCATGACTGTGCAGCCGTTCGTCAGCCCCGACCTGATCCGCCAACGCTTCTCCCGAGCGATGTCCGACATGTACCGCGAAGAGGTGCCACTGTACGGCGCGCTGATGGAACTGGTGGAAAACACCAACCGCGCGGTGCTATCGCAGCAGCCTGATGTCGCCGGACAGCTCAAGCGCAGCGGCGAAATCGAACGGCTGGACATGGAGCGCCACGGCGCCATCCGCGTCGGCACCGCGAGCGAACTGGCCACCCTCGCCCGCCTGTTCGCGGTGATGGGCATGCAACCGGTGGGTTATTACGACCTGACCCCGGCAGGCGTGCCGGTGCATTCAACGGCGTTTCGTGCGGTGCATGAAGAGGCGCTGCAGGTCAGCCCGTTTCGCGTGTTCACCTCGTTGCTGCGGCTGGAGCTGATTGAAGATGCTGAATTGCGTGAGTTTGCCGAATCGGTGCTGGCCGGTCGTTCGATTTTCACCGACTCCGCGTTGCGCCTGATTGAACAGGCGGAAACGGCGGGCGGGCTGAATGACGCCGAAGCCGCAGAATTCGTCCGACAAGCACTGGAGACTTTTCGCTGGCACCACAGCGCCACCGTCAGCGCCGCGCAATATCAGAAACTCAGCGCACAACACCGCTTGGTCGCGGACGTCGTTGCGTTCAAAGGCCCGCACATCAACCACCTGACGCCGCGCACGCTGGACATCGACACTGTGCAGCAACAGATGCCTGTTCATGGCATCACACCGAAAGCCGTGATCGAAGGGCCACCGCGCCGCAACTGCCCGATCCTGCTGCGCCAGACCAGCTTCAAGGCGCTCGACGAGCCGATCGCTTTCATCGATCAGCCCGAAACCCTTGGCAGCCACAGCGCGCGTTTCGGCGAAATCGAACAACGCGGCGCAGCCCTGACGCCAAAGGGTCGAGCGCTGTACGACCGCCTGTTGAATGCCGCACGGGATGAACTGGGCGACTTTCCCAATGAAGCCAACGCCGTACGCTACAACGCGCTGATGAATCAGCACTTTGCGCAATTTCCTGACAGCGTCGAGGGCATGCGTGAACAGGGGCTGGCGTATTTTCGTTATTTCGCTACGGAAAAAGGATTGGAGGCGCAAGGACTTGGCGAATCGTCCCTGCAGGACTTGCTGCGCGAAGGCTATGTAAAAGCGGAGCCGCTGGTGTACGAAGATTTCCTGCCGGTGAGCGCGGCGGGGATTTTTCAGTCGAACCTGGGGGATGCTGCACAGGCGCATTACGGCGAACACTCCAATCGACAGGCTTTCGAACAGGCGCTGGGGCGTTCGACTATTGATGAACTAGCGTTGTATGCCGAGACGCAACGGCGGTCGATTGAGGAGTGTTTGACCCGACTTGCGCGTTAAAACATCAAAAGATCGCAGGCTGCGGCAGCTCCTATAGTGCAAAGTGGCGGGGTTGCATGGATGAAATGTGAGCAACCCAGTTCGTCTGCTTCTTTCAATTTTCAACATCTGTTAAAACGTTAAGCCGATTTGTTTCGGTTTATCCGAGACCATAAGTCGAAAATTTCGAGTCTGAAAACCCAATGAAAACCCGTCACATAATTCTCGCCAACGGATGGACCGCGACCTTCGAAAACATCGGCGAGTTTCGCATGGGCGTCGAGGGCTGGAGCTTGCTTCTACAGGGCCCGGATGATCAGGCGATCAAATACTTTGCCGACCAGATTGTTCTGGCGAACGACGAGGACGGCAACCAAGCCAACACCTGCATCCTGCTCTCGGTCGATGGTGTTTACGGCTATTTGCGTACGGCCGTAGACGGCGACTGGGTGATCGATTTTGCGCGAGGGATGATTGCCCCTCATCGAGTAACGATTCGCCACCATCACGACGTTTACGACGAAAGCCTTGCGCTGTATGAACAGCCGGCCTTCAAACGTGTGCGCCAGTACCTCAGTGTTGCCGGGAAACACATCTATCTGACCTTTCCGCTAACCAGAGATGAGGATTTTCCTAAGTTGTGGGAGCAATACCTGGCAATCCGCAGGCGCCAACTGGATGAGCTTTACTTCGCAAGCTGATGAACGCATGAAGACATCCGGAACACATCCGAACCGTTTTACGTCCTCTCATTCCCCCAGGTTCGACCCTGCCAAATTAAGTTTCACCTAAGCTTCCCCCGCTAGCATCCCGGCTCAACAACCTGTCGTCTTGAGCCGTGGATGAGTCCCTCCGACATGAAAGCCTTCGACCTGCCTGCCCCGCCGCATCCCAACTTCAGCCTCGTCCTGGTCAATTACAAAACCCCGGACATTACTCGCATGTGCCTTGAACTGCTTCGCGAGCATGTTCAGGCGCAGCGCATTCCGGTGTGGGTGGTGGACAACGATTCGGCGGATGCCAGCCTTGATTATTTGCGTTCGCTGGACTGGATCAATCTCATCGAGCGACCGTCGCCGGGCAAGGAAATGGGGCATATTGCCCATGGCAAGGCGCTGGATCTGGCGTTGGCGAAAGTTGAGACGGACTACTTGTTTCTGCTGCACACCGATACCTTTGTCTACGACATGGAAGTGTTCGCGATGATGATGCGCGAGTGCACGAAAAGTGCGGACATGGCGGCGGTCGGTTGTGTGGAGCAACTTGATCGCGGGTTACTTCGCGATACCTGGCGATTAACTTCGCGCTTCTGCAAACATCATGTCCGGCGGCTGAAAGTCCATCTTGGCCTGCGTTCGAAACCACCACGTCCGTATAAAGAAACGCATCTGAAAAGTTTCTGCACGCTATGGAATGCGCGCTTGATGAAGTCCCAGGGGTTGCACTTCTGCATGGATGAGGAGGTGCCGGGATACGCCCTGCAGGATCGAATGGTCGAGTTGGGTTATGGCGTCAGGTTCCTCTCGCCGCGGACGATTTTCCGTTACCTCGATCATATCCAGGCCGGGACCGTCGCGGCGGCAGGCACGTATGGCAAGGATCATCGCCGTACGAAGATGTATCAGGCGACGCTCAAACGCTTTCAGGGGCAGCAAGGCAAGACTGGCGTGCAAGCTTCGGCTTAATCCACGACTACAAAAAAGGGCGACTTCGAAGTCGCCCTTTTTTGTTGTTGAATTTTGTATACATCTGCTGTCGTGGTGGAGTTCGCCCAGTGTTATGGCCTGGCAATCCATGCACCGGTAAAGAGCCGCGACACTGGGCGAACGCCGAGGATTTTAATTCAAACGAGTGCACATGTCCTCATGCACAAAGATGAAATTTTTGAACTGAAAAGTTAAAAACCGTGTTTTACCGATTTTCCTCCAGAATTGTCTTACAAAATATTTAATATAATTGCTCTCACACACAAAGTTGTACAAGAGCAATAAACTTGTAGAGCTAATACTCAACTATCGTGCTGACTGGTCACTTTCAGGATATCGGTGTAAGTGACAATAACGCTCTGCCCTACTTTGAGATCTTTCAACTTGGCTTGAATCTCCGGCTTCTTCACCTCGAGCGTCTTCGATTGTCCGGAAGGATTTTCCAGAGTGACCTGATGGGTCTTCAAATCAATTTTGCTGATTTTCAGCTGCACCTGAACCTGACGATAGGCCTCACCCCCAGGGTTGTCGCTGCCCGGTGCTTTACGGAGTTCGCCGGTGCGTTCGGTGGTGCCAGGCAGACCTTTATCCACTTCGGTGTCGAGATAGGCGGCGACAGACCGCTGCACCTCGATCTTCACCAGGTCGCCCACTTTAAGATTGGCGAGGTTTTTCGCTTTGTCGCTGAGCTGGACGTGGACCTGACGACCTTCGGGACCTTCCAGCACCACCTGATGGTTGGCCGGGTCAACGGCGAGCACTTTGGTGGTAACGGAATCAGCCTCAACGACGGCGGATAATGGAATGTCGGCAGCCAAAGCGCCGAGACTCACGGCAGAAAGCAGTGTTGCGAGGGTGATGGCCTTGGCCAGTGCGTTGAGCTTCATATGCATTACTTTCCCTGTGATGAAATGGCGAAGCCCGCCGCCGAAGCGACTTCAGCGGCGGGCGTGCCAGTGAGCATAGACGCTGTTCAGGGCTTGACCTGGGTTTGTGGCCCGCGGGTGTGTGGCTCGGCGGTCTCCTGGGCGGTGGACTCGCCACTCGCTGTGCCTTTGCCGCTGTCCTGCCGCTGTTTGGGGTCGGTCGGGCGCAAGGCGTCGTTGTCGCGTTCGGTTTCGCCGGCCGGGCGTGGTTCATCGGGGTTATCGTTTGGCTTGCTGGATTTATTCACGGCGCTAGTCCTCAGGCTTCGGGATCGTCGAGTTCGCGGGCGACGTTGACCTCGGGTGAGCGCCGGTGCAGATCGTCTGCTTTGGCACGCAACAACTGCCATTGCTCAAGATCGATCGCGCCTTGGCCGAGCAGGTCGTCGGCGATGCGCTGCAGATCGAGGTAGTGAGCGTCAGGGGAGTCCTGCCAATAGGCCTGATCGTCGAACAGCCGCTGCCAGGTATCGAGGTCTGGGGGTTGCAGGTCGTCGCTCATGGATGGATCCGAAAATGGCGGGTTTCCAGGTAGAGCGATGGGCGCTGGTGAGAGTTCAGTCAGTTCGCTCAACGGTCACGGCGCTGGCGCCTTCGCGAGCAGGCTCGCCGCCGGCGGGAGAGCGGTTCCCGCCGCTAATATCCGGTCATTTCCAGATAACCCTGGCCAGGATGGCTGCCATCGATCTTCACCGGGCCTTCCCAATAGGGAATTCGCAAATCCATCCACGCATTGCGGTTGATCGCGTCGACGCGGATATCGAGTTTCTTGTCTGGAATGCGGATCGACCACGTCACTGGCATCGGTCGACCGGCAACCTTGGCCGTATCCTGCGGCACAAGACTGATCTGCTCGCGGTGCAACGTCTGGATCTGGCCATCTGCGGCGATCCAGGTGCCGGTGAGATAAGGCGCGCCGTCCTTTTGTCGCATGCGATAAAGCATCACGTGTTCGCCGCTGTCCAGGTGCAGCGAGAACCAGTCCCAGCCAGTCTGATTGGCGGTCAGCGGCTGGCTGCTCCATTCGCGATCGAGCCACGCCGGGCCGCTGACGGTGTAAGTCTGGCCGTCGATTTGCAACGTACCGTTGGCTTGGAAAAACGGCTGACTGTAGTAGTACGAGGCCTGGCCTTCTTCAGATTTCTGGCTGAAGCCGTTGTTACCCTGCAGCACCGGCGGGCGACTGGAGGTGAGTCGCAGTTGATAGGCGAAATTTTTGTCACGAGCGCTCAGTTGCATATCGCGCAACGGATCCTGCGCCTGGCTGGCAAACATCCAGTCATCGATCCACGCCTCGAACGGCGCCAGGCGCACGCCCGCCTGCCCTACTCCGCCCCGGGCGTAGCGCTCGGCGGCGTGATGCACCGAGCGCGAGGTGACTGCCGCATGGCCAAGCCAGATTGTCTGATTGCCCCAGCCGGCCTGGTCGGCAACCGGTTTCAGGGCGCTGCGAAACAGCGTCCATTGCACGCCGAAATCGTTGCCCTGCTGATCCTTGAGATTGGCGGTGACGTACCACCACTCGATGCGAAAACCATCATGCGCGCCGTGATCGGCCGGGAAGCTGAATACCCGATCGGGCACCACCGGCGTGAACGATTGCGCTTGATCACCCATGCCGGCAAAGCCCTTTTCCTCGGGTGCAGGCTGATCGCAGCCACCGAGCAGCAACGCCAGCATCAGCACGCGCCATTTAATCCTCATGGGCAAACGTCCTCAGCAAATCCGCCGGTTGCGTGCGGTACAGAGAATACAGCGGCCATGCCGACGCCATTAATGTCGCCAGCAAGGCCAGCCCCATCAGTTGCAACAACTGCCACGGGAACACCCGCAACGGCAGTCGCCAGCCGAACGCCTGCACGTTGATCACCGCATCCAGGCACCATGCCAGAGCGATGCCCAACGGCAGCGCCAAGAGCAGGGTCAGCACTGCCAGCAGCCAGGTCTGGCCGAGGTTGAGCAACATCAATTGTTTGCGCGTCACGCCCAGCGCCCACAGCGGTGCGAGTTGACCGAGTCGGCTCTGGCTCTGGGTCAGCAGACTGATGAACAGCGCCACGCCAGCCACGGCCAAGGTCAGGCTGTTCAACGCTGCCGTCGCGGCAAAGGTGCGTTCGAAGACTTGCACCGACCAGCCTTTGAGCCGCGCCTGATCGACGATGTGGTTGTCATCCAGCTCAAAGCGCGCCTGCAAGGTCTTGAGCAGCGCCGGAATCTGTGGCGGATCGATGCGCAAATTAAAACGGTTTGGCGTCAGCTGCGGCCAGCCCTGCAACAAGTGCCGACTGCTGATCAGCACGTGCCCTTTCGGATTGCCGTAGTCAGCGTAGATGCCGACGATGCGCGGCGACCACGTGCCGTTCGGTGTGGGAATGGGCAGATGGTCGCCAGCTTTGAGTTTCAGGCGTCGCGCCAGTTGTTCGCTGAGCATCACCGCATCATCCGTCGCCAGTTTCCCCCATGGATCGCTGCCGCTGCTGTCGAGCAACGGCCAATGCTGGCGATAGTGCGGGTGGTCGATAATGCCGTAGACATCGGCCGGCCAGCCTTTCAACGTTACCGAGACTTGCCAGTTGGGCAGCACTGCGGCCACGTTGGGCTGCTGGTTGAGCCAGCTGTGCATCTCGCGGGCCTGCGCCGGGTTGGCCGGGTTGATGTACAACTCGGCGCTCAGGCGTTGTTCGAGCCAGTCATTGAAGGTCTGGCGAAAACCGGCGGTCATGCTGCCGGCGCCGATGTTGGCGGCGAGTGCCAGCAGCAGCGCCATCAGCGCCAGACTCAGGGCTGGCAATTGCTGGCGACAGTCGGCGAGAAACCACTGGCCGAGCACCGAACGACTGCGCCCGAGCAACGGATTCAACAACGCACTGAGCAGCACCGGCAAGGCCAGCGCGGCACCGAGCAACAAACCGGCCATGAGCACGAAGCCGCTGCTCAGGCTGTCACCCCAGATCAGCGCCGCCAGCGCAATCGCCAGCAGCACCGTCGCCAGCCAACCCTGCCGGCGCAACCAACGCGAATACTGTTGATGCCAGGCCTGCGGATCGGCGACCGCCAGCAACGGCAGGCGCGCCGCCCGCAGCAGGCTGTTGGCCCCGGCCAGCAACGCGCCGAGCAGACTCAGACCGATACCGCTGAGCCACCACCAGGGACTCAAACGCAACTGCCCCGCCACTTCCGCGCCATACAACCCGCGCAAGCTGGCGGCGACGTCCGGCAGCAGAACGCTGGCCAGCCAATAGCCGCTGATCACGCCGAACAATCCGCCGATCAGCGCCAGTACACCCAGTTCAACCACCAGACACGCGATCAGCATTCGCGCATTGACGCCACAGGCGCGCAACGTGCGCAGCAAGCCTCGGCGCTGTTCCAGAGCGAGGCCAATGGCGGCGTGGGCGATGAACAAACCGACCAGAAACGATAGAAATCCAAGGGCATCGAGATTGAGGTGAAAGCTCTCGGTCAGCCGCGCCAGATTGTTTTCTTCACCGCTGCTTTTGAGCTGCAAGCGATCCTTGAAACTGGCTGGCAAATCCTGATGAAAATCCTTGGGCAACAGAAGCCGCGACAACTGCTCGGGTTGTTCCAGCAAGCTTTGTGCTACGCCGATGTCGACCAGTAACAGGCCCGGCGCCATGTCCTTCTGCGCGAGCAGCGGCGGCAGAGTCTGGCCTGCCGCGGTTTGCGGTGTGTCACCTTCGCGCAAGCCGAGCAACTGCAAGGTTTCCGGGGAAATCCAGGTACTGCCCGGCGGGCTGAAAAATTCGACGATTCCCTCAATCGGCATCGCCTGCCCGGCCACTGCGGAGTCCGCCGGCAGCGACACCGGCTCGATGCCCATCACCTGAATGCGTTGGTCTTCGTGGCCCTTGAGCGTCAGCCGGCCCTGCAACACCGGCGACACCGGCCAGCCCTGACGGCGCAGCTCGATGAACCAGCCTTGGGGAAACGGTGCGCCATTCGGGGTGCTGAGGCTGGCTTGCGGTTCGCCGCCGATCATCTGGCTGGCCCGCGCATAGCTGTCGCGGGCCTGGCTGTTCAGCGCCTCGACGCCGGTGAGCAGACTGGTAGCCAGCCACAACCCGGTCAGCACACTGAAAAACTGCACGGGATGGCGCCGCCAGTGGCTGAGCAGCGCGCGCAGGGTTTGCCGCCAGATCATCAGGCGACCCGCCCGTTCGACAACACCACGCGCTGGGCCAATCGTGCCGCGACGCGTTGGCTGTGGGTGACCATCAATAAGGTCGTCGGTGTGTCATCAAGTAGTTCGAGCAGCAGCCGTAATACTTCATCGCTGGTGGCTTCATCGAGGCTGCCGGTGGGTTCATCGGCCAGGAGCAATTTCGGCTGCGAGGCCAGCGCACGGCCCAGCGCGACCCGTTGCTGCTGGCCACCAGAGAGTTGCTCGGGATACCGCGAGAGCAGATCCCCTAGCCCCAGACGCTGCACCAGATGCGCCTGCCAACGCGGCTCATGGCGCCCGGCCAGGCGCGCTTGAAAGGCCAGATTGTCTTCTACGCGCAGGCTACCGATCAGGTTGAACTGCTGAAACACCAGACCGATTTCCGTGCGCCGCCAATTCGCCAACTGCGCTTCGCTCATCGACTCCAGTCGATGCTCGCCGCTGCGGATGCTGCCGCTATCGACCTTGTCCAGCCCGGCCACCAGATGCAGCAGCGTGCTTTTGCCACTGCCCGATTCGCCCATCAGCGCCAGGCTGCCACCGGCCTTGAGCGTCAGATCGACGCCTTGCAGTACCGGCAACAATCCCTGGGGCGTGGCATAGCTTTTGAAAACCTCGCGAACCTCAAGCATGAGCAAACCCGATCAGTGAACCTGGGTCTAGGATAGCGGCCCTGAAGGGTTTTTGTCCGCTGATGATCGGCCCGGTTGCTCAAGAGCTAAGCGTTTCGCTGCCTGTCCGGGGCC
>NZ_PJBC01000050.1 GCF_002836515.1 Pseudomonas sp. Choline-02u-1
CGATTTATCCCTTTGCTGTGCGTCAGTAATCTGTACCCAACTTGAACGCAACAACAAAACTTCAAACTTGAAAAGGGACGCACACCATGACCACTCCAACCTACAACCGCCTGAACAAAGACGACGCTATCGTGCTGCTGGTTGATCACCAGACCGGTCTGATCTCGCTGGTGCAGGACTTCTCGCCGAACGAGTTCAAGAACAACGTGCTGGCGCTGGCGGATCTGGCCAAGTTCTTTGACCTGCCAACCATCCTCACCACCAGCTTCGAACAAGGCCCGAACGGCCCGCTGGTA
>NZ_PJBC01000051.1 GCF_002836515.1 Pseudomonas sp. Choline-02u-1
GGCCTGACCCTGACCGCGACCAACAACATCGTTGAAGGCGGTCAGATCACTTACACCGCGACACTGACCAATCCGGCACAAACCCCGGTGACCGTCACCCTGTCCAACGGTTCGACCATCACCATTGCAGCCGGCGAAACCGTTGGCACCGTTAACGTGCCGACAGCGGCCAATGACGTTTACAACAATGGCACTACAGTCAGCACAACGATCACCGGCGCTACCGGCGGCAATTTCGAAAACCTGGTGCCAAACACCACGCCAGCCGTTACCACGATCACTGATTCGGT
>NZ_PJBC01000052.1 GCF_002836515.1 Pseudomonas sp. Choline-02u-1
GTTTTGTGTGTTGCCGGGGTTTTGCACCCGCCGCGAAAACCTGTGGGAGCGGGCTTGCTCACGATGCATTGGGTCAGGCGATGGAAGTGTTGAATGGGCCGCTGCCTTCGCGAGCAAGCCCGCTCCCACATGGGGTTTTGTGTGTTGCCGGGGTTTTGCACCCGCCGCGAATACCTGTGGGAGCGGGCTTGCTCACGATGCATTGGGTCAGGCGATGAAAGTGTTGAATGGGCCGCTGCCTTCGCGAGCAAGCCCGCTCCCACATGGG
>NZ_PJBC01000053.1 GCF_002836515.1 Pseudomonas sp. Choline-02u-1
TCCGATGACGTCTACAAAGACTCCGGTTCCGTGCAAGCCACGATCAAAACCGCTACCGGTGGCAACTTCGAGAACCTGGTACCGAGCACTGATCCAGCGGTGACGACTGTCACCGACACCATCGACACTTCGACGGTCAAATTGACCGCCGACACCTCGGTCGCTGAAGGCGGCACCGTCACCTACACCGCCACTGTCGGCGCGCCCGTCACCGGCTCGCCTGTTGTCGTGACATTGGCCAACGGCCAGAACATCACCATCG
>NZ_PJBC01000054.1 GCF_002836515.1 Pseudomonas sp. Choline-02u-1
AAGACAAAAGGCTGGCTGATGGCTTCCCGGCCGGTCAGGGTAAACACCTGAAAATCAGCGGAAAGCCCTTCGATGGTCAGGGCAAAGTGGGTTTCATTGGCCGGCGCGAACATCCCTTGTTCCTCGTGCTGTACAGCGGCGCTCGTCGACGCCCGCAAAAGCGGCTCAACGTACGCGAAATTCTGGAGGGGCGTAAACAACATCGACCAGCAGAGCTGGCCGATGC
>NZ_PJBC01000055.1 GCF_002836515.1 Pseudomonas sp. Choline-02u-1
TCGTTTGTAGGAGTGAGCCTGCTCGCGATAGCGCTGGGGCAGGCGCCATTGGTGTCGAGGCGGACGGCCTCTTCGCGAGCAAGCTTGGTCCCACAGGGGATCGCGGTTGACCTGACGGAGCACGGTCGTTTGTAGGAGTGAGCCTGCTCGCGATAGCGGTGGGGCAGGCGCCATTGGTGTCGAGGCGGACGGCCTCTTCGCGAGCAAGCT
>NZ_PJBC01000056.1 GCF_002836515.1 Pseudomonas sp. Choline-02u-1
AACCCTGTCTAACGGCGCCACGATCATCATCGACGCGGGTAAAACCACCGGCACCGTGATCGTCGACGCACCGAAAGACGACGTCTACAAAGATGCTGGCTCCGTGCAAGCCACGATCACCAGCGCTACCGGTGGCAATTTCGAAAACCTGGTGCCGAGCTCGGTTCCAGCCGTGACCAGTGTCACCGACACCATCGACACCTCGACC
>NZ_PJBC01000057.1 GCF_002836515.1 Pseudomonas sp. Choline-02u-1
CGCTCCAATCACCAACTCGATCACTGACGTGAGCGGTGGCAACTTCGAAGATCTGGTGGCGGACAAGACTCCGGTCTCGACTTCTGTAACCGACGTTTCCGACACTACAAATCTGTCGCTGAGTGCGACCGGTTCCGTGGCCGAAGGTGGCCAGATCACCTACACCGCGACATTGACCAACGCCGCTGGCTCACCAGTGACCGT
>NZ_PJBC01000060.1 GCF_002836515.1 Pseudomonas sp. Choline-02u-1
AGCGGTGCATCAGGCGATGCCGATGTTGAATGTGCCAACCCCTTCGCGGGCAAGCCCACTCCCACAGGGATTCGGGTTGCGCTGAAGATGGTCGATTTACCTCCGAACCAATGTGGGAGCGGGCTTGCTCGCGAAAGCGGTGCATCAGGCAATGATGATGTTGAATGTGCCAACGCCTTCGCGGGCAAGCCCACTCCCACAGGGATTTTGGTTGCACTGAAGATGGTCGATTTACCTCCGAACCATTGTGGGAGCGGGCTTGCTCGCGAATGCGGTGCATCAGGCAATGACGATATTGAATCCGCCAACGCCTTCGCGGGCAAACCCGCTCCCACAGGGATTTTGGTTGCACTGAAGATGGTCGATTTACCTCCGAACCATTGTGGGAGCGGGCTAGCTCGCGAATGCGGTGCATCAGGCAATGACGATGTTGAATCCGCCAACGCCTTCGCGGGCAAGCCCGCTCCCACAGGGAATTTGGATTGGGATGAAGACTGCTGATTCGCCTGCGGACCAATGTGGGCACGGGCTTGCTCGCGAGTGCGGTGCATCAGGCAATGACGATGTTGAATCCGCCAACCCCTTCACGGGCAAGCCCACTCCCACAGGAATTCTGGTTGTACTGAAGATTGTCGATTTGCCTCCGGACCAATGTGGGAGCGGGCTTGCTCGCGAAAGCGGTGCATCAGGCGATGCCGATGTTGAATGTGCCAACCCCTTCGCGGGCAAGCCCGCCTCACAGGTTTTGGTCTGCGTTCAAAACAGATACAAATCAAAAGGCTGCACCTTTCGGCCGATCGCAGATATTCTGCGCTTCACACGGGTACGGGAACCCGACGAATCTCCATGGCCAGCCACTGCCAGGAGGAGTTGCCCGATGCCAAAGGAGTGTTCGAATGAGCGAAAAAAAGCTGGAAACCACGGTCGACCGCGTCTACCAAGGGGTTTATGCGGCGATCAGCAAGCGTTCGTTGCGCCCCGGCATGAAGCTGGGCGAGGCTTCGCTGGCCGAATTGTTCAATGTCAGCCGCACGTCGGTGCGTGCTGCGCTCAAGCAATTGGAGGCTGATGGCCTGGTGACGACCGAGCCCAACAAAGGCGCGTCGGTATCATTGCCCAGTGACGCAGAGCTGCGTTCGCTGTTCGAAACCCGACGACTGATCGAAATCGGCATTGTCACCGAGCTGTGCCGGCGCAAAGACACCGTTGCCATGCAGGACCTGCGCGAGCACTTGTTGCTCGAAGACGCCGCCCATGCGGCCGGCGACCACGAACGTCTGATCCACTTGCTTGGCGAATTCCACCTCAAACTGGCGCGCAGCCTGAACAATCCGGTGCTGCTCGACTGGTTCCAGAAGCTGATCTCGCGCGCCTCGCTGTATGCCGCCGCGCTCGACGACGACAGTCACCAGGCTTGCCGCGACGACGAACACCTGCGCTTGCTCGAGTACATCGAGGCTGGCAATCAAAGCGCTGCGATCGAGCTGACCTGCACGCACCTCAACGGGATCGAGAAGGCGATTCTCGACGTCGCTGCAAAAATGAAAACCGGCTATCACCCGCTAAAACACCTGATTGGCGTCTGAATGGCCCGGTGTCGCAAATCGGCTACACCTGCGATGAAACCAATACGCTTTCAGAGCCTCGAAACACACGGGCGTCGCGTCGTTGTAGCGTTGCGATAGATCGGAAAACCGCAAAAAAGGACACTGAGTCAGGCGATGCAGTTTTTATCCGAAAGCCACGGCTGTGAGGGCTGGAAAGGCGAAATGGCCGAACGCATTCGGGCGTTTGACTGGAGCCATACCGAACTGGGTCCGCTCGCCGACTGGCCGGCCAGCCTGTGCAACACCGTGCAACTGATGCTGGCTTCGCCGCTGCCGATGGTGATGCTCTGGGGCCACGCCGGCTACATGATCTACAACGACGCCTATTCCGAATTCGCGGGGGGGCGCCATCCCTATCTACTCGGCGTCCCGGTTGAGCTGGGCTGGCCGGAAGTCGCCGAATTCAACCGTCACGTCGTCGACACCTGCCTGGCCGGCGGCACCTTGTCCTATCGCAACAAAGAGCTGGTATTGCTGCGCGACGGCGTCCCCGAAGATGTCTGGATGGATTTGTATTACAGCCCGGTGGCCAACGATGAAGGCGTGCCCGGCGGCGTCATGGCGATGGTCGTCGAGACCACCGAACTGGTGCATTCCGAGCGTCTGCGCCAGGCGGCGGAAGATGCTTATCGCGCCGACAACGAACGCGTGCGTCTGGCCTTGAATGCCGGCGCACTGCTGGGCTCGTTTGTCTGGGACATCAAGAACAATCGCTTCTCCGCTGACGAACGTTTCGCCCGCACCTTTTCCTATCCGTCGGATCAGGACCTGAGCGATCTGCAACAAGAAATTGCCGAATCGCGCATCCATCCCGAGGATCATCGGTGGGTGCAGGAACGGGTTGCCCACTGCGTGCGCACTGGCGAACCGTACAACGCCGAATACCGCGTGCAGCGTGGCGATGGCCAGTATCTGTGGGTCTTGGCCAGTGGTGCCTGCGAGTTCGATGAAGACGGCAAGCCGTTTCGCTTCCCCGGTGTGCTGATTGACATCCATGAGCGCAAGAATGCTGAAGACTCGCTGCTCAAATTCACCCGCAACCTCGAACAGCGCGTGGCCGCCGAAGTGGATGCGCGACTGGCTGCGGAAGAGCAATTGCGTCAATCGCAGAAACTCGAAGCCATCGGCGGCCTGACCGGCGGCGTCGCCCATGATTTCAATAACCTGCTGCAAGTGATCGCCGGCAACCTGCATTTGCTCGCTCGGCATGAGCCGAACAATGCCAATGTGCAACGCCGGGTCGGGGCTTCGCTGGCGGCGGTCGAGCGCGGTGCCAAATTATCTTCGCAACTGCTGGCGTTTGCCCGTCGGCAACCGCTGTCACCGGCCGTGTGCAACCCTGAGCAGATTTTCGAAGGCGTTGGCGAATTGCTGCAACGCGCCCTGGGCGAAACCATTCAGATCGACGTGCAGTTGCCGTCGCAGCCGTGGCACATCAACGTCGACCGTAACCAGTTGGAAAACGCGATTCTCAATCTGGCCATCAACGCCCGCGACGCGATGAAGGGCGAGGGCGTTATTGGCCTCAGCGCCGCCAACGTCTGCCTGGACAGCGAATACTGCGCCGGCAAGGGCATCGCGGCCGGGGAGTATGTTCGTGTGGCGGTCAGCGACACCGGCGTGGGTATTGCCCCACAAATGCTTGAGCAAGTCTTCGAACCGTTCTTTACCACCAAGGCCGACGGGCAGGGCACCGGGCTCGGTTTGAGCATGGTCTTCGGCTTCGTCAAGCAGAGTGGCGGCCACGTCGAGATCGACAGCAAGCTCGGCGAAGGCACGCGGGTGCAGTTGTATTTCCCGCGCAGCCTGCGCCCGGTCCGCGAAGAGACCGCGAGTGTCGGCGAACGCAAAGGCGGCGGCCACGAAACCATTCTGGTGGTAGAGGACAACGACGCAGTGCGCGCTTCGGCGGTGGAATTGCTGCGCGAAGAAGGCTATCGAGTGATGACCGCGTGCAATGGCGACGTCGCCATGCAGATGTTGCTGGAAGGCATCGAGATTGATCTGATCTTCACCGATGTGGTCATGCCCGGCCTGATCAAGAGTTCGGATCTGGCCGCATGGGCCAAGGTGCAGACGCCGCCGGTGCCGGTACTGTTCACCTCCGGGCATACACGCGACATCATTTCCCGCGACCACCAACTCAGCCCCGATACGCATCTGCTTGGCAAACCTTACAGCCCGCAAGCGTTGCTGCAGATGATTTGCGAGGTGCTCGGCACTTGAGGCCGAGCGCTGCCACTGTTTTCCAATCAAGGCAGGTCGATGACTTCCAAGCGCAATTCCAAAGCACCCGCCGGCATGGTCCGTGTGCGCGGCGCCCGCGAACATAACCTGAAAAACGTTGATGTCGATATTCCCCGCGATGCGCTGGTAGTGTTCACCGGCGTCTCGGGATCGGGCAAGTCATCGCTGGCGTTTTCCACGCTGTATGCCGAGGCCCAGCGGCGTTATTTCGAATCGGTGGCGCCGTACGCGCGGCGGCTGATCGATCAGGTTGGCGTGCCGGATGTCGACTCCATTGAAGGACTGCCGCCAGCCGTCGCCCTGCAACAGCAGCGCGGCACGCCGAGCGCGCGTTCCTCGGTGGGCAGCGTGACGACGCTGTCGAGCCTGATCCGCATGCTGTATTCCCGTGCTGGCAGTTACCCGCCGGGACAGCCGATGCTGTATGCCGAGGACTTTTCACCGAACACACCGCAGGGTGCTTGCCCGGAGTGTCATGGATTGGGCCGCGTCTATGAAGTGACCGAAGCGCTGATGGTGCCGGACCCCAACCTGACCATCCGCCAGCGCGCCGTGGCGTCCTGGCCCTTGGCCTGGCAGGGGCAGAACCTGCGCGACATCCTCGTGACCATGGGCATCGATGTCGATATCCCGTGGAACAAACTGCCCAAAAAGCAGCGCGACTGGATCCTTTTCACAGAAGAAACGCCGACGGTGCCGGTGTACGCCGGGCTGACCCCGGAAGAAACCCGCGTCGCCCTCAAGCGCAAGATGGAACCGAGCTACCAAGGTACTTTCACCGGCGCCCGGCGCTACATCCTGCACACCTTTACCCACTCGCAAAGTGCGCTGATGAAGAAGCGTGTCTCGCAGTTCATGCGCGGCAGTCCGTGCCCGTTGTGCGAGGGCAAGCGGCTCAAGCGCGAGGCGTTGTCGGTGACCTTTGCGGGCTACGACATTGGCCAGCTGGCACAAATGCCGTTGCTGCAAGTGGCCGAAGTACTGAGGCCGGTGGCGGCGATCAGTTACCTGGAACAGGCTGAGGGAAGCGGCGACACCCTCAGCCATGCGCAGACTCGCGAGGCCCGTAAACAGCAGGTCGCCCATGGCGCCAGTGGCCACGCCAGCGCGCCGGATGTGCGCCACACGCCGAACCTGTCGCTGGAAAAACGCCTGGCAGCGCAGCGTATTGCTGAAGATCTGCTGGAGCGCGTCAGCACCCTGACCGATCTCGGCCTGGGTTACCTGGCGCTGGAACGCAGTACACCGACCTTGTCGTCGGGCGAGTTGCAGCGTTTGCGTCTGGCCACGCAATTGGGTTCGCAGTTGTTCGGGGTGATTTATGTGCTGGATGAGCCGTCCGCCGGCCTGCACCCGGCGGATGGCGAAGCGCTGTTCGAGGCGCTGCAGCGGTTGAAGGCGGACGGCAACACGCTGTTTGTGGTCGAGCACGATGTCGAAACCATGCGCCGTGCCGACTGGCTGATCGACGTCGGTCCGGCAGCGGGGGAAAAGGGCGGGCAAGTGCTGTACAGCGGCCCGCCTGAGGGGCTTGCCGAGATTGCGGATTCGCAGACCCGCGCTTATCTGTTCGCCGAAAACCAACGACCTGAACGCACCGCGCGCAAGCCGAGCGGCTGGCTGAAGCTGGACGGCGTCACGCGGAACAATCTGAATAATCTGAACGCCGAATTCCCCCTGGGCTGTTTCACCTCGGTGACCGGGGTGTCTGGCTCCGGCAAATCGAGTCTGGTCAGTCAGGCATTGCTGGAACTGGTCGGCGCGCAGTTGGGGCGGCCGGTGGCCGAGGTCGAGTCGCAAGAACCGAGCCTGGAAGATGACGTACAACCGCCCAGTTCCGGCCAGATCACCGCCGGCCTGGAGTCGATCAAGCGGCTGGTGCAGGTTGATCAGAAACCGATTGGCCGTACACCGCGTTCCAATCTGGCGACCTACACCGGACTGTTCGATAACGTGCGCAAGCTGTTCGCCGCGACCCCCGAAGCGCAAGCGGCGGGCTATGACGCCGGGCAGTTTTCCTTCAACGTCGCCAAGGGCCGTTGCGCCACGTGCGAGGGTGAGGGCTTTGTCAGCGTCGAATTGCTGTTCATGCCCAGCGTGTATGCGCCGTGCCCCACCTGTCATGGCGCGCGCTACAACCCGCAGACCCTGGCAGTTCTCTGGCAGGGCTTGAGCATCGCGCAGGTGCTGCAATTGACCGTCGATGAAGCGGTGGCGGTGTTCGCCGAGCAGGCGGGGATACGTCGTTCGCTGGAGGTGTTGCGCGATATCGGCCTGGGGTATCTGCGCCTGGGGCAACCGGCCACCGAACTGTCCGGCGGCGAGGCGCAGCGGATCAAACTGGCGACCGAATTGCAGCGCAGTCAGCGTGGTGCGACCTTGTATGTGCTGGATGAGCCGACCACGGGATTGCACCCGAGGGATGTCGACAGGTTACTGCAGCAGCTCGATACATTGGTGACGGCAGGGCACACGGTGATCGTCGTCGAACACGAAATGCGTGTAGTCGCGCAGAGCGACTGGGTGATTGACATCGGCCCCGGCGCGGGCGATCAGGGCGGCAGGATTGTCGCTGCCGGCACACCGCAAAAAGTCGCGGCGAGCAGAAAGAGCAAGACTGCGCCGTTTCTCGCTCGGGCGTTAAGCCGATGATGGCGGCGCCCTCGCTAGCGCCTTCGCGAGCAAGCCCGCTCCCACAGTTTTGTGGGTTTACCCGGAAAACTGGTCGCACACCAGATCCCTTGTGGGAGCGGGCTTGCTCGCGAACGCGGAGTGTCAGGCGCCATCAATCGTGCGGCGGATCTTGTCGAGCAGTTCGCTGATCTGGAACGGCTTGACCAGCATTTCCATCCCTGTACCCAGGAAGACCTGGCGGTTGAGCGCGGTTTCGGCGTAGCCGGTCATGAACAGGATCGGCAGCCCTTCGTGCCAGCCGCGGGCGACATCCGCCAGCTCACGGCCACTCATGCGCGGCAAGCCTACGTCGGTCAGCAGCAGGTCGATCGACGGGTCATTCTGCAAGCGCTCCAGCGCCGACTCGATATCCGCTGCCTGCGTGCAGCGGTAGCCGGCATCTTCCAGCACTTCGGTGACGAACAAGCGCACCGTGGCCATGTCCTCAACGATCAGCACATGCTCGCCACTGCCTTTGGCGTCAGGCATCGGCACAGGCGCGTCGGCCCCGGTCGGGTCGTTGGTGCCGGGCAGCATGATCGTCACTTCGGTACCTCGCCGGGCAACGCTACGGATGTGCGCGTCACCGCCGGACTGACGGGCGAAGCCGTAAATCGTCGACAGGCCGAGCCCGGTGCCCTGGCCCAGCGGCTTGGTGGTGAAGAACGGCTCGAACACCTTGTCGATCACGTTGTGTTCGATGCCGGTGCCGTCGTCGCGTACCGACAACGCCACGTACGCGCCATCGGCCAGATTCGGATCGCCGTGGGAATAAGCGGCGTAAGTATTGACCCAGATATTGCCGCCGGAGGGCAGGGCATCGCGGGCGTTGATCACCAGGTTGAGCACGGCGCTTTCCAGCTGCACCGGGTCGACCAGCGCAATCGCCGGTTTGTTGGTCAGTTCCAGCTTGAGGGTGATGCGCTCACCGATGGTGCGCACCAGCAATTCTTCCAGCGAGCGGACATGCTCGTTGATGTCCACCGGCCGTGTATCGAGTGGCTGCTGACGGGCGAAGGCGAGCAGGCGATGGGTCAGCGAGGCCGCGCTCATCGCTGAGTTCAGCGCTGCTTCGGTGTAGAACTGCACCTTGTCCAGACGCTCATCGGCCACGCGTTTCTGGATCAGTTCCAGACTGGTGATGATCCCGGTCAGCAGGTTGTTGAAGTCGTGAGCGATGCCGCCGGTGAGCTTGCCCAGTGCATCCATTTTCTGCACTTGCAGCAATTGCGCTTCGGCGTGCACGCGCTCGGCGACTTCCTTGGCCAGCTGCGTGGTGGTGTCATCCAGCCGCGCCAGGTGAGAGCGCTCGCGGTGGCGGTGTTCGGTGACGTCCTCGACGAACACCAGGCTGAGCTCTGGGGTGCGATACGGCGAAATCTGCCATTGCGTCTCGCGAATCTCGCCCTGCACGCGCATGTTCAGCGTGCCTTTCCAGCGCTCCCCGTCGACCAGACGCAGGCGCAGTTCGTCGAGGATGGAGCATTGATCTTCGGCGAAGCATTCACGCAGCGCCTGCGGATCGCGGGTATCGACGATCAGCTGGGCAAAGGCGTGATTGCATTCATGCACTTTCAGATTGGCATCGAGTACTGCGATCGGCGCCGAGACGTTAGCGAAAATCTCGCGAAAACGTGCCTCGCTTTCGCGCAGGGCATTTTCCGTATCGCGCACCCGCAGCAGGGTACGCAGCGTCGCCAGCAGCACATCGGGGTCGACCGGGTGAATCAGATACGCATCGGCACCGGCGTTGAGACCGGTGATGATGTCGCCGGTCTGGATCGACGCCGCTGACACATGAATCACCGGCAGCAGCGCGGTGCCCGGGTCGGCGCGCAGCAGGCGAACGATATCGAAACCGCTCATGTCCGGCAGGTTGACGTCGAGGATCAACGCATCGAGGGCTTCGCTCTCGATCAGAGCCAGGCCGTCGCTGCCGGTGCCGGCCTCAAGCACCGTGTAGCCGTGGCGCTCCAGGCGCCGGCGCAAGGCGTAGCGGGTGGCGACGTTGTCATCGACGATCAGCAGGCGGATGTCACGATTCATCGACGTTCTCCAGAGCGATTGCCAGCGGGATGATGACGAAGAATGTCGAGCCGACGCCCGGCGTGCTTTCAACCCCGACTTCACCGCCGAGCAGGGCGGCGAAACGCTTGCACAGTGACAGGCCCAGGCCGGTGCCGCGCAGACGCTTCTGCAATGGCGAATCGACTTGGGAAAAGTCCTCGAACAGCGTGTCATGCAACTCGGCAGCGATGCCGATGCCGGTGTCGCTGACGGCAAAGCGCACCTTGTCTTCACCTTCCAGTCGCGCCGACACGCGCACTTCGCCACGGGTGGTGAATTTCAGCGAGTTGGAAATGAAGTTGCGCAGGATCTGCCCGAGCTTCTTGTCATCGGTATACAGGCGCGGCAGGCCCAGCGGCTCTTCGAAGATCAGATCCACCGCCGAAGCATCGACGATTGGCCGGAACATCCCGCGCAGGGCCGAAAACAGGTCGAACATGTCGAACCAGGCCGGCGAGATGCTGATGCGCCCGGCTTCGATCTTCGCCAGATCCAGCAGGTCATCGACCATGTCGCTGAGCTCACGTGCGGCAGTGCTGACGAATGTCACCTGCTTGTGCTGTTCAGGGCTGAGCGGGCCGTCAAGCTCGTCGGCGAGCAAACTGGTGATGCTCAGAATCGAGCCCAGCGGCGTACGGAATTCATGACTCATGTACGACAGGAAACGGCTTTTCAGATCCGATGCCTGACGCAGTTCTTCAGCCTGAGTGTCGAGCTCGGCGTACAGCGCCAGCACGCCCTGGTTGGTTTCATCGAGCTCTTCGCGCAGGGCAGTGGTTTCGCGCTGCAACTGAGCGATGAGCGCCGCCTGTTCGGCAGGGCTCAGGGTTGTCGATTCAGCCATGGGCGGCCTCCAGAGCAACGACCAGCACCGTCACGTCATCGCGACCACGACAGAAGTCGCGGTGCAGGACGCTGGCTATCACGGACGGATGGCGATGCACCAGGCCGGGGTAGTCTTTGAGGTTCCAACGGGACTGTAAGCCGTCGCTGTACATGATCAATAAATGTCCGTTCACGTGAGCATAGTCAAAGGGTTTGGCTTTACGGTACTGGCCGCCAACGATGCCAGGGTGCGAGGCCAGGCCGCGTGACTTTTCGGGGTCGAGCAAGCTGGCGCCGATATTGCCCACACCGGCGAATGTCAGGCTATCGCGCTGGCTGTCGAACTGCGCGAAGGCCACAGCGCCGCCGCGGGTACCGAGCATTTCCTGATGCAAGTCTTCCATCAATGGCACGGGATCGGCAAAGGGTGCCCGGGCGAATGCGTGAGCACCGGCCAGACCTGCGCGCTCGGCATCTTCGCCGTGACCGAGGCCGTCGACGACCAGCGCGCTGATCCGCGCGCCCTCATACGCCAGGTGCCAGACATCGCCGCAGGCGGGATCGGCATGCAACGAATGCTGGCTTACCCCGAAACGGATATCGGCCTGCCGATCACCGCGTGGAAATATCCGCGCCAGCAACACAGCGCCACGGTGGTCAGCGTAAACATCAAACACATCAGTCTGTCGCGACACCGCGCCAAGACCAATGCCCTGCGTACCGCCAGTGGAGAAACCGTCCGCCAGACAGGCATCCAGATCAAAGCCTTGCGCGCGATCCACCGTCTGCATTTCGAGGCCGAAACCGTTGCCCGGCCTCGTCAGTACACGCAGGTGAAATTCACCGCGCTGGGCATGCTTGAGTACGTTGCTGGCCAATTCCGTCGCGACCAGCGCCACCCGCCCGGCATCGTTTTCGTCGAAGCCATGCTGTTCGGCGAGTTTCTGCGCGGTGCGCCGCGCGTGACCGATCTGGCTGCTGTCCTCGATCGGCAGAACCTGGGTCAACGACCCGGTGATATTCATGTCCATCGTGTGATCGTAATGCGCGTGCCTTTGCCCGGCTCAGTGTCGAGTTCGAATTCATTGACCAGGCGTTTGGCGCCAGTCAGACCCAGGCCCAGGCCACTGCCGGACGTCCAACCGTCGGTCATCGCCAGTTTGATGTCGGGGATGCCCGGGCCTTCGTCGCGGAACGTGATGCGCAAACCGACCCGGCCGTTTTCCTCGATGATCTGCCAGTCCATGTCGCCGCCGCCGCCATAGACCATGGTGTTACGCGCCAGCTCGCTGACGGCGGTGACCAGTTTGGTCAGGTCGATCAGGCGCATGCCGCATTCGGTGGCGAGCTTGCGCGTGGTCTGGCGGGCGAACACCACGTCCTGTTCAATGGAGATGGGTTGAGTACCGCTGCTGCGTACGGTCATTGCAGGCGTACTCGATCCTGCAGCAGTTTCATTCCGCGTTCGACGTTGAGGGCGGTGCTGACGCCCGGCAAAGTCATGCCCAGCTCAACGAGCGTGATCGCCACGGCCGGCTGCATGCCGACCAGCACGGTTTCGGCGTCCATGATTTTCGATAACCCGGAAATGGTGCCGATCATGCGCCCGATGAACGAGTCGACCATGTCCAGCGCGGAAATGTCGATCAACACGCCGCGCGCCGAAGTCCGGCTGATGCGCTCGGACAGGTCGTCCTGCAGGGTCATGGCGAGTTGGTCGTGCATGTCGACCTGAATGGTCACCAGCAGCAAATCGCCCATCTGAAGAATCGGAATACGTTCCATCGGCTCAGACCGCTTTGCCGAGGCTGATGCCCAGGCGAGTCAGAGCCAGTTTCAACGCGTCGGCCAGGTTGGCTTTGGTCACGACACCTTGCAGATCAAGACCCAGGTGGACGATGGTTTGTGCAATCTGCGGACGCACGCCGCTGATAATGCAGTCGGCGCCCATCAGGCGAATCGCGGTGACGGTTTTCAACAAGTGCTGGGCGACCAGGGTGTCGACAGTCGGCACGCCGGTGATGTCGATGATGGCGATTTCCGAACCGGTGTCGACGATGCGCTGCAGCAGCGACTCCATCACCACTTGCGTGCGCTGCGAGTCGAGGGTGCCGATCATCGGCAGGGCGAGGACGCCGTCCCACAACTTGACCACCGGGGTCGACAGTTCCAGCAATTCTTCCTGCTGACGCTTGATCACCGCTTCGCGGGATTTCTGGAAGGTGCCGATGGTGTGCATGCCGACGGTGTCGAGCAGCTCGGACACTTCCAGCAATTGCTCGGCAAGCAGCGCAGGCTGATCTTGATAGTGGTTTTGCAGCAGGGCGAACAACGGCCCCTTCAGCGCGAAGATGAAGTTGGCGGTTTGCTGGGAATCCTGGCCGAGCAGGGCGCGGCTCTGCGACAGCTTCTCAAGGAACTGACGGGTGTCTTCCCAGCCTGCGGCGGCGACTTTGCTGCCGTTGCCATTTTCCAGGCCGGCCAGCAGCAGGCTGAGCAAATCGCGGGTTTGCTGAGTGACGTCATGTTCTTTGAGGTTGCGCGTCGCGCCGCTGGCTTCGAGGCGTTTGGTCCATTCGCTCAACAGCTGAGTCTGGTTGTTCTTGATTGCTTCAACTGTGCTGTTCTGCAGTGCTGCCATGTGCGTGTCGCTCCGTTTCATAAGGGGCCGGCCTGGCGAAATGGCCGGCGCGAATTGACTGACATTTGCCGCTGGAAATAGTTGTTCATCCTGCGGTGAATTTTCTGCCTGCCGCGTCGATCGCCCCGATAACTCTAGTCGGCGAGGCAACAGGCAACGATCTTTTGAACGAATCTACGGCGTCAGGCTTCGAATCTGCATGCCCGACGTTTTCCAGTCGTGCTGGAAGAGTGAGGCAGGACTATGAATGAGGTGGATATGAACGAGCAAGCGCCGCAACAGCAAAATCAGTCCTCAGCGTCGATTAACCGCAACGATCCAGCGATCGACCCGCAAATACCGGGGCAAACTCAGCCTGCGCCGGCGGAAAAAGGACAGGCGGACAGCGCCGCTGCCGAGGTCGATCAGAAGCAGCATCACAGTGACAACAGCAACGACTTCAGCCCTGGTTTCAAGCCTGATCCGGATCGCCCTGCACCGGGCGAAAGCACCGATGCCGATATCGATACCGATGGCGGTTGATCGCTGAAACGCAAAAAGGCCGCATCAATAGATGCGGCCTTTTTATTGCCCGAAGGTTACTTGCTCGGGTGTTTGGCCTGCAGCTCTTTGGCATGGGCCAAGTGTTTTTCCAGCGCTGGTAGCATTTTCTGCGCGAACGCTTTCAGCTCCGTAGCGCCTTTGGTCTTGTCATCGGTCACGGTGTTCGCCTGTTTCTTGAACAGCTCGATTGTTTCCTGGTGAGCCATGACCTGGTTGTTGGCGTAGGCCGCATCGAAGGATTCATCGCGCATGTCGAGAATCTTTTCCTTGGCCTGCTTGACCAGGGTAGTGGTGTCCGGGACTTCGATGTCGTTGGCTTTGGCAATCGCCGCCAGCTCATCGTTGGCTTTGCTGTGATCAGTGATCATCTGGTTGGCAAAGGCCTTGATGTCAGCAGACTGGCTTTTTTCGAGGGCCAAGCGACTGGTTTCGATCTCGGCGATGCCACCGGCGGCGGCGTTATCGACAAAATCGTTGTCGGTCGCGGCAAAGGCGCTGCCCATGCCGGCAGACAGTGCAACAGCCAGAGCGAGATGACGCAGGTTGAATCCGTCCATTGGGTGTCTCCACGCAGGTTTTTGTGAGCGTTATCCAATGGAGCGAGCGCCTGTGCCAAAGGTTTTATCGCATTTACGACAGGGCGACGAACGGCAACCGCTGGTCTGACAGGGAGTCGACAGATGCCATTGTGCAAGGCCATGCTGACCATGAGTCAGCGCATCGGTCGCGCTGGTTGTCGATCAAATTGATGGAGGTGTTTCATGCCGGTTTCACATGATCTGTATCAGGACCTGGGCTGCAAGAAGGAAGAGATCGAGCAAAAACGCTCCGAGGATCCGAAGCTGGATTCGTTGCTCAACAAGTATTTCGATGTTGATAAAGCGGTTGTCGAGGCCGAGAACGCCCAGTCAGATGCCCCTACCGACGACGAGCTGAAAAAGCTCAAAGAGAAGCGCGTGATCGTCAAGGAACAGATCGTCGCCCAACTGGCCGGGCAGCCGCTGACGGGACAGTAATCAACCGACCCGTGGTCGCCCTTTGAGGGGAACGGCGGGGCCAATGGCACCTCCAATGTGCAGAGTCCGCAAACCATCGACTCGTTGCGAGGTGCCACATGAACGATCCCAAATTCCCCAGTGAAGAGCAGGGCGGCTTCGACCCGATTCCGACCCGTCCTGAACCGAACAGCCCGGCGCATACCACTGCGCATCCGGAAAAAACCGTAAAAGAACGGCCAGAGGATGAAGATCCGGAGAAATTTGACCGGTCCAGCAACTGACAGATCGCTATCGTTGGCTTGCCAGCGATAGCGTCGGTTCAGACGGTGAAAATTTTTACCGTTTTACTTCAGGGCCGAATCCAACCCCATGCGCCCCATATGCGTAGCCTTCAACGAGCCGAAATACAGCCACTGTCCGTATTCGCGAACGGTGGTAATCGGCGAATAATTGCCATCGCTCGCATCCTGCAGATTGGCAATCACCTTGGCGTCCAGATCGAGCCCGAGGACAAAGCCACGCTTCTCTACAGGCTTGGGCAAAACCGTCAACGCCCGCACGATCATCTTGCGCAAAAACGGATGTTCAGCCGTGCCGTCGAGCAAGGCATTGCGTGGCGCATACAGCGCTACCCAAAAGCGATTGCTGCCATTGAACGAGAGGTTGTCCGGCAGCCCGGGCAGGTTGTCGATGAACACATCATGTGTGCCAGCCTTCGGCCCGCTCAGCCAGTAGCGGCTGATGCGATAGGCGCCGGTCTCGTTCACCAGCACATAGGCTTCGTCCGGGCCAAGCGTTACGCCATTGGCAAATTGCAGCTTGTCGAGCAGCACGCTGGTCTTGCCGGTTTGAAAGTCGTAACGCAGCAAGCGTCCGTCGGCGCCATGTTCGATGATTGCCTCGCCGTCCTGCCCATAGCCCCAGCGGCTTGAGGCATCGCTGAAGTAGGCGAAATGGCCCGACTTGTCGACCGCCACATCATCCGTGAAGCCAAATGGAACACCGTTGGCCTCGGTCGTCAGGGGAATCACGCGTCCCTGCGCATCCAGTGACAGCAAACCTTTGACCGCATCGGCAATCACCAGCATGCCATTCGGATGACGTGCCAGACCCAAGGGGCGGCCACCGGTGTCGGCCAGAACCTTGCGCTGCGTGCCGTCGAGACTGCTGCGAATCAGCCTGCCGTCATGCAAACCGGTGATGAGGAATTCGTCTTCCAGCAGCAACGCTTCCGGCCCTTCGATGTCGCTCGGCCCGATCTTGACCACGCCTTTGAGGCGCTGGTTGTCCGCGTAAACTCCGTCCTTCAACGAGGGCGCCGGTGGCGGTGTCCAGGCCACCGGTTCGACTTTGGTCGGCAGCAATAACAGCCATGCGATGGCGAAGACGACCAACAGGATCAGTCCAAAACGTAATTTCACGCGCTGGCCCTCGCTGAACCGATGTGCGCAACAGCCTTGTCGCGCAGGGCGAGCATCGACGCGGTAGATTCGCGTTCGATGCGCCGCTTGAGCAACAGGTGATTGGCCAGACGCATGAGCAAGCCGTCAAAGCGATATTCCAACGTGCGTGCGAAGCGCGTGCCGCCAGCCTGCGCCGAGCATTCATAAGTCAGCTGTAGCGACAGGCCCTGAGCACTTTGCGCACGTGCGCACCAGCGCCGGCCCGGCAGGTATTCAGTGACTTCCCAGCGCAAGTGACCGGCACGTCCGCCGGCATGGATGTCCTCTTCGAAACGCGCACCGGCATGCAGTGGACCTTGCGGGCCGTCAATTTTCAATGAGGAGGGGTGCCAGTCCGGCCAGTGACTGACGCTGGCGGCATAGGCAAGCACGGCAACCGGTTCACCGGCGATAGCGATTTCGTGCTGCATGCGCGTCATGGGCATTTTCGGATAACTCAAAGGGGCGGGTTCCGGCTCGTCATACAGCGTGCCGAACAGATAGTCCATCAGGGGCAGAACGATGTTGAAATTGCGCGTCTGCATGCGCTCGCGGCGGTGATGCAGTTCATGCAAGCGGCGCATCTGGCGAATCCACGGTAACCGCGTCAGCGGATTTTGCGGCGGCAGATGTTCGCAGGCATGGAACGCTTCATAGAGCAGATAGCCAAGCACCATGCTTGCGCCGAACAGCCCGGCGACATTGGCGTTGAGCTGCGCGAGCAGCCACCACAGGGGCAGGGCGATGACCAGCGTATGAATGACGATGAGCCAGGCTGGAAACAGAATCACCCGCCAGTCCCGCGCGCTGTCGTAGGCCATATGGCCGGGCGTGAAAAAGCTGTGATGGTCGCCGGCATGTCGGGCGTAGAACATCTTCGCGAAGGGCTTTTTGTGGTGGCCGAGGTGGCGGTGAACCATGTACACGCCGAAGTTGAACAGCAGCAGGGTCAGCGGCACGGTCAGCCACTGCAGCCAACTCACCGAATGCACTGAGCGCCAGAACAAAGCGATCGCAAGCATGCCGAACGCCAGCACAAAGAAGCCGTGCAGCCAGGGGTTGTACAAAGGATGAATGGCCGCGCGGTAGCGGCTGCGGAATGCCTCGGTGGTCTGCCTCAACGCTTTCACCTGCGGGGATCATTGTCATACCCGGCAGATTAGCCGATCCGCTGACTCGTGCAGGGTCAACCTTGAGGTCACAAGCGCCATGCTCTGGACTGAAGCTGTCGGGTCAGCTCAACGGATTCCAACGTTGCGACCAGTCGTCATCGGTGCGGATTACTTCTCGCAACAGATCGAAGGCCTGTTGCAACACTGCCGAGTCGCGATCACGCGAATACACCAAGTAAGTCGGGTAGCCGAATTCCGGCGCTTTGGTGACGGCTTCCAGTGCGCCGGTTTCCAGATACGTACGCACGACTCGGGTGCGGAAATAGCCGCTACCGCCATGTTCGAGGATGTATTGCAGGGCCAACGGTCCAAGGTTGAAACTCAGCGCGGCTTTGGCTTTTTCCGGCAGGGCGGCGTCGTGCTGGCGGCGAAAGTCAGGACCCCAATCGATGTAGACATACGGTTCGGGGCGCTCGGGTGCGCGGACCAGAATCAGCTTTTCTTCCAGCACCTGCTCGACCTGCAGCCCAGGCCAGTATTCCGGTTGATAGACCAGTGCTGCATCGAGCACACCGAGTTCGAGCTGACGCAGCAGATTTTCGCCGTCGCGAATCTCCATGCGCAGAGCATGCCCGGGGATTTTCTCGCGCAGTTCCGCCGCCCAACTGAGCATCAATGGGTTGCACAGGCTGACCTCGCCACCGATGTGCAAAACGTTGTGATAACCCTCGGGCAGCGGCAAGTCGCGGCGTGCAGCCTCCCAGGTCTGCACCAGTTGATTGGCGTAGATCACGAATGCTTCGCCATTGGCCGTCAACTTCGCCCCGGCGCGATTGCGCACGAACAGTGTGCTGCCCAACTGGCTCTCGAGCTTCTGCACCCGCGCGGTAATCGCGGTTTGCGTGACGAACAGCTTCTGCGCGGCGGCGGCAAGGCTGCCGTGACGGACGATTTCGAGGAAGGTGCGAGCGAGGTCGATGTCCATAGGGCGGGGCCGGTATCTGGAGGTGGGCGCATTGTAAGTCAAAAGTTCCTCTCCCCAACCTGAAAGCAACAACGAATTGAACCGCTGAAAATTGCGTTTCAGTCCTACGGCAACAGGAGCGTTTTGATCAGATGACCATTGAGGTGTTCGGGCGACAAGCCAAGGCCGAGTCATGGCTGAAGCAACGCGCGAATGACTGCTACGGTTATGTGCCGATCGATCTGAGCGGACATGCGTATGGTTGAGGAGTATCTGAACCAGATCAAATACGGGGCTTATCAATAAACCCCTTTCCCTGGGACAGCGGCATGGGGCCGAACGGGGCGGTGGCCGCTGCTTGATCGTATTCGTGAGCATCTGCGAATCCGAGGCGACAACTTCCAGATTCCGGGAGCGATGAAGGGCCGATGAGTCGCTGCCAGCTACATCCGCGGCGGCTCGCACGCTACATCTGGATTGAGGCTTTCAACCAATATAAAGATCCGGTACATTTCGCGCCCACGCTTACAACAAGGAAGTTAACGATGGCAAAGCCTGCCGCTCGACTCAGCGATCTTAATGCATGCCCGATCACAGGCCATGGCACCAATCCCAGCAACAGCGGTTCCGGTGATGTAAACATCAATGGAATGCCGGTTTTGCGTGTCGGAGACACCACGGCTTGCGGAGACACTGTCACCGAAGGCATCAGCAATATTTTGATCAATGGCAAGCCTATTGCTTTCTTGGGCAGTGCGACGGCCCACGGAGGCATGGTAATCACGGGCTCTGGCGACGTTTTTGTCGGCACCCAGGTCGGTTCCGCACCTTTCGCCCCGATTATCACTGTTCCTAAACACAGCGAGCGCTTCCAACTGGTTGATGAGACCACCGGCGAAGCGATTCCCGACATGCTCTATTGCATCGAAACGGGTGACGGTCAGCGTCTCGTAGGCCATACCGATAGTCACGGTAACGCCGCGCGGGTGTTTACCGCCAACGCGACTTCGATAGTTGTGCAGTGGGGTAAGGAAGCCGCCGCCCATCTCGACGCGCTCGGCCTAGACTACTAAGGGAGGTGGCAGGTGGCAGCCCCCAAAACGAATCAAGCTCAAACGAGCGATCAACATACAACGACTCAAGTGAAAGGTACGCTGGCACAGGATTACGTAACGGTTGTGGGTGCGTCTTACATGTCTCTTTATGAAGAGATTCGTGGTCAGAAGGGCAACAAGATGCGCTTTATCAATCAGGGTATCCGCCAACTCACAAAGTATCCAACCGGCACTCCAAACTTCACGATTCAGCGTGTATTTCTGATTTTCAAAAACGACTATCCCGCGAACTTGCTGGGGGCTTTGAAGGACGTTGTCGAAAATCAGCACGGAGCACAGTACCGGGAGATGGACTCCATCTCCGGTCTTGTGGATTTCATCGCAGCTCGGCAACGCCGCGGGCGCGAGATCAAACAGCTCGATTTTTTTTCCCACGGAGTGGTGGGCAGCATCGAGTTGGGCTACGAGCTGGATAAAAACGATAGCTATCGTCTGCGTGATGCCCAAGCGAATATGTTCAAGCCCGAAGCGTTTGCCTATGGTGCGAAAATTCACTCCTACGCTTGTCGCACAGGTTTGGGTATCGATGCCGACTTCAAGGTCAATGAAACAGAAGATCCTCATTACGAGCGCAGCCTGGCGCAGATTCTTGCTAATGCGACCCGGACCACCGTGTGGGCATTCCCAAGGCGCAGCAACTACGACACAACTTACGGTACTGCGGCGGAACGGGGATCTGTCCCGGGCATTCGTGAAAGAGACGCAACTGATGGGCAAGCGATGCGGAACTATTTGAGTCGAAAAACCGCTTATGAACGAAAGCTGATCGAACATCGCAAGACCCTCAAAGACCCAACGGCGCAACTACCTGATGAACAGGCGCCGCAGGCGCCAACGCCAACAGTCTCTGAGGAAGAGCGCAATTTGTTGGCGCACGATGACAGCCGAGCATTGTATGAACGGAAGATTGGATTTCCGCTGGATGCCTTAGGCGCACATCGTGACGTTCGATCAGGTGATACACCGGACGGCGTACCCAAACACCTGCTTGCCTATAAGCCGCTATGACGGTCCCGAAGTTTATAGGTAGACGTCACGTCTTATGTGTCCTGTTGATTGCCGTCAGCTTTGCAGGACTATTTATTTACGCCAAGGAAGTCCAGATGCCAGCCAAAGTAATGATGTATTACGGCCCGTGGAGTCCGGAAGAAAACCGTTTCGATGCCACCCGGTGGTTCAGTTCAGGTATGTATCGCCCGCGTCTCATGGGTACTCCGCCTGAACAGAGCCCAGTGACCATGCTGCGCAATAAGCCTGAAAGTTTGCGACATATTGAGAATGATGTTCTCTTGACCGAAGCGTTGTTCGCTATAGGACGACAGTTTCCAAAGTTGGACACCGAACACCTCATTCTGAATACGCCGGACCTGCATCGCCAGATACGGTATGCCTATAGTTCATTTGCCGAGCCCGACAGGCCGGTGGATACCTATTGGCTTTTCATCAGGTTTGAAAACAGGATCGTGGTCGTTACGATCGATTGGGACGTGACAGAAAAGAAACTCTTGGCCCGCTCGATGGCTTCGAATCTGATGGAAAACAGTGATGAAGAGGCGGCATACCTTCAGGTAAGAAAAGAGCTTGATGGGGCCGCTTCAGCCAAGCGTTAACTCACGTTGCCATGACTTCAATGGTTGAAACGACAAATCCCGCCAATAAGCGGGATTTGGGTGTTACCAAGCTGCTTCTTACGAAGGGAACAGCTCGGACAATTTCATCGACAGCATCATATCGCCTTCAACGCGCAGCTTGCCGCCCATGAAGGCCTGCATGCCGTCGGTTTCGCCGCTGACGATGTCTTTCAGGGTCTGGCTGTCCAGCACCAGCGTGCAGTTGGCGTCAGGGTTTTCACCTTCCTGGATGTCGCAGGTGCCGTCTTTGACGATCAGTGCGTATTGCTTGTCTTCGTCGGTGATGTTGAAACCGAAGACCAGGTCCAGACCGGCAGCGGCGGCTGGGTTGAACTTGGCTTGCATTGCTTTTACGGCATCAGCTACGGAGGTCATGGTTCGATCCTTTCTTGGTCATGGGAGCTGGGTGGTTACAGCCAGGGTCACAGTAAGCCGGACTCAGCGAAAAGTGATGAGTTCCGGGGCCTTCAGCAGTTGCAAATGTGCGTGACTGTTGAAGGAAGCCAGAGCCACCTCGCGACCGCGAAACTTCAGTTGGTTTAGCGAGGTGTTGACGATTTGCCAGTTCAATTCAAAGGCCTGTCTGGCAGGCATTTGCGTAATCAGATGAAGCAGGGCTGTGATAGTGCCGCCGGACGTGAACACGGCGATTTTCTGGTTTTTTTCTGCCAGGTCGAGAATGCGATGCAAACCGGCCTGAACCCGTTCGACGAAACCCAGCCAGCTTTCCAGCCCCGGGGTGTCATGAGTGCCGGCGAGCCAGCGCTCGACGATCAGGGCAAAGATGCGTTGGAACTCACCGCGGTTTTGCGCGGCGTTGCGCAGGATGTCGAGGGCTTCCGGCTCTTGCGGCAGCATGGCCGGGAGCAGGGCGCGGATCACCGCGTCGGCGTCAAATTCATTAAAAGCGGAGTCGGTTTCGAGGGCTGGAACAGGCAGGCCTCGGTCGCTGAATTGCGCCAGCGCGCTGGTGGCGGTGTGCTGTTGACGGCGCAGGTCACCGGCAATGCAACGATCAAAACTGATGCCAAGATCGGCGAGGTGCTGGCCGAGGATTTCTGCCTGACGCACGCCGGTCGGTGACAGGACGTCATAATCGTCTGCACCAAAGGAGGCCTGGCCATGTCGTATCAAGTAGATGCTGCCCACGTCCGCGTCGTCCCGGTACGTTGAAGGTCAGGCGAGGTTATGAGGATGGCGGAGAGCTGTCAATGAAAAAACATACGCTTGTTTGAAATGCCCGTTACAGGCGTGTTGCGAGAGGTTTCACGGCTGGTCGACGAGCCGGCGCATGGGTATGCTGGAGCCATTCCGCGTGTGTCTCACCTTCACGCACTGCTTTGAGGAGTCTCTGTGGATTTTTTCACCGAATACGCCAGCTTTCTGGCCAAGACCGTCACCTTGGTGATCGCCATTCTGGTGGTGCTCACCAGTTTCGCCGCATTGCGCAGCAAGGGGCGGCGCAAGTCGGCGGGCCAGTTGCAGGTCAGCAAACTCAACGATTTCTATAAAGGCCTGCGTGAACGTCTGGAGCAAACTTTGCTCGACAAGGATCAGCTCAAGGCATTACGCAAGGGCGAAGCGAAAACCGAGAAAAGCGCGAAGAAGCAAAAGAACAAACCTGAGACCAGATCCCGGGTGTTCGTACTCGACTTCGATGGCGACATCAAGGCTTCCGCCACCGAAAGCCTGCGCCATGAGATCACCGCGCTGTTGACCCTGGCCACACCGAAAGATGAAGTGGTTCTGCGTCTGGAAAGTGGCGGCGGCATGGTGCACAGCTACGGTCTGGCGTCTTCGCAACTGGCCCGCATCCGCGACGCCGGCGTGCCACTGACCGTGTGCATCGACAAGGTCGCAGCCAGCGGCGGCTACATGATGGCGTGTATCGGCGACAAGATCATCAGCGCTCCGTTCGCGATTCTGGGTTCGATCGGGGTAGTCGCCCAGTTGCCTAACGTCAATCGCCTGCTCAAAAAGCACGATATCGACTTCGAAGTGCTGACCGCCGGGGAGTACAAGCGCACCCTGACCGTGTTTGGCGAAAACACCGAAAAGGGTCGCGAGAAGTTTCAGGAAGACCTCGACATCACGCATCAATTGTTCAAAAACTTTGTAGCGCGTTATCGCCCGCAACTGGCGATCGACGAAGTGGCCACCGGTGAAATCTGGCTCGGTATCGCTGCGCTGGAAAACCAACTGGTGGATGAACTGAAGACCAGCGATGAATACCTGGCGCAGAAAGCCAACCAGGCCGAGGTTTTCCATCTGCACTACGCCGAACGCAAAAGCCTGCAGGAACGCATCGGCATGGCCGCAAGCGGTTCGGTGGATCGTGTGCTGTTGAGCTGGTGGAGCCGCCTGACCCAACAACGTTTCTGGTAAAACCGCAGGCAAAAAAAACGCCGGTCAATGACCGGCGTTTTGGTGTTCGCAGCAAATGTGCGCAGGCTTACCGCCGACGGAACAGCGGCAGCGGTTCGTCAGCAGCGGCCTGATAAGTCACCGAAAAGTCCTTGAGGCCTTCCAGTGCTTCGTAGGGATCTTTGTCGGGACGTATAGCGAACGCATCGAAACCGCAGCGACGCATGTAGAACAGCTGATCACGCAGAACATCGCCAATCGCCCGCAGCTCACCTTTGAAGCCATAACGATCGCGCAGCAGGCGGGCGTTGGAGTAGTTGCGGCCGTCGGTGAACGCCGGGAAGTTCAGCGCGATAACCTGGAAGCAATCGACGTCTTCACCAATCTCCTCGGCTTCTTCGTCAGCGTCCAGCCACACGCCCAGACCGCCGTCGCGGGCCTTGAGCGCGTGACCATGATCACGCCACAGCGACAGCGGCACGATCAGGTCGTCGCAATTGGAAATGCCATCAAACGTCGCGTCCTTGGGCAGCAAGTGCCAGGTCTCGTCGACGACTTCGTTGTTCTTAATGATTCGCTGCATAGACGCGTTCCTTGAAGAGGTCGATGCCAATACGCTGATAGGTGTCGATGAAGCGCTCGTCTTCGGTGCGCTGTTCAACGTACACATCGATCAGTTTAGAGATCACGTCAGGCATGGCGTCCTGTGCGAAGGACGGGCCGAGGATCTTGCCCAGGCTCGCATCACGGCTGGCGCTGCCACCGAGGGAGACCTGATAGAACTCTTCGCCTTTCTTGTCCACACCGAGGATGCCGATGTGGCCGACGTGGTGATGACCGCAGGCGTTCATGCAGCCAGAGATGTTCAGATCCAGCTCGCCGATATCGAACAGGTAGTCCAGATCGTCGAAACGACGCTGGATCGATTCGGCAATCGGAATCGACTTGGCGTTGGCCAGCGAGCAGAAGTCCCCGCCCGGGCAGCAGATGATGTCGGTGAGCAGGCCGATGTTCGGTGTGGCAAAACCTTGCTCGCGCAACTCGCCCCACAGGGTGAACAACTGGCTCTGTTCGACGTCGGCAAGAATGATGTTCTGCTCGTGGGACGTGCGCAATTGACCGAAGCTGTAGCGATCGGCCAGATCGGCGACGGCGTCGAGCTGCTTGTCGGTGATATCGCCCGGCGCCACGCCGGTCGGCTTCAGCGACAGGGTCACGGCGACATAGCCCGGCTTCTTGTGCGCCAGGGTGTTGCGGCTGCGCCAGCGGGCGAAACCTGGATGCTCTTTGTCCAGATCGGCCAGCTGTGCGGTCTGGTTGTCCAGTGCCTTGTAGTCCGGATCGACGAAGTGCTTGGCGACACGCTGCAGTTCAGCTTCGGTCAGCGTGGTCTGGCCACCGCGCAGGTGTTCCATTTCCGCATCGACTTTCTGCGCGAACACTTCAGGGGTGAGCGCCTTGACGAGGATCTTGATCCGCGCCTTGTATTTGTTGTCACGACGGCCGTAGCGGTTGTAGACCCGCAGGATGGCGTCGAGATAGCTCAACAGGTCCTGCCACGGCAGGAACTCGTTGATGAAGGCGCCAACAACCGGCGTACGACCAAGGCCACCGCCAACCAACACGCGGAAGCCCAGTTCGCCAGCAGTGTTGTATACCGGCTCAAGGCCGATATCGTGGACCTCAATGGCCGCGCGGTCGCTGGTCGAACCGTTGACGGCGATTTTGAATTTGCGCGGCAGGTAAGCGAATTCAGGGTGGAACGTGGTCCACTGGCGAACGATTTCGCACCAGGGGCGCGGGTCGATCACTTCATCTGCGGCGACACCGGCGAACTGGTCGGTGGTGACGTTGCGCAGGCAGTTGCCGCTGGTCTGGATGGCGTGCATCTGCACGGTGGCCAGTTCAGCCAGAATGTCCGGGATGTCTTCCACCGCCGGCCAGTTGAATTGCACGTTCTGCCGCGTACTGATGTGGGCGTAGCCCTTGTCGTAGTCGCGGGCAATTTTGGCCATCATGCGCACCTGGCGCGACGTCAGCTGGCCGTAAGGCACCGCCACGCGCAACATCGGCGCGAAGCGCTGAATGTACAGGCCATTTTGCAGGCGCAGCGGGCGGAATTCTTCTTCGCTCAGCTCACCTGCCAGATAGCGTCGGGTCTGATCACGGAACTGCTTGACGCGGTCCTCGATGATCCGCTGATCGTACTCGTCGTATACGTACATATAAGTCCTGTTCTCAGGCTTGGGCTACTCGGAAAACGCTGCGTTTTCGCTTGCTGGAGTCCGATGTTGCCTCTGCAATTCTGCGCGCACGGCCGCGCACTCCTGAAGGAGCCGGGGCAATATACCCGTTTGCAGTTATGCGCAAAAGTGATGTTTGAGTATATGTAAAGAACCAAATCGCCTAACTGCGGTGGCTTGCAGCTAATCCACATTTGTCGTGCGGACAATCATCGTCTTTACTCTGATCGAGTGTTTGTGCAATCACCGATAAAACCGACAAGAGGCGATGCAATGAGCAACCCGACCAAAGCCAGGAAAAGCGACAGCAGCGTTGATGCATGGGCGATTTTGTTTCTGATCATTCTCGTTGTAGGGACAGCGGTCTTCTGGGTCAGCCATCAGTAAGCAAACTTCCGGGCCCGTCTCCCGGCCCGGATTACTGTCTGCACGCCCGTGCCTGGCTATTGTCTGGCGGCTTCATACGCCGGCGAGATGGAGCACCAGTTTGACGATGGCAAATAGCGTCACGCCAAACACTGCCGTGAACAAAACCCCCAGAATGACGAAGTGGCTGGGCTTGCCGTGGGTAAAATCCCTTTCCCGATTCTTTCCGCTCTGCACACCGAACGCCGCTGCCATGACGCTGTGCAGCATCTGCCATAAGGTCGGCGGTTTGTTATCGTTTGGATCGTCCATAAATCCCTCCGCTTGAAGTCGTGCCTCACAAGCATAGTCAAACAACGCTCGGCTGCCGCACGCCTTTACCCCGAGCCCTCCCAAGGTTTGAGAAGAGGAACGGCACGAGTTGACTACATATCCGGTTACGCACTCCCGGCGAGCGATATCCGGATACCGCAGATGCACCAATTTGAAATGATCTGCTGATCGCTCCATTGAAAGGAGCAATCATGACCGCTATCTCCACAAGCCAGCCAGCGCGACAACCTGCCTCGCTGGCTCAACCGGTAAAACCCAAAGCTACCCAGAGCCTGCACGGCGCCTTTCTTGAACAGTCGATCCCGCCTTGGTTGACCAGCGCTTCGGCGCAAAGGCGTGAGGCTTTCAAGGGGGTCCCGAGCACGCTGCCGGCGTGGTACCAGGCTGCGACATCGGCTCAGCGCCGCGCACTGGACCAAAGTTTTCAGGCCAGCATCATCGCGCAGAATGCGTTGGACAAAAGTATGTCCACGTTCCAGCAGGTCGAGGCGTTTGCCAGGCCATTGCTGATCAAGGCGCTCAAAGACGAGTATCAGCTGACAGTGGACGTCGACAAGACTCTGCTATGTCTCCGTCGGCCGTTGCAGGTGAGCGTTTTTTCGATTGAGCTGGACTCTTTCGAAGTGCTCAAACTGTCGATGCTCGAGGCTGCGCTGCATAACTTCGAAAGCCACGAATGCAAAGACGGGGCTTACCACAAGACTTCAGGGTTTGTTGTCGCCACTGACGCAAACACTTTTGAGTCGGTGAAGATCGAGTTGACAGTCAGCCAACTGCTTGGGCTGTATCGGCGCCTGGATATCGGCAAGCAGTATCAGGACTACCTGCGGGGGTTTTTCTATCCCACCGATGGGGTAGCGGAGGCAGTGCTTCGCCAGCGTTTCATTGCCAGTCAGAAAGCGACAATGCGCGCCGCTGCCGAGCAGGCATTGTTGACGAAGGACATTGAAGCTGCGCATTACGCCATGATCGTTTCGGTCATTGAGGGCGAACTGAACCCCAGGGTCGGCAACAAGCCAGTGTGGTTTCGCGACTTCAGCCTGATGAAAAAAAGAATGACCGGCTGTGTGGTATTTGTCGTCAGCGAGAAGTACCGCTACAGCAGCGAATGGATTGTCTATATTCCTCATGATCCTGAGCATCCGTTCAAATGCTATCGCGGCGATGAAGACAAGCAAGAGTTCAAACGGCTGCTCACGGCTCGAAGCAGTCCATCGGCGACAGGCGCAGAGCCGACTGAATATCAGCGCTTTCTCAGCCAGTTTCTGGCTTACGACCAACATCCCTACTATTTCAGTCAGTTCACCCGCAAGGCAGCGGATTCGCCAAACGACTTCTGGCGCTCCCCGTGGCGTATCGTCACCTCTTTTGGTCCGGGCGCGCCATTCACTCAAATCAAGCAGTTGCCCCCGCCACCGGTGGCGAAACTCGTGCCTGAACCTGATCCTTACATTGCTCCCGACACGTTTTTGCAAAGGCAGCGGGGGCTGTGGGAAAGAAACCAGGATCTGTGGCAGTACCTCTACGACGAGAGCCGGGCCAAGGTATTGGCCGACGCGCGGAGCCATGCCGTGCCCACCGACGATGTCGACGTCAAGGCGCGCGAGGCCAAACTGGCGCACCTGATGCAGATCGGCCTGCTCGGACTGAACGTGGTGTCGATGTTCGTACCGGTGCTGGGCGAAGTGATGATGGTGGTAATGGCCGGGCAACTGCTCTATGAAACCCTTGAAGGTGCGATTGAATGGGGTGAGGGCGATCGTCGTGCCGCCAAGGATCATCTGATCGATGTGGCGGAGAATCTGGCGCAGATTGCGCTGATGGCAGGGGTAGGGGCAGGGGTGCGGAAAATCTCCAGCGCCAAAGCTGTGCCGGTGATCGAGCAGCTACAGCCAGTGAAGTTGCCCAACGGCGAAACCCGCCTGTGGAGATCAGACCTGCAAGCTTACGAGTCCGCTGTTGCGCTGCCCGACAGCCCCGGCCCGAATGATGCCGGGCAGCATGTGTTTGAAGGAAAAACCTACATTCGCCAGGGCGGCAAGGTCTATGAGCAGTTTTTCGATGACTCGATCGGCAAATGGCGCATCAGGCATCCGAGCGATACCAACGCCTGGCAGCCGATACTCGACAGCAATGGCCGCGGCGCCTGGCGGCATACGCTGGAGCGTGTACAGAGCTGGGATCGTCTGACCCTGCTGCGGCGGATCGGCCATGCAACCGAAGCCTTATCCGATGCACAACTGATCAAGGCTGCCGATATCAGTGGTGTCAGTGAGGGCGCACTGCGCAAGATGCACATTGATCATGCGTTGCCACCACCGCAGCTGACCCAGGCCATGCGCGTGATGCAGGCCGATAGCAGTGCGGCACGGGTTGTTGAGCAGTTGCGCGGGACGAAACCGATCGACGAACTGTATCTCTACGCGTTGCCGCTGATCACCGAAATGCCACGCTGGCCGGCAAACCGGGTGCTGGAAGTTTTTGACGGCGAGCCAGTGTCCGGCAAGTCCGTCAGGTACGGTTCAGAGCGGCGATTCCGCGACGTTGGTGTCAAGGCGCCGATTCAGATATCGCGGGCCGATGTCCTCAGCGGTGACCTGCCAGCAAATATCCTTGCGGCTCTGGACGAGTCCGAAGTCACCCGGCTGCTGGGAGAACAAGGTGCACGCGTGCGCGATGCCCGGCCGGTAGAATTCGGGAAGCAGATCGCCGACTACGCCAACAGCCGTCAGCCGGCGATCTACGACAGCCTCTCTCTGGGGACAGACCCTGTCGATCCACAGGTTGCGCGCTTGCAGAAGGCCTGCCCCGGACTCAGCGAGCCGGCGGCACAAACGGTGCTGGCACACGGGCGCCCCGATGAGCTGGAGCAACTCGGCGCGGGTCAGCGGGTGCCGCTGCGCCTGCTGGAAGAAGCACGCTGGTATGCGCGCCAAAGCCGACAAGTGGCGGCGTATGCCGGTCTGCGCAGCGAAAACATCGTTTCCGCGGACAGCCGACGCCTGGCGTTGCACACGCTGGAACAATTGCCGGGTTGGGCGAACAACGTTCGAATTGAAGTTCGTGAGGGCCATGACGCTGGCACGTTGCTTGACAGCATCGGCAGTGAAACAGGCGTTGAGAAAAAATACCTGATCAAGAAAGGCGTCCAGTTCCAGGCGTTCAACGAACGCGGTGAGGCACTCAACAGCCTGCCTCGCAACGGCGACAATTTTTACGCATCGATCATGCACGCCTTACCTGACGAAGCGCGACGCAGCCTCGGTGTGCCTGAGGTCGGACAGTCGGCCGAGCTGCAAACCAGGATCATTGATTACGCCGATCAGCATCAAGCTGAGGCATCAGCGCTGCTGGCACCCCAGGTCAGGTGGATCAAGCCGCCCGTGCGGGTGAGCGCTACGCAGATCGGTTACCCCGCCAGCGGACGCGGCGCGGAATGGCAAACGCACCTGATCGAACATGTGCGCGACGTCTATCCGCAACTGACCGACGAACAGGTTCAAGGCTTCATTCTCGAACAATATCGGGCCGGAAGAGACGACAGCGCTATCTTCGAACTGTTGCAATCCCGTCGGCGTGAGTGGGAGCAACTGAACGCGACGCTGGATGAATGGGCAGGGACATCGACGCTGGCACCTTGGGAACGTTCCGGTACAGATCACAAGTTTCGCGCCGCGCAAGCGTTGAAAACCTCTTGGCGCAACGCGTTGTCCACCGGCGTCGCGGGTGCTGATCAACTTTCGATTCTCACCTACGACCCTCTGCCGGTGCTGACCGCCGACTTTGCTCATGTACGTGAGCTGTCGATTGGCGGCAACGGTTTGACCGACGCCAATGCAGACGCATTCCTGGCGCGGTTTGCCAATGTGCAAAAGCTGTCGCTGGGGGAGCGGGGCAGCCTGTTTGGCACCTACATGGCGCATGAGCAGGCACTGACGACCCTGCCGTTGACGGTGACGCGAATGTCCGCGCTGACGAAGCTCAAGTTTAGAAGCCAGGCCACGGTCATGGCTGCAGATCTGTCGACACGATTGCGTACGTTGACCGCTGTTGAGGAGCTTCATCTCGACCTTCGCAGCGGCGCGGGCATGCCGCCTGGCCTCGATCTGGCTCCCCTCAGACGCCTGAAAAAACTCAAGATCGAAGCACCAGGCCTTAGGCAGTGGCCGGCTTATGTCGAGCAACTGCCTGAACTGGAACGTTTGGATCTGACGCAGACGTCTATCGCGTCGCTGCCACAGACGCTTTATGTGGGGCACGAGAAACTCTGGGCGGGCTTGTCGCTGGACTGGTCGAAGTTTTCTCACGACGCGTTCAAGCCTGCTTACGACTATGTGAAAAACTACTTGGGGCAGTGGCAACATCTGGTTGATCTGGACTCGATGGTTCGCCGCTACTGCGCCGGAGAGCTGCAGTTCCTCACGGGCGAGGCGGGCCGTATCAACCCGTTGCCTGAGCGCATCATGAGCCTATGGAACACCCCGGAAACCCGACTCAAGGCTGTGGAGATTCTGCGGGTGGAGCACAACGCAATTTTCCGCCAGTTCTACGAGGCCACTGCATCCGGAGAATTACGTACAGCGATGCCGGCAGCGCGCTGGCAAGCGCCGGCCAATGCCCGGGTGGTGCGTGCACTTGAACAGAACTGGCGCGCAGCCATACGCAGGCGTTATCGCCTGAACGACGACGTGCGTCCCTTCAATGCCACGGACTGGACAGCCGGCGCGGATATCGGCGATGCCGGTGTGTTTGAGCTGGTTGACAATGCATGGGTAGTGGGCGAGGCGTCAGTCAGTGAACTGCCGCAATTGCCAGCCGGTACGTTTGCTCACGTGTCAAGCGTTCGGCTGGATCGGCTGAATGTGCCGATCGAACAGATTCGCGGTTTCCTCCAGGCATTCAGTGGCGCTACAAGCTTGGAAGTCACCGCCTGCGGGTTGACAGAAGTGCCGGTCCGGTCAGCCGATGTGACCCGACTGACGCAGCTGGACTTGTCGCTCAACCGTATCGCCGTTACCCCTGACGTTCAGGCCCAATTCGATGCGCTGAATAAACTAGAGCATCTCAATGCCCGGCTCAATCGGCTGGACACACTCGACGTTTCTCGCCTGACAGGGCTCAAGACGCTGAACCTCAGTTCAAATGGACTGAACCAATGGCCGACAGGCGCGCAAAGCCTGCCGCGTTTACAAGTGCTGGATTTGCGTCATAACACCATCGGATCGCTTCCCGAAGATGTCCTTGCCAACGACACGGTGCTGCTCAAGACCCGCTTGCTCAACAACCGCTTCAGCGTCGCAGGCGAGGCAGACCTTCAAGCCGCGCAGCGCCGGATTGAAATATCCATCGGTTTGCCCGAGGGCGCTTTGCAACAGTTCGATGCGCAGTCGGCGTCACTGCCGGGCATTTCAAGCGCGACCCTGCCGGAAAGCGCGCTGAATCGCGCCGGTCAGCTGTTACCACTCCGGCCGGTCTCCGAAATCAGCGGTGCCTCTGACATGAGCGCCAGTGTGCTGGAGATATTTCCTTCGCTGACGCTTGACCAAGCGCAAGCCAGCGTTGCGCGCTTACGCAGCGAAGGGCTGCTTCCCGAGCAAATGGCGGACAGGCTGAACCAGTGGCGAGCGACTAACGAGACGCTGACGCGTGAGTTGAACGGCTGGATTTTCAATCCGGCGCCAGGGCCTGGTGAAGGGGTGTCGTCGTCCACGAGACTGTTCGACGCGACGAGGATCCGCACTTGCTGGCGCGACGGGGTTACCGCTCTTACCGGGTCGGCCGGACAGACGCTGAGCCTTTCAGCGGGACTCATCGGGGATTTGCCTGCGTTGTCTACCGTGTTTTCCCATGTACGAACACTGGATCTGACAGGGGTCAAGTTTACCGTTGAAGGTTTCAACCGCTTTTGCCCGGCGTTCCCTGAGCTGACCACCCTGAGACTCAACGGCAATGCACTGGATCGGCTACCGGACGCTGTCGGTCGGCTGAACCGTCTGGAGCGGCTGGAATTGAGCGGTAATCGCCTGGCCGCGGCGCAGACGGTGTATCAGCACGCGGGCGGAGCGCAGCTGCGCTGGCTCGACCTCAGCCACAATCAGCTGGAAGAATTCAGCGCCGCAAGCTTCAGCCGTCTGGAAACACTCAATCTCAGCCACAACGGTCTGGATTTCTGGCCGGGCGGCGTGCTCGATCTGGCGCATCTGCAAAGACTGGACCTCTCGGGCAACAACATCCTGGTCTTTCCGGACCGGCTGTTGGGCGGCAACCACGAGAGGCTTGTGGCGGGTGCTGACTTGTCGGAGAACTCGCTGTCGCTTAACGCGCTGGAGCAGCTCAGGGATTACAGCGTCGCACATGGCGGCAGTGATGTGATGGGGTACTCGACAGCGTTTCTGCAGCGTCAAATTGAAGAACGCATTCTTGAGTCTGATAGCGATTCCGACTCCGGGACAGACTCTGGCTCGGACTCCGATAGCGACGACAGTGATGATCCACGTGGTTCAGGCGGTGGCGCTGGCAGGCGCGTCGATACGCATGCCGTTGTCGAGGCCGCTGAGGACATTGCCAATTCGGCGCAGGATGTGGCACCGCCGGCGATGGAAACCTGGATGACCCATACGCGTGCCGATGTGCGCGCCGCGCGGCAAGCGCTATGGCTGCAATTGGCCCGACAGGCCAACCATGAGTCATTCTTTCATTTGCTCTCGACCTTGCCCGACACCCTCGAATACAAGCTGTCCGGCGCCGATCTGACTCACCGGGTGTGGCTGGTCATCGAGGCTGCCACGGAAAATACCGAGCTGCGCGAGCTGTTGTTTCTCAACGCCGAGACGCACGGCACCTGCGGCGATGGCCGGATTCTGTCGTTCAGCGAACTGGAAACCCGTGTCTATGAATACAACGCCCTGCGCGACGTTCCGCGGCATCGCCCAGAGCAGCGCGGCAGAGCCTTGCTCGATCTGACCCGCCGCCTGTTTCGCCTGGAAAGGGTGGACCGGCTGGCCGAAGCCGCGGCCAAAAACAAAGACCGCGCCGAAGTCCGCCTGCAATACCGCATCGGCATGACTCGCGGCTGGCCGGATGGCCTGGAACTGCCAGCGCAACCCGAGCACATGCTATACGCCACACCGATTCGCGGGCAGCGATTGCTCGACGCGCAAGCAGCCGTTCTCGCCGATGAAGCATCGGACAGGTTTCTGGAGGATCTGATCGGTCGCGATTACTGGATTCGCTATTTGCGCGAGCGCAACCCTGAGGTGTTCGAAACACTTGAAAGCAACGCGAGCCGGCGTCTGGAGGAGGTTGAGGACGCTCATCCGGACAAGGACGCCAACGAGCTGACTCGTAATAGCTACCTGGAGGCGATGGCAACCCTGGAGATCGAACTGGCGGAAGCGCGCGTTGAGAAGTTGAAAGAGCTGTCTCGCGCGCAAATGCAGAGTCTGGCGCCGGTGGTTGAAGGCGCGGCACAACCCGCTCCTTCTTCACCGCAGCCCGGCCCATCATGGCGACCGTGAGTGGATAAGTGATGAGGCCCGGGAGCAGGGTGCTTCCGGGCCTGGAACATGTCAGCTGTCGTAACCCAGATTCGGTGCCAGCCAACGTTCAGTGACGCTCAAGTCCTGACCCTTGCGCGCGGTGTAGCTCTGCACTTGATCCTTGTCGATCTTGCCCACGGCAAAGTACTGCGCCTGCGGATGGGCGAAGTACCAGCCGCTGACCGCTGCGGCCGGGAACATCGCGTAATGCTCGGTCAGGAACACGCCACTGCGCCCGGCGCGCATTTCGGCAGCCTCTGGGTCGAGCAGAGTGAACAGTGCGGCTTTCTCGGTGTGATCCGGGCAGGCCGGGTAGCCGGGAGCGGGGCGGATGCCTCGGTATTGCTCTTTGATCAGCGCATCGTTATCCAGCGTTTCGTCCTTGGCATAACCCCAGTGCTCCTTGCGCACTTGCTGGTGCAGCCATTCCGCGCAGGCTTCGGCCAGACGGTCGGCAAGGGCCTTGACCATGATCGAGTTGTAGTCATCGCCGGCGTCTTGATAAGCCTTGGCCACTTCTTCGGCACCGATGCCGGCGGTGGTGATGAATCCGCCGACGTAATCGGTGACTTCGCTGTCTTTCGGCGCCACGAAGTCGGCGAGGCAGAAGTTCGGTTTGCCGTCGGTCTTGATGATCTGCTGACGCAGATGATGCAGCTTGGCCAACGGCTTGCCGTTATCGTCGTACAGCTCGATGTCGTCTTCGTTGACCTGATTGGCTGGCCAGAAACCGAACACCGCGCGGGCGCTGATCAGCTTCTCGTCGATCAGTTTGGCCAGCATCTCCTGCGCGTCCTTGTACAGCGCGGTGGCGGCTTCACCGACCACTTCGTCTTCGAGAATGCGAGGGAACTTGCCGGCCAGATCCCAGGAAATGAAGAACGGCGTCCAGTCGATGTATTCGGCCAGCACCTTCAAATCGATGTTGTCGAGCACTTTGCTGCCAGTGAATGTCGGTTTCACTGGCTGGTAATTGGCCCAGTCAAATTGCGGCTTCTTGGCGATGGCGGCGGCGTAGCTCAGGCGTTCGGTGCGGGCGCTGCGGTTGGAGGTACGCTCGCGCACGTCGATGTATTCCAGACGGGTCTTCTCGACGAACCCGGCCTTGAGCTCCTTGGACAACAATTGGGTTGCCACGCCGACGGCGCGCGAGGCGTCGGTCACGTAGACCACGGCATCGTTGCTGTACTTGGGCTCGATCTTCACCGCCGTGTGCGCTTTGGAGGTGGTCGCGCCACCGATCATCAGTGGCAGGTGGAAGTCCTGACGCTGCATTTCACGGGCGACGTGAACCATTTCATCCAGCGACGGCGTGATCAGGCCGGAGAGGCCAATGATGTCGCATTTCTCTTCCTTGGCGACTTGCAGGATCTTCTCCGCCGGAACCATCACGCCGAGGTCGACGATGTCGTAGCCATTGCAACCGAGCACGACGCCAACGATGTTCTTGCCGATGTCGTGCACGTCACCTTTGACGGTGGCCATGAGAATCTTGCCCTTGGCTTCCGGTTTGTCGCCTTTTTCCAGTTCGATGAACGGGATCAGGTGCGCCACGGCCTGCTTCATCACCCGGGCGGATTTCACCACTTGCGGAAGGAACATTTTGCCCGCGCCGAACAGGTCTCCGACGATGTTCATGCCGGACATCAGCGGGCCTTCGATCACTTCGATCGGCCGCGCAAACGACTGCCGGGATTCTTCGGTGTCTTCGACGATGTGCGTGGTGATGCCCTTGACCAGCGCGTGTTCCAGACGTTTGTTGACGTCCCAGTTGCGCCACTCTTCGGTCTCGGCTTCCTTGACGCTGCCGTCGCCTTTGTACTTGTCGGCAATGGCGAGGAGGGCGTCGGTGCCGTCCGGGGTGCGGTTGAGGATCACATCTTCAACGGCGTCGCGCAGCTCCACCGGGATCTGGTCGTAGATCTCCAGCTGACCGGCGTTGACGATGCCCATGGTCAGGCCGGCGCGGATGGCGTAGAGCAGGAACACCGAGTGGATCGCTTCGCGCACCGGATTGTTGCCACGGAACGAGAAAGATACGTTCGAAACACCGCCGGAACTCAGCGCATACGGCAGCTCGTCGCGGATGTAAGCGCAGGCGTTGATGAAGTCGACGGCGTAGTTGTTGTGTTCTTCGATGCCGGTGGCCACAGCGAAAATGTTCGGGTCGAAGATGATGTCTTCCGGCGGGAAGCCGACTTCGTTGACCAGAATGTCGTAGGAGCGTTTGCAGATCTCTTTCTTGCGCGCTTCGGTGTCGGCCTGGCCGGCTTCGTCGAAGGCCATCACCACCACCGCAGCGCCGTAGCGCTTGCACAGCTTGGCGTGATGGATGAACTGCTCGACGCCTTCTTTCATGCTGATCGAGTTGACGATGCCCTTGCCCTGGATGCACTTGAGGCCGGCTTCGATGACTTCCCATTTCGACGAGTCGATCATGATCGGCACGCGCGAGATGTCCGGTTCGCCAGCGATCAGATTGAGGAAGGTGACCATGGCCTTCTTCGAATCGAGCATGCCCTCGTCCATGTTGATGTCGATGATCTGCGCGCCGGCCTCGACCTGCTGCAAAGCGACTTCAAGGGCTTCGGTGTAGTTGTCTTCACGAATCAGGCGGGCGAATTTCGCCGAACCGGTGATGTTGGTCCGCTCGCCGACATTGACGAACAGCGAACTGCGATCGATGGTGAACGGCTCCAGACCCGAAAGGCGGCAGGCCTTGGGAATATCCGGAATCTGCCGCGGTGCGTAACCGGCCACGGCTTTGGCGATGGCTTCGATGTGCCCCGGGGTGGTGCCGCAGCAACCGCCGACGATGTTGAGGAAGCCGCTCTGGGCGAATTCTTCGATGACTTTGGCGGTTTGCGAAGGCAGTTCGTCGTACTCGCCGAATTCGTTGGGCAGGCCAGCGTTCGGGTGCGCAGAAACGTGAGTGCTGGCCTTGTTCGACAGCTCTTCCAGGTACGGACGCAGTTCGCTGGCGCCGAGGGCGCAGTTCAGGCCCACGGAGATCGGCTTGGCGTGGGCCACCGAGTTCCAGAACGCTTCGGTGGTCTGGCCCGACAGTGTGCGGCCGGAGGCGTCGGTGATGGTTCCGGAGATCATGATCGGCAGTTCGATGTGCAGCTCTTCGAACACACCTTGCACGGCGAAAATCGCCGCTTTGGCGTTGAGGGTGTCGAAGATCGTCTCGATCAGGATGAGGTCGGCGCCGCCCTCGATCAGCCCCTTGGTGGCTTCAGTGTAGTTTTCCACCAGCTCATCGAAAGTGACGTTGCGGTAGCCGGGGTTGTTGACGTCGGGCGACAGCGAGCAGGTACGGCTGGTCGGGCCGAGCACGCCGGCGACGAAGCGTGGCTTGGCCGGATTTTCGGCGGTCTTGGCGTCGGCAATCTTGCGCGCCAGGCGTGCGCCTTCTACGTTTAACTCGTACGCCAGCTCTTCCATGCCGTAATCGGCCATGGAAATGCGCGTGGCGTTGAAGGTATTGGTTTCGAGAATGTCGGCGCCGGCGTCCAGGTAGGCCTTTTCGATACCGCCGATCACGTCCGGGCGGGTGATCACCAGCAGGTCGTTGTTGCCCTTGACGTCGCTCGGCCAGTGCGCGAAGCGTTTGCCGCGATAATCCTGCTCTTCGAGCTTGTAGCTCTGGATCATCGTGCCCATCCCGCCGTCGAGAATCAGGATGCGCTCTTTGAGGGCTTGCTTGAGAGCTTGAAGGCGGACGCTGCGATCGGACATGTGGACTACTCGAAAAGACCATTACGAAGGAGCGCGATCATAGCAAACCTGTGCGCTTTTGGAGTATCCGCAGCTTTTGCATGAATATCGCTCATGTTGGTGCGGCCGTCATAACGGTAGAATCGTCGCCTTTTTTACACAATCGGGATCAGCAGCATGCCGTACCGCGTCATCAGTTTATGGTTGCTGGTCCTGAGCGGGAGCGTTGCGGCGCAGGATCCTGCTGCTCCTTCTTCTATTTCCTATACCCGGGACATTCAGCCGATTTTTACCGAGAAGTGCGTGGCGTGCCATGCCTGTTACGACTCGGCGTGCCAGCTCAATCTGGGCAGTGGCGAAGGCGCCGCTCGTGGCGCGAGCAAGATGCCGGTGTACGACGGCGAACGCACCCAGGCAGCACCCACCACCCGATTGTTTTACGACGCCTTCGGCAAGCGCGCCTGGCAGCAGAAAGATTTCTATTCGGTGCTCGACGCTCAGGGCAGTCAGGCCGCGCTGATGGCGCGCATGCTCGAACTCGGCCACAACACGCCGCTGACGCCGAACGCCAAGCTGCCCGAGGACATTGTCCTGGGGCTCAATCGCAACAATCTCTGTGCAATGCCCGCCGAGTTCGACGGCTACGCCGGCGCGCACCCGAAGGAGGGCATGCCGCTGGCAGTCACCGGTCTGACCAACCAGCAATATCAGACCTTGCAGCGCTGGCTGGCGTCTGGCGCGCCAATTGACGAGCAGAGTCTGGCGCCCAATGCGCAAGAGGCCATGCAGATCCTGCAGTGGGAAAACCTGCTCAACGCCCCCGGCGCGCGGCAAAGTCTGGTCGGGCGCTGGCTGTTCGAACACTGGTATCTGGCGCACATCTATTTCAAGGACGGCGAGCCGGGGCACTATTTCCAGTGGGTGCGTTCGCGCACGCCGAGCGGGCAGCCGATCGACCTGATCGCCACGCGCCGCCCGAACGACGACCCCGGCACGCAGGTGTATTACCGCTTGTGGCCGGTGCAGGGAGTGATCGTGCACAAGACGCACATCACCTATGCGCTGAGTGCGGCAAAAATGGCCCGCGTCAAAAGCCTGTTCTACAGCGGTAACTGGCAGGTCAATGCGCTCCCAGGTTACGGCCCGCAAAGCCGCGCCAACCCGTTTGCGACCTTCGAGGCGATTCCGGCTCAGGCGCGCTATCAGTTCATGCTCGATAACGCCGAATACTTTGTTCGCACCTTTATTCGCGGGCCGGTGTGTCGGGGGCAGATCGCGACGGATGTGATCCGCGACAACTTCTGGGCGTTGTTTCAGGCACCGGAACATGACCTCTATATCACCGACCCGAACTACCGTGGCCAGGCCACACCGTTGCTGGCGATGCCGGGGCAGAACGACGATGTCGGCAGCGTGCTGAGCCTGTGGCGCAACTATCGCGACAAGCGCAACGAATACGAAGCCCTGCGCCGCGACAGCTACGCCGATCTGCCGCCGCCGAGCTGGTCGACGCTGTGGGCCGGCAACGACAACGCGCTGTTGAGCATTTTCCGTCACTTCGACAGTGCGTCGGTGACCAAAGGCCTGATTGGTGAAGTACCGCAGACGATGTGGCTGTTCGACTATCCGCTGCTGGAACGCACCTACTACCAGCTCGCGGTCAACTTTGACGTGTTCGGCAACGTCTCCCATCAGGCGCAGACGCGCCTGTATTTCGACCTGATCCGCAACGGTGCCGAACAGAACTTCCTGCGCCTGATGCCGGCCGACTCCCGTGAGGATTACCTCAATGATTGGTACCAGGACGGCGGGCAGTTCAAGATGTGGCTCGATTATGAAGCCATTGATGACGACAAGCCGACTGCCCTGAAACTCGACGAAAAGGACCCGAAGCGCGATTTTGCGATGCAATTGCTGGCGCGTTACGGTGACCTCAATGCGCGACCTGATCCGATCAATCGTTGCGATGGCGCTTACTGCTCGCGGCCGAACATCGACCCGGCACTGCAAAACGCCGAGCAAGCCTTGAGCCGTCTCGCCTCGCGGCCGGCGGCGGGGCTGAAAGTCATCGACCAGATGCCCGAAGCAACCCTGCTGCGTGTCGAAACCGCCAGCGGCAAGCGCGAGGTCTACAGCCTGCTGCGCAATCGCGCGCACAGCAACGTGGCGTTTTTGCTCGGCGAATCACGGCGTTATCAACCGGGGCTCGACACCCTGACCATTTATCCTGGCGTGCTGACCAGTTACCCGAATTTCATGTTCAACGTGCCGGCCGAGCAGGTGCCGGCGTTTGTCGATGCCATGGAAAATGCCAGGGATGCCAACCGGTTCGAAAAAATCGTCGAGCACTGGGGCATCCGCCGTAGTCATCCGCAGTTCTGGCTGTATTTCCATGACTTGAGCCGATACATCCACGAAACCGAACCGGTGGAAGAGGGTGTGCTGGACATGAACCGGTACGAGAATCTTTGAGCAGACAACGACGCAGGCTTGTGGCCTGCGTCTTTGGGTGCGTCAATGCTGAACAGCGCTCATGTCGGGTCGGTCGCTGACGCGACGCCAGCGGCCCTCAAGGTTTTCCAGTAATCAGAGCCGTAATCGAGGAACAGTTCGGTGCCTGCCGGAATCTTCTCCCATGCGAGCAAAAAAACCATGTATTTGCCAACATAGATCGAGCCAACGTTCTCGACGCCTATGTTGGCCTGGCCGGGCACATTGACCGCATTGATCAGGCTCAGCACGTTGCTGTTGCCATGACCGCTCAGAGTGGCGCCCTTCGTTGCCGTTGCGAAGAGAAACGTGCTGACTTTCTCGGTGGATTTCTCCAGCATTTCCGCCCGTACGGATCTGGTCGTGCGGTGCAGTTTGCCGGTGTAAGGTCCTAGCACTTCGAAAGGCTCGATGTCGACTTTGGCAAATACCGACAACCCCCGTTCCGGGCCGTCGAGCGGTCGTCTGACCTCGAGTCGACTGGCCAGCCTGTCATGATGGCGGCCTTCATCGGCGATCCATTCCTGGACGTCTTCGGTGATTCTTCGTGTCATTTCCTTGAGTCTGGGACCCTCGAACCCCGCGAGAAAGCGATTGGTTTCGGTGATGGTGATTTTGTCGATATCACCCTCAAGTTTGCTCGTGAGGCTGATTCTGACATCCGTCGGGTCCTGAAGAATGGGGGCATTGTTATTGATGTGATGCCCAAGCGAAGGGATCAGGTCTGCGTCGCGCGGGGTTTCAGGCGCAGCATTGTCCAGGCGAGGTCGTTTGGAACTGCCAGCAACCGGCGGCGAAAGTGGTCCTGTTTCGCGGGGCGAAGGCGGCTGTGGTAACTGCCAGGAAGCGGATTTTATCCCCGTGCCGGGGGGTAGGGACTTTCGAGCACGCATGAGCGCTGAATCCGAGGCAGCGAGCAATTGCAGACACTCTGGCACCGCACTTCTCAATTCACCCCGATCATTGACAAACGTTGACCAGAGTACCGGGTCGAGATTGTTGTCATCGAGAAACGTACCCATGGTGCTGGCGGAGCCGGTGGCGATGTAACGCACGCGCCATTGCTCGATGTGCTCTGCGGTCAAAGGCGTGAACGCCTGGTTATGGGCATATTTCTCCAATACCTTTCCCGGTGCCCGAAACGAGCCATCGGTGTTGACGTGGGTAATGAAGTCCTGCGGGTCAAGATTGTGCGTGGCGGCGAAGCCTTCGCGGCTGAGCGTGCTGCGGCCTTCCTGCGACATGCTGCGCCACTCCCGCAGATGCTCGTAGGTGACAACCGTACGCGCGGTGTCGGCCCGATCCAGTATCTGTTGGCCCAGCGGTTTCAACTGCCCTTCTGTGTGGACGAATTGCCTGAAGGCGGCCGGGTCCAGCCGATGTTTTTTCGCAAACGCCTCAAGGGTGACCTCCAGCACATGCTCGCTGAACCGCGACCATTTTTGCAGATGCAACGGTGTTGTCACGTTGGGGTCATCAGGCGCGCCGCCTCTGACCCGGATTTCCCTGCTGTACCAATGGCCGGGCTTTACCGATGAGAGGTTGATCGACAGGTCACGGTTGTTCTTCGGGTTGACTAGCACGACCGAGAAGCTGTTTTCCCCGTTTTGCGCGGTTTCCTGAAGGAATCCATACGAGTTTTCACGTATCTGGTACACGGCGACAGTCCCGTTTTCATCGATGTTGCAGATGAATTTCTGGTTGTATTCAGGACGGAAAAAGATTCCTCGCGAGTCGGCCTGGAGGCCGGAAATCCAGTGGGGCTGAACAGCGTAGGGCTGCAACAACGGACTGCTGTTGCTCATCACTCTCACCGGCTCGCGGTAGCGAGGGCCGAACGCCTGCCCGGACAGCGCATCGATGAGCCGATAATCCGCCGCGCCGACGCTGCCGACGTTGCGCATGGGAATGTCAGCGATTCCTTCGACGGTGCAGAGCCGGTCGCCGGGTTGGCGCGGTGCCCAGGTGTTCGGGTCGACTGCGATCAAGTGCTGAACGCTGACCGTTCCGTCGCGCAACTGGGCAATGCCCAGGCGTGCCTGGCGCATTGCCGCCGCGCCGAGCTTGCGCAGGGTAAAGCGACCGAGCTTGAGCAATGCCAATACCGACTCCAGCGGGTTGAGTTCGCGCAGCGTCGATACCAATAGAGTTCGCGTCAGACCGGCAAATTTTGGCAGGGCGAGGCGCAGGCCGAGCGTGCCTGCCTGGCTGACCAGGCGGGTACAACCGGCGAGGTATTTTCCGATGGGCAGCGCAAACGAAACGATGTCGGTGAACAGGCCGAGCCCGCCGCGCTCGATGCGTTGCGGCTCGCCGGATGCCAGATCATCAATGGCGCCCCAGAACGGTACGAACATTTTTCCCCAGAAGGTGAGGTCCTCGAGAAAATCCCGGCCGATGTCGGTGCTGCGTGTGGCCTTGCGGGTGTCTTCGAGCAGGGCCGATTCATCTTTATAGAACAATTCGCGAGCAATCATCGCCGCGAGATTCTCCGCCCGGGCAGAGGTCAGGTTATTTGCCGCAAAGGGCAGGGTGCGTGCCGCTACGTCGGGGGGGCGCTGCTCAATGGCAACCGCGGCGAATTTTTCGCCGACCTGCTCCATGATCAAGGTGGCGTGCTGATGCGCTCCGGGTTTCGAGCCGTCGCGGTAGGCTTCCCAATCGAACGGCAATTGGGTGCCTTTTCTGAATGAACCCCGGCTTGTTCGACTGCTGGAGCCAACGCTCTCGACCTTGATCTCACCGCCAACTGGCAGCGAGTCGATGTCTTTGCGCAAGCGCACGATACCCGCTCGCGGAAAGACTTCAATGTAGCGGACCTTTGCCGGATAGACCGGATTGATCATTCGCAGAATGAACCCGCAGCGGCCACGCACGGCGTCGGTGTTGGCTTTGTTCTCATGTTCGACCTGCATGTCGTTCAGCGGCAGCCGCAGCGAGTAAACAGTCACTTCGTCCCGCTCCAGATCACCCCGGCATGCAGGCAGATATTGGGCGAGCAATGTCTTGATCAAACACTTATAGGCGGCTCTTGGGGTGACCAGCCAGGCATGAAACGCCTGGTCATACGCTGCGTCCGAGGCATAGCGAAAGCGACTGGGTGGGGTCAGCGCGAGGTTTTTCAGGGCATCGAGCATTTCTTGCTCATGCTGTTCCAGCGTGCTCAATGCCAGCTCTATTTCGCTGACCGGATAAGCCGTCTGACGTGTGGCGAACAATCCCATCGCCGCTGCCCACTCCACCGTCGGGCGGACTTTGGCGGCGGCAACCAGTCGCTGTTGCTCGATATCGTGCGCAAAGGCCCGGAAATGCTCCGCCGGCAAATTGAGCAACTGTTCGAAGGTCATGTGCCGGGAGGAGCCGGGCGCGACGGATTCGGCAAGCATGAAACCACTCCTGAAATTGACCCAGGTGCTGGACGTGGCGTACGGCAGTGCGTCGGGAATATCCTGAACCCACGCTTCGCTGGCCACGTTGCTCTTCATGATGGCCATCGCTAACAAGGCAATAGGCCGCTCGACCGACAGTGATCTTTGGAAGTGCTCGATCAACGATTCGTGGATGGACGAATAGCCACAACCGGGCCCGATCAGTATCTGCAGTTCGTTTTGATAGTTGCCGTGCGGGCCCGGTTTTACGCTCAGCCAGAGCGCTCGCCACAACAACCTGGTCAGTACACTGGCCGGGCGGTTTTGCTCGTTCTTCGCGGTGTACCAATCCAGTGCTGCGGCAATACGTTGTGCCAGTTGCAGGTTGCTCGCCGATTGCAGGGCTGTTTCCAGCAGCGCTACCGGCGTGGTTTGGCTCAACTTTGCAAATTTGCCATTGGATTTCACCGGTACGACATTCGCCAATAGGCAGCGTGATGTCTCGGCTTCGATTTCGCGGACAACCCGGATGATCGTTTCGTCGCTTTCAGCGCTGAACAAGTGCTCGAAGTCACTGACGGCCCCGTGATGCCCAAGCAACCATAACGCGCGATGCTCCACCAGATTGTGCAGCAGGCGCTGCCAGTCCGCCTGTGTGGCGGGACGCCGTGGGATCAGCGCGTACCAGGCCAGAACCTGGTCGAACCGCACGGAACCGTCGCTTTTGACCCCGTTGCCGACTTGACGGTAGATATCGAGCAAGACATCAACATCGATCGACCAATACATCGGAACGTCTCTCAGCGTTACCGAGTGACCGGCGATCGGGAAAACTTCCGCCGGGTCAGGTGTCGGCGACTTCGTGGAACTCAACTGGACGGACAGGAAGTCGTACAGGAAGTCGTTGCCTAACAGCGATTGATCGACCGTGGCTGGCGTGGAAAGGTGCGTTATGAAATCTTCGTCTGCCTCGAGTTTTTTCAATACACGAAAGGCTTCCTTGCATTCGCGCTCCAATTCAGAGGCGGCGGGCGGGTGGTAATAGAGCTCACTGGCATCCGTGTTGAAGTTGTCGTCGATGAGCCCATGCAGGTAACTGATCAGGTGGTTGAGATCCTGCAACCTGCGAGGCGGCGTCTTGTTGTAGAAACTGGATAACGAAATAGACATTCAAGGCCTTTGAACCGTAGCGGCTGGAAAAATAGTCGAAGGCCTTGAATATAGGGGCATGGAAAACCGGCAAAGGTATACATATATATGGGGGCGAATGTGCTTGGGTTTCCATTTGTTAACAGCCACCCGTTGATCAAGCGCTCATTCGTCGCCACCGTCAGCGAGCAGGCGAGGGCACACGTGCGGCTTTTTCCGACAAAAACACTGGGACTTTGTCCCGCGCTCCGATTGGCGTAAACTGCGCCCAAGCCTGCGAGGAGTTTTTATGACCGCTATTACCATTACCGACGCCGCCCATGATTACCTGGCCGACCTGCTTTCCAAGCAGAACACCCCCGGCATCGGCATCCGTGTCTTCATCACCCAGCCTGGCACCCAGTACGCCGAAACCTGCATTGCCTACTGCAAGCCGGGCGAAGAAAAACCTGAAGATACTGCGCTGGGGCTGAAAAGCTTCACTGCTTATATCGATTCGTTCAGCGAAGCGTTTCTCGATGACGCCGTCGTCGATTACGCCACCGACCGTATGGGCGGCCAGTTGACCATCAAGGCGCCGAACGCCAAGGTGCCAATGGTCAATGCCGACAGCCCGGTCAATGAGCGCATCAATTATTACCTGCAAACCGAGATCAACCCGGGGCTGGCCAGCCACGGTGGTCAGGTCAGCCTGATCGATGTGGTCGAGGACGGCATTGCCGTATTGCAGTTCGGTGGCGGTTGCCAGGGCTGCGGCCAGGCAGACGTGACCTTGAAGGAAGACATCGAGCGCACCCTGCTCGAGCGCATCCCGGAGCTCAAGGGCGTTCGCGATGTGACCGACCATACGCAGAAAGAAAACGCCTACTACTAAGACGTTCGCTGCGAGCATGAAAAACGGCGCCCCGTGAGCGCCGTTTTTTTATGGGCAATGTTCGCCGACCCTGTCGGCGGAACTGCTCGCAAAGGTGCTTCTAGGGGCGATAAAGGTGCGCATGCCCGGCGCGATACAACGATGACTCGCTGAACACCTCACTGCCCAGCACCCGCCCGACCAGAATCAGCGCCGTACGCCGAAACCCTTTGGCCTCGACTTTCCCGGCAATGTCCTCCAGCGTGCCAACCACCCAGTCCTGATCTGGCCATGTCGCCCGGTGAATAACGGCAATCGGGCAATCCGCGCCGTAATGGGGCAGCAATTGAACCAGTATCTTCTGCAGATGATTGACGCCCAAATGAATGGCCATGGTCGCGCCATGTTGCGCCAGACTGGCCAGTTCCTCGCCGGCCGGCATGGCAGTCTTGTCGGCGTAACGGGTCAGAATCACGCTTTGTGAAATGTCCGGCAGGGTCAACTCGGCGCCGAGCAGCGCTGCGCATGCCGCTGTGGCAGTCACGCCTGGAATGATCTCGAAGGGAATGCCGAGCTCGCGCAGATAGCGAATCTGCTCACCGATCGCTCCGTACAGACTCGGATCTCCGGAATGCACGCGCGCGACGTCCTGGCCTTTGGCATGGGCACTCTTGATCAGATCGATGATCTGTTCCAGGTGCAGCTCGGCACTGTTGACCACGCTATCGGCCCGGTGACCTTCCAGCACTGCCGACGGCACCAGCGAGCCAGCGTAGATAATCACCGGGCAGGCGCGGATCAGGCGCTGGCCTTTGACGGTGATCAGTTCCGGATCGCCGGGCCCAGCGCCGATAAAGTAGACGGTCATCGTTAAATCCTAGTAAAGAGGCGCAGCTGCACTGCAGATGAAGTGTGCTCATGATCGATGGCGACGATTATCGGGATTTTATGCAGCGCCAGCCAATGCCAGCGTGGCCTGCGCATATTTCTGCCGCGCAATGAACAGTCTCGCCGGCGCCTGGATCAGTTGCTCGGCCATTGCCAGCGCGGCGCTTTCCGCCACGCCGTAGCAGCCGGTGCGCTCAAAGGCGATCTGTGATTGATGGCTGAGACGCTGTTGGTAACCGGCCAGTTCGGCACTGCTGAAAAACCGCAAGGGCAGGTTCAACTGTGTGGCCAGTTCCAGCAGACCCGGTTCGTCACGCTTCAGATCGATAGTGGCTAACGCCTTGACGGCTCGCAGTTCGATGCGATGCGCCTGCAGGGCTTGATCGAGTAACGCGCGCAGCGTACTGGCCGGGCAGCCGCGCTGGCAGCCCAAGCCAACAACCAGCGTCGGCGCTGCGCGGTCATTGATCATGCCTGATAGTGCCCTGCGCTTTTGCGGCGGAACAACCAGGCACTGATCAGGCCCAAGGCCAGCCAGAACGCTACGTTAGTCAACTGAGAAGCGATTTTGAACTGGGTTTCCAATGCCTCCGGCGCGAGCATGGAATGCACCTGTGGCTGCGGCGCGCCGATCACATGCGGCACTGCAAGAATCGCCACTCCGAGAATCTTCATCAGCCAGTGACGGCTGAAGGCGATCAGTGCCAGACCGACAGCGGTCGAAGCAGCAGTGCCAATCCACCATATTTGTCGCGATGCCAGATCGGCGGCTGCCGTGCCCGGCAATTCTGGCGGCAGCCCCAGCGTTGGCGCGAGAACGAACGTGGCGTAACCGGCCAGCCCCCAGAGCAGACCTTGCGAAGTCCGGGTCGGCGCGCGCAGGGTGTAAAGGCCAGCGAGCATCAAGGCGAAACCCACTGCCACCACCAGATTGCCACCGGTGGTCGAGACCACGCGCTGCCAGCCGTCTTCGGGCTCCCAGGCTTCGCCATCGTGGCTGTGGGCGGCAGTGCCAGCGGCGTGTTCGTGAACTTGCACGACCGGTTCGGATTTCTCGAAGGTTTCGGCCTGCAGAATCAGTGGTGATACCCAGAAACTCTGCAGCAACGTCAGCAGCAGGGCGGCCAGCAAGCCGGTGAACCCCGCCGTTTGCGCGATACGCTTGATCATGTCGGCAGGTCTCAGTGGCAAGGGAACGCAGCGCTGTGGCGGGTATCGTGGGCAGCGTTGTGCACTGCTTCGATGTGCGAGAAACCGGCGAACCAGACCAGACTGGCGCCGAGGATCGAGGCGAAGAGGGCGGCGGCCACGCGTTGGCCGAGAGTGGTGGTGCTGGAGATGTGGTCAGTGTGGCTGACGGTATTGCTGATGATCGACATAGCGCTTCCCTCTGAAATGTCAGCGGGTGAATAGAGCGCAGGAAAATCCCTGCGAGTCGGGCACGCAGGGATTTCGAACAGCGCCCGCCCACCGCGGGTTTGTTGGTGGTCAGCGGCGCTTGCGCGCGCTGGGTGTTGCGGGCCGGTCTCCGGGCTCACGAGGGGTTGGTTTGTCACCGACCTGCAAGCGTCACCTTCCCATGCCAGGGCACAGTGGATTTGACGCTTCGCTCGCTTACCGTTGCGGGGGCAGCACCGGACTGACATGGCTTTGAGTAAAGCACATGATTCACCGGTTTCCCGTTTCACCCTGTGAAGGGCACCCGTAACAAGGTGTGCAGGAGAACATGGGTTTGGGTTTTTAGTCAATTTCCGGGGAGTTTTCGGTGCTGCGGTGGGGGCATTTTCTGATGTTTTTGTGTGTATATTCGTTGCTGCGGGTGTTGCTGATTACGGTTCCCCCTTACGGCGAGGCACTTTTTCCAAACGCCGAAAAAGTACCCAAAAAGGCTTGCTCCTACGTTCGGCCCTCGCAGGCTCGGGTTCCTTCGCTGCGGGACTGATCCGGGCGCAGCGGCTCCGGTTTGCTTCGCTGCACCTACACTCGCTGTGTACAACTGCGTCGTACGGTCGCTGCGCTCCCACGCCCGGATCAATCCCTCCGCTCAGCCTTCCGACGTCGCCGGTGGATCAAGATCAAGAGCACTCGAGCTTGCGCTCATTGTTGAGTGGGGCGGCTTCGCCGCGGGCAGCTGCGCTGCCTTGCTTTTTGCTTTTTGTGGGAGCGAGCCCGCTCGCGAAGGCGGCCTGACAGCCGACCTGGTCTTGCAGCACGCGATCCGACTGTAGGAGCTGCCGAAGGCTGCGATCTTTTGATCTGGCTTTTGCTTTTGATCTTTTGCCCCTTCGGCAGGCTTCGTTATGGGATCGCTCCGGGTGTGTGATCACAGCTACCGTACGACGCAGTCGTACATCTGGAAAAGGGAGTCGCTGGAGCGAAACCGCACGCCGCTGCACCCGTAGCAACGGATATACCCCCAGTTTCAGACTCACCGACCATTGACCCACGACGGACCCATGCGTAGCCTTGCGCTTTCGAGGTTCTTCGGCACTCGCCGAAGCTAAGAAGGGAACGCGGTCAAAGCCGCGGCTGCCCCCGCAACTGTGAACGGTGAGGTTCGTTGCCACGCCACTGCCAGCTCAGCCAATGAGCCAGCGGGAAGGCGCAGCGAATGCCAGGCCCAGCGCCTGAACACCGTCAGCCAGGAGACCTGCCTCGTCACAGATTCTCACTACAACCGGGCGGGGTGATCCGGTGGCGAATGCTTCCGGCGTACACACGCGCTGCCGGTTCTCGTCCCGTATGCCCGCCGCTTGCCAAAGGGCATACCGATGAAAACACTGGCCAAACTCCCCGTCACCATCGTCACCGGTTTTCTCGGTTCGGGCAAAACCACGCTGCTACGGCACATGCTCGACAACGCTCAGGGCCGGCGCATCGCGGTGATCGTCAACGAGTTCGGCGAGTTGGGCATCGACGGTGAAATCCTCAAGCAATGCACCATCGGCTGCACCGAAGAAGAGGCCAGCGGCCGCGTATACGAATTGGCCAACGGCTGCCTGTGCTGCACGGTGCAGGAAGAATTCTTCCCGGTGATGCGCGAACTGGTAGCCCGTCGCGGTGACCTCGATCACATTCTCATCGAAACCTCGGGCCTGGCCCTGCCCAAGCCATTGGTGCAAGCGTTCCAGTGGCCGGAAATTCGCAGCGCCTGCACCGTCGATGCGGTGATCACTGTGGTCGACAGCCCGGCCGTCGCCGCCGGCACGTTCGCCGCGTTCCCGGATCAGGTCGATGCCCAGCGCAAGCTCGATCCGAACCTCGACCATGAATCGCCGCTGCACGAGCTGTTCGCCGATCAACTGGCGAGCGCCGATCTGGTGATCCTCAACAAGGCCGACCAGACCAGCCCGCAAGACTTGGCTCGCGTACGCGCTGAGGTCGCCGAAGAGCTGCCGCCAGCGGTAAAAATCATCGAAGCCAGCAACGGTCGTTTGCCGCTCGACGTCTTGATTGGCCTCGGCGCTGGCTCCGAAGAACACATCGATAGCCGCCACAGCCACCATGATCACCATCATGACGGTGATGACGATCATGACGACCACGATCACGACGCCTTCGACTCGATCTCCATCGAACTGCCGCAAGCCGACGAAAGCCTGCTGCTCGACGCACTGACGCAATTGGTGGTGCAGCACGGCATTCTCCGTGTCAAAGGTTTCGCCGCCATCCCGAACAAACCGATGCGCTTGTTGATTCAGGGTGTAGGCACGCGTTTCGACAAGCATTTCGACCGTCAGTGGGGCGCTGAAGAAGCGCGCGTCACGCGTCTGGTGCTGATTGGTCAGGCACTGGATGCCGTGCAACTCGAAGCGCAATTGCGCGCCGCGCTCAGCGTTTAAGCCATGCACCTGCTCAGGACTCAGCCCGGCGGATTCGTCTCGGATGACAACATTGCCGACCTCGGACAAACCCCCGCCGAGCTGGTGATCCTGTGCAGCGGCGATTCCAGCCTGGCGCTGCTTGCCGAGGCGGCGCAGCAGCTGCCGGATGATTATCCGAGCTTGCGTCTGGCCAACCCGATGCAGGTGCAGAATCATGCGTCGGTCGATTTGTACGTGGACGAAGTGCTGCGACACGCCAAGGTCATTCTCATCTCGCTGCACGGCGGCATCGCCTATTGGCGCTACGGCGTCGAGCGGCTGATCGAACTGTCCGAACGCGGCGTGCAACTGATTCTGGTACCGGGCGATGACCGTCCGGACCCGGAGCTCAGCGACTTGAGCACGGTCAGCGCTCAGTCACGCGATCGACTCTGGCAGTTCCTGCGTCAGGGTGGCATGGGCAATGCGCTGGATTTCTTCCGTTGCCTGGGCAACCAATGGTTCGCCCGCGATTACCCGTGGAGCGAGCCGCAGACCCTGCCGCGCACGGCCATTTATCACCCACGGAAAAACACCGCCGCCCTGAGTGACTGGCAAGCCGAATGGCTGCCCGATCAACCTGTGGCGGCGCTGTTGTTTTATCGCTCGCATCTGCAGGCCGCGAACACCGCGTTCATCGATGTGTTCTGTCAGCGTTTGCAGGCGGCCGGGCTCAATCCGCTGCCGGTCGCAGTGGCCAGTCTCAAAGAGCCAGCCTGCCTGGCGGTGGTCGAGGATTGGCTGGATGAAGTCGAAGCGGGGGTGATTCTAAACACCACCGGGTTCGCCCAATCGAGCCCGGAAGCACCGCATCTGCGCCCGTTTCGCCGCAATATCCCGGTGATTCAAGCGATCTGCGCCCAAGACAACGAGCCCGGCTGGCGCGCCAGCGAGCAGGGCCTCGGGCCGCGCGACCTGGCGATGCACATTGCCTTGCCGGAACTCGACGGGCGCATCATCAGCCGGCCGATCAGCTTCAAGGATCTGGCCTGGCGCAGCGAGCGCAGTCAGTCCGACGTGGTTTGCTACCGCGCCCAGCCCGAGCGCATGGATTTCGTCGCCGAACTGGCGCGGCGCTGGATTGATCTGGCGCGCGTGCCCAATGGCGAAAAACGCATTGCGCTGATCCTCGCCAACTACCCGACCCGCGACGGTCGCATCGGTAACGGTGTCGGTCTCGATACGCCGGCGGCAGCGCTAAACATTCTGCGGGCATTGCGCGGCGAGGGTTATCCGCTCACGGCCGAGTTGCCCGACAGCGGCACCGAGCTGATTCAGCAATTGCTCGGCGGCGTCAGCAATGACCTCGACAGCCTCGATCTGCGCCCCTGTCAGCAGAGCCTGGCGATGGACGATTACCTGGCAATGTTCAACGCGTTGCCGCAGGCCAATCGCGCTGCGGTGCTCGAGCGTTGGGGATCGCCACACAATGATCCGATGTGCCGCGACGGTCGCCTCATGATCGCCGGTCTGCGTTTCGGTCTGACCTTTGTCGGCATCCAGCCGGCCCGGGGTTATCAGGTCGATCCGAGCGCGGTCTATCACGACCCGGATCTGGTTCCGCCGCACGGTTATCTGGCCTTCTACTTCTGGTTGCGCAACACCTACGGCGCTCATGGCGTGATCCATGTCGGCAAACACGGCAACCTCGAATGGCTGCCGGGCAAAGGTGTCGGCCTCTCGGACAATTGCTGGCCGGACGCGCTGCTCGGGCCGCTGCCGAATATCTATCCGTTTATCGTCAACGATCCGGGCGAGGGCGCCCAGGCCAAACGGCGCACGCAGGCGGTGATCATCGACCACCTGATGCCGCCACTGACGCGCGCAGAAACATATGGGCCGCTGCGCAATCTGGAGTTGCTCGCCGATGAATATTACGAGGCGCAACTGCTTGATCCGCGCCGCGCGCGTGAGCTTCAGCGCGACATCCTGCAATTGGTCCGGGACACGCAGATCGACCGCGAACTGCAATTGGACGCTGCGCTGGACAGTGACGCCGATGCGGCGATCTGGTTGCCGCGTCTGGATACTTATCTGTGCGATCTGAAGGAATCGCAGATTCGCGATGGTCTGCACATTTTTGGTGAATCGCCGAGCGGGCGCTTGCGCATTGACACGTTACTGGCGTTGCTACGGATTCCGCGCGGTGATGGCAAGGGCGCACAGTCGAGTCTGTTGCGGGCGTTGGCCAAGGCGTTTGAACTGGGCTTTGATCCGCTGGATTGCGCGTTGGCCGATCCGTGGAGCGGCGCGCGTCCCGGCGAGTTGCAGTCCGTCAGCGATGAAGTCTGGCGCACCGCCGGCGACAGCCGCGAACGCCTCGAATTGTTTGCCACCGACCTGATCTCCCAAGCACTGGATTTCCCCTGTGGGAGCGGGCTTGCTCGCGAAGGCGGAGTTTCAGTCGACGACCCTTTGCCTGACACACCGCTTTCGCGAGCAAGCCCGCTCCCACAAGGACCGGGGTGGGCTGAGGTTGATTCGATACTCGAGCATCTGCGCGAAGTCGTCGCCCCACGCCTGGACGCTTGCGGCGCGGCCGAAATGCGCGGGCTGCTCGATGCGTTGCGCGGTCGTTTCGTCCCCGCCGGCCCCAGCGGCGCGCCCAGCCGTGGCCGCCTCGACGTGCTGCCGACCGGGCGAAACTTCTATTCTGTAGATGTGCGCAACCTGCCCACCACCACGGCGTGGCGCATCGGTTTCCAGTCCGCCACGCTGATTCTCGAGCGGCACCTGCAGGATCATGGCGATCACTTGCGTCAATTGGGCTTGTCGGTCTGGGGCACCGCAACCATGCGCACAGGCGGCGATGACATCGCCCAGGCCATGGCGCTGATGGGGGTGCGCCCGGTCTGGGCCACGGGCAGTCAGCGCGTGGATGATTTCGAAATTCTGCCGCTGAGTCTGCTCGATCGCCCAAGGGTCGACGTGACGCTGCGGGTCTCGGGGTTTTTCCGTGATGCGTTTGCCAATCTCATCCGCCTGTTCGACGCCGCCGTGCAAGCGGTGGCCGCGCTGGACGAACCGGATGACTTGAATCCACTCGCCGCCAAAGTGCGTGCCGAACGCGAGGCGCTGTTACAAGCGGGCGCCGACGAAGACACTGCGCGGCGTCAGGCCGGATGGCGGATCTTCGGCGCAAAACCGGGTGCATACGGCGCCGGGGTGCAAGGCGCGATCGATGGGCGCCTGTGGCAGACCCGCGAAGACCTCGCCGAGGTCTACCTGAATTGGGGCGCCTACGCTTATGGCGGTGTAGACGATGGCACCGCCGCCCGCGAGCAATTCAGTCAGCGCCTTAGCCAGGTGCAAGCGGTGCTGCAAAACCAGGACAACCGCGAGCATGACTTGCTCGATTCCAATGATTACTACCAGTTTCAGGGCGGTATGCTCGCGGCAGTGGAAAGCCTGCGCGGCGAGGCGGCGGCCAGTTATCACGGCGATCACAGCCAGCCGGATCTGCCGAAGATCCGTACCTTGAAGGAAGAACTGAACCGCGTCGTGCGCTCGCGAGCGGTGAATCCGAAGTGGATCGACGGAGTCAAACGGCACGGCTATAAAGGTGCGTTCGAACTGGCGGCGACGGTTGATAATCTGTTCGCCTTCGACGCGACGACGCAATTGATCGACGACCATCAATATGCCTTGCTGGCGGATGCGTATTTGCTCGATTCGGCGACGCGGGATTTTGTACGTGAACATAATCCGCATGCGCTGCGCGACATGACCGAGCGCATGCTCGAGGCGCAGCAGCGGGGGATGTGGCAGGAGCCTGGGGCCTATAAAGAGGCGCTTGAAAACCTCCTGCTGGACATTGAAGAAGACACCTGACACACCGCGATTCCCTGTAGGGCCGAGCCTTGCAGTTGAAGCAATTCACCGACCATGACCGAGTACCCACAATGACCGACACCCCGCATTTCCCACTCTCTGCCGTGGTCGGCGCCGACGATTTGAAACTCGCCCTGTGCCTGACCGCCATCGACCCGAAAATCGGCGGCGTGCTGATCGAAGGTCCGCGTGGCATGGCCAAGTCGACGCTGGCCCGGGGCCTGGCGGATCTGCTCGCCAGCGGTCAATTCGTCACTTTGCCGTTGGGCGCTACTGAAGAGCGGCTGGTCGGCACCCTCGATCTCGACGCAGCCCTGAGCAGCGGTCGCGCACAATTCTCCCCCGGAGTTTTGGCCAAGGCTGACGGTGGCGTGCTGTACGTCGATGAGGTCAATCTGCTGCCGGATCATCTGGTGGACCTGCTGCTTGATGTCGCCGCCAGCGGCACCAACCTGATCGAGCGCGATGGCATTTCCCATCGGCATTCGGCGAAATTCGTCCTGATCGGTACCATGAACCCCGAAGAGGGGGAACTGCGGCCGCAACTGCTTGACCGTTTCGGTTTGAACGTCGCGCTCAGCGGTCAAAACGCGCCCACCGAGCGCGGGCAGATCATCCGTCGGCGGCTGGATTTCGATAGCGATCCGCGAGCGTTCTGCGCGCAATGGGAAGGCGAGCAGCACATCTTGCGTTTGCGTTGTGAAAACGCACGTGAGCGCTTGGCTGACATTCCTCTGGACGATGCAGCATTGGCGTTGATTACCGAGCGCTGTTTCGCTGCTGGCGTCGATGGCTTGCGCGCCGATCTGGTCTGGTTGCGCGCGGCTCGCGCCCATGCCGCGTGGCGCGGGGCGGATGCAATTGCCCAGCAGGACATCGACGCGGTGGCCGAATTCGCCCTGCGCCATCGTCGTCGCGAACAATCTTCATCCGGCGCTGAGCCGCCTGCGCCGTCGCCGGCGGGCGCAGAAAGCAATTGCGACGCAGGGCAGGGCCAGTGGGGCGAAATGCCGGCGACAGCGCAAGTGACCGGCGCTCGCCGCGAAGTGCCGAGCTGGCCGCCGCTGGCAAAAAAGCCCTAGGCATTCGCCCCCGATCCGACGCGGGGGCGAATGCCAGACCCCGCGCCGGACAACTCGATAACGGCCGTCAAGGGCAACGGCAGGCGGCCAGCAGCGGCGCGGTGAACTGGCCGGGCACGCTGCTCAATGGCCACCCTCAGCGGCGCGCTGATCTGCTGTTTCATCAACGCACTCGTTCGCCCCATGAAATCTGGCTGGTCATCGTCGACGCTTCGGCTTCGACCCGTCGCCATCAGGCCCTGAGCGATGCCAAAGGCGTGCTCGCACAACTGTTCGACGATGCTTACCGCCAACGGGCGCGGCTGGCCTTGCTGACGGCCAGTGGCGCCGCGCCGAAGTGGCAGGTGCAAGGCTTGAAAGCCTCAAGCGGCCTGCGTGTCTGGCTCGACAAGCTGGGCGCCGGTGGCGGGACGCCGTTGCTCGCGGCGCTGGCGCAGGCGCAACAGTGGTTGTCCGTGCGGCGCAAGCGTTTTCCCGCTGAACAGCAACGCTGTCTGATCGTGACCGATGGTCGCTTGAAAGAACTGTCCGGACTGCCGGTGCTCACCTGCCCGGGATTGCTGATAGACATCGAGCGCGGGCCGATACGACTGGGCCGAGCAAAGGAACTGGCGACCGCGCTGCAAGCGCAGTATCAGCATATCGATGCGCTGGGTTTGAGCTGAACATTAGATTCCTGCTGTTGATACAGATTTTGAAATGATTTGCTGCTGTGGAGCAGGCCGGTTGAACCTGTACGCTCCAAGGCCATTTTTCATTCAGGATTTACATGAACACCCTCTTGGAGCCTCCCAGTCAACACTCCCCAACGCGCCTTCACGCGATCTTGATCCATTCGCAGCACCCCGTCTTTCGACTTCCGACTATCGTTGATAACGCGGCCCTTGAGCCTTCGCGTTGCGCTTCGCCGTGTCCGGCAGCCTGAATTCACAGAATAGAGATCGAGACGTTTTATGGAATGGTTAGCGGATCCCACGGCCTGGTTAGGCCTGTTGACTCTGATCGTGCTGGAGCTGGTGCTGGGTATCGACAACCTGGTGTTTATTGCAATTCTTGCCGACAAACTGCCGCCGCATCAGCGTGATCGCGCGCGGATCATCGGTCTGTCGCTGGCGCTGATCATGCGACTGGGCCTGTTGGCGAGTATCTCCTGGCTGGTCACGCTGACGCAGCCATTGTTCGAGGTGTTCGACAAGAGCTTCTCCGGACGTGATCTGATCATGCTGTTCGGTGGTGTGTTCCTGTTGTTCAAGGCCACCATGGAATTGCACGAACGGCTCGAAGGCCACGTCGGCGAGCGCTCGACCAACACTGCCTATGCGCTGTTCTGGCCGATCGTGGCGCAGATCGTGGTACTCGACGCAGTGTTTTCCCTCGATGCGGTGATCACCGCCGTAGGCATGGTCGATGAATTGGCAGTGATGATGATCGCCGTGATCATCTCCATCGGCCTGATGATTGTCGCCAGCAAACCGCTGACGCGTTTTGTCAACGCGCACCCGACCGTGATCATGCTGTGTCTGGGCTTCCTGATGATGATCGGTTTTGCCCTGACGGCAGAAGGTCTGGGTTTTCACATTCCGAAAGGTTATCTGTACGCGGCCATCGGGTTCTCGATCCTGATCGAAGTGTTCAACCAGATCGCCCGTGCACGCCGCAAGCGTTCGATGCAGGGCTTGCGACCCATGCGCGAGCGCACTGCCCATGCGGTGATGCGTTTGCTCGGTGGGCGCAAACTGGCCGTGGAGGAAGTTGGCGAAGAGATTTCCGATTTGCTCGATAACGGCGAGGCGCCGGTCGCCGAACTGTTCGACCGCCGTGAGCGGGTGATGATCAGCGGCGTGCTGCAATTGGCGGAGCGTGCGATTCGCCACCTGATGACGGTGCGCGCCGACGTTGACCTGATTGACCTTGCCGATGATGCAGAAACCATTCGTACGAAGTTGATGCATTCGTCCTACTCGCGCTTGCCGTTGATTCGCGATGGTGCGGTGGATGAGCCGTTGGGCTTCGTGCACAAGAAGGAGTTGCTCAAGGAATACCTGGCCGGCAACGAGCCGAACCTTGAGCATCTGGCACGCAAGACCATCAATCTGCTCGACAGCTATTCGATCCTCAATGCGTTGGAACAAATGCGCGCGGCGTCGACGCACATCGCCTTCGTGGTCAATGAGTTCGGTGACTTTGTCGGCGTGCTGACCATGACCGACATCCTCGAATCCATCGCCGGCGAGTTACCCGATGCCAGCGAAATCGAAGGTCCGGATGTGGTCGAAGAGCACAATGGTTTCCTCGTCAGCGGTGCGCTGCCGTTGGCTCGCGTACGCCAGCGCACCGGCTTCGGTGCCGAACCGACCGAGGACTATCAGACCATGGCCGGGTTAGTCATGAGCCTGCTTGATCGGTTGCCGATCACCGGCGATCAACTGCAATACGAGGGCTGGCAGCTGACCGTCAGGGCGGTTGAAGAGCGGCGGGTGACACGGGTTTTGCTGGAGCGTGCTGCCGCGTAATACCGAGTTCTGTAAAGGCTGCCGGCCTCTTCGCGAGCAAGCTCGCTCTCATGTCTGAACGCAGTCAGGTGGGAGCGAGCTTGCTCGCGAATGCAATTTGGCAGGCACCTGCGATCCCTTCCTGACAGTTGTTCAGATTGTCTTGATTGCCACGGTCACAGTCGACCGTGGCACTTGGTTGTTTTTGGTGCGCCGCGCCCTTGCATGTGGCGCGAATACCCGCCTCGTGTAGCCAAAGGTAGCGCGCGTTGAGGGCGTGCCGGGTAACAGCGGCATTACATTCATCGCATCCACCTGATTTCAAAAACATTTCATTGCGCTGCAGATTCCTTTGACAGGCTGTGGCACACTTTCTGCTGTTCATTCCGTAGTAACAAACCGAGTTCCGGTATAGCGGAATAAACACCTCTCAGGAGTGCTTGCCATGCATCGCCGTCCTTCGTTAATCAAAGCGTGTGTTTTTGTTCTTGCAGCGTCTTCTTCGGTCATGGGCCTGGCCCAGGCGGCTGACAGCAAGCTCGACAGTGTCCTGGCCCGTGGCAAGTTGATTGTCGGCACCGGCAGCACCAATGCGCCGTGGCACTTTCAGGGCGCGGACGGCAAGTTGCAGGGTTTTGATATCGACATCGCCAGGATGGTGGCCAAGGGGCTGTTCAACGATCCAGGCAAAGTCGAGTTCGTGGTGCAGTCGTCCGATGCGCGGATTCCCAACCTGCTGACCGACAAGGTCGACATGAGCTGCCAGTTCATCACCGTCACCGCCAGCCGTGCGCAGCAAGTTGCGTTCACTTTGCCGTACTACCGCGAAGGCGTCGGCCTGCTGTTGCCGAACAACAGCAAGTACAAGGAAATCGAAGACCTGCAAGCGGCGGGCGATGACGTCACCGTCGCGGTGCTGCAGAACGTGTACGCCGAAGAGCTGGTGCATCAGGCATTGCCCAAGGCCAAGGTCGACCAGTACGACAGCGTCGACCTGATGTATCAGGCGGTGAATTCCGGGCGCGCCGATGCCGCCGCCACCGACCAGTCCTCGGTTAAATACCTGATGGTGCAGAACCCTGGCCGCTACCGCAGCCCGGCTTACGCGTGGAGCCCGCAGACCTACGCCTGCGCGGTCAAACGTGGCGATCAGGACTGGCTGAACTTCGTCAACACCGCGCTGCACGAAGCCATGACCGGAGTTGAATTTCCGACTTACGCCGCGTCGTTCAAACAGTGGTTCGGTGTTGATCTGCCGTCGCCTGCCATCGGTTTCCCCGTCGAATTCAAATGATCCCGTGAGAGTGGGGCGATTTCAGTCGCCCCGCTCAAGGTACTGCTGACCATGAACTATCAGTTGAACTTTGCTGCCGTGTGGCGCGATTTCGACACCTTGCTGGCGGGGCTCGGTTTAGGCTTGCAGCTGGCGCTGGTGTCGATCGCCATCGGCTGCGTGATCGGCCTGCTGATGGCGTTTGCCTTGCTGTCGAAGCATCGCGCCTTGCGGGTGCTGGCCTCGGTGTACGTCACGGTGGTGCGCAACACGCCGATCCTGGTGTTGATTCTGTTGATCTACTTTGCCTTGCCGAGCCTTGGGATACGTCTGGACAAGATCCCGTCGTTCATCATCACGCTGTCGCTGTATGCCGGCGCATATCTGACCGAGGTTTTTCGCGGCGGCTTGCTGAGCATTCCCAAAGGCCAGCGCGAAGCGGGGCTGGCGATCGGCCTCGGCGAATGGCAGGTCAAGGCTTACGTCACCGTGCCGGTGATGCTGCGTAATGTCTTGCCGGCGCTGTCGAACAATTTCATTTCGCTGTTCAAGGACACTTCGCTCGCCGCTGCGATTGCGGTGCCTGAGCTGACCTATTACGCGCGCAAAATCAACGTCGAAAGCTACCGGGTGATCGAAACCTGGCTGGTGACCACGGCGTTGTATGTCGCGGCCTGTTACTTCATTGCCATGCTGCTGCGTTACCTCGAGCAGCGCCTGGCGATCCGCCGATAGGAGGCTGCGATGTACCAATCACCCAGTTGGTTGCATGAATTGTGGCTAGCGCGCGAACCGTTGTGGCAGGGCTTTCTGACCAGCGTGCAAGTTTCGGCGCTGGCCATTGTGCTGGGCACGCTGCTTGGTGTGGTCACCGGGCTGATCCTGACTTACGGCAGATTCTGGATGCGCGCGCCGTTCCGGGTTTACGTCGATCTGATTCGCGGCACGCCAGTATTCGTGCTGGTGCTGGCCTGCTTCTACATGGCGCCGGCGCTCGGGTGGCAGATCAGCGCGTTTGAGGCCGGCGCTCTAGGGCTAACCCTGTTCTGCGGCTCGCACGTTGCCGAAATCGTACGCGGCGCGTTGCAAGCCTTGCCGCGCGGCCAAATGGAGGCGGGCAAAGCCATTGGCCTGACGTTCTACCAATCCCTCGGCTACGTACTGTTGCCTCAGGCGCTGCGGCAGATCCTGCCGACCTGGGTCAACTCGTCCACCGAAATCGTCAAGGCTTCGACCCTGCTCTCGGTGATCGGCGTCGCCGAATTGCTGCTCAGCACGCAACAGATCATCGCCCGAAACTTCATGACCCTGGAGTTCTATCTGTTCGCCGGTTTTCTGTTCTTCGTCATCAACTACGGCATCGAATTACTCGGCCGGCACATTGAAAAGCGGGTGGCCCTGCCATGACTCAAGTTCAAGTTGCTTCACCGGATCAGGCGCTGCTGGACATTCGCGGCCTGCACAAACAGTACGGCGCAGTGGAAGTGCTCAAAGGTGTCGACCTGAGCATGCAGCGCGGCAACGTCGTCACGCTGATTGGCTCCAGCGGCTCGGGCAAGACCACGTTGCTGCGTTGCGTGAACATGCTGGAAGAATTCCAGGGCGGGCAGATCCTGCTCGACGGCGAATCCATCGGCTACGACGAGATCAACGGCAAACGGGTTCGCCATCCGGAAAAAGTCATTGCCCGTCATCGCGCGATGACCGGCATGGCGTTCCAGCAATTCAATCTGTTCCCGCACTTGAGCGCGTTGCAGAACGTCACGCTGGGCCTGCTCAAGGTTAAGAAGATGCCCAAGGACGAAGCCGTGGTGCTCGCCGAAAAATGGCTCGAGCGCGTCGGCCTGCTGGAGCGGCGCAATCACTTTCCCGGTCAGTTGTCCGGCGGCCAGCAACAGCGCGTAGCCATCGCCCGGGCCATCGCGATGACCCCGAGCCTGATGCTCTTCGATGAGGTCACCTCTGCCCTCGACCCGGAACTCGTCGGCGAGGTGCTTAACGTTATCAAGGGGCTGGCCGAGGACGGCATGACCATGTTGCTGGTGACCCACGAGATGCGTTTTGCCTTCGAGGTCTCGGACAAGATCGTCTTCATGAATCAAGGGCGCATCGAAGAGCAGGGGCCTCCCAAGGAACTGTTCGAACGCCCGCAATCGCCGCGTCTGGCTGAATTTCTCAAGAGCACGCGGTTTTGAATCTGCACTTTTGCAATCAGGAGAAACACCCATGAGCATTACGCGTTACGGCACCGGCAGCACCGCCGCCGGCGGCCAGCCTCGTCCCTTCGCCCGCGCTGTTGAAGCGGATGGCTGGCTGCATGTGTCCGGTCAGGTACCGGCGGTGGATGGCGAGATCATTGTCGGCGGCATCGTTGAGCAGACCCACCAGACCATGAAGAACCTGATCGCGATTCTCGAAGAGGCCGGTTATGGCCTGGAGGATGTGGTAAGGGCCGGTGTGTGGCTGGACGATCCACGGGATTTCAGCAGTTTCAACAAGGTCTTCGCCGAGTATTTCAAACCCGAACACGCCCCGGCCCGGGCGTGTGTGCAGGCGAGCATGATGGTCGATTGCAAGGTTGAGATCGACTGCATTGCCTACAAGAAGAAGGCCTGAGGCAACGCGGCTCTTGTAGGCGCTGCCGAAGGCTGCGATCTTTTGGCATTTTTGGATGCGCCAAAAAGGCAAGATCAAAAGATCGCGGCCTGCGGCAGCTCCTACAGGGAATATCGAGTGAGTAATGACATGACCGAAGACACCATCAAACGCCGGGCACGCGGTCTGGACCGGGCGTTCGATATCCTCGATTTTCTCAAGGAAATCGGCCAGCCGCTGCGCCCCAATGACATCGCCAGCGGCATCGGCGGTCCGAAATCCACGGTCTACGAACTGGTCGCGTCCCTGCTCGAACGACGGATTCTGGAGCCGGTGGGCAAGGACGGTCACGTCTATCTGGGCCGGCAGCTGTATTTTTTAGGCCAGGCGCATCTGCGTCATTTCGACCTCAGCCGCGAGGCCGACCACGCTCTGCAGGAAATCGTCAGCCAGACCCGCGAAACCGCGCAGATGTGCCTGCTCAACGGGCGCAAATACACGGTGGCGCTGATGAAAGAGGGCGAGCGGCATTTCCGTATTTCGTCCGACATCGGCGAGAACGCGCCGATCCCGTGGACGGCCTCCGGGCGCCTGCTGCTGGCGCATCTGAGCGATCAGCAGATCATCGACCTGATCGATGAAGACGACTACATCCTGCCCGACGGCGAACGCCTGCCGCTGGAACGCTTTCTGGCAGAGATTCGTCAGGCCGGCATCGATGGGTTCTTCTCCTTCGACAGCGTCGCCGACACCTTCACCCATTGTTTCGCCGCGCCCGTCAAAGACCCGCAAGGCGTGGCCATTTGTACCTTGTGCATCGTCGCCCCACGGGCCGATGCGAAAAACAATTACAACGACTATCGCCGGGTTTTGATCGAGAGCGCCAACAGCCTCGCCCGGCGTATCAACGAATAACCGCGGCTGCCTGCTGCCGCGACTGTGAGGATTGGACCATGACGACTGCCATCAATTCTGCCGTGGAAAAGGGCGACGCCACCATCGGCGCACAGCTGACCCGCGACGTCAGCCTGCCGGCGCTGGTGCTGCACCGCGAAGCGCTGGAGCACAACATTCGCTGGATGCAGACATTTGTCAGTGACAGCGGCGCGGAACTGGCGCCCCACGGCAAAACCAGCATGACCCCGGCGTTGTTCAAGCGACAGCTCGACGCCGGCGCCTGGGGCATTACCCTCGCCAGCGCCACTCAGACCCGCGCCGCTTATGCTCATGGCGTGCGACGGGTGTTGATGGCGAATCAGTTGGTCGGCACGCCGAACATGGCGCTGATTGCCGATCTGCTGGCCGATCCGTCGTTCGATTTTTATTGCATGGTCGATCATCCGGACAACGTCGCCGACCTCGGGGCTTACTTCGCCTCGCGTGGGGTCAAACTCAACGTGATGATCGAGTACGGTGTGGTCGGCGGGCGCTGTGGTTGCCGCAGCGAGCAGGAAGTCATCGAACTGGCCAGGGCCATCGACGCGCAACCGGCGCTGGCACTGACCGGCATCGAAGGTTACGAAGGCGTGATCCACGGCGATCACGCGGTCAGCGGCATCCGCGAGTTCGCCGCATCGCTGGTGCGCCTGGCGGTGCAGTTGCAGGACAGCGGCGCTTTCGCAATTGCCAAACCGATCATTACCGCATCCGGTTCTGCCTGGTACGACCTGATCGCCGAATCCTTCGAAACGCAGAACGCCGCTGGCCGCTTCCTCAGTGTGTTGCGCCCGGGCAGCTACGTGGCGCACGACCATGGCATCTACAAAGAGGCGCAGTGCTGCGTGCTCGACCGTCGCAGCGACCTGCACGAAGGCCTGCGCCCGGCGCTGGAAGTCTGGGCTCATGTGCAGTCGCTGCCGGAACCGGGTTTCGCGGTGATCGCGCTGGGCAAGCGCGACGTTGCATTCGATGCCGGTTTGCCCGTGCCGTTGTTGCGCTACAAGGCCGGCGTGGTGCCGGCGGCGGGTGAGGATGTCGGTGCATGCAAGGTCACGGCGGTGATGGATCAACATGCGTTCATGACGGTGGCACCGGGCATTGAGCTGCGGGTCGGCGACATCATTTCCTTTGGTACCTCGCACCCGTGCCTGACGTTCGATAAATGGCGGGTGGGGTTGCTGGTAGATGAGCAGTTGGCGGTCATCGAGACCCTGGAGACTTGCTTCTAAGGCTTGAGACCGCGTTGCGGCCATTCGCGAGCAAGCTCGCGAAGACGCCAGTCCAGACACCATCGATCAACCAGAGACAGCACAAAATGAACACCCTCAGCCCCCAGGGCCCGAACATTCCACATATCGCCCTCATCGGCGAATGCATGATCGAACTGCAGCAACGCGCCGACGGCAGTCTGCAGCAAAGCTTCGGTGGCGATACGCTCAATACGGCGGTGTACCTGTCCCGCGCGATGGGTGACAAGGCGCAAGTCGATTACGTAACAGCGCTGGGTGATGACAGTTTCAGCGACGCCATGTGCCAGATCTGGCGCAGCGAAGGTATCGGCCTCGAACTGGTGCAGCGTTTGCCCGGTCGACTGCCCGGTTTGTACTGCATCCAGACCGACGCCAGCGGCGAGCGGCGTTTCCTGTATTGGCGCAACGAAGCGGCGGTGCGCGATTGCTTCACGACACCTGCGGCTGAACCAGTCCTTGCGGCCTTGCCCGACTACGATGTGCTGTATTTCAGCGGCATCACCCTCGCCGTGCTCGGCATGCAGGGGCGCGCTCGCCTGGTCAAGACGTTGAGCGAAGCCCGGCAGCGCAATGCGCGTATCGTTTTCGACAATAACTACCGCCCACGCCTGTGGGCTTCGGTGGAAGAGGCGCGGGCGGCGTATCGCAGCGTTTTGCCTTACGTCGATCTGGCGTTACTCACCGTAGATGACGAACAGGCGCTATTCGGTTTTGCCGATGGCGAAGAAGTGTTCGCCGCTTATGCGCAGTTCGGCACGCCGGAAGTGGTGCTCAAGCGTGGCGCCGAGGCGTGTCTGATACGTTGTGCGGGGGAGGCGTTTGAAGTCCCGGCGCTGAAGGTTGAAAAGGTCGTCGACACCACGGCGGCAGGGGATTCGTTCAGTGCGGCGTATCTGGCCAGGCGCCTGCTCGGCGGCAGCCCGGCAGAGGCGGCGCAGGCGGGACATGAATTGGCCAGTCGGGTGATTCAGGTGCCCGGAGCACTGATCCCCAAAATCTGAAATCCAATCCCTTGTAGGAGCTGACGAGTGCAACGAGGCTGCGATCTTTTGATCTTGATCCGCTAATACAGAATCAAAAGATCGCAGCCTCGTTGCACTCGTCAGCTCCTACACAGCTGCAGTGATCAATCGCGGTAAAACACCTGCACCAGGTGATAACCAAACTTGCTCTTGATCGGCCCATGCACGGTGCGCAGCGGTTTCTTGAAAATCACCGCATCAATCGCGCCGACCATCTGCCCCGGCCGCACTTCGCCCAGATCGCCGCCGCGCTTGCCCGACGGACAGGTCGAAAACTTCTTCGCCAGCACATCGAACGCCTCGCCCTTGGCGATGCGCTGCTTGAGTTGTTCGGCCTCTTCGGCGGTTTTCACCAGAATGTGGCGGGCTTGGGCTTTCATCGTGCAATACCTGATAACGGGGCGACGGCGGGGCGCGCGATTATGCCTCAAGTCACGGGGTCGGGTTGATCAACTTGCGAATCTTGCTCGCCAGCACTTCGAGGACAAACGGCTTGGCGACCATGTCCATACCTTCTTCAAGGAAACCCTGACGTTCGGCAGCAATTTGCGCGTAACCGGTCATGAACAGCACCTTCAGCTCCGGACGATGCTGACGGGCAATCTCCGCCAACTGGCGACCGTTCATGCCGGGCAGCCCGACATCGGTGACCAGCAGATCGACGCGCCGCGCAGACTCGAGCAACGGCAGCGCGGTCTGAGCGTTTTGCGCTTCGACGGTTTTGTAGCCCAGCTCCTTGAGCAGATCGAGCACCAGCATGCGCACCGCCGGATCATCCTCGACGACCAGCGCGGTTTCACCAGTCGATGACGCCGCGATCGGTTCGGCATTCTTCACCGACACCGCCTCGGCATCCAGTTCAAGCAAGCGCGGCAAGTACAGGCGCACACAAGTGCCTTGCCCCGGCACGCTGTCGAGGCTGACATGCCCGCCCGACTGCTGGGCGAAACCGTAAATCATCGACAGCCCGAGCCCGGTGCCCTGGCCGATCGGCTTGGTAGTGAAAAACGGGTCAAACGCCTTGGAGCGAATTGACGGCGTCATGCCGGTGCCGTTATCGCTGACCGCGAGCATCACGTATTCCCCGGCCTTCACCGGCTCGAGAATGGTGATGTCACTGCTGTCGAGATACACGTTGGCGGTCTGGATCAGCAACGTGCCGCCTTCCGGCATCGCATCGCGGGCGTTGATCACCAGATTGAGCAGGGCATTTTCCAGCTGACTCACGTCGGTGCTGACTGGCCAAACCTCTTCGGGCAGGCGCAGTTGCAGATCGATGGCATCGCCCTTGGTGCGGCGGACGAGGTCTTCCAGCGAATGCACCAGTTCGTTGACGTTCAGTTGTTTGCGGTCCAGCGATTGGCGCCGTGAGAACGCCAGCAAGCGATGCGTCAGCGCCGCCGCGCGATTGGCCGAGGACACCGCCGCCTCGGTGAATCGGCCGATCTCGTCGGCGCGACCGTTGGCGATGTAGCGCTGCATCAAATCCAGACTGCCGATGATGCCGGTGAGCATGTTGTTGAAGTCGTGGGCAATGCCCCCGGTGAGCTGGCCGACGGCTTCCATCTTCTGCGCGTGGCGCAAGGCATCCTCGGCGCGCTCGCGCTCGAACATCTCGTTCTGCAAACGCTGGTTGGCCTGGGCCAGTTGCTCAGTGCGCGCGCTGACCCGCTCTTCAAGCGTTTCGTTGAGATTGCGCAGGGCTTCTTCGGTTTTCTTGCGCTCGGTTTCGTCAATCACAAAGATGTAGAAACCGTTGACCGCACCGTCTGCGCCGTGACGTGGCAGATAGTTCATCAGGGCATGACGGGTGCTGCCGTCGCGGTGGGGGGTGTAGAAACTGAAGGAACACGAGCGCCCGGCCAGCGCTTCAGCGATATAAGGCGCACGCAGGAAATACGCCTCTTCGCCGATGACTTCGCGGATTGTGCGCCCATACAACTCCTGCGGTGTCAGGCCGTACCAATCGAGATAGGCCGCGTTGTTGAGGCGAAAACGTTCTTCTGCGTCGACGTAGCTGATCAGGATCGGCATGGCGTTGATGATCAATTGCAATTCGGTCTGGCTCTGACGCAGCGCCTGTTCCGTGTGTTTGCGTTCGGTCAGATCCAGCGCCGCGCCGAGAAACCGCATCGGCCGACCATGATGGTCCTTGTAGCAGCGCCCGCGTGCGAACACCCAGCGCAACGTGCCATCGGCCTGCAACAAGCGGTATTCCTCGGCGTACTCGGTGCCATGAGTAATGCAATGTTTGATGCCACGCGCGACCATGGCGCGGTCTTCCGGGTGCACCCCGTGCAGATATTCGCTGATCGGCAACTGTCCGGCCCCGGCCGGATCGACGCCATGCAATTCGGCGAAGTGCGCATCGGCGATGAAGCGATCTTCACCAATGTCCCAATCCCAGGTGCCGACCGCGTCGGTGGCGGCGAGGGCCAGTTGCAGGCGCTCTTCGGACTGACGCTGGGCCTTGAGGCTTTCCTCGGAGCGGCGCTGCAATTCAAGGGCGATGCGGCGGCGTTCGTTGGTTTCGATGGCGGTGATCAGAATTCCCGCGACCTGTGCGGTTTCATCACGAATCGGGCTGTAGGTCAGATCCAGCCAGAAATCGGTTTTTTTACCGTCGCGTTGCACGCTGAAACGCTGCTCGCTGAAGCTGCGCACCTGGCCTTGCAGTACCGCCTGATAAATCGGTTCGGAAAAATCCCGCACTTCCGGCCAGACCTCATGCGTCGGCTGCCCGAACGCCTCGGGATGCTTGCTGCCGGCGAGCAGGGCGAAACCATTGTTGTAGATCTGCGTCAGCTCAGGACCCCATAACAACAACATCGGCATCGGCGAATGAAGCACGATATCCACGGCCGTGCGCAGGCTTTGCGGCCAGGTGCCGGCGGCGCCCAGCGGGCTGCGGCTCCAGTCGGTGCGGGCAATCAGGGCCTGAGCGTCATCGGTGGTGGGTACAGCATTCATGTTTCAATCCTGAGCGTGGTTCGGTGAGACGGGGTCTATCATTGTTGCAGGAGCCGCGCAAAGCGTAGGCCAAATCTGCTGTTTCGATGCTTCGCGGGTGCTTTCAGCCATGGAAATCGATGCACTGTTGTCAATATTGTCGCAAAAAAACGGTTCTGATCTATTCCTCTCCACCGGCGCAGCGCCGAGCGCGCGCATTGACGGTGTGCTGAGGGCATTGAGCGACCAGCCGTTCAAACCCGGCGAAACTGCGGCCATCGCCGCCTCCCTGATGGACGCCGAGCAACGGCGGGAGTTCGACCGGGATCTGGAAATGAACCTGGCAATCTCCCGAACGGGCGTCGGGCGATTCCGCGTAAACATTTTTCAGCAGCGCAACGACGTCTCGATCGTGATTCGTAACGTAAAACTCGACATCCCGCGATTCGAAGACCTGAAGCTGCCGCCGGTATTGCTGGAAACGGTGATGCTCAAACGCGGCCTGATCCTGTTCGTCGGCGCGACCAGTTCGGGCAAATCGACCTCGTTGGCGGCACTGATCGATCATCGCAACCGCCACAGTGCCGGGCACATTGTGACGATCGAGGACCCAATCGAATATATACATCGGCACAAGCGCTCGATCATTAACCAGCGTGAAGTCGGCGTTGATACACGCAGCTTCCATGCGGCGCTCAAGAACACTCTGCGCCAGGCACCGGATGTTGTGTTGATCGGCGAAATCCGTGACCGCGAAACGATGGAACATGCGCTCGCGTTTGCCGAAACCGGGCATCTGGTGTTGTCGACGTTGCATGCGACCAATGCCAATCAAGCGCTGGACCGGATCATCAACATGTTTACCGAAGAGCGCAGGCCACAACTGCTGCAAGCCTTGGGCAATCACCTCAAAGCCTGCGTGTCCCAGCGCTTGGTCCGCACGCGCGACGGTCAGCGCCGCGCAGCGGTGGAAGTAATGCTCGGCACACCAACCGTCAGCGACTTGATCCGCAGCCACCAATTGGGCGAGCTCAAAGGCATCATGGAAAAATCTGCCGAGTCGGGCATGCAAACCTTTGACGCTGCGTTACACGCGCTGGTGATAGAGGGCGCCATCAGCGAGGAGGAGGCCCTCAAGCACGCCGACTCGGTGAATAATCTGCGGCTGCGATTGAAGCTGCAGGCCGACGGCGCGCCAGGGAACCCTGACTCGGGTGAGTGGGGGTTGATGGATTGATCCCGCTCAGTTGCGCAATTCGACGCGGTCGCGAAACTGTTCCAGTGCTTGCGGATTGGCCAAGGCATCGGTGTTCTTCACCTTTTCGCCATGCACCACATTGCGTACCGCCAGCTCGACGACCTTGCCGCTGATAGTGCGCGGTATGTCCGTCACCGCCACAATCCGCGCCGGGACGTGCCTGGGCGTGGTATTGGCGCGGATCACGTCGCGGATTCGCTGTTCAAGCCCTGCATCCAGTTCGACGCCGTCGCGCAGACGCACGAACAACACAACCCGCACATCATCCTGCCATTGCTGACCGATGGCGACGCTGTCCAGTACCTCAGTGATTTTCTCGACCTGGCGATAGATTTCCGCTGTGCCGATGCGCACACCACCCGGATTCAGCACCGCATCCGAGCGGCCGTGAATCATCATCGCGCCATGGGGCAACTGTTCAGCGTAATCACCTTGCGCCCACACGCCGGGAAAGAGACTGAAATAGGACTGACGCAGTTTTGCGCCGTCGGAGTCATTCCACAAACCGATCGGCATCGCCGGGAAATGCCGGGTGCAGACCAGTTCGCCTTTCTCGCTGACGACCGGCTGGCCGGCGTCGTTCCACACCTCGACGGCCATGCCCAGGCTTTTACCCATGATCTCCCCACGGCGTACCGGTGACAGCGGATTGCCGTTGACGAAGCAGGAAACGATGTCGGTGCCACCGGACATCGAAGCCAGGCATACGTCGGTTTTGAAGTCGCGATAAACGAAATCGTAACTGTGCGGCGATAGCGCCGAGCCGGTGCAGAGCAAGGTTCTCAGGCTTGCCAGATGATGACTTTCGCGGGGTCTGACGCCACTGCTTTCAAGCGTGGCGAGGAACTTCGGGCTGGTGCCGAACACGCTGATGCGCTCGTCGTCGATCAGGTCGAGCAAACGCTGAGGGTCCGGGTGAAACGGCGAGCCGTCGTAGAGCACCACAGCGCTGCCGACTGCCAATGCCGAGACCAGCCAGTTCCACATCATCCAGCCGCAGGTCGTGTAGTAGAACAAGCGATCACCAGGCCCGAGATCGCAATGCAAACCGTGCTCCTTGACGTGTTGCAGGAGCACGCCGCCGGTGCTGTGCACAATGCATTTCGGCACGCCGGTGGTGCCGCTGGAGTACAGCACGTAAAGCGGATGATTGAACGGCACCGGGATGAAATCCGGTTCGCCGCCGGGCTGATAAAAGTCCTCCCACAAGGTAACTTCCGCCTGGGTTGGGTAATCCTCGGTGCGCGCCTGCGCTCGGGCGTACGGGACGATGACCAACTGCTGCAGTGTCGGCAGCTGCGCGAGGATTTCATTGAGCTTGGCAGTCTGGTCAAGGGTTTTTCCGGCGTATTGATAACCGGCGCAGGTTAGCAGCAGTTTCGGTTCGATCTGGCCGAAGCGATCGATCACGCCGTGGGTGCCGAAGTCGGGTGACGAGCACGACCAGATTGCGCCAAGGCTGGTGGTTGCCAGCATCGCCACCAGGGTTTGCCAGGTGTTGGGCATGCAAGCTGCTACGCGATCGCCTTGAGCAACGCCCGCCGCCCGCAGGCTGGCCTGAAAACCGGCGACGTGTTCGGCCAGCTCGGCCCATGTCAGTTGCTCACGCTGGCCGCTCTCCGCGACGGCGACCACTGCAACGGCATCGTCGCGACGGCGCAGCAGGTGTTCGGCGAAATTCAGTGTCGCCCCGGGGAACCACTCGGCGCTGGGCATCGCTGCGCCTTCGCGCAAAACGGCATCGGGCTGAGTGTGAAAACGGATATCGAAGAAATCGACAACCGTTTGCCAGAAATCGGCGCGTTGCCCGATGCTCCATTGGTACAGGGCAGGGTAGCCATCGAGCTCAAGCGAATGCCGCTGATTGATCTCGCGCCGCGCAGCGTCCATACGCGAACGAGCGATACGCTGGGCGTCGGGTTGCCAGAGGATGTCGGACATCAGTTGCCTCTTGTTGTTTGATTACACATAGCTGCGCAGGCGCGGGCGGCTTTATTGCGCCAACCAGCCACCATCAATATTCCACGCCGCGCCGCGCACCTGGCTGCCGGCTTCGCTGCACAAGAACAGCACCAGCTCACCCAGATGCTGCGGCGTGACGAACTCCAGCGACGGCTGTTTCTCGGCAAGCAGATCATGCTGCGCCTGCTGCGGATCGACGCCTTTGGCCGCGCGATCATCGATCTGCTTCTGCACCAGCGGCGTCAACACCCAGCCCGGACAGATCGCATTGCAAGTGACATTGCTGGTCGCGGTTTCCAGCCCGACTACCTTGGTCAGACCGATAACACCATGCTTGGCGGCGACATACGCGGCTTTGCCGGTGGAACCGACCTGGCCATGCACCGAGGCGATATTGATGATGCGTCCCCAGTTTTTCTGGCGCATGCCCGGCAGGCTCAAGCGAGTGCTGTGAAACACCGAGGACAGGTTGATCGCAATGATCGAGTCCCAGCGCTCCACTGCAAACTCCTCCACCGCAGCCACGTGCTGAATGCCGGCGTTATTGACCAGAATATCGACGCCGCCAAATTCACGCTCGGCGTAAGCGATCATGTCGGCTATCTGCGCCGGATCGCTGACATCGGCGGGATGGTGGCCGACCTTGCCGCCGAACCGGGCGACCTCGGCGATCACCTGCGAGGCGTCGCCGAAGCCATTGAGAATCAGGTTGGCGCCAGCTTTCGCCAGGCTCAGCGCGATGCCCAGGCCGATGCCGCTGGTAGAACCGGTGACCAAAGCTGTCTTGCCGGAAAGAGTGGTCATGAATACCTCACACAATGCCAGTGGCGTAGAAAGTGCCGATCACCACGAAAACCGCCAGGGTCTTGATCAGCGTAATACAGAAAATGTCTTTGTAGGCTTCGCGGTGGGTCAGCCCGGTGACGGCCAGCAGCGTGATCACCGCGCCATTGTGCGGCAGGGTGTCCATGCCGCCGCTGGCCATCGCTGCCACGCGGTGCAGCACTTCCAGCGGAATATTCGCCGCGTGCGCCGCGCTGATGAATTGCTCGGACATCGCTGCCAGCGCAATGCTCATGCCGCCGGAAGCCGAACCGGTGATGCCGGCGAGCAGCGTCACGGTGATCGCTTCGTTGACCAACGGATTGGGAATTTGCTTGAGCCAGTCGGCCAGCACCAGGAAACCGGGCAGCGACGCGATCACCGCGCCAAAGCCGTACTCGGACGCGGTGTTCATCGCCGCCAGCAATGCGCCGCTGACCGCGCTTTTACTGCCTTCGGCGAGTTTGCTTTTAATCGCCTTGAAGCCGAATGCCAGCACCATGAGGATGCCCACCAGCAGCGCCGCCTGCACCGCCCAGATCGCCGTAAGCTTGGCGATCTCGGTGGTGACCGGCGCAGCCATCCCCGGCAGCGCCAGGCTGTGAGTCTTGCCGTACCACTGCGGAATCCATTGGGTGAACAGCAGATTCATGATGCCCACTGCCAGCAAGGGCGACAGCGCAATCCATGGGTTGGGCAGCTTCAGGTCTGCGGCCGTCTCGGGCTCGTTGCGCAGTTCAGTGCCGTAACCTTCACCGGCACGCTGTGCCTTGTTGCGCTGACGCTGAAGAAACAGCATGCCGGCGCAGAACACGAAAATCGTGCCGATCACGCCCAGCCATGGCGCTGCCCACGCGGTGGTGTTGAAGAAGGTGCTGGGGATGATGTTCTGGATCTGCGGGGTGCCGGGCAGGGCGTCCATGGTGAACGAGAACGCACCCAGGGCGATGGTCGCCGGGATCAGACGCTTGGGGATGTTGCTCTGGCGGAACATTTCGGCTGCAAACGGATATACCGCAAATACCACCACGAACAGCGATACGCCGCCGTAAGTGAGCAGGGCGCAAACCAGCACAATCACCAGCATGGCCTGTTTGGTGCCGAGCAACCGAATCGCGGCAGCCACAATCGAGCGCGAGAAACCCGACAATTCGATCAGCTTGCCGAACACTGCGCCAAGCAGGAACACCGGGAAGTACAGCTTGATGAAGCCGACCATCTTGTCCATGAATACCCCGGTGAATGCGGGCGCCACGGCGGACGGATCGGTGAGCAGAACCGCGCCGAGGGCGGCGATCGGGGCGAAGAGGATGACGCTGTAGCCACGGTAGGCAGCAAGCATCAGCAGCGTCAGGGCTGCCAAGGCAATGATCACACTCATGGTGTGTCTCTCCAGGATTGTTGTTTTTATGGGTGGAACGGGTGTGGAGAGGTGTTAGCGATTACTGTGCCAAATACCTAACATGTTGATATCTGTAGATATTTCCTGAGGGAGTGAGATTGCGCAGGAAAATTTGTCTCGTTTGTGAGACCGAAAAGATCGCAGCCTTCGGCAGCTCCTACAAGGAAATACGTATCTACCCTGTAAGAGACGCCGAAGGCTGCGATCTTTTGATCTTAAAAAACCTATCCATGATATGAGATCAGTGTCTCTTTATGTAGACTCAACGATCCCCAGCGCAGCCATCTTCTTGTACAGGGTCGACCGCCCCAGCCCCAACCGAGCCGCAGCTTGCGGTACTTTCCCCTCGCATTGCGCTAACGTCGATTCGATCAACTGCCGGTCAAACCGCGCCCGCGCCTGCGCAAATGTCTCGTTGAGCGGAAGTTGCCTGCCCGGCTCGACCGGTCGCTCAACCGGCGTGAACGCCCCGATCGCCCCGCGAATATCCTGCTCTGTCAGCAGCAAATCATCACTGAGCAACGCCGCCCGCTCCAGTACATTGCGCAGCTCGCGAATATTGCCCGGCCACGCATGCTGGCCCAGCAACGCCATCGCATCGCGGTGCAATTCGTGCTGGCTGCGCAGCTCTTCCAGGATCGCCTCGCTCAGCGCCGGGAGGTCATCGAGACGTTCGCGCAGCGGTGGCACCTGGATCGGCAGTACGTTGAGGCGGTAGTACAAATCGGCGCGGAACTCGCCGCGTTTGATCGCCGCCTGCAGATCCGTCGAGGTTGCCGCGATCACCCGCACATCGCTCTGAATCACTTCGTTGGAGCCGACCGGTTCGAACTCCTTTTCCTGCAGCACCCGCAGCAGTTTGCTTTGCAGCGGCAGCGGCATGTCGCCGATCTCGTCGAGAAACAGCGTGCCGCCCTGAGCAATCTGCAGCTTGCCGGTGCGTCCCTTGCGATCGGCGCCGGTAAAAGCACCGGGTGCCGTGCCAAAGAACTCGGCCTCCAGCAGCGCCTCGGGAATCGCCGCGCTGTTGATGCTGACGAAGGCCTTGTGCGCGCGGGGCGAAGCGCTGTGAATCGCTTGCGCGAGCAGCTCCTTGCCAGCGCCCGTTTCCCCCAGCAGCAATACCGGCGAATCAGCGCTGGCACTGCGCCGGGCGCGGCGTTTGACTTCCAGGCTGGCAGCGCTGGTACCGATGAAATGGGCGAAGTTGTATTTGGTCTGTCGCGCACGCAGCAGCGAGCGGGTCGAGGCCAGTTCTTCCTGCATGCTCAGGTAACGCTTGAGCATCGGCGACAGCGTGCGCAGCTCGTCGAACAGGGCAAAACCGATGGCGCCGATCACGCTGCCGGCGTCGTCGTGAATGGGCAGACGCATCACCACCAGCGGTTCCTTCGGCGTGTCCTGCATGTCCAGCAGAATGGGCCGACCGGTACGCACCACCTCACGCAGCAAGCTACCGGGGATCACGCTTTCGCAAGGTTTGCCGATCGCGCCTGCTGCTGAGGCAAGACCAAAGCGCCGGGCGTAGCGTTCGTTCATCCAGACGATATTTGCGTCGCGGTCGACAATCACCGTGCCCTCGCTGGATTGCTCGATGATCTCGAACAGCGAACGGATCGCCAGGGTGCGCACCCGTTGGTAGTCCTTGAGGCTTTCGGTGGTGTTCATGAAAATTGATCCTGATGTGTGTCGCCAGTGCCGGCCCCTTCGCGAGCTAGCCTGCTCGCGAAGGGGCCGCTGTGCCGAGGCTAGCGCCGATTATGCCTACCCCGGATGTGCTGCCGCCAACAGCTCTTGAGTGTAGGGATGCTGCGGGTTGTCAAACACGTCATGACTGGCGCCACGCTCGACGACCTGACCGTCCTTGATCACGATCATGTCATGGGCGAGGGCGCGCACTACCGCCAGATCGTGGCTGATGAACAGGTAAGTCAAGCCGTGTTTCTCCTGCAGGTCACGCAGCAGCGCAACCACCTGTTTCTGCACGGTGCGGTCGAGCGCGGAAGTCGGTTCATCGAGCAGAATCAGCGCGGGTTTCAGCACCAGCGCCCGGGCGATGGCGATGCGCTGACGCTGGCCACCGGAGAATTCATGCGGATAACGATGGCGACTCTCGGGGTCCAGGCCGACTTCCTTGAGTACGCGAATCACTTGCTCTTCGCATTCGTCAGCCGTCGACTCGCCGTGGACTTCCAGGCCTTCACTGATGATCTGCGCCACCGACATGCGCGGGCTGAGGCTGCCGAACGGGTCCTGAAACACCACCTGCATCTGACGCCGCCACGGCCGCAGTTGCTTTTGATCAAGACTGTCGAGCGCTTCGCCCTGAAAGCGAATGCTGCCTTCGGAGTCGAGCAAGCGCAGGATCGCCTGACCCAGTGTTGACTTGCCCGAACCGGACTCGCCAACGATCCCCAGGGTCTTGCCACGCTGAATACTCAAGCTGACCCCATCGACCGCGCGCAAATATTGCTTGCGCTGGAGCAGTCCGCCACCGACCTGGAAATCAACGCGCAGGTCAGCCACTTCCAGCACGTTTTCACGTTCGTCACGGGGCAGGGCTTCACCTTCCGGTTCCGCGTTCAACAACACGCAGCTGTAAGGGTGTTTCGGCTCGGTGAACAGGGTTTCGCAGGGTGCCTGCTCGACGATCTCACCAGCCTTCATCACACACACGCGTTGCGCGATGCTGCGCACCAGATTGAGATCGTGACTGATCAGCAGCAGCGACATGCCGAGTCGCTGTTGCAGGGACTTGAGCAGCACAAGGATCTTGCGTTGCACGGTGACATCCAGCGCCGTGGTCGGCTCGTCGGCGATCAACAGCTCCGGCTCACACGCCAACGCCATGGCGATCATCACCCGTTGTCGTTGGCCGCCGGACAGTTGATGCGGATAGGCTTTCAACCGTTCCCCGGGCTTCTGAATGCCGACCAGCCCGAGCAGTTCGAGAATGCGCTGCTGCGCTTGTTTGCCGCCGAGGCCACGGTGCAGCAACAGGGTTTCGCCGATCTGCTTTTCGATGGTGTGCAGCGGATTGAGCGAAGTCATCGGCTCCTGAAAGATCATGGCGATGCGATTGCCGCGCAGTTCTCGCAAGACCTTCGGATCAGCACCGAGCAGTTCCTGGCCGCGATAGCGAACGCTGCCACGGGTTTGCGCCTCGCTCTCAGGCAGCAACTGCAGGATCGAATGCGCGGTCACCGATTTCCCCGAACCCGATTCGCCGACCAGTGCCAGGCACTCACCGGGGCGGATATCCAGGCACAGGTCACGCACCACAGTCTGGCCATGGAAAGCGACATTGAGGTTGCGGATTTCGATCAGATTTTCAGTCATGGTCACGCTTCAGGATCGAGGGTCAAAAGCGTCACGTAACGCTTCACCGATGAATACCAGCAAGGAAAGGATCAGCGCGAGGGTGAAGAACGCGGTCAACCCCAGCCATGGCGCTTGCAGGTTCTGCTTGCCCTGACCGATCAACTCGCCCAGCGAAGCGCTGCCGGCCGGCATGCCAAATCCCAGGAAGTCCAGCGCGGTCAGCGTCGAAATGGCCCCGGTCAAAATGAACGGCAGGTAGCTCAGCGTCGCATTCATTGCGTTGGGCAGGATGTGCCGGAAGATCACCTTGCGGTCAGTCAGGCCCAAGGCGCGTGCGGCTTTGACGTATTCCAGATTGCGCCCGCGCAGAAATTCGGCGCGCACCACGTCCACCAGCGCCAACCAGGAAAACAGCGCCATGATCCCCAGCAGCCACCAGAAATTCGGCTCGACGAAACCGGAGAGGATGATCAGCAGATACAGCACCGGCAGCCCTGACCAGACTTCCAGCACGCGCTGTCCGAGCAAATCGACCCAGCCACCGTAATAGCCCTGCAACGCGCCGGCGGCGATACCGATCAGCGCGCTGACAAAGGTCAGCATCAGGGCAAACAGTATCGAGACCCTCGCACCGAAAATGACCCGCGCCAGTACATCGCGCGCCTGATCGTCGGTGCCCAGCCAGTTGACTGAGGTCGGAGGGCTCGGTGCGGGTTTGTCCAGATCGTAGTTGGGCGTGTCGTCGCTGAAGGGTATCGGCGGGAACAGCAACCAGCCGCCGTCCTTGCGGATCAGATTCTGCACATACTCGCTGCGATAATCAGCCTGGAACGGCAATTGCCCGCCGAACTCCTGTTCGGTGTGACGCTTGAATACCGGGAAGTACCACTGGTCCTGATAGCTGACCACCAGCGGTTTGTCGTTGGCAATCAACTCGCCACCCAACGTCAGCATGAACAGACCGATGAACAGCCACAGCGACCACCAGCCGCGCCGGTTTTTCTTGAACCGCTCGAAACGGCGTCGACCCAAAGGCGAGAGCTTGAACATCAGGCATTCCTCGCGGCGAAGTCGATACGCGGGTCGACGAGGGTGTAGCAGAGGTCGCCGATGAGTTTTATCAGCAGGCCGAACAGCGTGAAGATGAACAGCGAGCCGAACACCACTGGGTAGTCCCGCGACACCGCGGCTTCGTAGCTCATGCGTCCGAGGCCATCGAGCGAGAAGATCACTTCGATCAGCAGCGAGCCGGCAAAGAACACACTGATGAAAGCCTGAGGTATCCCCGAAACCACCAACAGCATGGCGTTGCGAAACACGTGTCCGTACAGCACGCGGCGTTCGCTCAAGCCTTTGGCGCGGGCCGTTACTACGTACTGTCGGGTGATTTCATTGAGGAACGAGTTTTTCGTCAGGATCGTCAGGGTCGCGAAGCCACCGATCACCAATGCAGTGACGGGCAACACCAGATGCCAGAAATAGTCGGCGATCTTGCCCAGTGTCGACAGCGATTCGAAATTGTCCGAGACCAGCCCGCGCACCGGAAACCAGTCAAGCGACGTGCCGCCGGCAAACACCACGATCAGGAACATCGCAAACAGAAACGCGGGCATGGCGTAACCGATGATGATGGCCGTGCTGCTCCAGATGTCGAAATGGCTGCCGTGGTGCACAGCCTTGCGGATGCCCAGCGGGATCGACACCAGATAAGTGATCAGCGTCGCCCACAGCCCGAGGGAAATGGTCACCGGCATCTTTTCCAGAATCAGGTCAGTGACCGTTGCACCACGAAAGAAGCTCTTGCCGAAATCCAGCTGCGCGTAATTCTTCAGCATCAGCCACAGCCGTTCGTGGGCCGGCTTGTCGAAGCCGTACTGTTTTTCGATGTCTTTGATCAGTTGCGGGTCCAGGCCCCGGCTGGCCCGCGAAGCGTTACTTGACGTCTCGCTGGCGCCACCGCCGACACTGGCGCCGCCGATCCCTTGCAGATGGGCGATGGCTTGTTCCACTGGCCCGCCGGGCGCGGCCTGAACGATCACGAAATTGACCAGCAGGATAATCACCAGCGTCGGAATGATCAGCAGCAGCCGCCGCAGTGTGTAACCCCACATCAGTGCGGTCCTCCGGGTCTGCTGCGACTGATTTTCTCAGCGGTCATTTGTTGATTGGTCAGCGGCGTTCGACTGATTTCCCACCAGCTCTCGATGGCTTCGTCATTGCTTGCCTGCACCGTGGGGATGCCGAAGCGATTCCACCACACGGTCGAGGTGCCCGGCGGGTAATAATTGGGAATCCAGTAGTAATTCCATTGCAGCACCCGGTCCAGCGCATGGGCGTAATGCAACATGTCCGACTGGGTCGAGGCGCGGATCAGTCCGTTTATCAAGGTATCGACCGCCGGGTTTTTCAACACCATGTAGTTGTTCGCGCCCGGGTCATTGGCCGCTGCCGAGCCGAAATAGTTGAGCAACTCGCCGCCCGGAGAAGTGGTAACGGGATAGCCGGTGACGATCATGTCGTAGTCGCGACTCATCAGGCGATTGACGTATTGCGAGGCGTCGATGCGACGGATATTCAGCTCGATGCCGATCTGCTTCAGCGTGCGCTTGTATGGCAACAGCAGGCGGTCCATGCCGTTCTGGCTGACCAGAAAAGTGAAGCTCAGCGGCTCGCCGGCGCTGTTGACCAATTGGTCACCATCCGGTTTCCAGCCGGCCTGCTCGAGCAGTTGCAGGGCTTGCAACTGCTTGTCACGGATGATGCCGCTGCCGTCGGTCTTCGGCGCCTCGAAGACTTTACTGAACACTTCCTCAGGCACCTGACCGCGCAGCGGTTCAAGGATTTTCAATTCCTGCGCATCGGGCAACTGCCGGGCGGCGAGATCGGTGTTGGAAAAGTAACTTTGCTGGCGGATATAAACGTTGCGCATCATCTGCCGGTTGCTCCATTCGAAATCCCAGAGCATCGCCAGTGCCTGGCGTACCCGGCGGTCCTGGAATATCGGCTTTTGCAGATTGAACACGAAACCCTGGGCCGACTGCGGCGCTTCAGTGGCCAGGTGGGCTTTTTGCAAGCGGCCATCGCTGAGGGCGGGGCTGTCATAGCCGATCGAGTAGCCGGTCGCGGAGAACTCCCGGTTGTAGTCGTAGGCGCCGCCACGCAGCACCTGACGCGCGACGTCGGTGTCGCCGAAGTACTCGATGCTGAAATGATCGAAGTTATACAAGCCGCGACTGACCGGCAGATCCTTGCCCCACCAGTCGCCATTGCGTTCGAAAGTGATGCTGCGCCCGGAATCGACCTTGCCAACCCGGTACGGTCCGCTGCCCAGCGGCGGTTCATAACCACCGCCGCTGGCGAAATCGCGGCTCTTCCACCAGTGTTCGGGGAACACCGGCAGGGTCGCGATATCCAGCGGCAACGTGCGGTTTTCGTTGCTTTTGAAGTCAAAGCGCACGGTCAGCGGGGCCTCGACCTCGACGCCTTTGACGTCGGCGAACTGCGTGCGATAACGCAGGCTGCCCTGGGTCATCAGCAAGTTGAAGGTGTAGCGAACGTCTTCGGCAGTAATCGGTTTGCCATCGGCAAAGCGTGCCTTGGGATTGATAAAGAAACGCAGCGACAGGCCGTCGTCCGAACGTTCCATCTTCTGCGCGACCAGACCATAGACGGTGTAAGGCTCGTCCAGCGAGCGCTGCGCCAATGGCGAATACAGCATGCCGTCGATCTGCGTTACGCCGATGCCTTTGTCTATATAAGGCAGCAAATGGTCGAAGTGACCGATTTCGATCGCCGATCGACGCATTGTTCCGCCCTTTGGCGCTTGCGGATTGGTGTAGTCGAAGTGGCTGAAACCGGCGGGGTACCTGGCCGGTTCGCCGTAGACGGTCAGTGCGTGTTGCGGCGCAGCGGTCACACCTGCGGCACCCGTGAGCAGGGCGAGGGCGGTGAGCATCAGTGTGGGAAAAACCAGTCGCATCGTCAGCCTTGGAACGGAAATCGATAAGCGCAAGTTGTACGCGAGCGGCGCGCCACTCGCCAGCCGTATGTTTTACTGAAACACAACGGCCCACCAGAAGGCGGGCCGTTGTCAGCAATCGGACGAGGAATCAGTCCTGACGGCTGGTGACTTCCAGAAGGTGATAACCGAACTGGGTCTTTACCGGGCCTTGCACGACGTTGATCGGCGCGCTGAAGACCACGGTGTCGAATTCCTTGACCATCTGGCCAGGGCCGAACGAACCCAGATCACCACCCTGACGGCTGGATGGGCAGGTGGAGTTGGTTTTGGCGACTTCGGCGAAATCGGCACCGGCTTCGATCTGAGCCTTGAGTTCGTTGCACTTGTCTTCGCTGGAAACCAGGATGTGGCGGGCAGTGGCTTTAGCCATGGGGAATTCTCCGAACTGTTTCAATAAAAGGTGGAGCCTACCGGAATCAGTGGGCGAATTCTCGGCAAAGTTCCATTGTGAGTTGCTGACTCCATTCAAAGATCCGCCGCACGCAGGCGCCGGGCATGCTCGACGTACAGCTCGATCGGATCCGCTGAAGACGGGTTGATGCCCGCGCTGCGTCGCAGGCTGGCCAGATGATCCATCGGATAATCGGAGCGGATCACTTGGCCGAGATGGCTGCTGAAGCGTCCGACGAAACCGTCATTCTGCTGGGCTTCGGTGGTGAAATATTGCGACAGCACCCGGCAGATGGCTTCAACCGGATCCAACGCAGGCAGCTTGGATTGCGCTACAACCCCGCTCCACGAGTAATAACGCACGCCGTTGACTTGCTCAGGGCCGTGGCCGCCCCAGGTTTGTGGCAATCCCTGCGGAAACTTGTCGTTGAATTGACCGACGCCGAGGGTCGTCAGCGCGTTGAGTGCGGCCAACGCATTTTGCGGCAGTGCCACGTTGCCACTGAGCAGCGATAACAGATCAGCAAATTGCGTCGCCACGTTTTGTGCGACGGCTTCGGGAAGCTTGCCTGGGATCAAAGCCTTGCGCAGGAAGTCGGCAAGCTCCGAACCGTGGTTCGGGCCACTGACGGAGGTGACTGAAGCGACGACGTCTGGTGCAAGCGCCGCCGCATAGCGCGCAGCGAGTGCGCCCTGACTGTGTCCTATGAGGTTGACTTTCTTCGCACCTGTGCCTCGCAGCACACAGGCAATCTGAGACAGCAATTGCTCACCCCTTGTTTCATTATCGTGGGTGGCCGAAAGGTGTGGAACAAACAAACGACATCCGGACGCTTTGAGTGCGGTCTTGACGTCATGGAACAGCTCGAAATGACCGATACGCTCGAACCCGAACAGACCGTGGATCAACAGGATTGGATAACGAGTTGTAGCATTCCGTTGCATGTTCTTACCTTTTTCGTAGAAGTTCATGGGGAAATCACCGAGCCACTCTAAAACACTCATCTCGTTGAAGAAGTACGAAGAGGCTTCACGTTGCGTTTGAAAAGGGATTAATAGGCGTACGAAATTTCCTAGAGCTGTGAAATCCGAATCGGAAGTTCGCTGGGTCGTTTGTCGTCATAACAGTGTGAACTCCCCATTTGCCTACCTTGCGAGTAGCGGTTACGCCGTCGTCGCGGTGCATTCGGCTGACATCCGGAACATTCAAAGAAGTGCTCAATGTAGGCGTCAGTGTCGTCATTCAGGACGGCACGTTGTCCAGGGAGTGGAGACGAAAATGAATAGCCATGAAGTCGAGTTTTGCTGGCGGATACGACAGCTCGCGGTTACCGAAGCGTCTGTCGAGCCTCTGGTTGCGCCGATGATTGACGGGTTGGAGGGCAGCGTGCTGGAGCCTTCGCTGGTCAGGGCCGTCGTTCGCATTTCTCCTTACGCCAACATGAGCAGTGGCGATCAGCTCGTTCTGTACTGGGAGGGGCTGGATATCGAAGGCTTTGCGTATCAATACGAAAGTGTTCGATTCATCAGCCAGGCCCAGGTTGGCAAAGACGTTATCTTCGTCATCAAGGGCATGCATATAGCTGCGCTGGAGGGTGGCTCGCTTGAGGTTTACTGCACGCTCCAAACCGCGCTCGCACCCAAGGCAGTCGAATCAGCACGCCTGCAACTGTCGGTGGGCGATGTCCGTACGCAACTGTTGGCGCCGCTTATAGAAAACTCGGTAAACGGAGCGCTGGATCCGCCACGAGTGGTCGAGGGCACCCTGGTGACCCTGCAGCCTTACGCGAGAATGTCGGCGGGCGACCGGGTAATGTTGTCGTGGCACGGAGACACCTCACCCGAGATCTTTACCGACTCGTTGAACGTGGAGGCCTACGCCGTCGCGCAAAGCCTGTCATTCTGGGTGCCGGGCAGTTACATCGAAGCGCATCGTGGTGGCGAGGTGGTTGTCGCCTACCGTGTCGAACCACGCTCTGGAACGGTTCGAATTTCGGAACCTGCGACGATTTACATCGGGCCGACCGTGCGTGGGCAACTGGCTGCGCCGGATGTCGTTGAGGCGGTTGAAAACGTGTTGTCAGTAAAGGATTCGGTTGACGGCGTTTCCATCCTCATCGAAGAAGCGCACGTGCAGGAGCAGGAACTGGTCTATCTCAAGTGTGACGGTGAGTTCTTCAGTCACCGGGATGATCTTGAAATCACCCGGGAGATGGCCGGGCAGCCGGTGAGTTTCATTGTTCCCCATCGGTTCTGGCGTGAGCACCACGGCACGACGGTGGAGATCGGCTACACGATTGAGCGACTGGATGACGTCAGTCAACTTTCGGCGGTAAGACGCATCAGCGTAGAGGCATAGCCTTTTAGAATCAGCCCTCCACGCCCTGTATGAGCGGGAGGGCGGCATGTGCTCAGTTTCTGACGTGAGCCAGGCGCCGCGCGGCGTCTGTCAGCAACTGTTCGGTAGCGCCGAAGCCGAGACAGCCATCGGTGATCGATACACCGTAGCGTAGAGACGAGCTCAGCGACTGACAGCCTTCGAACAGGTGAGACTCCAGCATCATGCCAATCAGCGAATGGTTGCCTCGCAAACGTTGTTCGAGCACATCGTTGAACACCGCTGGCTGACGCAGTGGATCCTTGCCGCTGTTGGCATGGCTGCAGTCGACCATGATCCGGTTGGGGATCTTTAGTCGGCTGAGTTCGGCGCTGATTTTGGCTACGCTGGTTGCATCGTGGTTTGGCCCTTGATGACCACCGCGCAGCACGATGTGTGTGTCCGCGTTGCCGGCAGTCTGCACAATCGCCGGATGCCCTTGGCTGTCCACGCCGAAGTGCCGATGAGGGTGGGCTGCCGAGCGCATGGCGTCGACAGCAACGGCGGCGCCGCCATCGGTGCCGTTCTTGAAGCCCACCGGCATGTTCAAGCCACTGGCCATTTCGCGGTGGATTTGCGATTCGGTGGTGCGGGCGCCAATGGCCACCCAGCTCAAAAGGTCATCGAAGTAATTGGCAGCCATGGGTTGTAGCAGTTCGGTGGCGATCGGTAGTCCGAGCTGGATCATTTGCAGCATCAATTCGCGGGAAAGCGTGAGGCCGGCAGCCATGTCGTCAGTGCCGTCCAGATGCGGATCGTAGGCCAGGCCTTTCCAGCCCACTGTCGTACGAGGCTTTTCGACGTAGGCGCGCATGACCAGCAGCATTTCACTGCTCACATCCTCGGCCAGGTGCGCGAGTTTGCTGGCATATTCGAGTGCCGATTGCGGATCATGGATGGAGCAGGGGCCAACGATGACCAGCAGGCGTGGGTCTTGACCGTTGAGGATGGCGCGCACCGCCTGGCGATGGGCATTGACTTGCTGAAGCAGGGAATGACCGAGCGGTAATTGCTGTTTGAGCTGCAGCGAGCTGGGCAGACGCAGGGTCAACGCTTCGTTGGCAGAATCGAGGGTGGACAGCGGCAAAGCGGAAGCGGAGGAGTTCATATTCGTTCTTCCTGGGCGGATGGCGGGTATTTCCCGCTCGCTCGGCCCTACTGGGGTGTTCGACAAATGGCCGTACTGGCTGGGCGCGTATGTTTGCCACCTGTAGGTGACCGATCGGAGGCGGCAGGCTGTCCCGAGCGGAAGCTGGTAAATCGCCAGGCGCTAAAGCTGTCGTAACGGTAATAAGTGGCGTAGTTCATGATGTATTCCTCAAAGTGTGGTGTGATGCTGAAAGTTGTGGGCCTGAAAAAACAAAACCCCCGGTCGGGAGGCCGACCGGGGGTTGAGAAATCTCTGGTAGGCGACCCGTTATCATGGGCGCCGTTTGGGTATCAGGCGCGCCAGTGGCTAAACCAATACCCAAAATAAAAAGTGGCAGGAGCGCAGGTTTCATTCACCCGGACAGCCGCAACCGAGCGCAGGGCGCTGGCGATGCAAGACTGTGAAGGGGCGTTGAACATGGTCTGTCTCCGTTGAATGCGCCGAGCTTACTCGACGCTGATACGCGTCAGCAATCAGAAAATGCTATTGCCTGCTGCCCGAAACGACTATCAGTGGCAAACCAGACGGGTGAATCGCATTTTACGGTTACGGAGAAAACCGAATGATCTACTGGATTCGCCATGCCACGGTCGACGATCTGGCTTTTGCGCGGGATCTGACCTGTCGCAACATGCTGCGCTATTACATCGATCATGATCTGCTGTGGCAGGACGAGGCGTTTGACGCAGGCTGGCAGTCTCGTGAAAACTGGATAGTCCTGCAGGGTGAAACGCCAATCGGCTTTTTCAGTCTGAGCCAGGATGCACGGGCGCTATACATACGCGAACTGCAAATTGCTCAGGCCTGGCATGGGCGGGGTGCCGGTTCCTGGTGCATAGACCAGGTTATCGAGATGGCTCGTCAGGCAAGACGACCCGCACTCAGGCTGACCGTGTTCGAGAACAACCCGGCGCAAGAACTGTATGCACGCAAAGGGCTGCACAGAGTGGGCAGGGACGAGTGTTTCATCAGGATGCAGCTTGATTTGAGTACAGCTGTGCGCTGAAACCCACGGCCGGCAAGCCCTGAATGATGAATTGAAACTTTTTAAATGCGGCTTTCCGCTAGGTGTGTCTGGCACTTTTTGCTAAGGTGTCCGGCATCCCAATAAGACCATATCGCGAGGTGTCTGCTTGATTAGGGTGCTAGTGGTCGACGACCATGATCTCGTTCGCACAGGCATTACACGGATGCTGGCCGATATTGATGGCCTGCAGGTGGTAGGGCAGGCCGAGTCAGGTGAAGAGTCCCTGATCAAAGCCCGTGAGTTGAAGCCTGACGTAGTGCTCATGGACGTCAAGATGCCCGGCATCGGCGGCCTCGAAGCCACACGGAAATTGCTGCGCAGCCACCCGGACATCAAGGTGGTTGCCGTTACGGTGTGCGAAGAAGACCCTTTCCCGACGCGCTTGCTGCAGGCAGGGGCCGCCGGTTATCTGACCAAGGGCGCAGGTCTGCCGGAAATGGTGCAGGCCATTCGATTGGTCTTCGCCGGGCAGCGTTATATCAGTCCGCAAATCGCCCAGCAGTTGGCGATCAAATCATTCCAGCCGACCAATGATTCGCCGTTCGATGCTTTGTCGGAACGGGAAATCCAGATCGCGTTGATGATCGTCGGCTGTCAGAAGGTCCAGATCATTTCCGACAAATTGTGCCTGTCGCCGAAAACCGTGAACACCTACCGCTACCGCATTTTCGAAAAGCTTTCGATCAGCAGCGACGTCGAGTTGACACTGCTCGCGGTACGGCACGGCATGGTGGATGCCAGCGCCTGACCATGACCGAGACATTCGATTCCAGTGCTTTCCTGTCGACCGTGAGCGGTCGGCCGGGCGTCTATCGCATGTTCGACAGCGAGGCGCGCCTGCTGTACGTGGGCAAAGCGAAAAACCTGAAGAAGCGCCTGGCCAGCTATTTCCGCAAGACCGGCCTGGCGCCGAAGACCGCCGCACTGGTCGGGCGTATCGCTCAGGTTGAGACAACCATCACCGCCAACGAAACCGAAGCGCTGTTGCTTGAACAGACGCTGATCAAGGAATGGCGACCGCCTTACAACATCCTGCTGCGCGACGATAAATCCTATCCGTACGTGTTTTTGTCAGACGGGCAGTTTCCGCGCCTGAGCATCCATCGCGGTGCAAAAAAGGCCAAGGGCAAATATTTTGGCCCGTATCCGAGTGCCGGTGCTATCCGCGAAAGCCTGAGCATCCTGCAAAAAACCTTTTTCGTCCGTCAGTGCGAAGACAGTTATTACAAAAACCGCACTCGTCCATGCCTGCAATACCAGATCAAACGTTGCAAGGCGCCGTGTGTGGGTTTGGTCGAGCCGGACGTCTATGCCGAAGACGTGCGTCACTCGGTGATGTTCCTTGAGGGGCGCAGTCATGCGTTGACCAACGAGTTGTCCACCGCGATGGAAGAGGCGGCGATCAACCTCGAATTCGAACGCGCCGCCGAATTGCGCGACCAGATTGCCTTGCTGCGCCGGGTGCAGGACCAGCAGAGCATGGAAGGCGGAACCGGTGATATCGACGTCATTGCCGCATTCGTCAACCCTGGCGGTGCCTGCGTGCACCTGATCAGCGTTCGCGGCGGCCGAGTGCTGGGCAGCAAGAATTTCTTCCCTCAGGTCGGTATCGAGGAGGACGTCTCCGAAGTCATGGCGGCGTTCCTCGGCCAGTACTACATCAGCAGCCCTGAACGCGATCTGCCGAGCGAGTTGATCGTCAACGTGGTTCATGAAGATTTTCCTGCGCTGATCGAAGGCATCCATACCTTGCGCGGTCGCGAGTTGGCGATCAGCCATCGGGTACGTGGTACCCGTGCGCGCTGGCAACAACTGGCCGTAACCAACGCCGAGCAAGCGTTGGGCGCGCGTCTGGCCAACCGTCAGCACACTGCCGCGCGGTTCGATGCACTGGCCGAGGTGCTGAATCTGGATGAGCCGCCCCAACGTCTGGAATGCTATGACATCAGTCATTCCAGCGGCGAGGCGACGGTTGCGTCCTGTGTGGTGTTCGGGCCGGAAGGCGCGATCAAGTCGGATTACCGCCGTTACAACATCGAAGGCGTCACTGCGGGCGACGATTATGCGGCCATGCATCAGGCACTCACGCGACGCTTCAGCAAGCTCAAGGACGGGGAGGGCAAGCTGCCGGACATCCTTTTGGTGGACGGGGGCAAAGGGCAATTGTCTATGGCCCGTGACGTGCTCAACGAACTGGCAGTGCCGGATCTGATACTTTTGGGCGTAGCCAAGGGCGCCACCCGCAAGGCTGGGTTCGAAACGTTGTATCTGAATGATGCAGCGCACGAGTTCACTTTGCGCGGCGACTCGCCCGCATTGCACCTTATTCAGCAGATTCGTGATGAGGCACACCGCTTCGCGATTACGGGACATCGCGCCCGTCGCGGCAAGACTCGCCGAACCTCGACCCTGGAAGGTGTCGCAGGGGTAGGGCCGACACGCCGACGTGACCTGTTGAAACATTTTGGTGGATTGCAGGAGCTGTCTCGTGCAAGCATCGAAGAGATCGCCAAAGCCCCGGGGATCAGTAAAAAGCTCGCAGAGTCGATTTATGCGAACCTGCATAGTGAGTAGAATGCCCCTTCACCTCGTAGCCAGTTGTGCCGATGAATATCCCTAATCTGATTACCGTTCTCCGCGTCCTGCTCATCCCGATCTTCATTCTGCTGTTTTATTTGCCTTACCAGTGGAGTTACATGGCTTCTGCCTCGGTGTTTGCCTTCGCGGCCGCAACCGACTGGCTCGATGGTTATCTGGCGCGCCGACTGGAACAAAGCACACCCTTCGGTGCGTTTCTCGATCCGGTCGCCGACAAGCTGATGGTTGCAGTTGCTCTGGTCTTGCTGGTGCAGGAACACGGCAACCTCTGGCTCACGCTGCCCGCAGCGGTGATCATTGGTCGCGAGATCGTGATTTCGGCACTGCGCGAATGGATGGCCGAACTCGGCGCCCGGGCACAGGTTGCAGTGTCCAATCTGGGCAAATGGAAAACCGCTGCGCAAATGCTCGCACTGGTCATACTTCTGGCCCATCCAAAGGCTTTCAACTTCTGGGTCGTGCTCGGTTATACGCTGCTGATCGTATCGGCAGGGCTGACGCTGTGGTCGATGGTTCAATACCTCCGCGCCGCATGGCCGCACCTGAAGACGGATGTCGAAAAGAAATAAAAGTTTTTTGAATCAAGGGGTTGACGGGGCTTCTTAATTCTATAGAATGCGCCACACCAAGCGGGAATAGCTCAGTTGGTAGAGCACGACCTTGCCAAGGTCGGGGTCGCGAGTTCGAGTCTCGTTTCCCGCTCCAATTTGTACAGTGTTTGTTGTTGCGCTACTGACAGCGAATACTTTGAGGCCGAGTAGCAAAATGGTTATGCAGTGGATTGCAAATCCACCTACGCCGGTTCGATTCCGACCTCGGCCTCCACTATCAAAAACCCCGTAGATCAATGATTTACGGGGTTTTTTGTTGTCTTCGAAAAAGAGTGGAATTGCGCATCCTTCAAAAAGATCACTCAGCCACGCACGCTCCTGTCTTTATATGGCTGGCGCCTTCCACTGTCAGATTCGAGAAAAAGATACAGCCGATAAGCCGTGCGAACAGCGTCAGTGTCTCTGCCAGGTCAGGGTTATCAAACAGAACAGACCTCGAATCAAGAGCACAAAGCGCGCCCCACAGTCGTCCGTCCGGCAGGAAAACCGGAGCGCCGGCGTAGCTTTCAATTGAATATTGCTTCACTACGGGACGCGACGAAAGTCTTCCGTCCTGGCTGATTTGTGGAAGGAAGAGGGCTTGAGGATCCCTGCGAAACTCACTGCAAAGCGTAGTCTCCAGATCCAGCGTGTCGCCGACATTTATCCCCAGTTCGATCGGATCGTAGGCCGAACAGACTATCCATTCGGTTTCTGTGAATTTTGCGATGCCAGCGAAGCGCGTGCCGGTCAACCGGGTGACGAGCTGCAAAATATTGGTGGTCGCTTCGATTTCGGCGATTGCCGAGCGCTCCTCGGGGCTCAAAGACGCTTTGAGAACGGTGTCACTCATTTGCATTCGGTTAAATCTCCTGATTGCTTGTACATCCCTGAGCTGAGCTCTGGTGACGTTTAGTGGAAGTCAGCGCCTGTGAGGCGGGATGCGGTGTAAAAACGGTAAGCGGGTTACATGCAGTCGCTGATTCCGGCGTCATCGTTTAGCGTAGACACCCCGGCGAGTCATGGGTTGCTTCTTCATGATCGCCAGCGCAGAAAAATCTCTGGCCCGTACAGTGAATGTAGTGGTAACCTTTTGATCTTGTTGGGTTTTAGCTTCGGTTTCGAGTTTGGCTAGCGCGTTTTTTATCAAGCTTCAGCCTCAACTTCAAACACGCTACATAGCACAATGATTTAAATGGCTTTTTAGCTCTCATGGCCAGCAAGATTTAGTCTCCAAATCTGCCACTGCGAACTTGCTTCACCGGGATGTGATGTATATATTCCCCGCTCGGCTTTTCAAGCGGTCATCCTGTCTGGATCGCAACCGCAACGCTGAACCAATCAACACCGCGCTACCGCCCGAATGGCGAAACTGGTAGACGCATGGGACTTAAAATCCCCCGCTCGTAAGGGCGTGCCGGTTCGATTCCGGCTTCGGGCACCATCTTTCAACAAAGGCCTGCTAGCGAAAGCTACGCAGGCCTTTGTTCGTTTACGCTTCGCTATTTTGGCTTTTGCCGCGTCGATCAACGACGCAACCCGCCGGGCGGTCGCTGATCAGCTGTCACCGCGCTGCGCTACCCATTCGCCACTAATCGCATCCACCATGGCCGGATGCTCTTCCGCTGCCACGCGCAAATCCTCGGTGACCCGCAATTCCGCACCCGTAGGCGAAAAGGTGGCTGCCGCCGTGAACGGTGCGGGATTGGCCGGCACCGGGCGTTTGCCCCGGCGCCAGAAGAAAAAGCTGACCATGCACAGGTTGACCACTGCAAATACCCAGAACAGGCCGTTGGCGCCGAACGAGCTCATCACCGGCGAGATCATCATCGGGCTGATGGCCGAGCCCAGCGAGTTGATCAGCAGCAAACCCTGAATCATTGGTACGAGTGTTTCGGCGGGGGCGCGGTCTGCTGCGTGGCTGACGGCAACCGGATACAGCGCGAACACGCCGCCACCGAGCAGAAACAACATCACCGCGAGCATTGTCATGGAAAGCGGCATCAGCACAATCACCAGCGATAACACGGTGCACGCAACCGCCAACAGAGTGAGCACCTGCACGCGATCCGTGCGGTCGGACCAGCGTCCGACCGGGTACTGCAGCAACATCGCGCCGAGAATCGTCCAGGCCATCATGCTGCCGACTTCACCGACGTCCAGCCCGCTGCGTTGCAGATACAACGGCAACAACGTGTAAATCGCCGCGATGGTCAGCCCCGAGCCGAAACAGCCGACCAGCCCGGTCGGCGTCACGCCCAGCAATTGTCGTGGCTTGAGCGGCTCGACGTGATCGAGCAGCGGCGACACCCGTGGCAGGATCACGATCGGCAGTACCGACAACGCAGCGAGCATGCCGGCAACCATGAACGGCGCGCTGTCGCTCATGCCCGTGATGGTTCCCAACGTCGCCTGTCCGAGTACGCCGGCGCCATAGAGGACGATCATGTACAGCGCGAGCAAACGCCCGCGAATTTTTTCGTCACCTGCCAAGAGCAGCCAGCTTTCGATCACCAGAAACACACCGACCGTGGCCCAGCCGTTGATCAGGCGCAGAATCAGCCAGCCCCAAGTGTCATAGAACAGACCCTGCAGCAAAATCGTCACCGCTATCAGCGAGGCAAAGCTGCCGTAGGCCCGAATGTGGCCGATGCGCAGAATCAGCCGGTCATTGAACACCGCGCCGAGCGTCAGGCCCATGAAATAGGCCGACGAAACAATCCCGATCATCGTTGCCGAGGTACCGGCGGCGTCCAGGCGAAGGGTGGTCAGGGAGGAAAGAAAACCATTGCCCAAAGCAATAATGAACAGCCCGAGCAGGGGCGCCAGCGCCATGGCCAGCAAACGCGGAGACATAAAAACCTCAAGAAATAGAACAGCGCAACGTGCGCCTCTGCGCATGCGGTTGCCAGGCTGGAACAGGTGTTGTGAAAATGTCTGCCGATCGGGCAGGGCGGTTGCGTCGGACAAGGTCCGCCTTGCAGTTCCGCCTCCCTGACGAGACGCGCGATAGCAAGAGCGCGCGGGATTCTAAGGCTTGCGCAGGATTTGCCAATAGCTGAAAGCTGCGACGTTAGGACGCAGGCTGTTCCGACATGAGGCTGAAGACCAATCATCAAGCTCAGCTCCAACAAGGGCCTGCCAGCGAAAGCTGACCCAGGCCCTTGCTCATTGCAGCCCTAGGTATGTGAAATCAACAAATCACTGATGATGCAAATCGAGCCATCCTCAGGCGGGGTGGCGTCGGTGTAATCGATCTGGTTGTAGACCCCGCCGTGGAAGTTGAACACCTGCGAATTCCAGGTTGAATCGAGCTGCAAGTCGCCTGATGTCCCTACTACGCCGTTGTAGTCGACCGTGACTCGGGCGACGCCGGCAGAGTTCGCGCGAATGGTCACCTTGAACTTTGCGCCCAGCGGCACGCCCTTGAGCACCGTAGTGTTGACTGGCGTGGCCTGGTTGAAGCTCTGGCGGAAGCCCATGGTGATGTTGCCTTTCTGCCAGAACACTTTGATCACCGGGCCGTCGTCGTTTTTCACGTGCATCTGTGAGATGACGACCTTTTGCGCTGAACTGACCTTGGTCACGGTCATCTCTTGATCGTTGAGGTGGTCAGCGGCGCTGGCCAGCGACCAATAGAAGGATTCCTTCCATTCGCAGCGGGTTCGGTGGGTGCTCTTGCTCGAGGCGCCTTTGGTCGGCGCGGACAGTTGCAGTGACCCGTCCGGCAGCACCGTGACGATGCTGGGGAACTGCGCGATCGCCTCGGCGCCGTTGAGCTCCAGTGCCACCGGATTGGTCGCCGAGACGGGAACCGGAGTGGAGAGGGTGAGATTGCTGATGTTTACGGCCATGGTTTCTACTCCTGACGATAAAAATCATTCTCGCTGCAAGCCTCAGGTCATTCCCGAGCCGCACATTTGCCTGCGCGGGTTTTCACCACCTCTCGGGCTCAGCAGCATGGCGACGCAAGCGACCGCCGCAAAAATACACAGGGCAACGATCACATCAGCAGCTTCCAGCACTGCACCGAACATCGGCGTGCCAGCGGTCTGACCGAGTGCGAGCACCAGAAACGGAATGCCCAGCCCCAGATCCGGGCGATCCGGGAACAACCGGATCCCTTGCAACAGATAAACGCCTGAAGAAACAATGTAGGCCGCGCCAAACAGGCCCATCGCAGCGAGGCCGTAAATGGCACCCGCGCCAGTGGCGGCAAGTCCCAGCGTGCCGACGGCGATCCCGGCGAGCGCCAGGTGCTGCATTCGTGCGACACCAAACCGGCCGGTCAGCACACCGGTTGCGCAGCCACTGATGCCCGCCGCGCCCAACACAATCCACGCCCAGGCCATCGACTGATCAGAGAACCCAGCCTCGCTACGCAGAATGTCGGCGCCGAACGTCCAGACCGCCGTGCTCGCCAACCCCATCAGAAAAGCACTGGCGCACAACGGCATAACGCCCGGTCGACGCAACATTGCCAGAGAAAAGTGTTGCGCAACGTCATGCTCGACCCGACGCGGTACCGCAAACCAAAGCCAGGCCGTCACGCCAACGCCGATCAATCCGAACAGCGCATAAAGTGGCCGCCATTGCCCGGCCGCCAATATTGCCGCCAAGCCTGAAAAAACGATCCCGGCCGCCGTCCCTGCATTGATAAAACCATTAGCACGCGGCCGGTCCGCGTCATCAAGACGCGCCGCCACCGCGCTGGCCAATGGCGGCGAGGTCAAACCTGTGCTCAATCCCGCCAGCGCTACGCCGCAGCCCAACGCCAGTGCGGACGACGCGATCACGAGCAACCCCATCCCTAGCGTAGCCGCGGCGCCGGCCACGACCGTCAACCCGCGTGGGCTGACTTTGTGACTGCAGACAAACGTCGCCACGATCCCCACGCAATAAGTCGCGAACGCGCTGCCGCCGATCCAGCCGGCAGCGGTCACGCTGAGCGCCAGATCCTGACGAATCTGCGGCAGCAGCAATCCGTAGGCGAAGCGCGCCAGACCATAAGACAACGCCGTCAGCGCGAAGGCCGCCGCAACAAGGTTGATGCCACGTTTCACGAGCGCTTGGGCCCCGTAGTCACGCGGCTTTCAAGATCGGTCATTTGGCAGCAGACGCGCTTTTCTTGCGGGTTTTGGTCGCAGGAACAGCGGTTGCAGCCTTGGCTTTTTTGCGGGGTGCCGGTGGCGCGACGCTGCTGGCCACCGAGCCGGGCAAGCCATCGGAGTCAAACGCATCCAGCTCGGCACGCGCCTGCAACCAATGCTCGAAATCATTACCGTGGGGCCGTCCCTGCTCTTCCCAGAGGCGATAGGCGATTTTTCGGATGGTTTCCTCGTCCATTACGTTGTCTCCTGCTGAAAAAAAAGACTGCTTCGAAAGCGCAAGTGCCGGATCACGGCGAAATCGGATCGCTGGCGGGGAAGGTTTCTTCGACCGCTTCATCCAGTTTCGAATCACTCACATTGCGCTCATCGGCCCCAAGGTTTTGCTCGCAGTGGCAAGCTGAGGACGGGCAGGGTTGGCCTTTGGGATGGAGATCTGCGCAGGCCTGGCTGCAGAACTGCTTGCCGTCACGCTCGAAGGTCTGCTCGCCGCTGCACTTGCAGGTGCAGCCAGGGCAGGCGCAATCGGTAGTTGAGGGGGCATTAGCCATGGGTTTCCTCCGGGCTGTCTGTTGGTGAAGTTGTTATCGATTCTGATAACCCGCCACGCACCTGCGTTTGATGATTTTCCGCCACGCCCGATGAGCGGTAGAGCGCAGAGGGCGAGGGCAGCACAGCGTTCAGCGCCAGGGAAAGATTCAGCGCCAGGATCAGCAGGATCGACACGCTGAACAAACGCCGAGCCCAAGCTTTTGCGGTAGCGTTTCGCACGGGGCGCAAGGCCAGGTAAAACCAGTATCCGCCCAGCCCGAGCACCACCAGCGGATAGGAAACATTGATATTCGCGACCCAGCCCAATATCGCCGCGCTGAGCAGAAAAGCGACCATGTAGATGTTGATCTCGCGTCTGGCTTGACCCAAGGTCAACGTCGGCAATCCGGCGGCGCGAAAGTCTTCGTGGCGCATGACCGTAATCGCATGCGAGTGGGGCATCTGCCAGCAGCAAAACACCACGATCAGCATCAGTGCCGTCGCATCGAAGCTGCCTGTCACGGCGCAATAACCGACCACCGGCGGCATGGCCCCGGACAGGCTGCCGACCAGCGTGCCCCAATGCGAGCGGCGCTTCATCAGACAGGTGTAGACGCCCGCGTAAACAATCAGCCCGACCGCCGCCATCGCACAAGCCAATTGCGTAGTGCCGGCCCACAGCAAGCCGAAGCCGACGACCCCGAGAACTGCCGCGTAGCACAACGCTCCAGGCAGCGATACTGCGCGAATGGCCAAGGCCCGATGGCAGGTGCGCACCATGCGCCGGTCGATGTCGCGGTCGACGCAGTTATTGATCACGCAACCGCAAGCAATGACCAGCGCGGTGCCGAGCAAGGCGGCCAATAAATGCGCCAGGGTAACCGGACGCCCGCCTGCAGCAAGCAGGTAGCCGCCGAACACCGACGCCAGGTTGCCGACGATAATGCCGGGCTTGGTCAGTTCCAACCCGACATTCAGCGACAGCCGCCATTGCTTCAGTGCGCCAGCATGTTGTGGTGAATGCTGTCCATGATCCATAGCGAAAGCCCAACCAGCAGAAGAATGATGACGGCGGAAAAAATCAGCGCAATCAGGTTCCAGCGTTGCTCCTTGGCGGTGTCCAGATGCAGGAAATATTTGAGGTGGGCAAACACCTGCACTACACCGAGTGCGACCACCACCCACGCGGTGACGCTGCGCGGCAACGTCGGGTACATGACCAAGCCAAAGGGAATCACCGTCAGGATCACCGAAATGATGAAGCCCACCATGTATGAACGACTGGTGCCATGGCTGGTACCGGCACTGCTATGAATCGGACTCTGGTTATACATGTCACACCACCCCCAGCAGATAAACCACGGTAAACACGCAAATCCACACCACATCGAGGAAGTGCCAGAACAGGCTCAGGCAACTCAGCCGCGTGGTGTTGGTGTTGGTCAGGCCACGGCTGCGCACTTGCAGCATCAGCACCGCCATCCACACCAGACCGCTGAGTACGTGCGCGCCGTGGGTGCCGACGAGGGTGAAGAACGCAGTGAGGAAACCGCTGCGATCCGGCCCGTAGCCTTCTTCGATCAGATGATGGAATTCATTGATTTCCATGGCGATGAAGCCGCAACCCAGCACGAAGGTGACACCCAGCCAGCGCAATACATGGGATGTGTCATTGCGGTTCATCGCCAGCATGGCGTAGCCGTAGGTGATGCTGCTCAACAACAGCAACGCGGTTTCGGCAAGAACGTAGGGCAGTTCGAAAATGTCGACGGTCGATGGCCCGCCAGCCACGCTGTCACGCAGTACTGCATAGCCTGCGAACAGCGTTGCGAACAGGATGCAGTCGGTCATCAGGTAGATCCAGAAGCCGAAAATGCGCATCGACCCCGCGTCTTCATGGCCCTGTTCATGGCTGTGCGCGATGTCTTTATCCAGAATGATGTTGGACATGTTCAGGCCTCCGCCAAATCTTTGAGACGCGCTTTTTCAATCCGGGCGACTTCCTCTGCCGGGACGAAATAATCGATGTCTTCGTCGTAGCTGCGCACGATCATCGCTACCACAGAAGCGACCAGGCCGAAGATCGCCAGCCACCAGATGTGCCACACCAGGGCAAAGCTGCAGATCAGCGCAAAGACACTGATCACCAGGCCCGCCGAGGTGTTGCGCGGCATGTGGATGGCGCGGTAGTCGGTGTGGCTGAGGGTGCTGACGCCGCGCTCCTTCATGCCCCAATAGGCGTCGAGATCGTTGACCTTCGGTTGCTCGGCAAAGTTATAGAACGGTGGAGGCGAGGCCGTGGCCCATTCCAGGGTGCGTCCGTCCCATGGGTCGCCGGTGAGGTCGCGTAATTTCGCGCGGTTGCGAATACTCACGTAGAGCTGCAGCGCCTGCGCGGATACGCCACAGAGAATGATGCCGACACCGACCAGTTCCAGCAGCAGCCACGGTTGCCAGGCCGGGTTGTCGAAATGGTTGAGACGCCGCGTCATACCCATGAAGCCGAGCACGTAAGACGGCATGAACGCGAAGTAGAAGCCGACCAGCCAGCACCAGAACGCGATGCGCCCGAGGCGGTCGTTGAGGCGGAAGCCAAAGGCTTTGGGAAACCAGTAAGTCAGCCCGGCCATGTAGCCGAACACCGCGCCACCGATGATCACGTTATGGAAGTGGGCGATCAGGAACAGGCTGTTGTGCAACAGGAAGTCGGCACCGGGCACCGCCAGCAGCACGCCGGTCATGCCGCCGATGCTGAACGTGACGATAAAGCCCAGCGTCCACAGCATCGGCGTTTCGAAGCGCACCCGACCGCGGTACATGGTGAACAGCCAGGTGAAGATTTTCACCCCGGTCGGCACGGCAATGATCATCGTCATGATGCCGAAGAATGCGTTGACGTTGGCCCCCGCGCCCATGGTGAAGAAGTGATGCAGCCAGACGATGAACGAGAGGATGGTGATCGCAATCGTCGCCCATACCAGCGACACATAACCGAACAGGCGCTTGCTGCTGAAGGTCGCGGCGATCTCGGAGAAAATCCCGAACGCGGGCAAGATCAGGATGTACACCTCCGGATGTCCCCAGGCCCAGATGAGGTTGACGTACATCATCGGGTTGCCGCCGGCCTCGTTGGTGAAGAAGTGCATGCCCAGATAACGATCGAGGGTGAGCATCAGTAGTGTCGCGGTGAGGATCGGGAACGCGGCGAGGATCAAAATCGAGGTGCACAGTGCGTTCCAGGTGAACACCGGCATCTTGAACAGGGTCATGCCTTCGGTGCGCATCTTCAGAATGGTCACGAAGAAGTTGACCCCGGTTAATAACGTCCCTATGCCGGATATCTGTAATGACCAGATGTAGTAATCCACCCCGACTCCCGGGCTATAGCCGAGCTCGGAAAGGGGCGGGTAGGCGACCCAGCCGGTGCGGGCAAACTCACCGACACCCAGCGAGATATTCACCAGCGCCGCGCCGACCACGAACAGCCAGAAACTCAGGGCATTGAGGAACGGATAGGCGACGTCGCGGGCGCCGATCTGCAGCGGCACGACGATGTTCATCAGGCCGACCACGAACGGCATGGCCATGAAGAAAATCATGATCACGCCGTGAGCAGTAAAGATCTGGTCGTAGTGTTCCGGCGGCAAATAACCCGGCCCGCCACTGGATGCCATGGCTTGCTGGGTGCGCATCATGATCGCGTCGGAGAAACCGCGCAGGAGCATGACCAGCGCAACGATGATGTACATGCAGCCGATTTTCTTGTGGTCGACCGAGGTGAACCACTCGCGCCAGAGGTAACCCCACTTGCGTTTCCAGGTCACGGTGCCGACCAGGGCAAAGCCCATCAGGCCGACGATAGCCAGGGTGTACATGACAATCGGCTCATGCAGTGGAACCGCGTCCCATGAAAGTTTCCCGAACATGATTTAACGCTCCTCGGCCAGCAGACTCGGTTGTTGATTGACGCGCACATCGTCGCTGTTGCGTTGCACTTGGGTTTGCTTCTTGCGTGGTGCCTTGTTCATCCCTTCATACTTGTCGACGATGTCGAGAAACAGTCGCTCCTGCACAGCCGAGTAATAAGTAATCTTGTGCGCGACAGAGGGCTTGGCCAACTCGGCGTAACTGGCCTGATCAAGTTGGCCGGGCGCCGCTTTGACTTTATTGACCCAGGCTTCGTAATCCGCACCGCTGAGTGCCAGGGTGCTGAAGTGCATGTCGGAGAAACCGTGGCCGTTATAGTTCGCGGCGATCCCGCGATACTGGCCGATTTCATTGGCGATCAAGTGCAACTTGGTCTGCATGCCGGCCATGGCATATATCTGCCCACCGAGTGCAGGAATAAAGAATGAAGTCATGGCAGCGTCAGAAGTGACGGTGAAACTTACCGGCGTATTCACCGGTATCGCCAGTTCATTGACCGAGGCAATGCCCAGATCGGGGTAAATGAACAGCCATTTCCAGTCGGTTGCCACCACTTGCACATTGAGGTGCGGCACATCGGAATCCAGCGGTCGGTACGGATCGAGTGCATGGGTGGTTTCCCAGGTGACCCAGCCGAGCACGCAAATGATCAGGAACGGCACGCCCCAGACCACCGCTTCGATCTTGTGCGAACTGGCCCAACGCGGCGAATAACGGGCCTTCTTGTTGGTCGCCCGGTAGCGATAGGCGAACAGGAAAGTCATGACGATGACCGGAATGACCACCAGCAGCATCAGGCCCGTGGCGAGGATGATCAGGTCGCGTTCATCGCGGGCGACATCGCCCTTGGGGTTGAACACCACCAGGTTGCAACCGGCGAGCAGAACGCTGGTAGCGAGGTAGACCAGGCAATAGCTGATTGTTCGCTTCATACAGGCTCCTGTTTATCAGAGCGATCCTTTTTTTACGCCGGGACTGCGACGCGCCATGTTGAAAGGCAAATACCGTTGCGCTTGTTCAAGCGAAGCGAAGTTGCCGAGATATTTCTCCAGGCAATAGTGTTCCTGTCGGCTGCAAAACAGTGTTTGCGCGGCCGCTCTGCCACCCTTTGTCGGAGATGAGTTGAGATGAACTCGTCTGGGTCTCGAACTTTTTGAATAAGCGCTCTGGCATTGGTTTGACAAAATGTTTCGCAAGCTGACGAACGGTTGAACTAGCGAAACGGCGAAGCGCAACTTGCGGGCTATGCTGCAAATGCCTCTCGGCAAAAGCGGGAATCATCCAGCCAGAGGGTGGGTCATTGAAGAAAGCGGAGTGACTTCAGGAGTACGACATGTTTATACGCGGCGAAACCTACAACAAATGGAAAGCGACGGAAAAGGCAGAGAAGTGCCATACCGAAGAAGTTGAAAATGGTTGCCATATCGAAGTTCGGGCGCGGGAGGCCGATGATGGCGACGTAGAAATGTTTATCAGCGTGTACACCGCGACTGGCGAGTGCGCCTATGAGCGCATCAGGAAATTGCCGGGCGTGGAATGGGAAGTCGAAGACGCGCTCAAGCGCGGTATCGACCAGGCAGAGCGAATCGCCGGCGGCGAGTCCGGGCGATTGTCCTGTGCCGACGCGCACGGCCACGAGAATGAGTGACCGCGCGCAACGTTCAATTGGCTTGGCGAACATTGACATTTCCGCGCTGGTTGCACTGCCAGCGCCAGGCATCGGCGAGCATGCTGTGCAGTGAGCGGCTCGCCTGCCACCCCAGTTCTTCGATCGCTTTTTGCGGGTCTGCCCAGCAACGCGCGATATCGCCGGGCCGCCGCGCTTCAATACTCATCGGGATCTTGATACCGGTGATCTGTTCAAAGGCGCTGATCACCTCCAGCACCGAATAGCCGCGCCCGGTGCCGAGGTTCCAGACGCTCACGCCGTGGCGATCGCGCAGCGCGTCGAGCGCACAGACATGCCCCAGCGCCAGGTCAACGACGTGCAGGTAATCACGAATGCCGGTGCCATCCGGGGTCGGGTAATCATTACCGAATACTGACAGCTGCGCGCGCTGGCCACTGGCGACTTCCAGCAAGTAGGGCAACAGATTGTTCGGCGTGCTGGTGGGGGCCTCACCGAGCAGGCCGGAAGGATGCGCGCCGATCGGGTTGAAATAGCGCAGCAGGCCAATCGACCAGCGCGGGTCGGAACTGGCCACGCTCTTCATGATGTTTTCCGACATCAGTTTCGACATCCCGTAAGGATTGGTCGGCTGGCCGGTGGCGCAGGCTTCATTGATAGGCAGAGTGGCACAATCGCCGTAGACCGTGGCCGACGAGCTGAACACCAGATGGAATACACCGGCCTGGGCCATGGCCTGGCACAGCGTCAGGCTGCCGCCGACGTTGGTATCGAAATAACGCAGTGGTTCACGGACGCTTTCGCCAACGGCTTTCAAACCCGCGCAGTGCACCACGGCATCGATCGGATAGTCATGCAGGAGATTGTCGAGCAGTCGTCGATTGCGCACATCGCCCTGAATGAACTCCGGTCGTTTTCCGGCCAGCGTGCTGATGCGCTCGATCGCCGCGCGCTGGCTGTTGCACAAGTTATCGAGGATCACTACATCCTCACCGTTGCCCAGCCATTGCAGTGCGACATGCGCACCAATGTATCCCGCACCACCCGTAATCAAGATCATGCGTCCGCCCTCACCAGTGCTGCCATCGGCCGATGGCGATGGCGATGTGGATGGTTTCGGTGCGCCTGTGTGGCGGCCAAAACCATGGTTGTCCTGGACGGTAGGGGATGGAATGGCCGGCGAGTTCAACCTGCTTTGCCAACCGGTATGTGCAGTTCATCGGCTGCGACCAACGTTCGTATGAACGCTGTGTGAACGCCGCGATTCCAACAATCAAGAGCCCTACGGCCTCATCGAGACATGCCATGCACTTGCTGTGTCGACAAGTGTGACGGTCCGGTGGCTCGGCACTGTGTCGTCTTGTTTTTCTTGATGAGGAACTGGCTATGAACCTTGCAGAACAACCCGAGGTCCTCGCACTGGCGAGTGTGCAAAAAGCTGTTGAAGCATCGCTACAGGTGCGGCCGACGCTGGTGTGCCTTTCGCACTTGCGTTGGGGGTTTGTCTATCAGCGGCCGCAGCACGTCATGTCGCGACTGGCAAAAAACTACGACGTAGTGTTTTTCGAAGAACCGGTATTTTCCCAAGACACGACCCCCCGGCTTGAACTCTCGAATCCGGCAACCGGGATAGAAGTCGCTGTACCGCATTTGCCTGGCGGCATGAGCGGCGAAGCGATTGAGCAGGCGCAAAAAAAACTGCTCGACGAACACCTCGCGGGCCGCGTGCAGGGTGATCTGCTGCTTTGGTATTTCACGCCGATGAGTCTGCTGTTTACCGAGCACCTCGACCCTCGCGTCACGATTTATGACTGCATGGATGAACTCTCGGCTTTCATGGGCGCACCGGCGCGATTGATTGATATGGAAAAGCAACTGCTGGCCCGAGCCGACGTGGTGTTTACCGGCGGCGTCAGTTTGTGGGAGGTCAAGCAGCGCCAGCACGGCAATGCTTATCCGGTGCCCAGCAGCGTAGACATTGCGCATTTCGCGGCGGCGCGGCAGGCATTGCCGGAGCCGCCAGACCAGGCATCCGTAGCGCGGCCACGTCTGGGTTTCTTTGGCGTGATTGATGAACGCTTTGATCTCCAGTTGATCGAGCGAGTGGCGACGATGCGTCCCGACTGGCAAATCGTACTGATCGGGCCAGTGGTGAAAATAGATCCGCAGACGCTGCCGCAACGGCCGAACATTCATTATCTGGGCGGCAAGCAATATGCCGAGCTGCCGGACTACCTCGCTGGCTGGGACGTGGCGCTGATGCCGTTCGCTCTCAACGCATCCACGCGATACATCAGCCCCACCAAGACCCCGGAATATCTCGCCGGCGGCTGCCCGGTGGTGTCGACGCCGATTCACGATGTCATCAGCGGCTACGGCGAGAGTGGCGCAGTGTTTATTGCCGACACCGTCGAGGCTTTCGTCGAAGCCATCGAAAAAGCCTTGCCGCTCAAAAGTACGATTGAATTTGTGCAGCGCGCCGATGCCGCCATCGCCGGTATGTCGTGGGACAACACCAGCCGCTTCATGCAGGAGCAGATCGAATGCCTACGATAAGCCTGGAGAGCGCAAAGTCCGCCCAGTCCTACGACTACCTGATCGTCGGTGCCGGGTTTGCCGGCAGCGTTATCGCCGAGCGTCTGGCTGAAGGGTTGGGTCGCCGTGTGTTGCTGATTGATCGGCGTCCACACATCGCTGGCAATGCCTACGACCATTACGATGAGGCCGGGGTGCTGGTGCACCGATACGGCCCGCATATCTTTCACACCAACGCGCAGCGGATCGTCGATTACCTGTCGCGCTTTACCAAGTGGCGGCCCTATGAGCACCGCGTCCTGGCGCAGGTGGACGGCAAGCTGGTGCCGATCCCGATCAATCTGACGACGCTTAATTCGCTTTATGGTCTGTCGATGTCCTCTGAGGAAGCCGAGGTATTTCTCGCCGAACGCGCCGAACCGGTGGCGACCATTCGCACGTCCGAGGACGTTGTAGTGAACCAGATCGGTCGCGAACTTTATGAGAAGTTCTTCCGTGGCTATACGCGCAAGCAGTGGGGCCTGGATCCGTCGGCGCTGGACAAATCGGTGACCTCGCGCATCCCCACGCGAACCAGCGAAGACGACCGCTATTTCGGTGACACCTTTCAGATCATGCCCACCGATGGCTACACGAAAATGTTCGAACGCATGCTTGATCATCCGAACATCGATTTGCTGCTGGGCACCGATTTCACGGCGGTGCGTGAAGGGGTGAAGTACGCGCATTTGATCTACTGCGGCCCGATCGACGAGTACTTCGATTTCCAGTTGGGCCGCTTGCCGTACCGGTCGCTGCGCTTCGAGCATCGGACCCTCGAGCAGGAACATTATCAACCCGTGGCAGTGGTCAATTATCCGCATCCCGACGTGCCGTACACGCGCATCACCGAATACAAACATCTGACCGGCCAGACACACCCGTGCACCAGCATCACCTACGAATATCCCTGTGATGACGGCGATCCGTATTATCCAGTGCCCCGCGCGGAAAACGCTGAGCTGTACAAACGCTACCGAGCGCTCGCTGAGCAGACACCGAACGTGACGTTTCTCGGACGACTGGGCACCTACAAGTACTACAACATGGATCAGGTGGTGGGGCAGGCGCTGGCCTTGTATCGGGATATTCAAGCGGCGAACGCACCAGTCACTGCCGCAACCGAGATCGATATCTCATGAGCGTGCAGCCCAAACGCGACGAACCCGAGCCCGGCGCAGGCGCACCTTCGATGTTCAGCAGCTTCGTGATGGCCGGTTTTGAGTGTTCCAGTCAGCGCCGCCAGGACGGTCGGCGTCTCGACCTGTTGGCAGACACCGGGCATGCGCGTTGGGTGGAAGAGGATTACCAGCGCCTGGGCGCCTTGAACATTCGTTGCGCCCGAGACGGCTTGCGCTGGCACTTGATCGAACGCAGCCCCGGGCGGTATGACTGGAGCAGCTTTGTGCCCATGCTCAAAGCCGCGCAAGCGCGGCAGGTGCAAGTGGTCTGGGACTTGTGCCACTACGGTTATCCGGATGATCTGGACATTTGGCGCCCGTCGTTCGTCGAGCGCTTCGCCCGTTTCGCTGGAGCCGTTGCGAAGCTGATGACCGACGAGGGCGTGAGCGTGCCGTTCTACTCGCCGATCAACGAGATTTCGTTCTGGAGTTGGGCGGGGGGCGATGTCGCTTACTTCAACCCGAACGCGCGCGGGCGTGCACAGGAACTCAAGCATCAACTGGTGCGAGCCAGCATTGCTGCGATCGAAGCGATTCGCGGGCAGGCGCCGAATGCACGCTTCGTCCAGTGCGACCCGCTGATCCATGTGATCGCCGGATCCCGGCGCAGCGATGAAGTCGAAGCGGCCGAAGCGTATCGGCTGTCGCAGTTCCAGGCGTGGGATTTGCTCACCGGTCGCCAATGGCCGGGGCTGGGCGGGCAGGAACGCTACCTGGATATCATCGGTGCGAACTTCTACCCGCATAACCAATGGTATTTCCAGGGGCGGCGCATTGTTCGCGGCGAAGCGGACTATCGTCCGCTGGCCGGGATGCTCAAGGAATTGCACCAGCGGTACCAGCGGCCGGTGCTGCTTGCCGAGACCGGCGCCGAGGATGACGAACGCCTGCCGTGGCTGAGCTACGTTGTTGATCAGGTGGGGAGTGCGCTGGAGCGCGGTGTGCCGGTGCAAGGCATCTGCTGGTATCCGTTTCTCGATTATCCCGGTTGGGACGACGGCCGTTATTGCCCGACCGGCGTGTTTGGCTACGCGGATGGCGAGGGCGCGCGCGCGGCGTTTCATCCGTTGCATGTCGAGCTTGCGCGAGTCCCGGAGCGGATCAACGCACGGTTGCGCAGGCTCAATGACGGGCGATTGGAGGGGCGACCAACATGAACTTCCAGCACTTGCGTGACGAACCGTTGCCGGCCGCATCCAGCGCGTTTTTGTGGCGCTACGTCAGAGTGCGCCCGGCGCATTTCATGGCAATGGTGGCGCTGGTGATTGGCGCGGCGTGTTGCGCGGTGGTGGTGCAGTACGGCATGAAACTGCTGGTCGATGCCATGGCTGGCGAATCAGCAGCGGATCAGGTCTGGCGCGCGTTCGGCCTGTTCATGGCACTGATCATTCTGGAGAACGTGCTCTGGCGTCTGGGCGGCTGGGTGGGCTGTTACACCATCGTCGGCAGTTGTGCCGATCTGCGTGTCGACCTGTTTCATCATCTGACTGGCCACCCTATGCGTTATTTCCGGCGGCATTTCTCCGGCTCGCTGGCCAACCGCGTCTCGGCGATCGGCGCCGCTGCCGACAAGGTCTACGGCGGGCTGACGTGGCGCATCGTGCCGCCGTGCGTGGATTTTATTGGCGCTGTAGTGGTGATGGTCGCGGTCCATCCGGCAATGGCACTGGCCTTGATCGGCTGCGTCATCGTGGTCGCCGCGCTGATTACCCTCTTTGGCGTGCGCGGCCGCAGCCGGCACATCGCGTTCGCTTCGCAGTCAGCCCGGGTCGGTGGCGAAATTGTCGACCTGGTCTCCAACGTGTGGACGATCAAGGCTTTCTCCGGGCGTGAACGCGAGCGGCTGCGCCTGGAGCGCGAGATCGGCATCGAGGCGCAATCGCACCGCCGTAGCTGGATCTACATGGAAAAGGCCCGGGTGCTGCACGACATCTGCCTGACCCTCATGGCCGGCGGCATGCTCGGCTGGGCGATTGTGCTCTGGCGCACGGGGCAAGTGACCGCAGGGGATGTGGTGATGGTCAGCGCGCTGACGTTCCGCATCCTGCATGGTTCGCGCGAACTGGCGCTGGCGCTGGTCGAAACCAGCCAGCAAATGGGCGTCATTAGCGAAACGCTGGGCATCGTCGCCCAGCCCCACGAGCTCAGCGACACCGCAGAAGAATTGGCACCAACGCGCGGGCACATAAAAATGCTCGACGTCAGTTACGCCTATCCGGACGGGCGCAACGTCTTCGAGCATTTTTTTCTGGATATCCCGGCTGGGCAAAGTATCGGGATTGCCGGTACCTCGGGCGCGGGCAAATCGACCTTGCTCGGCTTGCTGCAACGTCTGGATGACGTGCGCAGCGGGGTGATTCTGATCGACGACCGTGACATCCGCTCGGTCAGCCAGGACAGCCTGCGCCGGCAGATCGCCGTGGTGCCGCAAGAGCCGGCGCTGTTCAACCGCAGCATTCTGGAAAACATCGGCTACGGCCAACCGCACGCTACCGAGCAGCAGATCATCGAGGCTGCCCGCCAGGCGTTTTGCGATGAATTCATTCAGGCGCTACCGCAGGGTTATCACACGCCGGTAGGGGAGCGCGGCGTAACGTTGTCCGGCGGGCAACGCCAGCGCCTGGGGCTGGCGCGGGCGTTTTTGAAGGACGCACCGATCCTGATTCTTGATGAGGCCACCTCCGCCCTGGATTCCGATTCCGAAGCGATCATCCAGCGCGCACTGAGCAACTTGATGCGCGGCCGCACGGTGCTCGCCGTCGCCCACCGCCTCTCGACCATCGCCAACTTCGACCGCGTGCTGGTGTTGGAGGACGGCGAGATCGTGCAGGACGGCACTCCCGAAGAACTGCGCGAGAGCCAGGGACGGTTTCGCACGCTGTGGCAGATGCAGGCGATGGTGCATAACCGCTGAGTGCAGCCCTATTGCGTTGAGCGGGTCCAGACCCTGACGTAATCGATGCGAAAGACCGACGGCAGGTCCGCGTCGTCGACCACGCCGAACCAGTCCCACATCGCTTCACTGTCGAAGACGATCTGCATCGGAAAATGCCAGTAGCTGTTCTTCGCTTCCCTAACGAGTACGCCGTCGACATACCAGCGCAAGGTCTCGGGTTGCCAGTCGAAACCGTAAACATGAAAGGTGTTGGCCAGCCGCCACGGCGCAATCCAGGTACTGCCGGAACTGAGATGTTGATCGTTCTGTGGTCTGGCCCAGACATGCGCATTCATGTTGTAGCGGCGATCAAACGCTTCGTTAAGGGTTTTGCCGCCGATTTCGAAGATATCGATTTCCGTGGCGTTGTCCGGCAGCCCCGTCCACGCCAGCCAGAACGCGCTGGAACCGGCAGAGTTCATCGGTTTCGCGCGTGCTTCGTAATAGCCGTACATGCCCCGTTCATGGGTGCGCACCATCGCCGAGCTGTAGTCCTTGTAGCCCAGGGCGACATATTTTTCCGGGAGGGTCTGTTTGCGGAAAGTGATGTTCAGATTGCCGTTGCCGACCTTGGCGTTCTCCGGCAAAAACAGCGCCGGTTTGCGCCCGAGGGAGTCGGTGCCGGTGGCGTTGTTGACGTGCCAGCGTTCGGCATCGAGCGCGCTGCCGTTGAATTCGTCGGACAGCCGCGTATCGCGTTTCCAACCGCCGGCATTGGCCTGGTCCGATAACGGCAGGTCGGGCGTAACGTGCGTCGGTGTCGGGCCCAACGGGCCGACGCGAGTCCAGGCATCGGCCTGTTGCGGTAGGGCGACCGCCCACTTTTGCGCCAGATACTCGAACACGTTGCGGCGTTCGTCCTGGTTGCTGAATGGGCGGTCGTAAACCAGTACTTCGGCAATGTCGCCACGCAGGATCTCCGAGGTGCCGACGACGTTGCGCGCCACGGCGAACGGGCCGATCGGCACGTCACTGGTTTCCAACACCGCCAGGGCCGGTTCGTAGGCCGTGGTCTGCTGCACGCTGATGCCGAAATTCGGCGCGACGTTATCGTTATCCGCCAGTTGCGGTCGCGAGCTGAACAGGCGCTGCCATGCCTTGCCACCGGCCTGCTCGGGCAAGCGCCGCGAGACCACAAACACTGTCACCGGGCCTTTGCTTGTGCGAATGGCCTGGCCCATGAACGCCGCCGTGCCGCTGAAACGCACCACGCCGTGGCCGTTGAGGGCGTTGTCGACGCGCGTCGGCAACGTCGTTGCCGCACGGTTGTCGACGACGACGTCATTGCCTTTGCCGGATTTATCCAGCCAGCGTACGACCTGATTTTGCCCTTCGAGGGTCATTGCGGCCGGGTCATTGCCGTCCAGCCACAGCACCAGTCCGTCAGCCACAGGCTGTGGAATATTGGCGCTGACGCCGGCGCTCAGCAGCAGCAAAACAAACAGCAAGCATCGTGATCTGTTCATGAGTCGTCCCTAACTTGGTTTGCGCCGTTATTACGTGCCCACCGCCAGCAACGGCGTCGGTTGCGGGCGGTAGCCCCACGGGTTGTTGGTTTGCCAGCGCCAGCTGTCGATGAGCATTTGCGTCAACTCACGCTGTGCCCGCCAGCCCAGCTCGCGCCCGGCCTTGCTCGCATCGGCGCGGCACTCGGCGACATCACCGGCACGGCGCGGGGCGAAACGGTAGGGAATGCGCAGACCGGTGACGTCTTCGAAGGCGCTGATGATCTGCAACACGCTGTAGCCGCTGCCGGTGCCGAGATTCCACACATGCAGGCCATGCTCATCGCCCTGCAAAACCTGCAGCGCCTTGAGATGACCTTCGGCCAGATCCAGCACATGGATGTAATCGCGAATACAGGTACCGTCGACGGTCGGATAGTCATTGCCATACACGGTTAACGCAGCGCGCTGGCCGCTGGCAACCTCGCTCAGGCACGGCAGCAGATTGTTCGGTCGACCATTGGGCGCTTCGCCGATCAGCCCGCTCTCATGCGCGCCAATTGGATTGAAATAGCGCAGCACAGCGATGTTCCAGCGTGAATCGGCGAGGGCGAGGTCGCCGAGCAATTGCTCGATCATCAGCTTCGAGCGCCCGTACGGATTTGCCGGTATGCCGGTGCCGTGCTCCTCGACGATGGGCATCGCGGCCGGCTCGCCGTAGACAGTCGCCGATGAGCTGAACACCAGATTGAACACGTGGGCGCGGGCCATCGCCTGACACAGGTTCAGTGTGCCCACGACATTGTTGGCGTAGTAATCCATCGGCCGGCGCACGCTCTGTGCCACAGCTTTGAGCCCGGCGAAATGCAGCACCGCGTCGATCGCGTAAGTGCTGAAAATCTCTTCCAGCAGCGCGGCGTCGCGAATATCGCCCTCGATGAAATCGACGTGCGAATGACTCAACAGCTCAAGCCGTGCGATCGACTCGCGGCTGCTGTTGCACAGATTGTCGAGGATCAGAACCGAGTGTCCGGACTCGATCAGTTGCAATGCCGTGTGCGAACCGATGTAGCCGGCACCGCCCGTGACCAACGTGGTTTTGCGCATGACGACGTGCTCCATTGCGGGAAAATCCGGCTTAGCGGGCGGTGAACACCAGCTTGAATTCTTGCGGCCAGCGCGGGTGCAGCAGGCTGTAGGCCAAGGCGTAGGTCAGCGTGCCGATAGCGATGTCGCCGGCCAGGTGCGCGTAGCCGGACAGGCCGGTTTGCCGCGACAGCCACATCACCATGACGGCCATCACCAGTGAAGCGAACAGGCTGCGGTAACCGGACTGGAAGAAGCTGCGCCAGTCATAACCGATGGCGGCGTGCAGGCCGCGCACCTGCAGCGGCGTGATCAGCAGCATGCGCAGCAGCAAAGCCAGCGCCGCCGCCATGCCGCCATAGGTCTCGCCGAGCAGGTAGACCAGCGCCAGCGCGAGCAGGGTAGTGGCGACTTCGGCCTTGAGCGTCAGGTGTGTGCGGTTGACCGCCACCAGCGCGGTGGTGGCGTACAGCGCCAGATTGCCCAGCGCTGCCGTGCACGCGAGCACTTGCAGCAACGGAATCGCATCGGCCCATTTGGCGCCGAAGATCAGCAGAATAATGTCTTCGGCGGTCAGGGCGATGCCGAAAAAAAGCGGTGTCAGCACGAAGCCGCTGATCGCCGTTGAATCACCAATCACACCGATCAGTCGCGCCGGTTCGGCACTGCGCCGGGCAAACACTGGCAGCGCGTAACTCATCAAACCGTTGTAGATCGCCGAGCGCGGCAGGTCGATGATGCGCATGGCCAGGTTGAACATGCCCACCGCCTGCGCCCCGGCAGTGAGGCCGAGAAGCAGGTTGACGCCGCGTTGCAGGGTTTGCGAGCTCATGACGTTGACACAGACCGGCAGGCCGGCGCGCAGCAGTTCGCCCAGCACTTGGCGGTCGATCAACAAGGGAATGCGCCGACGCTCGCTGCGCATCAGTACCAGCGTGGAAATGCCGTCCATGATCAGCGCCTGAGCGACCACCGCCCACGGGCCGAAACCCATCAGTGCCACGGCCACACCGCCCACTCCGCCAGCAACTTTGCCGAGCAAGGTGCGCGAGGCCAGCAGCTTGAAATTGCCGCTGCGGCGCATCTGCGCCACATACACCCGCGCCATCAGGGTGAAGAGGATTTTCACCGAGGCCACAACGGTCATCCAGCGTAGCGCGGGCGACGGCGTGTAAAGCACGACCGCCAGCGAAATCAACGCAATCGACAACAGACTGACCAGCACGGCAAACCAGAACACGCTGCTGATGTGTTTGTCTTCCACCCGCTGCAGACGCACCAGCGGGTCTTCCAGCATCGACGAGAACAGAATGCCAACCACTTCGACCACAGCGATGATCAGCGTGCCGATGCCCAGCTCCGTTGGCGTCAGCAAATGTGCGTAGACGACAAAGGTGATCATCGACAGAAAGATCAGGCCGAATTTCTCGGTGAAAATCCAGGCGAGTGTCGTCAGGCGACGGTTGGCCATGGTGCGATCCCCGAGAGTCAGCGGCTGTTGCCCAGGCTTTTGAAGCAGGCGTAGAGGTAGCGCAGGGTCGGTTTGCCCTGAAAGAAAAACAGCGTCTGCCACGAATGCCCGAGCATCTGCCGGAACACCTCGATGACCCGGCGATGATCGCCGCGCCGGGAAAAGGCATTGAGAAACTCCGCGTGGTTGGCGAGGACGAAATAGATCCGCTGCTGCTTGTTCAATCGGGTGCCATAACGCGCCAGGTACAGCTGGATGAAGCGCAGTTTGTGCGGGTAGTACTTGTGCGGTTGCGCGGTGATATTGGCGGCGTTGACGGCGCGCCAGTGCAGGATCTGCGGCACGCTGTGGATCTCGCTGATTTCCCCGATGCGCGTCCACAACAGGCGATCCTCGGCGAAGCGCAGGCTCTGATCGAAGCCGCCAATGGCAACGATGATCTCGCGCAGCGCGAGCACGCCGGAGGTGCCGTTGATGATGTTTTCGCGCATGAAGTCGGCAAAGTGATCACCGTGTTTGCAGCGATCCTCCAGTTGCCGTTTGCCGTCGCTGAATTCACTCATTTGAAAGCAATCGATCAAACCGACCTTGCGTCCCTGCTGCGTCAGTTCAGCGTGCAGCGCCAATTGCCTGTGCAGTTTTTCCGGATGCCAGCGGTCATCGGCATCGAGGAAGGCGATAAAGGTTTCCTTGGCACTGAACACACCGCGATTGCGCGCACTGGCCGGGCCTTGATTGGGCTGTTGCAACAGGACGATGGGGAAGGGCGCGGCGTATTGCCTGACGATCTCTGGCCCGGCATCGCTGGAGCCGTCATCGACGATGATGACTTTGTCCGGCTGGCGGGTTTGTGCGCACACCGAATCCAGTGTGCGCTGGATGCTGGCGGCGGCGTTGTACAGCGGAATCACCACGCACACGGTGACGGCCGAGGGATCATTCAGCATGGGCGTTGCTCCCGGAAAGTGCTGCGCATCGGCCGCGCGCTGGCGGCTGGCAGCGGCTGGGTACGGGTGACGAGGTGATGGCGGAAGGTCAGGCTGAGCACGCAGAAAATCAGGAACTCGCCCGAGCGGTAGTTGGGAATTACATAGGCAACGTAATTGGTAACGACGAACAGGCCGATGATCACCAGAGCACACGCCTGATAGCGCGCCGATTGATCCGCCGTGATTGCCCGATAACGCTTTGCCAGTGTCTGGGCAAACATCAGCAGCAAGGCGATCAACTGTATCAAGCCACCGTTGAGCAGGGTCTCAACGTAGCCGCTGTGTGCGTTGCCGATGTAGCCCCAGCGCGTGATGAACGCGTCGGCATCGGCACTGGCCCAGAACGCGCCGAAGCCATAGCCCTTGAGAAATTGCGCATCGATCAGGGGCTGCAACAGCTCCCAGATCAGCGTGCGGTCGGTCAGCGACGGGTCGCGGCCAACCAGCTCCAGCAACATCGCGTAGTTGGCGTAAAGCACCCCACACAGGAGGAAGAACACCAGCGTCGCCGCCATGAACGCGAGCAGTGAGCGGTTGATGCGCAAGCGGATCAGCGCAATGAAGTACGCGTAGCTGGCAGTGCCGGCGACGATCAGGGCAATCGCCGTGGCTGACTGCGCGAGGCCAATGGCAATCAGCGCGAACAGCCCATACAGCATGGCCAGCGGGTTGCGCTGGCGGATCATCGGCAGCAGCAACAGAATCGCGATGGCGTTCAGGCGCGCGCCAGCATTCTTTTCCGCGAACACCCCGCGAAAGGCGCCGTCGCGAATGCCGCCGGAAATAAAGGCGATGTCCGGGCGGATCAGGGCAAAGATCAACCCGACCAACGCCGCCGCACCGATCACGCAGCCGAACAGAAAAGCGATGCGTTCCAGGCTGTAGCGCCAGGCAATGAAACCGGCAAAGAACACCACGCTGAGCAGCGCAACGAAACGCTTGAAGCTGAGCATCGGCTCGCTCGACCAACTGATCGACGCCGCCACGCAGCCCAGAAACAACAGCAAAAACAGGTTCTGCCGGTAGAAGCTCTTGCTGAGGAACACCTTGTGGCGAATGAAGAAAAACAGCGGCACCAGCAGCGTCAGCAAGCCACAGACCTGATTGGCCAGATTGCCCTCGAGATCCTGCTGCGCATCGTCCAGCGTGCTCACATTGCCCAGGCGCAGAAAGAAGCCGATCACTTGGGTATAGAACAGCACACCGAACAAGGTGAAGGCGTCGGCGAGCGTCGAATAACGCACTTGCAGACGGTTCATCTCAGCGCCTCCCGAGTAACGCCTTGAGGTAGGTCTGCACCGCGCGAGCGCTGACAAAGCGTGCGGCGGCGTCGATGCGCCGTTGTCGGTGCAGCGCTCGCGGCCTGGCCATTTGTTCGCTGATCGCAGCGGCCAGCGCCGCCGGGTCGTCAACCTCGACCAAGGGCGCGACGGCGCCATCGGCGAGGATTTCCTGCGGGCCATACGGGCAGCGTGTCGCCACTACCGGCGTGCCGGTCGACAGGGCTTCGACCAGGGCGTTGGGGCTGCCCTCGAAGCGTGACGACAAAACAAAGCAATCGGCTCGAGCGATTTCGGCGATGGGGTCACTGGCGTACCCCGGCAGATCGCAACGCTCTGCGACGCCGAGCGCTGTCGCCTGGGCAAGCAGTTCGCCGCGCAAGGCGCCTTCGCCGAAGATGATCAGACGTGCATCGCGTTGCGCCAGGCGGGCGAAGGCGTCGATCAACGTGTCGAAGCCTTTCTGCTGGGCCAGCCGACCCACGGCAACGATCACCGGAGTGGTTTTTTCCCGCAGCCAGGGATGGCTGGGGGCGGCGGCAGGTTTGTCGCGAAAATCGTTGTCGAGTACCGGGTTGTCGGCGGTGGTCACATCGCGCGGGCGGGCGATAGTGGTGTCGACCAGGTCTTCGGCGACGCCCTGTGACACGCAGATCACCGGGTTGGGAATCAGCCGATACAGCCACGGCGCCAGCCAATAGGCGAGCTTGACCGAGAGCGCCGGGTTGACGTGCTTGTCCCGCGAGAAGGCATTGCGCTCGCTGACATGCAGCCGCGCCAGCGTCCCGGACAGCGCGGCGGCGGCAATCGCCACGACGTTGACATGAGTGAGCACCGCCAGTTGCGCGTCGTAGCGGTTGCTGCGCAAAAAGCGCATCAAAGCGGGCACGGCGGCGGCACTGCGTGGGCTATCGAGCAATACTTGCCTGACCCGAGGATCGAGCGCCGGTTGATTGATGCCGGCACCGGTGAGCATCAGCAGCGTCACTTCATTGCCGGCCTCGACCAAGGCACCAGCGAGGCGCACCATCATTTTCTCCGCGCCGCCGGCGCCGAGATCCTGGAGGATGATCAGCAGCTTTTTCATCGGTTCCACACCTGGTAATAAGCCTGCGCGGCGTATTGGCTGGTATACGGCTGGATCGCTTCGCTGACCGAGCGTCGGGCCGCTGTCGCGGGCTCGCGGCTGGCCAGACTGTCGAGCAGCGCCTCGGCCAGGGCCGGAACATCATCGACGCTGACCAGGCGCCCGAGGCGTCCGCCGTCGAGCAACTCGCGCGGCCCGCTGCCGCAATCGGTGGAGATCACCGCCGTGCCCAGCGCCAGCGCCTCGACCAGCACCGTCGGCAAGCCTTCGTGAAGTGAGCTGAGCACCAACAGCTGCGCATGGCGAATCAGCGGGTATGGATTGCGCAGATGCCCGGTGAAATGCACCAGACGTTCGATGCCCAGCCGTTGCGCCTGTGCTTCAAGCTCAGCGCGCAACGGCCCGTCGCCGGCAATCACCAGATAGGGCAACGTGCGTTGTTGCGCCGCCACGGCATAGGCTTCGAGCAGCAAATCAAAGCCCTTGGTGTGCACCAGTCGGCCAATTCCCAGCCAGTAATGATGGGGCACGCCACCGGGCAGCGGCGCTTGTGCCGCGTGCAGCAATTGCTCGGTGATCACCGCGTTCGGGCAATAACGGATGCGCGGCTGGCCCCACGGCATCAACCCGGCCAGCGACTGGCGCAAACCGTGGGACACCGCGACCACCTTGCCGCTGCCGCACAAATACAGCGCGTACAACAGGCGCAAGCTGGCACGCCCGGTGTTTTGCTCGGCGCAATCCAGCGCAGCGTGGCGACTGTAAATGACTTTGCAGTCACTGCCCAGGGTGGCGAACCAGGTGCACAGATTGGCTTGTTCCTTGGCGCCGATCAGGTGCGTCACGCCTTCGCGGCGAATTAATCGGCGCAGCAGCACGATCGACTTCAACCAGCCAGCGAGTCCGCTGCCGCCACCTGCCACGCTCGGCGCGCCGTCGACGTCGGGCGAGTCGCCGTTCATGACGTAAAAACTCACCCGTCGACCGTCCGCCAGAAACTGCTCGGCAAGGCGTTGCTGCACGCACTCGACGCCGCCGCCAGTCTGGTAATCCTTGAGCGTGAACAGAATATGCATCGACACAATCCTCATGGGGCAGTGACATTGATCGCCACTTGCTGGCGCAGAATCATTTCGGTCAGGCGCAGGGCATTGCTCGGGTAGTCGAGCAGGTAGCGTTTGATCGTGTGCGGCTCGCGATACATGCGGTAGAAGGCGCGCAGGTGCAGGCGATTGATGGCGTCGGGGTAGTAACGCTCGCTGGCATTGGCTTCCTGACGAATGAAGCCACCGCAGGTGAACGCCACGCCGCTGAAACCGCCGCGCAGCGCATCGAGGACAAAGCGCTCTTGCAGACCGGCGCCGAGGCCGACCAGCAGCAGGTTGGTGCGCTGTCGGAGGATGTCAGCTTGAATTGCCGCACCTTGTTCGGCGTCGAAGTAACCGTTGTGTGCGCCGACCAATTGCAGGCGCGGGTACTGCGTGCCGAGCTTGTCAACGAAACGATCAAGCTCGGCCTGCCGCGCACCGACCACGTAGACGCGTTTGCCGCGCTGCTCGGACTCGCGCAACACCGGGTCGGCAATCGAGGTGAAATCGAAACTGACCCGCTGCACCGCGCGCCCGGTGATGCGCGACATGAACCCGGACATCAGCATGCCGTCGCAGAAATACGCCAGCGACGGCGGCGGCTGGCGAATGAAACTGCCAATCGAGGCAAAGTTGAGAAAGGAGAACGCCCGGTTCGATTCCAGCAGGGCCGGCGAATAACGGTCGAGCAATTCCAGGCGGATCATGATGCAAGATCCTGTACTTGCGCGGCGCATGTCGGCCGACCGACGCTGATGTAGGTAAAGCCGCGTGCGCTGAGACGTTGCGGATCGAACAGGTTGCGGCCGTCGAAGATCAGCGGGTTTTTCAACTGGCGAGCAAGCAACTCGAAGTCCGGCGCACGAAACGATTGCCACTCGGTGACGATCACCAGCGCGTCGGCATTTTTCAGCGCCGCCTCTTTGGTGCCGGCCAGGGTCAGGTCGTCGCGCGGGCCGTAAAGCTGCTGGGCCTGTTCCATGGCTTTCGGGTCGAACGCCTGCACGCTGGCGCCAGCGCGCCATAACGCCTCCATCAAGACGCGGCTGGGTGCTTCGCGCATGTCGTCGGTGTTGGGCTTGAAACTCAGGCCCCACAGCGCAAAGGTTTTGCCCTCCAGGGCGCCGTTGAAGTGTTCGGCGATTTTATGGAACAGCGTGCTTTTCTGTTCGTTGTTGCGCGACTCCACCGCGCGCAGCAGGCGCGCATCGATGTCGACGCCTTGGGCAGCATGAATCAGCGCACGCACATCCTTGGGAAAACACGAACCGCCATAACCGATGCCGGGGTAGATGAACTGGTAGCCGATACGCGGATCCGAGCCAATGCCGTGGCGGACCATTTCGATGTCGGCGCCGAGCTTTTCGGCGAGCCCGGCCATTTCGTTCATGAAACTGATCTTGGTCGCCAGCATGCAGTTGGCCGCGTACTTGGTCAGCTCGGCGCTGCGCACATCCATCACGATGATTTTTTCGCGGTTGCGATTGAACGGTTCGTACAACTCGCGCATCAGCGCTTCGGCCCGCGGGCTTTCGGTGCCGATGATGATTCGGTCGGGTCGCATGCAGTCATCGACCGCGCAGCCTTCCTTGAGAAATTCCGGGTTGGAGACCACATCGAAGGTCAGTTCGCCACGGCCGCTTTCGGCGAGGATGACATTGATGCAATCGCGCACACGGTCCGCCGTGCCCACCGGCACCGTGGATTTGTCGACGATGATCTGCTCGCCGCGCAGATGCTCGCCGATCGTTCGCGCGACGCTCAGCACATGTTTGAGATCCGCCGAGCCGTCCTCGTCCGGCGGGGTGCCGACGGCGATCAGCAACACGTCGCCGTGCGTTACCGCAGCGGCCAGATCACTGCCGAATTGCAAGCGTCCGCTCTGATGATTTTCCCGCACCAGGCTTTTCAGGCCCGGCTCGTAGATGGGCAGGCTGCCGTCATTCAAGGCCTGCACCTTGGCCGCGTCGACATCCACACACAGCACGTTGTGGCCGACCTCGGCCAGCGCGGCGCCCTGGACCAGTCCGACATAACCGATACCGAATACACTCACATTCATGGGAAAACCTCATGCGTGGCGGGGTGGGCCAGAGCGCTGGCCGCTGTCAGTAGATGTTTTTCGAGAACAGGGTGAAGGGCGTCTTCAGGAGGATTTTGATGTCCAGCCACAGCGACCATTGATTGATGTAATTGAGGTCCTGGGCGACCCGGCGCTGCATCTTTTCCACGGTCTCGGTTTCGCCGCGATGCCCGGTGATCTGCGCCAGACCGGTGATGCCAGGCTTGAGCCGATGCCGCGCCATGTAGGCGCGCACCTTGCCGGTGTAATAGATGTTGTGGGTGACCGCGTGGGGGCGCGGGCCGACGAGCGCCATGTGGCCGAACAGCACGTTGAACAGTTGCGGCAGCTCATCGATCGAGCTGCGTCGCAGAAAGCGTCCCAGCGGGGTGACGCGATCGTCGTCGCGGGTGGCCTGGCGCACTTGCTGATCGTCGTGCACGCGCATCGAACGGAATTTCCACACGCGAATCACTTCGCCGTCGCAGCCATGGCGGCTTTGCTTGAACAGCACTGGCCCCGGCGACGTCAGCTTGACCGCGATGGCCACGCCGAGCAGCAGCGGGCTGAGCAGAATCAGCGCCACGGCGGCCACGCTGCGTTCGAACAGGTCTTTGCAGAACAGACTGCCGGGGTGCGAGGTGAGCAGGCTTTCGTTGAGGTAGATCGCCGGCATCCGTTCGATCTCGGAGATCGAGTGATTAAGCAGGACCATGCTGCCCAGATCCGGAATCCACACCACGTCGACGTTCATGTCGAGCAGGTTGATGTACAGCGCTTCGATGGTCGCCGCCTCCGCCATTGGCAGCACGATGTACACGCGCCGCGCCTGCAGGCGCGTGATGATTTCGCGGATGTCCTCGACCTCGCCGAGCAGCGGCAGGATGCTCGGCGCGGGGCCGCTGTCGGCTTTCGCCGCGACGAAACCGAGCAGCAGCGCGCGATCCGGATCGAGGAGTTTGCGCGCCAGCTCATGGGCGGTCGGGCAGGTGCCGATGATCACCGCGCGGCGCTCGTTGCTGATCATTCTGGTGTAGAGGCGCACGAACAGATGCAGCGGCACAAACGTCGCCGCCTGAGCGAGAAAACCGACCACGGCCCAGACAATCACCACCTGCCGCGAGAACAAAGCGCTGGTCTGGGTGACGAAAGCGATGCTCATCAGCAGCCCGAGCAGAATCAGCCAGCCGGCAAGCAAACGCCCGAGCCCGACCAGCAGGCCATGGCGCTTGTGGTAGACCTGCACCAGGCCGTAGACCGGCATCGAACCGAGCACCGTGAGGATGATCAGCAAGCGGTACTCACTGGGCAGTTCGCCGATGCGCCAGTGCACCAGCACGATCAGCAACAGGTTGACCAGAGTCATTGCGCACAGCCATTGCACCCAGAAGGTGAGGCCGCGACGGTGTGCCATTTGCGCGGAATATTGCGAGGTCATCGGCGCGATCTCCGATTCGTCCAACAGGGAGGGATTTGCTGTTGCCGGGCGGCACGGCCCGGAAAATCAGCGCGGGGCGAAGTCGTAGTCGTAGAAGGAGCGGGAGTGACCATGGCCGTACTTGCGTGCCTTGCGCAGATCGACCTGATTGAGCACCACGCCGAACACCGGCGCTTGGCTCTGCTGCAACACGGCGATGCTTTTGCGCACCTGGCCGACCGGCGTGCTCTGCGCCTTGACCACGTAAATCACCGCGTCGGAGTGCTGAGCCAGCAACAACGCGTCACTGACGATTTCTGCTGGCGGCGAATCGATGATGATGTGCCGATAGCGCGACTTCAGAATCTGCAATAGCCGACCGAGGCGTGGCGAACTGAGCAAGTCCTGCGCGGGGGCCACGGCATTGCTCGAACTGCTCGAGGCTTTCAGCCGTGGCGCATCGAACGGGTCCAGCGCCGAAGGCGCCAGGCAACCGGCCGGGAGCATGTCGAGATTGCCCACGCTGCGGATGCAGTCTTCGAGCCGCGCGGTGCCGGCCATGAGGTTGGCCAGGCCGGGGTTTTCAGGCGGGAAATCGAAGTTCAGCGACAGTGTCGGCTGACGCATGTCGGCATCGATCAGCAGCACTCGCTCCAGCGGCGCGAGCGACGAAGCGAGGTTGTTGGCGATGGTGCTCTTGCCTTCGCCGGACACCGAAGACGTGACCAGCACCACCTGCGCCGGACGTTCGTTGTTTTGCAGCATCAGCCAGGTGCGCAGGTTGCGGATGGTTTCGCAGAAGCGCGGGTGGTCGTTGTCCTCGAACAGCCGCGCCAACTGCCGCCGGCTCTTTTTCATTACCAGCGGCACCACGCTCAGTAGCGGCACATTGAGCAGGCTCTCGACGGTGTCGTCGGTCTTGAAGGTGTTGCTCAGGGTATCGAAGAGGAAGGCGAGGGCGACGCCGACGACCGCAGCCACCAGCGCAACAATCGCGAGGATCAGATTCTTGCGCGGTTTGCTCGCTTCCAGCGGCGCGATCGCCGGGTCAACGATGCGTGCTTTGGCCGAATCCATGTCCGAGGTGGCGGCGGTTTCCTTGAGGCGAGTGACGAAAGTTTCGTACAGCGCTCGGGTGCTGTCGACTTCGCGCTGGAATTCGCGCAGCTGGAATTCCTTGCGCGAAATATCCTGAATCTGCGCCTTGTTGCTGTTGAAGGATTTGCGCAACGCGTCTTCGCTGGCCACCGCCAGTTGATATTGGCGTTCGATGCCGGCGACCACTTGCTGCACCTGCAGGCGCAGGCTGTTGGCAGCGGTGCGCTGTTCGGAACGGGCGGAAATCAGCGCCGGGTGCTTGGGCCCGTAGCGCCCCGACAACTCCTCGACTTTGGCCTGGGCCTTGGCCAGATCGCCTTGGAACTGCTGAATCAACGGGTTGCTCAGCACCGCTGGCACGCTCGACAGGCGACTGATATCGCCATTGCTGAGAGATTGGGCCTGGCGGTACTGGCTCTCGGCCTCGGCACGATCGCGGCGCGCGTCGATCATGCGGTTGCCGGTCATTTGCAGCTCGTTGGCACTGATCGTCGCGACACCGTCAACATCGACCAGACCCTGTTCCTCGCGGTAGGCCTGCAACTTGTTTTCGGCCACGCGCAGGTTGTCGCGCAATTCGACCAAGCGGGTGTTCATCCAGCTGGTGTTGTTTTGCGAAGACTTGAGACTGGTGTCCTGCTGGCTGTCGATGAAACCTTGGGCGAGGGCATTGGCCACCGCCGCAGCGAGCGCGGGGTCGGGCAGCTCGACGTCGATTTCCAGCAACTGGCTCTTGCCGACGAACTTGACGCTGGTGTGCAGCATCAGGTTTTGCGTGACGTCGTTGAACACCTGTTCTTCAGTGGCTGGCGGCTTGGGCGGCGGCAGCAGATCCAGCCATGGCAGCCATTGATCGCGATTGAGCTCGGCCAGCCATTGGCGCGGGGCGAACCAGCTCTGCGCCTGTTGGCGTGGATCGGTAATCGGGTGGGTGGTCAGACCGAGCTTGCGCACCGCGCGCTCGGCGAGTTCCCGCGATTGCAGCAACGCCTGCTGAGTCTGCAAGTAATCGGTGGTGGTCGCGCCGCCAGCTTCGGCGGCCTGCTGAAAACTCAACACCGGCGGCGTCTTGTCCTTGATCAGCAGCGTCGCACTGCCGACGTACTGCGGCGTGATGAACGACAGCACCGCCACGGCCAACGCGCAACTGAGCAGTACCAGCCAGGCGATGTTCCACTTCGCCGACCAGATCACCCGCCACAGGTGCAGCAGATCAAGGGTGTCCGACTCATCGGCGGCTTGCGTTGGCAAGTGGCCCTGGAGCGGACGTTCGAGGTAGGTGCTTGGGCTGTTGTCCATGATCAGAAAAAGCCTTGTGCAATGGAAATGGTGTCGCCGGGGGCGATGACGGTAGTGCGCGAAATGTTTTCAGTGACCGGCGGGCCGCCACTGCCGCGCAAAATCGTCACGCGTTTCATCGAGGCGCGTTCGGTCAGACCGCCGCCCAGCGCGATGGCTTTTTCCAGGGTCAGGCCGGGTTGGAACGGATAGCTGCCGGGTTTCTGCACTTCGCCGTTGATATAGAAAGGGCGGTATTCGATCTGGCTGAGGCTGACTTTCGGGTCGACCAGATAGCCTTGCTTGAGGCCGTCGACGATCTTTTGTTCGACTTGATTGGGCGTCAGGCCCCTGGCGACGATCTCGCCGAGAAACGGGTAGGAGAAAGTGCCGGCGTCATTGAGGCGGATCTTCTTGAAGCTCAGTTCCGGCTCGCCGAACACGATGATGCGCAAGACATCGCCAGCGGCCAGGCGGTAATTGGTGTCGGTGTCCGCCGCCTCGACCGTGGGCACTGTCCAGAGCAGCAACAACAGTAAAATCAGGCGCGTGTGCATGGCCCAACCCTCCTACAGACTGACGTCGAAAGTGATCTGGAAGACGTTGCGGGTGAAGCTTTCGTTGTCGGCATCGGAGTCGTTGTCGCGGTGGCGGTAGGCGACTTCGACGTCCAGCCAGCGGCGCATTTCGTAATTCACGCCGAGTTTGTAATCCTGCAGATCGTCGCTGCGGTCCTGGCCTTCGTAGACGTAATGACCCATGCCGACTTCGGCAACACTGGTGATGCGCTCGGTCCAGCCATGGCGCCAACCGACCTGGGTGAACGTGGTTTTCACCGCGTCGGCGCCGTCGTCGCCTTCGGCCATGGCCTGGCGCGCAAGAAAGGTGAAGGTCGAGTAGGTGCGCGGTTTCCACGCCAGGTCCACTTGCCAGGTCGGGTTGCTCAGGTCGTCGGAGCCGCTCTGGTCGAAATTCTTGCGCTCGTAGCCGACGCGCAGCTTGCCGGTGGTTTTCGCCGTCATGTCCCACTCGGCGCCGGCCAGCACCGCATCGGAGCGGCTGCTGCGCGGGCTGTTCGATTGCAAGTAGTCGAAGCGCGTGTGGTCGTATTCGAGCAGGCCACGGGTCTTGCTGCCGAGGCGGTGATACCAGGTGGTGGTCAGGTTGCTGGTGTCGCGCTCCTTGTCATCGTTGATGCCGTCGGCGTTGTCGTAGCGAAGCTGTGCGTAGTTGGCGCCGAGGTCGATCTGGTTCAGCGCACTGCGCGCACCGAAGGTGTAGACGCCGCCGACGCGTTTGCTTTCGATCTTGTCGTTGATGCCGTCGACGGCGGTAGACGTGGTGCGCTCGTATTTGCGCGCCTCGGCTTCGAGTTTCAGCCGATGTCGGTCCGTAAACTCCATGATGCTGTCGGCGCGCAGGCGCTGGGCGGTGTTCGAAGCATCCGAGTCGCTGTGATAGATGTAGCGGGTCGGTTCCCAAATCACCCGCGTGGCGCTGTTGCGATCCTCGGCCTTGAGCTCGAAGGCGGGCGCCAATCGCGTGACCATGGTGGACTCGACATCGTGTTCGACTTCGCGAAAATTGTCGTCGTAGCTTTCCGACAAGGCGAAAGTCGGGGTGAAATCGAAGCCGTAGACATTGATCGCTTGCGGCTCGACGCTCCAGGCGGCTTCGGGAGCGCAGCAGGCGACGACTAAAACCAGGGAACAGCGAGGCTTCAGAGCCATGGATCACGCTCCTGATGAAGGGGGTCGGTGTCAGGGCGAAGCGGATCCGGACTATTGTCGCTGGCGTTCCAGGTAACTCAGCGGGACGCTGACGTGCTGTTGGCGGTTGAGGAAATTGAGCAGAAGCATCACGCGCTCTTCGCCCTGCATGGACAGGAACACGCCTTCGAGCGGGGACAGCGGGCCTTGGAAGATTTGCAAAGGTTCGCCGGGTTTGAGCATCGGATCGACAGGAAAGCCGATCGACTCCTGGCTGCGTTCACGCAGTTGTGCGATCACGTCTTCATCGACCCGGGCGGGCACATGGTTGAATTCAACAATGCGACTGACGCCGCGCGTTGAGCGGATCGGCGCCCAGTTATCGTCACGGCTCAGTTGAATGAACACGTAGCCTGGGAACAACGATTCCAGCGTCCGTTGGCGTTTGCCACGGATGCTGCGCTCGCTCATCAGCTGAGGCCGAAAGATCGAATAGTTCTGTTGCTGCAGATTGAGTTGTGCCCGTTCATCCTGGCGGGGCTTGCACTGCAATAAATACCAGTTAGAACCGTTGCGGCAAACCGTTAGCATGCTGGAGTACTCCATACATAGCGATCGTGTAAGCAGGGTGGCCGATAACGTGGGACGAGCCGCCCTGCTTGCTAGTAGGTAGTAGGCTGATCAAGGCAAAGTGCCGAGCCAGATGCATCAATGTTTATTGGCAGAAGAAGTGTTTCAAAAATGAATCAAGTTGATCGGGTTATTGTTATATCCGTGGCCGTCTTGGCTATAACGAGTCCGTGCTTTTGTTTAAGCAAAGCTACCGCACGGTTCGCAGTTGCGACCTTCAGGATCCAATTACATAAGTAGCCAGAGAGCAGAAAAGTGCGCGGCGGCGCGAGCTCATCGGGCAGTGCTAAGTTATCGGCCAGTCTGCGCAAGCTGTCAATTGATAACAGTCAAAAACATTGCCTTTCATCCGCTGATAATGGGCGTGTTTCGTAAGTCGTTGACTTTCAACGATGAAAGCTGTTCGTCGGATTTTTTAAACTTTTCGAAGTTATTGTAGTCGTCGAGGTTAGATGCTGTGTGTGATAGCAAATTAGTTTCAATCTTACATGTTTCGGTTCGTAAGAAGTTCGGTTTTTAAATGCCTCGCGTCGGATGCTGCTGGCCCTGGTAACTAAGGTCGTCTATGAATAACTGTCGTCGTTTGCGGACAAATGTACGGCGGTGTTTAACGCCTTAAAGTCGAAACAGTGAGCCGAGGCAATCATGAGTGTTCTGGTAACGGGGGCCGCAGGTTTTATCGGTTATCACACGGCCATGCGATTATGTCGCGAAGGACTGGAGGTTGTTGGGCTCGATAATCTCAATCCTTACTACGACGTCAAACTCAAACAGGCGCGGTTGCACAGACTGCAAGCGCAGACCAACTTCACTTTCCATCGGCTGGACATTGTTGACCCGTCGGCACTCACCGCGCTGTTCGAACACGGCCAATTCCAACAGGTCATTCACCTCGCCGCGCAGGCCGGAGTGCGCTACTCGCTGGACAATCCTGAGGCTTATGCGCAATCGAATCTGGTCGGATTTCTCAACGTCCTGGAAGCCTGCCGACGTCATCCGCCGGAACACCTGATCTACGCATCGAGCAGTTCGGTGTACGGCGCCAATACCCGAATGCCGTTTCGCGAAGACGACAGGGTCGACCAGCCGGTTTCTTTGTACGCTGCGACCAAACGCGCCAACGAACTACTCGCCCACAGCTACTGCCATCTCTACGGCGTGCAAGCCACCGGTCTGCGCTTCTTTACCGTTTACGGCCCCTGGGGGCGGCCGGACATGGCGCTGTTCAAATTCACCGAAGCGATGCTGCAAGGGCGCGCCATCGACATCTACAACCAAGGCGAAATGGCGCGGGATTTCACTTATATCGATGACATTGTCGAAGCGATTTTTCGACTGCTCGACAAACCGCCCGCACGCAGCGCCGAGCGTGGTACCAACCGTTTGTTCAATATCGGTCGCGGCAGTCCGGTGGCGCTGATGAGCTTCGTTGAATGCCTGGAACAGACGCTGGTCATCGAGGCGCAGCGCCGTTATCTGCCGATGCAGGAAGGCGACGTATTGAAAACCTGGGCCGACGTGTCGGCACTGGCACGCTGCATCGACTTCCGCCCCCAGGTGCCGATCGAGCAGGGCGTGCAAGCGTTCGTGCAGTGGTATCGCGAGTTTTATCAGGTCTGATTCAGTGCAGGGTGACGGCCCTGCGACTTTCACCAATGCGGATCCGGTCGAGGGCGCGGTTCAGCGCATCCAGCGCATCGAGCAACGCCTTGGCCTCGGCTTCACGCCCGTCGCCCCACAGACGTTCGGCCATTTTGTTCAAGGCTAGAATGGCGCGTTCGATGTCGGCTGCGCTGGCGGTGCTGTCAGGGGGTGGTGGTTTTTTCGGCATTCAGGGTTCCTCGGCGGTCGGCAAACCACCATATCGCCAAGGCGCCTAGCAAAACAGCCAAAAGTGTCCCCAATCAGCAGCGAGTGCTGTCTGATCAGCGATTAACCTCAATCAACGCCGCCTCGATAAACCGCACCGAACTCTCCAGCGCCTGCTGCCCCTCGGCCAGCATGCCCGCGTAGAAATGCCAAGCGTGAAACATGCCGGGCCACACTTCAAGATTGACCCGGACGCGGTTGTCCGCCAGGTGATTGGCCAGACGCATGGCGTCACTGAGCATCAGTTCGTTTTCGCCGATCTGCACCAGAATCGGTGGCAGCCCGGTGACGTCGGCGAACACCGGCGAGGCCAGCGGATGGTTGGCCAAGGTGTCGCCGAGAAAGGCTCGCGCGAGGATATCCAGCACTGGCTTGGAGTTCAGCGGATCAAGGCCTTCACGATTGCTCATGGAAGCGCCGGTGTGTTCGAGGTTGGCCCATGGCGAGATGGACGAACCCACTGCGGGCAAGGGCAAGCCTTTGGATTTTGCCGCGACCATCACGCTGACCACCATCGCGCCACCCGCGGACTCGCCTGCGAAGGCAATCTTGCTGGCGGCGATGTTCTGCTCAAGCAACCACTCGTAGGCGCGCAAAGTGTCATCGATGGGGGCGGGAAACTGATGCTCGGGTGCGAGGCGGTAATCCGGCATGTACACCCGCGCGCCAAGCATTTTTGCGTAGTTGCCGCCGATGCCGTGGTAGCCGTCAGGTCGACCGACGATGTAGGCACCGCCGTGGATGTACATCAGCACCGCATCGGTCTTGAGCTCATCCGGAGTCACCAGCGTAGCGGGCACTCCGCCCATGTCGACTGCTTCAAACCCCACGCCAGCAGGCGGCTGATTCTGCCCGAGCATTTTTGCGTAGGCATCGCGGATGTCGCTCATCCTTGTGGTGGTATCGGTGCCCTTGAGCACAGGTACCAGATCGCTGAGGCTGTTGGCCCAGGTTCGCACGGCTGCTTTTACTTCAGTGTTCATATGACCTCGATCAGGCGTTAGTGAAGGCTTAACTAATCGAGATGTTATGCTCATGATTGGGGAATAGGGTTCCCCATAACCGGTGCCAAGCCGCTTGAATGCCAAATCCGGAGGCCACATGGAACTGCATAACCTGAACGACATCGCCGCCTTCGTCGCCTCGGTGGATACCGGAAGTTTTACGGCGGCGGCCAGGCAACTCGGGCTGACCCGCTCGGCCGTCGGTAAATCGATCGTGCGGCTCGAATCGCGTTTGCAGATCCGCCTGCTCAACCGCACCACCCGCAGCCTGAGCCTGACCGACGATGGTCGGGTGCTGTATGAGCGATGTGTGGGCATCCTGCAGGATCTGGACGAGGTCGAAGAGGCTTTGGCGTTCCGCCGTTCGACGCCCAGCGGCCGCTTGCGCATGAGCCTGCCGGTAGCACTGGGCCGGCTGCACGTTGTGCAGCACATCGAGCGCTGTCTGAGAGACTGGCCGTCGCTCGCCATCGACGCGACGTTTTCCGATCGGCTGGTCGACCTGATCGACGAGGGTTTCGATCTGGCGATTCGCATCGGTCCGCCCAAGGAAGACTCCGGGCTACTCACGCGCACGGTGGCTTACCAGCAAATGATCACCTGTGCCTCGCCCGATTATCTGAATGAACATCCGGCACCGCAGACACCCGAAGATCTCGCCGGGCATGCGTGCCTGCACTTCGTCAGCGGCGGCCGATTGCTGGCGTGGAATTTTCGCGTCAATGGTCAGCCTGTGCCGGTCATTCATGCCGGACGGCTGCAAATGGACAGCGCCGAAGCCTTGCATCAGGCGACTGCGGCAGGCCTCGGTATCGCGACGTTGCCATCCTATGTGGTCAACGATGACCTGCGCAGTGGCAAGCTCGTGCAGTTGCTCGCAGAGTACGCCGAGGCTGCCGAGCCGATCCGGGTGATTTACCCGAGCAAGCGACACCTGTCGCCGAAGATTCGGCTGTTCATCGACAGGCTGGTGGAAGCATGGTCGCCGGCGCCTTGGGACTGATTGCCGTTGCTTGCAGCTGTTTTGCAGATTCCGATGGTATTGATCGGCAATGTCCAAACCGCGCGCATTAAAAGCCCTGAATCATCAGGGCTGAGTTTTGGTTGAGGGGGCGTAGGGTGACAAGCTCGCGGTCGGTCTACTTCGCGCTCGAAGAGCAAGCCAACCGATACTGCTCATAGTTCAAACCTTCGACCTTTTCCGGCAGCTTGTATGGCACGGGGCAGCTTTTGCCCTGCCACTTGATGGTGATGACACCGTGATCTTTGGTCACCAGCGCCAGGGCCTTGCCCGTCGGATCTGACAATGCCAGTTGTTTGCCGTCGCTATCCAACAGCACCGCGCCGAATGGAATCGCCTGGCCGTTGGCATCGTACAACTCAAACTGGACGCGTCTGCCTTTGCTGCCTTCGAAGCGTGCGAGAACCACCGAACCGCGTCTTGGCACCAGTTGCTGGGTGGCATTGTCCAGCTCGATCTCACCGCCCAGGTTACGCGTGTCCAGCGTTACCCAGTTCACGCGGTACGGTTGCGCGTTAGGCAGAACCGCATAGCCGTTCAGGCCGGTTTTCACACCCGAATAGCTGCTGACTTCGACGCCCGACATGCCGGGGACTTCCACCAGGCCGAACGTTTCACCGACGGTCTGGCCCATATTGATGCCGCCGGCATGAGCCACGATCGATCCGGCCGCACTCAAGTTCTGCGACTCATAGCCGCTGCCTCGGTTGTAGCCAAAGCCCAGATCGCCCATCGACGTACGGGTACTCAAACTGAGTGAGCCAGAGCGCTCGCCCTGGACGCTGCGCCCGGTCTGCACGGAATAGTAGGTGTCGCTGTCCTCGGTCAGATAACCATTGATCCCGGCTTGCGTGCTGGTACCGGCGTTCTGATGGTTACTGGAAACGTAGGCACGCGGTGCGCGTGGTGTCGATCCGAGCGGGAACGAAATTGAAACGCTTAATTGCGTGTCGTTGCTGGTGTCACCGCGTGCGCCGAATTCCTGGGTTTTGCTCAGGCTGATGTTGTAGTTCAGGTCGCGCCAATTGTTGTTGTAGCCGGCGGAAAAGCTGCGCGAGCCACCGCGATCCCAATAGCGCTGGTCACTCGCATTCAAATACAGCGAGCCGAACTGGCGCGCTTCGCCAAGGGTCTGGTTGACCGTGAGGTCGGTACGGGTTTTGGCATTGCCCGCGCGCCGCGTAGCGCCGGCGCTGGTGTCCTGCACATGGTCGGTCAGCGTGCGGTAACCCTCGGTCGAATAACGATAGGCGGCGAGGGTGAAGCTGGTATCGGTACCGGTGAAGGTCTTTGCATAGAGCGCGCGGACACTGCTGCCCTGGGTGGTTTTGCCGAATGCCTTGCTGGACGATTGCGTAACGTCCAGGGACATCGCGCCAATCGAGGTGTTCTTCGCCGCACCGATGGACAGCGCCTTGAAGCCGTTGCTCGCCTGAATGCCGGCAATGCCCGTCAGATTGCTGGTCAAGCCGTAGGCGAAAGTGCCCCCAAGGAAAGCCGGTTTGTCATAGCCCTCGCTGTTGTTGTTGAACTTGCCGCTCGACAGGCTGTACGTCAGTTGCCCCTCACGCACCATCGTCGGCAGGGCGGAGAACGCCTGCCGGGTTACCTTGCGCCGACCATCCGCTTCGACAATGGTGATCTCCAGGTCACCGTTGGAGCCCGATGGGTAGATATCACTGATCTCGAACGGACCCGGCGGTACATTGGTGGTGTAGAGAATGTAGTTGTCCTGGCGGACTTCGATCTTCGCATTGGTTTCCGCCACGCCACGAATGATCGGTGCATAACCGCGCTCACTGTCTGCACGCATGCCTTCATCAGAAGCGATCTTGACGCCTTGGTAGCGCACGCTGTCGAACAGATCCGAGTCTGAAAAGATTTCACCCGCGCTCAGTTGCCCCTTGATCGCCGTGAGGTCGCGCTGGATGAACGTGCGGTTGCTGACAAAACGATTGGGCCGGCCGGTGGAGCTGCTCAGATTGGACTCGTTGCGCAGACGCCAGGCACCAAAGTTGATGCCGTTGCGCAGCCCCAGGTTATTGGAGATTTGCGTGGTGTAATCGGTTTTGCTGCGGGTGCTGCTCAGCTGGTAGTTGATGAAACCGGCGGCCACACCTTGGTCCCAAAGCTCTGGATCTACATAGCCGCGCATGCCACGCGCAATGGCGACCTGCGGCACGCTGATGTTGAGGCGCAGGCGGTTGGCATCGAAATTGAGACTCGCTTGCTCGATCATTTCAGGCAGGTCGTAGTGATCGGCAGGGTGTTGCTCGTCAACAAGACCCTGCTCACGGAGTTTGCGCATGTCCACACCCAGCTGCTGCAACAGTTCCAGGGTGATGCGTGGCTCGACTTTGCCGTTGACCGGGTTGGCCGCGAAATCGATATCGCGACGCCCGACCAGCGTGCCGTTGCTGAACACGTCGACGCGGTATTGGCCTGGCAAGACGCTGTTGGCATTAAGCAACGGTTGCAGATCGACCGCCGATGAACCTTCAAGGAACAGCGTATTGAAAGATTCACTCGCCACTGCGACCGGGGCTTCGGCGCCCACGGCGAATCCGCAAATGGCCATGTTGATAGCAAAGCACAATGGATGCAGGCAGCCCAACGCCGCTTTGTTTTTCTGGCGCGCAACATGATGCTTAACACAACTTTCAGATGTGTGGTGTTGGGAGGAAAACATGCAATTTGCCTTATCAGTCCGTGTTGCTTCAACCGGAGTCGGGAACTTGTGAATAGCTTGTAAGTTGGCAGGGTGGGGCGGGGGATTTACTGGGCGGAGGCATCTTTCACGCGCTCGGCATGGCTTTCGGCAACGCTTAGTGGTGCATCGAATCGTTGTTGTGCGCCGTAATCGTTAATGGCTGAAAAACTCAAATGCGAAGTACCAGCTGGCAGATCTTTCAGATTGAATGAGCGAACTTCCCCTGGAACGATCATTGTCGAATCAATTACCAATTCCGCTTTTTTCCCTGCAACGACTTTCAGATCCGCCAGCGACACGTGGTAGTTGCTTTGGTTTTTTACTTTCAGCACCGACTTGCCAGCCTGAGTGACCAATTGCCATGCAAGTTGCTCCGGTGCCTTTGCGGCATCACCGGTGAGTCCGTCCGGGCGGAAGAAGACCTTGATACGCTGACGTACCGCCAATTGCAGCGTGTTGACATCGGCAGCACTGGCCTGGGGGATTTCCTGCACGTTCAGCCATACCACCGACTCCTTGTCCGCAGGCATGCCGCGGCCTTCATAAAGAATCCTCAGTAATTGCTGTTGATTGGGCTCAAGTTTGGCCAGTGGTGGAGTAACTGCGAAAGGCGGTGCGCTGCCAGCCGTATCGCCGGCATCCAGCCACGATTGCGCCAGAATGGTTTGTCCGCCGTTGCGCACGGTGACATTCGCCTCTTTGTGCGCGCCATCGAAGATAATCCGGGTGGAGCTCAAGGAGATGCTGGCGAATGCCGAGTGCGTCATCAACACCCCGGCAAGCCCCAGGCAAAGCGGAAAGTAGCGACTAAACATAGATTTCACCGATTAATCTGGTCGGGAAGGACGAGGCACAGCGGCCCCGTCCAGGTATTGCGGGCTGCTTATTCGTATTCGAGAACGAACGGCAGAGTGGCGTTACCGGTACCGGCAGTAGCGGTGGTCTTGTCGCCGGTGGTGACGTAAGCGGCTGCGAACGACAGGGTGCCGTCACCACCTGTGGTTGCGTCGCCAGTCAGGTTGGTCTGCACTTTGGCAGTGGCTTCGGAGCTCAGGTCGATCAACTGGCCATTGCTGTCCAGCAGTGCGATACCAACGCCTTTGGCCGCGTCTGCACCCTGCAGCTTGAGAACTTTCTTGCCATCAACCAGGCCCGAACCGCCGTTTACGGTTGGTTTGAACAGCATCGAAACCTTGGTGCCAGCGTTGCAGTTCACTTTCAGGTTGAAATCGTTGGCGGCCACACGACCGGCGCCCGGAGCAGAGTCGGTGCCCATGTCTTTGATCGACACGCTGCCCATGTCCACGGCAATCATCTTGTCGTTACCCAACGCGCCATCTACCGAGCAAGCGTCGTTATTGATAACGCCAGTGAAGCTGATTTGACCACTGCCGCCTTTTACAGCTTTGGCGGCTTCTTCAGCCACTGCACCAGTGGAGGCAGCCAGTACGGAAAGAGTGAGTACTGCGAAAGCGAACTTTTTCATGTTTATATCCGAAGTTATTGTGAAGTGCTGCATTGAAATGCCAGGCCATATTAGGTGTGCGGTGGTGGCGGGTCTTTGGGATTTGTCTTAAAGCGATAAAGGTGCGAGCCAGTCAGTAATATGGCCGTGGCGTATTTATATTTGCGGTAATGGTGCAGCGAACCAAATGAGACAATTCTCAAAGTCGTGCGGTCTTTGTCTGGCTAGTATTCGCGGATGCAGAAATTCTCAGTCAACGCAAAGTTTGTGAGCGGGCGTCCTGCTTGAAGATTATTCAGACTTTCGCTATTAACGACTGATAGAAAGAGGTTCCAGGTTTGTGAACACGCTTCGTATATTGGTCTTGGAAGATCACGCCTTTCAGCGCACGGCGGCAGTCAGTGCGCTTAATAGTCTGGGGTACAAAAATATCTTTCAGGCGGCTGACGGCAAGGATGCGCTGGCTGTGATATCCCAGGCTGGAGGCGTGGACGTTGCATTGTGTGACTTGAGCATGGCCGGGATGGATGGTTTGACGTTCTTGCGCCTGGCGAGAGAGGCCGGTTTGATTCGTGCAGTGATCATCTGCAGTTCACTGCCTGAAGACTTGTTGCGCACGGTTGATCGAATCGTCACGTTGCAGGGGCTTGAGTTGCTTGGCAGTGTCGGCAAGCCTCTGATGGTCGATGTGCTGGGGCCATTGTTGGCGCGTTATCGGCCGCACACTCCGGGCGATGCCAAAGTGGTGGAAAGTCATCTCGATCAGCCTTCGGAGAACGAAGTGCTCGAAGCGATACGCCGTCAGGAATTTCGCGCCTACTTCCAGCCCAAGTTTCATCTGCGCAGTGGTGAGGTGGATGGCGCCGAGGTGCTGGTGCGATGGCAGAGCCCCAGTCGCGGCTTGCTCTCGCCAGGCATGTTCTTGCCGACGATCGAGCGTTGCGGTCTGCTCGATGAAATGTTTTTCAGTCTGCTCACGCAAGGCTTGAGTCTGCAGCGCTTCGTCCAGTCTCACGGCAAGCCGTTCAAGCTGGCGTTCAATCTCGACGTGACGCAGATGGCCAATCCGAATCTTGTCGACCGGATCAAGGCGCTGTTGCGCATCCATGGCGCCTCGCCAGCTGGGCTCATTTTCGAGCTCACGGAAACCGGCCTGCTGCAGATGCCCGAGATCAGCATGGAAAACATGGTGCGTCTGCGCATGCTCGGCTTCAGTCTGGCAATCGATGATTTCGGTGTCGGCTATTCTTCACTTGAGCGGCTGTGCCAGATGCCGTTCAACGAAATCAAACTCGACGCCGGCTTCGTGCAGAATTTCCATCAGGCGCGCTACAGCGCGGTCATCCACGGGGCGTTGGCCCTGGCGCGGGAATTGGACATGCGCGTGGTGGCAGAGGGTATTGAAACCGCTGATCAGGTTCAGCATCTGGCGCGGCTTGGTTGTCAGTGGGGGCAGGGCTTCTTCTATGCTCGCCCGATGAATTGGGCGCATTTGGTCGACTGGCGTTTCGAGGGTCAGAAGTCATCCTGGCGCCGCGCAATAGGCACATCCGATCGTTGATGCAAGCGGCATTCTGACTTTTGGGACAAAGCCCTATTTCGTCACGCCTTTAAAACACTCATCATGTGCCGAGAAATCAATCAGATGCACCTGAGTGCTTCGGTGATGCCCGGGATTTGCTGCGGTTGCCAAGTGCTGATGGTCCTCCAACACTCTTCATCATGGAGCTGTTCATGCATTGGTCTGTCGTGAATCCGTTACGCGTTGCCATCCTTGATGATCACTCGCTCATACGTCTGGCGATGAAGTCGCGGCTGACGCGCGAAGCTGAGTTCAGTGTCGTAGGTGTGTATGGCAGCAGCGCGCAGTTGCTCGCCGGATTGCGCGAAATCGACATCGACCTGCTGATACTCGATTACAAACTGCACGATGGGGAGCTGGACGGGCTCAATCTGATCCGCCTGCTGCGCAAGCAATATCCGGGCATGCGCATCCTCGTCTCTTCCTCAGAAGAGCGCCCGGCAGTGGTGAACATGGCGGTCGGGGCGGGCGTCAGTGGATTCTTCGGCAAGTCACAGTCGGTCGATGACCTGATTACTGCCATTCGCTGTGCAGCGTCCGGCCAGTTGTACCTGTCTCCCACCATGGCCTTTGAGCTTGACGTGTTGCCAGCATCGATCGACGAGCCCGCCGGTGCCAAAGACGAGAGCTCGGCGCACAGCGACGATTTCCTCAGTAATCCTCTGCTGTCACCTAAAGAGAAAGAAGTCTTGCGCTGTTGTCTCGAGGGGATGGGGGTGACGCAGATTGCCTTGAAGTTCTCGCGCAGTCGCAAAACCATCAGTGGGCAAAAACAGGCCGCTTTCAAAAAGCTTGGCATTCGTGGTGACGCAGAGCTGTTCAAGTTGCAGCACAGCCTGACAGCCGACAACCAGGGATAACACGCTTATGTTTCATCTGTTGCGCGGTGTTTTGCTAATCAGTGTGCTTTTCGTATTCAGTAGTGGTGTGTTATTGGCAGCAGAGCCGCGCACCTTGCAGGTGTTCGGTCGCTCGGACTGCAAGGAGCTGCAAGTCGATCTGGCCAATGAAGACTGGAGTTGGCTGCGGCAAAAGCGCAGCCTGATATTGGGTTCTGCGCTTCCGGATTTCCCGCCTTATGTCATGACCGCCAGCGGTACGCGCTATGAGGGGATTGCCGCCGATATCGCCTGCATTATCGGTCAGGCACTGCATGTTGAGATTACCGTCAAGGCTTACCCTGACCGGCGTGACGCCATGGCCGCACTTGAGCGCGGTGACATTGACATGTTGGGCAGTTCCAACAGTTTCGAATTGATCGATGGCCTCGTCACGCTCAGTAAACCTTATGTCGAAGACGTGCCGGCGATGTTCATGCGCGGCGATGATCGACGACCGATGCCGGCCAATCTGGCCGGTTTGCGTATTGCGGTTGCCGACGATTACCTGCCTTCCAGTCAATTACACGCGTTATACCCCAACGCCGAATTCGTGCTTTTTCCATCGAACGAGTTGGCACTGGCTGCGCTGGCTTTTGGCAAGGTCGACCTGTTTCTCGGCGATACGGTGTCGAGCAATTACCTGATCAACCTCAACTACTTCAACTATGTGCGGCTGCACTCTTTCGTCATAACCCAAACCAGCGGTTTCAGCTTTGCCTTGCGCCGGGGCAACGACCAATTGCTGCGTCTGATCGATTCGACGCTCGAGTCGCTGGGTGATGCGAAGACTGCCGAAATTACCAAGCGCTGGTCGGGCGGCGGCGGGGCGCTGACGCCCAAACGCATTGACCTGACACCCGGCGAAGCACGTTGGCTTGAGCTGCATCCGGTCGCGCGGTTCGTGATCAATGACGATCAGGCACCTTTTGCATTCTTTGATGGTGACGGCAACTTTGGCGGGATCGGCGCTGATCTGCTCGAGCTCATCCAGCGGCGTACCGGCTTGCAGATCAATGTCGAGCGCACCGACAGCTTTTCCAGTCTGAGCACGCGTCTGCTGGATGGCAGCGCGGATATTTCTCTGCTGACACCAACGGTCTCGCGGGAAGTCGGCATGCGTTTCACTCATCCGTTCCTTGCCAGCCCCTTTGTGATCGTCACCACCAAGGACGCAGGCGCGCCTTCAAGCCTGCAGGAGCTGCGCGGCAAGCGCGTCGCAGTGCCCGAAAGTTCGGCTGAGCGTGAGCTGCTCAAGGACTACCCCGACATCGAGATCGTTGATAACGAAACAGTTCTGGGCGCCTTGGCTGACGTGAAGGACGGTCGAGCGGACGCGATGATTACCACGTTGCACAGTGCGCGCTACTACATCGCCCACATCTACAGCGACAGCTTGCGTATCTCAAACATCGTCGGCATGAACAAAGGCTTCCTCGCTTTCGCCGCGCGGCGTGCCGATACCGAGCTGGTCAGCATTCTGAACAAGGCGTTGCTGAGCATTCCGCCGGATGAGCTGGACGTAATCCTCAACAGGTGGCGTCCCATTGCAGCGTTTTCGGGGTTGTCGTGGCGCGATTACAAGGCGCTGATCTACCAGATCAGCGCTGGCGCGTTCCTGATTATCCTGGGATCGCTGGCGTGGAATTTCTATATTCGCCGGCAGATCCGCGAACGCAGCCGGGCAGAGCGCTTGCTGGGCGATCAGTTGAAGTTCATGGGCGCGTTGATCAACGGCACGCCGCATCCCATCTACGTACGTGATCGTGAAGGTCGGCTTGTCACCTGCAATAATAATTATCTGCAAACATTTGGCCTGCTGGAAAAGGACGTGATCGGCAAGACCGTGCTCGAAAGCGGCAAGCGCAATCGTCAGGAGGCGTTGCAATTTCACGACGACTACTTGCGCGTCATCGAGCAGGACGAACCTTACGAGGTGGATCGCACGCTGCATGTCGGTGATACGCGGCTGATCATTTACCACTGGATCCAGCCGTATCACGACACGGCGGGTGAAGTCAGAGGCGTGATCTGCGGCTGGATCGATATCAGCGAACGCCGTGAACTGATCGAGGAGTTGCGTTCGGCGAAAGAGTTGGCTGACGAGTCGAGCCGCGCCAAAACCACGTTCCTGGCGACCATGAGCCACGAAATCCGTACGCCGATGAGCGCCGTGATCGGCATGCTCGAACTTACCCTCAAGCGTGCCGAGCAAGGTCACTTCGATCGGCCGGCGATTGAAGTGGCATACGACTCGGCAAAAGGTCTGCTGGAACTGATCGGCGATATCCTCGATGTGGTACGCATCGAATCGGGCCATGTCAGCCTTTCGCCGAAACGTGCCAACCTGCGCGAATTGGTCGAATCCGTGGCGCGGGTGTTCGACGGCTTGGCCAGGCAGAAGAGTCTGGTGCTGAAGCTCGACATCGACGCCACTGTCGGCTGTGACGTATTGGTTGATCCGATGCGCTTCCAGCAGGTGCTCTCGAACCTGGTGGGCAACGCGATCAAGTTTACCGACACCGGTCATGTCAGCGTCTCGATTCGCGGCCAACGTCTCGCTGACGAACGCTTACAGGTCGACCTCAAGGTCGAGGACACCGGCATTGGCATTTCCAGCGCCGATCTGCAGAATCTGTTCCAGCCGTTTTCCCAAGCCAATCATGGTCCCTCCAGCAGAGGCGGCACCGGTCTGGGATTGGCGATCTCCCGTTCATTGTGCGAATTGATGGGCGGGCGGCTGAACATTACCAGTACGCTTGGCAAAGGCACCTGCCTGGAAGTGTCGCTGTTCTTCAATATTCTCAGCCCGCTTGGCGGCAAAGTGCTGCCTGTTTCGGTTGTTCAGGACAAACCGGTACCGACACTCAGGATTCTCGTAGTCGATGACCAGAGCGCCAACCGCCTGCTATTGACGCAGCAGCTGAGTTTCCTTGGCCAGGCGGTGCGTGATGCCGCCGACGGTGCCCAGGCATTGGCGCTGTGGCGCTCGGAGCCGTTCGACATTGTGATCACGGACTGCAACATGCCGGTCATGAACGGCTATGAGCTGGCCCGCACCATTCGCCAGGACGAACGCGAAAGTGGTGGATCGCCGTGCATCGTACTGGGCTTCACGGCCAACGCGCAGCCGGAAGAAAAAGTGAAATGCCGGGAGGCCGGGATGGATGATTGTCTGTTCAAACCGATCAGTCTCGGCACCTTGTCGATCATGCTTGCAGGCTGGGAAAAAAATGTTGAAACCCAGCCATTTGAAAGCCCGCCTGCGGCGACTATCAAGGAGCTGGGTTCGATTCGCGAGCGTCTTGACGAGCTCACCGGAGGCGATCTCGACATGATGAAAGAACTTCTGCGCGAGGCGCTGTCGAGTTGCGAAAAGGATCTGGAGGAGTTGCATTCGCTAATACCCGAAAGCGATCCCGGGCTGTTGGCTGACCTGGCGCACCGCATCAAGGGGGCGGCGCGCATTGTTGCCGAGCATCAGGTCATTGAGGCGTGTAACGAGCTTGAAGCCGAGTGTGAGGCGCCTGTTATCGATCCGCTGGACCTCAATCGCAGTGCATTGAAGCTGGAGCATGCACAGGCTGATCTGATCAAGAAAATCAAACGGATCGAGCTGTAAACGTATCGGCTCATGACCATCCGACTGGCCTTGCATTGAAGCTGACGTTAAAGATCATTTTGCAGCGGGCGATACCTTGGTTAATAACCATGGAGTTTCGCGATGATCATTCGACGTCCTTTATTGATTGCCTGCCTTTGCCTGCTCGGTTTTGACACCGTCAGCGCAGCCCAGTCTGCGCCGGTCAGCGGAGTGATTCGCTTCAGCGGTCGAATTGTCGAGGCAAGTTGCATTGCCAGTGGCGCCAGCCATTCTTCTGTCGAGTTGCTTGATTGCCCCCAGGCAAGCACCGGGCAGACTTTTACCGTGAACAACGTCAGTGCGGCAGGGCGAGGTAAGTCGCGCCAGCAGGTGTTTGTGAAGGTGATTGCCGATACTCATGAGCAGGACGATTATTACGACCAGCGCTTGCTGCTCACGGACAACAAGGGTCACCAGATAACGAGCGGTAATTACGTAGTGACGATGACGCTGCCTTGATGGCTTGGAAAGAATGAGTCTGCGCCCCTTGTTTCAAGGTTACTGACAAAAAGGGGCGTTAATAATGAGAATTGTCTGGTTCGCACAGAACCGTCCCGCGCTTCTGGCTTGTCGCCACTCCCCTGCGTTGCAAAATCCCTCCTTCAACACTTTCTGAGCCAGACCATGCGCCGATCGCGTGGGCTGTCGTCAAGGTGTGGCTTTTTATCATCTATCCCTGCGTTCATTTTTGAGACAAGTCTCATATCAGGCAGGTTGGCCCTTGGTTATTTTCTTGAAAGGAAGAATGGAGCTGCCAAAGGTGTCCGATGTTTCTTGAAAATAACCGCAGTCGATCCTTGCGGATCCTGATCGCCGATAGCGATGTGCGCAGAGGTCTGTCAATCGAACAGCAGTTCAACAAGCTGGGCTGTCTCAGCGTCTTGAACGTTCGCACTTATCGTGACCTGAAAATACTGACGTATTACTGCCCTCAACGGTTGAGCCTGGTCGTCGTCAATGCTGAGTTGCTCAGCGAAATGGCGATGGATCCGCTCGACTTTTTCGGAGAAAACCCGCTGATTCGTCATCTGCTGATTTTCAATCCCAACGATGATCACCAGTGGTCGAAGACCTTCTTCAACCCGCATCCGCAACGCTGGATGCGCCTGGTCTCGAAAATCAATCTGCCGCGACTGGCAGATTTTCTGATGCTGGCCGACCCGGCGCTCAAGGAAATTGCGGAGCCGGCCTTGACCAACTCCACACTCTCTCCGTGCGCCAACCGCTAGCTACCGCACCTTCCCGCGTTGATCCAGGTATGCGCCGAGGCGCTATACCGCAGCGCCGCTCCGCTGCCCACACGTTTACCCCATTGTCTTGAATACACTCTAAGGTAAGGCATCATGCTGCTTCGTAAACTCAATCTCGCGCCGCGTTCGGCGCTGTGTTTCGGCTTGTTCTGTCTCATGATTATCGCGATCGGATTGATCGCTCTGCAGCAAGTCGACTTGCTCAACAAGGCAGAAACGTACGTCGAGACGACGATCGTGCCGAGTATCAAGCTGCTCGGCCAACTCGATCGAGAGTTCGTCGAAATCAAGGGCAACAACGCTCGCTTGCGCAATCCCATTGAAACGAGTGAGCGCAAAGCGCAGGCCCTGATTGACATCCAGCAGTCGCGTCAGATGATCAAAAATCATCAGCGTGCGCTCATTGACCTGCTGGCGACTGACGCCGGGCGCGAGGCGTTCGAGGAGTTTGCCAAAGCACAGAAGGTCAACGATCAGGCGCAGGACCAATACCTTGAAACAGTGGCGAACGGGCAGCTTGAAGCGGCCATTGCGCTGTCCAGGAATCAGATGCGTGCGGCGTCGGATGGCGTACAGGTCGCGCTCAAAAAGTTGATTGCTCTCAACGAGATAGAAGCTTATGAGGCGGGCAAGCAGGCCGACAATGTCTATGAGCACACGCTGTTGATCGTCAGTGTGTTCATTCTCATCGCGATCGGTGCTTCGTTGGCCCTGGCCGTGTTGTATACCCGCAGCCTGACGGTACCCATTGCAGGCTCGCTAAGGGTGGCCGAATGCATCGCCGCCAATGATCTGAGCGAAACCATTGCGCTGGATGGCTCCGATGAGGCGGCGCAAATGCTGTCGTCATTGGCGGCGATGCAAACCAGTCTGCGAGATGCCTTGATCATGATCCGTGATTCGTCCACGCAGTTGGCCGAAACCTCGGAGGTCATGCACGGCGTCACTGAAGATATCTCGCGTATCACTCAGCGTCAGAGCCATGAAATCGAAATGGCCGCCACCGCCGTCACTGAAATGAGTGCAGCGGTGGAGCAGGTTGCAGACAACGCCGCATCGACCTCGCAGCTGACGTCGGAATCAAGTGCGGCAGCCATTGCCGGTCGAAGTCAGGTCAGCGACACCGTCGCCGCAATCAACCTGATGGTGTCCAGCGTGCACAGCACCTCGGCTGAGGTGCAGGCGCTATCGACTATGGCGAGCGATATCAGCAGCGTGCTGGACGTTATCCGAGAGGTTGCCGAACAAACCAATCTGCTTGCCTTGAACGCAGCGATCGAAGCGGCGCGGGCGGGGGAGGCGGGTCGCGGTTTTGCCGTGGTTGCCGATGAGGTGAGAGGGCTGGCGCAGCGTACTCAGAAGTCGACCGAGGACATCGAGTCCATGGTCAGCTCCATTCAGTCGGGCACCAGCCGCGCAGTTTCCTCCATGAGCCACACCCGCGCTCAGGCCGAGAGAACGCTCGAAATGGCCAATATCGCCGGCGAAGTGCTGACCGACATCACTGGCTCGCTGAATCTCATCAACGAGCGAAACCTGCTGATGGCAACCGCTGCAGAAGAGCAGGCTCAGGTTGCGCGTGAAGTGGATCGCAGCCTGATCAGCATTCGCGACCTTTCGTGTGAAACCGCAGAGGGATCGAAACAGACCGCAGTCGCATCGGCGGAGCTGTCGCAATTGGCAGCGTCGCTGAACAAATTGACCAAGGAATTCAAACTTTAATCAATAAACGTAAAGCCCTGGCTACCAGGGCTTCTTGATCAGCGCTCGATCGGCGCAGCAAAGTCTTGCGCATGGGGTGCAGAGTCAGTTTGTGCTGGCGATGCGGTTTGTGCTGTCAACTGCTCAATGCAGCTGGCGAGTTGTTTTTCATAGCTTTCAAGTACCGCTTCGGCTTCAGCTTCGCGCTCATCACGCAGGCGGAAGAAATCGTCGCGATTGAGTTGGTCCGCAACAAGTCGGATGTTTTGCTCGATGATCGCGCACAGTGAATCTTCATCCTCTAACGCCGCGCTGGTCAGGGCTGCCTGTCGATTGTTTTCGAGTTCGGTTTTTGCGTGCTCAGCGGCCTTCGCCTCTTCCTTTGCGCTAAGCAGGTCGGCTTCCAAAACCTGTTTCTGTTCCGCCAGGCGCTTCAGTTCTGCGCTCATCGACTGGATTGCATCGGCGCGCTGGGTGAGTTGGACCTCCTGTTGTTGCACCACAGCCTTCAGTGGAAACAGTTCATTGAGTTGGTAGCCGGCGACCACAGTCATGGCGATCAGTGCCAGCGCAAGAATGGTCAGGCAGTAGATGGCGGCGTTGCTCTGGGGTTTTGAGCTATTGAGGGTATCGAGGGCTCTCACGGAATCGTTCCTCCTATCAAGAGTAGACAGTGTAATAACCTCGATTCGCTGGGCCTTTAAGACGAGTCTTAATTTGTGCTCTGTTTGCGTATGTCGATAACGGCTAACATTTTTAAAGAGTTCGCAGAAGGTTTGTTGTTTAAAAACCGACTATCTAAAGTTTCTCGTGGGGCCATGAGAATTGTCTTGTTTACGAATAAATAAACTTTTTGCTCAAGCTCCTTTTTTTCATTATCGTCTGCTGCCGCTTTGGTGGCGTTACTGCTGATAGTTCACGCAATCGTCCGCCATTCAATTGCTTGCAACACGGCGAGTTCAGAGAGATTGCTATGAAGTTTTCCCATGTTTTAATTGTCGGTTTTTTGTATTTACTGCCATTTAACGCAATGGCTGCAATTTGCGAATTTTATCCGGATCATTCCAAGGGCAGTGTCAGGGTGGTTCTTCCAGCCACGATCTCGGTGCCTCGTGACACGCCCAACGGCACGGTTATCTATGAAAGCCCGATCTTGACCCTGGGCGCCATACCCAGCTCATTCAGGTGCTCTGCGGTACACAACGAAGGTGTACGCAATACTGTCGGCGTTACTCAACCGGGCGCGGAGATTTTTCCTATCGGAAATACCGGAATCGGCTGGCAATGGGTCCGACCGCCATCTGGGAAAGCGTGGAAAGGCTTTCCAGGAACTACCGACACTGCTGGCGGTTGGGGTTGGAATGGTTCTGAGCACATCTTGCGTTTTGTAAAGACGGGCACTATTTCCGGCAGTGCGACGATACCCTCAGGCCAACTTGGGACCTTCGTCGCTGCAGAAATCGAGCCTCTGGCAATGAATACAAATGGCACGCGGATCGTCTCGCAGTCTTGTGAAACACCTGATGTGAAAGTGGATATGGGCAGCTACACCATGAGCGATTTTTTGCAGAACGGTGACTATGCCAAGGAGAAATACTTCTTTCTTGATATGAAAAACTGTCCTCCCGGAATCAATAACTTCAGGTACTCCTTTTCGCCCACTGCGGGCAGCCCTGCATGGAGCGCTGATACCGGCGTGGTACACCTCAACAGTAACTCCACTGCCAAAGGGCTGGCATTGCAAATGCGCTTCAGTGACAGGACGATACTCAAGCTGAACCAGAATTACATAATGAAAGCGCCAACATCGAGCGGCGGTAATGCATCCGTTTCCTTGCAAGCCCGCTTCGTGCGCATCGAGCCTTCCAATGCGCAAATGCGAGCGGGCGATGCCAATGCCGAAATTGCCTTTGTCGTCGAGTATCTATGAGCCCAACAGCCTCTTCACCTCACCCACAATCACGGCAATATCAAACGGCTTGGGCACTACCACATCAAACAGATCCGAGCGCTGCATGCCGATGTGCGCTTGCGCGCCACTCATGAGAATGATCGGCAAGTGCTTGACGGACGGCTGGGCACGCACGGCTTCGGCGAATTCGAGGCCGTCCATGACCGGCATCATGAAGTCGGTAATAACCAGCGCCGGGCGTTCTCTTTCCAGCACCTCGAGCGCTTTCTTGCCGTTGCTCGCGGTCACGGTCATGAAGCCCTCATCCTCAAGCGCAAAGCCAAGAATGTCAGCAATCAGATACTCGTCGTCGACTACCAGAATGGTGGTCATGTTATTTCAACCCGCTTGAAGACTTACGAAATTGAACCAGGCAATGACTCAGCTGCGACTGAAGGTTCATTTTTCAAAGCCTTTTCCAGGAACACATCTTGATCGCGTACAACCACCTCGAACCGCGACGGGTTGTAGGAGCTATCGCGTACCTTAAGAATGGAAAGCGTCCTGCGAAGTTCAGCGTGATTGTCAAAGAAACGCATGAGGATCAGGTTGTCGACAATACTGGACAGGTCAGAGTTCGGTGCGCTGACCTCGGATCCGAACAAATCGCGCATTTCCCAGGAGGCGAATACGGTCACGCCTCTGGATCGCAGTTCGTTCATCAATGCACTGAAAAAGTCGGTGATGCGTTCCGGTGTGGTTGACACCCGTGTCATGCCGCTCAGGCTATCGATGAACAGGCGCTTGATACCTTTCTCATCGACCAGACTCAGCAGGCGTGCGCCGAGGCCGTCGAGTAAACCCTCCGTTGTTGGCTGCCAGGCAATGCTCAATGCGCCGCTGTGTTCCATGCGTTCAATATCGATGCCCAGCGAACGGCCTTTCAGGCGCAGGCGCTGCGGGCTTTCATAGAAACCGAAATGCAGGCCAGGCGCTTCGGCCGTTGATTGCGCAAGAAACTTCAGGCCCAGCGTGGTTTTGCCGATGCCGGAAGGGCCCATGACCAGCGTGACGCTGGAGCTGTGCAAGCCGCCACCGAAGATCTCATCGAGCGACGCAATGCCGCTTGGAATACGCGTCATGTCCGCGCTGTCGGGGGCGGAAGGGCGCTTGTAGAGACTTTCGAGGCGCGGATAGACGACCAGGCCGTTATCGGTGATTTCACATTCGTGAAGACCGGTCAACGCGCCGCTGCCGCGAGTCTTGCGCAAATGAATGCGGCGCACCGAACGGGTACCGAACAGCTCTTCGCCCATTTCGATGACGCCGTCGACCATCGTGTGCTCGGGGCTGCCGTCGTCCAGGCGCGAGCTGGTCAGGAACAGCACGGTGCAACCGGCGAACGCGGCGTGGCCTTGCAGTTCAGAGATGAATTTTTTTGTATCGATTGGCGAGTCGGCTTTGGAGCGTGCATTGAGCAGGCCGTCAACGACCATGACGGTCGCCTTCTGCCGGGTGATTTCACGTCGCAGCAGCTTCACGACTTCATCGAGGCCTTCGTTTTCCAGCGTATCGAATGCGCTGACAAACTGAATCTCCGCGCCGACTCGCGAGGCGTCGAAAAAACTCATGGTCGACAGAAACTGGAACAGCCGGTCGTGCGACTCGGCCAGCAATGTGGCGACCAGCACACGGCCGCCGTCGCGGGCATGGTGAAACCCGAGCTGGTTGGCAAGGATGGTTTTGCCCGAGCCCGGGCGCCCTTGAATGATGTATGAAGCGCCGGCGACAAAGCCCCCCTGAAGCAGCGCGTCGAGCCCTTCGATCCCGCTTTGAAGGCGTTTTAGCTTTTCCACAATGCGACCCTGATCTGGATAAACAGGCTTGTTCAGCCGAATGAGTGAAATGCTAACGCCATTTCCGGTTGAGGGCCATAAAGGCTGGGGAAAAGTAGCGTTTGTGCAATGTGAACCTGGCGCGTGACTGCTCAGGATCAGGGAGTAGGGACAAGCCCCGCACAGGAAGATTCGATTTTTCAAAACCTGGCACCGATTACATCCATGGGCGCTGTTGCGGACCATGAGGGTAACGCTTGCCACTTTGCTTTCATGAAATCGTCACAAAACTGCTGCAGAGTTCGGGAGCCCGTAATCACTAGGTGTCATTTAATGAAAAGTTCGATGAAGTCTGCTGCGCTCGCCATTGCGGTATCTCTTTGTGCCACCTCGGCCTCCTTTGCAGCAGAAAATGTTCGCCTGACGGGGTCCGGAGCAAGTTTCCCGGCACCGATCTACCTGACCTGGTTCAAGGATTTCAGCAAGAAATCCGATAGCGTCACTGTCGATTACCAATCCAAGGGCAGTGGCGCGGGCGTACAGGACTTCTTGAACAAAACCGTGGATTTCGCTGCCAGTGACTCGGCAATGAAAGACGAAGATATCGCCAAGGTCGCCGAAGGCGTGCAGTTGCTGCCAATGACCGCCGGGGAAATCGTGCTGGCCTATAACCTGCCGGGCAATCCCAAGGGGCTGAAGCTGCCACGCGATGTCTATTCCAACATTTTCCTGGGCAAGATCACGCGCTGGAACGATCCGCAGATCGTCGCAGCCAACCCGGACCTGAAGCTCTCCGATACGCCGATCACGGTTGTCGTGCGTGCAGATTCCAGCGGTACGACCGCGGTATTCACCAAGCACCTGGCAACCGTCAACGCCGAGTTCAAGCAGGCGCTGGGTGAGGGCAACACCGTCAACTGGCCGGCCAGTGACAAGTTCATCAAGTCGCCGAAAAACGATGGCGTGACGGCGACCGTGCGCCAGACCCCTGGAGCGATTGGTTACATCGAATATGGCTTCGCCAAGCTGGCCAAGGTCGACTTTGCCCAGTTGCAGAACAAGGCTGGCAATTACGTGGTGCCCAATGCCGAAAGCGGTGCCGAGGCCCTGGCGGCGGTAAAAATGCCGGAAAACCTGGTGGCCTGGCTGCCTGATCCGGACGGCGCCAAGTCCTACCCGATCACCTCTTATACCTGGATGATTTTCCGCAAGGACAATGGCAACCCGGCCAAGGCCAAAGCCATGCGTGAAATGGTCGAATACAGCCTGACCGAAGGGCAGAAGATTGCCGATTCGATGGGTTACATCCCGTTGCCGCAATCGGTCGTCGAACAGGTTCGCAAAGCGTCCGCCAACATTCAGTAACGCCGTGAGGTCTCTCTCGACGTGTGCGTCTGCGCCACGCCGGGAGAGTTTTCCCCCTGTTCCGGACTTAGCCCATGAACAAACCTTTTGTCGTACCGGTTAATCCCGACTCTGCCTGCCAGCCACCCTCGACGAAGGATTTCCTGGTTGATCGCACCTTCCGCGCGCTGGCGCGCATCGGTGTGGTACTGATTCTGGCGCTGGTATTTGCACTGGTGTTCGAAGTCGGACGCAAGGCACTTCCCGGTATGGAGAAGCACGGCTTCGATGTCCTTCTGGGCAGTGTGTGGGACGTCAACCAAGGCAAATACGGCATCCTGCCAGCCATCTGGGGCACGCTCTACAGCGCCTTCATCGCTTTGCTGATCGCCGGTGTTTTTGGCGTGAGCATGGCGATTTTCCTCACCCAGGATTTCTTGCCAACCAAGCTCGCTGCGCTGTTTCGCACCATTGTCGAACTGCTCGCGGCCATTCCCAGCGTGGTCTATGGCCTGTGGGGGATCTATGTGGTGATCCCGGCGATTCGGCCGCTGACCACCTGGTTGAACGGCGAACTGGGCTGGATACCCTTTTTCGGCACGTCCCTGAGCGGTCCGGGCCTGCTGCCCGCAGCGCTGGTGCTCGCCATCATGATTCTGCCGACCATTGCCGCCGTTTCGCAGGACGCGCTAACGGCTGTGCCGATGAAAACCAAGCAGGCTGCGTACGGCATGGGCACTACCCATTGGGAAGCGATTCTCAAAGTGATGGTGCCATCGGCCGCCACCGGCATTTTCGGCTCGCTGGTGCTGGGCCTGGGGCGCGCGCTGGGTGAAACGATGGCGCTGGCCATGCTGGTCGGCAATGCCAACAACATTTCCCTCTCGCTGTTTGCACCGGCCAACACGCTTGCCGCTCTGCTGGCGCTGAACTTCCCCGAAGCCGGGCCGAACGAGATCGAGGTGTTGATGTATGCCGCACTGGTGCTGATGTTGATTACGCTGATCGTGAACATTTTCGGTTCGATGATCATGATGTACGCCCAACGGGGTAACAGATGATGACTGACCTGACCGCAGCAACAGACTTGACCGCGCCAACCGGTGCAATGCCCAGCTTGCAACGCAGGTTCGAAGGTCGCGCTCTGCGCAGCCTGATTCTGACCACCCTGGTATGGGCAGGAGCTTTGCTGGCCAGCGTGCCGCTGATTTCCGTGCTCTACATGCTGATCACCCGCGGTGGCGCGCGTCTGAACCTGGAAGTGTTTACCGAGCTGCCACCGACCGGCTTCGAGATGGGCGGCGGTTTCGGCAATGCGATGGCGGGTACCTTTGTAATGGTCGGAATCGCGGCAGCGATCGCGGTGCCGATCGGGATCATGGCGGCCATCTTCCTCGCTGAACTGGGGCCAGACAGCAAGCTGGGGAACGCCGCGCGTTTTGCCGCCAAGATGCTTACGGGCCTGCCGTCGATCCTGGCGGGGGTGTTTGCCTACGCTTTGGTAGTAATGACCACCGGCACGTATTCGGCACCTGCAGGTGGCGTGGCGCTCGCCGTCCTGATGCTGCCTATCGTGGTGCTGACTGCTGAAGAATCGATGCGGATGGTGCCCAAGATCATGAAAGATGCTGCTTATGGCATGGGCTGCACCCGCTCGCAGGTCATCTGGAAGATCATCTTGCCGACCGGTATGCCAGCGATCCTGACTGGCGTGATGCTCGCCGTGGCACGTGCCGCAGGCGAGACGGCACCGTTGTTGTTTACCGCGCTGTTCAGCAACTACTGGATCTACCACCAAGGCAATCTCGACGTCATGAACCCGACTGCCTCGCTGGCGGTACTGATCTACAACTTCTCCGGCATGCCTTTCGATAACCAGCTCGAGCTCGCATGGGCGGCCTCGTTGGTGCTGGTGATGATCGTGCTGTTCGTCAACATCATCAGCCGGATTTTCGGCAAGCCCAAGTATTAAGAACGGGAGCATCTGATTTTGAACGTATCCACTGCGCAAATAGCCGCTCCGTTTGTCACCCAGGCGCCTGTAGTCATGGACTGCAAGCTGGACAAGATTTTCTACGGCAACTTTATGGCAGTACGTGACAGTCACGTGCCGATCGAGAAAAACAAGATCACCGGTTTCATCGGTCCCTCAGGCTGCGGCAAAAGCACCGTGCTGCGCAGCCTCAACCGGATGAACGATCTGGTGAAGGGATTCCGTTTCGAGGGCCACGTGCATTTTCTCGGGCAGGACGTCTACGGCAAGGGTGTCGATCCGGTGGTCGTGCGCCGCTACATTGGCATGGTGTTTCAACAACCTAACCCGTTTTCGATGAGCATTTTCGACAACGTCGCGTTTGGTCTTCGCCTCAATCGCTACAAGGGCGATATCGGTGACCGCGTCAAGCACGCGCTGCAAGGCGCCGCGTTATGGGATGAGGTCAAGGACAAGCTCAAGGTCAGCGGCCTGTCGCTCTCCGGTGGTCAGCAACAACGCCTGTGTATCGCCCGCGCCATTGCTACTGAGCCGGAAGTCCTGCTGCTGGATGAGCCTTGCTCGGCACTGGACCCGATCGCCACCCGACGGGTCGAAGAATTGATGGTCGAGTTGAAGAAGGATTACACCATCGCGCTGGTCACCCACAACATGCAGCAAGCCATCCGTGTCGCTGACACCACAGCGTTTTTCTCGGTGGATATTTCCCAGGGCACGCGCACCGGTTATCTGGTTGAGATGGGCCCGACGGCGCAGATCTTCGACAACCCGCGTGAACAGATGACCGGCGATTACATCAGCGGCAAGTTCAGCTAAGCCACACACCGGATCAGGCCGCCTGTGCCAAATGGATTTGGCGGGCATCCGGTGGACATTTACCAAGCGTTTCCAAGGAGCACCAATGCCTGCCAAGCATCGTCTTGATTTGCCTGCGATTGAGCGCGCACTGCGGGACGTGCAGAGCCGTTTCGCCGAGCTCAGCCGGCACTTCACCGAGCCGCGTGACCCGTTGACTGACGAAGTGCTGCACAACGTGCTTGAAGGCTATGCGTTGGTTGACGAGTATGTTGCCCGCGGCGTCGACCTGTTCGATCTGCAGCAACTGAACCTGATGCTGGAAATCAATGCCACGGTGCTGTGTGGCCGAGATCCGGCGCGCCGGCTGGAATACGCCCAGCATCTGGCAGCCACCGAGGCGCATTTCTTCAACAATGTTGAGGGTGGCATCAAGGATTTGTACAACTGGTATTGCGCGTATCGCAGTGAATCGGTCTGGAAGCGTGCAGCGGGTGTCTATGTCCGCATTCTGAGCAAGCCGCAGCTGTTCATCGAAGGCAATAACCGGAGCGGCTCGCTCATTGTCAGCTACCTGCTCATGCGCGCAGGGCTGCCTCCATTCGTGTTGACCCTGGAAAATGCCGAAGGCTATTTCAACCCGTCCTCGGTCATCCGCAACTCCGCCAAGCATGGCGTCAAGGCGTTGTACGAATTGCCCAAAATCAAGAAAAAATACGCAGCATTTTTAGAAGAACAGGCGCCGGATCCCATGAAGTTCTTTCTCAAAGAAAAGCCTTTGCCTCTCTTTCAGGGTGGCCATTGATGAGCGCGGCGTCAGCCTTTGCCAAATGCACAAACTTCGGCAGCCGGGCAGGGCAGATCATCCGCTGCGCTGTGCCGCAGCTGTTCAGGCGTCAGCGCATACGGATTTCGTTCGATATCGATGACACGCTCGCCTGCCAGCTGCACCACTGCGCGGTCGAAAAAAGTCGGATACCGGCCTGTATTCATCGTTGGTTGGGTGAGCCGTTGCGTATGGGCACGCGTTCCCTGATCCGAGAGCTGCGACGCCAGGATTGCAGTGTCTGGGTCTACACCTCGTCCGGGCGCACTCCGTCGTATATCAGGCGTTGGTTAGCGCTTTACGGCATCCGCGTCGACGGCGTGGTTAACAGCGTGCTGCACAACCGTGCCCTGACAGCACATGGGATGTCGAATTCGCCTTCAAAATATCCACCGGCGTTCGATATCGACCTGCATGTCGATGACTCCGAGGGCGTGCAGCTTGAAGGCAAGGATCATGGCTTCCGGGTGGTCGTAGTGCATCCTGAGGATGATCGCTGGGCGCAGAAAGTGCTGGATTCGGTGGCCAAGGTCCAGGCGCAGCTCGCCTGGCAGCAAATGCTCAGACCTCAAGCGCCGGTGCAACACCGGGCAGAGGCTGTCTTTGAGCCTCTCGGTTAAGCGGTTACACCCTCCGCTACCAGAACAGCAGAGCCTCTGGCATACGAGGCGCTGCTGTGAAATGACTCAGAAGATGCGTAAGCGATGCGGCGTAAAACGTGTACCGCAGAAACGACAAAGCCCTGAATAATCAGGGCTTTGTCGTATATAAGATGGCGGAGGCGATGGGATTCGAACTCATGGACCTGTTACAGTCGACGGTTTTCAAGACCGTTGCCTTAAACCACTCGGCCACACCTCCGTTTGCGTTGCGGGCGCCATAATACCTGAATGAAACACACTGTCAAACTCTCTGCATGGCTTGTTACAGAGCGTCTGTTATGATCTTTGCGACTGAACGTTTCAAACCAACAGGAGTGTCGCCATGCGCGAACAGGATTACGCAGTTAATAACAGCGTGCAGGCTGAGCAGCTAGAGGTTAGCCGCGTCCTGCGCAACACTTATGGTCTCTTGGCTCTGACCCTCGCATTCAGCGGCGTGATGGCCTTCGTAGCCCAGCAGATGCGTGTCGGCTACCCGAACATTTTCGTGGTGCTGATCGGCTTCTACGGGCTGTTCTTCCTCACCAACAAACTCCGTGATTCCGCGTGGGGCCTGGTGTCCGCCTTTGCGTTGACCGGTTTCATGGGTTTCCTGCTCGGCCCGATCCTCAACCGTTACCTGGGCATGCAGGGCGGTGCTGAAGTGGTCAGCTCGGCATTCGCCATGACCGCTCTGGTGTTCGGTGGTCTATCGGCCTACGTGCTGATCACCCGTAAGGACATGAGCTTCCTCGGTGGTTTCATCACTGCCGGTTTCTTTGTCCTGCTGGGCGCAACGCTGGCCAGCTTCTTCTTCCAGATCAGCGGCCTGCAACTGGCGATCAGCGCCGGCTTCGTGCTGTTCTCGTCGGTCTGCATTCTGTTCCAGACCAGTGCGATCATTCACGGGGGCGAGCGCAACTACATCATGGCAACCATCAGCCTGTATGTATCGATCTACAACCTGTTCGTCAGCTTGCTGCAACTGTTCGGCATCATGAGCCGCGACGACTGATCGTAATAACTGCAATAAGAAACCCGCTTCGGCGGGTTTTTTATCGTCTGGAGAAATGTGTTCATTCAGTGGATGACAATGCTGCCATCCACTTGTTGACGATAGATCGTATAAGGCAGCAGCAAGGTATCGAGCGCGCCGGAGACCACGGCGTCAACCAACAGCCCCGGGATCGCTGTGTTGCGATGATTATCGGCATCCACGCCCGAGGCCAGCGGCGCATTCAAAGAACAGAAGTCATAGGCAAGGCCGCTATAGATCCTTGGCACCGCGCCACAATAACTCTTTTGTTCCTTAAGGCCGTCCATTGCAGCCTGATCATTGCGCGCCACTGTTTGAATCGTGCCACAACCGCCGAGCAGCAGCGCCGTCAGCATCATTGCCCGAGTTCTCATCCCGCCATTCCTTAGCCGCGAAAAATCACAATCTACGCCGATCGGTGGCAAATGACACTCACGCCATCGGTGGCAGTCGCCGCTTGACCGGGGTCTTCTTGACGATCGCTGTGTTGGTTTCCGCCAGCGTATTGAGACGATCAAGCAGGGTGTCGAGCTGTTCCATCGAACGTACGTGCAGACGGGCGATAAAGCAGTCCTCGCCGGTGACCTTGTCGCACTCGGTGAACTCCGGGATTGCCATGATCTGCCGCTCCACCTCCTGCAATTGCCCTGGCAGCGGTCGTACCCGGACGATCGCCTGAAGCTGATAGCCGAAGCATTTTGGATCGATTTCCACCGTGTAGCCCTTGAGCACGCCGCGCTCTTCCAGGCGCCGCAGCCGCTCCGCCACGCTCGGTGAGGACAAGCCGCTGATCTGCGCCAGCGCTTTGAGCGAGCGTCGCGAATCTTCCATCAGCGCGCCGATGAGAGTCCGGTCGATATCGTCAGTCATGTGCAAGTCTCTGATTAGGCAAAAGGGGGGGAAACACCTGCGATAAAAAAGGCGAAATGTGATTTTAGCCTGCTTTATGCGCTGGAGCAGCCTGGCGCTTGCTAGGCATACTTTGGCCATGCTTCGCCACAGCCTCTGGAGATAAATGATGGACAATTCAATCCGCCGCGGTTCGCTGGAAATGACCGCCGCGATGCTGATATCCGGGACGATCGGCTGGTTTGTGCTGGTGTCCGGGCAACCGGTGCTGGACGTGGTGTTCTGGCGCTGTGTGTTCGGCGCCGGCACCTTGCTATTGATCTGCATCGCATTCGGCTTCCTGCGCCCAGGGATTCTGACCCGCACAACGTTTTTGCTGGCGGTGCTCAGTGGAATGGCGATCGTTGGCAATTGGGTGCTGCTTTTCGCGTCGTATTCGCGCGCCTCGATTGCCATTGGCACGGCGGTCTATAACGTGCAGCCGTTCATGCTGGTCGGTCTGGCGGCGTTGTTTCTCGGCGAAAAAATCACCTTGCAGAAGCTGTTCTGGCTGGCGATTTCGTTCTTGGGCATGCTGGCCATTGTCAGCGCACATGGCACTCAGGGCGACAGCGGCAATGACTATCTGCTAGGAATTGCCCTGGCGTCGGGTGCGGCGTTTCTCTATGCGATTGCTGCACTGATCATCAAGCGCCTGACTGGCACGCCACCGCATCTGATCGCGTTGGTTCAGGTCTGCACCGGCGTGTTGTTACTCGCGCCGTTTGCGCATTTTGACGCGTTTCCGGCAGGCGCTGATGCCTGGGTGAGTCTGGTGACCTTGGGCATCGTGCACACCGGTCTGATGTACGTCTTGCTGTACGGCGCGATTCAAAAATTGCCGACGGCATTGACCGGCGCGCTGTCCTTCATCTATCCGATTGCGGCGATTTTCGTCGACTGGTTCGCCTTCGGCCATCGCCTGGAACTGCTGCAGTGGATCGGCGTCGCGGCGATCCTGCTGGCCGCCGCCGGCATGCAACAAGGTTGGGGCTGGAAAGCCCGGCGGCTGGTGGCGCAGTAGCGGTCAGATGTTCCAGCGCGGCGCAGTGGCGGCCAGGCGTTGGCGCATCTCGCCGATATTGGCTGCCAGTTGTCGGGTTAGCATCCGGTAGCCGTCAAGGGTATTGGCGACCGGCGCATCGAGGTTCGCCGTGGGCAGTTCCATTGGCCGCTCCAGCCGCTGCGAGGCGCCTGTTTTCAGGGCGCGGGCCATGCCGATCAGTTGCACGCGAATCTGTCGGTGCTCAGCCTTCAGTGCCATTTGCAAATGTGCCATGGCCTGCGGGTCGCTGACGTTGGGGCGGATATTGCCGAGGATTTCCAGCGTGCTGATGCACATGCGCAGGTTGCGCTGAATCGCATCGAGCTCGGTCATGGAAATCTTCACTTCCTTGGACACCGATGGCATCAGCGAACGCAGTTGCACCATCACCGCGCCGACCTTGCTCATCAGTCGCAGATGCTCGTCGGCGCTGACCGCTTCACCGTTGATGATGCGCCCGTACACCGTGGCGCAGTCGCGCAAGGCATCGGCGAGGTTGTAGCGCCACGAGTAGACCGCGTACAGCGGCAAAGCAAAGGAGAACGCCAGAGCGAGCGCGATGCCGATCAGGATGTCGACGCCGCGCCAAAGACCATCAGTGATCGGGTTATCACCATGCCCGGCGACAATGAACACGGTGATGGCCGAGAGCAGGGCGGTGTAGCCGCCCTTGCCAATCGCGTGATAGGAGAAGAACCCACAAACGACTGCCATGGAAAAGTAGGTCAGCCACGGCATGCCCAGCCAGGCGTGCTGCGCCACCAAGGCCAATCCGACCCCCGCGCCGATCAGGGTGCCAATAGCGCGCTCGGCAGCTTTTTTGCCGATATTGCCGTGGTGCTGCAAGCCGCCGATCACCACCAGCATCGTCACCGACGCCCATTCGCCGTGGGGCAGGTTGATCCCGGTGGTCAGCAGAATCGTCGCCAGTAGCCCCAGTGCTACCCGCACGGAGTGGATCAGGCGGGCGTGACGGTAGCGCCGATACGGGTCCAGCAGCGGTCGCAGGATGCGGCGTAACAGCGGTGGCAGGCGGGAGGTGCTGTAAGTAGTCAGTGCGAACCTCGTGTGTCAGTCAAATCAATGGAAGGGGAAAATGTAATTCATCCAGGCCGCCATGCGCAGCAGGATTTTGCGCATCGCGCCGATGTGGTGAAAGTGCTGGCTGTACAGCGCCGCTTGCCCGTAGGCGCCACCCGGCATGAGCGAACTGTAGGGCGCGAACGCCGGGTCAGTGATTTCAATGATCACCGGCACGCGTCCGGCCGGTGGCGAACCGGTGTAGCTGATCAGCGTACCGGAAGGTTGCACCTGACCCTCGGCGATCACGCCGATGACGCTTTTCACGCGTCCAGCGAAGACCTTGCCGGGGATGCCATCGAAGGCAACCTCGGCCTCATCGCCCACGGTCAGTCGCAACAGGCTGTTCTGACGCATCCACGCCGCAAAATACTGACCTTCCTGCGGGATAAAAACCATCGACGGGCGCAGCGGCAACTTGCTCGCCATCATCCCCGGTCGCAGCGAAACGTGGGTAACGAAGCCTTTGCTCGGTGCTCGCACCACGGTGTTGTCCAGCTCGAACTGAGCGTTGTCCAGCTGCGCCTGCAGATCGTCGGTGCGGGCGATGGCCGCGTCCAGTTCACGTTGGGTGCCGAAGTTGCGGCGAATCAGCTCGGTGATGCGGTAGCGGTCGCCCTTGGCTGCAACCAGTTGCGCCTTGAGCGATTTCAGGCGGTTCTGGAAAGGCGTGGGATCGATGCGGAACAACACGTCGCCTTTTTCCAGGGGTTCATTGCCCTTGACCGGCACGTCGATAACCTGACCGCTCACAATCGGAATGACTGGCACCGAAACAAAGTAGGAGCGCGCGACCTCGGAATAAGGGTGGTTGTAGTTCATGGTGAAAATCAACGCGCCGATGATCAGCACGCCGCCCAAGACAGCGGTGGGCACCGTCCATTTGTTCAGCGGAATGCGGAAGATCTTGAAGATGGCGACGCAGAGTGCGGCGTACGTGAGGATGAGCAACAGATCCATGCTCAGATCCCCCGGCTGTCAGAGTGAGGCGCAACCGGCGACTGCGCTTCGAGTCGCTCGATCCGGGCTTGCAGCTCGACCACCTGCTGCTCGAGCCGGATGACATGGTTCTGAACGGGTTTGCCATCGCCAAAGCCCCAACCGCGATCCTCGCGATAAGCCATCGCCCAGATCCACAGAAACGGCCACAGCGCATGCAGGGTAAACAGGCTGACCCAGCCAGTGGCATGGATCGCGTCCTGATGCGGATGGTTGCGGTGAACGGCGATCTCGTACGGAATGTCATGCAGCACGATGATCCCGTAAAACAGCACGAGACCGACAAAAACCAGCAAACCCAACGCGAAGTAGTCGAGCATGGTCAGCCTCCCAGGCATCCAGCAATGCTGGGCTCAGTGTAGTCACTGAATCGCCGGGGGGCTGACGGATCGGCAGGATCAATCAATCCTGCCGATCACCCGTCAAAAGATGTAATCGGTGGTCAGGAAGCTCGAATCACGCCCGCGAATGATCTCGCTGATCAGATCCTTGTTGCTCTCCTGGAACTTGGTCGCCACCAGCGTACGGATCGAAAACACCCGCAATGCATCGTGAACCGAGAGCGTGCCTTCGGCGGAGTTCTTGCGGCCGTTGAACGGGTAGGTGTCCGGGCCGCGCTGGCACTGGGCGTTGAGGTTGATCCGCCCGACCTGATTGGCGAACGTGTCGACCAGGCGACCGACCGCCACCGGGTTGGTGCCGAAGATGCTCAGCTGTTGGCCGAAGTCGGATTCCAGCACGTAGTCGATCACGGTATCGAGGTGGCGGTACGGCACGATGGGCACGACCGGGCCGAACTGTTCTTCCTGATACACGCGCATTTGCGGATTCACCGGATACAGCACAGCCGGGTAGAAAAACGAGGCGTGGGATTCGCCGCCATTGGGGTTGACCACCTGCGCCCCTTTGCTTTGTGCGTCCGCGACCAGACCGTGCAGATAATCGACCTTGCCCGATTCCGGCAGCGGCGTCAGCGCCACGCCGCTGTCCCACGGCATGCCCGGTTTGAGCGTGGCCAGTCTGGCGTTGAATTTCTCGATGAAACTGTCGACCACGTCTTCATGGACGAAGAGGATTTTCAGTGCGGTGCAGCGCTGGCCGTTGAATGACAGCGAACCGGTCACCGCTTCGCTGACTGCGTTGTCGAGGTCGACCTCGGGCAAAACGATGCCGGGGTTCTTCGCATCCAGGCCGAGAGCGGCGCGCAAACGATGTGGTTTCGGGTGGAGCTTCTTCAGGTCACTGGCAGCCTTGTTGGTGCCGATGAAGGCGAAGATGTCGATCTTGCCGCTGGCCATCAAAGCGCTGACAGTCTCGCGCCCGCTGCCGTAGATCACGTTGATCACACCGCTCGGGAAGCTGTCGCGGAAAGCTTCGAGCAACGGGCGAATCAGCAGCACGCCGAGTTTGGCCGGTTTGAATACCACGGTGTTGCCCATGATCAACGCCGGAATCAACGTGGTGAAGGTTTCGTTCAGCGGATAGTTGTAAGGGCCCATGCACAAGGCGACGCCAAGCGGCACGCGGCGGATCTGGCCGAGGGTGTCCTGCTCCAGTTCAAAACGGCTGGAGCGGCGATCGAGTTCTTTCAGGGCATTGATGGTGTCGACGATGTAATCGCAGGTGCGGTCGAACTCTTTTTCCGAGTCCTTGAGGTTCTTGCCGATCTCCCACATCAGCAGCTTCACCACGGCTTCGCGCTGCTCGCGCATGCGGCCGAGAAACGCCTCGACATGCTGGATGCGCTCGGCCACACGCATCGTCGGCCACAGGCCCTGGCCTCGGTCATATGCGCGGACGGCAGCGTCGAGGGCGGTGAGGGCAGTGTCGGCATCGAGCAGCGGCGTGCTGCCCAGGATCGCTTGTTCTTCGCCGTTTTCGCCTTTCAGATAGACCGGGCTGCGCACCTGCGCGAGCGGACCGTCCCAGCGGCGCAATTGGCCATCGACCAGATATTCACGCTGCTCGATTTGTGCATCGAGGCGGTATTTCTCCGGGATGTCGCTGACAGAAGGGAACAGGTTGCCAAGGATATTTGCTGTGGTCATGTCACTACCCTGTGTTGATGTCTGCATGCAGATCAAAAAGTCTCTACAGGTTATACGCCTGAATGCCCATGGATTTAACCCCGTGAATGTCACGTAAATGTCACGCAACGGTGCATGGCAGAGGGCCAGGAACACCACCGATCCCACAGGGTTTGTGTGGTTTCGCGGGCCATGTGCAGTTGGGTAATGAAGCTTTTATGACAAAAGTTCGGTAGCACATAGCCAGTCCGGTCATGCCTGTGTAACGCGCTTGAGGGGCCTTTCGGGGCGCACTTTGCGAACCGTGGCGGGACGCCGGGAGTGAGGCAATGGGGACTATGGAACGCTATTCGAAAGTGGGCATGCAGGAACTCGATCAACGCCTGTCGAAGATCGTCGAAGCCGCGCGCAAGAAGCCGGTTTCGGTGTATCGCTACGGCGCGCCGTGGGTCTGGATCGTCTCGCAGGATGACTGGCAGGGCGCCTTGAAAGAAGTGTCCAGCTACATTCCGCCGGGCCATTCGCTGGTTTTGCTGCGCCCGCAGATCGACGATCTGCTCGACGCTCACCAAGACCTGCTGCACGACCTTAATGCCGCGCCCGGCATGCTCATTCCCGCGCAGACGGTCATGCACATCCTGCTCCTGCAATTGCTCTATTCGGTGCCCAGCGAACAGCAACTCTATGAACAGCTCAATTACAACCTGCTGTTCCGCTGGTTCGTCGGCCTTGGCCTGAACCAGAAAGTCTGGAGCTTCAACGCCCTCAGTCGTGACATCGCCACGCTCCTCAACGAGCCGCGCGCGGTTCTGCTGATTCAAAAAGTCATCGGCGAAGTGTTCTGCGGCGCCTTGCTGCAGATGCCCGAGTTCTCGCTGAACTTCGCGCTCTTGCACACCTGGCTCGGCAAGCACGCCTGCGCCACAACGATCAGCAATTGACGCAACACACCGGGCGCTAACGCCCACAGGTCATCGCGAATTTCAGGGGGTAGTGTGGAACGGATTTTCACGTCACGGCTGGCGCTGTGGGGCTGGCTGCTGGTGACGGCGGGCGCGCAGCCGGCGCTGGCCGAGGAGGGCACAGAAGCGCCCGCCGCGCAGCGTCTGGTCGATGTCAACGAATACTTCGTGCGCGGCAACACCGTGCTTGATGCGCGGGCGATCGAAGAAGCGGTGTACCCGTTTCTCGGTCCGCAGAAAGCCTTGAGCGACATTGAAGGCGCACGTGATGCGTTGCAGAAGGCCTATCAGGAACGCGGCTATCAATCGGTGTTCGTCGAGTTGCCCGAGCAGGCCGTTGCCGATGGCATCGTCTATCTGCAAGTCAGCGAAACCAAGGTCGGCCGGGTGCGCGTCGTCGGCGCCAAACATTATTCGCCACTGGATATTCGCGACAACGTCCCGGCGCTGAAAGAAGGCGAGGTGCCGGACTTCGCCAAGGTCCAGGGCGAACTCGCGCAGCTCAACAAGACACCCGGACGCCAGGTCATGCCACTGGTGCGCGAGGGCCAACGCCCCGGCACCATGGATGTCGACTTGCAGGTCGAAGACCATAACCCGTGGACGGCCAGCGTCGGCCTCAATAACGACTACAGCGCCGACACCGAAAAGCTGCGCAGCGTCACCAGCCTCGGTTACAACAACCTCTGGCAGCTCGGCCACAGCGTCAACCTGACGTTCTTCACCGCGCCGCAGGAAACCGACAACGCCAAGGTCTGGTCCGGGTCGTATACCGCGCCGCTGAGCGAGCGCTGGAGCGTGCAGTTCTCCGGTTACCAGTCCGACAGCAACGTCGCCACCATCGGCGGCAGCAACGTGCTCGGCAAGGGCCACAGCTACGGCGTCGCGGCGATTTATACGCTGCCGTCGAGCGGCAACTGGTCGAACTCGCTGTCGGCGGGCATCGACTTCAAGGATTTTGATGAACGCCTGACGCTGTCCGGCGAGAGCGACAAGGTCCCGCTGCAATACGCACCATTCACCTTCGCCTACAACGGCTACCGCTACAGCGAAAAGAGCCAGCTCGGCCTCGGCCTGAGTCTGGTGGCCGCCACGCGCAGTGTGTTCGGCTACGGCAGCGACGACGAAGACTTCGACTACAAACGCTATCGCGCCAAACCGAGTTTCGCCGTGCTCAAGGGCGACACCAATTACACCTGGACCTTCGACAGCGACTGGCAGAGCGCAAGCAAAGCGGCGTTCCAACTGGCCTCGGGCCCGCTGGTTTCCAACGAACAATTCTCCGCCGGTGGCGCCACCTCGGTGCGCGGCTATCTGGCCGCCGAACGCACGGCGGATGACGGCTATTTGCTCAGCCAGGAATTGCGCACGCCGTCGCTGGCCAAATTCGCCGGCACGTGGATGCAGGACTGGCGCTTCTACGCCTTCGCCGAGGGCGCGCAGTTGTACCTGCGCGATGAGCTGCCGGATCAGGACGCCAATTACGCCCTGGCCAGCGTCGGCCTCGGCACCCGCGCCAGCCTGAGTAAATGGCTGTCCGGCAGCCTCGACTGGGGCTACCCGCTACTCGAAGGGCCGAACACCTCAAAGCAGGAATCGCGCCTGCACTTCAACCTTCAAGCCACTTTCTAACGGAGCACGTCCATGCAACGCCTTTTCCTTTCGCTGTTGATCTGCCTGGGCTTCGTGCTCCCGGCCACGGCTCAGGCCTGGTGGCAGGACGACTGGCATTACCGCAAACAGATCGCCGTCGACACCACCCCGCAAGGCGCGGCGATCAATCAGGCCCTCGGCCGCACCGCGCTGCTGGTGCGCCTGCACACCGGCAACTTCACCTTCGACGGCGTGAAAGAGGACGGCTCCGATCTGCGCTTTGTCGCGGCGGATGACAAAACCGTGCTCAACCACCAGATCGAAAGTTTCGACGCACTGATGGGCATGGCGCTGATCTGGGTTGATGTGCCGAATGTAGAGGGCGGTCAGCGTCAGGACATCTGGATGTACTACGGCAACCAGAAAGCCCCGGCCACTGGCAACGGGCAACTCACTTTCGATCCGAATTACACCGCGCTGTATCACTTCGACGGTGCCACCGGCACCCCGGCGAAAGACACCACGGCTTACGGCAACACCGCGCAAAGCGCGACCGGCACAGCGATCGATGGCGTCGTCGGGCGCGCCTTGCAGTTCAGCGGCCAGCCGTTGTTGCTGCCAGCCAGTCCGTCGCTGCAACACAACGCCGGCAGCGCGTTCACCTTCAGTGCCTGGCTGCGTCTGGATCAGGCGAGTGGCGAGCAAGTGATACTGGCGCGTCGCGAAGGCACGCAAAGTCTGCTGATTGGCGTCAGCCAAGGCCTGCCGTTCGTAGAGATCGACGGCCAGCGCGCCGCTGCCACCCAAGCGCTGGCGCCGGGGCAATGGCAACACCTCGCACTGACCGCCGAGGGCTCGAAAGTCACCCTGTACATCAACGGTCGCGAAAGCGCTGCGTTGGCTCAGGCGATGCCGGCGTTCAACTCGGTCATGGCCATCGGCACCGATCTGCAGGAAGGCGCGTTCCAGCCATTCGCTGGCGCAATTGATGAGCTGCGCCTGTCGAAAGTCGCCCGTCCGGCCGCGCTGTTGCTGGCCGATGCCACCTCGCAAGGCGCCGAGTCGAAACTGGTGGCTTACGGCGTCGATGAAGAGCAGTCCGGCTTCGGTTTCGGCAGCCTTGGCTTCTTGCTCAACGCGGTGCCGATCGACGCCTGGGTGATTATCGCCGTGCTGGTGCTGATGATGTTCCAGTCGTGGATCATCATGTTGCGCAAGAACCGCAGCCTCAGTCGCGTCACCGCTGCCAACGAAGACTTTCGCGTGCAATTCGCCAAGGTCGGCACGCGTCTGGAAATGTTCGCCGACGATGCGCAACTGGCTCAGCGTCTGCAGCATTCGTCGCTGTGGCGCCTGTACCTGGTGGCGGTCAAAGAGATCCGTACCCGTCGTGAGCAGGGCGCCGATACCTCCTCGGTTTCAGCGGCGACCATCGAAGCCATCCGCTGCTCGATGGACGGCGTGCGCACCCGCGAAAACCAGCAGCTCAGCTCGAAACTCTCGACCCTGTCCAACGCCATCGCCGGCGGCCCGTATATCGGCCTGCTCGGCACGGTGCTGGGGATCATGGTGGTGTTCCTCGGCACGGCAATGGCCGGCGACGTCAACATCAACGCCATCGCTCCCGGTATGGCCGCCGCGCTGTTGGCCACGGCGATGGGCCTGTTCGTCGCGATCCCCGCGCTGTTTGGCTACAACCGCCTGATCACCCGCAACAAGGAAGTCAGCGCCGACATGCGCGTGTTCGTCGACGAGTTCATCACTCGTCTGGCAGAGATGCATGGCGAAAGCCAGTTCAGTGAGGCGTCGCACCAGCGCGGCCATCACGCCAACCACTCCGTACCGGCCTGAGGAGCACTGCCATGGCGTCCGTAAATGCCTCCCACGACGATGATGACGATGCCGCCGTCGACAGCATCAACATCACCCCACTGGTCGATGTGCTGATGGTGGTGCTGGTGATGTTCATCCTCACCGCCACCGCGCAGGTCTCCGGGATCCAGATCAACCTGCCCAAGGCCAGCGCCTCGGTGTCGCTGTCGGAGGCCAAGACCAAGGCGATCTCGGTCAACGACGGCGGCCAGGTGTTTCTCGATGCCTATCCGGTCACTTTGGCCGAGTTGGAAGAGCGCCTGCGCATCGAGAAAGCACAGAGTCCGGATTTTCCGGTGATCGTGCGCGGCGATGCGACGGTGCAGTACCAGAAAGTCATCGAAGTGCTGGACCTGCTGCGCCGGCTCGAACTGTCCCAGGTCGGTCTCGTCACCGGCAAACCGAGTCAGGGCTGAGTCATGACCGCACAACTCCCGATCGAACCGCCGCCCGTGAAAAAGTCGCCGTTGCGTTATGTGAAGTGGGGCGCCGGATTGCTGGTCGGCGCACTCGCCGCGTGGTTCCTCTGGCAGTGGGCCAACGACATGGCCGGCGTGCGCCGCGAAGCGCCGAAGGTGCCGACGATCATTCCGTTGCCGCCACCGCCACCACCGCCGCCGGAGAAACCGCCAGAGCCGGAAACGCCGGTGGAAGAAAAAGTCGTCGAGCCCGAGCCAACGCCGGAGCCGGAAGAGGTCAAGCCTGCAGAAGAGGCGCCGCCATCGCCGGCCGACGATCTGGCCAACCCGATGCAAATGGACGGCGACGCGCAGGCCGGCAGCGACGCTTTCAACATCGGCGCGGGCAAGGGCGGCGGCATGGCCGGAGCCGGCGGCGGGCGTTTGGGCACGGGCACGTACAGCCAGTTTCTCGCGTTCACCTTCCAGCGTTTGCTGCGTGAGAACCCCGAGCTGCGCAACCTCGCGTTCTCGCTACAGGCCGATGTCTGGCTGAGCAGCGTCGGCGAGATCACCCGTGTCGAGCTGATCAAGTCCAGTGGCAACCCGCAAATCGATACCCAGGTGCTGGCCGCTTTACGCGGTGCGCCAGCGCTCAGCGAAAGGCCTCCGGCCTCCATCACTTTGCCCGTGCGCCTGTCCCTGCAAGGGCGGCGTCCGGGTTAATTCACTTATTCAAGCTTTGGCAAAAGGAGTTGTGTGCAGATGATTTCCAACGTGAATCGATTGTCCCTGGCGGTCGGCATGGTCATTGCGACCCTGGTCGGTCAGGCCGTGGCAGCGCCTGCGCCTTCGGAGAACGCCACGATCAATCTGATCCGCTTGCTGGTCGAGCAGGGCATTCTCAAACAGGACAAGGCCGACGCGCTGATCGCCCAGGCCCAGAACGAAGCGGCGCAGGCCAAGCAGGCTGCCGCGTCCACTGCCGTAGCGGCCGGGCCGGTCGCCGCGCCGGGGGATGTGCGCGTGCAGTACGTGCCGGCAGCGGTGCGCGACCAGATCCGCGATCAGGTCAAAGCCGAGGTCATGGCCACCGCCAAACAGGAAAACTGGGCCGCGCCCAATACCTTCCCGGACTGGGCCTCGCGGATCAGCTTCGACGGCGACATTCGCCTGCGAGACGAATCGCGTTACTACTCGGGCAACAACAGCAACGAAATCGTCGACTTCGCCAAGCTCAACAACAATGGCCCGTACGACGTGAACCCCAACAGCAGCACCAGCCTGCCGCCGTTGCTCAACACCCGTGAAGACCGCGAAAACCTCTTTCGCCTGCGCGCTCGCCTGGGCATGAAAGCGGTGATTTCGGAGGAATGGACCGCCGGCATTCGCATCGGCACCGGTTCGGACAACAACCCGGTATCGACCACGCAGAACCTCGGTGGCGGCTTCGCCAAGAAAGATATCTGGCTCGATCAGGGCTACCTGAGCTGGAAGCCAATGGACGAACTGACCCTGACCGGCGGGCGCTTCGCCAATCCATTCATGTCCACCGACATGCTCTATTCCAACGACCTGAATTTCGACGGAGTCGCGGCGATCTTCGATCACAAGCTCAACCGCGAATGGGGCGTGTTCGGTACGGTCGGCGCGTTCCCGGTGGATTACACCAACGACACTTCCAGCAGCAACGGTTTCGACAAGGAAGAGAGCGACAACAAGTGGCTGTACGGCGCGCAGCTCGGCGCGAAATGGGCGATCAACAGCAACAACCGCCTGAAGGGCGCGCTGGCCTACTACCGTTTCGACGATATTCAAGGCCAGCGCTCCAGCCCCTGCGAGCCGTGGGCCGGCGCGCCGGGCTGCGACAGCGACGGCACCCGCGCGGCGTTCATGCAGAAAGGCAACAGCGTGTTCCTGCTGCGCGACATCACGCCGAACCCGCTCAACCCGAGCGCCACGCCGCAGCCGCAATTTGTCGGCCTCGCCTCCGAATTCAACCTGCTCGACCTCAACCTGGTCTGGGACGCCGACCTGCCGCAGGATTTCAAGCTGCGCAGCCAGGGCAACTACATCCACAACCTCAGCTACGACGAGGGCGACATGCGCAAGCGTTCTGCCGGGCAAATCGTCAACAACCTCGACAGCAGCGGCGAGATCGAAAGCGGCGCCAACGCATGGATGGTGCAGTTCACCCTCGGCAACGCGCTGGACCTCAAGCGCAAGGGCGACTGGAACCTGTTCGCCGGCTACAAGTACATCCAGCCGGACGCCTTGCCGGACGGCTTCAACGACTCGTCATTCCACCTCGGTGGCACCAACGCCAAGGGCTATTTCATGGGCGGCAACTACGGCCTGGCGAAGAACGTTTCTGCCACCGGCCGCTGGATGAGCACCGAAGCGGTGTACGGCGCGCCGTTCGACATCGACGTCTTGCAGCTTGAGATCAACACGCGCTTCTAAGGCGCCGGGAGAGCTTTATGAACACGCGTTTTCTCGCGCTGGGCCTGGGTTTTGTAATTGCCACCGGGGCGAACGCCGAAGGCATGGAAGAGCGCTTGCGCACGCAATTGCGCAGCACCACCCAGCAATTGCAGGCCCTGCAAAGCCAACAGGCCCAGGCCAGCGCCGCGCAACTGGCGGCACAGAACGAAGCCAGGGCTGCCCAGGCGCAAATCAGGCAATTGACGGCCGAACTGGCCAAGGCCAAGGGCCTCGCCGAGCAATTGGCCGGGCAACAACAGAGCCTGCACAGCCAGGCGCAGGCGCAAGTGGCGGCCAGCGCCGAACAGACCGGCAAGTTCAAAAAGGCCTATGACGAATTGCTGGTTCTGGCTCGCGGCAAAGAAGCCGAACGCACCAGCCTGCAAGCGCAACTGGCAGAACGTGACACACAAGTGCAGCAATGTTCAGCCAAGAATCAACAAATGTACGGCGTCGCCAAACAGATTCTCACGGCCTACGAAAACATCGATGTCGCCGAGGTGATGAAGATCCGCCAGCCCTTCGCGGGTAGCGTCCGGGTCAAGTTCGATGAACTGGCGCAGGGTTTTGGCGACGAGCTCTACAAGACTCAATTCGACGCGCCGCAAGCCGCGATCGCTCACTGAAAACAAGGAAGAAAGGCATGACTCAATTGATCACCCACGTTTCCCCGCAATCACTGACCGATGTGCTGCAAGAGGCCGGTTACCGTGTCAATCAGAGCGAACAGAACGGCATCGTCCAGTTGCTCAGCGCCAGTCAGGGCATCGGCTACGCGGTGCGTTTCGGCAACCCGGCGCTGGAGCAGGGCAGCTTTGTCGATTTCACCTTCAGCTGTGCCCTGCGCGTGCAAGGTGATTTGCCCCAAGGCGTCGCCGAGCAGTGGAACGTAACGCGGCGGTTTGCGCGGTTGTCGTTGCAGGGCGAGTTTCTGGTCATGGAGATGGACGTGGTCGTGGCGGCGGGTGTCAGCAATGAGCATCTGCGTGGCAACCTTGAATTGTGGGATCGCCTGTTGCAGGAGTTCATCGTTTACCTGCGTGACTTCAGCCAGACCGCTGCTGCGCAAACCGCCAAATCCGCGTTCGCCGAACAAGAGGAAGTTGCGCTGTGAAGAAGCCTGCCATGGTGATCGGCGCCGGAGCGGTGGCGTTGTTGGTGGTGGCGGTGGCGCTGGTGCTGCGGCCGGGCAGTGATCCGGTCGCCGCCCAGCAGCCGTCGACGGTGGTTGCGGTTTCAGCCGGGCCAGCGGTCGCGCGGTTGGGCAATCAGCAGGTTTCGCCAGAGGAATTGCAGGCGCTGCTGGCCACCGTCCCGGCGCAAACCCGCGAACAGCTGCGCGGCAACCGTGAGGCGCTGGAACGCTGGATTCGTACGCGACTGGCGGAAAAAGCCGTGCTGGAACAGGCTGACGCACAGGGTTGGGCGCAGCGGCCGGACGTCGCCCGGCAGACTCGCGCAGCGACTGAGCAAATCGTGTTTCGTGATTATTTGCGCTCGGTGAGTCAGGTGCCGGCGGAGTATCCGAGCGCAGCTGAATTGCAGCAGGCGTACGACGCGGGGAAGGCCAATTGGCAGACGCCGGCGCTGTACCGGGTCAGTCAGATTTTCCTTGCTGTCAGTGATTCCGCTTCGTTGGAAACCGTGCGCAAACAAGCCGCTGAATTGAGCAAGAAGGCGCAGTCAGCACCGGGCGATTTTGCGGCGCTCGCTACGCAATATTCGCAGGATCGCGTCACGGCAGAGCGGGGCGGTGATACCGGTCTGCAACCGTTGCAACAACTGGTGCCGGAAGTGCGCAGCGCCGTGGCGCGGCTCAAGGTGGGCGCCGTGTCTGATCCGGTACAAAGTGCCGCCGGCTTCCACGTGATCAAACTAACCGAACAACAACCGGCCCGCACCGCGACGCTGGAGGAACTGCGCGACCAACTGACCCAGGCCCTGCGCGCACAACGCCAGGAACAGATCGCCCAGGCTTACCTGGACGGTATGCTCAACACCGCCACCCTGAGCATCGACGGCGCTGAACTGAACAAAATCCTTGAGGAACAACGCTGATCCATCACCATCGCAAATCCTGTGGGAGCGGGCTTGCTCGCGAAGCGGTGGGTCAGTCAGCGAAGATGTTGGATGTGCCGACGCTTTCGCGAGCAAGCCCGCTCCCACAAGGGGTCGCATGTATTGAGAACGACCACATTAGATCGACAGGGAGTCATCAATGTCATTCACCGAACCTGCAGGACGCCCGGGCACCACTGACTACCAATCGCCCCAATCCGGATCCGAGCCCTGGCTCAATCTGGCGGCTGACATCGACAGCGAAGTCGCCCGATACTTCCTCGTCAGCGCCCGCTGCGGTTGCTTCATGCAGGCTGCGCGCAGCCTCAACGTGCGCTCGACCCTGCTGCGCAAACAACTCGCGCAACTCGAACAACAATTGCAACGCAGCCTGTTCAGCTTCCAGGGCAGCCACCTCAGCCTCACCCGCGAAGGCCAGCAATTGCAGGCTCGTCTGATCACTTTGGCCCACGAACGCAAACTGCCGGTCATCGAGCAGCCGCTGATTCGTCTCGCAGTCGCCGAATCCATCCTTCACGACATCCTCGGCCGCGACCTCATCGCACTGCTGCGCCGCAACGCCAGCCTGCGCCTGGAAATCATCGCCCTGGACAGCGAAATGTCGCTGCGCGCCGTGAGCGCCGATATCGTCCTTTGGCTCGCTGCCGGCGATACCCCAAACCCCGGCCCAACGTTTGCTACCACTGAAGCACGATGCCTCGCGCGGATTGAATATCTGCCGCACATTGCCAAGCGCTATTCGCGGGTCACCACACGACCGCAAACCCAGGATGAACTGGCGGATTTCATGCTGGTGCAGTGGCAGCATGATCGGCGGGTCGAGGGTTTTCGGCCATGGAATGCGCTGGTGGAAGGGAGGTTGGCCGGGGTGGTGCAGACGCATGCTTATGAATTGATGCTGGAGATGATTCGGTGTGGTGGGTGTATTGGTCTGTTGCCCACCTACATGGCTCGTTTCGACCGGGGAGTTGTCGCGCTGCCCGGATTATTTGCCGAACCGATGCAGCTGCACGCGTGGCTGGCGGTCAACGCTGACTCGCAAAACACCCCCGAAATCAAAGCCCTCGCCGACCTCATCCAGCAAACGTTCAACGAGCGCCACGAATGGTTCCAGCCGTGACGCGGCCCCCTGTGGAAGAGCTTGCCCGCTCCCACAAAATCGGTGGTGGAACCGCAGTCGCGTGAGCATCAAAAATTCCCTGTGGGAGCGGGCTTGCCCGCGAATGCAAGCTGCCAGTCGAAGCTTGAATGACTGACACACCGCCTTCGCGAGCAAGCCCGCTCGCACAATTTCATCTCGCCAAGTTCAAGATCAGCAGTTTAGAGTGACCAGCCACCCTGATCACGGATCGATCCCCATGCCAGACCCAACTCCCGATATTCATCTCGAACGCTCCAGCGAATCCCACCTCGAAGGCATCACCGCGCTCTACAACGACCCGGCGGTCGCACGGCAAGTGCTGCAAATGCCGTTTCAGTCCAGTGAAGTCTGGCGCCAGCGTCTTCAGGCCGACAACGAACGGGCGCTGAAACTGGTGGCGCTGCACCAAGGCGTGGTGATCGGCAATCTTGGGCTGGAGGCCTGTTCAAGGATGCGCCGCGCCCATGCCGGCAGTTTCGGCATGGCCGTCGCAGTGCCATGGCAAGGCAAAGGTGTGGGTTCGCAGTTGTTGGCGGCGGCGCTCGACGTTGCCGACAACTGGATGAACCTGCACCGCGTCGAACTCACGGTGTACGCCGATAACGAGGCGGCGATCGCGCTTTACCGCAAGTTCGGTTTCGAGGCCGAGGGGCTGTTGCGTGATTACGCGGTGCGCGACGGGCAATGGGTCGACACCCTGAGCATGGCCCGTCTGCGCGGTTCGCCGAAAGCCTGAGTCAGTCGCCGAGTGCGAACGCCACCGCCGACTGCGCATGCAGTTCAGTGGTGTCGAGCAGGGGCAGGGCGCTGTGTTCGGGTTTGACCAGCAGGCCGATTTCCGTGCAACCGAGGATGATCGCCTGAGCGCCACGGGCGGTTAACGATTCAATAACGCCTTGGTAGATCTGGCGCGATTGTTCGCTGATCACGCCCACGCAGAGTTCGTCGTAGATGATCCGGTGCACGTCCTTGCGCTCGGCTGCGTCGGGCACCAGCACGGTCAGGCCTTGGGCGATCAGCCGCTGCTTGAGGAAATCCTCTTCCATGGTAAATGCCGTGCCGAGCAGACCGACTGTCAGCGCGTCGATCTCCAGCGCCGCCCGCGCCGCCGGTTCGGCAATGTGCAGAAACGGGATGCTGATCGCTGCCTGAATCTGATCTGCCACTTTGTGCATGGTGTTGGTACACAGCACCACGCATTCGGCGCCACCGGCCTCAAGCCTGCGCGCGGCATCCACCAGAATCGCCGCCGCATCGTCCCAGCGTCCCGCGTGCTGGGCCTGTTCGACCGGGCCGAAGTCGACGCTGTACATCAGCAATTGCGCCGAACGCAGCGGGCCCAGGCGGTCGCGGACCTGCTGATTGATCAGACGATAGTATTCGGCGCTGGACTCCCAGCTCATGCCGCCAATAAGGCCGATAGTGCGCATTGGACTTCCTCCGGCAAATAACAGTGTCGAGCGTTCAGGTCGGCTCGAAGTTTCCTTCTGTTCGAGTCGCGACGCCAGCACCGGCTGACTGTACCGCCGATCTTTCACACAACTGTGCATCTGCAAGAACTAAACGTACGCCGTGCCCGGGATCTGCCACTATCCCCCTTCGCAGGTCCTTTCCGAGGAACACAGCAATGAATGACGTAGAGCAACTGGGCGAGATGCTTCGCCACTATGCCGATAGCGAAGCGCACAAGAAGCAACTGTTCACTGCGCAGTCGGCGGAGTGGGCCACACGGATTGGCGCGTTGTTCGATGCGATCGAGCGATGGCTTGAACCGGTCAAGGCGCCGAATCTTCTGGAGGTGAGCCGCGAGGCCTACGTCGCCTCCGGGCCGAGCGTGCCGGTTGAAACATCGACCTTCAAGACAGAGAAGTTGAGCATTGTCCTTGCCGGCAAACCGGTAGAGTTCGTCCCGGACGTGATGGGCAGCGGCGGGCAGATTTCCCTGGCAGTGATGGGGCTGACGGCAGCGCGGTATGGGAGCATTTCGCTGGTCGGCCTGGCGAATGGCACGTGGCAGTGGCGCAAGACCAATGGTTTGAAGGATCCGGATACCTTTACCTTCGACGCCAACTTTCTCGCCCAGCAATTGCAAAGCCTGATCCCCCGCGAGCGCACCTGACGGGGCATCTGCCTGGTCAAGGCGAGTACCGGGGAAACCCTTAGGCTCGACGCCAGTCCGGCATTTTCCCTTGGGTCACTGATGGCCTTTTGGTAGAGTCGCCGTCGCCAGCGGGTTTTCGGCTGGACGATGGAACCGAAGAAGGGAGTCTGATCAGTGAGTCCGGGCAAAAAAATCCTCGGTCTCACGGCGTCGCTTTTGCTGCTGACGCTGTGGGCCAGTTACTTTTACGTATTCAAGGAAAACCGCGACGGCCAGCTTGGCGGCGTCGGCGAAAGCACCGCCTGGTGCGGCACGCCACCGACCAGCGAGGCGGCGTTGCTGGGCAAGGATCAACTGACCTTGCGCGTCACCAACAACCTGCGCGGCGAGTTCATGGTCGGCGGTTCGCTGGTGGTTTCCGAACGCACCTTCAACCGCTACGACCTGGGCCGCAACGAACTGCGCTTGCGTCTGGAACCGCTGCAATGGTCGTTTGGCGTGACGCCAATCTTCCTCGAACAGGTCAAGGTGCAGCCGCTGAGCCGCAACCTCTCGTCGACCAATAAAAGTGCTTTCGCCGAACTCGAACCACGGCTGATCGGCGTACACGCGCAGACGGCCGCGTTCCCGTTCGACACCTATCGTTACGGCTACAAACCGGTGCTGTATTACCTCAAGGGCAGCGAACGCATCGACCTTCGCTTCAAAAACATCACCACGCTGATGGAGATGTCCAACACCTTCACGCCGATCCAGAAGTACAACCGCGTCGATTACATCAACGAGAAAAACTCGATGATCCGCGACGAAGACTACAAGCCTTATGGCGCGCATGAATGCGCGTTCAGCGTCGAACGCAAAGGCTCGTTCAAGGTGGTGGTGTTGTTGCTTCTGCTGGTGCTTTGCCTGCCGCTGATGCTGGTGTTCTACCGCGATGAACCGGGGATCGACTTCCTCGCGACGCTGGTGGGGATTGCGGTGGTGCGCACATTGCTGATCGGGCCAGTGGAAGATTTCCAGCTGTACAACATCGACTTTTTGTTTGGTGCGGCGATTTTGTTGGTGGGGACGGTGTCGCTGATCAAGGCGATGCGCGCCAATAGCCGGCGAGAGATGGCTTTGCGCAGTGGCGAAACATCGTCCTGGTAATGCAAACGCTGAAGCTCAGTGGTAGCCCTGTGGGAGCGAGCCTGCTCGCGAAAACGCTACGTCAGCCGACTGCGATGTCACTGACAGATTGCATTCGCGAGCAGGCTCGCTCCCAAAGGTGATCGGGGGGGCATCCCATCGATCACTTGAGCGCCGGATCCCCCATGTTCATTTTCTTCCAGCCCTGCAACAGCACCTGCGCCTTGGGTTCCTGGTCGCTATCGAGGTAGTACTGAATCAGCGACAGCCGCGCATTGCGGTTGGCCGGTTGTACCTTGAGCAAACTTTCCAGAATCGCGCACGCCTCATCAACCTTGCCGCCCTGATGCAGTGCCACCGCCAGTACATAGCCGTATTGCGCATTCTCCGGTTCCAGTTGTGCGGCTTTGCGCAGGTAGGACATGGCGTCGGCGGGCTGGCCGGCACGGATCAGCGACAACCCGCGCGTGTGCTGCAACAGCGCCGCATCCGGATGCTGCTTGAGGCTGTCATCCAACAGCTTCTGCGCTTCGGTGGCACGACCATTCGCTTCCAGCCACTGTGCCAGCGTGACCAGCGCGGGGTAGAAATCCGGGTCACGTTGCCGGGCACTGCGCAGCAACGGTTCGACCTCGGCATTGCGCCCGCTGGCCTGGTAGAGCATCGCCAGATTGAGATTGGCTTCTGCACGCTCGAGCAAGCTTTTCTGCACGGCTTCATATTCGGCGATCGCCGCGTTCCAGCTGGCTTGCGCCGCCCCCAGACCATTGTTGCGCGAGGCACCGAGCAAATCCCGCGCGGCGACGATGCGCACGGCTTTCACTGGATCATTGAGCAACGGCGCCAATAACGGCGCACGCTCGGGCGGCGGCAGGAATGCGCTGATCGCCCGCACCGCGCTTTCACGCACCTGTGGCTCTGGATGTTTCAGATCCTGAGTGGCCAGTTTCAGCGCCTGTTCGCTCGGGTACAGCGGTAATTCCGCCAGCAACGTTGCGCGCTGGATCGCCGGCAGGTTGCTGCGCTGCAATTGCTGGTACAGCGCGTCGGCGGCGCCGGGCTGGCCATTGCGGATCAGCCACAGGCTTTCGTCATAGCGTGGCGCCTGCTGAGCCGGGGAGGCGGTGGCGTTCCACAATTTGAACTGCGCGGTGACCTTGTCGCCGGCCTTGCCCTGGTGACAGGTCAGGCAGGCGTCTGGGGTGCCGAGTTTCTGCGCACGCTCCGGGTTGGGAATACTGAAACTGTGGTCATGCCGAAAGTCGTTGCCCATGTAGAACTTGCCAGGCATGTGGCAATCGACGCACTGCGAACCGGGCTGGCCGATAGCGTGGCGGGTGTGTTCGATAGAGTCATAGTTCTTCGCTTGCAGGCCCTTGCCGTCGACGCCGGCGACCGAGGTCTTGCCCGCCGTGTTGTGACATTGCAGACACACGGCGTTGCCCGGTGCCTTCAGTTCGTTGCTGTGCGGATTATGGCAATTGCTGCAGCGCACGCCCTTGTCGAACATCTTGCTTTGCAGGAACGAGCCGTGTTCGAACACTTCGTCCTTGATCTTGCCATCCAGTGCGTACAGTTCGCGGGTCAGGACGCTGGGCAGGTAATCGTCCATCAGGCGCTTGCCGACGGTGAAACCATCGCCCAGCGGTGCGCGGCGGGAATGGCAGCGCGCACAGGTTTCGATTTCTACCGTGGCATTCTTGTCCTTGAGATCGACGTCGAAGCCCTTATGGATCAGGTCGTCTTTTTTCTGCGCCCATTCCAGGTGATTGGACGCCGGGCCATGACAGGCCTGACAGCCGACACCAAGGCTGTTCCACTGACTGTTGAAGCTGTTGCTCGCCGCATCGAAATTGCGCTTGAAACCGGTAGTGTGGCATTCGACGCACATGAAATTGGCGTTCTGGCTCGGTTTGCTCCAGTGCAGCGGATTCTTGAAATTCACACCCTGGCCGGCGTACAGATGAAACCAGCGATGTTTTTCGCTATCCCACGCTACGCCGAGGGCTTGCAGGCGGCCCTGGCCAACCTCGATCAGATATTGCTGCAGCGGCGCGATGCCGAACGTGTAGGCCACTTTGAAATCGGCGTTCCTGCCGTCGACGCCGGGCGTATTGACCCAGAACTCATCGCCCCTGCGGGTGAACCGTGTGGTCTCGTTCCCGGCCTTAAAGGTCAGGTTGTTGAAGTCGCCGAGGGTGGTTTCGCCAGTCGCCGGCTGCATGGCCAACTGGTGATGCGAACCTTGCCAGTCCTTGACCTGTTCGCTGTGGCAACCTTGGCATTGCTGCTCATCGACCAAGCTTGCCGGCTTGCTCGCCACCACTGGTTGCGGCTTGGCTGGCGGTGCTACAGGCGCGCTGATTGCTGAAGGTTTGAGGGGGGCGGACGCCGGGCTGAACAGGAACCAGCCGATACCGGCCACGGCCGCGAGCAGCACGCCGATGATGATCGGGAATACGAAACGTGAAAAAGAGGAGGGTGATGCGTCAGGTTCAGGTTGCACCGCTTTGTTTTTATGCTTGGGCATTGCGACTTCCGTAGTCCGGGTGCGTTGGCCTTCTGGCGTGCATACGTCTGGATGCAGCTTTGCCGGATGCGGCGGGTCTGTCAAATGTGTGTTGTGATTCGCTGCGCAGCGCTGTGTGAATTTTGTAATTTGCAATCGCAATTGCTGCGGTTTTAGCTATACCTGTAACTTCCCCTATGCAAACGATTTGGCCTTCTGACAGGAGTTACAGCATGAAGCTAGCCGTAATGATGGGCACGCTGTGCATCGCCACCCTGGGTGTGGTGGGTTGTTCCAGCAAAACCGTCGAGCCAGACCAGTACTCCGGTTTTCTCAAGGATTACAGTCAACTGAAGGAGACCAAATCACCGTCGGGTGCCGAGGTGATGCGCTGGATGGACCCGAAACTCGATATCAACAAATTCAGTAGCGTCTATGTCGAACCGAGCCAGTTGTATCCGAAGCCGCAAGCGACGGAAAAAATCCCCCAGCAGACGCTCAATGGCATCACCAGTTATTACGATCAGGCGCTCAAGCGTGAGCTGAGCAAGTCGCTGCCGCTGGCCACCGGCCCGGGGCCTGGCGTCATCGTGATCCGGCCGGCGATCACGGCGGTGAGCAGCAAGACCGAAGGCCTGCATGTGTATGAGGTGATTCCGATTGCGCTGGTCGCTGCTGCGGTGAGCACGGCTACCGGGATTCGTGATCAAGAAACCACGTTGGCCACCGAGGCGGTATTCCTCGACGGCAGCAGTAACAAGGTGGTGGCTCAAGTGGTGCGCAAGGGCACCGGTCAGCCATTGGAAAATTCCTCGCAGGTGATGAAAGCCACTGATGTCAAAGCGGTGATCGATGGCTGGGCGAGTGACATGCATCAGACGTATCTGAAGCTCAAGTCCGAGGCCAAGTGATGTCGTGAGGCTCGGGCCTGTTTGCGAGCAGGCTGGCTCCCGCTGGATTGCAGTTCAGTTTGGGGGCTTGTCTGCTTAAGGTTGGGGTTGGGGTTGGATGGCTTCGCCAGACGGTCGCTACGCTCCCGCCCCCGGATCGATCCCTCCGCTCAGCCTTCCGACGTCGCCGGTGGATCAAGATCAAGAGCACTCGAGCTAACGCTCATCGTGTAGGAGCTGCCGAAGGCTGCGATCTTCTGATCTTGCTTTTGCTGTTTTGTGGGAGCGAGCCTGCTCGCGAAGGCATTCTGTCAGCCCCCACCTTACTGCCCGACAAACCAGCGAAAATATGGGTTCGCCCGATCTCCCTGCATCACCTCCCGAATATCCCGTCCCCAGGCGTCCCGATCGCCGTCGTAGGCGTGCAGGCTTGCCCGATAGAATTGCATCAATCGCTGCCGATGCGCTTGCATGCGTTCAATGAACCCTGCATCGGCATTGACCAGTGTCGGTGGCTGATACAAGTCCAGCAGCGCTGGCAGTACGCGGGTGATTTCCTTGCTGCGCACCCACGGCGCGTATTCGATGCGCGGCTGGTCATCGGTCGCCGCCGGGGCATCGGCGGCGAAGCGGTCCAGGCCGGCGCGGTCGGTGACCCAGGTGGCCAGCAGCGCCGCCGGCGAGCCGATGCCGACGTCCTGCAAGGTGCTGCGTACGCTGTCCTGCTGAAAGCGCGCGGTGATTTTCGCGGCGTCCAGTTCCATCGGTGCCAACGAGCCGACCAACAGCATTTCGTGGAACTCGCTGGTCCACAGCGAGGCATGCGGGAACACATCGAGGAAGCTGCGCACCAATGAGCGCGAGTCGTCGATGTTCTGCGTCGGCAGCGGTAGCCACTGGGCAACGATGCCCTTGTCCTGCAAGCGACTGGCGGCCAGCTCGTAGAAATCGCGCGAATACAGATTGACCACGCCGGCGGCGGAGGGCGGTGGGGGCTCGAGGGTGATTACGTCGTAGGTCTGTTCACTGCGCAGCAGTTCCTGGCGACCGTCGCGCAGGCGCACGTCGATATCGGGATCGCTGGCCGCATTGAAATTGCCCTTGAACAAAGGCGCCGCTTTCACCACCGATGGCAGCAACTCGGCGACCACGCGATGTTCCAGACCCGGATAGCGCAGCATGGCCCCTGCGGTGATGCCGGTGCCGAAGCCGATCACCAGGGTCGAGCGCGGTTCACCGTTGTGGATCAGCAGCGGCAGCAGCGCCTGAATGCGCATGTAGCGCAGCGATGGCATGGCATCGCCAGTGTTCGACACTCCCTGGATGTACAAACGGTGGAAGGTGTTTTCGCCACGCCCCTGAGTGACCACCGCGACCGTGCCGCCGCGCCCTTCCTCGTAGAACGCCAGCGTGCCGTTGCGTGCGCCGGGCAACAGGCTGGCCAGTTTGTCGGCTGGGGTCAGTACCGCCACCGCTACGCTAACCAGACCGAGTGCGACCACGGCCTGGCGCCGACCTTTCGTCACGCCATGGCCTTTGCGCACCGCCAGATAACCAATCGTCGCTGCGATAAGCGCCAGTAGACCGAGGGTGCGCACAAGTCCCAGCAACGGAATCAATACAAAGCCGCAAAGCATCACACCGATGATCCCGCCCAAGGTGTTGAACGCCACCACGGCGCCGACATCGCGACCCACACGTTCGCTGCCGACACTCAGGCGCAACGCCAGAGGAAACGCCGCGCCCAGCAGCAGGGTCGGCGCAAACACTATGCTCAGCGCCGCCACGGCAAATCGCGCGCTCATGCCGGCCAACTCACTGACGCCCAGACTCAGCAGCCAGGTTTCGGCATGGCTTTGCGCGAGCACCAGCCAGCGGCCGAGCATGGCGATCTCCAGCAGCGCAATCAGGCCTGCACCGGCGATCAACAAACCGAATACGCCCCATGGGTCGCGAATGCGCTCGACGCGACGAGCGAGTACGACGCTGCCGATAAACAGCCCGGTCAGGTAAGTCGCCAGCACCACCGCAAACGCATAGGTGCGCGTGCTCATGAACTGCACGATCGATTGCGACCAGACCACCTCGTAACCCAACGCCACACCTCCGGCGATAGCGTAGAGCCACAGCGCAGTGCGGTCGGGTGCTTTTGCGTTGCCGTGTTTGACCGGCGTGCCCAGCGCCAATGGCTGCTGCCGCTGCAACCACAGCGCACCGGCAGCGGCGAGCAAGTTGAGCATCGCGGCGAACAGCGCGCTACCGCGCACGCCGAGGCTGGCGATCAGTACGAACGCGGCGAGCAAAGTGCCGACAATGGCGCCCAGCGTATTTGCCGCATACAACTGACCGCCGGCCTTGCCCGGCTCAGCCGCCAGAGAGCGCACCAACACCGGCAACGTTCCGCCCATCAACACCGCCGGGATACCCACCAGCGCAAACGGCAACAACCACGCGAGCACGCTGACATGACCCTGCAACCAGGCAAATGCATTGGCCGCCAGACTCATGGCCACTGTCGCGCCAACCCCGAGCATCGCCACCAGCACTTCCAGCCCGGCATACAGCAGGACCGGCTGTTGCAAACGATCGGCCCAGCGCCCGAACAACCAGCCGCCGAGGGCGAGCCCGGCGAAAAACGCGCTGATGCCGGTCGTGATCGCGTAGACCTCGACGCCGACCACCAGCGATAGCTGTTTGATCCACAACACTTGATAGACCAACGCCGCCGCGCCGGAGATGCAGAGCAGCAGGGCAGGGATCAGCGAGGTGGCGGGCGCGGCTTGCGAGACGGGTATGGCCGACGACTTGCTGGCGACACGTGAGGACATGCGGTGAGCCTTGTTATGGATTGGCTGATGTTGATCGTTCCCACGCTCTGCGTGGGAATGCCTCACTGGACGCTCGGCGTCCGCTTCGGCATTGGACGCAGAGCGTCCCGGGCTGCGTTACCACGCAGAGCGTGGGAACGATCGCAGAAAACCTTTTGGGAGCGAGCCTGCTCGCGAACGAAACCGACCCGGTCGCTTGTTCAAAACAGGGCCGCCCGCCTGTGAAAGCGGGCGGCGGTAGAGCGGTATTACTGGGCCTTCTTCATTTTTTCTTCGATACGGCGGTCCACGTCCTCGCGGATCTGGTCGATGCTGAAGCTCGCCGGACGCTGGCTAGGTGGATAGTCGACGAAGGTCTGCAGGAACTTCGCAGCGCGGCGGGTACCGTCGAAAATCAAATAGTCGTTTTTCGTCAGCCAGTCATAGTACTGGTCAGACACGATATCGGCGCGTTCGTACGGGTCCATGCGCAGGTTGAACATTTTCGGCACACGCAGGCAGGTGAACGGTTCGCTCCACACCTGCAGTCCGCCGGGCGCGCGCTGCTCACAGAACACCAGTTTCCAATCGTTGAAACGCATGCTGACCAACGCACCGTCATCGTTGAAGTAGTAGAACTCCTTGCGCGCGCTCTTATCGGTTTTACCTGTCAGATAGTCCAGCTGGTTATAGCCGTCCAGGTGCACTTTGAAGTTTTTGCCGGCGACGTCGGCGCCTTTGAGCAAACGCTCCTTGATGTCGGTGTCGCCCACGGCGGCCAACAGCGTCGGAAACCAGTCCAGACCGGAGAACATTTGCGTGGAGACTTCGCCTGCCTTGACTTTGCCCGGCCAGCGAATCATCGCCGGTACCCGGTACGCGCCTTCCCAGTTCGAGTTTTTCTCGTTGCGGAACGGCGTCGTTGCAGCGTCAGGCCACGACCATTGGTTCGGGCCGTTATCGGTGGTGTAGACGACGATGGTGTTTTCGGTCAGCTTCAAGTCATCCAGTGTCTTGAGCAGCTTGCCGACATCGCCGTCATGCTCGAGCATGCCATCGGCATATTCGTTGCCGACCATGCCGCTTTGCCCTTGCATGGACTCGCGCACGTGAGTGAAGGCATGCATACGTGTTGTGTTCATCCAGACAAAGAACGGCTTGTCCGCTTTGGCCTGTTTCTCGATGAACGCTTGCGCGGCCGCTGTGGTTTCGTCGTCGATGGTCTCCATGCGCTTTTTGGTCAGCGCGCCGGTGTCTTCAATCTTGCCGTCGGCAAAACTGTGGATCACGCCACGGGGCGACGCGGCTTTGACGAACTCGGCATCATCCTTGGGCCAGTACGGACGTTCAGGTTCCTCTTCGGCGTTGAGGTGATAGAGGTTACCGAAAAACTCGTCGAAGCCGTGGTTGGTCGGAAGGTATTCGTCCTTGTCCCCCAAGTGGTTCTTGCCGAATTGACCCGTGGCATAGCCTTGCGCTTTCAGCGCTTGGGCAATGGTCACATCGCGTGGCTGCAAGCCCACCGGAACCCCTGGCATGCCCACCTTGGACAAGCCTGTACGCAATGGCGTCTGCCCGGTAATGAACGACGAGCGTCCGGCCGTGCAACTGTTTTCGGCATAGTAATCGGTGAAAATCATGCCTTCTTTAGCGATACGGTCGATATTCGGCGTCTTGTATCCGACCACGCCCATGGAATAGGCACTGATGTTGGTCTGGCCGATGTCATCGCCGAAGATGACGAGAATGTTGGGTTTTTCAGCCGCTGTGGCGGTTGCCGACAGCGCCATCACCGAGGTTGCCACCAGGGCGAGATTCGGTAGCCACTTGCGTATGCGAGTCATGTGACTTGCTCCTTTGCGCGGGGGTCGTTTTTTGCGACAAACGTTAATTGCTCTCCTGCATCACGCTTTCTTATTGCACCTGCTCGGTTGCCGGTGGATCGAACGGATAGATCCGGCGCCATTCCGACGCCATGTCCACCACCGTCCAGCCACGGGTATTCGCTTCGTCGAGGGCCTTGTCGAGTCGGCCGATATTCGATTGCCGGTCATATGCCCACTCGCGCTTGGCATCGGTGTGGTGCACCAGCCCCATCAGGCGCTTGCCGGGCCCGGCGGCGGTCCACTGCAGCATCTGCAAGTCACCGTCGGAATTACCGAAGGCCAGAATCGGCCGTCGACCGATCACCGCATCAATGCTTACTGGTTTGCCCGGGCCGTCGTCGTTGTGCGCGACTTTCGGCGTGCGCACGATAGAGGCTTTGCCGTCCTTGAACTGGTAAGAAGTGACGAAGGTAGTGCCGATCACCTGTTCCGGCGCAATGCCATAGACCTTCTCGGCAAAGGCGCGCATGAAGCCGGTGTCGCCACCGGATACGATGTAGGTCTTGAAGTTCTGGCTGCGCAGGTAGTCGAGCATTTCCAGCATCGGCTGGAAGATCATTTCCGTGTAGGGCTTGCCGGTTTTCGGATGGCGGGCCTGGCTGAACCAGGTTTTCGCGTAGTCATCGAAAGCTTCGGTGGTCATGCCGCTGTGGGTGGCGCCGACGATCTTCAGCAAACCGTCCATGCCCGACGCGGCGAGGGCTTTGTGATCATTTTCCAGCACCGCTTTGAACGGCTGTGTGGTTTTCCATTCGGGGTGTTGCGCGGCGGTGCGCTTGACCTCGTCGAAGGCAAACAGCAATTCGAAATACGCCGGTTGCTCGCTCCACAAGGTGCCGTCATTGTCGAACACGGCGATCCGCTCGGCCGGTTTGACGAAGTCCTTGCTGCTCGGGTCGGTCACGGCTTGGACGAATTCGATAATGCTCTTCTTGGCCGGACCGTCATTCCACGATGGCAGCGGTTCATTCGCCTGTGCCAGCAGGGGCAGGGCCAGTGTCAACAGCAGGGCAAGACCGAAACGTTGGCAAAACAGCAACGGGTTGATCATGTGAAATCCTTCTCATGCACTGGGTTAAGCGGGCGCAGGGCTGGCGCGGGTTTCGCGTGTTGCCTGGCGACCTGACTTTGAAGCGTAGACAACGATTGGCGAAGCTGAACAAGTGTTTGATCGACGGCAGACTGACGGCCGTAAAGCCCGCGTAACACACCCTGCAAACGCGGCCCGGCGCCCGTAAGTTTCAAGCCCAGACGACTGCGCCGTAGCCACAGGTACAGCGCGGTCAGTTGGGCGGGTCTGGCTCGCAATTGCGGATCGATCTGCTGCCAGGCGAACGCGGCCGATTGCTGCCAGGCCAATTGCTTCGCCCGTTTATGTGCGAGCCAGCGTCGATGGGCGCGAACGGCGACGGGCCGCAGCAAGTACACACCGACGGCGAGGCCGACCGACAGCGCCAGCCAGAGCAGCCAGCGGCTGGAGAAGTGCAAGTGGTTCTGTTGCAGTTGCCTGAGGTCTGCGGCGAGCGAAAACACCGGTTTATAGGCGTTGTTGGCTGCGGCCTCGAAGCTCACGGCCGGCACCTCAGCGCTGCGGATCTGCTTCGCAGAGGCGTCCCACCATTTCACGCCGATGGCTGGCAGCATGTAAGTACCGGCGCTGTCGATGCGATAGCTGGCGCTGTCGACGCGTTGACCGCCAAGGATATTGCCGCGACCGTCATCCAGCGCTTTGACTTGTGGCGTCTTCGCGTAGCGACTCAAGCCGGCAACATCACTGAAGGTCGGAATCGGCAGGGCCATCGCCAGCGCGCCATCGGCTTGCAGGGTGAGCTCACGGGTGATGCTGTCGCCGACTTGCAACGGCGTTGCAGAATGGGTAACGATCTGCTTCATGCGCAACCCATTGGCAACCAGAGGCGTCTCCCCGGGCGCGAAGCCAGGCGGCTGGGCGGCGCTGAAACTCAGCGGCTGGCTTTGTGCGCTGATGTCCTCAGTGGCCTGGCCCAGCCTGGCGCGTACGGTCAGCGCCGGAATATCGAAACTGCGTGCGACGTTGGGTGTGATCAGATAGCTATAGCGCAAGCCATTGAACGACTGGCCATCGATGGTCTGGTTCAGATGCTGCGCCTGGCCGTTTGGCGGCATCACCAGTGCACCGTCCAGTTTCAGGGCGGGCAGGGCGGCGGCGCTGGTGAACCAGGTGTCGGTGAGGACATCGAGTTGCAGTTCGACCAGACCGCCAACCATCGCGCCCTCGCTGGGGTTGAGGTGGGCCTGGACTTTCAGTTGCGGGGGGGCAGCAACAGCGTTCAGGGACAGCAGACTGGTCAGCAGTAGTGCGCTGAGTTTTGCGGTGAGTGTCCGGGCCTCTTCGCGAGCACGGTTCATGGCTGGTCTACCTGCTGATCCTGCAAGCTGAACTTCTGCCTTAGAAACTTCGCCGGTGAGGTGGTCAGGTTTTCCAGCCACAGCGCGTCGGACGCCGCCTGCTGAGTCGCGACCTTTTTGCTCTGACCTTTACCGGGTGCCTTGTCGAATTTGATTTCATCAGGTTTGGTTTGCGGAGCGTTTTTCTCGGCGCTTTCGGTGTCCTTGAGCAGCGCCTGGGCCAGGGCCAGATTGGCGCTCGCTTCGGGAAATTGCGGCTGCAGTTTCAACGCCTGGCTGTAGGCGGCAATCGCCTGATCGAACTTGAAGCGGCGCACGTAAATGTTGCCCAGGTAGAAATACGCCTGCGGCGTGTCCAGGCGGGCAAAGGTCGCCATTGCCAAGTCGTAATCGGCAGCGTGATAGGCCGCGACGCCTTTCCAGTTCGGGTCGACGAACAGCGCCGCGGCTTCGGGCAAACGATCATGCTCAAACGCCCAGCGGCCCTGTTGGTCGCGGGTGAAAAACGCATCGGTGAGGGCGTTGGCCTGCGCCGGCGCCGCAGGCCATCCCAACCCTACGGCCAAAAACAGCGCCGGTATCCAGTTGACGCTCCAGCCCTTGCGCACGCTGAACAGCGCCAGTAACAGCAATGGCCAGCAGAGCCAGTAACCGGCGTCCTTCCAGTGCAATTCGCGCTGTTCGGCGCTGGCACTCTGGAAGTGTTGGCGGGCGTGCAACTCGATCCACTCCAGGTCATCGTTATTCAGGGTCAGGCTGCCGAGCGGCGCGTCGACGGCCGAGGCCAATTGCTTGAGGGCCGCCTGATCGAAACTGCCGAGCACCGGTCGTCCGCTGCTGTCGATTTTCGGCTGGCCGCTGGCGGTAGTGATGACGCCCGAGTCTTCGCTGCCCACCGCCAGAACCAGAACCTGCAAGGCACTGCCGTCGAGGTGTTTTTGCAGATCATCGAGTTGCGTGGTATCGGCCCCGTCAGTTATCAGCAGCAGACTGCCCGGGGTGTTCTCGGCGCTGAGCAAGCGTTTCGCTTGATCGATCACGGCGGCGACGTTTTTGCCGGGTTTGTCGATCAAGCCCGTGCCTAGGGCCTGGATGAAACTGTCGAGCAGCGCCGGATCGTCGGTCGGTGGCAACACCAGATGGGCGCTGCCGGCATAGGCGATCAGTGCGGTCCGCGCAGCAGCGCGACGTTGAAGCAGCTCATGCAGCTTGTGCTTGACCGCCTCCAGCCGCGTCGGCGGCACATCGTTGGCGTCCATCGACGGCGAAAGGTCGACGGCAACAATCAACGGCGCGCGGTTCTCGAGAAAGTCCGGGCGATCCTGTTCCCACGTCGGCCCGGCAGCGGCGAGGGCGCCAAGAATCAGCAGCGCGCATAGCAGGTGTACCGGGCGCAAGCGTTGGTGATCCTGCGGGGTGATCAACAAGTGCGGCAGCAAGTGTTCGACGATATTGCCGCGCAGGCGTTTTTGCAGGTCGCGGCTGCGGCGCCAGATCAGTGGCAGCATTGCGCCGAACAGCGCAAGCAACAGCCACAGCGGGCGCAGGAAGTGGAAATCGCTGAGGTTGATCTCCATTTCAGGCCTCCTGCCGCTGCCGCGCAACCGTCAGGTTCGGGCGTAAAAGGGCGCCCAGCTGATACAGCGCTAACAACAGCAATGCTGCGCCCAGCGGCCAATAAAACAATTCCCGTTGCGGTTGATGGCTGAGGGTTTTCACCTGATGCGGGGTGAGCTGGTCGAGGGTGGTGTAGACCTGATCCAGTGCCGCGCGATCTTCGGCGCGGAAGAAGCGGCCGCCGGTGGTATTGGCGATCTGTTCGAGGCCTTGCAGATTGACCTTCGCTTCGCCGGAAGCGTCGGGGTCGCCGATGCCGATGGTATGAATGACCACGCCTTTGTTGGCCGCCATTTCGGCGGCGTGATCCGGGGTGATGGCGCTGCTGGTGTCGTTGCCGTCAGTGAGCATGATCAGGACTTTCTCCTGCTCATGGGCCTTGTCGAGCAATTTCAGGCTGAGCCCGATCGCATCGCCGATCGCCGTGTTGGGGCCGGCCATGCCGATCCCGGTATCGGCCAGCAACAGCGACAGGCTGGCGTGATCGAGGGTCAGAGGAGCCTGTGGATAGGCACCGCTGCCAAATACGATCAGGCCGATGCGGTCGTCCTTGCGCTTGTCGATGAAGCCTTGCACCACGCCTTTGACCGCCGCCAGGCGATTGATTTTTTCGCCTTGGGCGTTAGTGAAGTCCTCGGTTTCCATCGACTGCGAAAGGTCGATGGCGAGCATCAGGTCACGCACCGGTTGCTGGCGCTCGATCGGCTTTTCGACGTACACCGGGCGCGACACGGCCAGCAGGATCAGCGCCCACACCAGCACATTCAGCAGCAGTTGCCAGCGATTGCGCCGACTGCCAGCGGTGCCTGGCGCTTCGCCGACCGCGCGGCTCATCGCGGCGAAAAACGGAACGCGCACAGCACTGCGTGCTTCGTTGTAGGCGGGCAAAAAGCGGTAAGCCAGCCAAGGCAGCGGCAGCAGAAGCAACAGCCAGGGGTAATCAAGCTGCCACATGGTGATGCTCCACCCAGTATTGGCAGCTGTCGAAGAGCATTTGCCGTTGGGCTGCGGGGAGGGCGCGCAATACGGGGTCCGGCGCGTAGGCGAGTTGGGCCAGTTGATTGCTGAAGTCGGCGGGCATTCTGTTTTTGCAATGTCGTTGCAGAAATTCCTGCCAGCCATCTTTGCCAAGCGCCGCCGGCCCTTCTGGGAGCGAACCTGCTGGCGAAAGCGCTGTGTCAGTGGATCGAGGTATTGCGTGCGCTGACGTCTTCGCGAGCAGGCTCGCTCCCACAGGGAATACATTCCAGCGTCGCGATCGAGTGGGCATGGACAGGGCTACGCGTTTGAGCAGCTCAGGCAATTCGCGCAGGGCGTTGAGATCGTCGCTGCGGCCGCGCAACTGTGCCAGTCGGGCAAGGGCTTCACGGCGATAGCGGTCGCGGCGCCATTGCCAGTATCTGCGCAGGCCGAGCAACAGCGCGGCGAGTATCAGCACCGCCAGCAACAACCACCAGCCCCACGTTTGCGGCGCATAGCTGACGGGCGCGGGCAGGGCCAGCTCCTTGAGCTGATCGATGCTGGGGATATTCGGGTTCATCGCGCGCCCCCGGCGCTTTTGCCCAGTTCGGCGCGCAGTTGCCCATGGGCGTCCTCGGCGGTGCTGATCATCATCAGCGGCACCTGACTGCGGCGCAGCAGGGTGGCGACGTCCTTGAGCCGCCCGCTGAGAAAATTCCCCAGCGGCTGATGCACGTTACGTTTCTCGATCGCCAGTTCGACCTGCAACTCGCCCTGGGTGACCAGCAGGCGACCGTTGTTCGGCAGTTTCAGCGCCAGCGGATCATAGACCTGCAAGGCAATCACATCGTTGTGCGCCGACAGCTGCCGCATCAATTGCAAGGTGCGTTCACCGGCGCCGGCAAAGTCGCTGACGATGCAGATCAAGTGGTCGTGCCCGGCCACACCGAGGCAACGCTGCAAGGCCTTGTCCAATTGGTCTTCATCTTCGGCGTCGGGATTACCGGCGTTCAGCGCGCGGTTTTGCTGCACCACGCGGCTGAGCAGTGCCTCGACACGCTTGCGACTGCGCAACGGCGCGATGCTGTCGATACGCTGGTCGTTGAAGACCAGACCGCCGACCCGATCCCCGGCGTGAAAAACCATCCACGCCGCCAGCGCGGCGAGTTCGGCGGCGACTGCCGATTTGAAGCTGCGCTGCGAGCCGAAGAACATCGACATGCGCTGGTCGACCACGATCAGGGCCGGGCGGTCGCGTTCTTCGGTGAAAGTGCGCACCACCGGTTTGCCGGTACGCAACGAGGCGCGCCAGTCGAGGTGGCGCAGGTCATCGCCCGGTTGATAGCGGCGCAACTCGTCGAAGTTCAGCCCGCGACCGCGCAGCCGCGAAGCGTGGTTGCCGGCGAGGATGCTGCCCTGCGGCTGCCGGGCAAGAAAACTCAGGTCACGGGCCTTGAACTCCAACGCCATCAATTGCGCGAGAGAGACGTAGACCAAGCCTTCGTCGTTCATGCGGGAATCGCCACTTTGTCGAGAATCCGGTCGAGCACTTGATCGGCGCTGACGCCATCGGCAACGGCGTCGTAACTCAGCTGCAAACGATGGCGCAACACCGGATGAACGACTGCGCGGACGTTGTCCGGCGAGACGAAGTCCTGCCCCTGCAGCCAGGCATCGGCGCGGGCGCAGCGGTCCAGGCCAATTCCGCCACGCGGGCTTGCGCCAATGGCAATCCAGCGTGCGAGGTCTTCGTCGTAGTCGGCGGGGTGGCGGGTGGCGTTGATCAGGTCGACCAGGTAAGTGTCGATTGCCGGTGAAACGTGCACGGCGCTGACTTCCTTGCGCGCGGCAAAAATCACCTCCTGCGGCAAAGTGAAATTCCTTACCGGCGTGGTGCTCGCACCTTGGGCAAACTCTTCGTTGCGCAGCAGGCGCAGCACCTGGCTTTCGTTTTCGGCGCTGGGGTAATCGAGCAGCACCTTCATCAGAAAACGGTCCATCTGCGCTTCCGGCAGTGGGTAGGTGCCTTCCTGCTCGATCGGGTTCTGCGTCGCCACCACGATGAATAGCTCCGGTAGCGCATGGCTGTTGCCGGCGACGGTGATCTGGCGTTCCTCCATGGCTTCGAGCAGCGCCGCCTGGACCTTGGCCGGGGCGCGGTTGATTTCGTCGGCGAGGATCAGATTGCCGAACAGCGGGCCGGGCTGGAATCGGATCTCGTTTTTGCCCTCGACCTGGTGCAGCACCTCGGCGCCAGTGATGTCCGAGGGCAACAGGTCGGGGGTGAACTGGATGCGGCTCATCTTGGCATCAAGGTGTTTGGCCAGTGCCTTGACCGTGCGTGTCTTGGCCAGCCCGGGCAGACTCTCCAGGAGCAAATGACCATTGGCCAACAGCCCGAGCAGAATTTGCCGGATGACTTGATCCTGGCCGAGCACCGCTTCGGCGATGCTGGCTTGCAGGGCGTTGAGGTCGGTAAGCGCTGTCATGGGCAGTCCTTTGTGTCCGGGTCTAGAAAAACGCCAGGGTCAGATTGACGCTGAAGCCATTGCCTTCGGGGCGGTTTTTGGTGTCGAACTCTGGCACCCAGCGCGCGCTGATATTGGCCTGGGCATCGGCGAATTTTCCGGCCCAGCCAACCACCGGGCCGGCGCCAACCGAACGGCCGCGATAGCCATTGAAGACATCGGCGGTCTGGCCTTTGTCGTCGGTCAACTGCTGCACGTAGCCGGCGGCAAGTCCGGCGTTCCAGCCATTGCCCAAGCCGTGAGTCCAGAGGGCGTCGAGAGTGAAGATGTTGCCGTTGCGATAGTCGGTAGCGTCGTTCTCGGTGTAGAACTCCAGCCCGCTGGACAAGGTGAACTCGCCGCCCTTGCCGTCGAGGTGGGTAAAGGCCACGGTTGGCATGAATGTGTAGTTATTCTGTCCAGGGTTGGCCAGGCGATCCTTGTTATAGGCGCCGGTCGGCACGTAGATCGGTAGCGACAGCGAGAGATGATTGAGTTCGTCGAAGTGATAACCAGCGGCGATCGGGGTGATCAGCGCATCGGCAAACTGCGTGCCGGAATCGCTGTCACCCAAAGTGCGCCCGCGCGGGCCGGTGATGCTCGCCTTGATGTCGGTGTATTGCACCGGCAGGCCCATTGCCGAGGCGAAATTCCAGCGGCCCTTGCCGGTGTTCCAGACATGGGTGAAGTTGGCCATGGTGTAGGAGACTTTCACGTCGATCCCGCCACTGATCGCGCCGGAAATCGGTGCGCCGTCGCTGCCCTTGAGCGAGCCGTCGTACCAGATGCTGGTCAACGACATTACCCAGCCCGGCTCCGGCGGCACGATGCCAGCATTGGCGAACACTTGCTGGCCCGTGATCGGCCGGCCGACGCCACCTTCCGCGGCGAACAGCGATGGACTGGCGCCCAGGCACAGCAAGAGGAGGAGACGCCCGCTCGGTGGCTTGAGCATGGCGAACGCCGCGTCATCCGGCCCCGGCAGAAATCCTCTATTTCCGGCTCGACTGCAGATCATTCCCGATTCCATGGTGTTTTTCCGGACAACTGAGCACTGTCGCGCCGCTACTGCGTTATCCCTTTGCTTATCAAGCCTGTAGGACACGTCCTTCTGAAACTAGCAGCTAATCGGGAGTTAGCCAGTCGAAGGAAGTAATTCGTTGGTGCGGGGGACGCGGTGCACATATCACACCTCTAATCGTCGGAGCCGGGCTTAATCGAAGGTGGTTGTGGCGGCACTGCAAACTTCCGTGGAAGCGAGCCTACTCGCGAAAGCGGTAGTCCAGTTGACACACGTTTCTGATATCGATACCTGATTTCGCGGGCAGGCTCGCTCCCACAGGACTTGTATACAATCTCGCAGCCGAGCGCCCAACAATTTCCAACGGGGCATAGGTCGTCAGCCGATTTCGTGGTTAACTTCCGCCTCTTGCATGCTTTCCAATCAAAAAACAGAAGGACTCAAGTCATGGCTCAAGTCACCCTCAAAGGCAATCCGGTTCAAGTCAACGGCCAGTTGCCACAAGCCGGTTCCAAGGCGCCAGCCTTTTCCCTGGTAGCCGGCAATCTGTCCGACGTCACCCTGAAAGACTTCGCCGGCAAGCGCAAAGTCCTCAACATCTTCCCAAGCGTCGACACCCCGACCTGCGCCACCTCCGTGCGCAAGTTCAACGCCCAGGCCAACGACATCAGCAACACCGTGGTGCTGTGCATCTCCGCTGACCTGCCGTTCGCCCAGGCGCGCTTCTGCGGTGCTGAAGGCCTGGAAAACGTACAGAACCTGTCGACCCTGCGCGGCAGCGAGTTCATCGAAAACTACGGCGTGGCCATTGCTGACGGCCCGCTGAAAGGCCTGACCGCTCGCGCCGTTGTGGTTCTGGACGAAAACGACAACGTCCTGCACAGCGAACTGGTCAAGGAAATCGCTGAAGAGCCTAACTACGAAGCGGCACTGTCCGTTCTCAAGTAAGGCTTTTACAATTGTTAACGGCCTGGCCCTGTCCAGGCCGTTTTCATTTGTGTATCAGGGTTTTGCCTCACACCTTGAAACGTAAGTGGAAGGTAAATTGCCGGTAAAGCTGCTTTGCTTAAATCCACTCAGTGCTTATCGTTCAGCCTCCCGTAATAGAAGCCCACGCGCCCAATGGTCAATAACTCCATGCAATCGTCCCCCCGCAAATCCCGTCGCTGGCTGATCAGCCTGCTGGTCCTGTTGGTCATCGCCGTACTGTGCTGGAAATTCTGGCCCGCCGGCTCTGCTGACAAGGCGGGCGGCGACAAAGCGGCCGCCGGGCATACCGGGCGTGCGGGAATGATGCGACCAGGCTTTGGTGGCGGCACCGGGCCGATTCCGGTGCGCGTGGCGCCGGCGGTGAAGGGCGATTTCCCGCTTTATTACAAAGCGCTGGGCACGGTAACCGCGCTGAACACAATCAATGTCCGCAGTCGGGTGGGCGGCGAACTGGTGAAGATTCATTTCGAAGAAGGGCAGATGGTCAAGGCGGGCGACCTGTTGGCCGAGATCGATCCGCGTCCGTACCAGAACGCTTTGCTCCAGGCCGAAGGCACGCTGCTGCAGAATCAGGCGCAACTGAAAAACGCCCAGGTCGACGTCGAGCGTTACCGCGGCCTGTATAAAGAAGACAGCATCGCCAAACAGACCCTCGACACTGCCGAAGCGCTGGTCGGGCAGTATCTGGGTACGGTCAAGACCAATCAGGCCGCGGTCAACGACGCCAAACTCAATCTCGAATTCACCAAGATCCGCGCGCCAATTGCCGGCCGCGTCGGTCTGCGTCAGGTCGACGTCGGCAACCTCGTCGCCGCCAACGACACCACGTTCCTCGCGGTGATCACCCAGACGCAACCGATCAGCGTGGCCTTTACCTTGCCGGAAAACAGCCTCGACACCGTGCTGGCCCGTTACCGCAGCGGCGCCAAGTTGCCTGCCGAGGCGTGGGATCGTGGCGACACCAAACTGCAGGCCACCGGCGTGCTGCAAAGCCTCGACAACCAGATCGACGTCGCTACTGGCACCCTCAAGTTCAAGGCTCGCTACGATAACCGCGACCAGTCGCTGTTCCCCAACCAGTTCGTCAACGTCCACCTGCTCGCCGACACGCTCAAAGGTGTAGTGCTGGCACCGTCGGCGGCGATTCAGTTCGGCACCAACGGCACCTTCGTCTATGCCTTGGACGGTGACAAGAAGGTCACCATTCGCCAACTGAAGATCGGCGCCAGCGACGGTGACAACACCGTGGTCACCGAAGGCCTCGCCGCTGGCGATCGGGTGGTGCTTGAAGGCACTGATCGTCTGAAGGAGGGCAGCGAAGTCGAAGTGGTCAATGACAGCAGCGAAGTGCCGACCTCGCCGACCGAACACCTGCAAGGCAAGTCCGCCGCCAATCCGGATGCGACTGCTGTTGACAAGGCCAAGAAGGGCGCATGAACATTTCGCGGCTGTTCATCCTCCGTCCGGTAGCCACAACCCTGAGCATGCTGGCCATTGTTCTGGCCGGCCTGATCGCTTATCGCCTGTTGCCGGTTTCGGCCTTGCCGCAGGTCGATTACCCGACCATCCGCGTCATGACCCTGTACCCGGGCGCCAGTCCGGACGTGATGACCAGCGCCGTCACCGCGCCGCTTGAACGCCAGTTCGGGCAAATGCCGGGCCTCACGCAAATGGCGTCGACCAGCTCCGGCGGCGCTTCGGTGCTGACCCTGCGTTTCAGCCTCGACATCAACATGGACGTCGCCGAGCAGCAGGTGCAAGCCGCGATCAACGCCGCGACCAACCTGCTGCCGACCGACCTGCCGGCACCGCCGGTGTACAACAAGGTCAACCCGGCGGACACTCCGGTGCTGACCCTGGCCATCACCTCGAAAACCATGCTGCTGCCCAAGCTCAATGATCTGGTCGATACGCGCATGGCGCAGAAAATCGCCCAGATCAGCGGTGTCGGCATGGTCAGCATTGCCGGCGGCCAGCGCCAGGCTGTGCGGATCAAGGTCAACCCCGAAGCGCTGGCGGCCAACAGCCTCAACCTGTCGGACGTGCGCACGCTGATCGGCGCCTCCAACGTCAACCAGCCGAAAGGCAACTTCGATGGCCCTACCCGGGTATCGATGCTCGATGCCAACGACCAACTGACCTCGCCCGAGGACTACGCCAACCTGATCCTGACCTACAAGAACGGCGCGCCGCTGCGGCTCAAAGACGTGGCCGAAATTGTCGATGGCGCCGAGAACGAGCGGCTGGCCGCGTGGGCCAATCAGAATCAGGCGGTGCTGCTGAACATCCAGCGTCAGCCCGGTGCCAACGTCATCGAAGTGGTCGACCGCATCAAGGCCTTGCTGCCGAGCATCACTGATAATCTGCCGGCCGGCCTTGATGTCACCGTGCTGACGGATCGCACCCAGACCATTCGCGCCTCGGTTACCGATGTGCAGCACGAACTGCTGATCGCCATCGCGCTGGTGGTCATGGTCACGTTCCTGTTTCTACGCCGCGCCAGTGCGACGATCATTCCCTCGGTTGCCGTGCCCCTGTCGTTGATCGGCACCTTCGGCGTGATGTACCTCGCCGGCTTCTCGGTGAACAACCTGACGCTGATGGCACTGACCATTGCCACCGGCTTCGTGGTCGATGACGCCATCGTCATGCTCGAGAATATTTCGCGCTTCATCGAAGAGGGTGACAGCCCGATGCAGGCCGCGCTCAAGGGCGCGAAACAGATCGGTTTCACTCTGATCTCCCTGACGCTGTCACTGATTGCCGTACTGATTCCGCTGCTGTTCATGGCCGATGTGGTGGGGCGCCTGTTCCGTGAATTCGCCATTACTTTGGCCGTGGCAATTCTTATTTCCCTGGTCGTGTCGCTGACCCTGACGCCGATGATGTGCGCGCGTTTGCTCAAGCGTGAACCGCAGGAACACGAGCAAGGCCGTTTCTATCGCGCCAGCGGTGCGTTCATCGATTGGATGATCAAGGAATACGGGCGGATGCTGCGCTGGGTGCTCAAGCATCAGCCGCTGACCCTGCTGGTCGCAATCGGCACACTGGCGTTGACCGTGTTCCTCTATGTGATCGTGCCGAAGGGCTTCTTTCCAGTGCAGGACACCGGTGTGATTCAGGGCATTTCCGAAGCGCCGCAGTCGATTTCCTTCGCGGCGATGGGCGAGCGGCAGCAGCAACTGGCGAAGATCATCCTCGAAGATCCGGCGGTGCAGAGCCTGTCGTCCTATATTGGCGTCGACGGCGACAACGCCACGCTCAACAGCGGCCGCTTGCTGATCAACCTCAAGCCTCATGGCGAGCGCGATCTGACGGCCAGCGAAGTGATCGCACGCCTGCAACCGCGGCTGGACAAACTGGTCGGCATCCGTCTGTTCATGCAGCCGGTGCAGGACCTGACCATCGAAGATCGGGTCAGCCGCACCCAGTACCAGTTCAGCATGTCTTCACCGGATTCCGAACTGCTCAGCCAGTGGAGCGGCCGTCTGGTCGAGGCGCTGGCACAGCGTCCGGAGTTGACCGATGTTGCCAGTGACCTGCAGGACAAAGGCTTGCAGGTCTATCTGGTGATCGACCGCGACGCCGCTTCGCGTCTGGGTGTTTCGGTGGCCAATATCACCGATGCGCTATATGACGCGTTCGGCCAGCGGCAGATTTCGACCATTTACACCCAGGCCAGCCAGTACCGCGTGGTGCTGCAAGCCCAGGCCGGCGAGAAAATCGGCCCGCAGGCGCTTGATCAGATTCACGTCAAGACCACTGACGGCGCGCAGGTACGCCTGTCGAGTCTGGCCCACGTCGAAGAGCGTCAGGCGCAATTGGCGATCACTCACATTGGCCAGTTCCCGGCGGTGATGATGTCGTTCAACCTCGCGCCCGGCGTGGCGTTGGGGCATGCCGTGGACATCATCGAGCAGGTGCAGCAGGACATCGGCATGCCGGTGGGCGTGCAGACCCAGTTTCAGGGCGCGGCGCAAGCGTTTCAGGCTTCGCTGTCGAGCACCTTGCTGCTGATTCTCGCAGCGGTGGTAACCATGTACATCGTGCTCGGCGTGCTCTACGAGAGTTACATCCACCCGATCACCATTCTCTCCACCTTGCCGTCGGCCGCAGTCGGTGCCTTGCTGGCGTTGCTGCTCAGTGGCAACGATCTGGGGATGATCGCGATCATCGGCATCATTCTGCTGATCGGTATTGTCAAGAAGAACGCGATCATGATGATCGACTTCGCCCTCGACGCCGAGCGAACCCAGGGCATGGCCCCGGCAGAAGCTATCTATCAGGCGGCGCTGCTGCGTTTCCGTCCTATTCTGATGACCACGCTGGCAGCATTGTTCGGTGCCGTGCCGCTGATGCTGGCCACCGGTTCCGGGGCTGAATTGCGTCAGCCTCTGGGACTGGTGATGGTCGGTGGTTTGTTGGTGAGCCAGGTGTTGACGCTGTTCACGACGCCGGTGATTTACTTGTACTTCGACCGCCTCGGAAGGCGCTTTGGCAAAGCCAAAGCCGAAGGTGAAGAGGTCGCGGTATGACTGGCAGAACGCTTGAACCCTGTGGGAGCGGGCTCGCTCGCGAAAGCGGCATGTCAGCCGCTGCACAGGTTGGCTGTGCCGCCGTCTTCGCGAGCAAGCCCGCTCCCACAGGGGAATTGTGTGAAGGCGAGGATCGCGTTCGATGAACCTCTCCGGCCCTTTCATCAAACGTCCCGTGGCAACCATGCTGCTGTCCCTGGCAATCATGTTGCTCGGTGGGGTCAGCTTCGGTCTGCTCCCGGTGTCGCCATTGCCGCAGATGGATTTCCCGGTGATCGTCGTCCAGGCCAGTCTGCCGGGCGCCAGTCCCGAGGTGATGGCTTCGACGGTGGCGACGCCGCTGGAGCGTTCGTTCGGTGCGATTGCCGGCGTCAACACCATGAGCAGTCGTTCCAGTCAGGGTTCGACACGGGTCATTCTGCAATTTGACCTCGACCGCGACATCAACGGCGCGGCGCGCGAAGTGCAGGCGGCGATCAATGCGTCGCGCAATTTGCTGCCGAGCGGGATGCGCAGCATGCCTACTTATAAAAAGGTCAACCCGTCGCAGGCACCGATCATGGTGCTGTCGCTGACCTCGGACGTGCTGGAAAAAGGCCAGCTCTACGACCTGGCCTCGACGATCCTCTCGCAAAGCCTGTCGCAGGTGCAGGGCGTCGGCGAGGTGCAGATCGGTGGCAGTTCGTTGCCGGCCGTGCGCATCGAGCTCGAACCGCAGGCGCTCAACCAGTACGGCGTGGCGCTCGACGATGTGCGCAAGACCATCGCCGACGCCAACGTGCGCCGGCCCAAGGGTTCGGTCGAGGACGGCCAGCGTCTGTGGCAGATCCAGGCCAACGACCAACTTGAGAAAGCCAAGGACTACGAGTCGCTGATCATTCACTATGCCGACGGCGCCGCGCTGCGTCTCAAGGATGTGGCGAAAGTCAGTGATGGCGTCGAAGACCGTTACAACAGCGGTTTCTTCAACGACGATGCGGCGGTGCTGCTGGTGATCAACCGTCAGGCCGGCGCCAACATCATCGAAACGGTCAACGAGATCAAGGCACAGTTGCCTGCACTGCAAGCGGTGCTGCCGGCCAGTGTCAAACTCAATCTGGCCATGGATCGCTCGCCGGTGATCAAGGCCACGCTGCACGAAGCCGAGATGACCCTGCTGATCGCTGTCGCCCTGGTGGTGCTGGTCGTCTATCTGTTTCTCGGTAACTTTCGCGCCTCGTTGATCCCGACCCTGGCCGTGCCTGTGTCGCTGGTCGGTACCTTTGCGGTGATGTACCTCTACGGTTTTTCGCTGAACAACCTGTCGCTGATGGCGCTGATACTGGCCACCGGACTGGTGGTGGACGACGCCATCGTGGTGCTGGAAAACATTTCCCGGCATATCGACGAAGGCGTCAAACCGATGCAGGCGGCGTACCTCGGCGCCAAGGAAGTCGGTTTCACTTTGTTGTCGATGAACGTGTCGCTAGTGGCGGTGTTCCTGTCGATCCTGTTCATGGGCGGGCTGGTCGAAAGCTTGTTCCGCGAATTTTCCATCACTCTCGCGGCGGCGATCGTTGTGTCGCTGGTGGTGTCCCTCACGCTGACGCCGATGCTCTGTGCGCGCTGGCTCAAGCCGCATACGCCGGGGCAGGAAAACCGCCTGCAACGCTGGAGCCAGAAGACCAACGACTGGATGGTCGGCAAATACGCCACCAGCCTCGACTGGGTGTTGCGTCATCGGCGTCTGACCCTGTTCAGCCTGTTGCTCACCGTTGGCGTCAACGTCGCGCTCTATGTGGTGGTGCCGAAAACCTTTCTGCCGCAGCAGGACACCGGCCAACTGATCGGTTTCGTGCGGGGCGACGACGGTTTGTCGTTCAACGTCATGCAGCCGAAGATGGAAACCTTCCGCCGCGCCGTGCTCAAGGATGAAGCGGTGGAAAGCGTGGCCGGATTCATTGGGGGCAACAACGGCACCAACAATGCCTTCATGATCGTGCGCCTGAAGCCGATCAAGGAACGCCAACTGTCGGCACAGAAAGTCATCGAGCGTCTGCGCAAGGAAATGCCCAAAGTGCCCGGCGCGCAATTGATGTTGATGGCCGACCAGGACCTGCAATTTGGCGGCGGCCGCGAACAGACCAGTTCGCAGTACACCTACATTCTGCAAAGCGGCGACCTCGCCGAGCTGCGCAAATGGTTCCCGAAAGTGGTCAGCGCTCTGCGTGCCTTGCCCGAGCTGACCGCCATCGATGCGCGCGAAGGTGCCGGGGCGCAGCAGGTCACGCTGATCGTCGACCGGGATCAGGCCAAGCGCCTCGGTGTCGACATGAACATGGTCACGGCCGTGCTGAACAACGCCTACAGTCAGCGGCAGATTTCGACCATCTACGACAGCCTCAACCAGTATCAGGTGGTGATGGAGGTCAACCCGAAATACGCCCAGGACCCGGTGACGCTCAAGCAGGTCGAGGTGATTACCGCTGACGGTGCGCGGGTGCCGCTGTCGACGTTCGCTCACTACGAAAACAGTCTGGAAAACGACCGGGTCAGCCATGAAGGCCAGTTTGCTTCCGAAAGCATTTCCTTTGACATGGCCGAAGGTGTGACCGTAGAGCAGGGCAGTGCGGCCATTGAGCGGGCAATTGCCAAAGTCGGCCTGCCGGAAGATGTCATTGCGAAAATGGCCGGTACCGCTGATGCCTTTGCCGCCACGCAGAAGAGCCAGCCGTTCATGATCCTCGGTGCGTTGCTGGCGGTGTATCTGGTGCTCGGTGTGCTGTACGAAAGCTACATCCACCCACTGACCATTCTCTCCACCTTGCCCTCGGCCGGGGTTGGCGCGTTGTTGTCGATCTATGCACTCGGCGGCGAGTTCAGCCTGATTTCGCTGCTGGGGATATTCCTGCTGATCGGCGTGGTGAAGAAAAACGCCATTCTGATGATCGATCTCGCGCTGCAACTGGAGCGGCATCAGGGGCTGTCACCGCTGGAGTCGATCCGCAGTGCCTGCCTGCAACGGCTGCGGCCGATTCTGATGACCACGCTGGCGGCGATCCTCGGCGCCTTGCCGCTGCTGCTCGGCCGCGCCGAAGGTGCGGAAATGCGCCAGCCGCTGGGCCTGACCATCATTGGCGGCCTGGTGTTCAGCCAGGTCCTGACCCTTTACACCACCCCGGTGGTTTACCTTTATCTCGACAAGCTGCGCCATCGTTTCAACAAATGGCGTGGCGTGCGCACTGATGCCGCTCTGGAAACTCCGCTATGACTGACCGTTCGCTTATCCACTTGGCCACCGTGCGCGGCTCCCGCCTGTTGAGCCTGTCGTTGTGCGTGGCGCTACTCAGCGCTTGCGCCGTCGGCCCGGACTACGAGCGCCCGCAAACCGCAGAAATTGCTCAGTTCAAGGAAGCCGAAGGTTGGCGTCAGGCCAACCCCAGCGACTCGCTCGCCCGGGGCGCCTGGTGGGAGCTGTACGGCGATCAGCAGCTCAACGCACTGATCGTGAAACTCAACAGCGCCAACCAGACCGTCGCCCAATCCGAGGCGCAGTTCCGTCAGGCACAGGCTCTGGTGCGCAGTGCGCGCGGGGCGTTTTACCCGAGCGTCGACCTGAGTCTGGGCAAGAACCGTTCAAGTCAGGGCACCGGCAGCAGCAGTTCAAGCCTGAGCAGTTCCTCAAGCGGTATTCGTGACACGTATACCGCGCAGTTGGGCGTGAGTTGGGAAGCGGATGTGTGGGGCAAACTGCGCCGTGGGCTGGAGGCGGACGAAGCCAACGCCCAAGCGAGTTTTGCCGATCTGGCGGCGATGCGCCTGAGCCAGCAGTCGGAACTGGTGCAGAACTATTTGCAGCTGCGGGTCATCGACCAGCAGAAGCGCCTGCTTGAAGCCACCGTTGCCGCTTACGAGCGCTCGTTGAAAATGACCCAGAATCAGTATCGCGCCGGGGTTTCCGGGCGCGATGCGGTAGCGCAGGCGCAAACCCAGTTGAAAAGCACCCAGGCTGATCTGGTCGACCTGATCTGGCAGCGTGCACAGTTCGAAAACGCTATTGCCGTACTGACCGGCGAAGCACCGGCCAACTTCAGCATTGCCGAAAGCCAGAGCATCCCGAATCTGCCGCAAGTACCGCTGAGCTTGCCTTCACAGCTGCTGGAACGCCGTCCTGACATCGCTTCGGCCGAACGCTCGGTAATCGCCGCCAACGCCAACATCGGCGTGGCTAAAGCCGCGTATTACCCGGACCTGACCCTGAGTCTGAGCGGCGGTTACAGCAGCAGCACCTCGAAAAACCTGATCAGCCTGCCGAACCGTTTCTGGTCGGTCGGCCCGCAGCTGTCGTTGCCGCTATTTGACGGCGGCATTCGCTCGGCCGAGGTCGACCGCAGCGAAGCGGCCTACGACGAAACCGTCGCCCGTTATCGCCAGACGGTGCTCGACGGGTTCCGCGAAGTGGAAAACTACCTGGTCCAGCTCAAGGTGTATGAGGACGAAGCGGCGGTGCGCCAGGAAGCGCTGGATGCTGCCCGCGATTCCCTGCGCCTCACCGAAAACCAGTACAAGGCCGGCCTGATCGCGTACATCGACGTGGTGGTGGTGCAGGCCACCGCGCTGAGCAATGAGCGCAGTGTGCTGAATATCCTGCAGAACCGACTGATTGCCAGTGTGCAGCTGATTGCCGCGCTCGGCGGCGGCTGGGATGGCGAGCTCGACGTCAGCGACGCCACCCGATGATCGTTCCCACGCTCTGCGTGGGAACGATCTTCATCCGCCAGCTCAGCTCGGGCTAAAGCCCACAGCAGAGCCTTGTAGGACGATCGAACAAGCGTTTCATCGGCTTGATGGCAATTTGGTTACTTTGTCAGTGCGTTCTTCCGCGCAATCAGTACAATCGCCGCATTTGCCCGACCGAGAATGGAAGCAGTACGGTTTCGGCTTGTCACGAGAACGTCCATGCTCATCGGCAGCTACTCTTTCACCCTGGTTTTCATTTCGTTGTGCGTGGCCATTCTTGCTTCCTACACGGCGCTTGACCTGACCGGGCGCATCGCCACGGCGAAAGGGCGCGCCGTGCATTTCTGGACGGCGGGCGGGGCGTTGGCAATGGGCGTTGGCGTCTGGTCGATGCATTTCATCGGCATGCTCGCCTTCAAATTGCCGATCGACCTGGGATATGACTTCGCCCTGACCGCTTTGTCATTGCTGATCGCGGTGTTGTCCTGCGGCTTCGCCTTGTGGCTGGTCAGTCAACCGAAACTGCCGCTAGCGCAACTGGGTTTCGGCGCCTTGATCATGGGCGCGGGCATCAGCGCCATGCACTACACCGGCATGGCCGCGCTGCGCATGACCCCGGGCATCGATTACGACCCGACGCTGTTCAGTGCTTCGTTACTGATCGCCGTCGGCGCCTCGGCAGCGGCGTTGTCGATCGCCTTTCGTTTGCGCCAACAATCGCCTTATGTGCGGCTGATTCGTGCCGGCGCAGCGGTGATCATGGGTGTGGCGATTGTTGGCATGCATTACACCGGCATGGCGGCCGCGCAATTTCCCGACGGCAGTTTCTGCGGCGCGACGCTCAATGGCTTGAAGGGTAATGGCCTCGACAGTCTGGTGGTGGTCACCACCCTGGCGGTGCTGTCGATTGCCCTGTTGACCTCGATTCTCGACGCCCGCCTCGAAGCACGCACCGCCGATCTGGCGCACTCGCTGACGGTGGCCAACCGCGAACTTACCCAGTTGGCCCTGCACGATCCGCTGACCAGTCTGCCCAATCGCATGCTGCTGGATGACCGCATCAACCAGGCGATAAAAAAGGTTGAAGAACAGGGCGGCTGCTTCGCCTTGATGTTCATCGATCTCGACGGTTTCAAACCCGTCAACGACGCGTTCGGCCATCACATGGGCGACCAATTGCTGCGTGAAGTCGGCGTACGTCTGCGCGAAGACTTGCGCAGCCAGGACACTCTGGCGCGAATCGGGGGCGATGAATTCGTTCTGCTCGTGCGTTTGAGCGAGCCCAACGACGCCTTGAGCCTGGCCGCGCGTCAGGTTGGCCTGATCGCCCGCACGTTCCGCGTCGCCGAACATGACCTGCAGATTTCCGCCAGTGTCGGCATTGCCTTGTACCCGGGCAACGGCGACAACGCCCAGGAACTGCTGATGAACGCCGACGCCGCGATGTACCACGCCAAGGGCGGCGGCAAAAACGGCTACAGCTTCTTCGATGCGTCGATGAACACCAACGCGCGCAAACAACTGCAACTGTTACAGGACCTGCGCGCGGCCATCGAGCACAACCAGTTTTGTCTGCATTACCAGCCCAAATTCGACGCCGCCAATGGCCGCCCGGTCGGGGCCGAAGCGCTGCTGCGTTGGGCGCATCCGCTGCATGGCATGTTGATGCCGGACAAGTTCATCGATCTGGCGGAGAAAACCGGGCTGATCATTCCGATGGGCGAATGGGTACTCAACGAAGCCTGCCGGCAAATGCGCGAGTGGTACGTGCTGGGCTACACCGACTGGCGCATTGCCGTGAACCTCTCGGCGCTGCAGTTCTGCCACGCCGGGCTGGTGCAAAGCGTGGCCAAGGCGCTGGCGACCCACCAGTTGCCGGCCAACAGCCTGACCCTGGAAATCACTGAAACCACTGCCATGAGCGACGCTGACGCGAGCATGACTGTGCTGCAAGAGCTGTCGGACATGGGCGTCGACCTGTCGATCGACGACTTTGGCACCGGTTATTCCAGCCTGATGTACCTCAAGCGCCTGCCGGCCAATGAGTTGAAGATCGATCGCGGTTTCGTCCGCGACCTGGAGCACGACAGCGATGATGCGGCGATCGTTTCGGCGATCGTGGCGCTGGGCCAGGCATTGGATCTGCGGATTGTCGCCGAGGGTGTCGAGACCGGTGCCCAGCAGGACTTCCTGACGAAACTGGGCTGTGATTCGCTGCAGGGCTATCTGCTCGGCCACCCGATGCCGGCGGAGCGTTTCATGCAGGACATCGTGCGCGGCCAGCGTTTGGCGGTGGTCTAGACACTTTGTGGGAGCGAGCCTGCTCGCGAGGGCGATGGTGCAAACACCATAGAACTCATGCAAAAGCCATGAATGGCAGTTATCCTTCCCCCGACTGTTACGTGTGTACGTAGGGGAAGGCCAGCATGGATAAAGTCATTGTCATCACCGGTGGCGGGCGCGGAATCGGCGCAGCCACGGCATTGTTGGCGGCCGAACAGGGCTACCGGATCTGCATCAACTATCAGTCGGATGAACAGGCCGCACACAGCGTGCTCGAGCAGGTCAGAGCCTTGGGCGCCCAGGCCATCGCAGTGCGCGCCGATGTCAGCATCGAAGACGAAGTGATCGCGATGTTCAGCCGTGTCGACACCGAACTGGGCCGCGTCACGTCGCTGGTCAACAATGCCGGCACCGTCGGGCAGAAGTCGCGAGTCGATGAAATGTCCGAATTTCGCATCCTCAAAATCATGAAAACCAACGTACTGGCGCCAATTCTCTGCGCCAAACACGCGATCCTGCGCATGTCACCCAAACATGGCGGGCAGGGCGGCAGCATCGTCAACGTGTCCTCGGTCGCGGCTCGCCTCGGGTCGCCAAACGAATACGTTGATTACGCTGCATCCAAAGGCGCGCTGGATACGTTCACCATCGGCCTGTCGAAAGAAGTCGCGGGCGAGGGAATCCGTGTGAATGCCGTGCGTCCGGGCTACATCTATACCGATTTCCATGCCTTGAGCGGCGATCCTGATCGGGTCAGCAAGCTTGAGTCGGCCATCCCGATGGCCCGTGGCGGCCGGCCGGATGAGGTCGCGGAGGCGATTGTCTGGTTGCTGTCCGACAAGGCTTCTTACGCGACGGGGACGTTTGTTGATTTGGGAGGCGGGCGCTAGGGTCGAAAGATTTTCGCTGACAGTGCGGTCCTCATCGCTGGCTTGCGAGCGATGAGGCCGGTGCAAACGGCACAAAACCCTCAGAACGAACGCACAATCCGCCCCAACGTCTCCATGGCCTTTTCCGATTCATCGGTCCACGGGCTGCCGTAATTCAAGCGAATGCAATTTCTGAAGCGCTGGGTCGGCGAGAAAATCGGCCCCGGCGCGATGCTGATGCCTTGCGCCAGCGCCATTTGAAACAGCTTCAGCGAATCCATCTGCTCCGGCAATTCCAGCCATAGAAAATAGCCGCCCGCCGGTTGGCTGACCCGAGTCTGAGCGGGGAAATAACGGGCAATTGCGGCAAGCATCGCGCTTTGCTGTTCTTCCAGGGCATAGCGCAGTTTGCGCAGATGCCGGTCGTAGCCGCCGTGTTGCAGATAGTCGGCGATCGCCGCTTGCGCCGGCATCGAAGCGCATAACGAGGTCATCAGCTTCAGCCGTTCGATTTTCTGCGCGTAGCGCCCGGCGGCGACCCAGCCGATGCGATAGCCGGGTGCAAGGCTCTTGGCGAACGAGCCGCAATGCATGACCAAGCCCTCTGTGTCGAAGGCCTTGGCCGGTTTCGGCGCCTGTTGCCCGTAATAAAGCTCAGCGTAGACGTCGTCCTCAATCAACGGCACCTGATGCTGGCGCAGCAGCTCGACCAGTTCCTGCTTGTTCGCCTCGGGCATGCTCGCGCCCATCGGGTTCTGGAAACTGGTCATGCACCAACAGGCCTTGATCGGGTGACGTTCGAGGGTTTGCGCCAGTACGCCGAGGTCGATGCCGTCGCGTGGGTGCACGGGAATTTCCACGGCTTTGAGCTTCAGGCGTTCGAGCACTTGCAGGCTGGCATAAAACGCCGGGGCTTCGATGGCCACCAGATCACCCGGCTCGGTCACCGCTTGCAGACACAGGTTCAGCGCTTCAAGGGCGCCGTTGGTGATGAGCAATTCTTCCATCGGCAGCATCAGGCCGCCGACCATGTAACGCAGGGCGATCTGCCGACGCAGTTGCGGGTTGCCCGGCGACATGTCGGTCACCACCATGCGCGGATCCATGTCCCGCGCGGCGCTGGCGAGCGAGCGTGACAGGCGCTGCAGGGGAAACAGCATCGGGCTGGGGAAGGCCGAACCGAACGGTACGGTGGTGGGGTCCTTGATCGAATCGAGCACCGAGAACACCAGTTCGCTGACGTCGACTTCAGTGGACTCGTTGACCTGGCTGCTGATGACCGGCTCGGAGAATGTGCTCGGCGTATGAGCGTTGACGAAGTAACCGGAACGCGGCCGGGCGCGAATCAGCCCGCGGCGTTCGAGCAGGTAATAAGCCTGAAACACTGTTGACGGGCTGACCCCGTAAGTCTGGCTGGCATAGCGCACCGAAGGCACTCGCTGGCCAGGGCCCAGCACGCCGGAGCGGATCAGTTCAGCGATGTCGTCGGCAAATTTTTCGTAGCGTTTCATCGGTGGATCCGGTGGGTTCTTGTAAAGGAGTCGCGAATGAAAGCATCGCAGTCTAACGACAATCAGCGATTCATCGGCGCCACAAACCGGCTGTTCGCCACGCTGTAAATCTGCGGTTCGTCAATGTCTTCAATCTTGAAGCTCAATGTTTGCGAGCTGCTCGCCGGGCGCTCGGTCGTCATTGCCACCGACACCGGCACATCGACAATCTCCTCCGGCGCCAGGCTCAGTGCCGTCTTGCCCTGCAGCTCGAATCCTTCAGCGCCAACCAGACTCAACCGGTATTCCTGACGCTGCTGAGTCTTGTTGATCACTTTCAGCGAGTAAATATTCTCGATCTGCCCCTGAGCATTCTCACGAAACAACCCGCGATCCTTGGTTACGTCCAGCGATACCATCGGCCGCTCGACCAGTGCCAGCGCTAGCGCTCCAATCATCACCAACAACACCGCCGTATAGCCGATCAGACGCGGACGCAGCAGATGAGTCTTGCCGCCCTGTAATTGACGCTCGGAACTGTAGCGAATCAAGCCGCGCGGGTAATGCATTTTGTCCATGATCGAATCGCAGGCGTCGATGCACGCGGCGCAGCCAATGCATTCCATCTGCAAGCCATCGCGAATGTCGATGCCAGTCGGGCAGACCTGCACGCACAACTGGCAATCGATGCAATCGCCCAGACCTGCTTCGACGGGGCGTACCTCACGTTTGCGCGGGCCACGGTTCTCGCCACGGGCGGCGTCGTAGGCAATGGTCAGCGTGTCCTTGTCGAACATCACACTCTGGAACCGCGCATACGGGCACATGTGCATGCACACCGCCTCACGCAGCCAGCCGGCGTTGATGTAAGTGGCGGCGGCAAAGAACAGCACCCAGAACAGGCTGACGCCACCGATTTGCAGGGTCAGCAGTGCTTCGGCCAGCGGGCGGATCGGGGTGAAGTAGCCGACGAAGGTCAGGCCGGTGATCACGCTGATTGCCAGCCACAATGTGTGCTTGGCCGCGCGCCGGGCGAGCTTGTTCAGGCTCCACGGCGCGGCTTGCAACTTGATCCGCTGGTTGCGCTCGCCTTCGGTGATCTTCTCGCACCACATGAAGATCCACGTCCACGAACTCTGAGGGCAGGTGTAACCGCACCAGACCCTCCCGGCGAACACAGTGATGGCGAAGAGTCCGAACGCGGCAATGATCAGCAGCGCCGAGAGCAGAATGAAATCCTGCGGCCAGAACGTCGCGCCGAAAATGTGAAATTTGCTTTCCGCCAGATCCCACAGCACCGCCTGCCGACCGCCCCAGTTCAACCACACGGTGCCGAAGAACAGCACGAACAGCACCCCGGCGCCGCTCATACGCAGGTTGCGGAACAGACCGGTGAAACTGCGGGTATGGATCTGCTTATCGGTGGATCCGGCAGTCGCCTTCAGAGGGCGCGCGGGTACGCTTTTTATAGTCGGCGCTGCTTCTACGGTTCGGACGGGGATTTGCTCGCTCATGTTCGTTCGCTCATCAGCCTCCATCAGGCCAATGCACTATGAGCGCCGATCTGTTTGCAGAACAGACTCAGCTCTGGCAATTAAAAGCGGATCAGATGAGCTTTGGCGCGGTGCCTGCGACAACTTGAAGCATCAGGCCGGGCGCGGCGCAAACGCCTGTTGCAGGCGTCTGCGGGGGGTATTGATCGAGGTCAATCAAACCACCGAATCACGATCGTCGGCTTTCAGATGTTTGCGCCCGTCTTTGGCCCCAGCGACGGTGAGGGCGTCGGCTTCCGCTTCGGTGACGTAGGTGCGTTTGCCTTCAATTTCCACGAACGACATGGCTTTGTCGCTATCGGTCAGGACTTCCAGCGTGTCGCAGATACGAATTTCCTCGCCATGTTCAACAGTGAAAAAACACACTTTCTGCTCGGGATTGGTTTCATCGATACGAACGGGCATAACGGCAGTCCTTTTTCCGGTTAGGTCTGCACGTTAGGAAGCGCAACGCGCCGATCGTTCTGCGCAACCGATTAATGGTCGCTGTTGTCCATCGCTTATCAGGCCAATAACAAGGGAAGCACGATGGAAGACTGGTGGGATGAAGTGTGGGCAACGATGCAAGCCGAATTTGCCGACATTGGCGATGCCTCGCAGATGACCCGGATCACCGTACGTCTGGTGATGGCGGCGATTCTCGGCGGGATTCTCGGTTTCGAGCGTGAACATAAAGGCAAGGCAGCGGGCGTGCGCACGCACATGCTGGTGGCGTTGGGCGCTGCGCTGTTTGTATTGGTGCCGCAGACCTCGGGCGCCGAGTCCGATGCCATGAGCCGAGTGCTGCAGGGCGTGATCGCCGGGATCGGCTTTCTCGGCGCCGGTACCATTCTGAAAAATCAGCAGGGCGATGAAGCGCATGTCAAAGGCCTGACCACAGCGGCCGGTTTATGGATGACCGCAGCGATCGGCGTGGCGGCAGGGCTCGGCAAGGAGGCGACCGCCTTGCTCAGTACCATCCTGGCGCTGGCGATCTTCAGCGTGATGCCTTACGTGGTGAGAGTGTTCGAAAAGGACGTCGACAAGAACGACCACCTGTAGCCCATCGCTCGGTCCCGTGTAGGAGCTGCCGAAGGCTGCGATCTTTTGATTTGCAGGGCGGCAAAGAGATCGCAGCCTTCGGCAGCTCCTACAGGGCTGGCAAAGCAGATATGGATATGTCAGACGATTACCGGCGGCATTGTGCTCGGTGGTTCTTCTTTTGGCGGTGGCGTGGTGCCGGGCGGTTCTTGTTCCGGAACCGCCGGCGGCTCGGTCTCGGGCAGGGTGGGTTTGTCGATGTTCGGATCAGGCGTTTCTGCCGGGATCGGGATGCTCATCAGGTGACCTCCGTATGGCACATGGCGTGGGACGTGCTTAAGTGAGTTGACCCGGTCACGGCTGATTCGATCCGTGCGTGCGTCTCGATAATTTCATCTGAACTTTTCCCCGCGCCGGTTGCTCGGAAACTAAGTGAGTTCATGACAGGGCCGGCGCTTTGTCGCGAATACTGTTCTGGCACAAGAGCGTCCTTGGGGCGTTAAGGAGAGATGCTCAATGACTGCTGAAAAACCTTCAGAGCTGAGTTACAACCCGCACATGCCGCTGTCGCAGGCGTTGCTGCTGCCGCGTATCGTCATCGAAAACACCATGCCGACGCTCGACGGCGGCCAGTTTGCAGTCAAATCGATTGCCGGGCGCGAGGTCGTGGTAACCAGCAAAGTGTTCGCCGACGGTCATGACAAGCTCGCCGTGCGTATCCGCTGGCGCGAGGAAGGCCAGGAATCCTGGCAGACCGAGGTCATGGCCGATCAGGGCAACAACACCTGGCAAGGCCGCTTCCGTCCGCAAGAGCAGGGCCGCTACCTCTATTGCATCGAAGCGTGGATCGACCATTTCGCCAGTTTCCAGTATGAGCTTGAGAAGAAGCACAGCGCTGCGGTGCCCGTTTCGCTGGAGCTGCAGGAAGGCCGAACCATGGTGCAACAGGCCGCCGAACGCAGCGAAGGCCAGCTCAGCGAGCAACTCGCCGCACTGCACCATGAGTTGTCCGGCCTGCTCGAAACCGAACAGGTCGCGCTGTTTCTGCACTCGCGCAGTGCAGAGCTGATGGCTCAGGCCGATCACCGCGCCTATCTCAGCGTCAGCGCCGAATTCCCGATGGACGTCGAGCGTGAACTTGCAGAGTTCGCCAGTTGGTATGAACTGTTTCCGCGCTCGATCACCGACGACCCCAAGCGTCACGGCACTTTCAACGACGTGCATTCGCGCCTGCCGATGATTCAGGACATGGGCTTCGACGTGTTGTATTTCACGCCGATTCACCCGATCGGCCGCGCCCACCGCAAGGGCCGCAACAATTCCCTGACCGCCGGGCCCGACGATCCCGGCAGCCCGTACGCGATCGGCAGCGAGGAGGGCGGCCACGAAGCGATTCACTCGCAGCTCGGCACGCGTGAAGACTTCCGCCGCCTGGTGGCCGCCGCCGCCGATCATGGTCTGGAAATCGCCCTCGACTTCGCCATTCAGTGTTCTCAGGATCACCCGTGGCTCAAGGAGCATCCGGGCTGGTTCAACTGGCGCCCGGACGGCACGATCAAATACGCCGAAAACCCGCCGAAGAAATACCAGGACATCGTCAACGTCGACTTCTACGCGCCGGATGCGATTCCGAGCCTGTGGGTCGAGCTGCGTGACATCGTGGTGGGCTGGGTCAAGGAAGGCGTGAAGATCTTTCGCGTCGACAACCCGCACACCAAACCGCTGCCGTTCTGGCAATGGCTCATTGCCGACGTGCGCACGCTGTACCCGGAAGTGATTTTCCTCGCCGAAGCCTTTACCACGCTGGCGATGATGGCGCGTCTGGGCAAGGTCGGTTATTCGCAGAGCTACACCTATTTCACCTGGCGCAACAACAAGGCCGAACTGGCGGAATATTTCACCGAGCTGAACCAGTCGCCGTGGCGCGAGTGCTACCGGCCGAATTTCTTCGTCAATACCCCGGATATCAACCCGGCGTTCCTGCACGAGTCGGGGCGTCCCGGTTTCCTCATCCGCGCGGCACTGGCGACCATGGGCTCGGGCCTGTGGGGCATGTATTCCGGCTTCGAGTTGTGCGAATCGGCACCGGTGCCGGGCAAAGAGGAATATCTGGATTCAGAGAAATACGAGATCCGTGTCCGCGATTTCACCGCGCCAGGCAACATCATTGCCGAGATCGCCCAACTCAACCGCATTCGACGGCAGAACCCGGCGCTGCACACGCATTTGGGCCTGAAAATCTACAACGCCTGGAACGACAACATTCTGTATTTCGGCAAGCGCAGCGCCGACGGCAGCAATTTCATCCTCGTCGCCGTGAGCCTCGATCCGCATAACGTGCAGGAAGCGAATTTCGAACTGCCGCTGTGGGAAATGGGCCTGGCGGATGACGCCACCACTCATGGCGAAGATTTGATGAATGGCCATCGCTGGGATTGGCACGGCAAATATCAATTCATGCGCATTGACCCTGCGTATCAGCCGTTCGGGATTTGGCGAATCAGCGCTACGTAATGATCGTTCCCACGCTCTGCGTGGGAATGCATCCCGGGACGCTCCGCGTCCCAAAGCGGACGCAAAGCGTCCATGGCGGCATTCCCGCGCAGAGCGTGGGAACGATCATCGTGGGACGCACATAAAGTATTCAACAGGAGTTCCACATGGCGAAGAAACCCAAGGCAGCCGCCTTCATCAAAGACCCGCTCTGGTACAAGGACGCGGTGATTTATCAGGTTCACGTCAAATCGTTCTACGACTCCAACAATGACGGGATCGGCGACTTTCCCGGGCTTATCGCCAAACTCGATTACATTGCCGATCTCGGCGTCAACACCATCTGGCTTCTGCCGTTCTACCCTTCGCCACGCCGCGACGACGGTTACGACATCGCCGAATACCGCGGCGTGCACAGCGATTACGGGACCATGGCCGACGCCAAGCGCTTTATTGCCGAAGCGCACAAACGCGGCCTGCGGGTGATTACCGAGCTGGTCATCAACCACACTTCCGACCAGCACCCGTGGTTCCAGCGTGCGCGTAAAGCCAAGCCCGGTTCGGCGGCGCGGGACTTTTATGTCTGGTCGGATGACGACCAGAAATACGACGGCACGCGGATCATTTTCCTCGACACCGAAAAATCCAACTGGACCTGGGATCCGGTCGCCGGCCAGTATTTCTGGCACCGTTTCTACTCGCACCAGCCCGATCTGAACTTCGACAACCCGCAAGTGATGAAAGCGGTGTTGTCGGTGATGCGTTACTGGCTGGACATGGGCATCGACGGTCTGCGCCTTGATGCAATTCCGTACCTGATCGAGCGCGACGGCACCAATAACGAAAACCTGCCCGAGACTCACGACGTCCTCAAGCAGATCCGTGCCGAGATCGACGCCAATTACCCTGATCGCATGTTGCTCGCCGAGGCCAACCAGTGGCCGGAAGACACTCAGCTGTACTTCGGCGACACCGATGCCGCTGGGGTCAACGGCGACGAATGCCACATGGCCTTTCACTTCCCGCTGATGCCGCGCATGTACATGGCGTTGGCTCAGGAAGATCGCTTCCCGATTACCGATATTCTCCGCCAGACCCCGGAGATTCCGGCGAACTGCCAGTGGGCGATCTTCTTGCGCAACCACGATGAACTGACCCTGGAAATGGTCACGGACCGCGAGCGCGATTACCTGTGGAACTACTACGCCGCTGACCGTCGCGCACGGATCAACCTCGGCATTCGCCGCCGACTCGCACCACTGATGGAACGCGATCGGCGCCGCATCGAACTGCTCAATAGCCTGTTGCTGTCGATGCCGGGCACGCCCACGCTGTATTACGGCGACGAAATCGGCATGGGCGACAACATTTACCTTGGCGACCGCGACGGCGTGCGTACGCCCATGCAGTGGTCGATCGACCGCAACGGCGGTTTCTCCCGCGCCGATCCGGCCAGTCTTGTGCTGCCGCCGATCATGGATCCGCAGTATGGTTATCAGTCGGTCAACGTCGAAACCCAGTCCGGCGATCCCCATTCGCTGTTGAACTGGACGCGGCGTCTGCTGGCCGTGCGCAAGCAGTCGAAAGCCTTTGGCCGCGGTACTTTGAAGATGCTGTCGCCGACCAACCGTCGCGTGCTGGCCTACACCCGCGAATACACCGATGCCGACGGTAAGCATGAAATCATTCTGTGCGTGGCCAACGTCTCGCGCAGTGCGCAAGCGGTCGAACTGGATCTGTCGGCGTATGTGGGCATGGTGCCGGTGGAAATGCTCGGCGGTAACGCGTTTCCGCCTATCGGCCAACTCAATTTCCTCCTGACCCTCGCGCCATATGGCTTCTATTGGTTTGCGCTGGCGACGGAAAACCAGATGCCGAGCTGGCACGTCGAGCCGGCGCAAAGCCTGCCGGACTTCACCACGCTGGTGCTGAAAAAACGCATGGAAGAACTGCTCGAAGCGCCGTCGCGCAACACACTGGAGCAAAGCATTCTGCCGAGCTGGCTGCAGAACCGGCGCTGGTTCGCCGGCAAGGATGCGGCGATCGAGAAGGTCAATCTGGCTTACGGCGTGCGCTTCGGCGATGCCCAGCACCCGGTGCTGCTCAGCGAGATCGAAGTCACCAGCGGCGGCCAGACCAACCGTTATCAACTGCCGTTCGGCTTTATCGCCGAGGACCATGTCGGCCCGCCATTGCCGCAGCAATTGGCGCTGTCGCGGGTCCGCCGTGTGCGCCAAGTCGGTCTGATCACCGATGCGTTCAGCCTGGAGACCTTCGTCCGCGCGGTGCTGCAGGGCATGCAGAACAACACGGTGCTGGAATCGATCGAGGGCGAAATCCGCTTCGAACAGACCCCACATCTGGAAAAACTCGGCCTCAACGCCGAGTCGGATGTGCGTTACCTGTCGGCCGAGCAATCGAACAGTTCAGTGGTGATCGGCAACAGCCTGGTGCTTAAGCTCATACGTAAAGTCGCTTCTGGCGTACACCCGGAACTGGAGATGAGCGCTTACCTGACCGAGGCCGGGTTTGCCAATATCTCTCCACTGCTGGGCTCGGTGATTCGTCGCGACGCCCAAGGTCAAGACAACCTGCTGATGATCGCGCAGGGCTACCTGAGCAATCAGGGCGACGCGTGGGAATGGACGCAGAACAACCTTGAACGGGCGCTGCGCGATGAGCTGGCCGATGCCATGTCCGAGCAGGAGCAACATTACAACGCCTTGGGTGAGCTGAAGGATTTCGCCGGCATGCTCGGCCAGCGTCTGGGCGAGATGCACCAGGTGCTCGCGGCGCCTACCGATAACGAAGACTTCGCTGCGCAGGTGTCGTCAAGCAAGGACATGGCTGCAACGGGCAAGGATGTCACCGCCCAGGTCGAACACGCGTTGAAACTGCTCAAGCAGCATCAAAGCGAGTTGAACCCGGCGGACCAGAAACGGGTCAAGCGTCTGCTCGATGAGAAGAAAACCATTCTTGCGCACGTGCAGGACCTGGCGAAGAAAGCCACCGGCGGATTGCGCATTCGGGTGCACGGCGACTTGCATTTGGGCCAGGTGCTGGTGATCAAGGGCGATGCCTACCTGATCGACTTTGAGGGCGAACCGGCGCGGCCGCTGAGCGAGCGTCGCGGTAAACACAGCCCGTACAAAGATGTCAGTGGCGTACTGCGTTCGTTTGATTACGCCGCGGCGATGACCATCAACGTGCACAACGTCGACAACAGCACTGAAGCTGAAGCGGCGCGTAAACGCGTTGCCGAGCGTTATCTGCGTGAAGCGCGTGAGGCATTTGTTCAGTCATATCGCGAGGCGGCAGCTAGTCTTGAGCATGCCTGGCAGGATCCTGAGGGTGCCGACGCCGCGCTGGCGTTGTTCGGCCTGGAAAAAGCCGCTTATGAAGTGGCCTATGAAGCGGAAAACCGCCCTACGTGGCTGCCCGTGCCATTGCACGGCTTGTATGGATTATTGACTGGGCTTAAACCCTTTTCCGATCTTGGTGGAGAGTAGTCATGAGTTTCTCGAACAAGGAACAGGGTGTGGTAAAGGAAGCGTTGTTACCTTCGGCACGTGACGTCGATGCCTTGGTGCGCGCTGAGCATCACGACCCGTTTTCCATTCTCGGCCCGCACGGCGATGGCGCTGGTGGCCAGTTCATCCGCGCGTATCTGCCCGGTGCACTGAGTGTGGCGGTGCTGGACAAGGACAGCGGCGAAGAACTCGGTCCGCTGCAGATGACCGAAACCCCGGGGCTGTTTGTCGGGCATTTCGATCAGGCGCGACCGTATCTGTTGCGTACGCGCTGGGCCGGTGGCGAGCAGGTCGCGGAAGATCCGTACAGCTTCGGCCAGTTGCTTGGCGAAATGGATTTGTACCTGTTCGCCGAAGGCAACCACCGCGACCTCAGTGCCTGCCTCGGCGCGCAGTTGAAAACCGTTGATGGTGTCGACGGCGTGCGCTTTGCCGTGTGGGCACCGAATGCTCGCCGCGTGTCGGTGGTTGGCGATTTCAACGTCTGGGACGGTCGTCGCCACCCGATGCGCCTGCGTCACCCATCGGGCGTTTGGGAGCTGTTCATCCCACGCCTGCAAGCGGGGGAGTTGTACAAGTACGAAATCCTTGGCGCCCACGGCATTCTGCCGCTCAAGGCCGACCCGATGGCGCTGGCCACCAGCCTGCCGCCGGACACCGCCTCGAAAGTCGCCTCGCCTCTGCAAATCGACTGGCAGGATCATGACTGGATGAATGCCCGTCAGGATCGGCAAAAGCATTCCAAGCCTTTGTCCATCTACGAGCTGCACGCCGGTTCCTGGCAGTGCGAGCTGGATGATCTCGGCGAAGTCGCGCGTCAGTACACCTGGCCGGAACTGGCTGAGCGGCTGATTCCTTATGTGAAGGAGCTGGGGTTCACGCACATCGAACTGATGCCGATCATGGAGCACCCTTTCGGCGGTTCCTGGGGTTACCAGTTGCTCTCACAATTCGCGCCGAGCGCCCGTTATGGCACGCCGGATCAGTTCGCCGCATTCGTCAACGCCTGTCACCAGGCCGACATCGGCGTGATTCTCGACTGGGTGCCGGCGCATTTTCCCACCGACACCCATGGTCTGGCGCAATTTGACGGCACCGCGCTGTACGAATACGGCAACCCGCTGGAAGGCTTTCACCAGGATTGGGACACGCTGATCTACAACCTCGGCCGCACCGAGGTGCACGGCTACATGCTCGCTTCGGCGCTGCATTGGCTGAAACACTTCCATATCGATGGTCTGCGTGTCGATGCCGTGGCCTCGATGTTGTATCGCGACTATTCGCGCAAGGCTGGCGAATGGGTGCCGAACCGCCACGGTGGTCGGGAGAATCTCGAAGCAATCGACTTCCTGCGTCATTTGAACGATGTGGTCGCGCTGGAAGCCCCGGGTGCGCTGGTGATCGCTGAAGAATCCACCGCATGGCCGGGCGTCAGCCAGAGCACCCAGCAGGGCGGCCTCGGCTTTTCCTACAAATGGAACATGGGCTGGATGCACGATTCGCTGCACTACATCCAGCAGGATCCGGTGTACCGCGCCCATCACCACAATGAGTTGAGCTTTGGTCTGGTCTACGCCTGGTCGGAGCGTTTCATCCTGCCGATTTCCCACGATGAAGTGGTGCACGGCAAGCACTCGCTGATCGACAAGATGCCCGGCGACCGCTGGCAGAAATTCGCCAACCTGCGCGCGTACCTGAGTTTCATGTGGACGCACCCGGGCAAGAAACTGTTGTTCATGGGCTGCGAGTTTGGCCAGTGGCGCGAGTGGAATCACGATCAACAGCTGGACTGGTACCTGCTGCAGTACTCCGAGCACAAGGGTGTACAGAAACTGGTTGGCGATCTCAACCGTTTGTATCGCGAAGAGCCGGCGCTGCACGATCAGGACGACGCCCCGCAAGGCTTCCAGTGGTTGATTGGCGATGATGCGATCAACAGCGTTTACGCGTGGTTGCGCTGGAGCAAGGATGGCTCGCCGGTTTTGGTCGTCGCCAACTTCACTCCGGTACCGCGCCAGGCATATCGTGTCGGCGTACCGTTTGCCGGGCGCTGGACCGAGTTGTTCAACAGCGATGCCGACATTTATGCCGGTTCCAATTATGGCAATGGTGGCGGGGCGTTGACCGAAGAGGTACCCAGTCATGGCCAGTCGTTGTCGCTGGAGCTGAATCTGCCACCGCTGGCGGTGTTGATCCTCAAGCCGCAAGGCTGATTCGCAACCGCATCCCAATTGTGGGAGCGGGCTTGCTCGCGAAGGCGCCGTGTCAGTCAACGATAAAGTTGAAGGTGACACCGCTTTCGCGAGCAAGCCCGCTCCCACAAGGTTCTTCAGTGTTCAGAGGCTCACCAGCGCATCCGCACCCCGAGGCTGCCAATAATTCCGTTAAGGTCGTTGTCATCCACGTCGCTGCTGTAATCGGCGCTCATGTACAGGCTCACTGCCGGCGTGACCCGTGCCACCAGTCCCAAACCCAACTCCACGGTTGAAGATTTGCGACTGCTGCTGATCTTGTCGACCTGATCCAGCGTCACCGTGCTGCCGGTATAGACCGTGTGCCACAGGTTAGTGCGCACGTAAGGCTCGACCGGCAACCCGTTCAAGTCATAACTGCCTTTCAACCGCGCACCGACGCGGCCGCTCCACGCTGTCAGGTCAGTCGAGGAAGCGTTGCCCGCGCTGGCGTAAGGAGCGTCGAGGCTAATGCGTTGATTGATCAGTTGCGCTTGCGGTTCAACCACCCAATTCTCACCCAAGCCGATCGGATAACCGCCCTCGACAGAAAATGTCATCGCGCTGCCTTCGGTGACCTGACGGTTACCTTGCGCGGTACGACTGAAACCACTGACCCGGCCGCCGCTGGCCGTCAGGTCAACATGCCAGCCTTGCGCGCCCACGAGGCTGTAATAAGCGCCCAGACTCTGGCCGTGCAGATTAAGCCTGTCAGTGTTCGGGGCGGCGAAAGCGCGTCGCGTCAGTGCACCCTCGGCACTCAGTTGAATCTGATTGTCGCCGCCGATCAGACCAAGGGTCTGGGTAGCGCCATTGTTGCTTTTCAACGTGACCACGGCCGGGCCCTTGTCCTCTGCGCCGGGCATCGCGTAACCAGAGGTCAGTGCATCGGTCTGAGCGCGTCGCGCATGTTTGCCATAAAGCTCATCCCATGCGGAGGGCGCCAGATCCTCGGTGATCAGGCGCGAAGTCTGTTGGCCCAGCGGCAGCGGGCCAGGGGTTATCACGGTGACCGGCAACGTCATCACTGGCACCTCCGCGCGATACCACGTGGGTTCATCCGCCGCAGAACCCGCATGCGCCTCCATGGATGAGCACAGCATCAACGAACCTGACACTGTGCAAAGGGTGATTTTCAATTCGTGTGGGGTCAGTGAAGTTTTCATGGAGGTCTACCTTGCAGGCGCATGCGTCTTCTCAAGTTTGGCGTCTCTCCTACCCCGAACGAGGGGCGACCGAATAGAGCGGGGCGAACCGTGGCGGCTCGATTTCACGAGTGCCGGAAGGTCAGCCCCAGTAGTGATTCCGGGGGGTAGTAAGGTAGAGATAAGAAGAGCGATGCCCGCGCGTCAAGAAAATGGACGATAAGCGGTACTGGCAAATTGCACGACGCAAGTTGCTGTTTTTAAAAAAATAACTAAGTGATTGTTTGTACGTAAAAACCCGTTTACCAGCTGATCCGCACCCCCATATTTGCCACCAGCCCACGCTCATCGTTGCTGTCGATATTCTGGCTGAAGTCGGTACTCGCATACACGCTGACAGCGCGGTCAAGGGTCAATATCACACCGAGACCGACGTCCGTTGTTGAAGACTTCTGTTCGGTATTGATCACCGTGCTGTCGCCGAAGGTGACCGAATCGGTGCCGGAGAACGTGTGCCAAAGGTTGGCGCGCAGGAAAGGTTCCACTGGCAAGCCACTGACCCGATAGCGCCCCTTGAGACGCGCACCGAGACGGCCGGTCCAGGCGCTGTCGGAGTCGAATGAGACCCGGGAAATTCCGTCGTCCTGGCTGTCGAGAGAGATTTTTTGGTGAATGATCTGGGCCTGCGGCTCGACCACCCAGGTGTCGTTCATCGCAAACGGGTAACCCGCCTCGGCCGAGAGCGTCAGCGCATGGCCGCGGTTATCCAGCTTCACGCCGCGATCGGAATGATTGTCTCCATCGAAGCGGGTACCCATCACTACCGTATCGACGTACCCACCATGCGGATCGCTCAGCGTCCAGTACAGCCCATAGCTGTCGCCCTCAAGTTTGATCTTGCCGGCGCTGTTGTTTTGGAAACCCTCGTTGAAGCCGTCGACATCGCCTCGCAAGCGACTATGCCCGACGAAAAAACCAAGGCGCTGAGTCATGTCGTCCAGGATCAGCGAACTGTACAGATCATTGCCGACCTGAAAGCCTTTGAGCGAACCGTCGAGGCTCGGGGTGACCGTGCCCGCCCAGGTCTGATTGAGGTTTTTGCCGTACACCCGGCCCCATCCGGCACCGAAGGCGCCAGTCTCGCTGAGCAGACGTTGATCACCCTGACGGTCATGGAACGTGCCCAGAGCGCTCAGCGTCAACTGCGCCGCAGCCGGTGGAAGCACCGACCAGGTCGGGACTTCCGGGCGATAAAGCGCAATGGGCGCGGCGCCTGCCACCGCAGCGGGCAATACTGGCAGCGGCGGGCTGCCGGCCGGCGCCACAGCGGCGATCGGTACAGCAACCGCCGGCACAATGACTGGAGGCACAATGATCGGAGGCAAGGTCGGGTCGGGGTTCGGCACGCTGACCACCGGTGGCGCGACTGGTGGCGCGACCACGGCGGAGCGCAGGTACCAACTGTTTTCCGTGCCGGCAGTGACGCCACCCTTGAACAGGTAATAATCATAAGCCCCGGCAGACACCGGGCCATTGAGCGTAAATGCATTATCGCTACTGACCGTGCTGCCTTGGGCCTGTACCAGTTGAATGCCATTGAGCTGAGTCAGCGCGCCAAGCCCGCCGATGTTGCTGACGCTGATCACCGTCGCGCCGTCGAGGCTGCCGTTGCTGACCACCAGCTTGTCGCTCGGGGAGTCATCGCCAGCGACGACGGTTTGCAACAGTAACTGGCCGCCGCTGCCGATGTAATTTCCATTGATCGTCAACGCATCATTGGTACGGCTGTTATCGCGGGTCAGATCAATGATGCCGGCGTTGTTGACGGTTACGGCTTGCCCGGCCAGTGCAGGCGATATAGCTCCTTGCGTCGAAAGGATCACGCTGGCGGCATCGATATTCAGCACGCCGGTGCCAGTGCCTGCGTCGCCCAGCACCAAAGCGTTCGAGCCCAGATCGAGGGCGCTACCGTTCAGATTGATCGTTTCCCAGTTGCTGAAGCGCGCGGGCAGGGCGGTCCGCGTGTTGTCAAAGGTCAATACGTCAGTGCCGGCGCCGCCGTCGACTCTCGGTGTGAGGGCGAGGATGCTGTCGTCCAGGTTGCGCAAGGTCGCGCTGTCATTGGCGACATCCATCAAAATCGCCGAGCGAATGATGCCGCCACCGTCCCATAACAAGCGATCATCACCCGCGCTGGCGCGGATCTCGCCGCCGATTTCCCCTCCGGTTACGGTAATGCTGTCGCTTCCGCCGCTGACACTGATATTGCCGCCGATACGCCCGCCCGAAACAATAATGGTGTCGGTGCCGAATCCGGCCACCAGATTGCCGATGATCTGTCCGCCGGACAGGTCAAAAATATTGTTGTCGAGCTTCATGTCGACGCGGCCGATGGTACCGCCGGTCATGCGTGCAACATCGCCGTCCTCGAACGCCGCGACGATGGTGCCACCCGTCATCAGGAACGTGTCGCGACCGTCACCTTGGCCAAGAAACCCGATGGAGCCGCCGGTCATCACAAAATCGTCGACGCCTGTGCCTTGATTGACGGCAAGGCTGATCACACCGGAATTGACCTCGACCCTGTCAGCACCGGCGCCAAACGACACGCTGCCGTTGATCTGGCCCGTGCCGCCGACAGGAAGGGTCAGGCTGTTGTTACCAGAGAGATCGGTCAGCGCACCGCTGGTGCCGCTGTCGCAAATGAAAGCATCGTTGCCAGGGCCCGCTACCAGCGAGCAAGCGGCCGTAACGGGCGAACTGTCCAGCAGCAGATAAGCAGGCAGCATCAGGAACGGCGGCAGCACCCGCAGTTTCGTGGCGTGGCGCATCATGACAGTCCCTCTATCATTTTTAGGGAATTCATCCATGAGCCATTCCTTTGTGAGCCGCCCCGTGCACCGATGCACCTTATGAGGTCCATGCTCCCGTTGAATGCGCCACTCCATGTGCTGCTGTAGGTGTAGAGGGTTTCGCCCGCTGATCAAGCGGTTCCGACAGACGGTCACGTCAGGATCGGTCTACAGATGCACTTCCACCGCTAATGGCAGGTGATCAGAAAGATGCGTCCACGGCTTGTTACCGAGGATTCTTGGATCATGGCTGCTGGCATTGCGCAGATAGATCCGGTCCAGCCGCAGGAGCGGAAAACGTGCCGGATAGGTTTTTGCCGGGCGGCCATGATGCCGTTCAAAGGCTTCGTGCAGATAATCGCGCCGGGCGAGGGCAGCGTTGCCCTGCAGCTGCCAGTCATTGAAATCGCCGGCAATGATTACCGGCGCATCGTCCGGCAGTGATTCCAGCAACTGGCAGAGCAGCTGCAACTGCAACTGCCGATGGCTTTCCAGCAGACTCAAATGCACACAGATCGCATGCACCTCGGCATGCCCGGGCACATCGAGGATGCAGTGCAACAACCCGCGCCGTTCGGGGCCGGTGATCGACACATCGAGGTTGCGGTATTCGCGGATCGGGTATTTCGACAGCAGCGCATTGCCATGATGGCCATCGGGGTAAACAGCGTTGCGACCGTAGGCAAAATCGCTCCACATGCTGTCGGCCAGGAATTCGTATTGAGAGGTTTGCGGCCATTCGTTGTAGCGACTCGAATGGCGTTCATGTTCACCCACCACTTCCTGCAGAAACACCAGATCGGCCGAGGTGCTGCGCACTGCTTCGCGCAGCTCCGGGAGGATGAAACGCCGATTCAGCGCGGTGAAACCCTTGTGGGTGTTGACCGTGAGTACCCGCAGGCGATGAATGACTGGCGCGTCGACCGCTTGACGCTTGGGATCGCTGGACACGTTCACTCCTCTGAATTGGGCCTTGCCTGTTCATGCGACTGATTTGAGAGGGTGGCAGTTCCTTCCAGAAACGGTTAATCGTACGCACGAGCCAGCTTCCACAGAGGTTGTTGGCGTCCAGTTGACCGAGATCAAACGAAGACAATCTCATACGGTAAGCGCATCCGTTCCAGCAACACCGGTGGCAGCAGCGGGGCGATGCCGATGGCCGGTTCGCCTTTCAGCTGGCTGGCATAAGCGTGAGTGGCGTGGCTCTTGCGCGCAACGGTCCAGGTATCGAGTCGCAGCTTGCGCGCACGCTCCCAGGGAATCATGCGCTGTTCGCGCTCCGGCCAGTGCCAGGCCCACACCGGCACATCGTGATAGCTCGCCCCGGCCTTTTGTGCCGCGTCGAAACTGGCCCGGCCCACCACTTCATGATCAGGCGGGCCATCCTTGCGCCAGGTGCTGAACACCACATCGCCCGGGCGCAGGTAACGGCCGATGAATTCAGTGAGCTGGGTCTGTTGATCACTCAGTGCGTTGTCGGTGAATCCGCCGCGCACCCATTTAAGGCTGTGCATTGGCAAGCCGAGGCGGCGCAGGGCTTCGACGCTTTCCTGCGGGCGGAATACGCTCAGGCGTTGTTCCGACCATTGCCGCGAGCCGGGGTGGCTGGCGCTGCCATCGGTGATGGAGAGCAATTGCAGTGGATGGCCAAGGCTGCACAGCAATTGCAACAAGCCGCCGCAAGTGACCACTTCATCACCGGGATGCGGGGCAATGACCACGGCGCGAGCGCCAGCAGGCACCAGACTGTGGGTGTTGATGACTGGAATATTGTCAAGCTGCGACGCGCTGTTCCAGATCTGTGCTGGCAGGCCGTGGTCGTTGAGCAATGAGGGTGTCATGAGTGCGACGTCCTTGTGGTGTCTCGCCCTCAGTCGTGAGCAGCCAACGCTGGTCGCGGCCCGTGAAGGCAAATGAATAGCAATGGTGCAGTGCTCCAACCCCTGGATTACCGCGAGGCAGAGTATTGCTCAAGCCAACGGATTCGTCGCGTCACAGATCAATCTGAATCGTATTTTTTTATTCCAACTGTGCCAGGTTTCGCAGGAAGTCACCGAATCCGCCCTTGGCCCGACTGTCGAGGCGGGCGCTGGTGTGCACCTGCGGCCGGTGACTCCAGGCGATATTGGCGCCGCTGCGTTCCAGCGCATGGACAAGTTGCACATCCTCATCACAGGTCAGCGGTTTGAAGCCGCCGGCCAGGCGATAGGCCTCGGCACTGACACCCAGGTTGGCGCCGTGAATATGTCGATGGCCATCGCGAGCCTGATAATCGCGGTGATAGCGAATCTGCGTCGCTTCATCGATCGACTCGTGCCAGTGCTCGACGGTGACCGTGCCGCACACCGCGTCAGCTTCCAGCCCCAGTTGCGCCGCCAGCCAGTCATCGGCGACGCGGCTATCGGCATCAGTGCAGGCGATCCAGCGCGCACCGCGTTCGAGCAGCAGGCGTGCACCGACGGCGCGGGCCTGGCCAACGTTGCGCGCATCGATCTGCAGGCTCAACACCGGATAAGCGTTGACAATCTGCGCCGAGCCGTCGCTGCAACTATCCAGTACCACGAGAATTTCCACCGGCTCACCGGCCAGTTGCGCATGTTGGCTGGCACGCAAGGCGGCGCGCAGACATTCATCGAGCAGCGCCTCTTCGTTGTGCGCCGGAATTACAATGCCGATCAACGCAAGCCCTCCAGGGCCGCCACCGAGCGTGGCTCGCGGCTCCACAGTTCGAGAATGAAATCCGCCTCCTGATGCAACACCAGACGCGGCAACGCCAACTGATCATGGATCTGATCGTGTACCTGGCGCGCATTCAGCGGGCAACCTTCGATTGGCGGTCGCCAGTGGCAGGCAAGCAATTGGCCGTCAGCGGTCAGCGATGCACTGATCCGGCGGATCACTTCGCTCAGATCATTCTCATCGAGGTAATAGCCGATTTCGCTGAATACAATCAGGTCGAATTTTTCCTCCGGCCAGTCAACCGGAAGGCGGCCCTGACGGACTTCGGCATGCTCGAACACGCTCAAGCGAGTACGCGCCAGCTTCACCGCTGCGCTCGCTGTGTCGCAACACAGCAGGCGGTCGCAGCGCGGAGCGAGTTCCGCACTCAGTTCGCCAATGGCGCAACCCGGCTCGAAAACCGACCTGTAGCGCGGCCGGGGCAAGGCAGCCAGAGTGATCGCGCGTTTGCGCTGCTCGTACCAGCGCTGGCGGAACGCCCAAGGGTCGTCATTACCAGCGAACAGCCCGTCGAAATAGCGGTCATCGACACTCAAAGGAATACCACTTCAAAAGGTTGCAGCAGACGATCGAGCACATAGGGTGCGAGCACTGGCCCGAGTCCGACGTCGCGATCGCCTTCCAACTGGCTGGCGAAAGCGTGCGCCGCGTGGCGTTTGCGTGCGATGTGTGTCGGTGAAAGGATAATCTTGCGCGCCCGATCCCATGGCACCGAGGCGTCTTCCGGGGTTGCCCAGTGCCAGGTCCAGACCGGCAGTTCATGGCAGGTCGCACCGACGCGCCGCGCCGCTTCGACACTGGCGCGGCCGACGGCCTCGTGATCGCTGTGGCCGTCCTGGCGCCAGGTGGTGAAGACCACGTCACTGGCATGCAGATAACCGCCGATGAATTCACTCAACTCGGTTTCCTGAGCCGCCACCTGGGTATCGGTGAAACCGCCGCGCAGCCATTTCAGGCTGTGCATCGGCAAGCCAAGACGCCGCAGCGCTTCGGCGGACTCTTGCGGACGCACCACACTCAGGCGTTCGACCGTCCAGCGTTGCGAGCCGGGGTGGCTGGCGCTGCCATCGGTAACCGAGATCAACTGCAGCGGTCGCACGGCGGCCGCGAGCAACTGCATGATGCCGCCGCAGCCAAGCACTTCGTCATCCGGATGCGGCGCGATGATTACTGCGCGCGAGCCCAGCGGTACGAGGTCAAGAATGTCGATGGCGGGCAGCTCGGCCAGACGCCGCGAACCCTGCCATTGCTGCAGCGAAGTGCCTTGGCCGACGATCGGGTTGTCCTTCATAACGCCCAGACCTCGCAGGACTGGCCAGCAATTTGCTGGCCCAGTGCGGCAAGGTCGCGTTCGGCGTGACTCTGGCGCAGAAACACCGGCAAGTCGGCGCTCAGTCGCGCGAAATGCCGATCCTGACAAAACGGCCCGGCCCCCAGTGCCCGCCCGACTTCACGCATTACCTGCTCGGCAGATTGTTCGACCACGGCGCGGGCGCGGCGGGCCAGCAATTGGGCGTCAGCCTCAGGTTGCGCATCGATTTGCAAGGCGCTGAAACGCAACACATCGGCAGCCGCTTGCAGTGCGGTGTCAGTCGCGCCGAGGTGGGCGAGGGCATGCGGTTCATCGCGTTGCGCGCAATGCTGGCGCAGCCCTTCGGCAATCCGCCGCGAAGCGCCGTACCAGCAAGCCGCAATACCGATTCCGCCTTGCCAGAAACCCGGCCGCTGCAGGTAATCGCCGGGATTGCCGATGGCCTGCGCTTCGGCGTTGTCGAACAGCACTTCGACACTTCCGGTTGCCGCCATGCCCACTGCTTGCCAGCCTTGATCGGTGATGGTCACGCCAGGCTGATCCAGCGCGACTGCCACCAGTTGCTGCTGATCGTCAGCGTCCCACGCAGTGAGCAAGGCGTGGCTGAGCACCGCAGCGCCAGAACACCATGCCTTGCGTCCGTTCAGCGTCACCATCTGCCCGGACGGCGTGACTTTCACCCGTGCCTGCGGCGGTTCGGCAGCCCACATTCCCCACGTGCTGCCCGGCGTTGGCGTGCCACCCAACTGCTCGATGATCGCCAGCGCATCGGTGTGACCTTCATAGAGCTTGCATAACCCCAGATCGTGTCCGCCGACCTCCGAAAGACGCTGAAAACGCTCCAGCGTGTGACCGCTGCCAGGCAACGGCAAGCGGTCGAGTCCCGCCTCGACCATGGCGCGCAGGCAACGGCCGAGGGCGTTGGTGTCAGCGTAATCTGGCGGACGGCGGGCCAGATAATGTTGAAAGTCCATATCACTCTTCTTCGTCGCGTTGCAGTTCGAACAACAGCAGCGAACGTCCGGTCACTGAATACTCATGGCCGAAGTCGAAGCGTTCCTGGCCGCGAATCGACGGCTGATTGGTGTCGATCATGCAGGTCCAGAAGCCACCATCCGGTACTTCCGGCAACGTGAAGTTGACGATGTCGTGGTGCGCGTTGACCACCAGCAGCAGGGTTGCGTCGGCACCTTTGCGGCGGATGCCGGTTTCCTGTGCGCGGCCATCGAGCAGCATGCCCAGACAGCGATTGTGCGCGTCGTGCCAATGCTCGGTGGTCATCTCGGTGGCGTCCGGAGCCAGCCAGGTCACGTCTTTAACGCCAATGTCTTCGTTATATTCGCCGACGAGGAAGCGCCCACGGCGCAGGATCGGATAGGTCAGACGCAGCTTGATCAAGCGTTTGACGAATTTCAGCAGCGCCTTGCCGTCCTCGCTCAGATCCCAATTGACCCAACCGATTTCGCTGTCCTGGCAGTAAGCGTTGTTGTTGCCGTCCTGGGTGCGTGCGAACTCATCCCCGGCGACGATCATCGGTGTGCCCTGAGCCAGCAGCAGGGTGGCGAAGAAGTTACGCATTTGCCGATGACGCAGAGCGTTGATTTCCGGATCGTCGGTCGGACCTTCAACACCGTGGTTCCACGACAGGTTGTTATTGCTGCCGTCCTGATTGTTCTCATCGTTGGCCTCGTTGTGCTTGTCGTTGTACGAGACCAGATCGTTCAGGGTGAAGCCGTCATGGGCGGTGATGAAGTTCACCGACGAATACGGGCGGCGCCCGCGCTGATTGAACATCTCGCCGGAAGCGGTCATGCGGCTGGCGAAATCGGCAAGCTGAGCGTCGTCACCTTTCCAGAAAGCACGCACGGTGTCGCGGAACTTGTCGTTCCATTCGACCCAGCCCGGCGGGAAGTTGCCGACCTGATAGCCGCCGGGGCCGCAGTCCCAGGGCTCGGCGATCATCTTCACCTGACGCAGCACCGGGTCCTGGCGGCAGGCGACGAGGAAGCTGTGGCGCTCGTCGAAGCCGTCATGGTAACGGCCGAGAATGGTCGCCAGGTCGAAGCGGAAACCGTCGACGTGCATCTCGCTGGCCCAGTAGCGCAGGGAGTCGGTGACCATTTGCAGGACGCACGGATGGCTCAAGTCCAGCGTGTTGCCGGTGCCGGAGTCGTTGATGTAGTAGCGCTTGTCGTCCGGCATCAAGCGGTAATAGGAGGCGTTGTCGATACCACGCATCGACAGGGTCGGGCCTTGCTCGTTGCCTTCGGCGGTGTGGTTGTACACCACGTCGAGAATCACTTCGAGATTTGCATCGTGCAGGTGCGCGACCATTTCCTTGAATTCGGCAATCTTGCCACTGGCCAGATAACGTGGATCCGGGGCGAAGAAGGCGATGCTGTTGTAGCCCCAATAGTTGGTCATGCCTTTCTGCAGCAGGTGCTGATCGTTGACGAAGGCATGGATCGGCAGCAGTTCAACGGAGGACACGCCGAGCTTGCGGATGTGCTCGAGCACGTCGTCAACCATCAGGCCGCCAAAAGTGCCACGCAGGTTTTCCGGTACCGAAGGGTGGCGCATGCTGATGCCGCGCACGTGGGTTTCGTAAATGATGGTCTTGTCCCACGGCACGCTGACGCGATGGTCGTTGCCCCACGTATGCGCCGGATCGATGACCTTGCACTTGGGCACGAACGGCGCGCTGTCGCGCTCGTCGAAGCTGAGATCGGCGTCGGGGTGGCCGATGGTGTAGCCAAACAATGCTTCCGACCATTTCAGCTCGCCCACCAATTGCTTGGCGTACGGGTCGATCAACAATTTGTTGTGGTTGAAGCGGTGACCGTTGGCCGGATCGTAAGGACCGTAAACACGGTAGCCGTAGATCAGCCCCGGATGCGCATCGGGCAGGTAGCCGTGATAGATCTCATCGGTGTATTCCGGCAGCTCGATACGCTCGAGTTCCACTTCGCCGCTGTCATCGAAAATGCACAGCTCGACTTTGGTAGCGTTGGCGGAAAACAGAGCAAAGTTCACCCCCAGACCATCCCAGGTTGCACCGAGCGGGAAGGGCAGGCCTTCACGGATTCTCGACGGCTCAGCGTGCGCAGCGGGTTCGGCTTTCTTTGGACGGGTCATGATTGCTCCTGCAAAAAACGGGACGGTTCAGGCAATGGGCTTACCTTGTGAGAGCGAGCTTGCTCCCATAAGGAATTGTTTTTTCTCCCATGGTGGGAGTGGCTTTCTTCGGGGCGCAAAAACCCCTTGTGGCGAGCAAGCTCGCCACACAGTCGTTCAGTTCAATAATCGTGGACGGTGTCAGATCGCCGGGGGCTTTCGCGGGGCTCGCGGCTTTTTCTGCGCAACCTTTTCGCCCGGCGGGACTACTTTGGGCGTCGCGGCAGGCTTGGCTTTTCCCGCTGGTTTGGCTTTGGCGGCTGTCGGTGTTTTAGCGTCGAGGGTTTTGGCCTCGGCGCTCTTGGCCGCTGTAGTCTTGCCTGCCACCTTGCTGCCAGCCGCTTTCGGTGGCTTCTTCGGCGCCAGCGCCTCGGCTTCAGCCAGTTTGCGCGCCATCTCCCAATGACGTTCTTCCTGACCTTCCGGCTTACCTTCCGACTCCCAGATCTGATAGGCGAATTCGCGAATGCGTTTATCGTCGGTGCTCATCGCAATGCTCCTGAACTGAACTCATGCTTGTGTCAAGTGTTGGATAAAGAGATTGACCGGGACATCCCCCAGCGCTTCGCTGACATTCAGCTCCCTGTTTTGTGTGACTACGCTGCTGGCAAAAAGTCCCTTCAGGTTTGCATCCGAAGCGGCAGACGGTAAAACCACCCGCGTATCGCCCCAGCGCAGCGCATCGACCTGCGGGATGGCACTGTTTTCCAGCAACTTCGCGCAACGCACCGGCACTACCACGATGACCCGCACGCCGTCGTGTTCACGTGCGAATGCCAGCACGTTATGGGCCTGACTGCCCAGCACTTGCAGCGGCTGATAATCGCCACGGCGCAACAGCTCGCTGTGGTCCTTGCGCAGATTCAGCACAGCGCTGATCAGCGCCTGCTTGATGCGCCCGTCACGCCAGTTCTTCAGCAGTTCTGCTGGCGGCACGGATGCCTGCAGGGATTGCTCGCGGGCGGCGTAGTCCACTGGCCGGCGGTTATCCGGATCAACCAGGCTGAAGTCCCAGTACTCGTTGCCCTGATACAAATCCGGCACGCCAGGCACGGTCATGCGCAGCAAGGTTTGCGCCAGCCCGTTGAGCGCGCCGGCAGCAGCAATGCTGTTGACGGTCTTGCTCAGCGCTGCACGCAGCAATTGGCCTTCTTCGCCGGTGAGCAGTTTTTCCGTAAAGGCCTGTGCTGCGTTTTCGTAGGCTTCGTTCGGCGCGCTCCAGCTACTTTGCAGCTTGGCTTCACGCAGAGCTTTCTGCTGCCATTGCCAGATGCGCTTGGCGTAATCGGCGAAACCAGCCTCGTCATCGTCACGCAAGTCCAGTGGCCAGCTGCCGAGCAATGCCTGATACAGAATCAGTTCATCACCCGCGGACGGCGCTTCATCTTCGATGCGTACCGGGCGGGCGAGGGCGCGCCACAGTTCGACCTGGTCGGCGTACCAATGGCTGCGCTCGCTGAGGACGGCCAGCCGGGCGCGGGTGTCTTCGCCGCGTTTGTGATCGTGGGTCGCGGTGGCCAGCAGGTTGTCAGGGAACTCTGCCATGCGTCGTTGATTGACCTCGTGGAACTCGCTGACCGGCGCGCTGAATTGCTCGGTGTTGTAACCGACATCGTTGCGCGACAGCAGCACCGCCGAGCGATACAGCGCGGTGTCTTCCACGGCTTTGGCGGCCGCCGGCGAGGTCAACTGCTGGAAGCGCACGCAGGCATGCTTGAGGATCTTGCGCGAGCGCCCGCGCGGCTTGCGGCGCCACGGCGTGCCGCCGAGCCAGCCGGCGACCGAATCGAGCACCGGCCAGTCTGCTTCGCTGAGGGCTTGCCTCGCACCGTCCATGGCGTGCTGGAAGATTGCTTCGTCCTGCTCCGAGCGACCCATGGCGCTGATGTAAGTGCGGTAAACCGGGAAATGCACGATCAAGGCGTGCAGCACGCGGCGGATTGCGCCAAGGGTCAGGTCGCGGGTCATCAAGTCATCACGCGCCACCTGGTGCAGCGCCTGCGCGACGCTTTCGAAGTCGCTGGCCAGTGAACCATTGAGGATTTGTTGCCGGGCCAGTTGCGCCTCTTCGATAAACGCGGCCGGGCGCTCGGTGCGGCGCTGCCAGAGTTCGCCGAGCACCTGTTCGCCGTCCGGATCATGTTGCAGCAGCGACAGCTGATTCATGAACTCGTAACCCGTGGTGCCGTCCACGCTCCAGTCGCGGCGCAGGGTTTCGCCTTCGCCGAGAATCTTTTCGACATAGATAGGCAGATGACGTCCCGGTGCCAGCTGGTCAAGACGACGGCGCAATTTACGGCAGTAGCCACGCGGGTCGGCGAGGCCGTCGATGTGGTCGATGCGCAAGCCGTCGACCAGACCTTCTTCGACCAATTGGAAGATTTTGCCGTGGGTCGCTTCGAACACCGCCGGACGCTCGACGCGCAGGCCGCCAAGCTCGTTGATGTCGAAGAAGCGCCGCCAGTTGATGTCGTCCGCCGCCGTGCGCCAACTGGCCAGGCGATAGCTTTGCCGTTCCAGCAGTTCGTGAAGCTTGTGAAAGCCTTCCTCGGTGGTGGAATCGTACTGTGCGAGGTTGCCTTCGATAGTCGCCAGAACACGCGGATCGCTTGCCAGCTCGCGCAGCTCCTGCTTGAGCGGCATCGCCAGCGAATGGGCATCAGTCTGGTAGCTGAGCGTGCTGAAACGATCGGCCAGGGATTTGAGCGCGTCGTCGGATTTAAGTAGCTCCCCATAATTGTTCGGGCAGATCGGGAAGTGATGGTCGTAATGCTCGACGTAGAAACTGCCGATCTGCGCATTGAACTTGAGCTTGAGCGTGCCTTCCTGCAGCGCCACGCCGTAGTCGCTACCGAGGAACGGCAACAGCAACTGGCCTTCCATCAACGGGTCTGGCGAGTGCCACTGAATGTCGAAGAACTCGCCGTACGGGCTCAGGCGTCCCCATTCCAGCAGGTCGAGCCACCACGGATTGTCGTTGCCGCCCACGGCCATGTGGTTGGATACGATGTCGAGGATCAGCCCCATGTTGTGTTCGCGCAGGGTGCTGACCAGTCGACGCAATGCCGGCTCGCCGCCCAGCTCAGGGTTGACCTGAGTGGGGTCGACCACGTCGTAGCCGTGCATCGACCCGGCGCGCGCGGCCAGCAGTGGGGAAGCATAGATGTGACTGATGCCGAGTCGGGCGAAATACGGCACCAGTGGCACCGCTTGCTCGAGGGTAAAACCTTTATGAAATTGCAGGCGCAACGTGGCGCGCAATGGCTCGATAAGCTGTTGATTCATTGGTCACGCTCAGTGGCTTGAAGGCGCGCGCAGGCCAGCAGTTCCAGGCGGCGGGCGGCATCGGGGCCGTCCAGCAACGCTTCGCTGGGACCGGGCAAACGTCGCGACCAGTTCGGATGTGAGTCAGTGGTGCCGGGCAGATTCGCCTGTTCATCGATACCCAGGGCATCTTCCAGCGGTAGCAGCACCAGCGGCGCGCGGGTGTGGCCGAGGAAACGGATGCTGGCATCGACCACTTGGTCGGCTTCATGGGACTCTTCGCGGAAGTTCTGCGGATCCTGCCGCAGCGCATCGCGCAGGCCCTCGCGCTCACGCTCGCGATGCCGGCGCCAGTCGATTTCACCGTTGGCGTCGACCAGACCAAGGCGCGCATTCCAGTCGATATCGCGTCCATGCCACCAGCCATTGAGCGTCGGCAGGTCATGGGTGCTGGTGGTGGCCAGCGCGTCATCGGGCCAGTCGAGAATCGGTTTGAAGCGAGTGTTGTCCTGTTCGAACAACAGCACGCGCATGCCCAGGATCGAACGCGCGGCAAGTTTTTCGCGCAGGCCTTCCGGCACGGTGCCGAGGTCTTCACCCAGCACGATGGCTTGATGTCGGTGCGATTCGAGGGTCAGCAGGCGCAGCATGTCGTCAAACGGGTAATACAGATAGGCACCGTCGGCCGGATCAGCGCCGTTGGGGATCACCCACAAACGCTGCAGCCCCATGACATGGTCGATGCGCAAGCCGCCTGCGTGGGCGAAGTTGGCCCGCAGCATGTCGATGAAGGCACGGAAGCCATTCCGAATCAGCCCTTCAGGGGAGAACGCGGAAATGCCCCAGCCCTGGCCGCTGCGATTGAGAATGTCCGGCGGCGCGCCCACGGTCAGCGAGGCGAGCAATTCGTCCTGAAAACTCCACGCCTGACTGCCAGCGCCGTCCGCACCGACGGCGAGGTCGGCGATCAGGCCGATACCCATGCCGGCACTGCGCGCGGCAGTTTGTGCACGCTCCAGGCAGCGATGAATCAGCCATTGGCAGAAGGCGAAATAGCCGATGCGCTCGGCATATTCTTCGGCAAAAGCACTCAGCGCCGCGCCGCGCGGGTCGTGCCAGTGCTCCGGCCATTCGCGCCAGTCGAGGCTTTCGCCACGGGCGGCACGCATTTGCTGAATCGCTTCGAAGCGGCAATGGTTTTCCAGCGCTTCGCCACCGCAGTGACGAAAACTGGCGAAGTCGGCATGCAGCGGATGTTCGCCAGCGATAAAGCCGTCATACAAGGCTCGCAGCAGTTTCTGCTTGGCTTCGGCGGCAGCCGGCCAGTCGATCAGTTTGAGATTTTCCAGCTGCTCGAATTGAGCGGCCAGGCCACTGGCATCGATCGCGTCACGCAAGGCGCGTTCGCCGAGAATGCTGCCCGGGGCGGCATACAGTGAATTGAGAAACAAGCGGCTCGATGGCGAATAAGGGCTGTAGCGGCTGGTGTCGGCGCTGAACATTGCGTGCATCGGGCTGATCGCCAGCGCATCGGCGCCGCGCTCGCCAGCCACGCGGACCAGTTCTTCCAGCGCCTGCGTATCGCCGAAACCCCCATCACCTGGCCGGCGCAACGCATACAGCTGTGCGCTCAGGCCCCAGGCGCGAGGGATTGGGCTATCGACGGCATCGCCCACGCTGAAGCAGCGCTCGGGCGCAACGGCCAGCGTGAAATACTGATCGCCGATGTGCACTTGCTGATAACCGACCGGAATCAGGCCGGGCAACATCGCCTCGTTGTCCAGTTTGAGGTTCATCTGCGAGCCATCTTCAAGATGAATTTCGCAGGGCGTGTCCGGTGAAAAATAGCGACTCAGGTCGAGCGCAACGCCTACGTCGCAGGTCAGCAGGGGCGGTAAATGGCGGTCTTGCTGAACTTCTTGCAATTCCAGCAGGCTGGCATCGATTTCTTGCGCGGTGCTGGCCGGGTGGCCGAGTCCGATGAGGACATTGCGCAACACAGCAGGAGCGACTTTTTGCTGACGCCCGTTGGCGTCGATCCAGTCGACGGCCAGGCCGGCTCGACTGGCGAGTATTTCCAGTTGCGCATCGCTCATAGGCGCTCTCCATCCAGGGGGTGCATAACGGGTGCGGCCGTGAGGCTGACGAGCGCGGTGTACGCCGGCAGTTGGTTCGGGTCCGACAGTTCGATGGCGGCTGGCTGTTGAAACAGCCACTCGGTCTCGGTCTGTGCAGGGTTGACCACTGGCTTATCGCTGAGGTTCAGGTCAATTCGCAGCTCACTGCCGTTGCCCAGTCGCCAGCGTGCACTGACCGCGCCATAGCCGAGCATTTGCGCGCCCAGCGCCTGGGTGCCGGAGAGATTGGGAATGATGTACTGGTGACGCAACTGCAGCAGTTGCCGGTAGAGCTCTTGCGTCTGCTGTTGGAGCGGCGTGCCACTGCCAGCCAGTCGCGGCTGCGAGGCGCGGAAGGTGTCCTCGGCATTCGGATCGGGAATCTGCTCGCGCTTGTGCGGGTCGGTGAAGGCGCTGAACGCGGCGAACTCATTACGCCGACCTTCACGCACCAGTTTTGCCAGCTCACCGTGGTGGCTGGTGAAAAACAGAAACGGTTGCTCGGCAGCGAATTCGTCGCCCATGAAGATCAGCGGAATCATCGGCGACAGCAGCAACAGCACCGTGGCCGCTTGCACTGCACGCGGGTCGGCGAGCTGATGCAGACGCTCGCCAAAGGCACGGTTGCCGATCTGGTCATGATTCTGCAGAAACAGCACGAAGGCGGTGGAGGGCAGATGTTCGCTAGGTTCGCCGCGAGGCTCACCATGACGCGTGATATGGCCCTGGAACACGAAGCCTTGGCTCAGGCAGCGCACCAATTGTTCGGTGGGTTGCGCGGCATAGTCGGCGTAATACGCATCGGTTTCGCCGGTCAGCAGCACATGCAGAGCATTGTGGCCGTCGTCGTTCCACTGCGCGTCGTAATCGGTTTCCAACAGGCTCGACTGGTTCAGCTCGTTCTCGACGGTCAGCCAGACGTGCCGGGTCGGGTCGATCTGCTGGCGAATGCGCCGCGCCAGATCGCTGAGAAAATCCGGGTCTTCAATCGCGTGCACCGCATCCAGACGCAAGCCGTCGAAACGGTATTCGAGCAGCCACATCAGCGCGTTTTCAATGAAGAACTCGCGAACTTCGGGGCGACGGAAGTCGATCGCCGCGCCCCAGGGCGTGTGTTTGTCTTCGCGGAAAAAGCCTTTGGCGTAACGATGCAGATAATTGCCGTCTGGACCGAAGTGGTTGTAGACGACGTCGAGAATCACCGCCAGGCCATGGCCGTGGGCGCTGTCGATCAGGTGTTTGAGTTGCTCCGGGGTACCGTAGGAGGCTTGGGGCGCGTAGGGCAACACGCCGTCGTAACCCCAGTTGCGATCACCGGGGAATTGCGCCAGCGGCATCAATTCGATTGCGGTAACACCCAGCGCAACCAGCCGCGCCAGATGCTGTTCGACTTCAGCGAAACCACCGAGCGCACCGACGTGCAACTCGTAGATCACCGCTTCGCTCCACGGCCGACCATTCCACGCCGTGTGTCGCCATTGATAAGCATGCGGGTCGACCACCACGCTGTGGCGGTCGAGATCCCCATCCTGCGCCCTGGAGGCCGGGTCGGGCACCTCCAGTTCGCCATCAATGCAGTAACGGTAGCGGCTGCCCGCCGGGCAGTTGGCCTTGATCACAAACCAACCGTCGCCCTGGGGCAGCATCGGCAACGATCTTTCACCTTCCAGTTCCACACTGACGTAGAACGCGTCAGGTGCCCACAGCGCAAACTGCGTGTGTTCGGCATCCAGCATGATCGCGCCGTGGGGCCAGGTTTCTTGGGTCCTTGACGGCATTTTCTGCAACTCCCTGGTTATTTATGGCTGGCTTTACCCAACGCCTTGGCGACCAGTTGTTCGTAAAGTTCGGCGTACGGTTCGACTGCTTTGCTCCAGTTGAACGGTGCGGCCATGGCCCGGCATCGCATGGCATTGAGCAGTTCCGGGAAGGCGAAAACCTTGAACGCGCGGCTCAGGGCTTCCTTGTAGCTCTCGACGGTGGATTCATCGAAGAGAAACCCGGTAACGCCGTTTTCGATGGTGTCGGCAAGGCCGCCGGTATTGCGCGCCACCGGCAGCGAGCCGAAACGCTGGGCGTACATCTGGCTCAAGCCGCAAGGTTCGTAGCGTGAAGGCATCAACAGGAAGTCGCTGCCGGCGAACATGCGCCGCGCGTCGGTTTCGTTGAAGCCGATGCGCACACCGATCTGGCCAGGGAAGCGCAGGGCCAGCTCGCGCATGGCTTGTTCTTCTTCTGGCTCGCCACGACCGATGATCGCGATCTGGCCACCGTTCTGCACGATGAACTCGGACACCGCTTCAGTCAGGTCGAGGCCTTTCTGATAGACCAACCGCGAGACCACGGCGAACAGTGGGCCGGTAGAGTCATGCAAGCCAAACAGTTCACGGACGTGAGCGGCGTTGACCGCTTTGCCTTCCCAGTCGCCGATGGCGAACGGGGCAAACAGGTGTGGATCGGTTGCCGAATCCCAGCTCTCATCAATACCGTTCGGGATACCGCTGAGCAGGCCTTGCTGGGTTTTGGCAGCGAGGAACCCGTCGAGGCCGCAGCCGAAGTCCGGAGTAGTGATTTCCTGCGCGTAAGTGGCGCTGACGGTGGTGATGTGGCTCGAATAGGCCATGCCGGCCTTGAGGAACGACATCTTGCCGTAGAACTCCATGCCTTCCTGTTGCAGCGCATGGGCGGGAATCCCCAGCTCCGGGCAGGAACCGAGGCTGGTCACGCCCTGATAGGCCAGGTTGTGAATGGTGAACAGGGTCGGCGTGCGTTGCCCGCGCCAGTGCATGTAAGCGGGCGCGAGGCCAGCCGGCCAGTCATGCGCGTGCACCAGATCCGGGCGCCAGTGGATTTGCGCAAGGTTGGCGGCGATATCGGCAGCAGCGAGGCCGAGACGGGCGAAGCGGATATGGTTGTCCGGCCAGTCGCGACCGTTGTTGGCGCCGTAAGGGCCACCTTCGCGCTCATACAATTCAGGGCAGATCAACACATAGATCACCAGGCCATCGGGCATGTCCATGCGACCGATTTTGCAAGGTGGCAGCGCGGCGTGGCCACCCAGCTCGCCGATAATGTGGATCGGGTTTTCGCTGTGCACCACTTGCGGGTAACCGGGAATCAACACTCGCACATCGTGCAGATGGGCCATGGCCCGGGGCAAGGCGGCGGAAACGTCGCCGAGGCCACCGGTCTTGACCAGATCGGCGATCTCCGACGTCACAAACAACACTTTTTTCTTGTTGGGATTCTGGCTTGCTACCGGAGCAAGCGTCTTGGTGCCGGGTACGTTGATCTGTCGGCTGCCGGGAACACTGATGGTGCTCGATTCTCCAAGCGACTGGTGAGCACGCTCTCCCTGAATATCCAATGCCGCACTGATCATATGTATCTCCCGTGTGTGATCTGATTCTTGTCTCGAACAAGCTGTTTCGTGGCCAAGTCCTGTGGCCGGGCGCAAAGGCGCCACGCATCGGTGAGCAAATGCTGACCCAACACGCGCAAGCAGAATGGGTGGTGAGGCCGTTGCAAGGATTACACCAGTCGCTTTCGCCCAGTTGTTCTGATGACCTGTGGCGTGAAGCAAAAGTTTCGACTTTTTTTCGTCGGTATGACCGAGTGGTTTGGCCACTGAAAAATCAGTCTAGGCCAGATCCTAGAGCGGGTCAGGGCAAAGGGGTAAATTGTTCGACAATCGGTTGTGTCGGTATGCTAACGAGGGTTTGAGAGGGCGAATGCTCCGACGAAGGGCATGTTTTCCGTCCGGAGTGGGCCAAAACGGTGACTGGTTAGTCACGATTTTGTGCTAGGGGATGGGCGGATAGCACCGTTTTGGTGCGAGAACATTCTGGCGTAGTGTCGATGATGGCCTCTTCGCGAACAGGCCCGCTCCCACATCGGCACGCGTACACCCTGTGGAAGCGAGCCTGTTCACGAATCGGCCGGTTGAGCGCTGAACCTCTCAAATGAAAGACTCAATTCAACAATCGCACCGGCTCTCCAGCCGCCCACGCCTGAATATCCTCGATCATCTGCCCGAAGAACTGCTCGTAATTCTGTCGGCTGACATAGCCCACATGCGGCGTAGCGAGGACGTTTTCCAGCGTGCGAAACGGGTGCAGAGCCGGCAAAGGCTCTTGGTCGAATACGTCCAGCGCCGCGCCGGCAATGCGTTGTTTCTGCAGCGCCTTGATCAGCGCGGCTTCATCGACGATTGGCCCGCGCGCGGTGTTGACCAGCAGCGCGGTCGGTTTCATCCAGCCAAGCGCCTGGGCATCGACCAGGCCCCGACTGCGCTCGCTGAGCACCAGATGCACCGACAGCACGTCGGCCTGCTCGAACAATTGCTGCTTGCTGACGTACGTCACGCCGGCATTTTCGGCACGTTCGGCCGTGAGGTTTTCGCTCCAGGCAATCACCCGCATGCCGAACACCTGACCGAACTGCGCGACTCGCTGGCCGATGCTGCCCAAACCGAGAATTCCCAGCGTCTTGCCATGCAGGTCGCCGCCCAGGCCCTGTTGCCACTGGCCGGCGCGCAGGGCATTGGCTTCCTTGACCAGATCACGGGTCGCCGCCATGATCAGCGCCCACGTCAGTTCGGGTGCGGCGTGTTTGTAGCTGTCGGTGCCGCAGGCCTGGATGCCGAGCGCGGCTGCCGCTGACATGTCCAGCGCCGCATTGCGCATGCCGCCGGTGACCAGCAACTTCAATTGTGGCAAGCGCCCAAGCAGATCAGCGTCGAAACGCGTGCGCTCGCGCATCACGCAGATCACCTGATACTTGCCCAGGCGCTCGGCCAGCGTGGCGTTGTCGGACGGGTAATCGTGCACAAAGTTTACTTCACCGATGCTCTCGAGCACGGACCAGTCGACCACGTCACGGGCCACGTCCTGCCAGTCATCAATCACCGCAATCTGCACCGTCATCGGCTTACCTCATCATGGAGCGGAAGGGGTTTTGCCCAGCCAGCCGAGCAGCGCCTGATGAAATTTCTCCGGCTCTTCCATTTGCGGCGCATGGCCCATGCCCGGGAATTCGATCAGCGTCGACTGGGGAATCAGCTTGGCGACCTGTTTGCCGAGCACTTCGTAATGACCAATCTTCGCTTTCACCTCAGGCGGCGCGAGGTCCTTGCCGATGGCGGTGGTGTCGGAGGTGCCGATCAGCAACAGGGTCGGCATCTTCAGATTCTTGAATTCGTAGTACACCGGCTGGGTGAAGATCATGTCGTAGATCAGCGCCGAGTTCCACGCGACCTGGGTCTTGCCCGGGCCTTTGCTCAGGCCGGCGAGCATGTCGACCCAACGATCAAATTCGGGCTTCCAGCGGCCGTCGTAATAAGTCGTGCGCTCATAGTCGCGAATGCCCTTGGCCGTGACCTTCAACTCGCGCTGGTACCACTGATCGACGGTGCGATATGGAACGCCAAGGGCTTTCCAGTCTTCCAGACCGATCGGGTTGACCATCGCCAGTTGATCGACCTGCTCAGGAAAAAGCAGCGCATAACGGGTGGCGAGCATGCCGCCGGTGGAGTGGCCGAGGAGGGTGGCTTTCTGGATACCCAACGCTTTGAGCAATTGCTGAGTATTGGTGGCCAGTTGCTGGAAGCTGTACTGATAGTGCTCAGGTTTGCTGGATGTACAGAAGCCGATCTGGTCTGGGGCGATGACGCGGTAACCGGCATCGCTGAGGGCCTTGATCGAACTGTCCCAGGTCGCTGCGCAGAAATTCTTGCCGTGCATCAGCACCACGGTGCGGCCGTTGGCCTTGCCATTGGCGGCGACATCCATGTAACCCATTTGCAGTTTCTGCCCCTGGGATTCGAAGGCGAAATGTTTAAGCGTGTAGGGATATTGGAAACCTTGCAGCTGCGGGCCATAGGCAGGCCCTTCGGCGGGAGCGGTTTGAGTGGCTGCGTGCGCCATTAGCGGCAGTGCAGCGCTGAGGACGAGGCCGGGCAGCCAGCGGGAAAGCGTGACGGACATAAGCACAAACTCCTTGGAAATTGGCTGACTCTGTAAGGCCGGGATTACGCCGACGTTAAACAATGGCAATCATGCGGGCGGTTGGTTCAACCGAGCCAGCCCAGCGTCAGCAAGGCCAGCACGCCATAACGCGCGCCTTTGGCCAGCGTGACGATCAGCAGAAACCGCCCGAGTGGCTCACGCATGACACCGGCAATCAAGGTCAGCGGATCGCCGATCACCGGCAGCCAACTGAGCAGCAGCGACCAATGCCCATAGCGCTCGTAATGCTTGCGCGCCGTGGTCATATGCCGCGGACTGACCGGGAACCAGCGGCGATCCTGAAAACGCTCGAGACCACGGCCCAGCCACCAGTTGACCAATGAACCGAGCACGTTGCCCAGCGTCGCCACCGCGAGCAGCCCCCACAGCCAATATCGCTCACTGATGATCAGACCGACCAGCAGCGCCTCGGATTGCAATGGCAGCAATGTCGCCGCGCCAAACGCGGCAAAGAACAGACCGAAGTAGGCTGCACCCATCAACGGGCCGGGTAATCCGCCACCACCACGTCAGCGCCGTCCTTCTTCAGGCCGATCACTTGGTACGCATCGCTCATGCCGTCCATTTCCATCCCCGGCGAACCCATCGGCATGCCTGGCGCGGCAACGCCCAGCAGATCGTCGCGCTTGCTCAGCGCCAGCACTTGATCGGCCGGCACATGACCTTCGACGAATTTGCCATTGATGATCGCGGTATGGCAGGACGCCAGGCGCGGCGGTACGCCGTGCTGCTGTTTAAAGCTGCTCATGTCGCTTTCGACGTGGTCTTCGACTTTGAAACCGTTGGCTTCGAGATGGCTGATCCATTTTTTGCAGCACCCGCAATTGGCATCGCGATGCACTTCGATCGGGATCAGTTCGGCGGCTTGCGCCAGGGAGGAGATGAACAGGGCGCTCAGGGCGAGCAGACGCAGTTGGCTTCGCATGGGGATGGGCTCTCGACTCGGTGACGGGCAAAAAGAACGCATTTTGACCGGTTTTTCCGCCCCGGCATCAACTGAGTGTATCCAGTTGCTACAAGGCAGGCTGACAGGATGATTATGGATCAAGGCTGACAGGGGGATGAGGGAGAGGTGGCTGGATGGTCAGAAAGGTATGACATGTTGATCGCAATGTCGATGCGAATCAGATCCCTGCTCCCACACTGGATTGTCTGCTATCGGCAATCCAGTGTGGGTGGTGAAGACTCAACTGACCTTGAACCGCCCCATGATCGCGCTGACGCGGCTATTGGCTTCCAGCAACTGGCGGGTGTTCAACTCACTGGCCTGGCCGCTCTGGACCAACTCATCGACCATGTGGCGGATCTGCACCATGCTGCGGTTGATCTCTTCGGTGACCGCGCTTTGCTGTTCAGCGGCAGTGGCGATCTGAGTGCTGAGGCTGTTGATGTGGCTGACCGAACCGGCCATTTCGTCCAGACCCGAGTTGACCCGTGCCGTGGCGTCGGCGGCGGACTGGCAACTGGCCTGGGTGTTTTCCATGGCGCTGACTGAGGAACTCACGCCCTGGGTCAGGCGGGTCAACATTTCGTTGATTTCGGAAGTGCTGGCCTGAGTGCGTGCGGCGAGGGCGCGGACTTCATCCGCCACCACTGCAAAGCCGCGACCCTGTTCCCCGGCACGCGCGGCTTCAATCGCTGCGTTGAGGGCGAGCAGGTTGGTCTGCCCGGCAATCGCGCCGATCACGCCAAGGATTTCGGTGATGCGCTGGGCGTCCTGCTGCATGTTTTCAACTTTGTGTGTAGCGCTGGCGACCTCGTCAATCAGCGCGACCACGCTGTTGGTCGCTTCACCGACCACGACGCGTGAGCGATCGGCGTTCTCGTTGGCGCGCTGGGTGAACGCTGCGGTTTCGGCGGCGTTTTGCGCAACGCTTTCGGCGGTCGAGCTCATTTCGGTAATGGCAGTGACGGTCTGGTCGGTTTCCGAGGCGTGACGCAGCAGGATCTGGCTGGTGTGTGCCGAGGTGCGCTGCAGGTTGTCGAGGCTCGAAGCCATGGCGCCGGTGGCCTGAGTGACTTCGCCGATCATGTTTTGCAGGTAGGCGATGAAGGTGTTGACCGAATGGCCGATCGCACCGAGCTCGTCTTCAGCGCGAATGGTGATGCGGCGAGTCAGGTCGGCGTCGCCGCTCGACAGCGAGTCGATGTTGGCTTTGAGGGCTTTCATGCGCTGCACCAGCTTGCGAATCGCGTAAACCTGCAACAGCACCAGCAGGATCACCAGCGGAATCTGGATCAGGCTCAGGCTGTTGAGCACATCGTCGCGCTGGGCGGTGAGCATTTTGGTGGGCAGGGCGGTGGCGAGGAACCACGGTGTGCCCTCGATAGGGCGCATAAAGAATGTCGCGGCTTCACCGTTGTTGTCGAACTCGACCCGTTGCGCTTTATCGCGATTCTGCAGGCCGGTCTTGATCTGATTGACGAAGGTCGAGCTGGCCGCCAGTTCGCTGATGTTCTTCAATACGATCGGGCCGCTGATGCGCGAGCTGTTGCTGATGATCTTGCCGTCAGCCTCAACGATGAGCATCTCGGCATTAAGGTCTTTTTCCTTGCGCGCTACCAGGTCGTTGAAGAAGCCCAGGGTCACGTCGATGGTCGAAACGCCCCAGGCACTGCCGTTCTTGTAGATAGCCATGGCGCAGTTGGTGCGCGGCTCGGCACTGGCATCGTCTTTATAGGCAGCGGCCCATGCGCACTGGCCGCGCGGGGTGGCCATGCCGCCCTTGTGCCAGCTCTGGTCGTAGTAGTTGGGTGCCGCATCGCTGTTCCAGAACGTATTGACCTTGAGCTGGCCCGAGGCGTCGCGATGCCAGAAGGTGCTGAACTTGTTGCGCCCGGCTTCACGCTGGCCGGGCAACGGCCAGATGCCGCCGCCGAAGACTTTCGGTTCGCCGTACTGATCCACCAGCCCTGGCAACACTACATCGATGGCAGCGCTGTCGAGCAGCGGGATGGTCTGAGTGATGCTGCGTTGCTGCGCCTGTACCTTGTTCAGTTCGCCCTGAATCTGTACCGCGACCTCGGCGATGCGGTTGAGCACGACCTTCTCTTCGGTATCGCGCAGGGTCGGCGCGACCAATTGGCTGATGCCGGCCACGGTCAGCACTGACAACAGCAGGATAAACAGAACCAGAAACAGCGTGTAGCGAGCCTGAATAGTGCGCAGTGCGGGCATGGAACTGATCCTTGAGCGGCTTTTTGTTGAACGGCGGGAATTGAAACAGGGCGGGTATCACAGCGTATCGTCGTTCTGCGCCGAAGCTTTAGCTGCTTGCGTGCCTAAACAAATGCGTAGCGATGACCGGTTAGTTTCGCAATTGAGCCGCCGTGATCAGCGCTAAACAGGAATCTTCGTGATACGGCCAGACAGGTTCTAACCGAACTGGCGGCGCGGGCGTGGGTTGCGGCAAATCGACCGGGCGGCCTCAAGGTGGCCGATCCTGCAGCCAAAACGCCTCAGCGGCTGTAACATGAGCCTCCGTTTGTGTCGCGTTTACTCAGAATCCTCAGAGCAGGTGGCCTGCAAGCGGACACATTTCTACGTTTCAGGAAACCGCAATGACCCAGAAGCAACGCTTGATTTATTCGATTCTGATCGCTTTGTCCGTACTGGCGATCATGCTCGGCCTGTCCTGGCTGCAAAACGCCGGAATGATCACTGAAAAAACTTTCCAGTACGTCGCGATTGGCGTGGCAGTGATTGTGGTGGTGATCAATGGCGTAATGCGCCGCAAGGTCAAGCCCTGACGTTTATTTCACAGGCCTCATTCGTCGCTGAGGACCGCAGCAGCGTGCGGGTGCAGGCTGTAACTCTTGTCGGCGTTGAAGGTGATCACACCTTCGGCGCACAAGCGTTTAAGCACTTCGCGGACGCTGAGAAAAGACAGCGGCACGTCCAGATCGAGCAACTGGCTATGCACACCGCGCACGCCCAAGCGGCGATTGCTCTGTGCTGCCACCAGCAGCGCGTCGATGACTTTCAGCCGAATCAGGCTGGTGCGCAGGCCGAAACTCTTCAATAGAACGCGGATGCGCTCGTTGCCCGGACGCTCGCCGCGCTGGGTGAAATTGTCGGTGTGCGTACTTATGGAAACGCTCTGTGGCGTCTGGCTACCGTCCGATGGTAGTTGCGAGTTGTACATGCGATTACTCCTTTTCAGAGCCAGATCGGGAAAGGTTTTGTTGCGTTCTCTAAACAAGACGTTTCAGCACGACAAATCATGAAAGAAAAGATGTAGAAATTTCGTCGCCAATTCGTCCCAGCCTCGTGATGACGGCGCGGTCTCGGTGGTTTTCTCGCTAAATATTTTTTCTCAGCTTCGTTTCTTCGACAGGCTCATTGCGCGTGGACGCAGGGGCAACCGACCTTTCGATCAGGAGCGAGCGTGATTATTTCCAGGCAACTCACCGGGCTGGCCCTTGCCGGCACCTTATTCGGACTGAGCCTGTCGGCTCATGCACTGAGTCCGGCCACGGACACCCGCGCCGACATTCGGCGTACCAGTTTCGGCGTGCCGCACATTCGTGCCGAGAACGAGCGCGGTCTGGGTTTCGGTATCGGTTATGCCTATGCTCAGGACAATTTGTGTCTGCTGGCCAATGAAATCGTCACGGTCAATGGCGAGCGTTCCCGTTACTTTGGTCCCGAACAGTTCACCGTTGAACAACGGGAAAATCGCGTGAGTGATGTGTTCTTCACCTGGCTCAACACACCTGCAGCGGTCGAAGCGTTCTGGCAGGCGCAACCGGCTCAGGTGCGTGATCTGGTACGAGGCTACGCCGCCGGTTACAACCGCTATCTGGCCGAACGCCGTCAACAGGGACTGCCGCAGCAATGCCAGGGTGAATGGGTGCGTGAGATCCACGCCGAGGATCTGGTCAAGCTGACGCGGCGCCTGCTGGCAGAAGGCGGGGTGGGCCAGTTCGCCGAAGCCCTGGCCGGTGCGACCCCACCGCAATCCACTGCGCAGGTTCAGCGCAACGCTCAGGCCTTTCAATTGGCCGACGTACGTCAGCAGCGTTTCGCCCTCGATCGAGGCAGTAACGCCGTGGCGGTCGGCAGCGAGCGCTCGTTCAACGGCCGCGGCATGTTGCTGGCCAACCCGCATTTTCCCTGGGTGGGTGGAATGCGCTTCTATCAGATGCACCTGACCATTCCCGGCAAGCTGGATGTCATGGGCGCGGCGTTGCCGGGCTTGCCGATGATCAACATCGGTTTCAACCAGCATCTGGCCTGGACCCATACCGTCGACTCGTCGAAACACTTCACGTTGTATCGTCTGCAACTCGATCCGAAAGATCCGACCCGTTACCTGGTCGACGGCAAGTCGCTCGCGCTGAGCAGGCAGACAGTCACCGTGCAGGTCAAGCAGGCTGATGGCCAGGTCGTACCGGTGACGCGCGACGTCTACAGTTCGCAATTCGGGCCGATCGTGCAGTGGCCGGGCAAGCTCGACTGGGACAAGCAGTACGCCTACAGCTTGCGCGATGCCAATCTGGACAACGATCGTGTGCTCAAGCAGTGGTATGCGATGAACCAGGCCAACAGCATCTCGAATCTGCAGGACGCCGTGCACAAGATTCAGGGCATTCCCTGGGTCAACACTCTGGCGGTGGATGACAAAGGCCAGACGCTGTACATGAACCTCTCGGTGGTGCCGAATGTCAGCGCCGACAAGCTGGCCAAATGCAGCGACCCACGCGCGGGCCTGCACATGATTGTTCTGGACGGTTCCAACAGCGAGTGTGTCTGGGATATCGATCCGCAAGCGGCACAGCAGGGCATATTCGCCTCCAGTCAGTTGCCGCAGTTGCTGCGCAAGGATTTTGTCCAGCACTCAAACGACTCTGCGTGGCTGGCCAATCCGGCGCAACCGCTTACCGGCTATTCCCCGCTGATCAGCCAGGACGGACAACCGCTGGGCCTGCGCTCGCGATTCGCCCTGGATCGCCTGAGCAACCTGAGCAAAAAAGGCCCGCTGGGGATCAGGGATCTGCAAAGCATGGTGATGGATGATCAGGTGTACCTGGCCACGCAGGTCATGCCTGATCTGCTGAAGTTCTGCGCATCGGATCTGGGCAGCGATGCGGCGACACTAAAGCCTGCCTGCGTCAGCCTCAAAGCCTGGGACGGCCGCGCCAATCTGGATTCCGGGCTTGGCCTGGTGCACTTCCGGAACATCATGCAGGCGCTGCTTGAATCGCCGGACATCTGGCGCGTCACCTTCGATCCGGCTGATGCGCAAAACACTCCGCGTGGTCTGGCGGTTGAACAACCCGCTGTCGCCAAAGCGCTACGCGAGGCGATGCTGGCGTCGGTAAAACTGACTGGCAAGATGCGCCTGAAGCCGGACACGCGCTGGGGTGATATTCAAGTGGTCAGCAGCGGCGGGCAGCAAACGCCGATTCACGGCGGGCCGGGGACCCTTGGCATCTACAACGCGATGCAAAGCGTGCCCCGCGAGGACGGCAAACTGGAGGTGGTCAGCGGCACCAGTTATCTGCAAGTGGTGAGCTTCGACGAAAGCGGCCCACATGCCCAAGGGCTGTTGGCGTTCTCGTTATCAAGTGATCCGGCGTCGAAATACTCGCGCGATCAGACGGCGGCGTTTTCCAGAAAACAGTGGAGCGTTCTGCCATTTACCGAGCAGCAAATCCAGGCAGACCCGCAATATCAGGTGCAGACCATACACCAGGCACAAGAACAGGCAGGGAAGGTGGTAGCGCAGTAAAAGTTCATCACCTGAAACAAACGAAGGCCGCCTCCCGCAAGGGACGCGGCCTTCAGCTTTTCGAGGGACGTTGCGGCATCGAGTTGATCACCGGGTTACCTTCCTTGTTGCGGGTCAGGTAGACCGGCAGCACTTTCGGCAGGCTGTTGGCGAGGTTGTTCAACTCTTTGATGTTATAGACACCGCCCACGCGGATCGCGCCGGTGCTGGTGTCGGCGAGCATCAACGGCTTGTCGAGGTAACGATTGATCAACGGCAGGGCGTCGTGAAGCGCAAGGTTGTCGAGCACCAATCGGCCGCTGCGCCAAGCCAGCGAGGTGTCGTTCGGGTAGGTCTGGCTGATTTGTGGCGTGTAGTCGCCATGTCGGTAGCGTGCCTGCATCGATGGCGTCAGGCGCAGACCGTCGCCCGGTAGATCGCGATTGCTGCTGACCAGCACCGAGCCTTCGATCAGATTCACCCGAACCTGGTCTTCATACATCCAGACATTGAAGCGCGTACCGGTCACACGGATCTTGCCTTCGCCGGCGCGAACCACGAACGGGTGTGCGGCGTCGTGACTGACGCTGAAAAACGCCTCGCCCTTGTTCAGGGTCACGCGGCGTTCATGTTTGTAATTGCTGAAGGTCAGGTCGGTGTTGAGGTTGAGTTCCAGCTGGCTACCGTCACTCAAAGTGATCTGACGGACATTGTCGCTGGCGGCGTAATGCTGATAACTGTTGGGCAACCAGCCCAGACTCCAGCCGGTGTAGGCCGCGAGCGGCAAGGCGAGGGCGCAGGCGCCGGCAATGACCGCGAACTTGGGCCATGAGCGCGAAGGCTTGCGTTGTGCTGCGAGTGCCTCGGGCTCGGTTCGCGGCAGATCTCCGGCGACCTCCCAGATCTCTTGCATGGCCTCGTATTCGAAAGCGTGCAAGGGATGCGCATCGTGCCACGCCTGGAACGCGCGACGCTCTTCGTCCGTGCAGTCAACGGCATGCAGACGCATGCACCACTGCGCGGCGGCATCGGTGATCGCATCGTATTCGGCTTCCGAAAGAGTGTCTTGGGTCATTGACTCGTCCTGATTTCGCTCATTCTAACCTCGCTGACCCGCTGCCGAGAACATCCGTCATGGCATTTACCCATCAACGTGGAACTTATTTTCCCCTGTGGCGCCCAAAAACACAGGAAGCAAGTGCCTACTATCCATAAATGGAGTGAAAAAATGATCAAACAGACATTCACAGCCCTGATTGCCACCGCCGGTCTGCTCAGCGCCGGTGCCGCCCTGGCGGACAAGCCAGGCGCTGGCTGGATCACCATCGAAAAAGCCATCGAGGTCGCCAAGACCAAAGCCGGTTATGTCGAAGTCTATGAGATCGGTGCCGACAATGACGGCTACTGGGAAGGCGAAGGGCGCAAGGCCGACGGTATTGTTTACGAGTTCCGAATTGACGGCGCGTCGGGCAACGTGTTGCGTGATCAGAAGGACTGAGTCCTCACTGCTGGCTGTATAAAAAGTGCGCGGGTGTCGAACCTGCGCACTTTTTTGTTTACGGCTCTGGTTGCGGGGATTGCGTCTGACTTGGGACAGAGACAGAGACAGGCACTGGGGCCGGTAAGGGTATGGCTGCCGGTAGCGGGTCCAGTTCTCTGCCGATATCACTCATCAGCAACGCGATCGAATCAGCGTTGGCCAGAACCACAGCAATGCGCGCCTCATCCGAGACCGGGCTGCGAAACGCTTTGCGGGCGTCTGCAAGGTTTTTGCTCTTGGTAAGTCGCAGAATCTTTTTGTAATCATCAGCGTGCGACGGCACCTGGTCCACGCCGATCCAGGCGTTGCTGGCGTTTTCCACTGAGAACAGGCGTTCAGACGCTGTAGAGCGCGACAAGGACTTGCGCCTGAGTTCGAGATCATCTTTAAGCGTTTGCCCATCTGCAGTGCTCGTGTCAATCAGATCGGGATAGGGACTGATCGCGTCTACCCCCGCAAAATCTTCGCTGTCGCACACCAGATGCGACAGTTCGTGAATCAGCGTCACTGCCCGAGCGTGAGAATCGACGTTGAACCGTTGCGGCAAGTAGGCGGTATAGACATCCTGCTGCGGGTTGAAGAAGTTCTCGGTGAGGTGAACTATTTTTCGCTTGTCCTGTTTGAAGACGAATGCAACCGTGTTGTCGGAGTAACGGGAATTCAAACCAGCGAAAAACCGTTCGGTATGGAGTAAGTCATCTTTGGGGTCGGCCAGCTCATGGCAGAGGGGGATCAGCACTTTTTTGATGTTTGCAAGCAGAGCAGGTGTGACTTGCGAGATGTCGAAAATCCCCTTCAATACAGTTTCCAGGCGACTGCCGCCCAGGTTGTCGCGATATAAGGCCAGGTTGTGCAGACAGTTCAGTGCGTAGCGTCTTGCCCGGCCTATGGCTTGCTCGATGACAAAGGCCCTGGCGGGGTAGCGGCGATTGATCTGTGCCATCCCTTTGGCCTGAATATCCATTTCTATCCAACGGCTTGTCTCGACTTCGATTTGTACGAGATCGCGCCGCTTCGATCGGCACAAGTGAACGGGGTTGCCGGTCCGCGCAATCACCAGCCTTTGGTTTTTCTCTTCGAGAGCAGGCCCTCTGCCGCCCTGCTTGACCTGCAAATACCAGGTTTTCTCAGACTCGACCACCGGGTAGACCTTGCCAGCAATGGCCGCATATTTCTGGGTTGTCGACGTGTCTCCATACACCAGCTTATTGCTCTCGAGTTTGAGACTTTGCAGCGCTTTGCTGGTTTCAAATGACTGTAGCTCCACCCGAGCGGCTGAAACGGGTGACACTTTTGCCCAGCGGGGGGCAACTTTGGTCGTTGTATCTGCCCCGGCAGCGGGCTGAGCTTGTGGAGCGAAATCGACGGTGGCCGTTTCTGCTTCTGCTTCCCAGGACAAGCGGCCCAGACTGAACAGGGATATCGCGCCGGCTATAAAGTTTTTCAGACCGTCCGCCCAATGGTGATTTTGAAGGGCTTCGGCAGAGGCCTTGAAGTCTTGGTAGCTTTGCCAAAGGAAAAACACAGACGCGAGCTTCGCCGGCAACAAGTGGGGTACCAGGCGCACGCCTTTACTGAACAGAATTTTCGCCGCTTCCCAATCCGACTGGGCATTGATCTGTGGCTGGCTACCGAGCAGGTGCGGCACGAGACTGAGCGTGTCCTTGTGAAACAGCTCAAGCGCATTATCGTTGACGGCTGTGCTTTGAAGCGTGATCTCGCTGGGTTTGCCAATCGTGGTTTGCAACAGGTTCCTGAATACGGCCTGCTGATTCTCTGGCAGACGCCTGATGATCAGATCCTGGAAAGGCCCGGGGGTGTTCAATGCTTCGATCAACTGCGCTTCGTTTTCAAATTCACGCAATACGAACCTGGAATAGGGCGCATACAAGACCCGTGGCCCCGTTTGTCCCGCGCCCGGCCCGATGACGTACAGGCCGAGGGCGTCAACGGAAGCGGCGCCGGAGGTTTTGATCAACGAGAGTGGGCTGACGATGGCATGTGCTCCGTCGACGGTGGCACGGGCAATCCCGTCCGGCATATCGAGTATTTGGCAGATGTAGTCGTAACCGCTATCGGACAGTTGCTGTTGCAGCTTCAACGTGTGCGCGTGCTGCATCAACTGCCAGGGTAATTGGCGGAGGAATCGTTGTTTGCTGAGGCGCGCAGCCTCAGTGTCGCCCGACAGCGCTTCGGTCACCTTGCGCGTATAAGTTGTGGCGACTTCCAGCGATAGCAGCAGTTGACGCACGGCGGCCTGATCGAAGTTTTTCGGTAACGCCGTGGCTGTTTTTGCGGATACTGAAAAACCTGTGTCCTGCACGATGTTGTAGTGATGCTGGGCAAATTCCAGCAGGTCGCAGGCTGGGCCGGCAAGCGTCAGGTTAGGGGTGATCTGGATGTCTTGAGGACGGAGCCGGTTATTGGGGAATCTGGCATCGAGCAGTGTCTTCAGTGTCTGCTCCACGTGAGTGGCCAGAGTCGGAACGCCTTCAATGAAGTCCTTGCCATCGATAAAGGCTCGCCGCACCTCATCCAGCAGTGCAAGTTGCGTGCGCTGTTCCTTCACCGGTGCCGTGCGCAACCAGTCGGGGTAGTCCAGATGCCGGGAAACGGAACGAGCGATATCGATGGCCCGCAGCAAATTGGTATCGATGACGTTGGCTTTCATTTGCTTGAGAAACTTCGCCAGCGTGTCTTCGTCCTTGATGCAAATCCGTAAAAACTCACACTCGGCCATGTAATGGTCAATGGCCGATTGCATGCGATCGCTTGACACACTGCCGTCAATCAACTCGAAAGTGCCGAGCGTGTACGGCTGATCCAGGCGACGCAGCTTCGCTGGCAGATTTTCCAGCAAGGTTGAACTCAGGTTTGTGTCGTCTAGCCTTCGTTGCAATTGCTGGCGCGCAACGGCGATGTCGGCGAACGACTCGAGGCCGTTAGCCGGCGTCCACAGAATGGCGCGGCCGGAATGCGCGACGTCCAGGCCGCCGCGTTCGGTCAGCAACACACAGTAGGCAAGCGGCAATGCGTCAGTCTGGCCTTCGCATTTCAAGGACATTGTCCAGGCGTCCGGGCGAAAGCCATTGAGCGACTGGCGTTCAGCGCGGGTGGCGTGGGCAGTGTCGAATACGGTTTCGATGATTTTTCGTTCGGCCTGCGGCCATGAACCATTGAAGTTTCTCAGGTGTGCTTCAGCGCAAATTCCCGCCTGGTAAGCCTGCGCCAGTTTCCACAGCATGCTTTCCACGAAGCCGCGCTGTTCACCGCTGCTTGCAGTCGGTTGATTGTTGAATTCATCAGTGAGGGGTTTGAGCCGTCCTTGAAGCTCTTTCGTCAATTGCGCCGCCTTGTCTGCCTGCACCAGTGACGATGGCGGCGCGCTGGAAAACGACGGCCGGGTGCTCCAGCGCTGATTGACGTCGAGTTTGAGCAGGCGCTGATGGATCATCGAGCGGATATCCAGCGCCTTGTCGAACAGTGCATGAATGTCTCTGGTACGTTCACTCTGGCGAAATTGCTGCAAGGCAAACTCGACGTTTTGCCGTTGTTTGGTGACGATGGCCTCGAACAAGGTAGTCATTATTTCGCCACCGATGTTTTCGCCTGACACCTGGGCGTTGGTAAAACCAAGGTAGTGATCACGCTCCTCAAGGCTCATCAGCCCATACAGTTCGTCTTCGTGCCCTGCAGTATCGAGTTTGGCACTGAGCGTCTCTTTGAGATCGGCATAGTTGGTCAACACTTGCAGGCCCTCGCTGGGGGTGTAGAGATAAGCCTTGTCATGATTGATCATCAGCGAGCCGGCCAACTCTACCTGAGTGGCGGCCTCGCGCAGACACACGGTTTCGAAGGTGGGGCGCCGTACGGCCACGTTCGGCTCACGGATCAGACTGTGCAGCGCATCGAACTCGCTGGCGCTGAGGATTTGTGTCTCGCGCTTGATCATCAGATCGGCGCGTGCCTGGTCGTGCAAAGCCTGGCTGAACAATGTACGTCTCGGAGCCCCCTCCAGTGAGGCGGCACTCCAGTAGGTCTCGAGCTGACGAAACAACAGCATGATCAGTTTGCCCGACGCGGTCTTGACCGCGGTTTCCCATGCCGATTGATCATCCGTGGCTGGGAGGCGGGCAGGATTGGAGAATTCAATGGTCTGGCCTTGCGGCCACTGCTGACGGCGAAAGTGCAGCAGCAGCGCTGCACTGAGCGACAGCGATTCGACCCAATGCCTGGTTTCTCCGGAAGAGGGCGCAGTATCCGCGTAAAAACTGACCCGGGTGTCACTCTGTCGCAAGTTGCCAAAGTGCGCTTCGAGTCGTTCATCGAGAATCTTTTCCAGCAGGGAGGCGAGCGACGGCAGGCGCTTGAGTTCGTCAAGCAAGTCGCGCGAACAGGCTTGCTGAGCGAGAGTGATCGAGTTTTGTTGCTCCTCGAATACATCGCCTTCGATCGTTTCGCGGGTAACGCTGATAACGCTTTTTTCCACCAGTTCCTTGCGCTGCGAAGCGCTGAGGAACGCCAACAGATCGTCCTGTTCATCGGCATTGTCCAGGCGCGTCTGCAACGCCTGCGTCAGCGCTTCGTCATCGCTGTATTTCTTCAGCCCGTCGTAGGGGGTGTAGAGAAACATGCCGTCGTCGTCCGGGCCGCTGCCGAGAATGAAGCTACCGGCCAACGGTACGGGCAGTTGCTTGTCGGCGTTAAGCAGAATTCGCTCGGCGAGCATTGGCGGGGTCTGTTCGCTACGCAGAGCGTGGGTGGCCAGTTGCACGTGCGCGAGCCAACTGAAGTCTTTGCTGTTCAGACCATGGGTTTTGGCCAGATCAGCATGCAGGCCGGGGGATTTCAAAATCTCGGGAAACAGCAGAGGTGCGGTCGAACTGGACATCATAGGGCTCTGAACGGGGCGCCATCGGGCAGGGACTCAACCATAGATCCACGACCGCGAGCACTGGCGGTATTCAGTTACCGCACCTGCCAAGGGTGAATGTGTATTCGCCAGCATCAGCATTGTCGTTCAATCCAAGGGTTGACAGCCGACAGCTCTGGCGCGGTTAATCGGTGGTCAAATCGACCGTACGCTGTTGTTCCCTCCAATAATCATTCTGGAGCTTCAGATGTCTGCGCCACACGATCATGGTTCGTCCTCGTTATCCGTCGAAGCACTCACGCAACTGCTGGAAACGATTTTTCTACGCCACGGCACCTCCAGCGAAGTGGCTGGTGTGCTGGCGGCCAATTGCGCCAACGCCGAACGCGATGGCGCCCATAGCCACGGTGTATTCCGCATTCCCGGTTATGTCTCGACCCTGAAGAGTGGCTGGGTCAATGGCCATGCCGTGCCCCGGGTTGAAGACGTCGCGCCCGGGTTTGTCCGCGTCGATGCCGGCAATGGTTTTGCCCAGCCGGCATTGGCGGCGGCCCGATCGCTGCTGGTGGAAAAGGCTCGTCACGCCGGGATCGCGGTGTTGGCGATCCGCAACTCACATCATTTCGCCGCACTCTGGCCGGACGTTGAACCCTTCGCCGACGAAGGTTTTGTGGCGTTGAGCGTGGTCAACAGCATGACCTGCGTGGTGCCCCATGGTGCTGACAGACCGCTGTTCGGCACGAACCCGATTGCCTTCGCGGCGCCAAGAGCCAATGCCGCGCCGATAGTTTTCGACTTGGCCACCAGCGCCATTGCCCACGGCGATGTGCAGATCGCTGCGCGCAACGGCGAAAGGCTGCCGGCCGGCATGGGCGTTGATAGCCTCGGCCAACCGACTCAGGATCCCAAGGCAATTCTCGAAGGCGGGGCGTTGTTGCCGTTTGGCGGGCACAAGGGGTCGGCGCTGTCGATGATGGTCGAGTTGCTGGCGGCGGCGTTGACCGGTGGCAATTTTTCGTTCGAGTTCGATTGGTCCAACCACCCTGGCGCGAAAACCCCATGGACTGGCCAACTATTGATCGTCATCGATCCGAGCAAAGCGGCGGGGCAAAGCTTTGCCCAGCGCAGCGAGGAACTGGTGCGGCAGATGCACGGGGTCGGGCTCAAGCGCCTGCCGGGGGATCGGCGGCATTTGCAGCGCGGTCGATCAATGACCCAAGGGATCGCCCTGGATGAGCAGACGTTGCGGCAGTTACGCGAGTTGGCGGGAGAATAGTTCGCGCAGGCATAAAAAAAGCGAACCGCAGGGTTCGCTTTTTTTTGTCACGCTGGATTCAGCGACGGCCGAGCAGCAGGCCCACCACAAGGCCGAAACCGGCGGAAACCGCCACGGTCTGCCAAGGATGACCACCGATGTAGTTCTCGGTGGCTGCAACGGCGGGTTTGGTGCGGTCGCGCACCCTGGACACCGAATCCAGCGCCAGCTGCAGTTTCTGAGCAATTTGTGCACGCAGCGTTTCCGCCTCTTCGCCTACCAGTGAAGCGCTGCTCTTGAGCAGTTTGTCCGATTCTTCGATCAGAGCCTGAAGCTCGCTGAAAGCTTGATCCTTGATTTGCTCTTCGGCAGCTTGCGAGGCAGTTTTACGGGCCATTGGATGACTCCTTGCAGGTGAATGGACAGTGACCAATGGAGTGTAGCGGCAGGCGAAAAGTTGCATGTCATTCGCGGACAAGGGAAAAACCTGCACCGGAGATTTCCGCCGAGCGTGTAAGATGTCGCCATTTTACGCAGCAGGATAAATCCCCATGAGTTTCAATCTGGCCGACAAATCCCTCGCAGAGCGCGCCGCGCTGGAAGATGAGAAATCCCGTCTGTTCGAACTCTGGCAGAACAATCTGGGTAAAGCCAAAGGCGAAGCCGCGCGCCTGTTTGGCGAACGCTCCAAACGCAAGGGCAAATGGGCCGAGTGGGTTCGCGCCGAACTCGACGGCATGTCGCCACCGGAGTTCGCCAACATGGTGCGCAGCGAAGTCAATCGCCTGATGGCGGCGAACAAGTAAACCGCTTCACACCTGGCTGAACGTGGCGGCAATCGCCTCGCGAACCTTGCCCAGCACCGGATCGATCTGCGTGCTGGTGCGCCAACCCAGTTCCACCGGATAGCGCGGCAACGGCAAAGGGCAGGGCAGCAATGCCAGCCCGCTCAGCGCTGCGATGCTTGCGGCAGCATGGGTTGGAATGGTTGCTACGGCCTGACTGCCCTTGAGCAGAAACGGCAGCGCGGCAAAATGCGTGGTCGACGCGCAGACCCGGCGGCTCAATCCCACTGCCGCCAAACCCTCATCGGTGATGCCGATAAAGCCTCCCGACGACACCAGAATGTGCTCGCGCATAACGAACTCCTGCAACTCGATGTGCTGCTGGCCGGGCGCGAGACTGGCCGGGTCGACGAGGCAGGCGTAGCCACCTTCGCCCAACACCTGACGGCTGAGCAGGCGCTCGGCAAACCCGCCAGCGGTAATCGCCAGGTCGATGCTGCGTTCCATCAGCGCGCGGGCGACGATCTGGCTATGGGTCTGGCGAAAGATCAGCCGCAGCTTCGGCGCGCGCCAGGCGATTTCCTCGATCAAGTGGCGACCGTAGGCAATTTCGAAATCATCCGACAGGCCAATCGCAATCGAACGCCCGTCGTATTGATTGGCCGCTGGATCGAGCATGGCCAGACTTTGTCGGCATTTGTTCAGGGCATCGCTGATCACTGGTTTCAGCTGATTGGCTTGCAGGGTCGGCGCCAGTCCGCGCCCGGTGCGGACGAACAACTGATCGCCATAGACCTCGCGCAAACGGCGCAACGCCGCGCTGACTGCCGATTGCGTCACGCCCAGGCGCAGTGCGGCGCGGCTGGCGCTGGACTCCTCGTGCAGTGCCTCGAAAACTTTCAGCAGGTTCAGGTCGATGTCGGCGATATTCATTTGGCTCATATCATTCAGCAGCGGGCAGGGCTTTATTCATGATCGCGTGCCGCTGGAGAATCAGCAACATCTGAACCTGATGGAGTAACACCATGCCCAAATCCATTGTCGCCGCGCTGCAGATCGGCGCTTTGCCCGGCGGTAAAAGCGAAACTCTCGAACAGATCCTGAGCTGGGAAGACGCGATCCGTGACGCCGGCGCTGCGCTGGTGGTGATGCCCGAGGCCTTGCTTGGTGGCTATCCGAAAGGCGAGGGCTTCGGCACTCAATTGGGCTACCGACTGCCCGAGGGGCGTGAGGCCTTCGCGCGTTATTTCGCCAATGCCATCGATGTGCCCGGCGCCGAAACCGAAGCGCTGGCCGGATTGTCAGCGCGCACCGGTGCCAACCTGGTGATCGGTGTCATCGAGCGCGCCGGCAGCACGTTGTATTGCACAGTGCTGTATTTCGACCCGCAGGCCGGGCTGATCGGTAAACACCGCAAGCTCATGCCCACCGGCACTGAACGACTGATCTGGGGCAAGGGTGACGGCTCGACGCTGCCGGTGTTCGACACCCAGGTCGGCAAGCTCGGCGCGGTGGTCTGCTGGGAAAACATGATGCCGCTGCTGCGCACGGCGATGTATGCCAAGGGTGTCGAGGTCTGGTGCGCGCCGACCGTGGATGAGCGCGAGATGTGGCAGGTCAGCATGCGGCACATCGCTCATGAAGGCCGCTGCTTCGTGGTCAGCGCTTGTCAGGTGCAAGCCTCGCCGAATGCGTTGGGCGTTGAGATTGCCAACTGGCCGGGCGATCGCCCGTTGATCGCCGGCGGCAGCGTGATCGTCGGGCCGATGGGCGATGTCCTGGCGGGACCGTTGCGTGGCGAAGCGGGGTTGCTCACGGCACAAATCGACACCGATGAATTGATCCGTGCGCGGTATGACTACGATGTGGTCGGCCACTATGCGCGGCCGGATGTGTTTGAGTTGACCGTCGATGAGCGCGCGAAGCCGGGGGTGCGGTTCAACTCCTGACCTTTGAGCTCCCACAGGGGGCAGTGCCCGGATCTGAAACAGTCACCAGCACGTTTTACCACGTCGCCGCACTCGCCTTGGGCAAACTCAACTTGCCGCTGTCGGTAAAGCGCATCGTGCCAAACACTCCGCCAGCCAGCTTGCCACGCAGCACGTAGGGCAGGTTGTCGAGGCTCTGCGTCTGGCTCAGGCCCAACGTTTGGCGCAGGAACGAGAACGCCGAGACGCTGACCGGCACTGTGACAATCGCTTCAGCGAAACGCGGTATCGTGCCGCTCTGATCGCTCACGCCCGAGGCCAGTGGATGACCATTGACCTCCAGGTCCAGCGCGACGCCGTTGTAGTCGATCGCGGTCTCATTTGGATTCTGCACCCGCAGCTTGATGGCGAAGCGCACTTCCAGTTCCTGGCTCGGCAACGGTTCGAGGCCGACCACATTGATGTTCACCGGATCGCGATTGGGGAACAGCGCGCAGGCACTGAGCGACAGCAGCAGGAGCGACAGGATGACGGCGTGAACGCGGCGCATAAAAATCTCTCGACAAAAAAGGGCTGAACCGTCGCCGGTGCAGCCCTTTTTTTCGAGGCGCGACGTCAGCGGTTCAATGGTGCGACACCCGCCGCCTGGCCGGGTTCAGCTTTGGCGGTGACGTCGGGGTTTTCCATGACCTGCAGAATCGACGCTTCCGGGTCGAAATCGTCTTCTTCCAGCTCAATGAATTCTTCGGGCAGGAAGATGTTCAGCACGATAGCGCACAACGCACCGACGGTGATCGGCGATTCGAAGATGTTGCGCAGCGCCTGCGGCAGTTCACGCAACACTTGCGGCACCGCCGCGATACCCAGGCCCATGCCCAGCGAGATCGCCACGATCAGCATGTTGCGCCGATGCAGGCCGGCCTCGGCAAGGATCTTGATCCCGGCCACGGCGACGGTGCCGAACATCACCAGCTCGGCGCCGCCAAGCACCGGTTTCGGCATCAATTGCAGCACCGCGCCGATCATCGGGAACAACCCGAGAATCACCAGCAATCCGGCAATGAAGAAGGCAACGTAGCGGCTGGCCACGCCGGTGAGCTGAATCACGCCGTTGTTCTGCGCGAAGGTCACCATCGGCATGCTGTTGAACACCGCTGCCATGGCCGAGTTGAGCCCGTCGGCGAGCAGGCCGGATTTGATTCGGCGGATGTATAACGGGCCTTTGACCGGTTGCCGCGAAATCATCGAGTTGGCGGTCAGGTCGCCGGCCGCTTCCAGTGGCGAAACGAGGAAAATGACCGCCACCGGCACGAACGCCACCCAGTCGAAATTGAAGCCGTACTTGAACGGCACTGGCACGCTGACCAGCGGCACCTCGGGCATCGCAGCGAAATCCACCGTGCCCATCAACCAAGCCACTACGTAGCCGAGGGTAAGACCGATAACAATCGCGCCCAGACGCAGAAACGGCACGTCGACGCGGTTCAACACGACAATGGTGCCAATTACCAGCGCCGCCAGAAACACATGGCTGGCAGCGCCGAGGTCAGGTGCGCCGAAGCCGCCGGCGATATCGGTCATCGCCACTTTGATCAGTGATAAACCCATCAGGGTGATGATCGTGCCGGTCACCACCGGCGTGATCAGCATGCGCAGCTTGCCGATGAATTGGCTGAGTACTACTTCGATGAATGCAGCGAAGAAACACACGCCGAAGATGGTCGAGAGGATTTCGTCAGTGCCGCCGCCGCGCGCCTTGACCATGAAACCGGCGCTGAGAATCACGCTGATAAAGGAAAAACTGGTGCCTTGCAGGCAGAGCAGGCCGGAGCCCACCGGGCCAAAGCGCTTGGCCTGGACAAACGTGCCGAGGCCGGAGACGAACAGCGCCATGCTGATCAAGTAAGGGATCTCACTTTGCAGGCCCAGCGCGCCGCCCATGATGAGGGTCGGGGTGATGATGCCAACGAAACTCGCCAGCACGTGTTGCAGCGCGGCGAACACCGTGGCGGTCAGGTGCGGACGGTCGTTGAGGCCGTAGATCAGGTCGTTGTTGCGCGGGGTTTTATCGGAGGCGGTCATGGTCAGGTGCGCGCCGCGAGGCGGAGCCGGGTCAGAAAATGGGTGCGCAGAATGCCGCAAGCGGACGGCGAGGGCAACGAGCAATAACTGCCTGAAAGGTCAGGTTTTACTGCCTCTCCCTTGTTCTGATCGTTGCCATGCTCCGCGTGGGAATGCAGCCCGGGACGCTCCGCGTCCCTTCCAGAGCTGGAACGCGGAGCGTCCCTTGAGGCATTCCCACGCAGAGCGCGGGAACGATCAAACGTGCCTCGACCGGCAATGGAAAAGCGCCCGTGGCATTGGCATACTCCCGCGCATGACTTTCGACTCCCCCCACAGTGCCTGGCAATACGCCGTTGAACACAAGGGTTTCATCCAGGATGAAGCCCAGGAACTCGCGGTCTGGGCCTTGCAGAAATGCCACGAAGCCCTGCATGCCGGCGTCCGTTCGGTCAACGGCGTGTACCTGTGGGGGCCGGTCGGGCGCGGCAAGACCTGGCTGATGGATCAGTTCTACCAAAGCCTGCGAGTGCCGGCGCGGCGACAGCACTTTCATCACTTCATGGGCTGGGTGCATCAGCGTTCGTTTCAGCTGAGCGGCATCGCCGATCCGCTGCGCGCCCTGGCCAGAGAACTCGCCGCCGACGTGCGCGTGCTGTGTTTCGATGAGCTGTTCGTCAATGACATCGGCGACGCGATCATTCTCGGGCGACTTTTTCAGGTGATGTTCGACGAAGGTGTGGTGGTCGTCTGCACATCCAACCTGCCGCCGGACGAGCTGTACGCCGATGGTTTCAATCGCGACCGTTTCACTCCGGCCATTGCGGCGATCAAGGCGCATATGCAGGTGGTCGCGGTGAATGGCGCCGAGGATCATCGCTTGCATCCGGGCACGATCGAACAACGCTATTTTGTCCGCACAGCCGATTCGCCAAGCGCGCTGAGGGCTGTTTTCGAAGCGCTGATTGCGGGTGAAAACAGCAGTGAAGATCCCGTCGCCGTCGGCCATCGCATGCTCAACGTGGTAAAGGCCAGTGAATCCATTCTGTGGTGCCGTTACCACGATCTGTGCGAGCAGCCTTTTGCCGCCATGGACTTCATCGCTCTGTGCGATCGCTACCGGGCTATTCTGTTGAGCGAAGTGCCAAACCTCAGCGCGCAGAAGCGCGAGGGGCGCATCGCCCGCGGCACCGAGGACGGCGCCGAGCGCGTGGTCGCCGGCGATCGGGAGCTGCCGCAGTTGTCGGTGCATGACGACGGCGTGCGCCGCTTCATCGCGCTGGTCGACGAGTGTTACGACCGCAAAGTGCCGCTGTACGTCGAGGCAAGCGTGCCAATGCACGCGCTGTACACCGAGGGTTACTTGCAATTCCCGTTTCGCCGCACGCTAAGCCGCTTGCAGGAGATGCAGTTGCAGCGTTTCGCCGAAGCTTGAAAGAGGAGGGCGCACAGATGAGCCAACCGTTGTCCCATCATTTGCTGACCATGGCCTACCAGAATGCCTGGGCCAACCATCGCCTGGCCAAGGCCTGGACCCGGCTCGACGCCACTGAATTGGCCGCGCCACGGGTGAGCTTCTTCCCGAGCATCCGCCTCACGCTCAATCACATCCTCACCTGCGACTGGTTCTATGTCGACGCGCTGGAGCGGGAATTGCGCGGGGACGAGCCGCACCCGGATTGCTACGTTTTCTTCAATGCAGACGAGCCGTTTACCGATGCTGCGGCGCTGCGTGTAGAACAGGCCCGCGTTGATCGCCGGCTGATCGCCTATTGCGAGCAACTGCGCGATGCCGATCTGCAGAGAATCGTCACTATCGCTCGCGACGAACCGCAACATGACAGCCGTCTGCGTATGCTCTCGCACCTGTTCGAACACCAGATTCATCATCGCGGCCAAGTGCATGCCATGCTCAGCAGCACGACGGTGAAGCCACCGCAACTGGATGAATTTTTCTGTGTCGGCGAAAGCACATTGCGCGCCGAAGACTTCGCCGAACTGGGCTGGACTGAAGAACTTATCTGGGGCCACTGACCGCGAGAGATCGCAGCCTCGTTGCACTCGTCAACTCCTACACATATCGGACCGTAGGAGCTGACGAGTGCAACGAGGCTGCGATCTTTTGATCTTCAGCTTTTCAAGTTGCCCTCTCAGGCGCACCCAAGCTAATGTCCCCCCTAGGCCTTCCAGCTAGCACCTTGCGCGCCGGGGCTCTTTGTTTATCGGGGATGGAAATGGATTCCGCAGAAATACTTGTACTTCAGGCCAGTTACACCAACCCGGTGCACGCCGAAGCCATCGGCATCGTGCTCAACCACTACGCCGAAGATCCCATGGGCGGCGGTCACCCGATCTCGCCCGAACTGCTGCAACGCCTGCCCGAAGAACTCGCCCGCCGCCCGCATGCCTTCAGCGTGCTGGCCTTCGTTGGCGGCGAACCGGCCGGGCTGGTCAACTGTTTCGAAGGCTTCTCGACCTTTGCTTGCAAACCGCTGGTCAACGTTCACGATGTTGCCGTGGTCGGCAAATTCCGCGGCCTGGGGCTCAGCCAGAAAATGCTGCAGAAGGTTGAAGAGATCGCCCGCCAGCGTGGCTGCTGCAAAATTACCCTGGAGGTGTTGGAGGGCAATACTGTGGCGCAGGGTTCATATCGCAAATTCGGCTTTGCGCCGGGGATGTTCAATCCGGATCACGGACGGATGCTGTTCTGGACAAAGGATTTACCGGCCTGAAAGGCCCGCCAATTACCAGCCCGGACATAAAAAAAAGGCGCCCAGGGCAGGGCGCCTAAATATCATCTCCCTGGCCAGAGCGGAGCCACGGGAGGTCCATCGGTTGCTCGGTAAAGCTCAGTCGCGATAAGACTCGGTTACCTGCGCCGTCTGGTCAGCAGGAACGCGAGTTTCTTTCGCGTTGGCATCGGCCTTCTGCTCGCTTTGTGCGTGCTGGACCGGGAAATTGCTGTAGTGATAACGCATGCGCTCGGCACCGCCTTCAGCGAAGGCGCTGGTAGAGCCGACAGCGAGCAGGGCGGTGAGGATGACTGTGGTGGTTTTCATATTGCCTCCTACTGAACAAGTGGGAGTCGGTTCGTCCTTGAAGCAGACCGCGATAGAGAGTCTGGGTCGCGACCATTAACAATGGGTTAACGCTCGCTCAGCGCTATATTGCGGCGTATTACAGAAACACCATGATCGGCGGGCACAAAAAAGGGCCTTGCGGCCCTCTGTCGTTTTACTTCTGCGCTACTTCCGCAGGAACAGGGTGCGGGGGCTTCATCAGACTGAAGTCAATCAACGCCCGCCTCGGTGCCTGATACGGGTCACCAATCAGCAGCTTGCGCGGTACGAAGCTGTCGCTGACCAGGCTTTTGCTGCGATCCAGCTCATCGGAGCTCAACCCGGCCAAGTCCGCCCAGGTGTGAATGAACTGCGAGCTGCTGTACGGGCGGCTGAGGTCGCCGGCGAAGTTCCAGTCGTGGTTTTCCTTCCACTTCGGCGAGGCCCAGGCCATGAACGGAATGGTGTACATCGGCGCAGTCGGTTTGTTTTCGTTGCGACCCAGGGTGCTGTGGCCGGCTGAGTCGAAGACGTCTTCGCCGTGGTCAGAGAGGTAAAGCAGGAAGCCATTCGGGTCGGTTTTGGCGTAGTCCCTGATCAGGCTCGAAACCACGAAATCGTTGTACAGCACAGCATTGTCGTAGCTGTTGTAGGTCGGTACCTGATCGTCACGTACGCCGGCCGGTACGCCCTGGCGATCCTTGAACTTGTCGAACGTCGGTGGATATCGGTACTGGTAGCTCATGTGCGTGCCGAGCAAATGCACCACGATCAGCTTGCGCGGCGCTGCATCGGCCAGCGCTTTGTTGAACGGCTCGATGACGTCGCCATCGTACTGGGCCGAGTTCTGGTTGCGGTTGTTGTTGAGATACACCTGCTCGTCGGCCTGTTCGGAAAAGGTCGTGAGCATGGTGTTGCGCTTGGTCATGGTCTGCTGGTTGGTGATCCAGAAAGTCTTGAAACCGGCCTGTTTCATCACGCTGACCAGCGACGGTGTCGACAGGTACAGGTCGGGATTCTGCTCGTCGGCAAAGGTCAGCACCTGCTGCAACGCTTCGATGGTGTAGGGGCGCGGTGTGATGACGTTGTCGAAGATCGCCAGTTGATCCTTGAGCTTGTCCAGTTCCGGCGTTGTATTGCGCGGGTAACCGTAAAGGCTCATGCGCTGGCGATTGGTCGATTCACCGATGACCAGCACCAGCGTCGCCGGCTGACCGGCCGAAGCGTCCTTGAGGTTTTTCAGCGGTGGGATCTTGCTCGCGCTGTCGAGCATGCCTTGCATGTCCTCGAGCGTTTCCAGATAACGGTGATAGGCCACGGCCATCTGCCACGGCACGGCAGGCTCGATGCGGGTTTCGAATTTCTCGAAGCCTTCGGCAAAGTTGCCCATGCGCATCGTCTGTTTGATGAGCGGGTAGCCGGCCACGGCAATCACGATCGCGGTAGCGGCAACCAGCGCGCGACCACGGGGCATGTACACCGGGCGCAGCCGCGTCCACAGGAAGTACGCGACCGCGGTATGGGCGAGGAACGCCGGGATCATCCACCAGGCAAAGTATTGCGTCATGTACTCGCCGGCTTCCGACACGTTCGACTCGAACATGATGAAGATGACGCTCTGCGAGAACTCCTGCTGGTAAATGAAGAAGTAACCCAGACTGGCCATTGAGCAGCCCCACAACACCACGCCGATGATCGCCGCAAGCACACGAGTCTGTTTGGGGAATAGAAGCATCGGCGCCAGCCACAGCGCGCTCATCACGAATGCCTGACGAAATCCGGTGAAGCCGGAAGTGCCGGTCAGTTGGATCAGCAGTTGGGTAATGCCCGAGAAGTACCAGAAGAAGATGAACAGCCAGATGAATCCGGCCCAGTCGAAACCGCTCGCAGTCGTTTTGCTGCGTTTGAACAATGCCATTCAGCGCTCCAGCTCAATCATCAGACCCACGCCGGAAACGCTTCCATGACACCGACGAACAAGGCCGTACACGCAGGCACGGCCAGAATGGGGCGGAGTATCCCCAAGGGCATGTGAAAGATTTGTTAAGCGCCGCTTCGGATTTGTATCAGGCGGTCAGAGGGTGCAACGTGTCGGGAACGACGGGGGCCGTTCCCGAAGCAGGCGGGGATCAGGCGTGGGGTGCGCGCTGCACAACCGGACGTGGTTGCGGCTGCGAGCCCTGGGTCAGTGCGCGCAATTGCGCCAATTCGTGCTTCAACTGGTCACGCTCGTCTTTCAACTGGCGCAATTCATCGCGACGGATCGTAACGTAGAGGGTTTGTGGCGGCATTGCTGTGTGTACTGTGCCCATTGCTCACCTCGCAAATGGCGTGCATCAACTGTAAGTCACTCCTCGTTCCGAGGCGCTTGACTTACTATCGGCGCCAATTTTGATTTCTTTTGCCCTTAAAGGGAACTTTTTTATTTTTCATGGTCGGTGTGTCTTCGGCAGGATTCGGGGCGTTATCACTCTGGATCGGGCACAATGCCCGGAAACTTCATCGCAACGCTCTGGACTAACCTCCATCAGTCGCGTTGGGCTATAACCAATGACACACATTTATTTGTAGTAAGGAGCATCAGCACATGCAACTCGGGATTATTGGACTGGGCCGCATGGGCGGCAATATTGCGCGACGTCTGATGCTCAACGGTCACACCACCGTTGTTTACGACCGCAATACCGCTTTCATCGACAACCTGGTCGCCGAGGGCTCCACCGGCGTCGCCGACTTGCCGGCTCTGGTCGCCGGTCTCGACAAGCCGCGCGCTGTCTGGGTCATGCTGCCGGCCGGCGCACCGACCGAAGACACCATCAACACCCTGAGCGAACTGCTCGAACCCGGCGATACCATCATCGACGGCGGCAACACCAACTATAAGGATGACATTCGTCGGGCCAGAACCTTGAATGAAAAGGGCCTGCACTACATCGACGTCGGTACCTCCGGCGGCGTATGGGGCCTGGAACGCGGTTATTGCATGATGATCGGTGGCGACGCCGAAACGGTCCAGCGTCTGGACCCGCTGTTCGCCGCTCTGGCGCCGGGCATGGGCGACATCCCGCGCACCAGGGACCGCAAGTCTGATGACCACCGTGCCGAACACGGCTACATCCACGCCGGTCCTGCCGGTGCCGGGCACTTCGTGAAGATGATTCACAACGGCATCGAGTACGGCATGATGGCCGCGTTCGCCGAGGGCTTCGACATTCTCAAGACCAAATCCAGCGAACGTCTGCCGGAAGATCAGCGTTTCGACCTGAATGTGGCAGACATCGCCGAAGTCTGGCGTCGTGGCAGCGTCGTATCGTCCTGGCTGCTCGACCTGACCGCCGATGCACTGGCCAGCGATCCAAAGCTCGATGGTTTCTCTGGCTCGGTCGCCGACAGCGGCGAAGGCCAATGGACCATCGAGGCGGCGATGGAGCAAGCGGTGCCGGTGCCGGTGCTGTCCAACTCGCTGTTCTCCCGTTACCGCTCGCGCGGGCAGGGCACCTTTGGTGACAAGATCCTGTCGGCACAACGCTTCGGCTTCGGCGGCCACGTGGAGACCACGAAAAAATGACCCGTACGATCCGCAGAAAATCCAAGGCAGAACCCGCACCACCGACCACGCTGTTTTTGTTCGGTGCCCACGGCGACCTGGTCAAGCGCTTGCTCATGCCAGCGCTGTACAACCTCAGTCGCGACGGCCTGCTCGACGAGAATCTGCGGATCGTCGGCGTTGATCACAACGCAATCACTGATGACGCCTTCGCGCAGAAGCTCGAAGACTTCATCCGTACCGAAGTGGCGGCGAAAGTCGGCAAGGGCGATCAGATGCTTGATCCGGTCTTGTGGGCCAAGCTCGCCCAAGGTATCAGCTACGTCCAGGGTGACTTCCTGGACGACAGCACCTATTCAGCGTTGGCGGCTAAAATCGCCGACAGCGGCACCGGCAATGCGGTGTTCTATCTGGCCACCGCGCCGCGTTTCTTCAGTGAAGTCGTGCACCGTCTCGGCGCTGCGAAATTGCTCGAAGAGACCCCCGAAGCATTCAGAAGGGTGGTCATCGAGAAGCCGTTCGGCTCCGATCTGCAAACCGCCGAAGCCTTGAACGCTTGCCTTCTCAAGGTCATGAGCGAGAAGCAGATCTACCGGATCGACCATTACCTGGGCAAGGAAACCGTGCAGAACATTCTGGTCAGCCGGTTCTCCAACAGCCTGTTCGAAGCGTTCTGGAACAACCATTACATCGACCACGTGCAGATCACCGCCGCCGAAACTGTCGGCGTCGAAACCCGTGGCAGTTTTTACGAACACACCGGCGCACTGCGCGACATGGTACCCAATCACCTGTTCCAGTTGCTGGCGATGGTCGCCATGGAACCGCCGGCCGCTTTTGGCGCTGACGCGGTGCGCGGTGAGAAGGCCAAGGTGGTCGGGGCGATACGTCCCTGGTCGACGGAAGAAGCCCGGGCCAACTCGGTGCGCGGCCAGTACAGCGCCGGCGAGCGCGAAGGCCAGCCATTGAAGGGTTATCGCGAAGAAGCCAACGTTTCACCCGACAGCACCACCGAAACTTACGTGGCGCTGAAGGTGATGATCGACAATTGGCGCTGGGTCGGCGTGCCGTTCTACCTGCGCACCGGCAAGCGCATGAGCGTGCGCGACACCGAAATCGTCATCTGCTTCAAACCGGCGCCGTATGCGCAGTTCCGCGACACCGAAGTCGACGAGTTGCAGCCGACCTACCTGCGCATCCAGATCCAGCCGAACGAAGGCATGTGGTTCGACCTGCTGGCCAAACGGCCGGGGCCGGCACTGAACATGGCCAACATCGAACTGGGTTTCGCCTACAAGGACTTCTTTGAGATGCAGCCTTCGACCGGCTATGAAACCTTGATCTACGACTGCCTGACCGGCGACCAGACGCTGTTCCAGCGCGCCGACAATATCGAGAACGGCTGGAGAGCCGTGCAGCCGTTCCTGGATGCGTGGCAGCAGGACGCCAGCGTCGAGGCCTACGCGGCAGGTGAAGATGGCCCGCAAGCAGCCGAAGACCTCCTGACCCGCGATGGCCGCGTCTGGCATGGCCTGGGATGAGTGACTTGGCGAAACAACCCATCCGTTTTCTGCTCAGCGACATGGACGGCACCTTGTTGCTGCCTGATCACACACTGAGCCAACGCACCATTGACGCCGTGCGCTCGTTGCGCGAGTCCGGCGTGCTGTTCAGCCTCGCCAGCGGGCGCCCGCCCAAAGCCATGCTGCAACAGATCGAGGCCTTGGGCGTTGATCTGCCGACAGCTGCATTCAATGGCGGCACCATCGTCAAACCGGACGGCACGCTGTTGGCCGCGCATTATTTACCGGCGACCACGGCATTGATCGCACTGGCACTGTTCGCCGATCAGCCGGACGTGGAAATCTGGGTGTTCAGCGGCGGCGACTGGCTGCTCAAGGATCCGCTCGGGCCAATGGTCCCGCGTGAGCAGAACGGCCTCGGCTATCCGCCGGTAGTCGTGGAGAGTTTTGAACCGTATCTGCAACGTATCGACAAGATCGTAGCGACCAGCAACAACACCGAACTGTTGATTGAGCTGGAGGCGCAACTGTTGCCCAAGGTCAACGGCATGGCGCAGGTGTCGCGTTCACAGCCTGTGTATCTTGATGTCACCGCACTGGAGGCCAACAAAGGCACCGCGCTGACGACGATTGCCGAATACCTCGGCGTGCCGTTGGAACAGACCGCGGTCATCGGCGACGGCGGCAACGATCCGGCAATGTTCAAATGCGCCGGATTATCGATTGCCATGGGCCAGGCGGAAGAGGCCGTCAAGCGCCAGGCCGATGTCGTCACCGCACCAAACACTGAAGACGGCGTGGTCCTGGCGATCGAGAAATACATTCTTCCGCAGTGATGCAACACAAACCAATGCGGGTGCGTGCGCAAGATCCCGGCAACACACAAAACTACTGTGGGAGCGGGCTTGCTCGCGAAAGCGGTGTGTCATTCAACGAATCTGTTGGCTGACACTCCCTCTTCGTGAGCAAGCCCACTCCCTCAGTGTTTGGCGGCACGCGCGAGATCCCGGCAACACACAAAACCAATGTGGGAGCGGGCTTGCTCGCGAATGCGGTGTGTCATTCAACGAATCTGTTGGCCGACACTCCCTCTTCGTGAGCAAGCCCACTCCCACAGGGTTTGGTGGCGTTCGCGAGATCCCGGCAACACACAAAACCAATGTGGGAGCGGGCTTGCCCGCGAAAGCGGTGTGTCAGTTAACGAATCTGTTGGCTGACACACCCTCTTCGTGAGCAAGCCCACTCCCACAGTGTTTGGCGGCACGCGCGAGATTCCGGCAACACACATAACCAATGTGGCAGCGGGCTTGCCCGCGAAAGCGGTGTGTCAGTTAACGAATCTCTTTACTGACACTCCCTCTTCGTGAGCAAGCCCACTCCCACAGGGTTTGGTGGCGTTCGCGAGATCCCGGCAACACACAAAACCAATGTGGGAGCGGGCTTGCTCGCGAAAGCGGTGTGTCAGTTAACGAATCTCTTTACTGACACTCCCTCTTCGTGAGCAAGCCCACTCCCACAGGGTTTGGTGGCGTTCGCGAGATCCCGGCAACACACAAAACCAATGTGGGAGCGGGCTTGCCCGCGAAAGCGGTGTGTCATTCAACGAATCTGTTGGCTGACACTCCCTCTTCGTGAGCAAGCCCACTCCCACAGGTTTATTCAGTGTTGGTCAGAGCCAATAGCTCACGGCATACCAACCCAGAGACCCCATGACCACGGTGTACGGCACCGCCATCCACACCATCCGCCCGTACGACAAGCGCACCAGCGGCGCGATCGCCGAGGTCAGCAGGAACAAAAACGCGGCTTGACCATTGGGTGTCGCCACACTCGGCAGGTTGGTGCCGGTGTTGATCGCAATCGCCAATGTCTCGAAATGCTCGCGACTCATGTGCCCGGCGAGGAACGCCTGTTTCACTTCGGTGATGTAAATGGTCGCGACAAACACGTTATCGCTGATCGCCGAGAGCAGGCCATTGGCGATAAACAACATGCCCGGCTGTTGCTCCAATGGCAGCGCCAGGACCCACTGGATCAGCGGCGCGAACAGTTGCTGATCATGGATGACCGCCACCACCGCAAAAAACACCACCAGCAGCGCCGTGAACGGCATGGCGTCCTTGAACGCACCGCCCAGGCGATGTTCGTCAGTGATCCCGGTAAACGCAGTGATCAACACAATCACCATCAAACCGATCAGGCCGACTTCAGCTAAGTGAAACGCCAGGCATCCGATCAGAATCAGCGCCGCCGCACCTTGCACGAGCAACGCTGCCGTTTGGCGTGGCGTGCGCTCGGCGTTGTCCTCGGCAGCGTAGTTGGCCAGCACCGTACGCACGTTATCCGGCAGCAGGGTGCCGTAACCGAACCAGCGCAGCTTCTCCAGCAGCACGCACGTCACCAGACCCGCCGCGAGCACGGGCAGCGACACCGGGGCAACTTTCTGGAAGAACTCACCGAAATGCCAGCCCATCTCATGACCGATCAACAGATTCTGCGGCTCACCGACCAACGTGCAGACACCACCGAGCGCCGTACCGACCGCGCCATGCATCAACAGGCTGCGCAGAAAAGCGCGGAATTGATTGAGGTCTTCGTGATGCAGCTTCGGCAGCTGGCGGTCATCTGTGAACTCACTGTCCTGGCGCGGATCATTGCCCGAAGCGACCCGGTGATACACCGAGTAAAACCCCACAGCCGCACTGATGATCACCGCCGTCACCGTCAACGCATCCAGAAACGCAGAGAGAAACGCCGACAAGAAGCAGAACATCAGCGCCAGAATGGCTTTCGAACGCACGCCCAACAGCAGCCGCGAAAACAGAAACAGCAGCAAATCCTTCATGAAGTAAATGCCGGCCACCATGAACATCAGCAGCAGGATGACCGGGAAGTTGTGCACCAACTCGTCATAGAGCGCTTGCGGCGTGGTCATTTTCAGCAGCAGCGCTTCAATCAACAACAACCCGCCCGGCATCAATGGATAACACTTGAGCGCCATGGCCAGCGTGAAAATGAACTCGATCACCAGCAGCCAGCCTGCCGCGACCGGGCCTACGGTGAACAGCACCACGGCATTGAGGATGAGAAAACCGACGATGGTCGCCTTGTACCAACGTGGCGATTGCCCGAGGAAGTTGTGCGCTAACGCCTGGGCGATTGAACCGGACATCGGCTGCTCCTTTTATTAAGAAGCGCGAAAGTTGCCGGATGTTTCAGGGAAGATCAAGTCGCCGATCAACTCGCCCCCCGCGTTGGCCGTCGAATACTCACTGATTCAGATAACGCGCGACCATTGCCCGGTAGTTGCCATCCAGCGAATACCCGCCGACAACAATGGCGCCGTCCGTTTGCACGGCCAGGGAGTTGGCCGTATCGAGACTTCGGCCCAGTCGCGTGCGCAGCCAGCCGCTACCTTGGCCAAACGCTGGATCGAGGCTGCCATTGCGTTGATAGCGGGCGACCATGAAGTCCGCCTCGACCCCGCCGATGGTCGCCCCGACAGCGATAATTCGACCGTCGCTCATCAACTGGGCGGCGTTCCACTGGCAGCCACTGGGACCGATATCCAGCACTTGGGGCAGGCCATGGTGACAATGCGAGTCCGGACGGCCGTTGGCGTGCAGCACAAATGTCAGGCAGCGGATCGGATCGCGGCTGCTGCCGAAACAAAGCAGCCTGTCGTCGGAGTCGATGATCTGACTGACCTGTGCGCTATTGCCGTGCGCCTTGAAGGCCAAGAAGCCGTCCACGGCAAAGTGCTCATCCAGGCTTCCATCGGGGCGATACACCGCCAGCAGGCCTTGTTGCGGGAAGTCGATGGAACCTGCGACGACGATGCGCCCATCCTGCTTCAACAGCAGCGTGCTCAACCAGGTATTGAGCAGCAGGTGGCGGACCATGACAAATCCGCGCCCGTTGAACGATTCATCCAGACGGCCATCGGGCTGCAGACGAATCAGCATCCCGGCGTGATCGGCGAGGCTGAAATGATGGTTGGCGATCAGTACAATGCGGCCGTCTTCCTGCACCGCGAAATCACAGGCTTCGACACCCGGCACGCCCGGCGGCAACCAGTTGTCGCGGGTGCCGATGGACAGTTCGCCGGGAAGCCGCACGACCTGGAAGCCGTCATCGCCAAAGGTTCGGTCTGGTTGGCCGTTGGCATCAAACAGGGCGAGGGCGGGCAGGGTGCGATGGGCGTTTTCATAATGCAGGCCCGCCAGCAGCGTCCTCCCGTCAGGTAACACCTGAACCTTGCCGGCCCTGGCCTCGAAATCTCCGACGAAGCTGCCGATCACGCTGCCCTGACTGCCAAAGGACAAATCCGCCGAACCATCGGCCAGCAGCCGCGCCACGCCAAAACGACTGCCTCTTGGCGTGCCAACCTTGGCGGCGACCAGAATCCGTCCCTGTGCATCAAGCGCGACATGCTGGGTCTGGCTGGACAGACTGCCGGCGAAGTACACCTGCGCGATACCGCCAATAGCGAACGACAGGTCGAGCGAGCCGGAGTTGTTCCATGCAGTGGGCAGCGCATAAGTGTTCAGGGTAGTCATGCACGCGTCTCCTTGCGAGTGAACCGATACCCAGTGATTGGGAGGCTGACTGCACGAGCGAAACATTCAATCCCTGAACCGCAAGAAGTACAACTGGGCAAATCAACAGAACGACGGTCGCACTGTGCCAGAACAGTGTCTTGTTGAACCAGTCGCAAGCGAGCCAAGTATTCAAGCAACCTGACCCGGGAACTAACGGTTTCCGGCAATAACAAGGGCGGATGACTTCAAGTCATCCGCCCTTGTTCGATCATCAGTGTGGCATCGACCAGGATTGCAACAGGTGGCCGTCTTCGCTTAGTTCGGCGCGGGCCTGCTGCAGCAGTTGCTCAAGTTGCGCCGGATCAGAGTAGGCGCTGCTCGGAATCTGTTTGCGACCGATGTGGGAATTGGTGCGGTCGACGACGGTCAGGCTCAGTTCGCCATTGCCGTCTTGTGGCGCCCAGGCCACGCACTGGAAAGGCTTGAACGCGTGGTTGGCAATCAAAAGGGCTTCGTTGATACGGAGCGGGGCAGTCATGGGTTCTTCTCTCTATTAGCGCCCAATCAAGTGATGTGCCGTCGGTTGGGCTTACCGTGCGGCGGGTTACTTGTACTGATGCACGCAACCGGGGGGTGGGTCACAAATGACACAAAGATTTTTAACTTAAGTGCGCGCGAATCAAGATCATTAAATAGTCGATAGCTAACTAACAACTGCAGTTCTTATAACTACTTTCACACCTCGCCTATAAGCAATCGGTACAAGCCTGCGTCAATATCTTGCTAGTGTTACAACCGGGTCTGCCAAACGACTGTTTTTACGATCATTTATCAAATTTGGCGCCAAGGAACAGTCATGAGCGAAGCGCCTGCGTCGAGACGTTTACTGGTGGTCGATCCCTGCGACGACTGCCATCGCCTGTTGCCCGGATTGCGCGCCGTGGGCTGGGATGTCGACAGTTGCAATTTGGAAAACGCCGCCGCTCGCGCCTGTGATGTCGGCCTGCTGCGCCTGCAACCTTTTCATCTGGAGCGTCCCGAGGCGGTCAAAGAGCTGATCAGCCGCAGCGGCACCGAGTGGATCGCCGTGCTCAACCAGGAAGTCCTGCGTTTACAGAATGTCGGTGACTTCGTCTGTGAATGGTTTTTCGATTTCCACACCTTGCCCTTCGATGTTTCACGCGTCCAGGTAACCCTCGGCCGCGCGTTCGGCATGGCGCGCTTGCGCGGGCAGGGGACGATCCATGTCGACCAACCCGAACACGAATTGCTCGGCGACAGCAAACCGATCCGCGAACTGCGCAAACTGCTGAGCAAACTGGCGCCCACCGAGTCACCCGTGCTGATTCGCGGTGAAAGCGGCACTGGCAAGGAACTGGTCGCCCGCACGCTGCATCGTCAATCCCAGCGCCATAACAAACCATTCGTAGCGATCAATTGCGGGGCAATTCCCGAGCACCTGATCCAGTCCGAATTGTTTGGCCATGAGAAAGGCGCTTTTACCGGCGCGCATCAGCGCAAGGTCGGGCGCATCGAAGCCGCCAATGGCGGCACGTTGTTCCTCGATGAAATTGGCGATCTACCGCTGGAACTGCAAGCCAGTCTGCTGCGTTTTCTCCAGGAAAAGCACATCGAGCGGGTAGGCGGCAGTCAGCCGATACCGGTGGATGTACGCGTGCTGGCAGCAACTCACGTTGACCTGGAAGCAGCGATCGAGAAGAAGCGTTTTCGCGAAGACCTGTATTACCGGCTCAACGTCCTGCAAGTGGTGACCGCGCCCCTTCGCGAACGCCATGGCGACCTGTCGATGCTGGCCAACCACTTTTCGCATTTCTACAGCCATGAAACCGGGCGCCGGCCTCGTAGCTTCAGCGAGGATGCGTTGATCGCGATGGGCAAGCATGACTGGCCGGGAAATGTGCGCGAGCTGGCTAACCGGGTAAGGCGCGGTTTGGTTTTGGCGGAGGGGCGGCAGATTGAAGCCCGGGATCTGGGATTGATCAGTCAGCATTCCATTGCTACCCCAATGGGCACGCTGGAGGATTACAAAACCCGGGCGGAACGGCAGGCGTTGTGTGATGTGTTGAATAGGCACAGTGACAATTTGAGTGTGGCCGCGAAAGTCCTCGGAGTTTCGCGGCCTACTTTTTATCGGTTGTTGCACAAGCATCAGATTCGTTGATTAGCTGAAGATCAACGGATCGCAACCTTCTGCAGCTCCTGCACGGAACAATGTAAGAGCTGCCGAAGGATGCGATCTTTTGCTTTGCGTTAGAAGTAATACGGGAATTTCAGGCTGAACGAAAAGTCCGGTGCATCATCGGTCATGCCAATCGACAAGTTAGGCACGATCGTCAGGTTGTCCGTGGCTGCAATGGTCATGCCGACGTTGAAGTAACCGGCGTTGGCGTCACTCGACACTACCGACTCCCAATCACCGCCGTCCTGCTTCAGCTTGCTTTTGCGCTGCACCAGATCGGAGACCGAGAACGACATACTCATCTTCTCATTGAGTGCGAAGGCGATACCGGCGCCGATCTGGAAGCTGTCGCCGATGCGCACTTTGCCTGGGGTTTTCTGATTGATGGTGGAGCTGATGTCGTCGAACGACTCTTCGAGGTTGTGCGTGTAGGAAAGGCTGCCGAACAGCACCGCCGGGTCGAAGGTCTTGACCAGCGAGATGCCTGGGGTGATCGACCAGACGCCGTTGCCGGTGGGCAGGGTATCGGGGACGAACAGGTTGGAGTTGGCATCGGTCTGGCGCAGTTTGATGCCGAACGGGTCTTTGCCGGTTGGCGCCTTGACGCGCAGGGTGACAACGGCGTCCGGGGTATTGACCGACTCGTCGAGGAACTTGTAGGCGATACCGAAGTTGACGTCGCCAATGGTTGGATCCTTGGTCACGGTTTCTTCAGTAGTGACACCGGCCGCGCCCTGGTTGCCGCCACCGGATTGGTAAGTCGACTCGCGGTACACCACCGGCACGTTCAGATCGAACTGCCAGCGGTTGTCGAAGTTATAGCGGCCGGTGAGGTCCAGGGTCCAGGTGTCGGCCTTGATCCGGTCGAGGTTGATGTTGCCGAGGAAGATTGAATCCAGCGCAAGGAAACCGTTGAGGATCAACTGGCGGGTGTCGTAGCGCGAATAGGTCAGGCCGGTTTCGACGCTGAACTTGCCCCCACCGAAGAAGCCGCTGGCTTCGTCATACAGGTTGGAAACACTCTGCGCCGGTTGCGAATCGTCGGCCAGCGATTGACCGTAGGAAGCACCGCTGCCCCCGGCGGCGCCTCCCGATGCAGCGGCCGCACCGGTGCCTGTGGCGGCTCCGGCGGCGACGCGATTGCCTTTCATGTCGGACGGCGATTTGGCCAGCCGTTTTGGCGGTGGGGCGGCGGGTTGTTCTTCTACCTGGCGGACCCGTTGTTCAAGTACCGCCAGGGCTTGTTGTTGTACTTCGTATCGTTGTTTCAGTTCCAGAAGTTCCCGTTTCAGGGCTTCTACGTCGGCGTCGGGTGCTGCTTGCAGCATTGCCGCCGGAAGAAGGGTACTCAAACACACTGCAGCACGCAGTGATACTGATCGATACATGAATAAGCCGTCCCTTTAAGCCCAATGATCGAGACTCAGCGTAGTTCAATATCCGATATTGCGTAGGGCCCCGAGTTGAGTCAGGTTGCAGTCCAGTGCACCGGCGCTTCTGCCGTTATTGTTAAGTACGACGTTGAGTTGCGTGAGGTTGTTGACCACGTTGGCGCTGCCCAGCAAGCGGGTGTTCTGCAGCAGCCCGCCCTGCGCGACCTGTTGCAGCGCGGTGCCTTGGTTGCCGCTGGCCTGAATCGCCATTTGCACGCCACCGCCATTGGCTGAAACCGCAACACTGCCGGCGCCGTTGCTGCCGGTAATGGTCTGACCGGCGACGAGCGCCTGACCTTGCGACGGCGCCAGTGCCGGCGCCTGACTGGCTTCGCTGACATTGATCGCGACATTGTTGTTGGCGGTGTTGCTATCGCCCGCCGCGCGCACGCTTTGGGTCACGCCTTGCGTGCTGTTGAGGCCGGCGCCGCCGATGACAGTGCCGGTGCCCAAGGTGGGCGTGCTGCCGTTGCCCGACTCCTTGATGGTCGAGACATAGAACTCCGGTTTGACGGTTGCAGCCTGGATCTGCATCGAGGTTGCGGCCCCGATCAAGTCGCCGCTGGCGTTGCGCCAAGTGCTGCTCATGACAATGCCGAAGCTGATGATCCGCCCCGGCATGACGTAACGACCGCGCAGCTCGGCGAGCTCCTGGTCTTTGATTTCGATGGGCTTGAATCCGGCATGGGCAAAACCTGACGCACTCGCGGCCAGGCAGGCGGCGGCCAGCCAGTATGAGGTTTTCATCTGCAGCTCCCGGGACGTCCAGTCCCATTCTCTAACTCGGCGATTAAAAGAAGTCGCTCTGAATGAACCCGAAATCCATCAATTCCGCATCTTTGACCGGGTTGAAACCGTCCAGCGAGTTCTTCGCCGTCAGCGGCACCGGAGGGCTGCGCAAGGCGTTGGCCTTGTCGTAACCGGGGCCGACGATGGCAAAGACAATGCCGTTCCAACCTTTGACAAAGTCATCGTGCTTGTAGCGCTTGTGACCCAGAACCGGATCACCGATGTAGACCCAGTCCTTGTCCGAACGCTGCAGGACGACGAAGTGCTTGTAGCCGCGAATGTCCATCAGAACCACCACCGGAATGGTCACCGCTTCGAGTTTCTCGGGCGGGATCCGGTAACCACGGGCGCGCATGCCGATACTTTCTACGTAGCGCTTCATGTCGAGCATGGAAAAACCCTGGGTTCGCACCAGGTCCTGGTCAGCGTGGACCAGCATGCCTTTGATGATGTGCTCCTCATCGACGTCGAGCCAATAGGCCTGGCGCAGGACCGTCGCCAGTGCAGCCGCGCCGCAGCTGAAATCGGTTTTCTGTTCGACGATGTCGGCAAACTTGCGCTCACGAATACTTTGCACGTCCTTGTAGACCAGCACGCCACCCGGCAGGGCAGCGACGGGCATTTGCGCCGCCTGAGTCAGACCGCACAGACAAAGCAGAGCGAGGAGGGCAGGAGTCCGCATGATCGAATACGCCTGGTGGAACCTGGGAAAAAGCCCCGTTGCCGGGGCTTTCGTTTCGATCGCGATTACATGCAGGCCTTGCAACCTGCAGCGATGGACAGCGAGTTGCTTTGTTGGTTGCCGACACCGGCCGAGACGTTGGCTCCACCGTTACCGGAGAAGTTGTTCATCGAGTTGGTCATGTTGGCGTTGTTGACGACAGGGGTTTTCCAGCCGTCTTTGGTCAGCACTTGTTGGGTGGTGACGCCAGCGAGGCCAAAAGTACCCACGGCTTCGAACTTGGCTTTTTGATCATCGTTACCGCCGTGGCCGCCGCCACGGTTACCCCAACCGCCATGGTTGTCGTCTTCGATGGTCGCGGTGCCTTTGGCTTTGAACGTGCCAGCGGCTGCATAAGTACCGGTAAGGGTGTCGGTTTTGTATGCCTGCACGCCTTTGTTTTCTACAACCAGGCCAGTCGAGGACTGGTTGGCTGAGGCTGCAGCGGTGGCTACACGACCGCCGGACACAGCGATGGCGAGGTTGTTTTTCTGTTGGTTGAAGTTGCCCGAGCTCACGTTGATGCCGATGTTGCCCGAACCGTTGTTGCCGGCATTGTTGAGCGTGGCGTTGTTGAAGGTGGAGGAGTTTTTCACGTAGTTGTTGTTGTTCACCTGAGTCGCGCTCGAGGCTGCAACAGCATTGCCGAAGATGAAGCTTTCGTCAGCGGTGGCCAGCGCCGCAGCGTTGTCCTGTTGGTTGCCGTCGCCGGCTGCAACGTTGGCGCCCATGTTGCCGTTGGAGCCGTTGAGCGAGTCGCTGGCATTGGCGTTGTTCAGGGTGCCCTGGTTTTTTACCACGTTGCCGTCGCTGTTTTGCGCGTCGAGTACAGCGGCGCCAGCGCCTGCGGTGATCTGCAGCAGTTGTTCAAGGTTGGGTCCCTGAGGCTGGCCGTGACCATTGCCGTGACCATTGCCATGCCCGTTACCACGACCGTCGGCCTGTGCTGCCATTGCCATCACTGCTGCGAGTGCGAAAACCAGTGGTTTGAGAGCCATTGTAGGTTTCATGGTTGTTTCTCCGTCGTGCTTATTAGTTGGTTAAGTGTTGGGACTTTTCTAATTGCACTGCTTGGTGTTTGGGTCAGTCAGCGACCCGGATGCTCAGGGTGTTAGCCATGCGGTTCCCCACCCCGGCACTCTGGTTCACCTGAATTACCCCGCGGCTGCCGGTGAAGGCCTGATCACTGGTTGTGACCTGGCGACTGCCGATTGAGGTACCAGTTGCTCCTGAGCTCGGTAAAAACGCCACGTTCTGTTGCGAAAGGGCGCTGTCGTCAACGCTCTGCGGGCCGGCACTGATGCTGACCCGGGTAACGTTGGCCATTTGATTGTTGGCGCCGGCGCCCTGGTTCACGCCGAGGATGCCGTTGCCATTGCTGAAAGAGCTGCCGCCGATGTTGGCGCTCGCGTCGATGGCGCGGCTGGCGGGCGCGTCGATGTTCTGCCTGACGCGGGTGCTGGCATGGGATTCGGTGCCGATGGCAATCGCCTTGACGTTGGCTTGTTGCATTTGATCGCCGGCGGCCTGGTTGACGTTGAAGTTGCCGCGATACTGCGCACCGGAATCCTGAATATTTGCCTTGTTGACCGAAGCCGGATCGGCCATGGCGCTGGTGCAGCCGAGCAGGGCGAGAAGCAGCAGGGTGCGATTCATGTCATTGGCCTCCGGCCATGCGAGTCAGAGGCGCCAGCCCGGTGCTCATCGCGCGGTTGACAGTGTTGGAAATCGACGCGCCGGAGCCACCGCCACTGCCAGTGCGCATACCGGGCAGGCCGTTCTGGTTGGTCAGGGTGTTCATGCCGGGCAGGTTGGAACTGGGCGTGCTCATGTTGCCGCGAATCGATGAGCCGCTGGCGACGCTGGCGAAATCGCCATCGCTGAGTTCGGTGCTGCTGAGGGTCTGATTGATCCGCGCCGAAGGGTTGGCGTTGACCGTGGTCGGGTAGGGGTCTTTACCGCCATTGCGGCCGATCGGGATCGGCTGAACATCGCGGTTGAGAACGATCACGCCGTTGCCTTCAGCCTGGGCGCCGACGCTGATCAATGCGCTGGCTGCTGATCCGATCAGCAGGAGGCAGGTCAGGCTTTTATTGAATGTCCCCACGGCTGCGATTCCTTCTTCAGTGGGCTGGGTTGTTCAGCGTTGTGAAGGAGAGAGCGAAAGCTGTGCCGGTTTTGAATTGATCTGTGTTTTCAGTTACTTGGCTGATCTGCAGGATGGCCTGTAGCGGGCACTGTTTCAGCGCTGAGACACCTCAGTGGGCGAGGGAATGGCGACTGGCGTTACAAAGCTCTGGAACAAGGGTTTGCGCCGATGTGTTTCATCGACGTAACAGAGGACGTGACGCAGCCATGAACCACGTTTGGACGGGGGCTTTGCGCGCTCAGGAGTGTTTCAAAAACGGACAGATGTGCTCGAAATGGCGGCGTGTTGACCTTAATCGGACAGCAAACGCTCGACCGCCGCGAACGCTTGAGTCTGACGTTCGACCCAGTTGCCTTCGATGACTTGCAGCGACTGGTGGTGCTGAATCAACCAGGCGCGGGTGGCTTCGTAGAAGGCCATGCGATCTTCAAGATTTGGTTGGCAGCGCTGGCCATCTTCGGCCCAGTCGATCTGTTGCGGCGACAGCAGCAGGTGCAGGTCGTAATGGCGTGTGAGCAATTCGGGTTCCAGCCAGGCGGGGCAGTCACCGAACAGGGTCTGACTCCAGAGAATGTTGCTCAGCAGGTGAGTGTCGAGGATCAGCAGGGAGGGCTGTTTCGCACGCGCCAGATCTTCCCATTGCAACTGGCCTCGGGCGATGTCGGGGATATCCGCCAAACAGGTGTCGCGGGGATTTTGCTCGATGAACCGACGCACATATTCATCAACGCGCACGCCGCCGAAGCGCTGTTCCAACCCTGCCGCCAGCCAGCTCTTGCCGGTGGATTCCGGGCCCGTGAGCACGACGACTTTCATGTGCGCAACGCCGGATCGGCGCGCCATTCTCGCCAGCCTTGTACGGCGAGCAGGGTAAACAGCGCATAGAGGCCAGCAGTCAGGTACAAGCCTTTATAGATGAACAGGCCGACAAAAATGACATCCAGGACAAACCACAGCGCCCAGCATTGCAGGCGTTTCTGCGCCATCCACAGTTGCGCGACCAGACTGAAACCGGTGAGCGCGGCATCGAGCCACGGCTGCGCGGCGTCGGTCCAGTGCGCCATCGCCGCGCCCAGCAGTACGCTGCCGATCGCACCCGTGGTGAGGCCCAGCAGCAACGAGCGCGTGTCGAGGCGGCTGACTTCGCGACCGTCATGCATCGTCCCGGCGCGGGTCCATTGCCACCAGCCATAGATCTGCAGCGCGGCGTAGATCACTTGCAGCAACATGTCCGAATACAGCTTCACTTCAAAGAAGATCCAGCTGTAGAGCAACACCATGACCAGCCCGATGGGCCAGCACCACGGGTTCTGTTTGACTGTCAGCCACACGGCAATCACACCGAGGGCAGCGGCGAACAGTTCAAGCCCGGACATGAAGATTCCTTTGGGGGAATGAAGAAGGGGGCGGATTGTACTGCATTCACCCAAACACTGAAGAACCCGCTGGGAACGAACCTGCTCGCGAAAGGGCCTGTCCAGCCGACATCTTCTTCGCCTGACCCGCCGCTTTCGTGAGCAAGTCCACTCCCACAGGGGTTGTGGTTATGCGCGGATTCCCGCCAACCCCACCCATCTCATGTGGGAGCGGGCTTGCTCGCGAAGACATTGAGTCAGACACAGCAAATTCGCCTGACCGGCCGCTTTCGTGAGCAAGCCCAGTCCCACAGGGGTTGCGGTTATGCGCGGATTCCCGCCAACCCCACAGGTTATGGGTCAGACCCGGAACTGGCGCAGCAGCCCGTTGAGCTGTTCGCTCAGTTGCCCAAGCCGCAGACTGGCCGCACTGGATTGCTCCGCCGCCAACGCCGTGCTGTGCGAAAGGCCGGCCGCCTGGGTGACGTTCTGATTGATGTCTTCAACCACATGCGCCTGCTGCAACGTGGCGCTGGCGATCGAAGCATTCAGGCCATTGAGATTACGCAACGCCTGGCCAATTGCATTGAGGCTCGCACCGGCCAGTCCCGCCTGTTCAATGGTCAATTGCGAGGCCTTGCTGCTGTCGCCGATCACCTTCACCGCAGCTTCGGAGTGATTCTGCAGGCGCTCGATCATCGACTGGATTTCCGCTGTCGACTTCTGCGTGCGCTGGGCCAGCAAGCGCACCTCATCGGCCACCACGGCAAATCCGCGTCCTTGCTCACCCGCACGCGCCGCCTCGATCGCGGCATTGAGCGCCAACAGGTTGGTTTGTTCGGCAATCGAGCGAATCACTTCCAGCACACTGCCAATTTGCGTGCTCTCGGCCGCCAGCGTGCGAATCACTTCCACCGCCTGATCGATCGTGCCGGACAACTTGTCGATCTGTTGCAGGCTGCCGTCAATGTTGATCTGCCCCTGTTGCGCCTGCGCTTCGGCATCGCGCATTTCTGCGGCGGCGTGTTCGGCGTTTTTTGCCACGTCCTGCACGCCGTAAGTGACTTCGTTGATCGCTGTGGCCACCAGTTCCATCTGCTGCGATTGCTGCTGACTGCGCTCTTGCGCCTGCGAGGCGTCGTTGCCCAGGTCACTGGAAGACTGGCCCAAGGCGCTGGCTGAAACCTGCAAATCACCGATGACTCTGCGCAACTTGGCGGTGAAAGCGTTGAAGTGATGAGCAAGCTCAGTGACTTCATCCTTGCCATGGGTATCGAGGCTGCGGGTCAGGTCGCTCTCGCCGCTGGCGATGTTGGCCATCGCATTGACGGTCTCCTGCAGCGGACGAACGATGCTGCGGGCGATGAGAATCACCAGCAGCGCCATGATCAGCGCAATCGCCAGACCGATTGCCGAGGCCTTGATCATCTGCCCCTTGAATTCGGCCTGCACATCGTCGACGTATACGCCGGAACCGATCACCCAACCCCACGGCTCGAACAGTTTCACGTACGAGGTCTTCGCTACGGGATCCGTCGCCCCCGGTTTCGGCCAGCGATAATCAACCATGCCGGCACCTTTGGCCTTGGCGATAGCGACCATTTCATTGAACACCGCAAAGCCGTCCGGGTCGCGGATCGCCGAGAGATTCTGGCCTTCGAGTTTGGGATTGGTCGGGTGCATGACCATCACAGGCGTGAGGTCGTTGATCCAGAAATAATCGCTCTGGTCGTAGCGCAGGCCACGGATTGCGGTCAGCGCCTGCTTTTGCGCCGCGTTCCGGGTCAGGGTGCCGGCGGTTTCCAGGCCATGGTAATAGGTCAGCAGCCCTCTGGCGGTCTGCACCACGTGTTGGGTTTTCTGCGCCTTGGCGTGATAGAGGTCGTCGTGGATCTGCTTGAGCATCAGCACGCCCAAGGTCAGCAACATGACCACCGCCACAATCAAGATGAGCCACAAGCGTCGGCTGATCGACACACTGCGCAAGCTGTTCATAACGCTGTCACTCCGGATTCTTGTTCTTGTAATAAATGATCGCCAGCATCCAGCCGCAGCTGAGTGCTCGGGGCTGCGCCAGCCAAGCCACGTCGCGCAGGGAGCGCTATTAAGGCTTGTCTGTTAGGATTTCGGCCCCGCGCGCGAAAACCTGAACCCGGTTTTGATATTTCACGGAATTTTTACTGATTCGTGTGGATCCTGTGCGCGCGCAATCGCTACAGCTTTTACCGGCTACGCTGGACGCAGTGAACGAAAAAATACTATCGGGGCATGCCTCGCGCATCGCTCTCTGGGGGATTGATGGATCTTTGGACCGCCTTGCAGGCACTGATTCTAGGAGTTGTAGAAGGGCTGACGGAGTTTTTGCCCATTTCGAGTACCGGACACCAGATCATCGTCGCCGACTTGCTGAATTTCGGCGGCGAACGGGCCATGGCGTTCAATATCATCATTCAGCTCGGGGCGATTCTCGCGGTGGTCTGGGAGTTTCGCCGCAAGATCCTCGACGTGGTCATCGGCCTGCCGACCCAGCCCAGCGCTCGGCGTTTTACGGCTAATCTGCTGATCGCGTTTTTGCCCGCCGTGGTGCTCGGAGTGATCTTTGCCGATCTGATCCACGAATACCTGTTCAACCCGATTACCGTGGCGGCAGCGCTGGTCATTGGCGGGATCATCATGTTGTGGGCCGAACAGCGCCAACACGAAGTGCATGCCGAAACCGTCGACGAGATCCGCTGGACCGATGCGCTGAAAATCGGTTTCGCGCAGTGCCTGGCGATGATTCCCGGCACCTCGCGCTCTGGCTCGACGATCATTGGCGGCCTGCTGTTCGGCCTGTCGCGCAAGACCGCCACCGAGTTTTCGTTTTTCCTTGCCATGCCAACCATGGTCGGTGCGGCGGTGTATTCGGGCTACAAATACCGCGATCTGTTTGTGCCGGCCGATTTTCCGGTGTTCGCGATTGGTTTCGTCACCGCATTTGTCTTCGCCATGATTGCCGTGCGCGGCTTGCTCAAGTTCATTGGCAACCACAGCTACGCAGCGTTTGCCTGGTACCGGATTGCCTTCGGCCTGTTCATTCTGGCGACCTGGCAGTTCGGCTGGGTGGACTGGTCGGCAGCGAAGGCATGAGTGATTCCCGCATGCGCCGCCCGCAAGGACAACCTTCGGGTGGGCGCCTTCAGCAGGTGAAGTTGAAGCTTGTGGTGCTGCTGGTCGTCTGTGCGCTACCGCTGTTCGGCTCGCTGTCGATGTGGCTGAGCGGCCTTTCACGGGTGCCGCTGGCGGCGTACGGCGCGGTCAGTGTGCTGGCGTTTCTTCTGTACTGGGCCGACAAGCGCAAGGCCCGCGCCGATGCCTGGCGCACCCCGGAAAACATCTTGCACGCGGTAGAGCTGGCGGGCGGTTGGCCGGGTGCGCTGATCGCGCAGCAAGTATTTCGGCACAAGACCCGCAAGGTGTCGTTTCAGATTCTGTTCTGGGTGATTGTGCTGCTGCACCAGGTGTTCTGGATTGACCAGATTTTTCTCGGTTCGAACCTGTTGTCCCTGTTCTGAATCCCGCCGAAATCCCCTGTAGGAGCTGGGCCGCGCTTACAGCAGCAGGCCGATTTGAGCCTTTTTAGGCAACTTGCTCACCACCAATTGATGCGAACGCTGCAACAGGCCCTGCAGTTCCACGGCACCCAGCGGGTAGGGCGGATGCATGATGATCCACTGCGCCCGCGCCAGATACGGCGCCGGATGAATCCCCGGACGGTCGCAATGGCCGAGAAACAGATCCTTGTCGACCTTGAACGCCAGCGAGTCGCCGCGTAATCCCTGCAAGGCAAACATCTTGTTGCCGGCAATCGAGAACACCCGCACGCCGCCCCATTTGTAGTCTTCCCGCGCGCCGGGCAGGGCCAGACAAAACTCGGCAACTTCGGCTTCGCTCATTTTTCCCGGTTTCATAGCAACCGCTCCCCGCAAGCATTGAACGACTCGACCAGATGATCGATCCACGCACGTACCGCGGGCATTACCCCTCGCCGGTGCGGATACACCGCTTGCAGCCAGCCGCCGGGCAATGACCACTCCGGCAGCACCTGCACCAGCGTGCCGTTACGCAGTTCGGTCTCGCAGAACATCATTGGCAGCACGGTAAAGCCCTGGCCGGCCAGCACGCAGGCCTTGCGCACCACGAAGTCATCGATGCCCAGCCGCGCCTCCATACTCAGATCGACGCTCTTGCCTTGTTGGTCGAGCAAACGTACATGGACCATGCGATCGGCTTCCAGGGCGCCGAGTACTGGCAGGGTTTTCAGGTCCTGCGGATGGTTGATGGTCTTGCCCTGCATGAACGCCGGGCTGGCGATCACGACCGCTTGGGCCTGACGCAAGCGCCGCGTGACCAGCAACGGATCTTCATCACCGTGATCGCGCACACGCAACGCCACATCGATACCTTCTGTGACCAGATCGACTCGGCGGTTGAGCAGCACGACCTCCAACTGCACTTGAGGAAACTTGCCGAGAAAATCGCTGATCACCGTCGGCAGCATTTCATGGGCAAGCCCGGTCGGGCACGACACCCGCAAGCGCCCGCGCGGTTCGCTGGACATGCTCGCCACGGCTTCGTCAGCCATTTCGGCTTCCAGCAACATCGCCTGACAGTGGCGCAAATAGCGCTCGCCGACAGCAGTCAGGTTCAGTTGGCGCGTGGTGCGTTGCAACAGACGTGCGCCGAGGCGTTCTTCCAGTTCGGCAATTCGTCTTGAAAGCCGCGACTTTGGAATGCCAAGCAGGCGTCCAGCGGCAGCGAATCCGCCGGCTTCGACCACTTTGGCGAAGTAGTAGAGATCGTTGAGGTCCTGCATGTGTGCTTCCAGCCGTTCTATCAGTGGGACGAACTATCGCATTGTCAGCGACTAATCAGCTATTGGTTTGTTGCGTAGGATTGTCTCCATTCCGTCGCCACCGGCGATTCTTTCAGGAGAACCCACATGAAACTGTTGCACATCGATTCGAGCATTCTGGGCGACAACTCGGCTTCCCGTCAGTTAAGCCGTCAAGTCGTCGACGCTTGGCAAGCCGCCGAGCCGAGCGCCGTGGTCACCTACCGCGACCTGGCCGCTGATGCCATCAGCCATTTTTCCGCCAACACACTGGTTGCCGCTGGCACCACGGCTCAATTGCGCGACGCTGCGCAACAGCACGAAGCCGAGCTGAGCGCTTCGACCCTGGCCGAATTCATCGCGGCCGACGCCGTGGTCATTGGCGCGCCGATGTACAACTTCACCGTTCCAACCCAGCTCAAAGCGTGGATCGATCGCGTTGCCGTGGCTGGTCAGACGTTCCGCTACACCGAAGCCGGCCCTGAAGGCCTGTGCGGTGGCAAGAAGGTGGTGATCGTGTCGACCTCCGGCGGCATCCACGCCGGTCAGGCCAGCGGCATCGCTCACGAAGAATATCTGAAGCTGGTGCTGGGCTTCCTCGGCATCACCGATATCGAGATCGTCCGCGCTGAAGGCCTGGCTTATGGCGAAGAAGTGCGCAACAACGCGATGGGCGCTGCGCAAGCGAAGATCAGCGAGCAACTGTTCGCCGCCGCGTAAGGCTTGCGTGAAGAACAGCTACTGTTCAGGCAATCCCCAAAAAACTCTGTATTCTGGTTCTGCAAGGGCCAGATGCGGAGTTTTTTGTTTCCGGCTGTTACATAATCTGGCCCGGGTTATGCAGTTCCGGCACATCAGACGATGTGGTCCAACAGGGTGGGGCGTTCATGAGGCATCTTTGTGCAATGTTGCTGATTTGCCTGCTGGGCAGCCTGAATTCAGTGCAGGCCGCGCCGGGACGCCACCCTGTCTGGAGCGTTGGGTATCACGAAATGACTTTTCTCGACCCGCTTGATCTGCAACCGATGCGCGCCATTGCTTTCTACCCGTCCAGCGACCGCGAGCACATGAGTTTGCTTGAGGGTTACTCGGTCGAGGCCGGCGAAGACACCAAAGTGGCGATGGGGCGTTTCCCGATGTTGATGCTCTCCCACGGCAACACAGGCACGCCGCTGGCCTTGCATGATCTGGCGACATCGCTGGCACGCAAAGGCTTTGTGGTGGTGGCGGTGATTCATCCCGGTGACAACTGGCGGGACCATAGCCGACTCGGCACGTTGAGCAATCTGTACGGGCGGCCGATCCAGATTTCCCGGGCGATCACCGCGACGCTCGCCGATAACATGCTGGCGCCGTTCGTCAATGCTGATCAGGTCGGTGTGATCGGTTATTCGGCGGGGGGCGAGACCGCATTGATACTTTCCGGAGCGCAACCGGATCTGGATCGCCTGCGCCGCTATTGCCAGGAACGCCCGGACGATCACGACGCCTGCAATACGCAGGGCGAGCTGATTGTCGATCGCGACGACTTGCAACCGGTGGCCGATCCACGGGTTCACGCCTTGCTGCTGATGGCGCCGCTGAGCCTCAAATTCGGCCGCCATACCCTCGCCGATGTGCACGTGCCGGTGCTGCTCTACAGCGGCGACGGGGACAAACTGGTGGCCTTCGATAAAAACGCTGCCGCCCTGGCGCGCAAACTGCCTACCGCGCCGGACTTCAAACTGTTGGCAGGGGCAGGCCACTTCGTGTTCCTGGCACCCTGCAATGAAGAGCAGATCCGCGCCATGCCGGCGTTGTGCACCTATGCTGATGGCGTCGATCGCGAGGACATTCACCGCAACCTGATTTCCGAAGCGGGACGGTTTTTTGCCCATGCGCTGGGCAAATCGACGCGGGCAGGAATGCAGACTGCGGATCAGTAAGCCCGCCCCCAACACCCAATCGATGCCGAGAGCGGGCTTGCTGTCGCGCTGATCAGGACAGCGGCGGCGTGCGTGGCGGGATCTGGCGCTTGCTGCCGGTGGATTCGAACGCGGCGGCGAAGCGCAACAGATTCGAATCGTCGTAAGCGCGGCCGGCGAAGGTCAGGCCGACCGGCATACCGATGTCGGCCATCACGCCCATCGGTACGGTCACGGTCGGGACGCCGAGGTGGCGGATCGCGAGGTTGCCGTTGGCCACCCAGACGCCGTTGCTCCAGGCGATGTCGGCCGAGGCAGGATTGATATCGGCATCCGCCGGGCCGACATCGGCGACGGTCGGGAACAGCACCGCGTCGAGGCCGAGCTTGTCCATCCAGTCTTCGAGGTCGACGCGCCGGGTCTGCTCCAGGCCGCGCAGGCCATCGGGCACGGTAGGAATTTCATTCCACGGCGTGATGCCACGTTCGGCCATGCGCACATATTCGTCCATGCCGGCGGCCAGATCGCCTTCGCGGTTGGGTAGGGTGCCCGGGTCGTGCGGGAAGATTTTCGGCCCGTCGACGTCGACCAGGCGGTTGAGTGTCGGGTCGCCATTGGCCTGCAGGAAATCGTCGAACGCCCAGGCAGTCAGATCCCACAGTTCATGGTGGAGGAATTCTTTCGACACTAGCCCACGGGTGAACACGGTTGGCGTGCCAGGACGGTCGCCTTCGCAGTTGGAGACCAGCGGGAAGTCGGTTTCGATAACTTCGGCGCCAGCGGCCTCAAGGGCCTGACGCGCCTGCTGCCACAAGTCGATCACGGACGCGCGGGTGTTGATGCGCTGGCCGGTCGGGCCACCGATGCCGGGGGCTTCGCTGGTGCCGGCGTCCGGGTCGGCATTGATGTACATGCGCGGGATGGCGAAGCGTTTGCCGGCCAGCGCTTTTGCGTCGGCGGCCAGTTCGCGGTACGCAGCCGGGCGTACTTCGCTGACACGCGGGATCGGCACCCAGGGTTGCAGGCGCCACAGGTCGCCACGGGTGTCCGGGTCTTCGGCAACGACCACTTCGAGTACTTCAAGCAAGTCCGCCATGGTCCGCGCGAACGGCACGACGACGTCCATGGTCGGCGTCAACGGCCAGTTGCCGCGCACCGAGATTACGCCGCGCGAAGGGGTGTAGGCGCACAGGCCGTTGTTCGACGCAGGGCCGCGACCGCTCGACCAGGTTTCCTCGGCCAGACCGAACGCAGCGAAACTGGCAGCGGTGGCAGTGCCGGCACCGTTGGACGAGCCAGAGGCGAAGGGCGCAGTGAGGTAAGCGGCGTTGTACGGACTTTCAGCACGACCATAGACGCCGCGCTGCATGCCGCCATTGGCCATCGGCGGCATGTTGGTCTTGCCCAGGCAGATCGCCCCGGCAGCGCGCAGGCGTTCGATGGTGAAGGCGTCGCGATGGGCGACCAGATCAGCGAACGCCGGGCTGCCGGAAGCGGCGGTCAGGCCCTTGACCAGATAGCTGTCCTTGGCGGTGTAGGGAATGCCATCGAGTGGGCCAAGGGTTTGACCTTTGGCGCGGCGGGCGTCGGAGGCGCGGGCTTCGTTCAGCGCTTCAGGATTGCGCACGACGACGGCGTTGAGTGCCGTCGGGGTGTCGGCGCCATCGTAGGCATCAATACGCGCCAGATAGGCTTGCACCAGCTCCACAGCGGTGGTCTGGCCGGATTCGAGGGCAGCGCGCAATTGGGCGATGCAGACTTCGGTGACTTCAATCATGGGGTCACCTGTTGAGCGTGGATGTTCTGGGCAGGGGTATTCATAGCGGTTCTCGTGGCACGGCTTTAAGCGACAAGGTCAAGACTGGCGCCTATTTAACACCATGCGGCGGGCGGAGTAATCGGTGGTGTGATGGTTTTGTTGGTAGGTGGCCTGAGCATTCGTGTTGCCTGACCTTGCGCTTTCCCGAGCAGGCTCGCTCCCACATTGTCTTGTGTAAACCGATAATCCCGCTCTCCACAGGAAGACCGCGCCAACATGTTCTAGGCTCAGCGCATCCGGAATGCTGCGCCCTCAGGAATGTTGCCATGGAAGAGAAGCCGCTGATTGCCTTCAACAGCTCAAAAGCGTTGCTCGACGTGCTGATCCGCGCCGGGTTGATCGCGACCCTGGTGCTGTTCTGCTACGACATTTTTCATCCGTTTCTCAATGTGATGCTGTGGGCGCTGATACTCGCGATCACCCTGTATCCGCTGAACCAGACACTCGGGGCGAAACTCGGCAACCGTTACGGTTGGGCGGCGATTGTGCTGGTGTTGCTGGGGCTGGTAATCCTGCTGGTGCCGCTGAGCCTGCTCGGCGCATCCGTGGCCGATTCGGTGGAGGCGGGCATGCAAACCGTGGAAGCGGGGCACTTCGAGATTCCGCCGCCACCCGCCAATGTTGCCGACTGGCCGCTGATCGGTGCGCCGTTGTATGGCATCTGGATGCACGCTTCGCAGGACCTGAGCTGGGTGTTCAAGGAACTCGCGCCGCACCTGACCAGTTGGGGCCGGGTGCTTTTGCATCAGGCCGCCGGCGTCGGCGCAGGCATCGTGGTGTTTGTCGTGGCGCTGATTGTCGCCGGGCTGATCATGACTCACGGCGAACGTGGCCATCGCACAGCGGTGGCGATCACTACGCGGATTTCCGGCCCGGTGCGTGGCCCGCAGATCGCTCAATTGTGCACCTCGACCATTCGCGCGGTGGCGCAGGGCGTGGTCGGTATCGCCTTCATCCAGATGATTTTGATCGGCGTGGCACTGGTGATCATGGGGGTGCCCGCTGCCGGCATTCTGGCTTTGATGGTGTTGCTGCTGGGCATCATGCAACTGCCGGTTCTGCTGATCACCGTGCCGGTGGTGGTGTTCGTCTTTGCCCATGACGGCGTCGGCGCCGGGACGATCATATTTGCCGTGTGGATGGTGATCGCCGGGCTTTCGGACAACGTGCTCAAACCGATGTTGCTCGGACGTGGCGTGGCTGTGCCGATGCCGGTGGTGCTGATCGGCGCGCTGGGCGGCATGGTCACCAGCGGCATCATCGGCCTGTTCACCGGGCCGGTGATTCTGGCGGTCGGTTATGAATTATTCATCGGCTGGGTTTATCAACCGACCGACGTCAGCGAAGTGCTGGACGAAACCTCCCACGACAATCAGCCATAAGGAAAGGCGCATGCGTAACGGGCTGATGGTGCTGGCGATGATGCTGGCTGCAACACTGTGGTCCGGGCTCGGCCAGGCACTGGAAGACACCACGACAGCAAAGGACGAAGCGGTAGAACTGAAGGTGGCCAACCGCAGCATCATGCTGTTTCGCGCGACCATCCTCGGCGAGGCGCCGGCCTCACGGGTCAAGCGGGCGAAGCGGGTGATCAGTGAAGCGCTGGAGGAAGACCCGGGACTGAAGATCAGCACGGATTCGATCCAGAACAGTTACATGGTGCTCATCGGCAATACCCGGGCGTTTATCGTTGCGCCCAAGGATGTCGACAGCCTGGCCTATTCCTCGGTGCAGGAAGCCGCCGAAGGCGCAGCGGAAAAACTGCGTCAGGTGGTCAACGAAACCCGTGAAGCGCGTAACGTGCAGATGATTGTGCGTTCGCTGGCGCTGGCGGCGGTGGCCACGCTGATCTACCTGGCGCTGCTCTGGTGCCTGTCATGGCTGCGCCACAAGCTGTTGGCGAAACTGCCGGCGCTGATGGATCGCCACACCCAGGCGCTGAAGGTCGGGCGGGTGCAACTGATCGATTCGAACTTCCTCTACCCGTTGGTCAGCCGCTGTCTGCTGTTCCTGCGTTGGTTGTTGATTCTACTGCTGACCTACGAATGGCTCGGCTTTGTGCTGTCACGCTTCCCGTATACGCGGCCATGGGGCGAAAGCCTTAACAATTATCTGGTGGAACTGGCCGGTTATCTGTTGCAGGGCATCGTCGACGCGATACCGGGCCTGGGCGTGGCGCTGGCGATTTTCTTTATTGCCCGCGGCGTGACCGCATTTACCCGACGCATTTTGCGTCGGATGGCCGCGCCGGGGACGTTCAGCTGGCTCAACCATGAAACCCTGCAGCCGACGCAACGCCTGACAGCCCTGGCAGTCTGGCTGTTTGCTCTGGCGATGGCTTATCCCTATTTGCCCGGCGCCGGTACCGATGCGTTCAAAGGCCTGTCGGTGCTGATCGGCCTGATGATTTCCCTTGGCGCCACCAGCGTCGTCGGGCAAGCGGCGGCCGGGTTGATCCTGACCTATACACGAACCTTGCGCCCCGGCGAGTTTGTCAGAATCGGCGAGTACGAAGGCACTGTTACCGAGCTGGGCATGTTCACCACGCGCATTCGCACCGGTCTCGGTGAAGTGCTGACGCTGCCAAATTCATTGATCACCGGCACCGTGACCAAGAACTACTCGCGCACCGTGCAAGGTCCGGGCTACGTGGTCGACACGGTGGTGACCATCGGCTACGACACCCCATGGCGGCAGGTCGAAGCGATGCTGCTGGAGGCGGCCAAACGCACTCCGGGCGTAATCGAAGATCCGCCGGCGCAGGTATTCCAGACCGCACTGTCGGACTTCTATCCCGAGTATCGACTGGTGGCCCAGGCCATCCCCAGCCAGCCGCGACCGCGTGCGGTGCTGTTGAGCATGCTCCATGCCAATATTCAGGACGTGTTCAATGAATACGGCGTGCAGATCATGTCGCCGCATTACCTGGGCGATCCGCAGCAGGAAAAACGCGTGCCGCCGGAGCAGTGGTACACCGCGCCGGCGCAGGCACCGAAGCAGCAGTGATCCCTAGAACCGCCAGACCATACCGCCGCCCAGCACGTGCAGGGCGGCGTTTTTATATTCGCCGGAGACCGAGCCGCCAGAGCGCGCTTTGGTCTGTTGCACGTCCATGTCGCCGAGGTAGATCAGCGTGTAGCTCATGTGCACATCGACATCGTCCTGCAATGCATAGCTGACCCCGGTCGCCAGCCGCCACGCTTCGTTCATCGGGTTGTCGACGGTGCGATCCTTGTCATCCACCGCCGAGGAGTCGTAACCCAGGCCGACGTTCCAGCGCAGTTTCGGGTTGATCTGATGCTGCGCGCCGATCGAGGCATGCCAGGTGTCCTTGTATTGGCGCTGCGCAGTTCTTGAGGTCGAGCCCAGGCCAGTGTCGACTTCCACGCCGACCTTGCCGAAATCGCTCCAATCCTGCCAGCCGAGGCTGCCGAGCAGCGTCCATTGCGGATCGAGCTGGTAGGACACGCTGGTGGTGACGGTCTGCGGCACGTTCATGTCGACGTTCAGCTGATCGGCGTCGAGACGGTTGAGCGCCAGACGCAGCAGCGGATTGGTGATTTTCTTCAGCTCGGGTTTGTCTTCGAATTTGAGCTTGATCTTGCTGGTCCAGGCCAGCCCGAGTTTTGTGCGTTCGTTGAGGTTGTAGAGCACGCCGACGTTGGCACCCGTGCCCCAGTCGGTGTCCTTGTAGCGCAACTGACCATCTTCGGCGTTGCCCAGACCGAGCACGTTATTGTTGACGGCCACTTCGGTGCGGAAGTAGCCAAGCATGAAGCGCGGGCCGAGGCCGACGGACAGGTCGTCGGTGATCTTGTAGGCATAGGTGGGCTGGAATGACACGCCGATAATGGCCGACTCCTGAGCGAAATAGCGCCCGGCCCAGTCATCGTCGTAGTCCAGCGCCAGTCCGAAATTGCCGTACATGCCGAAGCCGATCGAGGAGCGATCATCGAGCTGGTGGCTGATGAAGAAGCTGGAGCCGGGCAGGTACTTCAAGGCGTTGCCGCCTTCGTTGCCGCCGAAGGTATTGGCATTGTCTCGGGAGAAACTGATATCGCCGAGAATCAACTGCGCATTGAAGTTGATCTGGGTGCCGGCCAGTTGGCTGATGCCCGCCGGGTTGGTCATCAGAATGCTCGGATCACTGGCCATGACCGCGGAACCGGCGTTGGCCAGGCCGCTGCCTTCGTGGCCGGCTTCGTAAATCATGATGCCGCCGGCTTCGGCCTGGAGGCTGGCGAAGAGCAATCCGCCAGCGACCGAACTTTTCATCAGCTTGAACATGTGAACTCCTTGAATGGCATGCGATCCGGTTTCAAGGCTAGCTCAAGCTCGGCGCTGCGTCGGACAGATTGCCGACGCCGTACCGTTCAATCGATGCGCGGATGCTGGAGCGCCAGTTCCTTGCGCTTGGCTTCCAGCGCGGCGATTTCGGCATCGATGTCTTCGATTTTCTGCTCGATGTTGTCGTGGTGTTCCTGCAGCAGTTCCTTGGCCTCTTCGAGGTCGGAAGCCGCTGGGGCGGCGCCGCGCAGGGGTTTGTTGGCGGTTTCCTTCATGGTCACACCGGTGACCAGGCCGACTACCGCGATAACCATCAGGTAATACGCAGGCATGTACAGGTCGTTGGTGCTTTCCACCAGCCAGGCCACGGCAGTCGGGGTCAGGCCGGCGATCAACACCGAAACGTTGAAGGCACTGGCCAGCGCGCTGTAGCGGATGTGCGTGGGAAACATCGCCGGCAGGGTCGAGGCCATCACACCAATGAAGAAATTGAGCAGCACCGCGAGGATCAGCAGGCCGGAGAAGATCAGGCCGATGCTGCCGCTGTTGATCAGCATGAACGCCGGAATGGCGAAGATGAACAGGCCAATGCTGCCGACGACGATGAAGGGCTTGCGGCCGATTTTGTCGCTGATGAAACCGATCAGCGGCTGCACGAAGAGCATGCCGACCATGATCGCGATGATGATCAGCACACCGTGGTTTTCGCTGTAGTGCAGGTTGTGCGTCAGGTAGCTCGGCATGTAGGTGAGCAGCATGTAATAGGTGACGTTGGTCGCCGCGACCACGCCGATGCAGGTCATCAGGCTGCGCCAGTGTTTGGTCGCAACTTCCTTGAACGAGACTTTCGGGCCACCGGCAAGGCCTTCACGGTCGCCTTGTTCGAGTTTTTCCACGTGCTGCTGGAACGCCGGGGTCTCTTCCAGCGCGTGGCGCAGATACAGGCCGATCATGCCCAGTGGCAGGGCGAGGAAGAACGGTATCCGCCAGCCCCATTCTTCGAAGCGCTGTTCTCCAAGAATGGTCGAAATCAGCACCACGACCCCGGCGCCGAAGACGAACCCGGCGATCGAGCCGAAGTCCAGCCAACTGCCAAGGAACCCGCGTTTACGGTCAGGCGCGTATTCCGCGACGAAAATCGAAGCGCCGGTGTACTCGCCACCGACCGAGAAGCCCTGAGCCATTTTCGCCAGCAACAGCAGGATCGGCGCCCAGATGCCGATCGAGGCATAGGACGGAATCAGGCCGATGGCAAAGGTGCTCAGGGACATGATGACGATGGTCGCGGCGAGGACTTTCTGCCGTCCGTATTTGTCGCCCAGCGCACCAAAAAACAGCCCGCCCAGCGGACGAATCAGGAATGGCACGGAGAAGGTCGCGAGCGCGGCGATCATTTGCACGCCGGGATCGGCGCCTGGGAAGAAGACCTTGCCGAGCACATAGGCGACAAAGCCGTAGACGCCAAAGTCGAACCACTCCATGGCGTTGCCCAGTGCGGCGGCGGTGATCGCCTTGCGCATCTTGGCGTCGTCAACAATGGTGATGTCTTTCAAACCGATCGGTTTGACGGTGTTCTTGCGTGATTTCATTGCGATGTTCCCGCTCGCTGATCCAGATACCGCTGCGATGCCATCTCCATGATGGCGCCGGCTGTTCTGGCTCAGATACATGCGGACACGAAATAATTCACCGATCGCTGGAATTAATTTCGACATATGTGCTGCATGGCCTCGAACCCTCTGGGAGTGGGGTTGTACACCAAGGCGGTGGCGCATTCAGCATTGCAGTGCCTGATCTGGCGCTTTCGCGAGCAAGCCCGCTCCCACAGGGGTTTTGTAAGTTGCCTGGGTATTGCGTACGCCGCCAAGCAGTGTGGGAGGGGGCTTGCTCACGAAGGCGGCGGCGCATCCAACATAAGGTTTACAGCGCAGCTTTCACCTGCAAGCCCACCACCAGCGCATTGTCGATGTGCTGCCCGGAAAACGCCCCGGGTTCAATGATGTATTGCAGGTTCGGGCGCAGGGTCAGCCATGGGCTGGCCTGGTAGCCGTAGCCCAATTCAATCAGTTGCTCGGCGCTGTCGAGATTCGGGAACGCAGCACCTTTGGCCATTGCGTCGTCCTGTTGCACATCACGGCTGCGCGGGTTCGGCACGGCGCGGCCATAGCCTAGGGCTACGGTGTCATGCGGGCGGCCTTCGAACGGTTTGTACAAAACCACGCCGGTGCCGTACCACTTGCTGAACGGCGAGGCGGCTTTACTGGCCGCCGAATACTGGCCGAACGCATGCAGACTGCGGCCTTCGGAGGTCGGCGAGCGCCACACCGCCTGATCGATCAGCAAATAATGCCCGCCACGCCCGGACACCTCGTCGTCGCTGCCAATGCGTTTCACGTCTGAGCTGTCGTAGTAATAGCCGACCTTGTACTCGCCCGGCAGATCGCCGGCGTGTTTGTACACCAACTCGATCGGCACAACGGTACCGGTGGTGTGTTTCGGCCCCAAATGCCAGGCGCGACTCGAATTGCCATTGCTTTGCGGGTCGACGTTGAACGCCGCCACACGCAGTTGCCAGGAAGAGGACAGGTCATATTTGACCCGCACGCCCAAATGCGCGTTCGGGTAGTTTGCCCAGCCGCTGCCACCAGACATGTTCAGCGGGTGACCGCAGAAACCGGCGTTCATGAAGTTGCACAGAATGCCGCTGTCGAGGCCGCCGAGGTCGTTGCCCATGGCCATGTAGCCGAGCTTCACGTTCAGCGCCGGGGTGAACAGGCTGCGCTCGTAACTCAGTTCGGTCAGACGCGTGTACAGGCCGCCGTAGTTTTCCTGAATCGGCAAACGGTTGCCGACCAGATCTTCCGAGGCGCTGTTGCCGCGTCGGTCGTTGACGGTCAGTTGGATCTTTCCGGCATCGTCGACCCCATAAAGTCTGCTCAGATCGAACTGCACGCCGAGCTTGATGTTCTGCGAATAACGCGCCGAGCGGTGCAGGCCGCCGTCGGCGTTGTAAGCGGTTTCGCCGCTGTAATCGCCGGTGAACTTGATGCCGTCTTCATCGAGTTGATGGCGCAGGCCGCCCCAGTCACCGGTCAAGGTGCTGCGGGTCAGCAGATCGGAATCGCTGGCGGCCAGCGCGGGGAGGGCAGTGGCGCAGCTCAGGCCCAGCAACAGGCCAGTGGAAAGCTTGGTACGAGAAAAGCGAACAGCCGATGACATGTGAATCCTTCCTGCTGAAATCTTTAACGCAATAAAACGGCGACGCGGTGCTTTGGGGCACCGCGCGCTGGGGGGAGGTTGGTTGTGCGGCAGAGAGTTACGGCAGGGCGTAAGCCATCACGTAATCGCCACGATCGGTCGACTGGCGTGCGCCGCCAGCGGTGACGACGATGTACTGCTTGCCGGTTTTCGGCGAAACGTAGGTCATTGGGCCGCCCTGGCTGCCGACCGGCAGACGGGCTTTCCAGACTTCTTCACCGTTGCCGCTGTTGAAGGCGCGCAGGTAGAAGTCCTGAGTGCCGGCAATGAAGATCAGGCCACCCTGGGTCGACAGGGTGCCGCCGAGGGTTGGCAGGCCGATCTTGATCGGCAGGTGCATGCGGATGCCCAGGGGGCCGGTGTCTTCAACGGTGCCGACCGGAACCTGCCACGCGACTTTCTGGGTCTTCATGTCGATCGCGGTCAGGGTGCCGAACGGCGGCGCCTGGCACGGAATGCCGGCCACCGAGAGGAAGCGGTTCTTGTTCACTGCGTACGGCGTGCCTTTGAGCGGAACTGCGCCCATGCCGGTGTTCAGCGCTTCGCCACCGCCAGCGGCCTGGCCTTTGTTCTGCGACGGGATCATCTGGATCCACAGACCCAGGCGCATGTCGTTGACGAAGATGAAACCGTGCACCGGGTCAGTGGAGATGCTGCCCCAGTTCATACCACCCAGCGAACCGGGAAAGCTCAGCGATTTGTCGGTGCCCGGCGCGGTGTACAGACCGTCGTAGCGCATGCTCTTGAAGTCGATGCGGCAGAGCAACTGGTCATACGGCGTGGCGCCCCACATGTCCGATTCAGTCAGGTGCTGCGCGCCGATCTGCGGCATGCCCACGGATTTCGGCTGAGTCGGCGAGTACGGCTCGTTCGGGATGTTCGCGGCTTTCACCGGTACTTCCTTGACCTCGGTCAGCGGCTTGCCGGTGGCGCGGTCGAGCACGTAGATCTGCCCGGCCTTGGTGCCGATGACCAGCGCCGGAATACTCTGGCCGTCCTTGTCGAAATCGATCAGGCTCGGCTGCATCGGCAGGTCGAAGTCCCACAGATCGTTGTGCACGGTCTGGAACACCCAGCGTTCTTCACCGGTGCTGGCGTCCAGCGCAAGAATCGAGGCGCCGTACTTGTGGTCCAGTTCGCTGCGCTCGACACCATAGATGTCAGTGGACGAGCTGCCCATCGGCAGGAACACCGTGTTGGTCGCCGCGTCGTAAGACATCGGCGCCCAGCTGTTCGGCGTGCTGCGCACGTAGGTGCTGCCGTCGGCCGGCGCGTTGCGGTCCTGCGGGTTGCCCGGGTCGAACGCCCAGCGCATGGCGCCGGTGATCACGTCAAAACCACGGATCACGCCGCCCGGCATGTCGCTTTGCACGTTATCGGCAACGCGACCGCCGACCACAACCGTAGTGCCGGCCATCAATGGCGCGGACGACAACTGATAGTAGCTGTCCGGGACGTCACCCAGACCGGCTTTCAGATCGACCTGGCCGTTGTTGCCGAAACCCTGGCAGAACTCGCCGGTGTCGGCATCGACCGCGATCAGGCGGGCATCGATGGTGTTGGTCAGCAGACGACGCTGGCAGTTGGCGGCCGGCTCAGGTTTGGATTCGATGATCGGCGAATTCGCTGGCTGCGCGATGGCAGCGGTGCGATCGAAATACGCCATGCCACGACACCGCTGCCAGACTTTCGACTGGGCGTTGATCTGGTTCTTCCAGATTTCCTTGCCGGTGTCAGCGTCCAGTGCGATCAGGTTGTTGTGCGGGGTGCAGATGAACACCTTGTTGCCGACCTGCAGCGGGGTGAGCTGGTCTTCAGCGCCATTGCCATCGCTTTCGGCGACGTCACCGGTGTGGTAAGTCCACGCGACTTTCAATTTGTCGACGTTGTTGCGGTTGATCTGATCGAGCGCGGCGAAGCGGCTGCCACCTTCGGTGTTGCCGTAGTGCGCCCAGTCTTTTTGCGCCTTGGCCGGTTCGACCGGGGTCAGGCCCGGACCGGTACCAGTGGCGGCAACCGTTGGATGGGCGACGAACATGTTGCCGGCCGCAACGGCCACACCGACCGCCAGCACCGCGGCAACGGCGTACGCGCCACGACCCGCCAAGCGGCCATTGGCGCGCGCCAGCAGCGGGTAGACCAGAGCGACGACCATACCGATGGCGCTGAACATGAACAGCCGCGAGAACACCGGCCAGAACACCAGCCCGGCGTCAGCCACGGCCCAGATCGCCGTGGCCACTAGAAACGCGGCGAACAGCCAGGCGCCTGCAGTTTTCTTCAGTGCGATCAGCACGCCGGAAACGGTCATCGCCAGACCGCCGATCAGGAAGTACCAGGAACCGCCCAGACTGACTAGCTTCACACCGCCGACGGCGAGCGCCAGACCGAGCAGGGCGATGATCACGCCAAGGCCGACCAGAATGAACGTTGAAACGCCTGAGACGCGTTGACTGTGGTTCACATTGAAAGTCCCGTTTGAATAAAGCGCGGGATTATAACGGTAACTAACCATTCAGTTAACCGCAGTTTTGCCATGAAACCCGGCACTTCTGTGAATCAAGCGTGGTGCAGGTTGAGGAAAACGCAAGTCGAGAGGCTTCTCCCCAAGGTTCAACAGGAGGAGCGTGTTGGGCGTGAAATTGCAGCGCGCATGCTCAGATACCGCAGTGAATTCAAACCTCACCTCAGCCTTCTCCCCGAGGAAAGCGAGCTGATTTGCTGCCTATGGTCACCTCGGTATTGCAGAGTCGGATTCACCCGACCAAACAACTCGGTCAGTTTGTTCCTCCTGTGGCAGAAGGCTAGGGTGAGGGGCTTTGGGGATCCATCGTGATGGCGACCTTGCCCTTGGCCCGGCCTTGTTCAACGTAGTGCAGCGCATCAACTATCTGATCGAACGGGAAGGTGCGGTCGATCACCGGTTTGATCACCCCCGCCTCGATCAGCGCGGTGATTTTCTGCAACTGGTTGCCATTGGCACGCATAAAGACAAACGAATAACCCACCCCGTGTTTGCCCGCTTTGCGGCGAATCCCGCTGCTGAGCAGACGCATGGCCAGCCCAAGCAGCCAGGACAGACCCTGCTCCCGAGCGAACTGCGCCGTCGGCGGGCCGGACAGGGAAATCAGCTGGCCACCCGGTTTCAGCACCTTCAGCGATTGTTTCAGCACATCGCCGTCGAGGCTGTTGAGCACCACATCGTAGTCGCGTAGGTCGTTGGCAAAATCCTGCTGCTTGTAATCGATCACTTCGTCAGCGCCCAGCGCCTTGACCCACTCGACATTTGCCGTGCTGGTGGTGGTCGCAACGAAAGCGCCAAGGTGTTTGGCCAGTTGAATGGCGGCCGTGCCAACGCCACCGGAGCCGGCGTGAATCAGTACTTTCTGGCCCTTCTTCAACTTGGCGACGTCGACCAGTGCTTGCCACGCCGTCAACGCCACCAGCGGCATGCCCGCTGCCTCGGTCATATCGAGATTGACGGGTTTCCAAGCGACCGCTGTCTCATCGACGGCGATGCGTTCGGCAAACGTGCCGCTCCTGATTTCAGGTGCACGCGCATAAACCTTATCGCCCGGCTTGAAACGCTTGACCGCCGCACCGGTGCTGAGCACCACACCAGCGACATCGTTGCCCAATATCAACGGCATTTGATAGGGCAGGATTATCTTGAATTCACCGCTGCGAATCTTCAGATCCAGCGGGTTGACGCTGCTGGCATGCACTTGGATCAGCACATCACTGGCGCCGACCAGCGGCTCTGGGACGTCGCCAATGCGGCCGTTCTGCTTGCCGTAGCGCTCGATGAAAAATGCCTTCATTGCAGATGCTCTCGTTGTAAGGAACCCGCCGCAATTGCGGCGGGTTCGGTTGAGGTCAGGATTGCGTCAGATAACGCTGCGCCACTGCCGACTGGCGGATCTGCCCCAACAGGCCCTGCCGCGCGGTTTGCAGGGCATCCCAGCGTTCGCCTTCGTGCAGCGGCGGAATGGTCACGACTTCGCGACGATCAAAACCGACCAGCGCGGCGTCGACCATGTCGCCGACTTCCATGATGTCGGTGAGGGTGTTGATGTCGATTCCGGCACGGTCCCAGATCTCCGTGCGGGTGGCGGCGGGCAACACGGCTTGCACGTACACGCCCTGTGGCGACAATTCCAGGCTCAGGCCCTGGGAGAGGAACAGCACGAACGCTTTGGTCGCGCCATAAACGGACATGCCGAACTCCGGCGCCAGGCCCACCACTGAGCCGATATTGATGATCGCGCCGTCGCCAGCCTTTGCCAGACGCGGGGCGACGGCACTGGCCAGCCGCACCAGCGCCGTGGTGTTGAGCGCGACCAATTGCGCCACGCTGTCGGTGCTCTGTTCGATGAACGTGCCGGACTGCGCGGCGCCGGCATTGTTGACGAGGATGCCGATGCGCGCGTCGTCACGCAGACGCGCTTCGACGGTCTGCAGATCGCCGAGGCGGGTCAGGTCAGCCTGCAGCACCTCAACGTTGACGTTGTGTTCAGCGCGCAAAGCGGCGGCGAGGGTGTCCAAGCGCGTCTGATCCCGGGCGACCAGCACCAGATCGTGCCCACGTTGGGCAAAACGTGCGGCATACACCGCGCCGATGCCAGTGGAGGCACCGGTGATCAGAACAGTAGGGCGAGTAGTCATGGTGTTGGCTCTTTTCAGGGGAAGACTGTTTTCGGGCTTTTAGGATGATGACCGAAATCTAAGCTGTCAACGGTTTTGATTATGCCCAACATCTATGTATCATCGGCGCATGATTTTTCAGCGCTGGAGGTATCCAACATGCGCGTATCCAAGGCTCAGGCTCAGGCCAATCGCGAGCACATTGTCGAAACGGCTTCCATGATGTTCCGCGAACGCGGTTACGACGGGGTTGGCGTGGCTGACCTGATGGCGGCCGCCGGTTTTACTCACGGTGGTTTCTACAAACACTTCGGCTCCAAGGCCGACTTGATGGCCGAAGCATCGGCCAACAGCCTGGCGCAGTCGCTGGCCGGCGCTGAAGCAATGAGCGTGCAGGATTTCATCGACGTGTACGTCTCGCGTGACCATCGCGACGGCCGGTCTACCGGTTGCACCATGGCGGCGTTGTGTGGCGATGCGGCGCGGCAGTCAGGGGATTTGAGGGCGGCGTTCGCCGAGGGCATCGAGCGCATGTTGCAGACGCTTGGCGAGAAATACCCGAGCGCAGCAGATGCACCAGAAGGTGAGGGCAGAACCCGAATGATCGATTTGCTCGCCCGTGCGGTCGGGGCAATCATGCTCTCGCGGGCCTGCCCGGATGACTCGGCACTGGCCGATGAGATTCTGACGGTGTGTCACGCCTCGATGACGGCGTCGTTGCCAGTCATCAAGGCGCCGGAAGATAAGCCGCAACACAGCTGAAGCAAAAGCCGCTCAGCCTGACCCCCTCTCGGAGGAAGAGGGCTGGGCGGGCGGCGTTGCCAAAGCCGTACGCCAGCGCCTTGCGTGAAGACACTCAGGCATGGAACGGGTAATCGACGTACCCGCGCTGATCGCCGCCGAAGAAACTGCTCGGATCCGGCGTGTTCAGCTCAAGCCCATCATGCAAGCGACGCGGCAGGTCCGGGTTGGCCAGGAATGGCCGGCCAAAGGCAATGATGTCGGCGCGATTGGCCTTTAGCGCCTGTTCGGCAGACTCGGCGTCGTAACCGCCAGCGAGGATCAACACGCCGTTCCAGGCCTGCCGCAGTTGGGCGATGATTGCGTCCCAGCGCGGGTCGAAATTCTCGTCCTTGACCGTGCCGACCATGGCCGGCTCGACCAGGTGCAGGTACGCCAGATTCCACTGGTTGAGCGCTTCGACCAGATAACCGAAGGTCGCCTCGGGCGTGTCATCACCCATGCCCATGAAACGGCCCATCGGCGTCAGGCGCACGCCGACGCGTTCGGCGCCGACTTCCTCGGCAACGGCGGCAACCACTTCGAGCAGAAAGCGCGCACGGTTCTCCACGCTGCCACCATAAGCATCATCGCGCTGGTTGCTGTTGCTGTTGAGAAACTGGTCGAGCAGATAACCGTTGCCGGCATGGATTTCCACGCCGTCCATGCCCGCGTTCAACGCGTTGCGCGCGGCGCGGCGATAGTCTTCAACGATGTCGGCAATTTCTGCGGTTCCGAGGGCGCGTGGTACCGGCACATCACCCCACACGCCGTTGCCGTGTTCATCGACGATAAAGGTCTTGCCCGGCACTGGCAGCGCGCTCGGGGCTACCGGCAGACCGGCGTCAGGCTGGAAACTGGGGTGCGAAACCCGGCCAACATGCCACAGCTGCATGAACACAAGACCTTTGGCCTCGTGCACCGCCGTGCTCACTTCACGCCAGGCCTGGACTTGCGCATCGGTGTAGATCCCCGGCGTCCACGCATAGCCCTGGCCTTGCCGAGAAATTTGCGTGGCCTCGGTGACGATCAGCGCGGCACTGGCACGTTGGCGGTAGTACTCGGCGTTCATCGCAGTCGGTACGTCGCCCGGTTGGCCGGCGCGTGAGCGGGTCAGGGGCGCCATCGCCACGCGATGGGCAAGGGTGTAAGGGCCGAGGGCGATGGGTTGGAACAGGCGACGGGTCATGGGTAGCTCCGGATGTCGATAAGTGGGGTTCAAGCGCGGCCGCCAGGTGCCGCGCGCCGTGCAGGTAACTTAACCGGGGGTGGCGGGGCTGATAATCCGTGGCCGGCGCTACGCAGTGTTGCGCGGCACGCAACGGCGCCCGCGCTCATCGGGCATGAGCGCGGGCGGGGTTCAGGCAGGTTGGCTGGAACGGGTCAGCGGCAGGTTCAGCCAGCGCCGGCCCGTGGCATTGCTGACCGCGTTGCCGAGCGCGGCAGCCATTGGCCCCTGAACGATTTCAGCGGCACCGAGGAAGGGTTCGCCCGGTTGGTCGAGCAAGTGCACATCGACTTTTTTCGGCAATTGCGTAAACCGCAAAATCGGATAACCGCTCCAGTCGTAGCTGCGAATACCACCAGCGTCGTAGGCAACTTTTTCATAGAGCGTCCAGCTCGTCGACTGGACGATGCCGCCCTCGACCTGATTTCGCAGACCATCGGGGCTGACGATCTGGCCGACGTCGACCGCTGTCACCACATGATCGACACGGATCTCGCCGGTCTGCGGATGCACTCGCAATTTCACCGCGAGGGCGCAGTAACCCATGATGTTTTTGTAGCGGGCGAAGGCAAAACCGATTCCCGCGCCTGGCTCACTGCTCTTGTGTGGCCAGCCGATTTCGTCACGCACGCGCTCGATCACGGCACGAGCACGCGGATCGCTGAGATGAGCCAGCCGCAACGCCACCGGATTGAGCCCGGCCTTGATCGCCAACTCATCAATACCCGCCTCAATGGCGAAGATATTGATGTGCGCACCGAGCGAGCGCATGGCCGAGGTGCGAAAGGGCATGGTGGTAACGAAGTTCATGGTGATTCGCGTCGCGCTCACCTCGTACAGCGGCACCGCGTTGCGATCACCATCACCTTCGGGCTGGGCGATCGGCACCGATGGCGCCGAGGCGAAGGGGTTGGCTAACAGGCGCGCGGGCAGCAGGCGTCCGGCGTTGACGATGCGCTCGTTGTGCGGCGTGGTCCACAGCTCGTAATTCCAGTCCTGCAAACGGCCCTGACTGAGGCCGGCATCGACTTCGGTGACCATCGCCGAACTATACGGCTCCCAGAGATTTTCCTGCTCGCGCATCCATTGCACGCGCACCGGCGTGCCCGGCAGGCGCATGGCGATCAGCGCGGCATCGGCGGCGGCATCATCGGCGCCGTTGTGGCCATAACAGCCCGACCCCTCGGTATGAATGCAGCGCACACGCTCCGGCGGCAGACGCAGCATTTCGGCGATGCCGGCGCGCAATGGATAGACGCCCTGGGTGTGGGTCCACACCGTGAGCACACCATCGTTGAACCAAGCCACCGCACAGGACGGGCCGATCGAACCGTGCATCAGATATTGCTTGGTGACCCGCGCCTTGAAGCGCGTTTCAGCCGCGCCGCCAGGATTGCCGTTGTTGCTGATCGGATAGCGCTTGGACGGCAGGTGCTTGAGCAAATCGTGGATGGTGGCGGCTTCGGGAATCGCCTCGCCACTGCTCCACTTGGCACTTTCAATGCCGGTGCGCATGGCTTTGATCGCTTGCCATTCATCTCGCGCGACCACCGCGAGATAGTTGCCGTCGCGGATTACCTTGACCACACCGTTCAACGCTTCAATGGACGCCGCATCGAAGGCCTGTAAAGCGCAGCCGGGACGCGGCGGGCGAATCACCCGCGCATGCAGCATGCCCGGCAAGCGCATATCCTGCACGAATGCCGCGCCGCCGCTGACCTTGGCCGGAATGTCGAGGCGCGGCAGGTTGTGCCCGATCAGTTTGAAGTCGGCCGCCGCCATCGCCGGTGATTGCGCCTTCGCGTATTGGTGCACGTCGACATGTTTGACTGCATCGGCGTAAGCCATGCGCTGCCCGCCCGGGCCTTCGATCACGCCATCGCGGGTGCTCAGTTGCGCAGCATCGACTTGCCAATTGCGCGCGGCGGCCTCGACGAGCATTTCGCGTACCTGCGCGGCCGCGTTGTACAGGGCGGTGCCGCTGTCGAAAATGCTGTGGCTGCCGGCGGTGTAGCCTTCGTTGGGCGTCAATGCTGTGTCGGCGGTGAGCAAGTTGATCGCGCTGGCCGGCACCTGTAAACGCTCGGCGGCGATTTGCAGCAACGCGGTTTTCACTCCGGTGCCCAGCTCGACCTTGCCGGTGTACACGGTGATGCCGTCGGTGCCGATGCGAATCCACGCGTCCAGAAAAGGGTTGGTGCGCAGGCTACCGGGCAGGTCCGGCGCCAACACCACAGTACCGAGGGTGTCGACTTCGGTGTCGGCCAACACACGCCGCGCTACCGGCATCAGCGTGAAGGCCATGAGCAACGCACCGCCGCGCAGGAAGGCCCGGCGGCTGGGGTTCAAGCCGTTTGCTTCGCTCATGTCAGGCTCCCGTTGTGCCCGGCCACCTGTTTGATCGCTTCGATGATGCGCAAATGCGTACCGCAACGGCACAGATTGCCGGCCATGTATTCGCGGATGGTTTGTTCGTCCGGGTGCGGATCACGTTCGAGCAACGACTGTGCGCGCATCAGCATGCCGGCGATGCAATAACCGCATTGCGCGGCCTGCTTGTCGATGAACGCCGTTTGCAGCGGGCCGGGTTTCTCCGCGCTGCCGAGGCTTTCCACGGTGCGGATCTTTTTGCCTTCAAGGCCGGCGCACGGCGTCAGGCAGGCGAACACCGGCTGGTCGTCGACGATTACCGTGCACGCGCCGCACTGGCCCAGGCCGCAGCCGTATTTAGCGCCGTTGAGGTTCAAGTGATTGCGCAGCGCGTACAGCAGTGGCATGTCCGGTTCCAGCTCCAGCGGCTGGGCGGCACCATTGACGGTGAGAGTGATCTGGCTCATTTCGTCTCCTGACGTAACGCTTCGATAGTGGAAGAGAGATCGGCCCAGGGCTGCTCGGGTCGGGCTTGCTCACGCAGGTACGCCGCAAGTGCGCCGAGCTGCGCGTTGTCGAGGCTGGCGGCAAACGGCGGCATCACCGGGCCGGGCGCGCCGGGAATGGCGGGCACGCCTTCGAGCACGGTCTTGAGAAAATTGCGCGGGCTGGCCGCTTGCAGCACCGAGGTGCTGTGCAGGCCTGGGCGGCCGTCGATTTCGCGCATCGGCGCGGCGGCTGCGTGACATCCGGCGCAGGCGCTGCTGAAGAGCAGGGCGCCGGTGCTGTGATCCGCTGGACTGCCGGGCTGTTTTTGCGGGGTGGTTTCGCTCACCGCCTGCAGGTTTTGCAGGCTCAGCAGGTATTCGGCAATTGACTCGGCTTCGCTGGCCGGCAAACGCGCCAGGCTCAGACTGACCGGGCGCATCGGCCCGGCGGGGGTGCCGTGGCCATCTACCACGTCGGCGCGAAGATAGCCGACCAATTGCTCGCGATTCCACGGATTGGCGCGTTGTCCGAGGCCAACCAGCGCCGGCGCTTCCCAGCCATCAACGCTGCCGCCCTGCAGATACTCCGAGGATTTTTCCGCGCCGATCAGGTTCAGCGGCGAATGACAGCCGGCGCAGTGACCCGGGCCGTCGACCAGATAGCGTCCGCGATTCCACGCGGCGCTGTGTTCTGCCAGCGGCGTGAGCGGCTCGCCATGCAGAAACAGCAGGTTCCAGAACGACACCAGCGGGCGGATGTTCATCGGGAAATTCATCTGGTTCCGCCTGGCGGGGGCGTGTACGGCGGGGCCGTTCATCAAATACGCGTAGGCATCGGCGATGTCTTCTGCGCTCATGCGCCGGTAGTGCACGTAAGGAAACGCCGGGTAAAGAAAGTGGCCATCGCGGGCTACGCCCTCGCGCATCGCCCGTTCGAAGGCCGGTAATGACCATTCGCCGATACCGGTCTGCGCATCCGGGGTGATGTTGGTGCTGTATAGCGTGCCGAACGGCGTCACCAGCGGCAGCCCACCGGCCAGGTATTCGCCGCCGGGACGGGTATGGCAGACCGCGCAATCACCGGCCTCGACCACCCGTGCGCCGCGTTGCAACTGCGCAGTATCGAATGACGTCGGGCGTTTGATCGGCGCGATCGCCGGGCGCCACATCAGCGCGACGGCGATGATCAGGCCGATCACCGCGAGCACGGCGACGCTGATCCACAAGGTTCTGGATTTGAGCAGATGGCTGTTCATGGTCGGCAGAACATCGCGGCGGGCAGTGGCAGGACGAGTGCAGTGCGGGTCATGGAAACGCTCCTTGTAGCAGCCGGGGAAGGGCGCCGATGCGGACGTCTGCGCCAGGAGCCAAAGCGTAGAGAAGACGCTTGCTGCGGAGAATCATCGGCCCGCGCAACAGCGCGTTGCGTCACAAGCAACGTTGCGCTCGGCGCATCAGTGCGTTGCCAGCAGCACGGATTCTCGTCGCCGCTGGCTGACCGTAGCCTTGGCAGCACATTCCCGAACTCAACGAGGTGTCACCATGCTTACGGGCAATCCTGCCGTTGCGGCCCCGGCCGAACAGCCTGCTTCACTCTCTGGCCTGATGGTCGCGTTTTTGGCGTTCTGCTGCGGCGCGGTCGTGGCCAACCTGTATTACGCGCAGCCCATCGTCGAACTGATCGCGCCGCAGATCGGCCTGTCCAGCGCCAATGCGAGCCTGATCGTGTCGCTGACGCAGTTCGGTTACGCGCTGGGCTTGTTGCTGCTGGTGCCGCTGGCCGACCTGATGGAGAACCGTCGTCTGGTGGTCGGTTTCACCGTCGCTGCGAGCGTGACGCTGCTGTGCGCTGGGCTGACTCATTCGCCGTCGCTGTTTCTGCTCTTGTCACTGCTGATCGGCCTGACGTCGGTGGCGGTGCAGATCCTCGTGCCGCTGGCCGCGCATCTGGCGCCGGAAGCCAGCCGGGGCCGCGTTGTCGGCAACATCATGAGCGGCCTGCTCTTGGGGATTCTGCTGTCGCGGCCGCTGTCGAGTCTGTTGGTCGAAGTGTTCGGCTGGCGCGGGGTGTTTTACAGCGCAGCGGCGCTGATGGCGGTGATCGCGTTGATTACCGCTGTGGCATTGCCGCGCCGCGTGCCGACGCACAAGGCCACTTACGTCGCGTTGATCGGTTCGGTGTTTGCCCTGGCCCGACGCTTTGCGGTGTTGCGTCAGCGGTCGCTGTACCAAGGCTTGCTGTTCGCCAGTTTCAGCCTGTTCTGGACGCTCGCGCCGATTGAGCTGATGCGTCATCACGGCTTCAGCCAGGCGCAAGTGGCGATCTTTGCGCTGGTCGGTGCGGTGGGTGCGATTGCCGCGCCGATTGCCGGGCGCCTGGCCGATGCCGGGCACGGTCGCCGCGGTACTTTGGTTGCGTTGCTGCTGGCGCCGTTGTCGCTGCTGATCGCCGCGCTGCCGGGCAGTGGTTACGTGTGGCTGGTGGTGTGTGCGGTGCTGCTGGATTTTGCCGTGCAACTGAACATGGTCCTCGGCCAACGCGAAGTCTACGCCCTCGACCCGCATAGCCGGGCCCGCCTGAATGCGGTGTACATGACCAGCATCTTCGTCGGCGGCGCTCTCGGCTCACTGGTCGCCAGCCCGCTCTACGAACACTTCGGCTGGAACCTCTCGGCCGTTGCCGTGGCGGTGTTGCCGGCACTGGCGCTGGCGTTGTTCCTCGGTCGCAAGGCTGATCAGAGCTGAATTTCTGGCCCACCACAAAATCAATGTGGGAGAGGGGCTTGCTCTCGAAAGCGGTGGGTCAGCAGCGCATGTTTCGACTGATGGAACGCTTTCGCGAGCAAGCCCGCTCCCACAGGACTTCCGGTACACCGCACAATCGCCGACCGCCTACATAACCAGTGTGGGAGGGGGCTTGCTCCCGAAGGCGTTGGGTCAGCTTGCACATGCATTGACTGACCCCACGCTTTCGCGAGCAAGCCCGCTCCCACAAAGTGAGGCACTTCGAGATGGAATTGTTTTCCGCACCCGGCGCCCTCAAGCACGACGATACAAGACGTGTGGCGGACGCTGATGCACAATCAGCGGCGTTCCCTCACCACCGGACCCCGCTTATGGACAAGTTGCTGGCCTTGAAGATGTTTGTTGAAACCGTGCGCTGCGGGGGCTATTCCTCGGCGGCGCGCAAGCTCGGGATTTCGACGTCTTCGGTGACCCGGCAAGTGGCCGGGCTGGAAAACGAGTTGGGCGCCAGCCTGCTCAATCGCACCACGCGCAACACCAGTGTCACCGTCGCAGGCCAAACCTATTTCGAAAAAGCCGTGGCGATTCTCGATGCCATCGACGAAGCCGATGCGGTGGTCGCTGATCGTGGCAGTGATGCCCAGGGTCGCTTGCGCATCAGCGTGCCGGTGGAGTTTGGCCGGCGGCTGATCGCGCCGCACCTGAGCCGCTTGCTCGAGCGCCATCCGGGGCTGGAGATCAGCCTGTCGTTGAGCGATCAGGTCAGCGATTTGCTCAGCGAGCAGATCGACGTTTCAGTGCGGCTCGGCTCGACGGTAGTCAGCGAGGACATCGTCAGCAAACGCGTCGGCCACTTTCAGCGCTGGATCGTCGCCAGCCCGGATTATCTGGCGCGCAGCGGCGTGCTGGAGCATCCACGAGACCTGCTTGAGCACCAATGCCTGCGTTTCGATTACGGCGGCAGCCATCACCACTGGACCTTCCAGGGTGACGAAGAGCCGATTCAGCTCAACGTTCAGGGGCGCCTGCAAAGCAACAACGCCGACATCCTTCGCGAAGCCGCGATCGGTGGCGGCGGGGTGACGCTGCTGGCCGACTGGCTGGTGCGCGACGATGTCGCCGCCGGGCGCCTGACGCGCTTGCTCGAGCACTACGAGGTCAACCCCGGCAGCGCCAGCAGTTGCATCAACGCGCTGTACTTGCCCAATCACCGCGGCTCGAGCCGGATCAACGTGTTCATCGATTTCCTCGTGGAAATTCTCAAACCCGCCGCACCCGCCGCTTAGCGCTGCACACACTGTTGCTGCGGCCGCTTGAGACTGCTTGTATGCTTGCGCCCCGGAACACATGGCCGCCGTGAGTGCCGACGTTCGAATGATGGCTGGAATGGACACCGGACTTCCCTAAGGTACTGACGTGAAGCGTGATACTCGCCTTGTAATGCTCCTGCTGCTGGTGATCGGCTGTTCCCTGACTTCGCTGACAATCTGGAAAGTCTGGTCTTCGCGTGAACGCGCGCTGGCGGAAGTCGACGTGCATGGTTTGAACCTGACCCAGGCGCTCAACACCTACACCGAAGGCATCGTCCGGCAAAGCTCGCTGCTGTTGCTCGGGCTGGTCGAGCGTCTGGAAGCCGAGGGCGATGGCCCGACGCAGATTCAGCGCATCAAAGCCCTGATCGACAGCCAGCAGTCATTAATGCCGCAGCTCAGCGGTATCACCATTTATGACCGGCAAGGGCATTGGCTGATGTCCTCCAACCGACCCATTCCAGCCGGTGCGAACAGCAGCGACCGCACCTATTTCAGGCACCACCGTGAAGACCCGAGCCGCGAGTCGTTCATTGGGCCGCCGATCCAGAGCCGTTCCAATCACGAGTGGGTGGTGACCATCAGCCGGCGTTTCAACGACGCCGATGGCCAGTTCGCCGGGGTGGTGTCAGTGACGCTGGGAGTTGAAAACTTTCTTCGCGTATTCGGCAAGCTTGACGTTGGCCAGGACGGCGCGATCGGTCTGTCGTACACCGACGGCACGCTGCTGGTGCGTTACCCGTTCCGCGAGCAGGACATGGGCCGCAACTTCTCCAAGTCGCCGATCTACGCCAAATACCTGATCGACCGCTCGGTCGGCACCGCCTCGTACACCTCCAGCCTCGACGGCGTCGAGCGCTTGTACGCCTTCCGCAAAAGCGAAACCTTGCCGCTGATCACCACCGTAGCTTTAGGCAAGGACGAAGCGCTCGCGGCGTGGCGTATCGAAGCGGCGTTGTCGGCGGTGGTGGTAGTCGGGCTGCTGGGGCTGACAGGGCTGATCGGCTGGTTCCTGATCCTTGATATCCGCCGCCGCACCGAGGCAGAGGAAGCGTTGCGCGATGCACAGCAGCAATTGCTCGCGTCCAATCGCCAACTGGAATTGCTGGCGATGAAGGACGCGCTGACCGGTCTGGCCAACCGCCGCTGCTTTGATGAAACCCTGGCAGTGGAAGCCCGGCGGGCGCAGCGTGACGGGAGCTCGCTGGCCCTGCTGATGATTGATATCGACCACTTCAAATTGTTCAACGATGCCTTGGGTCACGTCGCCGGCGATGTCTGTCTGCAAGCGGTCAGCAAGATTCTTGAAAGCTGCGTGCGGCGTCCGTCTGATCTGGTCGCACGCTACGGCGGCGAGGAAATGGCGGTGATCATGCCCGCCACCGACAGCGCCGGTGCGACGGTGGTAGCGCAACTGGTGCTCAAGCGGTTGCAACAGGCGAACATTGTCCATCCGGGCAGCCCGTTCGGTCGGGTCACGGTAAGTATTGGTATGGCAGTGGCAATGGGCGCGCAGCTGGATTCGCTGTCGGCGTTGATCGAGGACGCCGATCAGGCGCTGTATCGCGCAAAAGCGGCGGGGCGCAACGCTATGGCCGGACAGGCCTGAGGCGCACTAGAAAGCTTCGCCATTATCCAGTTTCGCCAAGAGCATCTGCCCGCGGTGCCACAGTGCATCCTGTTTGGCCAGCGGCATGCGATCGAGATTTTTGTACATCATGCCCATGCGCTGATTGCCACGCAGTACGTCGCCGTGACGCATGAGGAAATGCCAGTACAGCGCATTGAACGGGCAGGCGTTCTCGGTGCTGGTTTCCTTGACCTTGTACGCGCAATCGCCGCAGTAATTCGACATCCGATTGATGTACTGGCCGCTGGCGCAGTAAGGCTTGGAGCCGAGATAACCGCCGTCGGCGTGCATGACCATGCCCAGGGTGTTGGGTAATTCGACCCAGTCAAAGGCGTCCATGTAAATCGCCAGATACCACTCGCAGATTTGCTTGGGCGCAATCCCGGCGAGCAAGGCGAAGTTGCCAGTGACCATCAGCCGCTGGATGTGGTGCGCGTAGGCATGTTGCAGGCTTTGGCCGATGGCCTGGCGCATGCAGTTCATCTGCGTGTCACCGGTCCAGTAGAACTCCGGCAACACGCGCGAATTGCCGAACACATTGCCCTCGGCGTAGTCCGGCATCTTCAGCCAGTACACACCGCGTACGTATTCACGCCAGCCGATCAATTGTCGAATGAAGCCTTCGGCCGCGTTGAGGGCGATGCTGCCCGCCCAGTAAGCGGCCTCGACATCGCTGCATAGCTGGCGCAGATCGAGCAGGCCGATGTTCAGCGCCGCGCTGATCCGCGCGTGAAACAGGAACGGTTCATCACTGGCCATGGCGTCCTGGTAATCACCGAAGCCGGCCAGCGCATAGTCGAGAAAGTATTGCCACAGGGCCTGTGCGTCGGCGTGGGTCACCGGGTAGTTGAAGTCATCCAGCGTGCCGTAATGGCTGGCGAAGCGCTCGCCGACCAACGCCAGCACCTCTTGGGTGATTGCGTCATTGGTGAAACGTGCCGGGTAGGGCGGTTTGGCGTGTTTGGGCAGGGCCTTGCGATTCTCCGCATCGAAATTCCACGCACCGCCGACCGGCGTGCCGTCGCCATTGAGCAGCAGCCGACTCTTGCGCCGCATCTCGCGGTAGAAAAACTCCATGCGCAGCTGTTTCTTGCCGCTGGCCCAATTGGAGAACTCTTCGCGGGAGCAGAGGAAACGGCGGTCTGAATGCCAATGCACAGGCAAACCTGAATCCTTGATCGACTGTTCGAGGCGCCAGTCGCCGCATTCGGTGACGTGGATTTCTTCGGCGCCGGTGAGGGTTTGCCAGCGCTGTAATTCCGCCGGGACTGTGCCGCTGTTGTCCGGGTCGTCAAGGGTGACGTATTGGACGCGGTAGCCCTGGCTGCGCAACGCCTCGACAAAGTGACGCATGGCGCTGAAGATCAGGGCGATTTTTTGCGGATGATGGGCGACGTGGGTCGCTTCCTCCATGACCTCGACCATCAGCAGCAGGTCATGCTGGGGATCGAGGTGCTGCAGGGAGGCCAGGTCGAAAGACAGCTGGTCGCCGAGGATCAGGAGCAAACGGTGGGCAGCGTTCATTTGGGAGATCCGTTAGGGGCCTCCAATAGTTATACAAATATATAGTCATGTACAGGTTTGGGGCAGTAATGGAGTTCACATCCGGGAGGGGCTTGCTCGCGACGGCGTTGGCTCAGCTTGCACCTGCATTGACTGACCCGACGCATTCGCGAGCAAGCCCGCTCCCACAGGGATTACGGGCACACCGCGTGATCGCCGGCCCAGCACAAAACCAGTGTGGGAGGGGCTTGCCCCCAACGGCGTTGGGTCAGCTTGCACCTGCATTGACTGACCCGACGCATTCGCGAGCAAGCCCGCTCCCACAGGGATTACGGGCACACCGCGTAATCGCTGGCCCAGCACAAAACCAGTGTGGGAGGGGGCTTGCTCCCGAAGGCGTTGGCTCAGCCTGCACATTTGTTGGCTGATCCAACGCATTCGCGAGCAAGCCCGCTCCCACAGGGATTACGGGCACACCGCGTGATCGCCGGCCCAGCACAAAACCAGTGTGGGAGGGGGCTTGCTCCCGAAGGCGTTGGCTCAGCCTGCACATTTGTTGGCTGATCCAACGCTTTCGCGAGCAGCTCCCTCAGGGAGGGTGTGTTGGTTTGTCAGGCTGGGTACGTCGGGTAATCGATATAACCCTCGGCACCGCCGCCATACACCGTCGCCGGATTCAACTGATTCAACGGCCAGTCATTGGCAATCCGCGCCGGCAGGTCCGGGTTGGCCATGAACGGTCGGCCAAACGCAACGAGATCGGCCAGCCCCGACTCAAGCAATTGCGCGCCGGTTTTGGCGGTGTAGCGGCCGGCATAAATGATCGCGCCGCTGAAGGTTTCACGTACGGCCTGGCGAAAGGTCTGCGGCATCGCTGGCGCGTTGTCCCAGTCGGCTTCGGCGATCGACAGGTAGGCGATGCCGACGTCTTCAAGAATCTTGATCGCCGCAATGTAAGTTGTGTGCGGATCTTCCTCGACCAGGCCCAGATACGTCCGCGCTTCATCGGTGGTAGTGAACAACGGCGCGAAACGCACACCGACCTTGTCCTTACCGATGCATTCGGCAACACCGGCCACCACTTCGCGCAAAAAGCGCAAGCGATTATCCAGCGAGCCGCCGTATTGGTCGGTGCGCAGGTTGCTGTGGGCGGAGATGAACTGGTTGACCAGATAACCGTTGGCGCAATGCAGTTCGATGCCGTCGAAACCCGCATCCATCGCGTTGCGCGCGGCCTGGATGTACAGCTGAATCAGTTCCTGCACTTCATCGGTGCTCAACGCCCGCGGAGCCGATGGCGGCACCAGTTCACCGACACCGGGCGCGGTTTCGATGAACACGCTGACGCGGTCCGTCGCCACCGCAGAGGCCGACACCGGCGCGTCTCCGTTGGGCTGCAACGCCGTGTGCGAGACCCGACCGACATGCCAGAGCTGGGCGAAGATCACCCCATCCACGGCGTGCACCGCCTCGGTGACTTTGCGCCAACCGGCGATCTGCTCCGGCGTGTGAATGCCCGGCGTCCACGCATAACCCTGACCACGCGGTTCGATCTGCGTGCCTTCGGTGACCAGCAAACCGGCACCGGCGCGCTGCTGGTAATACTCGGCCATCAATTCGTTGGCGACATTGCCCGGTTGCGTGCTGCGCTGGCGGGTGAGAGGTGGCAGGACGATACGGTTTTTCAGGGTGTGTGTGCCCAATTTGGCAGGCGTGAAGAAAGCGTTGTTCATGAAGTAAGCCTTGAGTCTGATTAGACCAGTCGACTAGTGACTGGACAAAAAAACAACGCCGGGCTGTACGCACGCGGCGTTGATCGGGGTGGAGCGACGGGTTCAGCCGAGCATCTTCAACAATTTGTCGGCAACGGCGGCGGAACTGGCCGGGTTCTGGCCAGTGACCAGTTGCCCATCTGCCACTACATGCACCTGCCAGTCGGCGACTTTCGAATAGCGCCCGCCCAGACGCTGGAATTCGTCTTCGATGAGGAACGGCACCACGTCAGTCAGGCCGACCGCGGCTTCTTCGGCGTTGGTAAAACCGGTGACGTCACGACCCTTGACGATTGGCTGGCCGTCAGCGCGCACCACATGGCGCAACACGCCCGGTGCGTGGCAGACAAAACCGTGCGGCTTGTTGGCGCGGTCGAAGGCTTCGATCAGTGCGATCGAGGCCTTGTCTTCGGCCAGATCCCACAGCGGGCCGTGGCCACCTGGGTAGAACACTGCGTCGAAATCTTCGGCCTTCACATCTGCCAAACGACCCGTGCTGGCCAATGCTTTTTGAGCCGCCGGATCAGCGCGGAAGCGATCGGTTTCGGCAGTCTGCGCGCTTGGCTCATCGCTTTTCGGATCGAGCGGCGGCTGGCCGCCGGCAGGCGATACCAGCGTGACGTCGGCGCCAGCGTCCTTGAAGGCAAAGTAGGGCGCGGCGAACTCTTCCAGCCAGAAACCGGTTTTCTTGCCGGTGTTGCCGAGTTGATCGTGGGAAGTCAGAACCATCAAGATTTTCATAGAGCACCCTTGGGTTGGTCTGGCATCGGCAGGAGCGAGGGATTCGCTTGTTGTCGGTGCCGCATGAATTTGTGTGTCGGGGCGCAGCATAGTTTCCAATTAGACCAGTCGTCTAGTAATTTTTTCAGAAAATGTTTTTGCCCGTCGGTTATGGCAAACTCCCGATCCTGAAAAGTATACGACTGGTCTATTGTCTGGAATTTTGCGCACCATGAAGCCGACCTTTGACGACACCCGCCAACACTTGCTCGACACCGGCCACCGGATGATGGCCGAGAAAGGCTTCACCAGCGTCGGCCTCAACGAGATCCTGCAGACCGCCGGCGTGCCTAAGGGCTCGTTCTATCACTACTTCAAATCCAAGGAGTTGTACGGCCAGGCGCTACTCGAGGATTACTTCGTCGACTACCTCGCCGACATGGAGCGGCGCCTGACGCTGCCCGGGCTGAGCGCCTTCGAGCGGCTGATGGATTACTGGCAGGGCTGGCAGAACCGCTGCACCCTGGAAGGCCACGGCGACGAATGCCTGGTGGTGAAACTCAGCGCTGAAGTCGCCGATCTGTCCGAATCGATGCGCCTGACCCTGCGCGACGGCGCCGAACGCATCGTCGCGCGCATCACCGAATGCATCGAACAGGGGCAGATCGACAAAAGCCTGCCCCAGGGCGATGCGCGCAAGTTGGCGGAGACGCTGTATCAGCTCTGGCTCGGCGCCAGTTTGCTGAACAAATTGCAGCGCACCGGTCAGTCGCTGGAAACCTCCATGGCCATGACCCGGCAGTTGTTGCGAGTCTGAGCGTGCCGGGGGGTGGGTCCTTAAGCTTGAAGGCGGAGCCACCGGCCTCTTCGTGAGCAAGCCCGCTCCCACAGGTTTTCGCGGCGGGTGCAAAACCCCGGCAACACACAAAAC
>NZ_PJBC01000061.1 GCF_002836515.1 Pseudomonas sp. Choline-02u-1
CGCATAACTCTTTGAATCTCAAGGAGTTTTCCGTTTCGACTGCGCCGGAAGTGGGGCGAATTATAGACCTCTGGAATCTGCCGTCAACCGTTAATTTCGCTTTTCTTTCAATTACTTGCGGATTGGCCAAAAAACATCCAAACAGGCGAGAAAGCTGAGCCTTCTATATAGAAGAAGAACTTAAACGACTCCCCCTTGCTTCAGCGCCGCTACCGCACCAGCGTCAAGACCCAATACTCGCTGCAGAACCTGCTGCGTATGCTCACCTAATAAAGGAGGCGCAAAACGATACTCGACCGGAGTCTTGGATAACCGGATGGGACTGGCCACCTGAGGCACCATCCCTGCCAACGCATGCGGCAACTCGATCGCTAGGCCGCGCGCCTTCACCTGCTGATCCTCAAAGACCTGCGACAGATCATTGATCGGCCCACAAGGCACTCCCGCCTGCTCCAGCCGAGCAACCCACTCGGCCGTCGTCTTGAAGACCGTCGCCTGACGGATCAATGGAATCAACACCGCGCGATTCGCCACCCGCAATTTGTTGGTCGCAAAGCGTGGATCATCCGCCCAGTGCGGTTGTCCCGCGACTTCGGCGAATTTGCGGAACTGCCCGTCATTACCCACGGTGAGGATGAAGTCGCCATCCGCTGTAGGAAAGTCCTGATAAGGCACGATATTCGGGTGAGCATTGCCCAAGCGCTTTGGCGCATCGCCCGTTGTCAGGTAGTTCATTGCCTGATTAGCCAGACAAGCAACCTGAACATCCAGCAATGCCATGTCAATGTGCTGACCACTCCCGCCGTGATCCCGGTGAGCGAGTGCCGCCAGAATCGCCACTGTAGAATATAGCCCGGTGAGAATGTCCGTCAGTGCCACCCCGACTTTCACCGGCCCGGCGCCCTCATCCCCCTCAGGACGACCGGTGATGCTCATCAGCCCGCCCAAGCCCTGAATCATGAAGTCATAGCCGGCGCGCTTGGCGTACGGACCGGTCTGGCCGAAGCCGGTGATGGAGCAGTAGATCAGATTCGGGTTGAGCACCTTCAGCGATTCATAGTCCAGGCCATAGGCCGCCAGACCGCCCACCTTGAAATTCTCGATGAGGATGTCCGACTTCGCCGCCAGGTCGCGCACCAGCTTCTGCCCTTCAGGGCGGGTGAAGTCGATGGTCACCGACTGCTTGTTGCGGTTGGCCGACAGATAATAAGCCGCTTCCGACGTGTTCTCGCCGTAAGCGTCTTTAAGGAAGGGAGGTCCCCAGGCCCGAGTGTCATCACCATTACCCGGGCGCTCTACCTTGATCACTTCGGCGCCAAGGTCGGCGAGGATCTGTCCGGCCCAAGGCCCGGCCAGCACTCGCGATAAATCCAGTACCCGCAGATGCGACAGCGCGCCCATGATCCGCCCTCCTATTAATAGAACGCTTGCAGACCGGTTTGCGCACGCCCGAGGATCAGCGCATGAACGTCGTGGGTACCTTCATAGGTATTCACCACTTCCAGGTTGACCAAATGACGGGCCACGCCGAACTCATCGGAGATGCCGTTGCCGCCAAGCATGTCGCGCGCCATACGGGCGATGTCCAGCGACTTGCCGCAGGAGTTGCGCTTCATGATCGAAGTGATTTCGACCGCAGCGGTACCTTCATCCTTCATGCGACCCAAACGCAGGCAGCCTTGCAGCGCCAGAGTGATCTCGGTCTGCATGTCGGCAAGCTTCTTCTGTACCAGTTGAGTCGCAGCTAACGGGCGACCGAATTGCTGACGATCCAAAGTGTATTGACGCGCGGTGTGCCAGCAAAACTCGGCGGCACCCAGCGCACCCCAGGAAATGCCGTAGCGTGCCGAGTTGAGGCAGGTGAACGGACCTTTCAGGCCGCGGACATCCGGGAAGATGTTTTCTTGCGGCACGAACACGTTGTCCATGACGATCTCACCGGTGATCGAAGCGCGCAGGCCGACCTTGCCGTGAATCGCCGGAGCGCTCAGACCTTTCCAGCCTTTCTCCAGAACGAAGCCACGAATGTCGCCGGCGTCATCCTTGGCCCACACCACGAACACGTCAGCGATCGGGCTGTTGGTGATCCACATTTTTGCGCCGGTCAGGCTGTAGCCGCCATCGACCTTGCGCGCCCGAGTGATCATCGCGCCAGGATCGGAACCGTGGTTCGGCTCGGTCAGACCAAAGCAGCCGATCCATTCGCCCGAAGCCAGTTTTGGCAGGTATTTCTGTTTCTGTGCTTCGGTACCGAATTCATTGATCGGCACCATCACCAGTGAGGATTGGACACTCATCATCGAGCGGTAGCCGGAGTCGACGCGCTCGACCTCACGCGCGATCAGACCATAACTGACGTAATTCAGCCCGCTGCCACCGTATTGCTCGGGGATAGTCGCCCCGAGCAGGCCGACTTCGCCCATCTCGCGGAAGATCGCCGGGTCTGTCTTTTCATGGCGGAATGCTTCAAGGACACGCGGCGCCAGGCTCTGTTGAGCGAACTGCTCGGCGGTGTCGCGGATCATGCGCTCTTCTTCGGTGAGCTGTTGATCCAGCAGCAGGGGATCGATCCAGTTGAAGCTAGCTTTACCGCCCATGAGTATGTCCTCGCAAATCGACTGAATTAACGTGGCATTGATCCTAGGCGCGGTTGGCCGCCGCAGCAAACGAGGATTTCGCAACCTCTTGTGCTAATTTCTCACTCCGAAACGTCGCGAACAGCCTTTTACGCGGCGCATTAGTGAGGTTGACGTACATGCGCAGAAAGATACCCAGCACGGCCGCCCTGATCAGTTTCGAAGCGGCCGCTCGCCATGAGAGCTTTACGCGGGCCGCAGAAGAACTTTCCCTCACTCAAGGCGCCATTTGCCGACAGATCGCCAGCCTTGAGGACTTCCTCAGCGTTGAACTGTTCCGACGCTCACGGCGCGGAGTAAAACTGACTGAGGCAGGACTTTCCTACAGCCGCCGGGTAGCGACTCAGCTCGATGCCGTCGAGCGCGACACGTTGTCGGTTATGGGTCAGCAAGGCGCCAATGTAATTGAACTGGCGGTAGTTCCCACGTTTGGCACGCAATGGCTGTTGCCGCGTCTGAAGGATTTCCAGCACAAGCATCCGGAAGTCACGGTGAACCTGACCAACCGCACCCGCCCGTTCCTGTTTGCCGATACGCAGTTCGATGCGGCGATCTATTTCGGCGATGCCGACTGGTCCGGTACCGAGTCCCACAGGTTGATGGGCGAGAATCCGATGCCCGTGTGCAGCCCGACCCTGCTCGGCGACCAAACGCATCTGAACGCTGACGCCATCGCCGAATTACCGTTGCTGCAACAGACGACCCGCCCGTACGCCTGGCGTCAGTGGTTCGACTCGCAACAGCTAAACATCCCCCGCGACATGACAGGCCCACGCTACGAGCTATTCTCCATGCTCGCCCAAGCAGCCATGCACGACATGGGCATTGCGCTGATTCCGCCCTTCCTGATTCAGCGAGAGCTGACTGAAAAACGTTTGGTGATCGCCAATCACCAGGCGCTCTCCAGCTTCAAGGCGTATTACCTGATGATTCCTGAGCGAAAGGTCGAATCTGCATCGCTGAAAGCATTTCGTGACTGGTTGTTACAGCAGGCGAAGAGCTACAGCCTAGAAGACTAGAGGCTCTTATTGATTACTAACCCGGTAGTCAGGAATTTTAAAGCCCTACAGATATAACTATTTGTCGCCATTTCAATGCCTGTATCCGAAGGTCGTACAGACGTCCCATAAGCGGCGTAAGACGTGGCTTTGAGCCTTCAATGGCGACACATTGCTGCCTATTCACGCCACCTATCAGAAATTTCTAAATATTCAGCCAGAATCCTTGCAGAGCACGGCCTGCAAGGGCTTCAACTGGCCGTCTGCGACATTCGGTCACGGCATGACTTGTAGTTAATTTTCCGTCACCCGTCATAATCCCTTGAAGGGCTCAAAGTTCGCCTGCAAAATGCCGCGCCCCGCCTTGATTTGGCGGGATCGTGCTGATCGGCCGCCCCAGTCGCACCATCCGTAGTGCCTGGGTTTACTCAATAAGATCACGCAGGAGATTTGACGTGCACATTGGTGTTCCTCTCGAAACCCAGATCGGTGAAACACGGGTTGCTGCAACCCCGGAAACCATCAAGAAGCTGATCAGTCAAGGCCATAAGGTCACTGTACAAAGCGGGGCTGGCGTCAAAGCCAGTGTCGTCGACAGTGCCTATGAAGCGGCCGGCGCAAGCATTGGCAGCGCCAATGACGCGTTTGGCGCCGAGCTGATTCTCAAAGTGGTCGCGCCAAGCGATGCCGAACTGACGCTGATCAAGCGCGGCACGGTGCTGGTGGGCATGCTCAACCCGTTCAACAACGAAACCATCGCCAAAATGGCCGAGTGCGGGATTACCGCGTTCGCTCTTGAAGCGGCGCCGCGCACCTCGCGGGCGCAGAGTCTTGATGTGTTGTCTTCGCAGGCGAACATCGCCGGCTACAAAGCGGTGTTGCTCGCGGCTCACTATTACCCACGCTTCATGCCGATGCTGATGACCGCTGCGGGCACCGTGAAAGCGGCGCGCGTGCTGATTCTAGGCGCGGGTGTGGCCGGGTTGCAGGCGATTGCCACGGCGAAACGTCTGGGTGCGGTGATCGAAGCGTCTGACGTACGTCCAGCGGTAAAAGAGCAGATCGAATCCCTCGGCGCCAAGTTCGTCGATGTGCCCTACGAGACCGATGAAGAACGCGAATGCGCGGTCGGTGTCGGCGGTTACGCGCGCCCGATGCCGGCGAGCTGGATGCAGCGTCAGGCCCAGGCTGTGCACGAGCGCGCCAAGCAGGCCGATATCGTCATCACCACTGCGCTGATTCCGGGCCGCAAGGCGCCGACGCTGCTCAGCGCGCAAACCGTGGCGCAGATGAAACCCGGCTCGGTGGTCATCGACCTCGCCGCCGCTCAGGGTGGCAACTGTCCGCTGACCGTGGCCGATCAGGTCGTTGTGGAAAACGGAGTGACCATCGTCGGCCCGACGAACCTCGCCGGCGAAGTGGCTGCCGATGCTTCGGCGCTGTACGCACGCAACCTGCTGGACTTCCTCAAGCTGGTGTTCACCAAGGAAGGCCAGTTCGACGTCAACCTCGAAGACGACATCGTCGCCGCGTGCCTGATGTGCCGCGACGGCCAAGTCATCCGCAAAAACGCCTAAGCAGGGATTCAGACGATGGAAGAGCTTATCTCCCCCGGTATCTACAATCTGATCATCTTCGTGCTGGCGATTTATGTCGGTTACCACGTGGTCTGGAACGTTACACCTGCGCTGCATACGCCGTTGATGGCAGTCACCAATGCGATCTCGGCGATCGTCATCGTCGGCGCGATGCTCGCCGCCGCACTGACCGTCACCCCGCTGGGTAAAACCATGGGCACCCTCGCCGTGGCACTGGCAGCGGTCAACGTGTTTGGTGGCTTCCTGGTCACCCGGCGCATGCTTGAGATGTTCAAGAAGAAAGCCCCGAAAGTAAAAGAAGAGGCGCCGAAGTAATGAGCATGAATCTCGTCACGACGCTCTACCTGATCGCGTCGATCTGCTTTATCCAGGCCCTCAAAGGCCTGTCGCACCCGACCACTTCGCGGCGCGGCAACCTGTTCGGCATGCTCGGCATGGCGCTGGCCATCATCACTACGGTTGGCCTCATCTATAAGTTAGGCGCTGAGCTTGCCACTGCCGGGATCGGTTACGTGATCGTCGGGCTGCTGGTCGGCGGCACCGCCGGTTCGATCATGGCCAAGCGCGTTGAAATGACCAAGATGCCGGAACTGGTTGCGTTCATGCACAGCATGATCGGCCTCGCGGCAGTGTTCATCGCTATCGCCGCGGTGGTTGAGCCGCAGTCGTTGGGTATCGTCAAACAGCTGGGCGACGCGATTCCGGCGGGCAACCGTCTGGAGCTGTTCCTCGGTGCAGCCATCGGTGCGATCACCTTCTCCGGCTCAGTGATTGCCTTCGGCAAGCTCTCGGGCAAGTACAAATTCCGCCTGTTCCAGGGCGCACCGGTACAGTTCGCCGGGCAGCACAAGCTCAACGCCGTATTGGGCCTGGCCACGCTGGCACTCGGCCTGACCTTCATGTTCACGGGCAACCTCACCGCGTTCGCGCTGATGCTGGCGCTGGCGTTCGTGATGGGCGTGCTGATCATCATCCCGATCGGCGGCGCCGATATGCCGGTGGTGGTGTCGATGCTCAACAGCTACTCGGGCTGGGCGGCGGCGGGGATCGGCTTCTCGCTGAACAACTCGATGCTGATCATTGCCGGCTCGCTGGTGGGTTCGAGCGGCGCGATCCTCTCGTACATCATGTGCAAGGCGATGAACCGTTCCTTCTTTAATGTATTGCTTGGCGGTTTCGGTAATACGGCCGATGCAGGTCCTGCCGGTGCGCAGGAAGCCCGCCCGGTGAAATCCGGCTCGGCGGACGACGCAACCTTCCTGCTGACCAACGCCGACACCGTGATCATCGTGCCGGGTTATGGTCTGGCGGTAGCCCGTGCGCAACACGCACTGAAGGAACTGACCGAGAAGCTGACCCATCGCGGCGTAACCGTGAAGTACGCGATTCACCCGGTGGCCGGTCGCATGCCTGGGCACATGAACGTCCTGCTCGCCGAGGCCGAAGTGCCTTACGATCAGGTGTTCGAGATGGAAGACATCAACTCCGAGTTCGGTCAGGCCGACGTGGTACTGGTGCTCGGCGCGAACGACGTGGTCAACCCGGCCGCGAAGAACGATCCGAAATCGCCGATTGCCGGCATGCCGATTCTCGAGGCGTTCAAGGCCAAGACCATCATCGTCAACAAGCGCTCGATGGCCAGCGGCTATGCCGGTCTGGACAACGAACTGTTTTACCTGGACAAGACCATGATGGTCTTCGGCGATGCGAAGAAGGTCATCGAAGACATGGTCAAAGCGGTCGAGTAATTCACCCTTGCAACAGCGAACGCCCCGACTTGTCGGGGCGTTTTTGTTTGCGCCGGACAGTGGACAATTTGCCGCGTTGTTGCAGATCCGGTAACGGTGTTTTACTTCAAGCCCGCTAAATAGAGGCCTCGTTTGCGACCTTGGTAGCGGGACAGGCGCCGGCCAAATTCACTAGACTGCGCATCCTGCTACTCGTTGCCCGAGATAATAATCCATGTACCGTGACCGTATTCGCCTGCCTTCGTTGTTGGATAAAGTGATGAGCGCTGCCGACGCCGCTGCTCTGATTGAGGACGGCATGACCGTCGGCATGAGCGGTTTCACCCGCGCCGGCGAAGCCAAAGCCGTTCCTCACGCACTGGCCGAGCGCGCCAAGGTCACTCCGCTGAAGATCAGCCTCATGACCGGCGCCAGCCTGGGCAACGACCTCGACAAGCAACTGACCGAGGCCGGCGTGCTGTCGCGGCGCATGCCGTTCCAGGTCGACAGCACCTTGCGCAAGGCGATCAACGCCGGCGAAGTGATGTTCATCGACCAGCATCTCTCGGAAACGGTCGAGCAGTTGCGCAACCAGCAGTTGAAGCTGCCGGACATTGCCGTCATCGAGGCAGTCGCCATCACCGAACAGGGCCATATTGTGCCAACTACTTCGGTGGGCAACTCGGCCAGCTTCGCGATCTTCGCCAAGCAGGTCATCGTCGAGATCAACCTGGCGCACAACGCCAACCTCGAAGGCCTGCACGACATCTATATCCCGACGTACCGTCCGACGCGCACGCCAATCCCGCTGGTAAAAGTCGACGATCGCATCGGCAGTACGGCGATTCCGATTCCGCCTGAAAAGATCGTTGCGATTGTCATCACCCAGCAGTCGGACTCGCCGTCCACCGTGTCAGTACCGGACGTTGATACCCATGCCATTGCTGAACACCTGATCACCTTTTTCAAGCAGGAAGTTGCGGCCGGGCGCATGACCAACAAGCTCGGCCCGCTGCAGGCCGGCATCGGCAACATTGCCAACGCGGTGATGTGTGGCTTGATCGACTCGCCGTTCGAAGACCTGACCATGTATTCCGAAGTGCTGCAGGACTCGACCTTCGACCTGATCGACGCCGGCAAGCTGAGCTTCGCCTCAGGCAGCTCGATCACCTTGTCCGAGCGGCGCAACAGCGACGTGTTCGGCAACCTGGAAAAGTACAAGGACAAGCTGATTCTAAGGCCGCAGGAGATCTCCAATCACCCCGAGGTGGTGCGCCGCCTAGGCATCATCGGCATCAACACCGCGCTGGAATTCGATATCTACGGCAACGTCAATTCCACCCATGTCTGCGGCACGCGGATGATGAACGGCATCGGCGGTTCGGGCGATTTCGCGCGCAATGCGCATCTGGCTGTATTCGTGACCAAGTCGATCGCCAAGGGCGGCGCCATTTCCAGTGTGGTGCCGATGGTCAGCCACGTCGACCATACCGAGCATGACGTCGACATTCTGGTGACCGAAGTCGGGCTGGCCGATTTGCGCGGCCTGGCGCCACGCGAGCGAGCGCGGGTGATCATCGACAACTGCGTGCACCCGGACTTTCGTCCGGCACTGAATGATTACTTCAGCGCTGCTTGCGCTGTTGGCGGTCACACCCCACATATTTTGCGCGAAGCCCTGAGCTGGCATATGAACCTGGAAGAAACCGGGCGCATGCTTGCGGTGTAAATCACACAGATCAACACCGGCGCAAACACAATTTGCGTCGGTGGGAAGATTAGCTGAAGCATAACCGTATAAAACTGTACTACTGTACTGGTCATTTCCTACAGCAAAACCCTACACGAGCTCTCTCAAAAGGCAAAATCGCACCATTAATGTGCGGACAGGTACAGTTTGCCCAATTTCGACCCGTACACCATCCATAAACAGTTAACTGCTCACTCACAATACAAATGAACTGTATCTACAGAGACTATCCAAACGAGAGGATCATGGGCACCAGTCAAACCACTACCTGATCCCGCCACAAGCGGAAGGATGTCAACCATGGAACGTACACTCAGTTCCGAACTGTTCTTCGAAGACAAAGCTGTAAACACCCAGGCTTCCCTGCCTCTGCGCGTTATTGCCAACCTGATGTTGTGGCAGCGCCGCATCTCCAGCCGCCATCAATTGGCCCGTCTGGATTCGCGTTTGCTGGCTGACGCCGGCATCAGCGAAGCTCAACGCTACGAAGAGCTGAGCAAGCCGTTCTGGCGCTAAGCAGCGTCGCTGGCTCTGGTCGCAAGACCCACCGCCAGCAACCCGAATTGCACAAGCAGAACCCGTCGTGGGCAACCACGACGGGTTTTGTCGTTTCAGGGGCCTTGAATGCTCTAAAACGCATAAATGAACGAGCACAAGTACAATTTACGAACAGATTAACTACCACCAGTACAGTTATCCAGAGACTTTGGAGTATCACTGGCCACCACTGGGCGAACCGCATCTGGCAGCCTAAAATCCATGCAGAACGTGGCGAACGTTGCGCAAAAGGCGTCTGACTCCTCAGATACCGAGCCACCTCTCACTACGGTTTATCCAAAGGAGTTTCACCATGACCCGTCTTCGTCTGCTCAGTGCCGCTGCCCTGTTGGCGGTAGCTGCCAACGCCAACGCTACCAGCTTCATCGTGACCACCGACTCGATCGTCGGCGCGCTGAAAGCCACATCCGACGCCACTTCCGATGTGACCTCCTCGTTCCGTGACGACAAGATCGTCCTCGCTGCCCGCGACGATGCCGCCAGCTTCGTAGCCAGCGAAGGCGATATCCGTGGGGTGAAGCTGGAAAGCGCGCTCGACCACATCCGCCATCAGGCGCCACAACTCAATGCCACCGATGCCCAATTGGCTCAGGCCATTCTGACCCTCTGATCGTTCGCTGCATTGCGGGACACGCCAGCCGTGTCCCGATGTTTCAAGGCTGGCTCTGGCCCGGGCATTTGCGCTAGCCTTCAGGCTCGTTAACAGTTGTCGAGTCCCATGCGCTTTCTTCCAACTCTGCTCATCTCTTCTACTTTATTCACGGCCTGCTGGGCGATGTCCGCCAACGCCTTCGATGCTTTCAATGCGTCGACTCAAGGCACGGTTGTCAGCGGTTACGCGACCAGCATGGTGTCTTCTGCGCCGTTCGACCGTAAACTGCTGCTCGCCGCCCATGATGACGCGGCGGCCTTCGTCGCCAGTGACGGTGAATGGCGAGGCGCACGGCTGGAATCCGCGCTGCATTACCTGCGCAAAACCCGGCCGAAACTTCATGCCAGCGACCTTGAACTGGCAGAGGCAATTCTCGTCCAATAGTTATCCTTGTCCTTCCGGAGTCGTTCCATGCGTAGCCCGCTGATTGCTGCCGCCCTTGGCCTGTTTGTGTTGGCCGATGTGGCCCAGGCGCACACCCTGGTAGCCACCAGTAACATCATCGTTCGTGCCTCCCAGCGCACCATCGATTTCACCTCTGATACCACCACGTCGATTCGCGATTCGAAAATCATCCGCGAAGCCCACGACGACGCCGCCAGTTTCGTCGCCAGCAACGGCGACATCCGTGGTGCGCACCTCGAAGCCGCCCTCAACACCTTGCGTACTCGTGTGCCGGAAGCGCGCGACGCCAGTGATCAGGTACTCGCCGAAGCCATCCTCGCACTGTGAGGTCCGTTGGCGCCTGGCTGCTGGCCGGGGCGTTGTTGCTGCTTGGCAACAGCGCCCACGCCGGCCTGCAATTGCGGCTCAAGACCGAGGGTCTGAGCCCGGCTCAAAAACAGGCCAGTCAGGCGCTGATCGATGAGGCCATGACGAAACTGCCGCCGAGCTTCATCGAGCGGCTGGATCGGCGTATTGATGTCGGCTGGACCGACGACATGCCTGCCAATGCTTACGGCCAGGCGACGCTGGTATCCGAGCTCGATCTGAATCGCAAGCTGCTCGCCAGTCTCACCGATGGCAGCGCGGCAAAAGAGAAAACCAATCGCCCCCACGGCACTGTGCGTCAGGAACTGCTCGCCACGGTGCTGCACGAAATCACTCATATCTACGACCGCGCGCGTTTATGGCCAAGTGTCGAGCGCACGTTGATCCAGCGCTGCACCCGGCGCTTCAATAGCGCCGGGCTGATCGGCATTCCCGATGAGTGTCGCGGGCAGAACGGTCGCCGCTTCACCATCAGCGACGACCCGCGCCTGCTCGACCTGGCCGGGTGGCAGCAATACGTCGGCCGCCGTGGCGAGCGCGAACAGCACAACCGCCAGATCGCGCGCAGCCCCGACCTTTACGAAATCTCCAGCCCCAAGGAATTTGTCGCGGTCAACATGGAGTACTTCCTCCTCGACCCGAGCTACGCCTGCCGCCGCCCGGCGCTGTATCGCTACTACAAGGAGCATTTCGGCTGGGCGCCAGCGGCCAAGGACACCTGCAGCAAGAGCTTCGCCTTTCTCAATGCGGGCAATGACTTCGCCAAGCAGCCTCTGGGGCAAGTCGATCCGGAGCGCGTCTACGCGGTCGATTACCTGCTGGCCGAGGCCAATCAGAACTGGGTCAGCCGCTGGGGCCACAGCATGCTGCGCCTGGTCATTTGCGCGCCCGGTCGTCCTCGCGGCCCGGACTGCCGCCTCGATCTGGATCAGCACCTGGTGCTGTCCTATCGCGCCTTCGTAGGCGATGTGCAGTTGTCGAGCTGGGACGGACTGGTCGGCAAATACCCGTCGCGGCTGTTCGTGTTGCCGCTGGCGCAAGTGATCGACGAATACACCAAAACCGAATTGCGCAGCCTCGCTTCGGTGCCGCTGAACCTGTCTCGTGAGGAAATCGAAGGCGTCGTCGAACATGCTGCCGAGATGCACTGGAGCTACGACGGCAACTATTTCTTCCTGTCCAACAACTGCGCGGTAGAAGGCTTGAAACTGTTGCGCAGCGGCAGCAATAACAGCCAACTGGTCGGCCTCGACAGCATCATGCCCAACGGTTTGCTGGAAGTGCTCAAAGGCCGTGGCCTGGCCGACACCAGCGTGCTCGACGATCCGAAAGAAGCTTTGCGCCTGGGTTATCGCTTCGACTCGTTCCGCGATCGTTATCAAGCGATGTTCGATGTGCTGAAGAAGCAACTACCGATCAAGCAGACCACCGTCGAAGACTGGCTGTCACTCAGCGCTGAACAACGCCGCGAATGGTTCGACCGCGCCGACCTGCGCACCAGTGCCGCGCTGTTGCTGCTCGAGCAGGCGAGTTTCCGCCGGCAGTTGTTGCTGGCCCAGGATGAGGTCAAGCAACGCTATCTCGGCGCCCGCGAGCTGGAAAATGGCGGCATGGACAAAGCCAACGCGACCCTGCAGGAGATCCTCGCCAACAGTGGCTTCCTCAGCCGCCCGGCGGAATTGCTCGACTCCAAAGGTTACGGACTGCCGCAGCCGAGCGAGTTTGGCCGACTGGAAGCGGAAAGCAGCCAGCGGCAGAAGAAGCTGCTGGCGCTGTCCGGCGACCTTGATAGCGAAGTGCGCAAGCTGCTCGAACCCAAGCGCGCCGCCGAGATTGCCGCCAGCGAGGCCAACGTCAAGCAGATCGGCGAGCATTTGCGCAAACTGCACAAGGCCTCGGGCGGACTGCAATTACCATGAGCACAAAAAAGGCTTCAGAACGCTTGTTCTGAAGCCTTTTTATTTTCCTCTGCGGTCTTAGACGCGCGCTTTGCGCACGCCTTGGGACAGCGCCGAACACAGACTCAACACGCCATCGATGGCCTGCTCAGGCGTATCGGCGCTGGCGATGTGATCAATCAACGCTGAGCCCACCACCACGCCGTCAGCCAGACGCGCGATGGCCGCAGCCTGCTCCGGTGTTCGGATACCGAAACCGATGCTGATCGGCAAATCGGTATGCCGACGCAGACGTGCAACCGCCTCTTCCACATGCTCCAGGGTCGCCGCACCGGCGCCAGTGACGCCGGCCACCGACACGTAATAGACGAAACCGGAACTGCCATTGAGCACGCGGGGCAGACGCGCGTCGTCGGTGGTCGGCGTGGTCAGGCGAATGAAATCCAGACCGGCAGCCTGCGCCGGGTCGCACAGTTCTTCGTTGTGCTCTGGCGGCATGTCGACCACGATCAGGCCATCGACGCCGGCATCCTTGGCGTCGGCGATGAAACGCTCGACGCCGAACTTATGGATCGGGTTGAAATAACCCATCAACACCAGCGGCGTGTCGCTGTTGCCTTCACGGAACTCGCGAACCATTCGCAGGGTTTTCAGCAGATTCTGTTTGGCGCCCAGTGCGCGAATGTTGGCCAACTGGATTGCCGGGCCATCGGCCATCGGATCGGTGAACGGCATGCCCAGTTCGATCACATCGGCGCCCGCCGCCGGCAAGCCTTTGAGAATCGCCAGCGAAGTGTCGTAGTCAGGATCGCCAGCGGTGACGAAAGTCACCAACGCGGCCCGGTTCTGTTGCTTGAGGTCGGCAAAGCGGGTTTGCAGGCGGCTCATCAGTGTTTCTCCTGCTGCGACTGTTGCATATGGTGCATTACGGTTTGCATGTCCTTGTCACCTCGGCCCGAGAGGTTGACCACCATCAGGTGTTCCTTCGGCAGATTCGGTGCGCGTTTGAACACTTCCGCCAGGGCGTGAGCGCTTTCCAGGGCAGGAATGATTCCCTCCAGACGGCAGCATTTGTGGAACGCTTCGAGCGCTTCATCGTCAGTCACCGAGGTGTACTGGACGCGGCCGATGTCATGCAACCAGGCGTGTTCAGGGCCGATGCCCGGATAGTCGAGGCCGGCGGAAATCGAGTGGGCGTCGATGATCTGGCCGTCGTCGTCCTGCAGCAGGAAGGTGCGGTTACCGTGCAGCACGCCCGGCACACCGCCGTTGAGACTGGCCGCGTGCTTGCCGGTTTCGATGCCGTAACCGGCGGCTTCGACGCCGATGATCTCAACGCTCTTGTCGTCGAGGAACGGGTGGAACAGGCCCATGGCGTTGGAACCGCCACCGATGCACGCCACCAGGCTGTCCGGCAGACGACCTTCCTGAGCTTGCAGTTGATCGCGGGTTTCCTTGCCGATGACGGCCTGGAAGTCGCGGACCATTGCTGGATAAGGGTGTGGGCCGGCCACAGTGCCGATCAGATAGAAGGTGTTGTCGACGTTGGTCACCCAGTCACGCAGGGCTTCGTTCATCGCGTCTTTCAGGGTGCCGGTGCCAGCCACGACCGGAATGACTTCAGCGCCGAGCAGCTTCATCCGGAAGACGTTGGCCTGCTGACGTTCGATGTCGGTGGTGCCCATGTAGATCACGCAATCGAGACCGAAACGCGCAGCAACGGTGGCCGTGGCCACGCCGTGCATGCCGGCGCCGGTTTCGGCGATGATGCGCTTCTTGCCCATGCGCCGCGCCAGCAGAATCTGGCCGATGCAGTTGTTGATCTTGTGCGCGCCGGTGTGGTTCAGCTCTTCACGCTTGAGGTAGATCTTCGCACCGCCGCAGAACTCAGTCAGGCGTTCGGCGAAATACAGCGGGCTCGGACGTCCGACGTAATCACGCTGGAAGTAGGCCAATTCTTCCTTGAATGCCGGATCTTCCTTGGCCGCTTCGTATTCGCGGGCCAGGTCGAGGATCAACGGCATCAGGGTTTCCGCTACATAACGGCCACCGAACGCACCAAAAAGGCCGTTGGCGTCAGGGCCGTTACGCAGATCAGAGGTGTTCGAAGTCTGGGTCATGGGTCGCTCCAGGTGAATTCGGCCAGAAGGCAATGACGCCCACTCTACCTCTGACGCTCTGGACTGAAAACCGATAAGATCGCCGAAACCTGTCAGGAAAACTCACAGATACCATGAACCACGACCTTCCCCCGTTGAATGCCTTGCGCGCCTTCGAGGCCACCGCCCGCCTGAACAGCGTTAGCCAGGCCGCCGAGCAGCTGCATGTCACCCACGGCGCGGTCAGCCGCCAGCTCAAGGTGCTTGAAGAACATCTCGGCGTGAGCCTGTTTGTCAAGGATGGGCGCGGCTTGAAACTCACAGATGCCGGCGTGCGCCTGCGCGATGCCAGCGCTGAGGCGTTCGACCGGTTGCGCAGTGTTTGTGCGGAATTGACCCAAAGCACTGCCGATGCGCCGTTTGTGCTCGGGTGTTCCGGTAGCCTGCTGGCGCGCTGGTTTATTCCGCGCCTGGGGCGGCTGAATGCCGATCTGCCGGACTTGCGTTTGCACCTGTCTGCCGGTGAAGGCGACCTCGATCCAAGGCGCCCGGGACTGGATGCGCTGTTGCTGTTCGCCGAGCCGCCGTGGCCAGCCGATATGCAGGTCTATGAACTGGCAGCGGAACGCATTGGCCCGGTCATGAGCCCGTTGTTCAGCGGCTATCGAAAGCTGCAAGCCGCTGGCGCCGCAGAACTGCTCAACGAGCCCTTGCTGCACACCACCTCTCGCCCGCAGGCCTGGCCCAGCTGGGCGCAGGAAAACAACCTCGACGCCAAGGCGTTAAAGCTCGGGCAAGGATTCGAGCATTTGTATTATTTGCTGGAAGCGGCTGTTGCAGGTCTCGGTGTAGCAATCGCACCGGAGCCATTGGTAATCGAAGATCTGAAGGCGGGTCGCCTGGTTGCGCCGTGGGGCTTCTGCGAAACCCCGGCGCAACTGGCGTTGTGGCTACCCAAGCGCGCCGCGGACGGGCGCGCTCGGCAACTGGCGCAGTGGCTCAAAAACGAGCTGCGCCAGCCTGATCACTCACCGCGTTTGAACAGAAAATAGGCAGCAAGCAAGCCGATTGCACCGACAGCCACGCCGGCTGTGGTCCATGGGTGTTCCTGGGCGTAGTCACGCGTGGCGATGCCGGTCTCGCGGGTTTTGACTTTGACTTCTTCATAGGCGTCGCTGAGCAGGTGACGCGAGTGCTTCAGCGCACTTTCAGCATTGCTTTTCAGCGCCTTGAGGGTCTTGCGCGACTCGTCCGAAGCATCGTCTTTCAAGCTTTCCAACGATTTGAGCAGACTCTCGATCTCGGCTTCCATGCTTTGCAACGAGGCTTTACGTAAAGAGGTGTTGGCCATGGTGGCTCTCCTGCATTGGTGATGAGTGGCGTGTGTTGGTTGGGACTTCAGCATGTCGAGAAAGTGCAGAAATTCTGAACTTCGGCAGCGTAGCGGCGCCGAAATCAACAGTGCAATTGCCTGCTAGGCTCAATTTCACACGCCATTCCAACCCAAGGAGATCGCCATGAGTGACCATCACACGTACAAGAAAGTCGAACTGGTCGGTTCGTCCACCACCAGCATCGAGGACGCCATCAACAATGCGCTGGCCGAGGCCAACAAGACCCTGCGCAATCTGGAATGGTTTGAAGTGACCGAAACCCGTGGCCATATCGAAAACGGCCAGGTGGCGCACTTTCAGGTCACGCTGAAGGTCGGCTTCAAGATTGTCGCCAGCTGAGTTTGGTCCAGTCTTCTGAACTTGCGCGCTGGCCGAGTGCCATAGGGAATGGCAAAGCGCTACAAGGTGAGCGTATCGGGTAGATGACTCGATGCCCGCCTCTTTCAATCCGACCAGGGAGTGCGACCGATGAAGAAGTTCATGTTGGCAGTAGGTTTGTTAAGCCTTGCGGGTGGTGCGTTTGCAGCCGGCAAGCCATGTGAAGAACTGAAAAGCGAAATCGCAGCCAAGCTCGACGCCAAAGGCGTTTCCGGTTATTCGCTGGAGGTTGTCGACAAGGGCGCAGCGGCTGACGGTGACGTCGTCGGCAGTTGCGAAGGCGGAAGCAAGGACATCGTCTACAAGCGCGGTTGATTGCGTCTGAAATACAAAAGCCGACGTGGATGCGTCGGCTTTTTTGTGGGCGATGATTTTGTGGGCAGGAGCTGCAGCATGCTGCGATCTTTTGTTCTTGATTTCAAATCACAATCAAAAGATCGCAGCCTCGTTGCACTCGACAGCTCCTACAGGGGTTCGCTTTATCCCTTCATGACTTGGGCCAGCAGTTCGTAGGAATGGATGCGATCGGCGTGTTCGTAAAGATCACTGGTGAAAATCAGCTCATCCGCCTGGGTCTGCTCGATCAACACTTCAAGTTTGGCGCGGATCTTCTGCGGGCCGCCGACCATCGCCAGGCCGAGGAAATCGCCCACCGCCTCGCGCTCATGGGGCAGCCACAGGCCGTCCATGGTTTTAACCGGCGGACGCTGCACCAGGCTCTGCCCACGCATCAGCGCAAGAATTCGCTGGTACACCGACGTCGCCAGGTAATCGGCTTGCTCGTCGGTATCCGCTGCCACCAACGGCACACCGAGCATCACGTACGGCTTGTCGAGCACCGCCGATGGCTTGAAGTGGTTGCGGTAGATGCGAATCGCCTCATGCATGAAGCGCGGCGCGAAGTGCGAGGCGAAGGCGTAAGGCAGGCCGCGCTCGCCGGCCAGTTGTGCACTGAACAGGCTCGAACCGAGCAGCCAGACCGGCACGTTGGTGCCGGTGCCGGGCATGGCGATCACCCGTTGTTCCGGCGTGCGCGGACCGAGGTAGCGCATCAGCTCGGCGACGTCTTCGGGAAAATCGTCAGCACTGCCCGAGCGTTCGCGGCGCAAAGCGCGGGCGGTCATCTGGTCTGAGCCGGGCGCGCGGCCCAATCCCAGGTCGATTCGTCCCGGGTACAGGCTCTCTAGGGTGCCGAACTGCTCGGCAATGACCAGCGGCGCATGGTTGGGCAGCATTACCCCGCCGGAACCGACACGAATCGTCGACGTGCCACCGGCGAGATAGCCGAGCAACACCGATGTCGCTGAACTGGCGATGCCGTCCATGTTGTGGTGTTCGGCGACCCAGAAGCGCGTGTAGCCGAATTTCTCGGCATGCTGCGCCAGATCCAGCGAGTTGCGCAGCGATTGCGCTGCGCTGCCGTTTTCGCGCACGGGCACCAGGTCGAGAGTGGAAAATTTAACGTCGGACAGTTTTTTCATGAACCTGCATCTCCGGGTGGGGAGGCAGGTTTTTCTTTGCGAACGAAAACCTGCCAAATCCATAAGCGTGTTTTATGGAATGAGGGCATATACCCGAGATTCAATAGCAGCGGCGAAATTTCCTACTAAAAAAGTCAACGATTCAGCCAGGCTGAACTTTGTTCCGCCGTCTATCCTCAGAAGCCTTGCTAGTAAAAACCGCGAAGGCGCGGCGTACCGCGCCACATTTGAGGAGGCAGACATGGCTATCGTGAAAAAGGCATCGGCGCATTGGGAAGGCGATCTGAAAACCGGTCTCGGCTCGATCTCCACCGAAACCGGCGTGCTGCGAGAAGCGCCGTACGGCTTCAAGGCGCGCTTTGAAGGCGGCAAAGGCACCAACCCCGAAGAACTGATCGGTGCGGCCCATGCCGGCTGCTTCTCCATGGCATTCTCGATGATTCTCGGCGATGCCGGCCTCAAGGCAGACAGTATCGACACCAACGCCGAAGTCACCCTCGATCAGGTTGAAGGTGGTTTTGCGATCACTGCAGTGAAGCTGATTCTCAAGGCGAAGATCCCGGGCGCGACTCAGCAGCAGTTTGAAGAGCTGAGCAACAAGGCCAAGGAAGGTTGCCCGGTTTCCAAGGTCCTGAATGCGAAGATCACCCTTGAGGCTTCGCTGGTCAGCTGATCCGACGTTTGCCGGGCTGACGCCTTCGCGAGCAGGCTCGCTCCCACAGGGGATTTGTGCACGTCGCAGATCCCCTGTGGGAGCGAGCCTGCTCGTGAAGGCAATCTCGAAACCAGCTCAGCGGCCGGCAATTAATACAAGGTGTGAGCAAAGTCAGAACCCGCTCTGTAAAACTGTGGTCGAATAATCGACAGCAGCTTCAGCGCACGCCCGTGCGCGCTGCCTCAAGGAGCTTCATCGATGAAACGTATTGGCTTGGCGATCCTTTGCAGTGCACTGGCCACGTCCGCTATCGCAGCCCCGAAGGACTGCGAAGAGCTCAGAAAGGAAATCGAAATCAAGATTCAGGCGAAGGCGATCCCCTCGTACACCCTGGAAATCATCACGGCGGAAGAGGCGAAGCAGCACGACTCGGCCATGATCGTCGGTTCTTGCGAGAACGGCACCAAACGAATCATTTATCAGAAAAACGATAGCTGAATGTCCGTCACGGCACGCAATTGATCTGCCGCTCGTTGGCAACGATCTGCCCCTGACGATTGATCAAGCGTGCGCTTGGCGTGAAGGCCAGCGATCGGGCCTCAAGGCGGTAACGCTGCCCGGCCTCGAAGTGTTCATAGGGCACGGTCATGTAACACAGCCGCTCTTGCGGATCGGTATCCATGCCCTGACCACCCCCGAATACTTCGAAGTCAAAGCGCACGGTGAGCTCATGACTACCGGGCGTTACCTGAAAAAACCGTCCGTCGCGCAAGCGCTGTTTATCCAGGCGCTCGGCCATCAGCACTTTGCCGCCGGGGGTAGGCATGGCGAAGTCTACCCAGGCTTTGTCTGGATCGGCCGCCGGCAGCGGGGTCTGGCAGCCGGCGAGCACACTGGCGGCGAGCAATGTCGTCAACTTGCGCATGATTCAATGTCCTGGAAACGAGGGTTTTCCAGCATAGCGCCGATCAACTGCTCTGACAGCCCGCCGGTGTGCCCTGACCAACTACCTTGCGCTGTTCGTCATAAAGCTTGGCCCAAGGCCGGAAGCCGATGCTGCCAGCCTGCAACTGATAGCGTTGGCCGGCGTTAAAATCCTTGAATTTTACGTTCAACTGGCAATCACGCCGCAACGGCTCGGCATTCGGGCCGATGTTGGTGGCCTCGACCGGAAATTGATAGCGAACTTTAAGCTCATGGCTGCCGGGCTGCACCTCGAAATAGCGTTTATCGATGGCCTGCGTGGCATCGACTTGCACGGCTTGCAGCGCCGTGTCGTGTTGGCGGGCGTCGAGATCAATCCAGGCTTGCGAGGGGTCGGGATCGGGCATTCCAAATCCGGCACAACCGGCCAGCGTCAGCAGGCCACCTGTCAGCATCAACATGCGCATAGCGGAGCTCCTTGAGGCGGGATAGTCTTGGGGCAGACTTTCCGGGGAATTTCTTATTTTGATCAGGCCGTTTTCCAGCCTTGGGTTACTTGATCGCGTTTTTCCGATTTTGTTTCCGGGTGTGTTGCTTTTGTTGCTCAACGGTTGCGCCGGCGTCAGCTACTACAGCCAGCTCGCCAGCGGACAACTGCGACTGCTGCGCGCGCGGGAGCCGGTCGAGAAGGTCATTGCCGACCCAGCCCGCGACGCCAAATTGCGCGCGCATCTGGCCCAATCACAGAAGGCTCGCCTGTTCGCCAGCGAGCACCTGCACCTGCCGGACAACCGAAGCTATCGCCTGTACGCCGACATTGGCCGGCCGTTCGTGGTGTGGAATGTGTTCGCCACCGAGGAGTTTTCCCTCACGCCGCAAAATCACTGCTTTCCGATTGCCGGCTGCGTGGCGTACCGCGGCTACTACAGCCAGAGCGCCGCCCGTGGCGAAGCGGCGATTCAGCGACTGGAGGGCATGGACGTATCGATCGGCGGTGTCGAGGCGTACTCGACGCTTGGCTGGTTCGATGACCCGATCCTCAACTCGATGATGGGCTGGGGCGACGAGCGGCTGGCCACGCTGATTTTTCATGAGCTGGCGCACCAGCGCTTCTATGTGAAGGACGACACCGAGTTCAACGAGTCATTTGCCACGTTTGTCGAGCAGGAAGGCACGCGGCAGTGGCGCGCGTTTCGCGGGTTGCCGGCGGAGTCGGATGCCAGGCTCAAGCAGCGTGAGCAGTTCATCAGCCTCGTTCTCGACACGCGCTCACGGCTGGAAAAACTCTATGCGCAACCATTGCCCGCCGAGCAGATGCGTGAGCGCAAAGCGGAGGAGTTCGAGCGCTTGCGCAGCGACTATCGGGTAATGCGCGACAGTCGGTGGGCCGCAGACAAGCGTTATGACGCCTGGGTCAATGCGCCGCTGAACAACGCGCGGTTGCTGCCGTTCGGGCTGTATGACCAGTGGGTGCCGGCGTTTGCGGCGTTGTTCCAACAGGTCGGTGGGGATTGGCCGAAGTTTTATGCCGAGGTGGAACGCTTGGGGAAGTTGCCGGTTGATGAGCGCAAGTCGGCGCTCAGAGCGTTGGCAGCATCCTGATTTCACATTGGCTGAGCCGGTCTTTTCGCGAGCACACCCGCTCCCACAGGGGGAATGCATTCCAAACGCAGGAGCGGGCTTGCTCGCGAAAGCGGACTCATCCGCGCCGCAGGAATGCCTGATGCAACGCATCCAGCGTTTCAAAGTGATAAGCCGGCGCCTCGGCATTCAGCTCTTCAAAACTTCCAAAGCCATAGCCCACCGCCGCTGCATCCAGGCCATTGCTGCGTGCGCCGATCAGGTCGTGCTTGCGATCGCCGATCATCAGTGTCTGCGCCGGATCCAGCCCTTCTTCCTGCAGTAAATGCGCGATCAACTCGACCTTGTTGGTCCGAGTGCCGTCCAGTTCGCTGCCGTAGATCACTTTGAAATGCCGGGCAAAATCGAAATGCCGGGCGATTTCGCGGGCAAACACCCACGGCTTGGAGGTAGCGATGTACAACTGCCGTCCCTGCCCGCTCAAGGTTTCCAGCAGCGGCGTCACGCCATCGAACACTCGATTTTCGTAGAGGCCGGTGACCTTGAAGCGCTCGCGATAGAAATTCACCGCCTCCCAGGCCTTGGCTTCGTCGAAATCGTAAAACTGCATGAACGCTTGCAGCAGCGGCGGGCCGATGAAGTGTTCCAGTTTGCTCAGATCCGGTTCGTCGATGCCGAGATTGGCCAACGCAAACTGGATGGAGCGGGTGATGCCCTCACGCGGGTCGGTCAGGGTGCCATCGAGGTCGAACAGTACGGTCTGGTAATGCATGGAAATTCCCGAGCAGGTGTAGGGCGATTCAGAGCTGGTCGTAGCCTTCGGCCAGATGCAGGTCCTTGAGCTTGACGTAGTTCGCCGCGCTGTAAGTGAAGAAGGCGTTTTCCTTGTCAGTCAGCGCCCGCACCTGTTTTACCGGGCTGCCGACATACAGGAAGCCGCTCTGCAGGCGCTTGCCCGGCGGTACCAGGCTGCCGGCGCCGATGATCACATCGTCTTCAACCACGGCGCCGTCCATGACGATGCTGCCCATGCCGATCAGCACGCGGCTGCCGACGGTGCAGCCATGCAGCATGACCTTGTGAGCGATGGTCACGTCATCGCCGATCAGCAATGGAAAACCGTCCGGGTTGAACGGGCCGGCATGGGTGATGTGCAACACGCAGACGTCCTGCACGCTGGTGCGCGCCCCGATGCGGATACGGTGCATGTCGCCACGGATCACCGTCAGCGGCCAGACCGAGCTGTCTTCGCCAATTTCGACGTCGCCGATCACCACCGCCGAACCGTCGACGAATGCGCCTTTGCTCAAGCGGGGGGTGTGATTCTGGTATTTGCGAAGGGACACGATTAGTTCTCTCTCTGTCGCCGATAGCTGCGGTGAGTGTCGATTGTAATTAAGATGGGCGCATGTTTCTTCCAGCCAAGGTGCCAACCGTGAGCGTGAACAACCCTCTTTTGCAGTCCTACGACCTGCCGCCGTTCTCCACGATCCGTGCCGAACACGTCCTGCCCGCCATCGAAACCATCCTCGCGGACAACCGCGCCGCCATCGCCGAAATCCTCAAGACTCAAGGCAAGAACCCGACCTGGGCCGGTCTGGTATTGGCGATGGACGAACTCAACGATCGCCTCGGTGCGGCGTGGAGCCCGGTCAGCCATCTCAACGCCGTGTGCAACAGCGCCGAACTGCGGGAAGCCTACGAGTCCTGCCTGCCGGCCCTGAGCGCCTACTCCACCGAGATGGGTCAGAACCGCGAACTGTTCCAGGCCTATGAAGCATTGGCCAACAGCCCGGAAGCCGCCGGTTTCGACGTCGCGCAGAAAACCATTCTGGAACACGCGCTGCGCGACTTCCGCCTGTCGGGTATCGATCTGCCGGAAGCCGAGCAGAAGCGCTACGCCGAAGTGCAGAGCAAACTGTCCGAGCTGGGCAGCCGCTTCTCCAACCAACTGCTCGACGCCACTCAGGCGTGGACCAAGCACGTCACCGACGACGCCGCCCTCGCCGGCCTGACCGACTCGGCCAAGGCGCAAATGGCCGCCGCCGCGCAAGCCAAAGGCCTCGACGGCTGGCTGATCACCCTGGAATTCCCGAGCTATTACGCGGTGATGACCTACGCGCAGGACCGTACGTTGCGTGAGGAAGTCTACGCCGCCTACTGCACCCGCGCCTCGGATCAAGGCCCGAACGCCGGCCAGAACGACAACGGCCCGGTGATGGAAGAGATCCTCGACCTGCGCCAGGAACTGGCGCAACTGCTGGGCTTCGCCAGTTTCGCCGAGCTGAGTCTGGCGACAAAAATGGCGGAATCCAGCGATCAGGTGCTGAGTTTCCTGCGTGATCTGGCCCAGCGCAGCAAGCCATTCGCCGCGCAGGATCTGCAACAGCTGCGCGCTTACGCCGCCGAACAGGGCTGCGCCGACCTGCAAAGCTGGGACAGCGGTTTCTACGGTGAAAAACTGCGCGAGCAGCGCTACAGCGTCGCCCAGGAAACCCTGCGCGCCTACTTCCCGATCGATAAAGTCCTCAGCGGTCTGTTCGCCATCGTTCAGCGCCTGTACGGCATCGAGATCGCCGAGCAGAAAGGCTTCGACACCTGGCACCCGGACGTACGCCTGTTCGAGATCAAGGAAAACGGCCAGCACGTCGGCCGCTTCTTCTTCGACCTGTACGCCCGCGCCAACAAGCGCGGCGGTGCCTGGATGGACGGCGCCCGCGATCGTCGCCGTACCGTCGACGGCGTACTGCAGAACCCGGTGGCCAATCTGGTGTGCAACTTCACCCCGGCCGACAGCGGTAAACCGGCGCTGCTGACCCACGATGAAGTGACCACGCTGTTCCACGAGTTCGGCCATGGCCTGCACCACCTGCTGACCCGCGTCGAGCACGCTGGCGTATCGGGCATCAACGGCGTGGCCTGGGACGCGGTCGAGTTGCCAAGCCAGTTCATGGAAAACTGGTGCTGGGAGCCGGAAGGCCTTGCGCTGATTTCCGGCCACTACGAGACCGGCGAGCCACTGCCGCAGGACCTGCTGGAAAAAATGCTCGCGGCGAAGAACTTCCAGTCCGGCCTGATGATGGTGCGTCAGCTGGAGTTCTCGCTGTTCGACTTCGAACTGCACGCCACCCACGGTGACGGCCGCAGCGTGGCGCAAGTACTCGAAGGCGTGCGTGATGAGGTCTCGGTCATGCGTCCACCGGCGTACAACCGCTTCCCCAACAGCTTTGCGCACATCTTCGCTGGTGGTTATGCAGCGGGCTACTACAGCTACAAGTGGGCTGAAGTGTTGTCCGCCGATGCCTTCTCGAAATTCGAGGAAGACGGTGTGCTCAACGCTGACACCGGTCGGGCGTTCCGCGAAGCGATTCTGGCGCGCGGCGGCTCGCAGGCACCGATGGTGCTGTTCGTCGACTTCCGTGGCCGTGAGCCGTCGATTGACGCGCTGTTGCGCCATAGCGGCCTGAGTGAGGATGCGGCAGCATGAGCGACGGCCCTGTGATTACCAAAAAGCGCTTTATCGCCGGGGCGGTCTGCCCGGCGTGCAGCGAGCCGGACAAGTTGATGATGTGGAATGAGGACGGCGTGCCGCACCGCGAGTGCGTGGCCTGCGGTTATTCGGACACTCTGAATGAGCAAGGGCTGTCGGTGCCCAAGGAATTGGGCACGCGGGTCAATACCAGCGCGCTCAAGCCGCCAGCGGACAAGAAAGTCCAGGCGGTGCAGTTTTTCCCCAATCCGAAACTGAAGAAAAAATCTGACGAGTAAAGTCACCGCTGCGAGGTGGTATTCCTTTACCGCCTGATCTTCGCGCCTTGACCGTAGGCTGAGTTTTTCAGCCTACGGTCAAGGAAGACGCGATGCCCCCTGCCAACCCCCTGCTGCAACGCTGGCAACTGCCGGCCTGGTCCGAGATACAAGCCGAACATCTGATCCCCGCCTTCGATGCCATCGTTGCTGACAACCAGCGGATCATCGCCGAGGTGATCGCCACGCAGACCGTCCACCCGAACTGGGATGATCTGGTGGTCGCCATCGACGAAGCCGACGCACGGATCGCCGAAACCATCGCCATCGTCGAAGTGCTCGACACGGTCAAAGGCGCTGACCCCGAATGGCTAGCGCAAAGCGCGCAGTGCAGCCTGACAGCGAAGCGCTACCGCTCGCAGAAATTTGCCAACCTGGCGCTTTATCGCACGTATCAAGGTCTGGAGCGGAGCCCGATCGCCGCTAGCTTCGATGCGTTTCGCAAGGCATCGCTGGCCAAAACCCTGCTCGGTTTCCGTCTGACAGGCATTGAATTGCCCGCCGAACAACGACAGCGGCTGGCCACGCTTACCGGCGAAATTGACCTTCAACAGCAAATATTCTTGATCAATCTGCAGCGCAGCAACGCGGCCTGGACCCGTCAGATCGACGACATTGCCACGCTTGATGGGCTGTCTGTGGAGTTCAGGGATCGATTGGCGCTCAACGCGCGTCAGGCCGGAAAAACCGGCCGGCTGCTGACGCTCGATCACAACACTTATGAATACCTGATGAAAAATGCGCGCGACCGCCGTTTGCGTGAGGCGTATTTTATCGCCTTCAACACCCGGGCCTCGGATCAGGGGCCGCATGCTGGCCGGTTTGACAACGGCCCGGTCTTGCAGAAACTGCTCGCGCTGCGCCATGAGCAAGCCCGATTGCTCGGGTTTGAGAGCTTTGCTCATTTGCGCCTTTCCCAGCAAATGGCTGCCTCACCGGTTCAGGTCGAAGCGTTCCTGAAACAGCAGATCGCGCACAATCAAGCAGCGCTGGAACAGGACACACGGGTCTTGCAGGCATTCGCCGCAACTCATGGAGTCGAAGAGTTGCAGGCCTGGGATTTCGACTATTTCGTTGAACAATGGCGCCAGCAGCATTCGGCGAGCGCACTCAAAGGCCTTCGCCAGTATTTCGCACTGGACGAAACGCTGAACCGGTTCTGCCAGTTCATCGAGCATCTGTTCGGCGTCAAACTGACCGAGCGCAAAGACCTCAGCCATTGGCACGAAACGGTGCGGCTATTGGAAGTCAGCGAATACGATCAAGTCATCGGCTTTATCTACATCGACCTCTTTCATCGTCAGGACGCACCCGACTATGCCATGACCCACACCGTGCGCGACCACCATATCAATGCAGAAGGTCGGCCGGCCCTGCCGATCGCCATCCTCCATTGTAATTTTCCGCCCATCAGCGGCGACCACCTCGGCGTGCTGTCGCACAAGGATTTGCGCGTACTGTTTCACGAGTTCGGGCATTGCCTGCAGCATGTGCTGACCCGCTCGCCTCACCATAACCTTTCGGGTATCTCGCAAATGGGCCGTGACTCAGCGGAATTCGCCGGGCAGCTATTCGAGCAGTTCAGCCTGTCGGACGAGCTTCTTGAGTGGCTGTCCGCGCATTACCAGAACCGTGTGCCGTTGGGCCGTCCGCGGATCAACTCAGCGCTGACCGCCCTCGCAGCGCACACCAGCCGCGATACCGCGACGCTACTGCTCGAGTCACTGCTCGATCTTGAATTGCACCGCAGCGAGGCCAATGGCCGCAACGTACAACAGTGCTTCGACACGGTGCTGCAACAGATACCGCAGCTGAACCTGCCGGCCTATTGCCGGTTTGCCAACGGTTTCGATTATCTGGTCACCGGTTACGAAGCCTCGGTGTACGCCTACAAATGGTCAGGCGTGCTGGCATCCGAAGCGTTCAAGCGCGTCGAACGCGAAGGTGTGTTCAACACACAGACCGGTCGCGGACTGCGCGAAGCGTTTTTCTCCGGCGAATCGGTTTCGCTGCCGGACGCAATGGAGAAATTTCTCGGCCATCCAATACCTGCCGAACCCTTTGCAGCACGGCCGGATTAATCCGCAGGCTACTCGACGTGGGCCGACTGGAACCAGCTTTTCATGGAGCAGGTGGCGAAGGCGCTGGTGCTGCAATCACCGTTTGCCAGCGCTGTGCGCAATTTGTCGACATCCGCCTGCATCATGTAGCGAATCCCGTCTTTGAAATGGGTGCTGTCGCCGAAACCGCCTTGGGTCATTTCGCTCAGGGCGTCCTCTTTGCTCCACCCCTGCACCACGACTCGATACATGGCCGCCATCAGCCCGCTGCGATCGGAACCGTGCTTGCAATGCATCAACACCGGGCCGCTGGCTTCGGCCGCCTGGATGGCGCGCAACGTCTTGAGCACGTCGCTGTCGTCGACATGATTAGTGCGATACGGCAACTGCACTTGCCTGACCCCAGGCGTAGACAGCCAGTCGCTGTCGGTTTCAGGCAGGAAGTTGATCACCGTGGCCACATGCAGACTGTTCAGCAATGGCACCGCGCCTCGGTTCGGCAGGGCGCTGCGATACAGGGTCGGCGACATGCGGAACAGATTGAACTGCGCCTCGACCGGCTGCGCCCACTCGGGCGGACGAGGCGACGCCGCGTCGGCCGCCTGCGCGGCGCTGCCGTACAACAGCGCAACAAACGAAAAACACAACGCGGGGAACAAGTGCACTCGAGACATGCTGGGCTGACCGATTCGGCAATCTTCATGGAAGGAGTTGCAGCTTCGCGGCTCAGCGGTCAATGCGCCGTGAGCCGGCCGTCAAAGAAATGTGAATCGTCGCCTCACGGGCTTTTTTCCGCCCAAACGGTTTTTCTTGATGCTTAGCCTGCTACCATTTGTCACATGATGTTGCAGACGTGGCGCCCATAGTCGGGCCAGAAACTCGTCATCGCGACGCACCATTCCTCGAGCCGCTCGCAGAAGCGGCTGACTTTTATGCCTGATGAGGTCCCATGTCTGATCAAGATCGAGACAACCCGCGGCGCGAGTTCTTGCGCAAATCCTTGACCCTGATTCCGGTGGTCACGCTCGCCGGTACTGGCCTGGGCAGCAGCGTGCTGCAAGCTGCACCTGAAACTGCGCCCGCCAAACCTGCGGCCCAGCCGGTTCGCGCCGAGGCCGGCGAGTACCAGCCCGGCTATTTCACCGCTGAGGAGTGGGCATTCATCAATGCCGCCGTCGCGCAATTGATCCCCAACGATGCTCAAGGCCCCGGTGCCCTCGAAGCCGGCGTGCCGGAATACATCGATCGTCAGATGAACACGCCGTACGCCGCAGGCGCGCTCTGGTACATGCAAGGCCCGTTCAATGCCGACGCTGCGCCTGAGATGGGCTGGCAGAGCAAACTGGTACCCAAAGACATTTACCGCCTCGGCATCGCCGCAACGGATCAGTGGGTTAAACAACTCAGCGGCAAAACTTTTGCCGAGCAAGACAGCGCTACCCGAGACGATCTGCTGAAACAACTCGAAGCCGGCACGCCGCAGTTCGACGCGGTACCGGCGAAGATTTTCTTCAATTTGCTGCTGCAAAACACCAAGGAAGGCTTCTTTTGCGACCCGATCCATGGTGGCAATAAAGGCATGGTCGGCTGGACCATGATCGGCTTCCCCGGCGCCCGCGCCGATTTCATGGATTGGGTGGAACGCAACGAGCAATACCCCTTCCCGGCAGTGTCGATTCGCGGCGAGAGGGCGTAAGCATGGCAACGGTAATGAAGAAAGTGGATGCAGTCATCGTCGGTTTCGGCTGGACAGGCGCGATCATGGCCAAGGAATTGACCGAAGCGGGCCTCAACGTGCTGGCGCTGGAGCGCGGGCCGATGCAGGACACCTACCCCGACGGCAACTATCCACAGGTGATCGACGAACTCACCTACAGCGTGCGCAAAAAACTCTTTCAGGACATCTCCAAAGAGACGGTGACCATTCGCCACAGCGTCAACGACATCGCCCTGCCCAACCGCCAGTTGGGCGCGTTCCTGCCCGGCAATGGCGTCGGCGGCGCCGGCCTGCACTGGTCGGGGGTGCACTTTCGAGTCGATCCGATCGAATTGCGCATGCGCAGCCATTACGAAGAACGCTACGGCAAAAGCTTCATTCCCAAGGACATGACCATCCAGGACTTCGGCGTCAGCTATGAGGAGCTGGAACCGTTTTTCGACTTCGCGGAAAAAGTCTTCGGCACCTCCGGCCAGGCCTGGACCGTGAAGGGCCAATTGGTCGGTCAGGGCAAGGGCGGCAACCCCTATGCGGCGGACCGCTCCAATCCGTTTCCGCTTGAAGCGCAGAAAAACACCGTGTCCGCACAGCTGTTCGGCAAAGCGGCTACAGAAGTCGGTTACAAACCCTACAACCTGCCTTCCGCTAATACTTCTGGGCCCTACACCAATCCCTACGGCGCACAGATGGGCCCGTGCAATTTCTGCGGTTTCTGCAGCGGCTATGTCTGCTACATGTATTCCAAGGCGTCGCCGAACGTGAACATTCTGCCGGCGCTCAAGCCGCTGCCGAATTTCGAACTGCGGCCCAATTCCCATGTACTGCGGATCAATCTCGACAGCAGCAAGAGCAAAGCCACTGGCGTGACGTATATCGACGGCCAGGGCCGCGAGATCGAGCAGCCGGCGGATCTGGTGATTCTCGGCGCCTTTCAGTTGCACAACGTGCGTCTGATGCTGCTCTCCGGGATCGGCAAACCCTACGACCCGATCAGTGGTGAAGGCGTGGTCGGGCGTAACTTCGCCTACCAGAACATGGCCACGATCAAGGCGTTCTTCGACAAGGACACCCACACCAACAATTTCATCGGCGCTGGCGGCAACGGTGTGGCGGTGGACGATTTCAACGCCGACAACTTCGACCACGGCCCGCACGGCTTTGTCGGCGGTTCGCCGATGTGGGTCAACCAGGCCGGCAGCCGACCGATTGCCGGCACCTCGAACCCGCCGGGCACACCGGCGTGGGGCAGTGCGTGGAAACGCGCCACTGCTGATTACTACACCCACCAGGTGTCGATGGACGCCCACGGCGCGCATCAATCCTACCGTGGCAACTACCTCGATCTCGACCCGGTGTACCGCGACGCCTATGGTTTGCCGCTGTTGCGCATGACCTTCGACTGGCAGGAAAACGACATCAAGATGAACCGTTTCATGGTCGAGAAAATGGGCAAGATTGCCCAAGCCATGGGCCCGAAAGCCATCGCGGTGATCGGCAAGCAAGTCGGCGACCATTTCAACACTGCCTCGTATCAGACCACGCACCTCAACGGTGGCGCGATCATGGGCACCGATCCGAAGACCAGCGCGCTGAACCGCTACTTGCAGAGCTGGGATGTGCACAACGTGTTCGTCCCGGGCGCATCGGCGTTTCCGCAGGGCCTGGGCTACAACCCGACCGGGCTGGTCGCGGCGCTGACCTACTGGTCGGCGAAAGCGATCCGCGAGCAATACCTGAAAAACCCCGGCCCGCTGGTTCAGGCTTAAGGAGCGATGACCATGAAAAATTTCGTTATCGCCACCCTCGCCCTGCTGGGCAGCACCGCAGTTTATGCGGCGCAAGCTGATCAGAATCTGATCAAGCAAGGTGAGTACCTGGCCCGCGCCGGTGACTGCGTGGCCTGCCACACGGCCAAGGGCGGCAAGCCCTTCGCCGGTGGGTTGCCGATGGAGACGCCGATCGGCACGATCTACTCGACCAACATCACCCCGGATAAAACCGGCCTCGGCGATTACAGCTTCGAGGACTTCGACCAGGCCGTGCGCCATGGCGTGGCCAAAAACGGCAGCACCTTGTACCCGGCGATGCCGTATCCGTCTTACGCACGGGTCAATCAGGCCGACATGCAAGCGCTGTATGCGTACTTCATGCACGGCGTCGAACCGGTGGCGCAGGAGAACAAGGCCAGCGACATCCCGTGGCCGCTGAGCATGCGCTGGCCGTTGATGGGCTGGCGTTGGCTGTTCGCGCCGAAAGTCGAGGATTACAAGGCCACTTCAGACGACCCGGTGATTGATCGCGGGGCGTACCTGGTTGAAGGCCTCGGCCACTGTGGCGCCTGCCACACGCCGCGCGCGCTGACCATGCAGGAAAAATCCCTGAGCGCGGCGGACGGCAGCGAATTTCTTGCCGGCAGTGCACCACTCGAAGGCTGGATCGCCAAGAGCCTGCGCGGCGATCACAAGGATGGTCTGGGCAGCTGGAGTGAAGGGCAACTGGTGCAATTCCTCAAGACCGGGCGCAGTGATCGCAGTGCGGTGTTCGGAGGCATGAGCGATGTAGTCACCCACAGCATGCAGTACATGAGCGATACCGACCTCACCGCGATTGCCCGTTATCTGAAATCGCTGCCGGCCAATGATCCAGCGGATCAGCCGCACCAATACGACGAGAAAGTGGCCAAAGCGCTTTGGAATGGCGATGACAGCCAACGCGGCGCATCGGTGTACATCGACAACTGCGCGGCCTGTCATCGTACTGATGGCCATGGCTACACCCGAGTGTTCCCGGCGCTGGCGGGCAATCCGGTGCTACAGACGGACGATCCGACTTCGCTGATCCACATCGTGCTCAAGGGCGGAACACTGCCCGCGACGCACGCCGCACCCTCGACATTTACGATGCCCGGTTTCGCCTGGCGTCTGTCGGACCAGGAAGTGGCGGATGTGGTGAGTTTCATTCGTGGCAGCTGGGGCAACAAGGGCGCGGAAGTCAGTGCCAAGGAGGTTGCGCATCTGCGCAGTGAAGATATGCAAAACACGTCCGGGGATGATCTCGGCCAAGTCACTCAACACAACTAAAAATAAAACCTTGCATGAAATATTCATGCAGGGTTTTCATTTATGAGGTGTTAGCAATAGTTGTGCTTACGGATTAATGATTGCCACATAAGCTTCGGCCAATGCGATCAACTTTTCCTTGTCATCGCTATCAATGTCACCGTCGCCGTCGACATCTTTCTTGTCGGTACGAATGGAGAAGGTCTTACCCTTGTCGGCCGATACCGCTACGACGTAAATCGAATCGACCAGAGCCTCGGTCGATAGCTGTTGCTCTGCATCCCAGCCCAGTTCCTTGCGCGCCAGTTGCAGTGAAACAATAGTGTCGGAGTCGGTGATACTCGGCTGCATCATTTGCAGAAAAACACCGCGTTGGTTCAAATACGACATTCAATCAAATCCTTTTAATTAGTTGGCCGGAGTCTGTTGCCGGTAGTTCCAGAGCCTATATAGGGAACCTGAGATCGGCAATTAGGCATCTGTATCTTCACTTGTCGTTAATCAAGCAAAAAATATATCCGTCGCAAACTTCATCAGCCAGCGGCATGGCCATTTTCGATAGCATCGCTGAACGCTACTGGATCACAGCGCACACCCTCGGATACTGTATGCATATACAGAGCAGAGGTTCGTTCGATGATCACTCCAGTACCACCCCGCGGCCGCGGCACCGCCACCAACCCGCACAACCGCTTCGCGCCCAGTCGTTCGGTGGTCGAGGATGATGGCTGGTATCAGGAAGTGCCGCAGACGCAAAACACCGAAGTGATCATCGAAAAAGCCAAATCGATCATCAGCCGCAACACCTCGCCGGATCTGCCCTTCGACCGCTCGCTTAACCCCTACCGTGGCTGCGAGCATGGCTGGCCGTACTCAACAATTCGTACCGATACCGAACGTTGATATACCTTTGCGGCTATTGATTCACTAAGCAGAAATTACTCCCATCCCTAGAAATTCGACTGCTATACCTTCCCTCAAGGCGAATCGCCGGACAAGAAAATATGGAGCAGGAAATGATTCGGAATATCGTCGTAGTCGGGTTGCTGGGTTTTTCAGGATTGGCGATAGCTCAGTGGGGAGACGTGGAATACAACGCCACGTTGAAAAAGGAATACATCTACTGCGGTAGCCAAAAGTCGCTAGACGAATTCGGGGCCTTTGCGCAGGACGGGGATGAGGACGGAGCGAACAAGATGGTCAGTGACGGTAAATGCCGTATCAGCTCGGGAATGAAGGTGCGGGTGTTCCAGGAGAATGACTATGCGGCCAGCTTCCTGTCGCCCAGTGGGAAAGCTTTCTACACCTATAAAAAATGGTTGAAGAGGTAGTGAAAAAGCTACTGAATCAGCGAGGGTGGAAATGCGCTTAGTACGCGAATAAAAAAGCGAATTTGCATCCTTTTTAAATCGGCAAATATGGTCGCTTTGGGGTGGCCCACTGGCTACCCTTGACGTTGAGACGGAAGAGGCACTAGAACACCTCAGAGGGGCTGAAACTACCTAGATAAGAGGGTTCCTGAGGGTGTTCACCTTATGCTATCGGTGGTCTTCATCCGGTGCTGTGTCACGCACATCAACAAGAAAGAATGCATCAGGCGAAAGTCAGTCCAAGAGTCCGCATTACACGGCTTACCTGCATCGCTGACCATTCCCCGCCACGCGCAGTGACAACCTTCTTGCCATTCAAGCATTCAGCGACTTGTTGTAGCGAAGTGGCGCCACGACGGATGCAAAGTTCGATAGGGTCGTGGAGTGACGCTGCGAAGGCGGATACACGCGCCTGAACAGACTCTTGAGCTTTTGCCCGGTTAGCGTCTGTACGGCCCTTGGCTAACGCGTCTGCTCTGTTCTGTACACTTTGCATGGCTTTTGCGATGCCGCTATCTGCGTTGGCTTTCAGAGTCGCTAGGGTGTCTTTTGTACGGTCGCTGATGAACTTGCGCTCCTGTTCAGCAAGGGCTGCGAACAGATGCAGTTGGAACGGGGTTGCGTCTGGCATCGTTGCTACCTTGAAGCTTGTCTGTTCCATCAGACGGGCAATGTGATGCACCGAACGGGATAGACGGTCCAGTTTGGCTACTGCGAGCACAGCGCCTTCCTTCTTACACGCTTCCAAAGCCTTTGCACCTTCAGGACGATCCTCGATAGCGAGCTTGCCTGACACCACATCGGTGAAGGAACCGACCACTTCCCAATTGTTCGCTAGCGCAGCACGCTCGATGTATTCCTTTTGAGAGTCGAGACCCAATCCACTGTCGCCTTGAGACTTTGTAGAAACACGGTAGTAGGCAATCACACGTACTGGCTTGTTCATCGTCTTGGCTCCTTGGCAGACAGAATGTCTGGGCTAGGAATCCATAATAACACTTCTACAACGTTCGTTCTAGATTTGTTATGCGGTCATTCGTCGATCTGTTTGTAGAGTTTTCGCCTTCAGGGGGGGCGGGGATTTAGATATCAGTAAACAAGACCGACAGATCAACCTTCAATGCGTCTGCCAAAGTCTGGATCGCGTCTAAGCTTGGGTTGGCTCCACCAGTCTCAATACGGCTCATGTAGGTTCTGGCGAACCCACACCTATCCGCGAAGGCTTCTTGAGTCATGCCAGTAGCAAGACGAAGCTCACGAATTCGATGGCCGAAGCGATGGCGGAGGGAGGGAGAAGGCATTCCCGTATCGTGTGCCGATGTGATCTAATCGTGAACACACTAATCGTGACATCTGGGCTGAAAGGAGCAATTTATGAACGGACTCCAGCTAAGAGCAATGCTTTGTGGGTCGTTCCTATTCACCAGCGTAGGGCTGGCTCAGGCAGATCCACCTGCAAGTATAAAGGTGGGAGAGAAATACACTGAAACTCAAATGGAAAAGCTGGTTTCTTACAAAGTCGAAGAAGGTTTAACGATCTTTGTCAAAACAGAGTACGGCCACCTAAATTACGGAAAGCCCGTCAATAACGACCTTTTTCTAATCAGCGAGATTTCAGCACCACCCCGGAAAAGTCTTGGCGAAGCCATTGGTATGGTCAGGTTGCAGACAGGTCAAGTCGCCTACCTGAAAACCGTTGATTGTGAATATTTTGAAAAAAACACGTCCAGTGAAAACAAAGAAACCTACCGACTCTTTGACTGCGAGTTAAAACCTAACCCTAGGGCGTATGGTGGGAAACCTATGAAAGTCTTACGTAGTATTGATGGGTCAATTAGTTTTCAATGAGCTTCGCGGCGTTAGTGCCTTGGCTGAAGTGCGATGTTTTTATAATTAACGCGTCCGTGTGTATAATTAAGGTGCAAAAATGGCTCTTATTGACTGCTATGAGTGCGGGAAGAAAATCAGTGATGTAGCTCCAGCTTGCCCAAGCTGTGGGGCACCAGCAACTAAGCCGGCTAGTGGTCAGATAGATGGCAGCTTGAGAGCACTACCTAAGCCATCAAGGACTTTGGGTTTTGGGCTGTTTATGGGAATCGTTTTTGCACCATTCATATTCTTCTGGTTTTTACTCAGAGATGGCTATAGCAACAAGGTCAAGGCGTTGGGGGTGTGCTGGCTTGTTGTATTTGTTTATGTATATTTGAATGCTGGAACTGGGGTTAAAGATCTTCAGGCCGTTGATACAAAGTCATCCAAACCCGTATCAAAGCTACAGCAGCTGGAGGAAAATTATCCTGATAGCAGTGCGACGTATAACGATGTTAGCTCAGAGGTTGGCTGTGCTAGCAAATATAGCGATCAAAAGAAAGACGATATTTTTGATAGCGACTTCAAAAATCGCTGGATGGTCTGGACGGGCATAGTTGTTTTAGCTGACGCTGACGATGTTTCGCTCAACGTAGACGGCATCGGAACTCAAGATTTGCAGGTTGATTTCCTTGATAAAGGAGCCGGCTATAATTTAAAAAAAGGGCAGAAAGTAAAAGTTCGATTCTTGATGACGAGTGCTGGGGGTTGCTTCCTTCCGTTTTCTGGTGACTATGCGGTTATAGACGGCCAGCGTGAGTACGGAAAACCGGGTGATGTTTTTAAAGATGTAAAAGAACAAGAAAAGGTATCAGAAAACCAGGATGAAGATTACAACCCGTCAACTTTCAAGTTTAAATCTGACGTTCATAAGGCTGAGAACGCTATATCACAAAATATTAGATGGACCGTCCAAGTCGCAAGCTTATCCAATCTAAGTATTGCTGAGCGTCTAAAGCTAAAACTACTTGGTCTAGGGTATGAGTCGTATATAGTCACTAAAGAAGGTATTAATCGGGTTTTTATTGGGCCGATTCAGGAGCGTGCTGAGGCTGAGAGAATTCGTGATCAGTTAGTGCGACAGAATCAATTAAAAGGATTCGTAGCCAGATATCAAAATCCTGAAACGCCTACTGAATAATTCTCAGTATAGGGAGCAACGCAATCAGCCGAAACCTTTAAAACAAAAAACCATAGCGGGTCATTGGATACGCTGTCGCGCCTCCAAGATAGTCATTTTACTCTCTAGGCGATTGGTCGTGTTGTCCAGTCGTTCAGATAGGGTGTTTAACCTCTGTTCCTCGTATGCGGCCTGTGAAAGTTGAATCAGCCGTTGCTGTGCGAGGTCGTGCGTTAGGTTCGCTACCTGCTCCATTGCTGCCTGTGCCTGGCTGTATGTGTGCAACGTGAACATGAGCGTTGTGGCAGCGATTGCTATCACTGCTGCACTAATTATGTAATTTATTTTTGTATTAATTGTATTATCTCGTGATTGTGGAGCGGAAACCGTCCGTGCTTGATTAATATAATATTGACGTCAATAAACATGGCATCTTGAGAGATGAAGGGAGGGTGTCAGTCTCCCTATCTCGGTTACTTAATTTCCTGCTTAATCCTGTTTAGGATACTTTTTCAAAAGAATCTCCTTCGTGTGATCCACGTACTCCGTTGGCTTGCTCGCTTCAAGAAGCATATCTACATAGATTTGGATTTCCTCATCTGACAGTTTAGGCTTTACAGCGGCTACTGGTTCATCAGACTTTTTGGTCTTCGCAGTCTTGCTGAAATACTGAGTGCTTAGAAGTTTCTCTTCGCGGGTCTTTGGAAATAAAACGTTTTTCATCATATTGTAGCTCCGTGCTTATTAGATTAATTGGTGCTGAGGTTTTGAAAGTATTCTGCGGCTTGCTGTGCTGCATCAGCTCGAAGCTTTGCTTCTTTATCTGACTCTTTCTTCGCCTCCTTGTCCTTCTGAGCTTGATACAATTGCTGCTCAAGAATACTTTGCTGACGTTTCTTTTCGTCTTCCAATTCGCGGAGGTACAGAGCTTCGGTTTGCTTAGCCAAATCAGCCAGCAATTCATCGATATTTGTTTTGAGCAGATAGACAGTTAGTGAGATTGTCGATTCCGGTTTGTGATGTTCGGACAAACTACGACCTTCTTTGAATAGTGTTTCCAGTTGCGGCATTAGAATAGAAGTAGGGCCAGAGAATCGGTCAACTGCGTTGTAGCTACGTAGGAAGGTGAATTCGGCATTAGCCAATCGCTTGTCCAATACTTCTTTAGAGAAAGCGAAGGTTTGCAGAGATACGTGCTGGTGAGTAGTCATAATTGTTTTTCCTTATTGAGCGTTGATTTGTGATTTGAGGATAGGGCTGGACTTGATTAGATCTTTGGTTTTTACATCACCTGTCGTACTGAATTTCTTCAACAGCTTGTAGGCGACGATATCAACACCATCAGCTTTTACGACATTAATGTTATTGAGTTGAAGCATTTCTACTGACTGGTCATCGAGAAGAGCAAGGCTTGTGAAGCCTGCGTTTGATACAAACATTTCTTTCATTGTTATTTCCTTTTATTATTGATGCCGTATTGGCTTTGTGTAAGGCAGGGGACTGCCTTGTATCTTGTTCAGCTAAGAACAGAATTTGTTATGTGTATGTTTGTCTGGAGGCCTTGTGAATCAAGGCATAGGGCGTGATGGTGAATTATCTTTTATTACTAGTCGTCTGTTAGAAGTCTACATAGATTGGCTCGATGAATCTCCTTAGATTAGGGTTTGAGGGGTTAGGCTGATAGTCCTCTTCTACCTGTATGTTTAACATCGAGTAGTCAAACTCGTCTGTGCCACAGACATAGTTGAAGCTTTCAAACATGGCCAGTTCAGCATTCGCTAATTTTGCTTCTTCCAAGTACTCGTATTCCTGAAGCTTGGTACACAGTCCTAACGAGATGATTGCATCCTGCACTGTGGGCACTTGCTTATAGAAACGTTCATACTGGTCGGTGTGATACTTTTGAATACTATCGTTGCTTCGGCTGTAGTCTGGTGATAGATCGGTGACGAAAAGATATTTACGGAGCGTATTCAACACTAGCTTTTTGTCTACCTGATTGCCCTGCATTGCCTGAAACGTCTGAAAGCTTACGAAGTCACGGAGCTTGCTTGCATCCATTCCCTCTCTGAGCTTCAGCGGTGCCCACACAGCGGCGTAAGGCCTTTCCAGGAGGCTGCTAAGGCCTTCCTGTTCAGGTTCACGGCTGAGCCACGCACCCACTGCCCGGAGGACTGGAGTGAAGAAAACAATGTTGTCTCTATGGGTTCCAGCGGGAAGCTGTTCACTGAGTCGAATACTTTCATCCAGCGCCACTATAATCGAACGCTTTGAGCTTAAATCCATCTCGTACAATTCTTTGTTTTCAAAGGTTGCACGCATCTTGTCTAATTCCCGCTTGCCCTTCTTTTCAAGTTGAGTAAGTGTAAATCCGCAGTCAGGCATATTTTTATTAATCCAGCGTGCCTGGGAAAGTCGAGGAGATGTATCAATCTTGTTATTTTCAGCGTATTCAATCAACACGGCCCCCAAATACTTAACTACTTTTGCCAGCACGTCTTTATCTGACGTGTCATCTGCAATCAACCATTTCTGTTTTAGGCTTGCTCTGCTGACTGACAGCCCCATACCTTCATATGACTTGTTTGAATGCACCTGATTGGCTAGCGCCGGGGCAATGAATAGATTATGGGGATGTAAACAACCGACTGAGTGAACGCCCTTCACAGGGCTCATATGAGCCGTATGAAACTTGCTTGTCCTGCTTTCGGGGTTGTACGCATATGTCTTGTACTTGTAATTGTATAACTCAAAAAGCTGGGTGAGCGTCTCAGGAGTATGGCCTTGTAAACATTCTACCGTTCCTGCACGGCGTACTTCACGAGAAAGCCACAACCAGTGTTCAGATACAGGTAGACGAGCAATTCTCTTTTCAGCCTTGCTAAGTCGAGTTGACTCTTTCTTGTTTCTTGCAGCTGCGTTGTTACTTGCTACGCGGCAGGTTGAGGTGCAGTATTTGCTTTTGTATTGTGTGGTGATATACGCAGTATCACAGTAGCTGCAAATCTTGTTTCGCTGGACCATCTTCTACCTCACGAGGGGCTTGTAGTTTGATTAATTTAAACAGTTTATCTATTGCTTTGTTGCAGGTATGTGTAGGACTGTCATAACCCCACATCTCCATTAGCTCAAGCAAAGATGTTGTGGCTTCTTGAGACAATGAAACCTTTATCTTTTTCATATATGTATCACCTTGGGTTGGCTGTAGATCAATTAAGACGCGGGTTGTAGGGCTAAGACTTATTAATCTTTATTACTACTTACTTCAATCGAGCAAACTCTTCCTTAAGCTGCTGATGAAGGAAGTGTCTTCGAATTATCGCGTGCATCATTTTAGTGAAGTTTGGATAAAGCTCGGCCTCTTGTTCGAGTAGTTCAATCAGATCAGGAGGAAACGCTACCTTTATAATCTGTGTTTTAGCGGTCATCAGTTAACTCCTAACACGGAAGAGAGAGATTGGTTAAATTCATTGACCTGTTCGGGAGTCCTGAGAGCCTTCAGTGCCTCTTTAATTTGAAGGCGGACTTTTTTACGTGCCGCATAAAGCTTCGCAGTACAGTTGTTGTGGCAATGTCGGTGGTTCTTGTTCGTCGGTTGAAAAGGGGCTTGGCAAATATCGCAGTTCATATTTATTCCTCGGTAAGTTTCGGGTTTGGTTGATTAAGGTCGATCCGTAATCCTGAACCAGTTCTACAAAGATCTTTGTATTCGGTAATTGATAGCTTTAATGCTTGGCGGTCAATATGCCATCGCCTATAGCAAGAGCGTGCTCCACATAGAAACTTCTTCGCCGATAGAGCGTGGTAGGGTTTTCCACAGCACAAGCATTGCCTTGTGGTTTGTATAGCCATTAGTTTTCCTTCTTTTGTTGTAATTACTTTTCGACGGACACAGCAAAACGGCACAATAAGCACCGTGAGGGTGGTAAATTCTTTTCGGCAGTTAATAAAAAAGGCTGAATAGTGGACTAAACAACCTTTAGATAAGACTTGAGCTTTTTAAAACATCAATACAGCAGCATATAGCCGAAGACGCTGGTTATGATGTTCTTTTAACGAGGGGTATGCGAGAGGATGGAGCGAAGTTCTATCAGAACCGAATTTGCTTTGTTTCTGAATTGAAGATGTATCTTCTCACACTTTATATTGAAATTACAACCCTTTGGGTAAATAATTAAGACTATTTAGTTATATATATGTAACAACTTATTACTTGTTGCGAGTGATGTATGATATTGGTTGTCTAGCCTAAATTATTTGAGATTTAAAAGGGTTTGATTCTGTATGTATTGATCTACTTATTAAATCTATATTTCTCTATATGCCTTACTAAATCAAAATGGGTTCAGGAAGGAACTTTGGTTAAAGCTACCCTTACCCAGCCGTACAGAATTAATCTGCCTAAGACCGAGCAAGAGCGTTAACCGAAAGCCCTACCTATTCCATTACCCGTGAAGCATTAGATGCCATCAAAATTGGGACGAGGTGAGTTGAGTCTGAGTATTCAGATTCTTACAGTCTACACGGGTGGGTAGCTGCCTTTGGAGTTAGGACACTGTTAATGCCTAACCTAGTCAGATAGTGTTCACACAGCTTTAGCAGAGCTGCTGGGGGGTGCTGACTTGAAGCTCACCCATCGACCTTTCCCATCTCACAGTAGGTCGCTATTTAAGACTGTTGCTGCCAGTTCATGCAGGAAGCCGTAGCCACCGCATTAGCCGACCATTTAACCGGTTAAGGACAGTCCGATCTTGATTTAAAAGATAGAGAGAACTATATACTAAAAACACAAAAAACTCAATATATATGTTGTGTTAAGTGCAAAATAGTAGTAAGCCGTTTAAACGCTCTGTGAGGTGCGGTAAGTGTCAGGAGCTATACGGGTAGCCTTTTTAGAGATCAGCGATTTGGCCCCCAAAAACACCGCCGAAATAGGCCGTTCTTGATCGACTTGCACCCGCTGACCACCCCTTTACTTTAGAAATGGGTCTGGAGCTTTCCAAACTAGCCCTTTGAATTCTTCTGGAAGGTCTGCCAGCTCAGACTGACTCTTGCACTGAGGCTTACTCTTAGGTAGGAGGGTATACACCACACTCTCATAGATCGGCTTCACTTGCTCAAAGGTTGGCGAGGGAATGCCCGCCCTGCGCAGGCGTGCTTTGATACTCCTGATAATTAGAGTCTGTTTATCTTTACTGATCCATGTGTGGTGACCGTAATCATCGCCTGTGCGTTTATCTTTCGGCTGCTCGACGTAGGCAACCACTGGGCTGATTCTATTCGCCAAAGCGGGTATGGGCTGTGTCACCAACCTGCGCGTGGGGAAGTGAAGCTCAAGCTTTAGGAATATTCCCCGCAGGTATCTGTTCAGCCGCTGTCGGTCGGTACGGGCTTGTTCACTGTCAGATGTCAGCATTGACTCAAAGGAATCAACGTTACTATCGCTAAGGGCAAATGCCCCGTCCAGACTGGCAAGCTCTTGCTTGATACGATCAATATCAGCATTAGCAGTGGCAATAGCTTTCCGGGTGTCAGTGAGCAGGCCGACGTAAGTTTCAGCTTTGTCCTCGTCATCTTCAGCAGCGAATTTATTCTTCAAACCTTCTGCCTTGATTTCCAATCTGTTCAGTTTTGCAACGGCGACGGTTTCTTCTTTCTTCAGTGTCTTCAGCACATCTGAGCCAGCAGCAATGTAATCGCGGATTGCAGTCCAATGCTCAAATTTAAACAATACACGGCGAAGGAATTCTCCCCGGATCGACCTAATCTGATCGTCAACACAGCCGCCAGTCATCGATGCTGTGCAGTAGTAAAATTCCTTACCGCTCCTGAGCATGAACCGTGTGCTGCCGCCACATTCAGCACACACCAGAAGATTGCGGAAAATGTTGAGGTTGGTGGCGTCCTGCCTGCCTGAAAACGGCTTTCTACTCTTGAGGATTGTCTGTACTTGTTCAAACGTAGCTGGAGGGATTACCTGAGGGTAGTAATGTTCCACCAGTTGCCCGGTGGGGACATTTTTCCCGTGCTCCTTGCTCCGCTCCACCGGGGAGTGCTCGCCTAGCAGACGCCGGTTGCGTAACAGGTATTGAATCTGGTGGGTCTTATAGCTGGTGCCAAATTTAGTGTTGAGCGTCTTCCTGTTTCTGCCACTCCATAGGTCTGAGCGAGAGAAAACATGGTTTCAATGTGTAGGCAAATATCATCGAGCTGGCACCACACCCCATCCTTCACTGCTAGCCATTGGGGACATTTCTCTGTGGCGATCTTTCCTTCCCCCATCGCTTTGTGTTTAGCCCGCCACGACGCCTTCGACATATCCGATTTGCGTAAGCTTTCCGAGTGAGCCCTTTCAAACTGGACAATGGCCCGGATGAAGCTGTTGCTGGTGAGATCGTCATAAACTGTATCTTCGTCCAACACGGCAATCTTGATACCGGATCGGATCAGGTCAGAAAATATCTCTATAGATGCATCCAGTACCTGACGTGAAAGCCGATCCCAGTTCTCAATTAGAAGGTAGCTGCCGCGTGGAATCTCCCCATCACGCACCCTCTGAAGAAATCCCGAAAGCTGACCTTTCTTTGCATTCGCACCACGGAAGCTACTGATGCCATGATCCTCAAGTCTGGTATCAACCGTGAGGTTGTGCCTAATAACAAAGGATTCAATGCGCTCAGATTGGCGAACGACTGAATTACCATCCGCCTGTTTCTGGCTGGAAAAGCGAACGTATGGAAAGCATAGAGGCATGGTGGCAAGCTCAGTAACCTATCGGTACGTATAAGCTAGCACAGCTGCATTTATTGCTACGCACGCCCCAGTCACGCCTATTGGGACATGTCGCCGGGCCTCGACTTCGAAACCCGGCTGATTGCCAAGACCAACGCCGCCCTGGTTCTTGAAGAACAGCTGAGCAAACCAGGCTATCAATGCGCGCCGATCAATCTGGGCTCCAACACCGACCCGTATCAGCCAATCGAGCGGGAATACAAAATCACCCGCCAGACCCTGAAAGTGCTGCTGCGCTATCGACACCCGGTAACCATCGTCACCAAAGGCTCGCTGATTCTGCGCGATCTCGATTTGCTCACCGAACTGGCGCAGCAACGGCTGGTGTCGGTGATGATCAGCCTGACCACCCTGGACGACGAACTGAAACGCATCCTCGAACCGCGCGCCGCTGCGCCCAAGGCGCGCCTGCGCGCAATCCGGGTGATGCGCGAAGCAGGCATTGCGGTCGGCGTGCTGTGTTCGCCGATGATTCCGATGATCAATGACAACGAGATCGAAAGCCTGCTCACCGAAGCCCACGCCGCCGGTGCGCAAAGCGCCGCATACATGATGCTGCGCCTGCCGCTGGAAGTCGCGCCGCTGTTCGAGGAGTGGTTGCAGGCGCACTATCCGCAACGCGCCGCGCATGTGCTGAGCCTGATTCGTCAGAGTCGCGGCGGCGAACTCTACGACAGCCGTTTCGGTGCGCGTATGCGCGGTGAAGGACCGTTTGCCGAACTGCTCGCACAAAGATTCGCCAAGACCATCAAAAAGCTTGGTCTGAACAAACGCGAGGGCTATAACCTCGACTGCACGGCCTTCTGTCCGCCGGGTCGCCAGATGTCGTTGATTTAGCGACAATTGGCTTTGGGTTGACGGGTTGGACTCCTTCCGCCGAAACACGCCAGTCACGTTTTTTGTGACCTGGAACACACGTTCTAGAGCGTTTCATTCAGTTTCAATTAAGTTTCGGCGGCTACCTTGTTCATCGAGTGACTGACGGGTCGGGATGACCCGGATGGTTTAAACAGCCACTGGCTTCATACCGGAATACCGGGGAAGACTCCCTGAATCCGCACAAGAGGATGAATCATGAGTGACAAGGATAAACAGTCGTTGGCTGCCTCGGCGCAAAGCCCTGAAGCGGAATCCGCCGATGCAGCACTGCGACAGATCGTTGATGGCTTTTTACGTTTTCATCATGACGTTTTTCCGCAGCAGGAAGAACTGTTCAAGAAGCTCGCCACCGCCCAGGCGCCCAAGGCGATGTTCATCACCTGCGCCGACTCGCGCATCGTTCCCGAGCTGATCACCCAGAGCTCGCCAGGCGATCTGTTCGTCACCCGTAACGTCGGCAACGTGGTTCCGCCGTACGGCCAGATGAACGGCGGCGTTTCCACCGCTATCGAGTACGCGGTACTGGCGCTGGGCGTGCAGCACATCATCATTTGCGGCCACTCCGATTGCGGCGCCATGCGGGCGGTACTCAACCCCGACAGCCTGGAAAAAATGCCGACGGTCAAAGCCTGGCTGCGCCACGCCGAAGTCGCGAAAACCATGGTGCACGACAACTGTAACTGCACCGACGAAAAAGAAAGCATGCCGATCCTCACCGAGGAAAACGTCATCGCCCAATTGCAGCACTTGCGTACCCATCCTTCGGTAGCCTCGCGCATGGCGAACGGTCATCTGTTCATCCATGGCTGGGTCTACAACATCGAAACCAGCGAAATCAAAGCTTACGACGCGGACCAGGGTCGTTTCCTGCCTCTCGACGGCAGCCATCCGATTCCTGTGGCGACGCCCAAAGCGCGCTTCTAAATCTTCCCAACAATCTGTGTGGTATGACGCCGGCCGCTGATTCAGCGGCCCGGCCTCGCCACGCCTGAAGAAAACTTCGGGAGAATCGCCATGCGTGCGGCTCAATTGAAAGCTGTGTTGCCACGGGAGCTGCTCGCTTCCGTGGTTGTGTTTCTGGTCGCCCTGCCGCTGTGCATGGGCATCGCGATTGCGTCAGGGCTGCCGCCGGCCAAGGGTCTGATCACCGGGATCATCGGCGGTCTGGTGGTCGGTTGGCTGGCGGGTTCGCCGTTGCAGGTCAGCGGGCCGGCGGCGGGGCTTGCGGTGTTGGTGTTCGAACTGGTGCGCCAGCACGGCATCGAGATGCTCGGGCCGATTCTGCTGCTCGCCGGATTTCTGCAACTGGTCGCCGGGCGCCTGAAGCTTGGCTGCTGGTTCCGCGTCACGGCGCCAGCGGTGGTCTACGGCATGCTCGCGGGCATCGGCGTGTTGATTGTGCTTTCGCAAATCCATGTGATGCTCGATGCCAAGCCGCAACCCTCCGGGCTCGACAACCTCACGGCATTTCCGTCGGCCGTGGCGCAAGCCTTGCCGTCGTTCGGCTGGCAGGCGGGTCTGCTCGGGTTGTCGACAATTGCGGTGATGTGGCTGTGGGAAAAATTCCGTCCACATTCGCTGCGTTTCGTTCCCGGTGCGTTGCTGGGTGTCGGTCTGGCAACAGCCGCGAGTCTGCTGCTGGCATTGCAGGTCAAGCGTGTTGAAGTGCCGGCGAATCTGGCCGAAGCGATCGATTGGCTCAAGCCTGCCGACCTGATGAGCCTGGCCGACCCGACGCTGCTGATTGCCGCGTTCGCCGTAGCGTTCATTGCCAGTGCCGAAACCCTGTTGTCGGCGGCAGCGGTGGATCGCATGCACAGCGGTGTGCGTTCGGACTTCGACCGTGAACTGTCGGCGCAAGGTGTCGGCAACATGCTCTGCGGCCTGGTCGGCGCGCTGCCGATGACCGGGGTGATCGTGCGCAGTTCGGCCAACGTTCAGGCTGGTGCGACCACACGCTACTCGACGATTTTCCATGGCCTGTGGCTGCTGGCGTTCGTGCTGTTGCTATCGAGCGTGCTGCAAAGCATCCCGGTGGCGAGCCTGGCGGGCGTGCTGGTGTATACCGGTTTCAAACTGGTCGACCTCAAAGCCTTTCGTGGCCTGGGTCGATACGGGCGGATGCCGATGTTCACCTACGCTGCCACAGCGCTGGCGATCATCTTCACTGATCTGTTAACCGGCGTGCTGATCGGTTTCGGCCTGACCATGTTGAAGCTGGCACTCAAGGCTTCGCGCCTGAAAATCAGCCTGATCGACCTGCCGCAGGAAGGCGAGATGGAATTGCGTCTGGTCGGTGCGGCAACCTTCCTCAAAGTACCGGCGCTGACCCAGGTGCTGGGCAGCATTCCTCACGGCACGACGGTGCATGTGCCGCTCAACAACCTGAGCTACATCGACCACTCGTGTCTGGAACTGCTGGAAGAATGGGGCCGGGCGAATGCGGCGAAGGGTTCGAAGCTGTTGATCGAGTCGCGCGGATTGAAGCGCAGGCTGGAAGGCCGGGTGCGAACCAATACCGGGATTGGTGCGGCGGGTTGAATCTGCGGGTTGAACTCGCCCCCCTGTAGGAGCTGCCGCAGGCTGCGAACTTTTGATCTTGATTTTGAAAAACAACATCAAAAGATCGCAGCCTGCGGCAGCTCCTACATTGAACTGTGTATGACTCAGGCAGCAGGCTGATCCAGCTCAAGCCCCACACCCAACCGGCGGCTCATGCACGGCCAGCGTTTCCACGCCGCGCCGGTGTCCGGGCTGCTGAGTTTGTCACGGTAGGCTTCCACCGACTCCAGGGCAAAGCTCTCGTCGTTGAGCATCTCGTCGATCGCGTGATGCACCGCTTCGTCCAGTTGGTTGGCGAATGCCTCACCGATCAATTGATGAGCAATCAAATTGGCGACCGTCATGTCCAGGGGGATCAGTGGCTGGCCGAAATGCTTGATGTACAGGTCGTTGACCTCTTCGACAAAACGGTGCGCCAGATAGGCCTCGTCGAGCAGGCTGTCCAGGCCGACATGCCCGGCCATGATGGCCGGCGGCTGGAGGAAATACTGCTCGGCGATTTTCAGCACCGGTTTGATCTGCGATTCGATTCCCGCTTCCCTGGCGACTTCATTGGCTGCGTCCAGCAGGTCGGGTACTTCATCGATGTAGGCGGCGACAAAACGCGTCAGCACGCCGTTGGCGTCGGCTTCCGGCAACTGGATCGCCGGGTGCAGGTGAGGCAGCTTGCTTTCCAGCTGACGGGTCAGCAGGCCGGTGTCTTTTTCGTGTTGTTGGGCTTTTTGGATCTGCTCGCGCAATGCGGCGGTGTTCATGAAAACTCCAGGAAACAAGGCAATGAAATAGGGAAGACATAACTTAGCTGGCTTACGAAAAACGCTAAGACGCATTTGTCATAATTATTTCATCCTTGATGCAGCTGCGTTATATCCATTTGCCACCACTCGTCTGCATCCTTCTCCATTCGGGCACTTGAACGCAAGCGGCGGTTGTTTCAGCTCATTTACGTGCGCGGGTTGCAATTCCCGGACGCTGTCTATACTCGCCAATGAATGGAGTTAGCTGATGACGCCCGACTGCACCCGCAGCAAGGCCCGGCGATTCAAGTTCGTAGTCTGATGCAGCCGCTCCCTTGCCGCAGGCGATACGCCGGCGGGATAACAAGAACGATAAGGGGAACCCGCAATGATGCGACATCCACATGTCTGGATGGGCCTCCTGTTGTGGTCGATATTCAGCCAGGCCAACGCCGCCTGGACAGTGAATATGGCGCCTGGAGCGACTGAAATCAGTCACGCAGTATTCGACCTGCACATGACCATTTTCTGGATTTGTGTGGTGATCGGGGTCATCGTCTTCGGCGCCATGTTCTGGTCGATGATGGTACACCGCCGCTCCACCGGCCAGGTCGCGGCGAAATTCCATGAAAGCACCGGCGTCGAGATCATGTGGACTGTCGTGCCGCTGCTGATTCTGGTGGCCATGGCCGTTCCCGCCACCGCGACGCTGATCAAGATGTACGACACCAGCGAGCCGGACATCGATATCCAGGTCACCGGTTATCAGTGGAAGTGGCACTACAAATATCTGGGCCAGGATGTCGAATTCTTCAGCAATCTGGCCACCCCCGCCGAGCAGATCCACAACAAGCAAGCCAAGGGCGAGCATTACTTGCTCGAAGTCGACAAGCCGCTGGTGCTGCCGGTCGGCGCCAAGGTGCGCTTCCTCGTCACCTCCGCCGACGTTATTCACTCATGGTGGGTGCCGGCGTTTGCGGTCAAGCGCGATGCGATTCCCGGGTTCGTCAACGAAGCCTGGACCCGTATCGACAAGCCCGGGCTGTACCGCGGCCAATGCGCCGAATTGTGCGGCAAGGACCACGGCTTCATGCCGATCGTGGTCGAGGTCAAGGAGCAGGCCGACTACGAAAAATGGCTCGCCGAGCGCAAGGCCGAAGCCGCGCAGCTCAAAGAGCTGACCAGCAAGGAATGGACTCTCGACGAACTCAAGGAGCGCGGCGACAAGGTCTACCACACCACTTGCGTGGCTTGTCACCAGGCCGAAGGCCAGGGCCTGCCGCCGATGTTCCCGGCGCTCAAGGGCTCGAAAATCGCCACCGGACCGATCAAGGATCACCTGGGCATCGTCTTCCACGGCAAACCCGGCACCGCCATGGCGGCGTTCGGCAAGCAGCTGTCGGAAGTCGACATCGCGGCGGTCGTGACTTACGAACGTAACGCCTGGGGCAACAACAAGGGCGACATGGTCACGCCTAAAGAAGTACTGGAGCTGAAACAGGCGGAAAGCCAATGAGCCGGTCAATTGCGTACTCCGTGAACCGGTCGGGGCCGCACGCCCCGGCCTGCCCCGTCCACTTTCGTGAAGGAGACCGGCCATGAGCGCTGTCATCGATGACCACGGTCATGCCGACCACGCCCACGGCCCCGCCAAAGGCCTGATGCGCTGGGTGCTGACCACCAACCACAAAGACATCGGCACGCTGTACTTGTGGTTCGCGTTCTGCATGTTCCTGCTCGGCGGCTCGTTCGCCATGGTCATTCGTGCCGAGCTGTTCCAGCCCGGCCTGCAGATCGTCCAGCCGGAATTCTTCAACCAGATGACCACCATGCATGGCCTGGTGATGGTCTTCGGTGCGGTGATGCCAGCATTCGTCGGCCTCGCCAACTGGATGATCCCGCTGATGATCGGCGCGCCGGACATGGCCCTGCCGCGGATGAACAACTTCAGTTTCTGGCTGTTGCCGGCGGCTTTTCTGCTGCTGGTATCGACGCTGTTCACCCCGGGCGGCGGGCCGAATTTCGGCTGGACCTTCTACGCGCCGCTATCGACGACCTACGCACCGGAAAGCGTGACGTTCTTCATCTTCGCCATTCACTTGATGGGCATCAGCTCGATCATGGGCGCGATCAACGTGGTCGCGACCATCCTTAACCTGCGCGCCCCCGGCATGACTCTGATGAAAATGCCGCTGTTCGTCTGGACCTGGCTGATCACCGCGTTCCTGCTCATCGCGGTGATGCCGGTGCTGGCCGGATGCGTGACGATGATGCTGATGGACATTCACTTCGGCACCAGTTTCTTCAGCGCTGCCGGCGGTGGTGACCCGGTGCTGTTTCAGCATGTGTTCTGGTTCTTCGGCCACCCCGAGGTGTACATCATGATCCTGCCGGCGTTCGGCGCGGTCAGCCAGATCATCCCGACCTTCGCGCGCAAGCCGCTGTTCGGCTACACCTCGATGGTTTACGCCACGGCGAGCATCGCGTTTCTGTCGTTTATCGTCTGGGCGCACCACATGTTTGTGGTCGGCATTCCGCTGGTGGGCGAATTGTTCTTCATGTACGCGACCATGCTGATCGCCGTGCCGACCGGGGTGAAAGTCTTCAACTGGGCCAGCACCATGTGGCAGGGCTCGATGACCTTCGAGACACCGATGCTGTTTGCCGTGGCGTTCGTGATCCTGTTTTCCATCGGCGGCTTCTCCGGGCTGATGCTGGCGATTGCCCCGGCGGACTTCCAGTATCAGGACACCTACTTCGTGGTCGCGCACTTCCACTACGTACTGGTGCCCGGGGCAATCTTCGGCATTTTCGCCTCGGCTTATTACTGGCTGCCGAAGTGGACCGGGCACATGTACGACGAAACCCTCGGCAAGCTGCATTTCTGGCTGTCGTTTGTCGGCATGAACCTGACCTTCTTCCCGATGCACTTCGTGGGTCTTGCGGGCATGCCGCGACGCATTCCGGACTACAACCTGCAATTCGCCGATTTCAACATGGTCTCGTCGATCGGCGCGTTCATGTTTGGCGCCACGCAGATCTTCTTCCTCTTCATCGTCATCAAGACCATCCGTGGCGGCGCGCCGGCCCCGGCGAAACCGTGGGATGGCGCCGAAGGCCTGGAGTGGAGCGTGCCGTCACCGGCGCCGTATCACACCTTTACCACGCCGCCGGAAGTGAAATGAAACGCCTGGCTTCTGTGGGACGGGGCTTGCTCCCGAATGCCATTTTTCATTCAACAGTTGAGTTGACTGATCCGACGCATTCGCGAACAAGCCCCCTCCCACAGGGGTTCTCGATTGAGGATTGGAACCATGGCTGACTCGATCTCGCTGAAGAAACTGGTCACGCGCCTGCTGTTGGTGGTGGTGGCGATGTTCGTCTTCGGCTTCGCCCTGGTGCCGATCTATGACGTGATGTGCAAGGCCTTCGGCATCAACGGCAAGACCGGCGGCCAGTACGCGGGAGAGCAAGTGGTCGACACCTCGCGCCAGGTGCGCGTGCAGTTTCTCTCGACCAACACCGCCGACATGCCGTGGGACTTTTATCCCAAGCATGACGAACTGACCGCCAATCCCGGCGCGGTCAACGAGATGGTGTTCATCGCGCGCAACCCCACCGACAAACCGATGAGCGCGCAAGCGGTACCGAGCATCGCGCCGAGCAACGCGGCGGCGTTTTTCCACAAGACCGAATGCTTTTGTTTTACCCAGCAGGTGCTGCAACCCGGTGAACAGATCGAGATGCCCGTGCGTTTCATCGTTGACCGCGACATGCCCAAGGAAGTGAAGCACCTGACGCTGTCCTACACGCTGTTCGATATCACCGCCCGACATCCACCGGTGGCTGTTAATACCGGCGGTTGAGCGTGGCCGATAAGGAGAACAATAAATGGCAACTCATGAGCACTATTACGTCCCGGCCCAGAGCAAATGGCCGATCATCGCCACGCTCGGGATGTTCGTCACCGTGTACGGCCTCGCCACCTGGTTCAACGATCTGAAGGCGGCACGCCCGGATTCCCACGGCCCGCTGATCTTTTTCGTCGGTGGCCTGCTGCTCGCGTACATGCTGTTCGGCTGGTTCGGTGCGGTGATCAAGGAAAGTCGCGCGGGGCTTTACAGCCCGCAGCTGGACCGCTCGTTCCGCTGGGGCATGAGCTGGTTCATCTTTTCCGAAGTGATGTTCTTTGTCGCCTTCTTCGGCGCGCTGTTTTATATCCGCACGGTTTCCGCGCCGGGTCTGGCGGGCGAAGGCAGCAAGGGCGTGTCGCAAATGCTGTGGCCGAATTTCGAGTACGTCTGGCCACTGCTGAACAACCCGGACCCGAAACTGTTCCCGCCGCCCAAAGACGTTATCAGCCCGTGGGGCCTGCCGCTGATCAACACCATTCTGCTGGTCAGCTCCAGCGTGACCATCACCATCGCCCACCACGCCTTGAAGAAGGGCCATCGCGGCGCACTGAAATTGTGGCTGGCGATCACCGTGCTGCTGGGCATCGCGTTTTTGGGTTTCCAGGCCGAGGAATACATCCACGCCTACAAAGAGCTGGGGCTGACCCTCGGCTCGGGCATCTACGGCGCGACGTTCTTTATGCTCACCGGATTCCACGGCGCCCACGTGACCATCGGCACGATCATTCTGTTCGTGATGCTGATGCGGATCATGAAGGGCCACTTCGACAACGAACACCAGTTCGGCTTCGAAGCAGCGAGCTGGTATTGGCACTTCGTCGACGTGGTGTGGATCGGCCTGTTCTTCTTCGTCTATGTGCTCTGAACGCCGACGCTACCAGGGCGCATGCGACACCAACTGGCCGCTGTAGAAACCCCAGGCCATCAGGCCGACGGTGAACACGGCCAGTGCCACCCGGACACTCAAGGCGATGACCAGCCGATGGGAGCTGCTGTCGTCCTTGACCAGGAAAAACAGGCCGCTGAACAGACTGACGACCGTGGCAATCAGCATCAGGGCGATCGCTGCTTTGAACATGGCAAGACTCCGGGGGACAGGCGATGCACTTGAGTATAGCGATCGCGATGACTGACTTTATGGCGCGGCCATGAAGCACTTTCGCCCGGGCGTGATCCCCACCGTGGTGGTCGCGTTGTTGCTGCCGCTGATGGTTGCGCTGGGCTTCTGGCAACTGGGCCGGGGCGCGGAAAAAACCGCGCTGCTGGCCAGTTATGCCGAACGTCGCGTGGCCGAACCGATGGCCAGCAGCGAACTCGCAACCAGCGCCGATCCGGCTTATCGCCGCGTGCACCTGCACGGCCAGTTCGACCCCGCCCACACGCTGTTGCTCGACAATCGCCAGCGTGGCGGCAAGGTCGGCGTCGAATTGCTGCAACCGTTTCAGGATCAACGCAGCGGCCTCTGGCTGCTGGTCAATCGCGGCTGGCTGCCATGGCCCGATCGGCGCGTGCCGCCGCAATTCACGACACCGGCCGAGGCGCTGACGCTCGACGCCTGGGTCTATGTCGCCCCCGGCGCAACGTTCCAGTTGCACGCCGATCCGGTCAGCGGTGTCTGGCCGCAAACCATCACCGCCGTCGAACCGGGCAAATTGTGGCAAACCCTGGAGCGCGACGGTTTCGCCTTTGAGCTGCGCGCCGAACCCGGCCCGGCCAGCTATCAGACCGATTGGCCGGTAGTCGCGATGGGCCCGGAAAAACACCTCGGCTATGCCGTGCAATGGTTTGCCATGGCCACGGCCCTGCTTGGGCTTTACCTCTATTTGGGCTGGCACAACGCAAAGGAGAAACGCCATGGGAAGCGCCATGAATCCACCCAGCATGTCTGAGGCCAAACCTGCTCCCAGCCGTCGGCGCGGGCGCATTCAATTGCTGTTGATTGTGCTCGGCGTAGTCGGGCCGATGCTGCTCGCCACCGGCATGTACAAGTTGCAATTCTGGGTGCCGGAAGGACGCAGCTACCACGGCGAGCTGATCGGCAACGGCCAGACCCGCGCCGACCTTGGCGTGCAGGCCGATGAGCAGCGCTGGCAGATTCTGGTCACGGCGCCAAAGGATTGCGCAGTCGACTGCCAGCAACTGGTGTACCTGGCCCGGCAGATCCAGATCAGCCTCGGCCGCGAAGCCGGACGCGCCAGCCATGCGCTCGCCGCCGCGCAACCATTGAGCGCCGAGTACGCCGGCAAACTCGATCGCGAATACCCGCAACTGCAGCGTTATCCACTGGATGCCGGCGTGTTCGCCAGGACCACCGGCGACAAAGCCTTGCCGCAGCTGTGGATCGTCGACCCGCACGGCAATCTGGTGCTGCGCTACGAGCCGAACGTGAAGGGCAAGGATCTGCTCAACGACCTGCGTCATCTGCTGAAACTGTCGAACATCGGATAAGGGCATCGTCATGGCCAAACCTGGATTTCGCCTCGCGCTGTTTGCCACCCTGCTGGCACTGATTGTGGTGCTGCTCGGCGCCTATACGCGCCTGACCCACGCAGGCCTCGGCTGCCCCGACTGGCCGGGCTGCTACGGGTTTATCAGCGTGCCGAAAAGCGAGGCGCAACTGGCCCATGCCGAACTGCATTTCCCGGATGCGCCAGTGGAGGCGCACAAGGGCTGGAACGAGATGATCCACCGCTATTTCGCCGGCACCCTCGGGTTGCTGATTTCGGTATTGGCCGGGCGCGCCTGGGTAAACCGGCGCCATCCGGGCCAACCGGTGAAACTGCCGCTGTTTCTGCTGGCGGTGGTCATCGCTCAGGCCGCATTCGGCATGTGGACGGTGACGCTCAAGCTCTGGCCGCAAGTGGTTACCGGGCATTTGCTCGGCGGCTTCGCCACGTTGAGTCTGCTGTTTCTGTTGACGCTGAGGTTGTCCGGCGTGCTGCCGGCACTGACGGTGCCCAAACGCCTGCAATATTGGGCGACGGCGGGGCTGCTGTTGGTAATCGGCCAGATTGCGCTGGGCGGCTGGGTCAGCTCCAACTACGCAGCGGTGGCCTGCATCGACTTCCCCACCTGCCACGGCCAATGGCTGCCGCCGGCGGACTTCGCCAATGGCTTTCATCTGACCCAGCACATCGGCCCGAACTATCTCGGCGGCCAACTGGACAGCGACGCGCGCACGGCGATTCATCTGACACACCGCATCGGCGCTTTGCTGGTGACAGTCGTGCTGCTCGGTCTGGCCTGGCAATTGAAGGTGGTGGGCATGACGCGTCTGGCTGGCTTGCTGCTGATCGCCCTCGCCGCGCAGATCGCCCTCGGTATCAGTAACGTGCTGTTTCATCTGCCGCTGCCAGTGGCCGTCGCCCACAACGCCGGCGGTGCGGCGCTGTTGCTGACCTTGGTATTGGTCAATTACCACGCGCGCACCAGTCTGCTGCGGGTGACCCAACCGGTGCTGGCGCGCTGGCGCTTGGGTGCGCACAAACCTGCCGTCGCGCCCATCGCATTGAAAGGAGAAACGCCATGGCGAGTCTGATCGGCGAACGTGCGACGCAAGCGCTGTGGCGCGATTATCTGGAGCTGACCAAGCCGAAAGTCGTGGTGCTGATGCTGATCACCTCGCTGGTCGGCATGTTCCTCGCCACCCGAGCGGGCGTGCCGTGGACGGTGCTGGTTTTTGGAAATCTGGGCATTGCCTTGTGCGCCGGCGGTGCGGCGGCCGTCAATCATGTGGTCGATCGGCGCATCGATGCGGTGATGGCGCGCACGCACAAACGGCCACTGGCCGAAGGCCGGGTTTCACCTGCGGCGGCGCTGACATTTGCGTTGCTGCTGGCGTTGCTCGGCCAGGCGCTGCTGCTGACGTTCACCAATCAATTGACCGCATGGCTGACCCTCGCCTCGCTGCTCGGCTACGCGGTGATCTACACCGGCTTCCTCAAACGCGCGACGCCGCAGAACATCGTCATCGGCGGCCTCGCTGGCGCCGCCCCGCCGCTGCTCGGCTGGACCGCCGCCACCGGCCATGTCAGCGCCGAACCGTTGCTGCTGGTGCTGATCATCTTCGCCTGGACCCCGCCACATTTCTGGGCGCTGGCGATTCATCGCAAGGAGGAATACGCCAAGGCCGACATTCCGATGCTGCCGGTGACCCACGGCGAGCACTACACCAAAGTGCACATTCTGCTGTACACCTTCGCGCTGCTGGCGGTGAGTCTGCTGCCGTACGTGATTCACATGAGCGGCGTGCTGTATCTGGTCTGTGCGCTGGCGTTGGGCGCGAGGTTTCTGCAATGGGCCGTGGTGCTGTACCGTGGCACTCGGCCGCACGCGGCGATCAACACCTTCAAGTACTCTATTTATTACTTGTTCCTGTTGTTCATCGCCCTGCTCGTAGACCACTACTTACTGTTGAACCTATGACCCGAACCCAGAAAACCGTCTTCATCCTCGCTGCCGTGATCGCACTGATTCTCGGGCTTACCGTCAACAAGGTGCTGAGCGGTAAAGGTCAGGGCGACCCGACTGCGCTGATCGACGCCGGGATCATCCTGCTGCCACAGAGCCGCAATCTGCCGGACGTGACCATGACCGATCAGGACGGCAAACCGGTGGCGATCGATGAGTTGAAAGGCAAGTGGAGTCTGTTGTTCTTCGGCTACACCTTCTGCCCGGACATCTGCCCGACCACCCTGGCGCAACTGCGGCAGATCAAGAGTGAACTGCCGAAAGAGGCTGTGGATAAATTGCAGATCGTGCTGGTCAGCGTTGACCCCAACCGCGATACGCCGAAACAGCTGAAGCAGTATCTGGGCTACTTCGATCCGCAGTTCGTTGGCCTGACGCCAACGTCGATCGAAGAGCTGCAAACAGTCGCGAATGCAGTGAGCATTCCGTTCATTCCCGCCGATACCAGCAAGCCGAATTACACCGTCGATCACAGTGGCAACCTGGCCGTGATCGGCCCGGACGGCACGCAGCGCGGGTTCATTCGGGCGCCGCTGAATAACGCCAAACTGGTGGCGCAGTTGCCGGGGATGCTTAACCGCAAGTAGTGACACCACTGATCCAGTGTGGGAGCGGGCTTGCTCGCGAATGCGGTGGCTCAGATGAAGAAATGCTGGCTGATACACCGCTTTCGCGAGCAAGCCCGCTCCCACAGGGACGGTGTTTCAGGCACAAAAAAGGGGACGCTCATGGCGTCCCCTTTTTCATTGCCGCCGCCCCGATCAGAACGCCGGCAACACCGCGCCTTTGTACTTCTCGGTGATGAACTTTTTCACTTCCGGCGTGTGCAGCGCAGCCGCCAGTTTCTTCATCGCGTCGCTGTCCTTGTTGTCCGCGCGGGACACGAGGATGTTCACGTACGGCGAGTCGTTGCCTTCGATCACCAGCGCATCCTTGGACGGATCGAGCTTGGCTTCCAGCGCGTAGTTGGTGTTGATCAGCGCCAGATCGACCTGGGTCAGCACGCGCGGGATGGTCGCGGCTTCCAGCTCACGGAATTTCAGGTCTTTCGGGTTCTGCGCGATGTCCTTGATGGTCGACAGGATGTTGGTCGGGTCTTTCAGGGTGATCACGCCAGCCTTGGCCAGCAGCAACAGCGCACGGCCGCCATTGGTGGCGTCGTTCGGGATCACCACGTTGGCGCCGCCCGGCAGGTCCTTCAGATCCTTGAGCTTGCTCGAGTACGCGCCCAGCGGCTCCAGGTGTACACCCGTCACGGCTACGAGATCGGTGCCCTTGGCCTTGTTGAATTCATCGAGATACGGCTGGTGCTGGAAGAAGTTGGCGTCCAGACGCTTTTCCGCGACCTGTACGTTCGGCTGAATGTAATCAGTGAAGACCTTGACCTTCAGATCCACGCCTTCTTTGGCCAGGGCCGGTTTGACGAATTCAAGGATTTCCGCGTGCGGCACCGGAGTGGCGGCAACGGTCAAGGTTTCGGCGTGGGCCGAGAATGCTGCGACGGCAGCGAAAGCAGCGATCAGTTTTTTCATTCAGCTAACTCCTTTTCCGGCGCCCGCCAGCGTGCGGCCAGCGCCTCATTGATGACCAGAACCGATTATTTGCGCGAGAAATGCACGACCAGACGATCGCCCACCATTTGCAGCACTTGCACAAGGATCAACAGCAGCACAACGGTGACGATCATCACGTCGGTCTGGAAACGCTGGTAGCCGAAACGGATCGCCAGGTCGCCCAGACCACCGGCGCCGACCACACCGGCCATCGCCGTGTAGGACACCAGTGTAATCGCTGTCACCGTAATCGCTGCGAAGATGCCCGGACGCGCTTCCGGCAGCAAGGCGTTCATGATGATCTGCCGCGTGGTCGCGCCCATCGACTGGGTGGCTTCGATGATGCCGCGATCGACCTCACGCAAAGCGGTTTCCACCAGCCGCGCGAAGAACGGCGTAGCGCCCACCACCAGCGGCGGAATCGCACCGGCCACGCCCAGCGAAGTGCCGGTGATCAGCACCGTGAACGGGATCATCACGATCAGCAGGATGATGAACGGCAGCGAACGCAGGATATTCACCGCCAGCGACATGATCGCGTACAGACCACGGTTTTCCAGCAACTGGCGCGGGCTGCAAAGAAACAGCAGCACACCCAGCGGCAAGCCGAGCAGCACGGTGAACAACAGCGAACCGCCGAGCATCAGCATCGTGTCGCCGGTGGCCAGCCAGATTTCGTACCAGTCGATATTGGTGAAGAAACTGATCAGGTCTTCCATTAGCGCAATACCTCCATGTGAACGTCAGCGGCGGTGAAGCGGGCGAACGCCGCTTCCATGTCGCCACCGGTGACGGCGAGGGTCAATTGCCCGTAGGGAATGTCTTTGATGCGGTCGATGCGACCGGCAAGGATGCTGTAGTCGACGCCGGTTTCCCGGGCGACGGTACCGAGCAACGGCGCGTAGGTCGCTTCGCCCTGGAAGGTCAGACGCACGATCCGCCCCGGCACATGGGCGAAATCGTCACGCTGCTCGCTCTCGTCGATCTGCTCGCTTTCCTGCACGAAACGCTTGGTGGTCGGGTGCTGTGGATGCAGGAACACGTCGGCCACCGAACCCTGCTCGACGATCACCCCGGCGTCCATCACCGCGACCTGATCGCAGACGCGACGGATCACGTCCATCTCATGGGTGATCAGGACGATGGTCAGTTTCAGTTCGCGGTTGATCTCGGCCAGCAATTGCAAAACCGAGGCGGTGGTCTGCGGGTCGAGGGCGCTGGTGGCCTCGTCGCACAGCAGAATCTTTGGCTTGGTCGCCAGGGCGCGGGCGATGCCGACGCGCTGCTTCTGGCCGCCGGACAGTTGCGCCGGGTACTTTTTCGCGTGGTCGGACAGACCGACCCGCGCCAGCAACTCGGCCACGCGCTGGTTGATTTCACTGCTCGACAGCTCACCGGCCAGGGTCAGCGGCAAGGCAACGTTGTCGGCGACAGTCTTGGAGGCGAGCAGGTTGAAGTGCTGGAAGATCATCCCGACCTGCTGGCGGAAACGGCGCAGGCCGTTGGCGTCCAGTGCGGTGACTTCTTCGCCATCGACGATGATCTTGCCGCCACTGCAATCTTCCAGGCGATTGATCAGACGCAGCAGGGTACTTTTGCCCGCACCGGAATGGCCAATCAGGCCGAACACCTGACCGTTCTCGATGGCGAGACTGGTCGGGTGCAGCGCGGGAATATCCTTACCGGCGACGCGGTAAGTCTTGTGGACGTTTTGAAACTCGATCACGTAGCGAACCTTGTGGGGCGCGTTGGAAAAGGATCAGCGGTTAGCCGGGCGCGCATTTTAGCCTGTCCGTATAGAGGTTCTTAGCATTTATTTCGCAATTAACCTTCAATTTGGCAATAACGCGATCAAAGGTCAGATAAACGGAACGGCTGAAACGCTCATCAGTCACTAAGTAAGCGACTTGAAACCCTGGGTGCCGTGCCCGGGAATCACTCAAGGGTCTTCGGAAGGCATCCGGGGCCAAACGAGGAGTTTACGTCTGATGAGCATCAAAAAGCCTGCACCCGATAAAAGCGAAATGGCCGGAACCGACACCCCGGATCGCGCCAACACCAACGCCAAGCTCGAGAGTCTTGAAGAATTCCGTTCCGACGCTACCGGTCAGGCACTGCGCACCAATCAGGGTGTGAAGATCGCGGACAACCAGAACACCCTTAAGGCCGGGCCGCGCGGGCCGTCGCTGCTGGAAGACTTCATCATGCGTGAAAAGATCACGCACTTTGACCATGAGCGGATTCCAGAGCGCATCGTCCATGCCCGCGGCACCGGCGCGCACGGTTTCTTTCAGAGTTACGAGAACCATGCAGCGCTGACCAAGGCTGGTTTCCTACAGGATCCGGGCAAGAAAACCCCGGTGTTCGTGCGCTTTTCCACAGTTCAGGGACCACGTGGTTCCGGCGATACCGTGCGTGACGTGCGCGGCTTTGCGGTGAAATTCTTCACCGACGAAGGCAACTTCGACCTGGTCGGCAACAACATGCCGGTGTTCTTCATTCAGGACGCGATCAAGTTTCCCGACTTCGTTCACGCGGTGAAACCCGAGCCGCACAACGAAATCCCGACCGGCGGCTCGGCCCACGATACGTTCTGGGACTTCGTCTCGCTGGTGCCGGAATCGGCGCACATGGTGATCTGGGCGATGTCCGACCGGGCGATTCCGAAAAGCCTGCGCAGCATGCAGGGCTTCGGCGTGCACACCTTCCGCCTGATCAACGCCGAGGGCAAATCACGCTTCGTCAAATTCCACTGGCGCCCTACCGCCGGCACCTGCTCGCTGGTGTGGGACGAGGCGCAGAAGCTCGCCGGTAAAGACACCGACTACCACCGACGCGACCTGTGGGAAGCGATCGAGATGGGCGACTACCCGGAATGGGAACTCGGCGTGCAGATCGTCGAAGAAGAGAACGAACACGACTTCGACTTCGACATTCTCGACCCGACCAAAATCATCCCCGAAGAAATCGTGCCGATCACGCCGCTGGGCAAAATGACCCTCAACCGCAACCCGGACAACTTCTTCGCCGAAACCGAGCAGGTCGCCTTCTGCCCGGGCCACATCGTGCCAGGCATCGACTTCTCCAACGACCCGCTGCTGCAAGGTCGGCTGTTTTCCTATACCGACACGCAGATCAGCCGACTCGGTGGGCCGAACTTCCATGAGCTGCCGATCAACCGTCCGGTGGCGCCATTCCACAACGGCCAGCGTGACGCGCAGCACCGCACCACCATCGACAAGGGCCGTGCCTCTTATGAGCCGAACTCGATCGACGGTGGCTGGCCGAAAGAAACCCCGCCGGCTGCGCAGGACGGTGGTTTCGAGAGCTATCCGGAGCGCATCGACGCAGCGAAGATCCGCCAGCGCAGCGAGTCGTTCGGCGATCATTTCTCCCAGGCTCGCTTGTTCTTCAACAGCATGAGCGAGCACGAGAAAGAGCACATCATCGCTGCCTACAGCTTCGAGCTGGGCAAGGTCGAGCGTGAGTTCATCCGTGCCCGTGAAGTGAACGAGATCCTCGCCAATATCGACTTGACCCTGGCCAAACGCGTGGCGGAGAACCTCGGTTTGCCGGCGCCAGCCAAAGGTACGGTCGAAGTGCGCAAGACTTCGCTGGAGCAATCGCCAGCGCTGAGCCAGGCCAATCTGCTGCCAGGCAATATCAAGACGCGCAAAGTGGCGATCCTCGCGGCCAACGGCGTTGATGCTGCGGCCATCGAGGCAATGAAGAAAGCACTTGAAGCCGAAGGCGCCCACGCAAAACTGCTCGGCCCGACCTCGGCGCCAGTCAAAGCCGCTGACGGCAAGGCATTGCCGGTGGATGCTTCGATGGAAGGTATGCCATCAATCGCTTTCGACGCGGTGTTCGTGCCGGGTGGCGCAGCGTCGATTACCGCGTTGAGCGGCGACGGCGTGGCGTTGCATTACCTGCTCGAGGCCTACAAGCACCTGAAAGCGATCGCGCTGCACGGCGAGGCCAAGCAATTGCAGGACCTGTTGAAGCTGGATGCGGATGCGGGGTTGGTGCAGGGCGCGGATGTGGGGGCGTTGACCAAGCCGTTCTTCGCGGCGATTGGCGAGCATCGGGTCTGGGCGCGGGAGGCTAAGGCCAAGGCGATTCCAGCGTAAAAGCAAAGGATCGTCCGAAGGCTCGGGCCGCGTTCGGACGATCTTTTTATGGTTTACGCGGACTTAAAACCATCTGCGCTGGCACTGTGCGCAGGATCTGCTTCTCGATCTGCAAATCAAAATCAGGATCGAGCTTCTTGACTCGCTTGGTCAGCAAGGTCGCCAGCCACGGATAATCCGCAGTCCGTGGAGCCTGGATGCTGACGGCGCAATCGTAATTCACCACATCGGCGGCGATCGCATCGAGTTGTCGCTGCAACTTGTGAATATCGCCGATGTTCAACGCAACCGTGGTGCTCTCGGCTGTCGGGTCAATGACCTTGGCTTTCGGTCTGGCTTCAGCCGCCAATAACGCCGCTTCAGCCTTCTCCAGCTCGGCCTTGCGCGCTTCGGTGATCGCACCGTTGACCCCACCGGTCAGCGCGGGCGCCTTGGGCATCAAGGCGCGGGCACGGCTCAGCGCGGTGGCCGCAGCGTTGACATCACCTTTCTGCAGGACGATCTGGCTGCGGCGCAGGTACGCCTCGGCCAGCTGCCGCTGGTATTGCTCAAGGGATTGATCATTGGGGGTTGCGGCTTGCAACGCGGCCAACTGGTCTTCGGCGGTGGCCAGTTCGCTGCTGGCCAGGCTTTGCTCCAGCTGTGCGATGGCCGTAGCCCGCGCGTCCGGGACTTCAGCCACCGGCGGCGTGCTTTGGCAGGCGCCCAGCAGCACGGAAAATGCGACAAGGAGCAGATAACGGGAGGCGAACGGCTTCATTCCTGCGACTCTCTAATTGCGCAAAAAGCGGCCAAGTCTACACCCCACGACGGGGCAGAACAAAACTCAACAGAAACAGCGCGGCTGCCGTCACCACGATAGACGGCCCCGCCGGGGTGTCCTTGAACCACGACAACGCCAGCCCGCCGCACACTGCGAGCATGCCCAGCAGGCTCGCGCCCAGGGCCATCTGCTCTGGCGAACGGGCGTGACGCTGTGCCGCAGCCGCCGGGATGATCAGCAGCGAAGTAATCAGCAGCACGCCGACAATTTTCATCGCCACCGCAATCACCACCGCGATCAACAGCATCAGCGCCAAGCGCAAACCTGCCACCGGCAGGCCTTCGACCCGCGCCAGTTCTTCATGCACGGTGACCGCCAGCAGCGGACGCCACAGCGCGACCAGCAACACCAGCACCGCTGCGGTGCCGCCAAGAATCCAGGCCAGGTCGCTCGGACTGATCGCCAGCAGATCGCCGAACAGATAGGCCATCAGGTCGATCCGCACTTCATGCATGAAGCTTAGTACCACCAGGCCGAGAGAGAGCGTGCTCGGCGCAAGAATTCCCAACAGCGTGTCAGACGCCAGTGGCTGGCGTTGTTGCAGAGTCACCAGCAACACCGCCAGCAGCAGGCAGCCGACCGTCACCGCCACCGTCGGGCTGACATCCAGCAAAAAGCCCAGCGCCACGCCGAGCAATGCGGCGTGGGACAGGGTGTCGCCGAAATAGGCCATGCGCCGCCACACCACAAACGAGCCGAGTGGCCCAGCCACCAGCGCCAGCGCCAGACCTGCGAGCAGGGCATACAAAAGAAAATCAGCCATGCTTGCAGCCGTCTCCATGAACATGAGGTTGCCCGCCGAGCGGGCCCTTGACCACCGAACCATGCAGATCGTGGGCGTGGTCGTGATGGTGGTGATAGATCGCCAGGCTCGGCGCGTTCTTGCCGAACAGCTCGACGAATGCCGGATCGCCGCTGACCTGCTCGGGATGCCCGGAGCAACAGACGTGACGGTTGAGGCAGACCACCTGATCGGTGGTGCTCATCACCAGATGCAAATCGTGAGAGACCATCAGCACGCCGCAACCGTGGCGGTCGCGCAGACGCGTAATCAGGCTGTACAGCTCGGCCTGCCCGGCCACGTCGACGCCCTGCACCGGCTCATCGAGCACCAGCAGCTCAGGCTCGCGCAGCAGCGCCCGAGCCAGCAGCACGCGCTGCATTTCACCGCCGGAGACGCTCTGCACGGGGCTGTCGATCACGTGTTCGGCGCCGACTTCCTTCAACGCGGCCAACGCCCGCGGGCGGTCGACGCCGGGCACCAGACGCAGAAAGCGCAGCACTGACAAGGGCAAGGTTGGATCGACATGCAATTTCTGCGGCATGTAGCCGACGCGCAGTTTCGGCTTGCGCCAGACGCTGCCGCTGTTCGGCTTCAACAGCCCGAGCACGGCGCGTACCAGCGTGGTCTTGCCGGCGCCGTTGGGGCCGATCAACGTAACAATCTGCCCCGGCTCGACGCTCAGCTCAATGTTGTCCAGCACGGTCTGCCCGGCAAACGTGACGGCGACCTGCTCCAGACGGATCAGCGCGTTGCTCATCAGGCCCCCTGGCAACCGGCGCACAGGCCAACCACTTCGACGGTCTGCGCTTCGACGATGAAACCCACGTCTTTGGCGCTGCTGATGATCGCGTCGCTGATCACTTTTTGCTCAAGTTCGATAGCGGCGTGGCACTCGCGGCAGATCAGGAACTGGCCCTGATGCGCGTGCTCCGGGTGTACGCAGCCGACGAAAGCATTGAGCGAGGAGATGCGATGAACCAGGCCGTTTTCCAGCAGGAAATCCAGCGCGCGATACACCGTGGGCGGCGCGGCGCGGCGGCCGTCCTGCTCGCTGAGCACGGCGAGGATGTCATAGGCGCCCAGCGGTTTGTGACTCTGCCAGACCAGTTCCAGCACACGGCGGCGCAGGGCAGTCAGACGCAAACCTTTCTGCGCGCACAAGGTATCGGCCTCGGACAGAGCGCTGTGCACGCAATGGGAGTGGTCGTGGGGACGGCTGGCAATCGGGGTAATAGGCATGAGCGGCGACGAGATTTGCTGGAGACGTTATTATGTTACCCGTTCTCGCTTCCTTGAGTGGTCATCGTGTCCCGACTTTTTTCTGTTTTTGTCGCTTTTGTTGCCAGTTTTCTACTGATCGGTTCGGCTCAGGCCGAGGTCAAAGTGCTCACCAGCATCAAGCCGTTGCAGTTGATTGCTGCTGCGGTGCAGGACGGCGTGGCGATTCCGGAGGTGCTGCTGCCGCCGGGCGCCTCGCCGCACAATTACGCCCTGCGCCCATCCGACGTACGGAAGGTGCAGTCGGTCGATCTGCTCTACTGGATCGGCCCGGACATGGAAGGTTTCCTGCCGCGCGTACTCGGCGGTCGCAGCCTGCCGAGCGTCGCGGTGCAGGATTTGCCGGGGCTCAAGCTGCGGCATTTCGGCGCGGACAACCATTCCCACTCCGAAGAGGCCGATGAACACGATCACGATCATCGCCCCGGCTCGCTGGATGCGCACTTGTGGCTGTCACCGGTCAACGCGCGGGTGATCGCCGACAAAATGGCCGCCGACCTCAGCGCCGCCGACCCGGCCAATGCCCAGCGTTATCAGAGCAATGCCAAAGCGTTCGATGAACGTCTGGATGCGCTGGACCAACGCTTGAAAAAGCGTCTGGCCAATGTTGAAGGCAAGCCGTACTTCGTCTTTCACGAGGCCTTTGATTATTTCGAGGACGCCTACGGCCTGAAGCACGCCGGGGTCTTCGCGGTGGCCGCCGAGGTGCAGCCGGGCGCCCAGCACGTCGCGGCGATGCGCAAGCGCTTGCAGGAAGTGGGCAAGACCTGTGTGTTCAGCGAGCCGCCGTTGCGTCCGCGTCTGGCGGAAACGCTGGTGGCCGGTTTGCCGGTGAAACTGGCCGAGCTGGATGCGTTGGGTGGTTATACGCCGGCGACGGCTCAGGGCTACGAGCAGGTGCTGGAAAAACTCGGCAATGACCTGGCCGGGTGCCTGGAATCGTTGTAACCCCAGCACCGGCGCTGCCCCGTTCGCGAGCAAGCCCGCTCCCACATTGGATTTGTGAACGACACAGACCTCATGTGGGAGCGGGCTTGCTCGCGAAGCTTTTAAAGGGCAAAAGGCAACGGGGTGCTGACCCTCTGCCGCTGCGCCAAGCGCTGCTCAAACTCCTGCGGATCGTGAATCAACACGTCCTGCCCGGCGAACTGCTCGGCGGCGATCAGGCGTGACAGCCAGAACCGCACACAAGCGACGCGCAGCATCGTCGGCCACAATTCGGCTTCCGCCGCCGTGAACGGGCGCAGCGCCGCGTAGGCGCCGAGAAACGCTCGGGCACGCGGGCCATCGATTACGCCAGCCTCATCCGAACACCAGTCGTTCAACGCGATTGCCACGTCATACAGCATCGGCCCCGAGCAAGCGTTGTAGAAGTCGATCAGCCCGGTCAGATGGGTGCCTTCGAACATGGCGTTGTCGCGAAACAGATCGGCATGAATGTTCGCCCGAGGCAGCGCGAGGATCTTGTCTTTGCGCTCAGAGATTTCATCCAGCGCGCTTTGCAGCAGCGCACGCGGCTCAACGCTCAGATGCGAGAGAAACTCCGTACCCTCCTCCAGCATCCAGTCCAGACCACGATCGGTCTTGCGCTTGATCATGCGCTCGCCCTGAGTCGCCAGATGCAGATGCGCCTGCAATTCGCCGACCTGTGCGCAATGCTGGGCGTTGGCGACCTTGATGTGCTTGCCCGACAGGCGCGGTTGCAGCAATGCCGGTTTGCCTTTGAGTTCACGCAAGGCGACGCCGTCCGTGGTGCGCAGGGCGTAGGGCACCGGCAGATCGGCTTCGTGCAGCACGTCGAGCAAGTCGATGAAGAACGGCATCTCCTGCACCGGGCCGCGCTCGACGAGGGTCAGGACAAATTCGCCCTGCTCCAGGCTGATGAAGAAATTGGTGTTTTCGCTGCCGGCGGCGATCCCCTGGAAATCAAGCAGGCGGCCGAGCCCATAAGGGGCGAGAAAAGTTTCCAGCTCGGGCCGAGCCAGGGGAGTGAACACAGACATGTCTTAACTGCCAGTACGGGCGCCGCAACGGCGGCGCCGGGTGAATTGAAAACCTACTTCCATTCGAAGATCTTCCATGACGGGATCAGCATATCCGGCTGATCCGAGCGGATGAAATTCGCATCCGTCCCGTCGGCGCGCACCAGAAAATACGGCGGCGCACCCTTGGGCGTGACCTTGATCGCATACAGGAACCCGTTCTGACGGTACTCCTGAATGGTCTTGTCGCCCTCCGTGCGGATGGTGACCTCGGGGTCACCGCCCGGTGCATCATCCGCCGCCATCGCGGTCAGTGGTGAGACAGCGATCAACCCGACCAGCAGCAAGCGATTTAACGTACGCATGATAACCTTGTCCCTTTGTCGTCAACGGTCCCGCTATTCTAGCCCCGGACCCGCCGAAAAGGTTGATCCTGCTCATGAGCCAAGCCCCCCTCGTCCTGGTGGACGGTTCGTCTTACCTGTACCGCGCCTTTCATGCACTGCCACCACTGACCACGTCCAAAGGCCTGCCGACCGGTGCGGTCAAAGGCGTGCTCAACATGCTCAAGAGTCTGCGCAAGCAGTACCCGGACAGCCCGTTCGCCGTGGTGTTCGACGCCAAGGGCGGGACATTTCGCGATGAGATGTACGCCGAATACAAAGCCAACCGCCCGAGCATGCCAGATGACATGCGCGTGCAGATCGAGCCGCTGCACCAGAGCGTGATCGCCCTGGGTTTCCCGCTGCTGTGCGTGGACGGCGTCGAGGCCGACGACGTGATCGGCACCCTCGCCCGCAGCAGCGCGGCGGCGGACCGTCCGGTGATCATCTCCACCGGTGACAAGGACATGGCGCAACTGGTCGACGGCCACATTACCTTGGTCAACACCATGTCCGGTAGTTCGATGGATGTGGAGGGCGTGAAGGAGAAATTCGGCGTCGCTCCGGAGCAGATCATCGATTATCTGGCGCTGATGGGCGATTCGTCCGACAACATTCCGGGCGTTCCCGGCATCGGCCCGAAAACCGCGTCCGGTCTGTTGGTCGGGGTCAATGGCGGCCTGACTGAGCTGTACGCCAACCTCGACATCGTCCCGACCCTGCCGATTCGCGGCGCCAAGACCCTGCCGGCCAAGCTCGAAGAGCACAAGGAAATGGCATTCCTCTCCTACCAATTGGCAACCATCAAGATCGACGTGCCGCTGGATATCGGCCTCGACGATCTGCAGATGGGTCCGGAAGACCCAGCCAAACTGTACGAGCTGTACACCCTGCTGGAATTCAAGAGCTGGCTCAATGATCTGGATCGCGATGCCAAGCGTCTGGAACTGAGCGCGGCAGCCGAGCCTGCGCCCGCGCAGGATCTATTCAGCGCCCCGCCAGCCGAGGCAGCCGCCGCGCCTGCTGAAGCCGCATACGAAACCATCCTCGATCAGGCCCGCTTCGACGTCTGGCTGGAAAAACTGCGCAACGCCAAACTGATCGCCTTCGACACTGAAACCACCGGTATCGACGCGCAGCAGGCGCAACTGGTCGGCCTGTCGTTCGCCGTGCAGGCCAACGAAGCCGCGTACATTCCGCTGACCCACTCCTACATCGGCGTGCCGGAGCAGCTGGATCGCGACACCGTCCTGCGCGCACTCAAGCCGATCCTGGAAGACCCGCACAAGCTCAAGGTCGGTCAGCACGCCAAATTCGACATGAACATCCTGGCCAACTGCGCCATCGGCGGCGATCAAAGTGAAGGCATCAGCGTGCGCGGCGTCGCCTTCGACACGATGCTTGAGTCCTACGTGCTCAACTCCACCGCGACCCGCCACGACATGGACAGCCTCGCGCTGAAATACCTGGACCACACCACGGTGAGCTTCCAGGACATTGCCGGCAAAGGCGCCAAGCAGCTGACCTTCGACCAGATCGCGCTGGAACAGGCCGGGCCGTATGCCGCCGAAGACGCCGACATCACCCTGCGCCTGCATCAGGCGCTGGTAGAAAAACTTAACGCGATCCCGAGCCTGGCCAGCGTGCTGACCGATATCGAGATGCCGCTGGTGCCGGTACTGGCTCGCATCGAGCGTCAGGGCGCCTTCGTCGACGCAGAACTGCTCGGCATCCAGAGCATTGAGCTTGGCAACAAAATGGTCGCGCTGGAGCGTGAGGCCTTCGAGATTGCCGGTGAGGAATTCAACCTCGGCTCGCCGAAGCAACTGGGCGTGATTCTCTATGAAAAGCTCGGCCTGCCGGTGCTGAAGAAAACCGCCAAGGGCCAGCCGTCCACCGCCGAAGAAGTGCTGGCGAAACTCGCCGAAGACGATCACCGCTTGCCGAAGGTGCTGATGGAGCACCGCTCGATGAGCAAGCTGAAAAGCACCTACACCGATCGCCTGCCGGAGCAGATCAACCCGCGCACCGGGCGCATTCACACCTCGTACCATCAGGCCGTGGCCTCCACCGGGCGGCTGTCCTCCAGTGATCCGAACCTGCAGAACATCCCGGTGCGCACCGCTGAAGGCCGGCGCATTCGCCAGGCATTCGTCGCGCCGAAGGGCTACAAACTGCTGGCGGCGGACTACTCGCAAATCGAATTGCGGATCATGGCGCACCTGTCCCGCGACGAAGGCTTGATGAACGCTTTCCGCAACAACCTCGACGTGCACACCGCAACCGCTGCCGAAGTGTTCAAGGTCGAGCTGGATCAAGTGACCTCGGACCAGCGCCGCAGCGCCAAGGCGATCAACTTCGGCCTGATCTACGGCATGGGCGCGCAGAAGCTTGGCAAGGACATTGGCGTCGACACCAAGACCGCCAAGGCTTACATCGATACTTACTTCGCCCGTTATCCAGGCGTCCGTGAATACATGGAACGCACCCGCGCGCAGGCGGCCGATCAGGGTTACGTCGAAACTTTCTTCGGTCGTCGCCTGTACTTGCCGGAGATCAACTCGAACAAGCCACAGGAACGCGCCGCCGCAGAACGCACGGCGATCAACGCGCCGATGCAGGGCACGGCTGCGGACATCATCAAGAAAGCCATGGTCGCTGTGGACGACTGGCTGGCGACGTCAGGGCTGGATGCGCGGGTCATCCTGCAGGTACACGATGAACTGGTGCTGGAGGTTCGCGAGGACCTGGTTGAGCAGGTCAGCGCCGAGATTCGCCTGCACATGAGCGAAGCGGCGAAGCTCGATGTGCCGCTGCTGGTGGAAGTGGGTGTCGGCAACAATTGGGATGAGGCGCACTAAGACTTCAGCGTTGCCGCGACTTGCTGTCGCGGCAAGCCGCGCAGAACGGGCTTAGACCGATAAATGCCTGAAGCTATTCCAAAGCTTTTTGAAAAAAATCTGAACTAATCTGCCGATCCAACACTCAGAGGTACTGAATGGCTGGTGAAGCCCTTCGATGCTCCTATGTTGTGTTAAGTGTTGGCAGATATCTGAACCCCGCCCTAGCGGTTCGGAACTTAAACCCCGGAACTTCTCCCTCCCCAATGAAGTCCGGGGCTTTTTTTGCTAAAAAATCAGCTGTAGCGCGGCCATGCTGCGTTGAAAGCAGGTCTAAAAATGCTCATTTAGGTCCCCTAAAGTCGAGCGCGACCCCGGCCGTTTTAGCCCTACTTTCGCCTTGCCTGGCCACACTACAACCAATTTTTCCCTATTCCGAATTACTCGGCTGCCGCCTCGGCGCCTTTGTCTGCCAGTTCCATCCAGTCGGCCAGTACAGTGTAGGCCTCTTCCAGGCCCATGCGTTTTGGTGCGGAGAACAACTGGATGGTGATCGAGTCGCCCCAGCCTTTGCGGATTTCCGACTGTACTTTCAGCAGAGTATTTTTTGCCGCGCCGTAGGTGAGCTTGTCGGCTTTGGTCAGCAGGATGTGCATCGGCATGCCAGCCGCGACGGCCCAGTCGAGCATCAGCAGGTCGAAGTCGGTCATTGGATGGCGGATGTCCATCATCAGAATCAGACCTTTCAAACTCTCTCGGCCACCGAGGTAAGCCTCGAGGTGGCGCTGCCAGTGTTGCTTGAGCGGGATCGGTACTTTTGCATAACCGTAGCCCGGCAGGTCGACCAGACGGCGATCATCGTCTAGCTTGAAGAAGTTCAATAGCTGTGTGCGACCCGGAGTTTTCGAGGTGCGCGCCAGGCTGGCATGAGTCAGGGTGTTCAGCGCGCTGGATTTGCCGGCGTTGGAACGACCGGCAAACGCCACTTCGAAGCCTTCATCGTCAGGGCATTGATCGACTTTGGCGGCACTGAGCATGAACGTGGACTGTTGGCACAGGCCGAGGATGGGATTCTTGAGTTGCATGGGATTTCCGATGTGGGCGGCGCCGGGATTGGGCGCGGAACGCGGTGTCGCTTCCGTTTCAGTGACGCCAGTATATAATGCCGCAGATTTTGTGTGTGCTTTGTCCCAGCGAAGGATGAAGTTCACGAGAGCGCCAGACTTTGATTGCGCATTAGAACGCAGAACGCTCTCAACCCTGAAAAGGTCGTTTTATGACGAAATGGCTGCTGGCTGCCGGAGTCTTGATGCCGCTTTACAGCGCACAGGCTACACAGGATCCGGAAGCCGTGTACAACCGTGTTTGTGGTGCCTGTCATTCCGGCCAACTACCCATGGCGCCCAAAAGAGGCGATCAGGAAGCTTGGACGCCGAGGTTGGCGAAAGGTATGGGGACGCTGGTGCAACACGTGACCCAGGGTTTCAAGGCGATGCCGCCGCGTGGTTTGTGCATGGACTGCAGTGCCGAGGATTACCAGGCCATCATCCTGTGGATGAGCGAGAGTAAGCCCGGTCCATAACTTAACCCTTAGCCGTAGTTGGATTAGCTGATGAACAAATTGATCGTGAGTCTGCTGTTGACCGTGGGAATTTCAGGCTTCGCCCATGCTGCCGGCGATGCCGCAGCAGGCCAGGCCAAAGCTGCCGTGTGCGGGGCCTGCCATGGCCCGGACGGCAACAGCATGGCGCCGAATTTTCCGAAACTGGCCGGTCAAGGTGAACGTTACCTCGACAAGCAATTGCACGACATCAAGTCGGGCAAGCGCGTGGTGCTGGAGATGACCGGCCTGTTGACCAACCTGAATGATCAGGATCTGGCCGATATTTCCGCCTACTTCGCCAGCCAGAAAGGCAGCGTCGGTGCCGCCGATCCAAAGATCGTCGCTCGCGGTGAAGCTCTGTTCCGTGGCGGCAACCTGGAAAAAGGTCTGCCAGCCTGCACCGGCTGCCATTCGCCAAATGGTGCCGGCAACGCTGCAGCAGGCTTCCCGCATCTGGGTGGCCAGCACGCTCAATACATCGCCAAGCAACTGACCGACTTCCGCAAGGAAGACGGTGGTCGCGCCAATGACGGCGACGCGATGACCATGCGCACCATCGCACGCAAGCTGAGCGATGAAGACATCGCTGCGGTTTCCAGCTACATCCAGGGCCTGCACTGAGGCTCTGATTCGAGGGTTGAACGAGGCGCGCAACGCCTGCCACGTTAACGCTCGATTAATCCTTCGCAGCGAGTATAAAAAGGGTGGCTCAGGCCGCCCTTTTTTGTGGCCGCTGCCGTTACACTACAGCACTCATGCCCGCCAGGATCTGTGTCAAAACAGGTCGAGCGAGGCGACCCAAATTGTTCAGGAGTAAAGCATGCGTAATCTGATCATCAGCGCCGCACTCGTCGCTGCCAGCCTGTTCGGCGTCACCGCCCAGGCCGCTGAAGCCCCTGCCGCCCCTTATGTCGAACTGGCCAATCCGGTGCCGGTGGCAAAGCCTGGCAAGATCGAAGTGGTCGAGCTGTTCTGGTACGGCTGCCCGCATTGCTACGCCTTTGAACCGGTGATCAATCCATGGGTTGAAAAACTGCCATCCGACGTCAATTTCGTACGCATCCCTGCCATGTTCGGTGGTCCATGGGATGCTCATGGCCAAATGTTCCTGACCCTGGAAGCCATGGGTGTCGAACATCAGGTTCACAACGCGGTATTCAACGCGATTCAGAAAGAACACAAGAAGCTCACCGACAAAAACGACATGGCTGACTTCCTCGCCACTCAAGGCGTGGACAAGGACAAGTTCCTCGCCACTTTCGACTCGTTCGCCATCAAGGGTCAGATCGTCAAGGCCCGCGAGCTGGCCAAGAAGTACGAAATCACTGGCGTGCCAACCATGATCGTCAACGGTAAATACCGCTTCGACATCGGCTCCGCCGGTGGTGCCGAGCAGGCACTGAAACTGGCTGACGACCTGGTCGCCAAAGAGCGAGCGGCAACCAAGGCGGCTGCCAACTAAGCGCGGCTTTCGCCATGCGCCGCTGGAAGTCCGAACGCATCGTTGGCCTGCATGATCCGCAGGTCAACGAGCATCACCTGGCGTCTACGGGCCTGCCCGCGGACCAGCGTCTGCGCTTGCTCAGTTTCAACATCCAGGTCGGCATCAGCACCGAGCGCTATCGCCATTACCTGACCCGCAGCTGGCAGCATCTGCTGCCGCACAACGGGCGTTCCGGCAATCTGCAGAAGATCGGTGATCTGCTTGGCGACTTCGATCTGGTCGCTCTGCAGGAGGCCGATGGCGGAAGTCTGCGCTCAGGCTACGTCAATCAGGTCGAACACCTGGCCCACCTCGGCGCCTTTCCCTACTGGTATCAACAACTCAATCGCAACCTCGGCCGACTGGCCCAGCACAGCAATGGCGTGCTCAGTCGCCTCAAGCCGTGGGCGATCGAAGATCATCCGCTGCCCGGCCCGAAAGGTCGCGGCGCGATCCTGCTGCGTTTCGGCGAAGGTCCGCAAGCGCTGGTGGTGGTGATGATGCACCTGGCCCTCGGCGCGCGGACGCGCAGCCTGCAACTGGCCTACATTCGTGACTTGATCAGCGGCTACAAGCATCAAGTGCTGATGGGCGACATGAACACCCATGCCAGCGACTTGCTCGAACATTCGCCGTTACGCGATCTCGGCCTGCTGGCCCCGCAGGTGGAAGCGACCTTCCCCAGCTGGCGCCCACAGCGGTGCCTTGATCATATTCTGCTCAGCCCGACCCTGACTTTGGAAAAGGTCGAGGTACTGGCCCAGCCCATTTCCGATCACCTGCCGGTCGCGGTGGAAATTCGTCTGCCGGGTTCGCTCACGGCCGACGCATTGCCCGCGTTGAGCCCTGCCCCTCGCGGAACCTGTGAATGAGCGACGACGCCCAGCGCTGGAAAGAGAAGTACCTGAAAAGTATCGAGCAGCAGGACAAGCTCGAACGCCGCTGGGCCGCGCGACTCGACCTGCTGCGACGCGGTCTGGTGCGCAGCACGCTGGCGGCCGAAGGCACCGACAAGGCTGTCGATCAGTGCATGAAGGAGATGCGCGAAGTCGTGCGCACCGATGACATGGACGCCGGCCTCGCCGCCCTGCTCCCGCGCCTGGAAAAAGCCGTGCTCGACTCGGAGCAGCGTCGTGAGACCCGTATCGATCAGGTCAGCACCGCGCTGACTGCGCTGGTCACCCAGCTGCAAGCGCTGCCATTGCCGCGCGAAGTTGCGCAGCCGCTGAAGAAATTCGCCAAACAACTGGACAGCCGCGTCGGTCAGGCGCGGGAAATGCCGCTGCTGCTGAGCGAACTCAGTGGCTTGCAGGGCAAGGCCTTGAGTCAGTTGGAGACGCCCGCCGAGCCGGGCCGGCCGGGCTTGTTGCAGCGTCTTTTCGGCAGTCGCGAGCCTGACGAATCCATTGCAGCGCTCGCAGACACTTCAGCCGCACCAGCGCCGCAGCCGGTCGCCACCGCGCAACCTGAACCGGAGCCAGCGCAAATGGCACCGATCGCAGACGCCGAGCCTGCGATTGTTGCGCCCGCCGCGACCGTCGAGGCGCCTGTACAGGACTCGCCCGAAGCGCAAATCGTCGCGTTCGCTACGCCTGTTGTCACCGTCGATGTCGAGCCAATGCCGCTTGAGCCCGCCGCTCCGGCCGCGCCAGACTCAGCTGCGCAACCACTCGTTGCCCAGGCATTCAACCCGGACGAACTGAGCCATCCCGGCGATCCATCGCCGCTGATTCTCGACACTCTGCCCTTGCCCGAGCCGATCGCCCAAGCCTTGGCTGCCATCGACCCGGATCAGTCCGAGCACGACATCCTCTTCGCCCTGCCGGACTCGCCCGAGCCGTCCTACAGCTCCGTGGCCCGGCATATCGAAGACACCTTGATCGGCCTGCTCGACGACCTGACCCTGCCCGAGCGCCACCGGCCGCAAGCCGAAGCCATGCGCGAACGGCTCAAACATGGTCTTAACTGGTACGAATTGCTACCGATCCTCGACGATCTCGCAACCTTGATGCTGGCGATTACCGACAGTGGCCAGCATGAATTCGAAGCCTATCTGCAGCAGCTCAACGAACGCCTCGAAGCGTTTCAGAGCAATCTGCAAGCCGCCAGCGAAGGGCATGCCGACAACAGCTCGGCGGCGCGGGCCATGGACACTCAAATCCGTGAACAGGTCGACGGCTTGCAGAGCAGCGTCCAGCAAGCGGCCGACCTCGATGACCTCAAGCATGTGCTGGAGAATCATCTGGAAGGCCTGCTGGGAACGATGGACCAGCACCAGAAGCAGCGCGACACCCGCGAGCAGGAAGTCGCCGCCAGACTGAAAAGCCTGTCGGAGCGGGTGGCGCATATGGAACAGGAAGCCTTGGGCTTTCGCGAACACCTTGAGGAACAGCGGCAGAAAGCCCTGATCGACCCGCTGACCGGCCTGCCCAACCGCGCGGCGTGGAGTGAACGCCTCGAGCATGAAATCCAGCAATGGCAGCAGCATGGCAATACCTTGAGCCTGGCCATGCTTGACCTCGATCATTTCAAGCGCATCAACGATAATTACGGTCATCTGGCCGGCGATAAAGTCCTCAAAATCATCGCTACGGTACTGCGCAAACGCCTGCGTGGTTCGGACTTCATTGCCCGTTTCGGCGGCGAAGAATTTGTCCTGTTACTGCCAGCAACGCCGCCGGCGGTTGGCGCAAAATTGCTGGAAACCCTGCGCGCAGCGATTGAAGCCTGCCCGTTTCACTTCAAGGGTGAGCGCGTAACCATCACGATTTCCATGGGACTCGCATCGTTCCGAACTGGAGAACATAGCGATCTTGTGCTGAAAAGAGCCGATCAAGCGCTGTATCGAGCGAAAAATGCCGGCCGCAACCGAGTGGAGCTGGGTTGAGGCAATTGTTCCATTTTGTTTAAATTCGCCCGCTGGCGGCCTCAGGTGAAATCCGTACGTTACACTGTTGCATTATCGTCTTCTGCGTACCGTCCTCTGCCTATGAAATTTTTTGCCCTTGTTGCTTCGCTGCTCGTCCTCGCTGGTTGCGCCAGCGGCCCGCGCTACAACACCAGCCATCCGTCAGCCAATTACGACAGTCGCATCCAGTTCGTTGTGGTGCATTACACCTCGGCGTCGCTGGAGCGCTCGCTGCAGCTGCTGACCCACGGCGAGGTCAGCAGCCATTACCTGATCGGCGATGACAAGGGCGGCACGATCTATAAGTTGATGGATGAAAACCAGCGCGCCTGGCACGCCGGCGAGAGTCAGTGGCAGGGCCGGACCTGGTTGAATTCCAGTTCTATCGGCATTGAAATCGTCAATCCCGGCTACAAGGACACCCCGACCGGGCGCCTGTGGTACCCCTACAGCGAAGCGCAAATCCAGTCGCTGATCACGCTGCTCAAGGACATCAGCAAACGCAACGGCATCAGCTCCCGGCACATCATTGGCCACAGCGACATCGCGCCGCTGCGCAAGCTTGATCCCGGGCCGCTGTTCCCGTGGAAGCGTCTGGCTGATGAAGGGCTGGGGCTGTGGCCGAACGAGCAAGCGGTGGCACGTCAGCAGGCAGTATTCGATAGCAGCCCGTTGCCGGAGATCGGCTGGTTCCAGGCGCAACTCGCGCGTCTGGGTTATGACACGCCGCAAACCGGTGAGCTGGACGTCGCCACGCGCCATGTCCTCGCCGCGTTCCAGATGCATTACCGCCCTGCCCGCTTCGACGGCACGCCGGATGCGCAAACTGCAGCACTTCTTCTGGTGCTCAACCAGACAAAATAATGACGCCCGCCCGACGGTCAGGGCGAAATCGTAATCAGCAGCTATAACTCATGGTAATTCTTCGGAAATCCCTTGATGGCTGCAACCCGAGAGACGCTGCGTAGCTGGTTTTATCGCCCTGTTTTTTTGGCGATGATTGCGGCTGTCCTCAGTGCCAGTCTGTTGATTGCCGGCGGTATGTTCGCGGCGATGCGCCAGATGGAAATGCGCGAGAGTCAGGAGATGAACGCCCAGGGCGAGCGCTTTCTCGCCCGTCTCGAACAATTGTTCGGCCAGTTGCGCGAAAGCCTCGACGATCTCGAAGCCCAGCCCTTGCGCGGCTGCGACGAGGAAATGATCGCGACGTTGCAGCAAGTCACCTTCAACTACCGCTTCGTCTATGAAGCCGCATACATGGACGCCTCGCGGTTCTGCTCCAATCGCCCGCATCAGGAAGGCCTGTCATTGAATCGCGCGCCGGACATCCAGGGCCCGACCTACAGTTATTGGCTGAACACCACGACCGAACCGGATGAAAACCGCGCGGCGCTGATGCTCGGCCGCGGCAATTTTCGCGTCGCTACCTCACGCGGGCATTTGACCGACATGGTCGATCTGTCGCCCGGCAGCAGCCTGCTGGTGGTGCTCAATCACGGCACTCGTGCCATCCCGGTGCTGGGCACTGAACAGGCCTGGCCGCCGACCGAACCCTGGCCACCGAAAAGCCGTGATGCCCTGCAAGTGACGCAGACGCGGCTGATTTACCGTATGCCCACCGACAATCCGGAATATCAGCTGGTGCTCATTACGCCGCGCACTGGCATGCATGTCCCGGCTGTGTGGTGGTGGCTGTTGCCGGTGTGCCTGATTGCCGGGGCCATCGTCGGTTTCCTGACCTTCCTGCTGGTGCGCCAGCGCCAGTCCCTGGATGCCGAGCTGCACGGAGCGATCCGCCGGGGTGAGCTGCAGGTGCTGTATCAACCGATCTTCGACCTCGACAGCCGCAACTGCGTTGGTGCCGAAGCCTTGCTGCGCTGGCGCCGCCCGGACGGCACCCTGACCAGCCCCGACCTGTTCATTCCAATGGCGGAGAACACCGGACAAATCCGCCAGATGACGGACTTCGTGCTGCAGCGCCTGCTTGAGCAGTTGGGCCAGTTACTGCGCGCCAATCCGCAGCTGTACATTTCGGTGAACCTCGCCGCCTGCGATGTCATGGTGCCGCGCATCGGCCAGGTGATGGCGCGCCTGCTGGCGCTGCACCGTGTCGCCGCGCGGCAGATTGCCTTCGAAGTCACTGAACGCGGCCTCATCGATGTGGTGGTGGCGAGGGAAAATCTGCAAGCCCTGCGCGATGTCGGCCATCAAGTGCTGATCGATGATTTCGGCACGGGCTATTGCAGCCTCGCCTACCTGCAGACCCTGCCGGTGGACTGCCTGAAGATCGACAAGGCCTTTATCGATGCGCTGGGCCATGACGCGGCGAGCAGCGGCGTCGCGCCACACATCATTCACATGGCGCAGGCGCTGGATCTGAAAGTGATTGCCGAAGGCATCGAGCTGGAATCCCAAGCGACATTGCTCAGCAGTGAGGGCGTCAAATTCGGACAGGGCTGGTTGTTCGCCCATGCGCTGAGCGCCGTGCAATTCATCGAACTGATCACTCGCGGCAGACGCCTCGCCGGACGGCGTATGGACGACGAAGCTTAAACCGCCAGCGCCATGTAGAACTGCGTGCCCTGCCCCGGCCGCGAATAAACACCCATGCGCCCGCCGTGCAACTGGACGATTTCCTTGCACAGCGCCAGCCCGAGACCGGCGCCGCCCTTCTTGCGTCCGACCTGCACGAACGGCTCGAAGATCCGCCCCTGCTGACCGTAGGCAATGCCTTCGCCATTGTCTTCGACGCTGATGATCACCCGCTCGCCATGGCGGCGCGCCTGCAGACGGATTTGCCCGTCGCGGGCGGTGTGGCGCAGCGCATTGTCGATGAGGTTGTCGAGGACGCGGTCGAGTTGCGCCTGATCGGCCTGCAATCTCGGCAATGGCCCTTGAATCTCGACATTCAGCGCTACACCTTTGGCCACCGCCGCGTCGGCAAAACGCAGTTGCGCCTGCTCCAGCAAGTCTTCGATGGAGCATGGCGCCAGGGTGAGTTTTTGCAGACCGTTCTGGTAGCGCGAGAAATTGAGCAAGTCATTGATCAACTGCATCAGGCGCTGCATTTCTTCGTTGACCGTATCCAGCAGGTCAGCCTCGCGCGACTCCGCCGGGAATTTCGCCCGCTCGCGAAACAACCCGAAGGCCATGTGCATGCCCGTCACCGGCGTGCGCAGCTCATGGGAAGCGCGCAAAACAAATTCGCTACGGACGCGCTCGAACGCGCGTTGTTCGGTGACATCGTGCAGCACCATGACCGCGCCGAGAATATGTCCCTGGGTGTGGCTGACCGGCGTCAGGCTGTAGGTCAGCAGACGCGACTCGCCGTCGACTTCGATGCTGAGATCTTCTGGCGCCCGCTCCAGCGTGCCGCCGCGCAGGACCAATTGCAGTTGTGCATCCAGCTCCGGACGACCGAGTGCAGTGCCCAGGCCCTGGCCGAGTCGGTCGTCTTCCCAGCCCAACTGGCGCTGAGCCACCGGGTTGAGGTGTTCGAGCTGGCCCTGGCGATCAATCATCAACAAACCGTCGTCGATACTGTCGAGCACCGCTTGCAAGCGCTGCTGACCGGCCAACAGTTCGTCGACATTCATCGCCTGGTGTTCGCGCAATGCCTCGGCCATCAGGCCGAAGCGCCGCGACAACAGATTCACTTCCATGGCCGTGGAAATCGGCAGGGTCACGTCATAGTTGCCCTGGCCGATGTTGTCGGCAGCTTTGGCCAGCGCTTCGATAGGCGCGCCGAAACGTCGGGCGATGCCTTGAGCGGTGACGAAACCGATGATCAGTACCGCCAGCCCGACCAGGCCAAGCAGCCCGGCAATCAGCAAGGCGCGTTCGCGGGCAGCGTGCTGAACCGCGTTGATGGTTTCCAGCGCGTGTTTGTGCTCAGCGATCAAACCATTACGAAGAATATTGAAGCGCTCGCGGAAATCCGCGCTGGTGCTGGCGTTCCTGGCCGCTTCGGCAGTCACATCGAACGAGGCAAGGAAGTGCAGGTAATCGGCCTTGGCCTGGCGGAAACCGTAAGGCTGGTCATCGCCCTCCTGCTGCTGGGCGATGCCCTGATCGAGCAGCTCGAAATAGTGTTGCTTGGACGCTTCGAACGCAACGGGATCGGGTTTTTCCGCGAGCATGATGATCAATTGATCGCCAAGGGTCTGGCGCAGCTTGAGTCCCAGATCCAGCGTGACGAAATTGCTGCGTACCAGCGCTTCCTGGGACCCGGCCATCTGCATCACGCTGACCAGCCCGAGCAGAAGTCCAAGCAAGGCCACAGTGATCAACGCAGAGATGCTCAGGAACAGGCGCGTACGCAGCTTGATCGCCAGTTTCATCGCGCACTGCTCACAGGTTGTACTGCTTGCGTTTGCGATACAGGGTCGAGGCGTCGATGCCGAGGGTTTTCGCCGCCTGGTCCAGGGTGCCGGCGGTGGCCAGCACCGCGCCAATGTGCGCTTTCTCCAGTTCATCCAGGCTCAGCGCCGCGCCAACCCGTGGCGCGTTGTTGGCCGGTTGTTCGGCCATACCAAGGTGGCTGATTTCTACGCGTTCCTGCGGGCAGATGATGCTGGCCCGCTCGACCACGTTGCGCAGTTCACGAATGTTGCCCGGCCAGCGATAGCCGAGCAGCGCTTCGCGCGCCTCATCGCTGAAGCCGCGCGCCGGGCGTGCGTACTCTTTGACGAAACGTGCGAGGAAGCGATCGGCGAGGGTCAGGATGTCTTCGGCGCGCTCGCGCAATGGCGGCAGGTGCAAAGTGATGACGTTGAGGCGATAGAGCAGGTCTTCACGGAAACGGCCGTCGCGAACCATGTCTTCGAGGTTGAGGTTGGTGGCGGCGAGGATGCGCACATCGGCGCGGCGAGTCACCGGATCGCCTACCCGCTCGTATTCCTTGTCCTGGATGAAGCGCAGCAACTTTGGTTGCAGGGTCAGAGGAAAGTCGCCGATCTCGTCGAGAAACAGCGTACCGCCGTCCGCCTGGTTGACCCGACCCAAGGTGCTTTCACTGGCACCGGTGAACGCGCCACGGCTGTGACCGAACAGCTCGCTTTCCATCAGCTCGGCAGTCAGCGACGGACAGTTGATAGTGACGCAGGACTTCTTCTCGCGTTTGCTCCAGCCGTGGATCGCACGGGCCAATTCGCCTTTACCGGTGCCGGATTCGCCGAGGATCAGAATGTTGGCGTCAGTGCTCGCCACCTGACGGGCCGTCTCCAGCACGACTTTCATCGCCGGGCTGTGGGAATCGAGCCCGTCTTTTGGTTTGCGGATCTCGCCTTCGAGCGCTTCAAGACGCGCGGAGAGCTGGCGCACTTCCAATTGTTTGGCGGTGGCCAGACGCAATTGGTCGGGGCTGCATGGCTTGACCAGATAGTCGGCGGCACCCGCCTGGATGGCATCAACAGCGGTGTCGACCGCCGAATGGGCGGTGACGATCACCACGCGCATCCACGGCGCCTGAATGCGCATTTGCGCGAGGACGTCGAGACCGTTGTCCTCGCCCAGACGCAAATCGAGGAAGCACAGATCGAAGACCTGACGTTGCAGCAGCGCTTCGGCCTGAGCTGCACTGTTGGCCGTGGCTACCGTATAGCCTTCATCTTCGAGGCAATAACGAAACGTACGCAGGATGGCGGATTCATCGTCCACCAGCAGAATGCGGCCTTGTTGCTCAGTGGCAGATTCCATTTTTCCTACGCTCCATAGTGATTAGTCTTGGGTTAGTCCCGGAAAAATCGGGCAAGTTGCATGGTTGATTCTGAACGATACCAGCCATAGGAGGGTAGCTCTCTACTGCCATAACGGCCAATTCATTGATTTCGTTGAGTTTTAAAACATTTTGCGTTTTGCAGGGCAGATCCTGCGTCCTCTTCTGACATCCGCGTACCGGTAGCAATTCCATATCATCGAAATTTCCCACGAAATAATCGTGCATTGCGCACGACCGCAGAAGAGCCATCGTGCAGGATGCGTCGCAGTAAATTTCTCATACGCATACAAACCATTGTTTTTATTGGGTTTTTTAGACTTTAAAAAACTGGCATGCAGACTGCAATACCTCACTCAGCCCGGGCAGAACAGCACTGCCCCAACCGAACAAGCGTGAGGAACACAGGATGACTCGCCCAATCGCCGCCCAAGTAGGTATTTCGCCACTGCAGATCCAGCAGGGTCTGTTCGGTGTACTGGCGTTGTTGATCACCCTGATCGTCTGCCAGCAGTACATGAGCTGGGAAAACAGCCGTAAACCCGAGCCACTGATTTCGATGCAGCACAGCACGCAAAAGCACTTCAGTGCCGTGAGCAGCAGCCAGGCCGAAAACGCTTCGATGCACATGATCGATGTCGACCAGGCGCAACCGCTGGATCAACTGCCTCGCGAAGAACGCTGGGTTTTCTAACCCGCTGAATACATTCGGACGCGCAGCGTCGGAAACCGCAAACACCCCTAAATAGAGAAGTAAGGAGAATCACCATGTTGAGCTGGGCAATTACATTCTTGATCATTGCCATCATCGCCGCCGTTCTGGGCTTCGGTGGTATCGCGGGCACCGCCACGGGTATCGCCAAGATTCTCTTTGTCGTGTTCCTGGTGATGTTCATCGCTTCCTTCTTCTTTGGCCGTCGCGGCCGAGGTTAACGATGATCGGTCTCAAGACATTGGCCGCCGCCCTGCTTCTGGGCGGCAGTGCCATGGCCATGGCGGCCAATGACGGCCAGACCCGGGTCAATGAACTGCTCGCCTCCGACGCGCAGTACCGTGAAACCTGGGAAGGCGTGATCAAAAAGGAAGAGCGCGTACCGGAATGGGTGATCAACCTGTCCGGCACCTCCGAGCAACAGATGCATGCCGTTACGGAAGATGGCGATCAATATCTGGTCGGCCCGCTCTGCGAGAGTCAGGACAAGTGCCTGAATCACCGTTTGATCGTTGCCTTCAGCTTCGACAAGGATGACGCCTACGCCATGCTGGTCGATGTGCCGGAAGGTCTGCCGCAGGACAAGTCGCCGACGCGACATGCGACCTATCGCTTCTTCGGCAAACCTGATGAGGGCATGCAGGATCTGCTGATGGAAACCCTGAAGAAAGATCCGAAGTGGTACTGATGCAGGACGCACAAGGTTTTTGAACACGAAAGCAGCGCCCGCTGCTTTTCATTGCGCCACCCGACGAGGGCGGTGCATGACCAGGGGGCCGGGACGTTCTGATTGATGCAGGGTCGGAGTGACCTACGGGTACAGGGAGTACCTGCGCAAGGGCCGGGTCAGGGTAAAAGCTGCGCCGCAGGTTCGTCGACCCCAGAGTCTGACGAACCTGCGCTGGGCTTTGAACCAGCTCGAATGTTGATCCAGCACGCCAATCCCTTCTCTTAATCGCCCACACTGCGCGCAAAATTGTTTGCGGCGTTTGCGGTGACCGTATATCGACAAAGATCGCGCTCGATCCGTGTGACTTCTAGTCTTGCGATTCAGACTTTTTCCACAAATTTCTGCCGAATTCGCCTGTGAAAAATCCATTCGGCCTACGCTGTAATGGCCGGTTCACGGCGCTTATGCCGGCTTAAATGTCACAATCGAACCGCTTGGGACGCCAGTTTCAATTGAAAAAGCTCATGCCGATTCGGCATAGGGTAGGCGTTTACGGCATTAGACGGCGCCATCTTGCATCGGAATAGTTGCGCCTTTTTTCGCCTGCCGAAGAGCCGTAATTACGCGATTCGGGGCACCTTATACGGAGGCAGATGCACAGACTTTTCCGCTGACCAGCGTTCCAGTTCCTGCATGTGCCTGAGTCAAACGCAAGTAAGGGTAAAGATAATGAAGAAGGCAAAAATCAGCCTCGCCTGGCAGATCCTCATCGGTCTGGTTCTGGGGATTGCACTGGGTGCGTTGCTCAACCACTTCAGCGCCGAGAAGGCCTGGTGGATCAGCAACGTCCTGCAACCGGCAGGCGATATCTTTATCCGTCTGATCAAGATGATCGTGATCCCGATCGTCATTTCCTCGCTGATCGTCGGCATCGCCGGCGTCGGGGACGCCAAGAAGCTCGGGCGTATCGGCCTCAAAACCATCATCTATTTCGAGATTGTCACCACCATCGCCATCGTGGTCGGCCTGGTGCTGGCCAACGTGTTCCATCCGGGCACCGGCATCGACATGAGCACCCTGGGCACGGTGGATATCTCCAAGTACCAGGCAACCGCCGCCGAAGTGCAGCATGAACATGCGTTCATCGAAACCATCCTCAACCTGATCCCGTCGAACATCTTCGCGGCCATGGCCCGCGGTGAAATGCTGCCGATCATCTTCTTCTCCGTACTGTTCGGTCTGGGCCTGTCGAGCCTGCAGTCGGACCTGCGCGAGCCGCTGGTGAAGATGTTCCAGGGCGTCTCGGAAAGCATGTTCAAAGTCACCCACATGATCATGAACTACGCCCCGATCGGCGTATTCGCACTGATCGCGGTGACCGTTGCCAACTTCGGCTTTGCGTCCCTCGTGCCGCTGGCAAAACTGGTGATTCTGGTTTACGTGGCCATCGCTTTCTTCGCCTTCGTGGTGCTGGGCCTGATCGCCAGGCTGTTCGGCTTCTCGGTGCTCAAGCTGATGCGCATCTTCAAGGATGAGCTGGTGCTGGCCTACTCCACCGCCTCCTCGGAAACCGTACTGCCACGGGTGATCGAGAAGATGGAAGCCTACGGCGCGCCGAAAGCGATCTGCAGCTTCGTGGTGCCAACCGGTTACTCGTTCAACCTCGACGGCTCGACCCTGTATCAGTCGATCGCGGCGATCTTCATTGCCCAGCTGTATGGCATCGACCTGTCGATCAGCCAGCAACTGCTGCTGGTGTTGACGCTGATGGTCACCTCCAAAGGTATCGCCGGCGTACCGGGCGTGTCTTTCGTGGTGCTGCTGGCCACTTTGGGCAGCGTTGGCATCCCGCTGGAAGGCCTGGCGTTCATCGCCGGTGTCGATCGGATCATGGACATGGCACGTACCGCATTGAACGTGATTGGTAACGCCTTGGCGGTGCTGGTCATCGCACGCTGGGAAGGCATGTACGACGACGCCAAGGGCCAGCGCTACTGGAACTCCCTGCCGCACTGGCGCAGCAAGGAAAAACTGCCGGCTGGCGAGATTTCCAAGAACTGATGCAAAACCCTGTAGGAGCTGCCGAAGGCCGCGATCTGTTGATCTTGCTGTTAAAAAATAAAATCAAAAGATCGCAGCCTCCGGCAGCTCCTACAGGAAATCAATGCCAGCCCATAACCGGGCGCTGGCAGACCCAGACAAACCCCGGAGCAATCCGGGGTTTGTCGTTTCTGGCGACCCCGTTATCATTCGCCGCATTCTTCGGGGGATTTGACTGATGCTTAATGGCCTGTGGCTTGGCTTCTTCATCGTGGCAGCCGTGTCGGCGCTGGCGCAGTGGCTGATCGGCGGCAACGCCGGGATCTTCGCGGCGATGGTGGAAAGCATTTTCGCCATGGCCAAGCTCTCGGTCGAAGTCATGGTGCTGCTGTTCGGCACCCTCACCTTATGGCTGGGCTTTCTGCGCATTGCCGAAAAGGCCGGCATCGTCGAGTGGCTGGCCAAGGTCCTCGGCCCGCTGTTCCTGCGGCTGATGCCCGAAGTCCCCGCCGGCCACCCTGCCCTTGGCCTGATCACGCTGAACTTTGCCGCCAACGGTCTGGGCCTGGACAATGCCGCCACGCCGATCGGCCTGAAAGCCATGAAAGCGCTGCAGGAGCTCAACCCCAGCGCCACCATCGCCAGTAACGCGCAGATCCTGTTTCTGGTGCTCAACGCCTCGTCGCTGACCCTGCTGCCCGTGACCATCTTCATGTACCGCGCCCAGCAAGGCGCGCCGGATCCGACGCTGGTGTTCCTGCCGATCCTGCTGGCGACCAGTTGCTCGACCATCGTCGGTTTCCTCTCCGTGGCCTTCATGCAGCGTTTGCGCATCTGGGACCCGGTGGTGCTGGCCTATCTGGTCCCCGGCGCGCTGCTCCTCGGCGGCTTCATGGCCCTGCTCGGCACGCTTTCCGCGACAGCGCTGGCGGGATTGTCGTCGATCCTCGGCAATCTCACGCTGTTCGGCTTGATCATGCTGTTTCTGCTGATCGGCGCGCTGCGCAAGGTCAAGGTCTACGAGGCATTCGTCGAAGGCGCGAAAGAAGGCTTCGATGTGGCGAAGAACCTGCTGCCGTATCTGGTGGCGATGCTTTGCGCAGTGGGTGTATTGCGCGCCTCTGGTGCGCTGGACTTCGGCCTGGACGGTATTCGGCATCTGGTCGAGTGGGCCGGTTGGGACACGCGCTTCGTCGATGCGCTGCCGACAGCGATGGTCAAACCGTTCTCCGGCAGCGCCGCGCGGGCGATGCTCATCGAGACGATGCAGACTTCCGGCGTCGACAGCTTCCCCGCGCTGGTCGCGGCGACGGTGCAGGGCAGTACCGAAACCACGTTCTACGTGCTGGCGGTGTACTTCGGCGCGGTGGGGATTCAGCGCGCGCGGCACGCGGTGGGATGTGCGTTGCTGGCGGAGTTTGCCGGGGTAGTAGGTGCGATCGCAGTCTGCTACTGGTTCTTTGGCTAAGCAAAATTTCCATTGTGGGAGTGGGCTTGCTCGCGAAGGCGGCGTGTCCGTCACATAGCGTTGCCTGACGCTCCGCCTTCGCGAGCAAGCCCGCTCCCACAGGTTGTAGGGGATCAGCGGGACTGTGGCGCTAATGTCTGGCCTTGTTCGACCGCCCAAGCGACGACTTCGGCCGTAAGCCGATCACTGGCCTGCCCAAACCCGGCGACCACCGCCGGCACCTGCACATCGCTCAACGGCTGGCGTTCTTCAAAACGGCGGCTGGCGAGGATGCGTTGGTCGTACCCGCGCACCAGCAACGCATCGACCCGCACCACAACGCCGGCCTGCGCGCCCTGATATTCGGTCTGAAAGGCCTGCAAACTGCCGCCCAGTTCCAGATCTGCCTGAAAATTGCTGTCGTCCGTGCTCAAGAGCGTCACGCGACCATCCCGCGCAAAACCGTCGAGCAAGCGATTGCGCAGCAGCACCGGCGCCGGATCGCTCCAGCGCGAGCCCTTGTAGCTGCTGATCACATCGCCCTGCGGGATAACGGCAATGCTCGGCCGGTTCAGCGCTTCGCTGGCCTGCAATTTATTCAGCCGCAACGACCACGACTGCGTCAGCGCATTGGCCGAGGCGGGCGCTGGCGCGGCGGGCAGGCGATAGACGTCCGAGGGTTCCGATTTGGGCAAGATCGAGCACGCGCCGATCAGGGTCAGGCCAGCGCCGAGCAGGGCGATTCGAGTCAGCTTCATGGGGTGAATTCCTTGTTCTTGTCGCTGCCCAGCAGGTAGCCGCTGGGGTTGGCCTCGAGGCGTTGGGAAATGGCGCGCAGTGAGGTCAGCGTCTCGCGCAGTTCGCGAATCGCCGGGGCCAGGCCGTTGAGGCCCTGCATGCCGTTATCCAGCGAATGCTGGTTTTTGCTGAGCAGGCCATTGATGGTCACGCTACTTTGCTCCAGCGACTTCATCGCCTGCTCGGCGCTGCCCAACGCCTGCTTGCCCTGATCGTTGAGCAAGCCGTTCGCGTTGCGCATCAGCAGCGAGGTCTGTTCGAGCATGCTGCCGGCCTGCTTGCCGACCGTCGCCAGTTGCTGCATGGCTTGTTTGATATCGCCGCGCTGGTCGTTGATGGTGCCGGTGGTCTGTTCGAGATGGGCGAGGGTCTTGCTCACGCGCTCGACGTTCTCGGCGGAGAACATGTGATTGGCGTTTTGCAGCAAGGCACTGATGCCGGTCATCAAATCGCTGCTGTCGTTGAGCAGGCGCGAGATAGGCGAGGGCGAGGCGATCAGCGTCGGCAGACTGCCGTCATGGCCGCGCAGTTTCGGGCTCTCGGGCGTGCCGCCGCTGAGCTGGATGATCGAGGTGCCGGTGATGCCGGTCAGCGCCAGTTTGGCCTGGGTGTCTTCCTTGACCGGCGTGTCGCCCGCCAGACGAATCCGCGCCAGCACCCGGCGCGGGTCCTGCGGGTCGAGGCGCAGGCTGACCACATCGCCGACCTTGATCCCGCTGTACTGCACCGAACTGCCCTTGGACAAACCGCTGACCGCCTCGTTGAACACCACTTCGTAATCCTTGAACTCGGTGTCGACGCTGGACTTGGCCAGAAACAGGCCGAAGAGCAGGGCGCCGGCCACGACGATCACCGTGAACAGGCCGATCAACACATGATGGGCTCGGGTTTCCATGTCAGACCTCGTTGAGCAGTTTGGCGGCGTCCAGCGCCGAGCGGCCACGCGGGCCGTGGAAGTATTCGTGAATCCACGCGTCGTCGGTTTCCGAGACCTCGTCGATGGGCCCGGCAACCAGTACCTTTTTCTGCGCCAGCACCGCTACCCGGTCGGTGATGGTGTACAACGTGTCGAGGTCGTGGGTCACCAGAAACACGCTGAGGCCGAGCGCATCGCGCAGGGTCAGGATCAATTGATCGAACTGCGCCGCGCCAATCGGATCGAGGCCGGCAGTGGGTTCGTCGAGAAACAGAATGTCCGGATCCAGTGCCAGGGCGCGGGCCAATGCCGCGCGCTTGATCATGCCGCCGGACAGCGACGCCGGGTACTTGTCCGCCGCCGACAACGGCAGCCCGGCCAGCGCCAGCTTCACCGCTGCCAGATGCTCGGCGTCGTGGCGACTGAGGCCGGCGTGTTCGATCAGGGGCAGGGCGACGTTTTCGGTAACGGTCAGCGAGGAAAACAGCGCGCCTTTCTGAAACAACACACCGAAGCGCCTTTCGATCAGCGAGCGTTCATGCTCGGGCAGATTCGGCAGGTTCTGGCCGAAGACCTTGACCATGCCTTCGCTGGGCCGATTCAGCCCGACGATGCTGCGCAGCAGCACCGACTTGCCGGTGCCGGAGCCACCGACCACGGCGAGGATTTCGCCTTTGTACACGTCCAGATCAAGGTTCTCGTGCACGCTCTGCGGGCCGAAGCGATTGCACAGGCCACGGACCTCGATCACCGCCTCCGAGGGCGCGCGGGGTAAACGACTCACCAGCCCATCTCCATGAAAAACAGCGCAGCCACCGCGTCGAGCACGATCACCACGAAAATTGACTGCACCACGCTGGAAGTGGTGTGCGCACCGACCGACTCGGCGCTGCCGCTGACCTTGAAACCTTCCAGGCAACCGATCGCCGCGATCAGGAAAGCGAAAATCGGCGCTTTCACCATGCCGACCAGAAAGTGCTGTACACCGATGTCCGATTGCAGCAGCGAGAGGAACATCGCCGGCGAGATGTCCAGCGACACCGCGCAGACCACACCGCCGCCAACAATCCCCGAGAGCATCGCCAGAAAGGTCAGCATGGGCAGCGCCACCAGCAGCGCCAGCACCCGTGGCACCACCAGCAGCTCCATCGGGTCGAGACCGAGGGTGCGGATGGCGTCGATTTCTTCGTTGGCTTTCATCGAGCCGATCTGCGCGGTGAACGCGCTGGCGGTGCGCCCGGCCATCAGGATCGCCGTCAGCAACACGGCGAATTCGCGCAGGAACGAGAAGCCGACCAGATCCACGGTAAAAATTGTCGCGCCGAAACTGGCCAGCACCGTGGCGCCGAGAAACGCCACCACCGCGCCGACCAGAAACGTCAGCAGGGCCACGATTGGCGCGGCGTCGAGGCCGGTCTGCTCGATGTGCGCGATCATCGGCGTGATGCGCCAGCGCCTGGGCCGAAACAGGCCACGGGCGATGACTTCGAGAATCAGCCCGACGAAGCCGAGCAGCTGCGTTGTGTCGCTCCAGACTTTATCCACCGCGCGGCCGATGCGCGTCAGCAGTTGCACGCTGACGCTGACTTCCGGCTCTTTGATCGGCACGCAGAAATCGCTCAGCGAGCGGTACACGGTTTGCAGCAAGGCGCGGTCGGCCGTCGAAAGGGTGCAATCGGGGTGTTCGGCAGACTTGCCCAGCCGTTCGGAACCGAGCAGTTCGACCAGCAACGAGGCGCCGGCGGTGTCGAGAGCGCCGAGGCCGTTCAGGTCGATCGGGGTACTGGCGTCGTATTGACCGTGGAGCTTTTCACTCAGGTGCTTGAGCGCCGTGTAATGGGCCAGCGTCCAGTCGCCGGTGACCCGCAGGCGAGCAGGACTGAGCGCGGTGTCCAGGTGGGCACTGCCGGGGGTTGGGCTGCTGGTCATAAGCTCCGTGCTTGTACGGCCGTTACGAGAGCCTACGTAATAGCACGAACCGGATTACTTTTCTTTGGCCGGTGTGCTGTCCGTAATTGCGAAACGCAGCACGCCGATCAACTGGCCATCCTCGGTCAGCACGCGCACCTGCCATTTGCCCGTCGGGTTACCGGGGAAATTCTGCTTGTGCGTCCACGCCCGGTAGCCTTCCTTGCGCCCGCCGTGAATGTCGAGGGCGATGCGGTCAACCTCTTTGCCGTTGAAGGTCCAGACGTGATAGATCCGCTCATCGAGGCCACGCGGCGCGTTGATCGCGGTGTAGGCGTAGAGCCCGCCATTGCGGATCTGCTCGGCGCTGACGGTATCGAGGCTGGCGCCGGGGGTGCGATCCTGCAGCTGCGTGCTGATCGCCACATCGGTCATCCACAGCGTCGCCGGCGGCACCCAGGAACGCAGCGCCCAACCGACGCCACCGATGCCGACGGTAATGAACAGAATCGCCAGGGCGTTGCGCACCGTGCGGATCGGGAAGATCGACGCCAGGCTCGGGAACGACAGCAGCACGGCAATCCCCAGCGCCCATTTGAAACTCTGTGCGGTCGTCAGGTGCATGATCACCGGCAATGCGGTGAGCAGGGCGGCGAACAGGGTCAGGGTGTGCAGCGCGAGAAACGCCCAGCGCCGTGGCGCCAGCCATTTGTAGTACAGCGGATCGACGATAGAGATCAGTGCGGCAATGCCAAGCAGGCCGGTGAAAATCAACTGACCGCTGTTCCAGGTGGTGGTGATGAAGAAGAACGGCAGGACAAAAAACAGGCTTTCCTGATGGATCATCTGCGTCGCGTAGCGCAGCAGCGGCTGGGGAATCTCGCGTTTGAAGATCCGCGTGAACAGCCCGGTCAGGGTGTTTTCCAGCATCAGCCAGATCCAGCTGAGCAGCATGATCACCGTGATCCAACTGGCCAGCCCCTGTTGGCGATCGACGAGGATGAAACTGCCGACCCCGGAAATGAAACCACCCGCCGCAATGACCCCGGGGTAGCGCTTGATCAGCTCGAGAATGCGCTGGACCAGGAGGGTTAATTTCGACATGTGGGCAATTCACTGCAGGGGAAATACCCCGACAGAGTAGCGTCCGCCGGGCGTTGTGGCGAGGTTGCGGGTCACATAAATCCACCACATTCCCTGTGGGAGCGGGCTTGCTCGCGAATGCGGTGGATCATCCGGGAATGCAGTGACTGACCCGGCGAATTCGCGAGCAAGCCCGCTCCCACAGGGTCAGTGTTCGGCCGGTTTGCGGTGGCGATGCAGGCGCCAGCCGATCACGATCAGCAGCAATACGCCGACACCACCGGCGACCAGCCACAACACCTGATCATCACTGATCAAGGGCTTCTCGATCCTGATATACCCCGGCTGCAACAGCAGCTCGCGCATGGCCTTGTTCGCCGCGTCCAGCGTCACCCCTTGCAGCTCCCGCGCGGGATTGGCAAAGCGGCCATCCTGATAGTCGGCCAGCGCGCTCCAGTAATAGTCCGCCAACGCGCTGTTGCCCTGCACGGCCCAGGCCTGATGGGCGATGGCAGCTTGCTTGATGCGGGCGAAGGTGCTCGGGTCAAGGCCGTTTTTCAGCAGGTCGGCCTTGAGGTCCGCCAGCACCTGAATGGCTTCGTCGACGTCATCGCGATCAAGGTCAGCGTTGAGGCTCATAAAGCCGACACCGCCGAACACTTCGCGCTCGGCCCACGGCCCGTATGACAGGCCGTGGTTGAGACGAATCTGCCGATACAGCGCCCAGTCGAGGTAATCCTTGAGAATGTCGAAGGTCTGGTCGTACTGATCGTCAAGCACCGGTTCCGGCACCAGCCAGTGCAGCTTGGCGCTGTCGCCGATGAAGCCACGGGTGAGGGTGCGTTCATGGGCGGCGCTGGTGCGAATGTCCGGCAGCGCCCGATGCTCGCTCGGCTCGACCGGCTCCAGCTCACCCCAGGTGCGCTCCAGATAGGCCGGCAGCAGTTTGTCGAGTTCGCCGACGACGATCAGGGTCATGTTGTTCGGCGCGTACCAGGCCTTGCGCACCTTCTCCAATTGCTCCTGGGTAAGATGGCCGACTTCGGCGCGCTGCGGGCATTTCAATCCCAGTTCGACAGCCAGTTGATTGCTCGCGGTATGCCCGAAGTCCTGACGGTCGAGGAAGCGTTGCAGTTTGGTGTAATGGCCGCCGTCCTCACGCTCGACGACCCGTTTCGCCGCGTTGATCGCGTTGCCGTCGATGCGTGTCTGAGTCAGCAGCGCGAGGAGCAGGTCGAGTACCTTGCGCTGGTTTTTCGCCGGGGCTTCGATGACGAACGTGGTGTCGGCATTGCTAGTGAACGCATTCCAGTCACCGCCCAGCGCCTGCATGCGCTCCTCCAGACCGCCTTCGCCAGTGGCGTCGATACCGCTGAACAGCAGGTGTTCGAGCAAATGCGGCAGCTCTTTCTCGTCGCAATCGAAATCATCGAGGCCGACGCCGACCACCAGCCGGATTGCCACATGCCCACGCTCAGTGCCGGGCTTGAGCATCAACTGCAAACCGTTGGGCAGCGCATAGCCTTCGACTTGAAAACGATCCAGGGCGAAGGCGGGCAGGGAGCCGAGCAACAGGCAGGCGAACAACAGGCAACGCATAACAGGCTTCCATACGGCTGATTTGGAGATCCGTGTCGTCAGTTGCGACCCCAATCGGCGGTCTCAAGGCTGAACCACTGTAACTGACTGACCGCAGCCTCAGACGTTCAAGGCGAATGCGTAATGTCGGCCATGTCATCCACCGCCAGCGCGCCGGTGTCCGCCGTTTCCAGCACCACATAGGCGCTGCTGCAGAACAGCGAGTTGAGCCGCTTCATGTCGGCAATCAATTCCAGATGCAACGAACTGGTCTCCAGACTCTGCACGATCTTGCGCTGCAAACGGCTGACGTGCGCGTGGGCCAGACGCCGCTCCTGCGCACGAAAACGGCGTTTCTCGCGCAACAACTGCCGCGCGCTTTCGCGGTCGCCACTGAGAAACACCGACAGGCCCAGGCGCAGGTTGGCGATCAATTGCTGCTGCAGGCCGGCGAGATCTTCCAGGCCTTCCTCAGAGAACGAACGCCGCTGCGAGGTTTTCTGCTGCTGGATCTTGCGCAGCATGCGCTCGATCAGGTCGGCGGCAAGTTTCAGGTTGATCGCCAGCTCGATGATCTCGGCCCAGCGCCGACTGTCCTGCTCGCCGAGATCCTCGCGAGGCATCTGCGCCAGATAAAGCTTGATCGCGCTGTACAGTGCTTCGACATCGTCGGTCAGGCGGCGCATCTCCTGCGTGACGGCGGTCTGCTTGCCGCGCAGCACATCGAGGGAGGCGTCGAGCATGTTATCGAGCAGATCGCCCATGCGCAGGGTTTCCCGCGCAGCATTGGCCAGCGCCAGGCTCGGCGTGACCAGTGCCGTCGGGTCGAGATGCCGCGGTTTGGCGGTGCCGTTGACCTCCGGCCGCTCCGGCAGCAACCAGGCACATAGCCGCGCCATCGGCCCGACGCTGGGCAGCAGGATCAGGCAGCGCGCGGTGTTGTAGAGCAGGTGGAAGCCGATGACCATTTCCTGGGGGCTGAAATCGAGGCTGTCGATCCAGTGCACCAGCGGGTCGAGCACCGGGATGATCAGCAGCAGACCGATCAGTTTGTACAACAGGCTGCCCAGCGCCACTTGCCGGCCGGCGGCGTTCTGCATGCTGGTGCTCATGAAGGCGAGAATGCCGCTGCCGATGTTCGCGCCGATCACCAGACCGATCGCCACCGGCAGGCTGATCACCGCAGCGCCGGCCAGCGTGGCGGTCAGCAGCACGGCAGCGAGGCTGGAGTAGGAAATCATCGCGAACAGCGCGCCGACCAGGGCGTCGAGGAGGATGTCGCCGGTCAGCGAGGCGAAAATCACTTTCACCCCTTGGGCGTGAGTAATCGGCGCGGCGGCTTCAACGATCAACTGCAGAGCGAGGATGATCAGCCCCAGCCCGATCGACACCCGGCCCATCTGCCCGAGCCGCGTCTGTTTACGTGAGAGAAAGAAAATCACCCCGAGGAAGATCAGCAGCGGCGACAGCCACGACAGGTCAAACGTCAGCACCCGCGCCATCAACGCGGTACCGACATCGGCACCCAGCATGGTCGCCAGCGCCGGGGTCAGCGCCATCAGGCCCTGGCCGACAAACGAGGTGACCAGCATCGCCGTGGCGTTGCTGCTCTGCACCATCGCGGTGACGAGAATACCGGCGATGAACGCCAGCCATTTCTTCGACATGTTCTGGCCGATGACATGTCGCAAATTGGTGCCGTAAACCCGCAGGATGCCGGTTCGGACGATGTGCGTGCCCCAGATCAGCAGGGCAACGGCGGACAACAAATTGAGCAGGGTGAGCATGCAGACCCCCTGTAGTAGCAGCGCCCCAGAGGGGCAAGTGGACGGCACCGCGCGGTTTCTACGTTTTTGATACTTAAGCTGTAGTTGGCTAACGGTCTGGGCGCCAGCATTGCACAGCTAAAGAACGGAATGAAACAAAACTGTCATGAAAGCCGGTGTATCCAGCCCCGGAATTCGACACGTTTTCCCTGCGTGGCCGAAAACGACTGTGGGAGCGAGCTTGCTGGCGAAAGCGGTGGGCCAGCCAACATTGTTGTCGACTGGCACTCCGTCTTCGCGAGCAGGCTCGCTCCCACAGGTTATTGCGCTTGAGCGGACGAGCAGATTATTGGCCCGGCACATCCTTGCGCAGTTTCACCGGATCCTGCTGCTGTTTCTTTTTGGCCATCGCGCCGCGCAGTTTGATGTTGATCGCTTCCACCGTCAGCGAGAACGCCATGGCGAAGTAGACGTAGCCTTTCGGCACATGCACGTCGAACGACTCGGCGATCAGCACGGTACCGACTACCAGCAGGAACGACAGCGCGAGCATTTTCAGCGACGGGTGCTTGTCGATGAATTCGCTGATCTTGCCCGAGGCCAGCATCATCACCAGCACCGCCACGATAATCGCCGCAACCATGACCGGTACATGCGAAACCATGCCGACCGCAGTGATCACCGAGTCCAGCGAGAAGACGATATCGATGATCGCGATCTGAATGATGGTGTAGAGGAAGTTGCCGCCCTTGCCCGATGGCGCGTCGTCGCTTTCGTCTTCGCCTTCCAGCGCGTGGTACATCTCCTGCGAGCTTTTCCAGAGCAGGAACAGGCCACCGAAGAACAGGATCAGGTCACGACCGGAAATGCCCTGACCGAACACCTCGAAGAGGTCGGCGGTGAGGCGCATGACCCAGGTGATCGACAGCAGCAACAGGATCCGCGTGATCATCGCCAGGGCCAGACCGAAGATTCGGGTGCGCGCCTGCATGTGCTTGGGCATGCGGCTGACCAGAATCGAGATCATGATGATGTTATCGATGCCGAGGACGATTTCCAGGGCGGTCAGGGTGAAGAAGGCAACCCAGATTTCGGGGTTGGTCAGCCATTCCATGTGTATTCCTTTGAGCAATTGTTAAACCGAAAAAGGTCCGGGCTTCAAACCGCGAAGCCAGGACCCGAATCGGTGAGTCTTGGGCTTATAGAGTGCTGAACAGCGGGAAAGTCCCCAACAGCAGCGCAGCAATCAGAATGCAGATACACACCAGGATCGCCCATTTCAAGGTAAAACGCTGGTGATCACCGAAATCGATACCAGCCAGCGCCACCAACAGATAGGTCGACGGTACCAACGGGCTCAGCAAGTGGACGGGCTGACCGACGATCGAGGCACGGGCCATTTCCACTGCAGTGATTCCATAGTGACTGGCCGCTTCGGCCAGCACCGGCAACACGCCGTAGTAGAACGCGTCGTTGGACATGAAGAAGGTGAACGGCATGCTCACCAGCGCCGTGATCACCGCCAGGTACGGGCCGAGGAACTCCGGAATCACCGCCAACAGGCTCTTCGACATCGCATCGACCATGCCGGTGCCCGACAGGATACCGGTGAAGATACCGGCCGCAAAGATCAGCCCGACCACTGCCAGCACGCTGCCGGAATGTGCGGCGACGCGATCCTTCTGCATTTGCAGGCACGGGTAGTTGACGATCATCGCAATACTGAACGCCACCATGAACAGCACCGGCAGCGGCAGCAGGCCGCCGATCAGCGTGCACATCAGGCCGAAGGTCAACGCGGCGTTGAACCAGATCAGTTTCGGACGCCGCGCGTCGGGGAATTGCGAGACGCTGATTTCGCTGTGATCGATCTCATCGCCGACCAGATGCAGCTCGCCGAGGCGGGCACGTTCACGTTTGCCGTAGAAGTAGGCAATCAGCAGGATCGCCACTACACCGGCGGCCATCGCCGGGATCATCGGCACGAAAATATCCGACGGGTCGACATGCAGAGCACTCGCCGCACGGGCGGTCGGGCCGCCCCATGGGGTCATGTTCATCACGCCGCCGGCGAGAATGATCAGACCGGCCATGATTCGCGGGCTCATGCCGATGCGGCTGTACAGCGGCAGCATGGCGGCCACGCAGATCATGTAAGTGGTCGCGCCGTCACCATCGAGGGAAACGACGAGCGCCAGTACGGCGGTGCCGACCGAAACTTTCAGCGGGTCGCCCTTGACCAGTTTGAGGATTTTGCGCACGGCCGGGTCGAACAGGCCGGAGTCGATCATCAGGGCGAAATACAGAATGGCGAACATCAACATCACGCCGGTTGGCGCCAGTTTGGTGATGCCCTCTAGCATCATCGGACCGATTTTCGGCGCGAACCCACCAAACAGGGCGAACAGGATCGGGATGATGATCAGGGCGATCAGCGCGGACAGGCGCTTGGTCATGATCAGGAACATGAACGTGATGACCATGGCGAAGCCAAGGAAAGTCAGCATGGGATTACTCCAGGCGTAGCGCGGCTAATGGAATGAGCGGACCGGGCGGGATCAGCGCAGAACGGGAGGCGCGAGGCGTACGAGCGGAGTAACCAGCAGGGAGAGGGAAAAACGGCGGGTTGCAGAAGACATCAGAATCACCATTGTTGTTGTTAATTGGGCCGGGTCTGTGGAACAACCACAGGTCTTGGGCCAACCGGTCTGTTGCCGGGAGTGAGGCGATCCTAATCGGGGAAGCTTTCAGCTACCTTTCGCGATCGAAAGCGATGAATGAACGGTCAACCGGTGGGCGGCTGCAACGAGAGCCAATGAATACGGGAGAAGAGCGGTGGAGACGAACCAGACACATAACGGCGGCTGTCACTGCGCGCACATCCGCTACCGGTTCAGCGCAGCGCTGCAGGACATTGCGCATTGTCACTGTGCGATCTGCCGCAAGGTCAGCGGCGGTATCGTCACCACATGGATCACCGTGCCGGCGGCGAACTTTCAATGGCTGGCCGGAACGCCGGCACGCTATGAATCGTCCGCCAGTTGCGCGCGATACTTCTGCTCAAACTGCGGCGCGCAACTGGCATTGCTGACCTCGCTCAGCCCCGACACCATCGACGTGACCATCGCCACGCTGGATCATCCTGAAATCGCGCCGGCCGAGCGGCACATCTGGACTGACAGCCGATTGCCCTGGCTGCGTCTGGATGAGCATCTGCCGGGCGAAGCCGAAGAAACTCTCGATTAAAACACCGACAGATTCAACGGCCGCAGCGCGCCCATCCAGATGGCGTGTTCGGTGTGATCGAGCAAGTCATCGCCCGTGTCCGGGTGCAGGAATACCACCAGGCCCTTGCGGTTGAGCGCCAGCCAAGGCAGCACTTCGCCGATCAGCTCGGGGCCGAAGGCCAGTTGGCAGCTCCAGTCGGGGTGCGGGCCCACCGGGCGTTCGTGCACGCGGCCCATCTTCAGCGCAAACAGCTGCGCGGCCTGTTCGCACAAGGCCCGCGCCTGGTCGATGGTTTGCGCGTCGAAATAGACATGGGCGTGGTAGCCCTTGATCCCTTGCATCGTGTCGCCTCTCAATCGGTTCGAACCCTTGGCTGTTTCCACCGTCACAGGCCATATGGGCCAACTATAAGGAAAACAGCCATGAAAAATGCCGAAACCCCAGTGGTGAAAGTGGTGCTCTATGGTGCCATGGCCAGCCTGGGGGGTGCGTTGATGGCTGAATTGCTGCGCCGCCAACACGAAGTGATCGCCATTCTCGACGATCTCACTGCGCTCGCGCCGCGACCCGGACTGCGCACTAAAACCGGCGACTTGTTCGATGCCGAGCGGGTCAATCAGAGCGTCGCCGGCACCTCGGCGGTGATCTGTCTGCTGGACGCGCCGGGGCTGCCGTTCAGCAGCGACCATGTCGAGCGCTCGGTCACTCTCGGCCCGGTCGAACAGGTGCTGGCAGTCGACGCACTGGTCGAAGGCTTGCACCTGGCCAGCGTGCCGCGCTTGTTCCTGGTAGGCAACTTCGGTGTACTCGACGAGCCTGACAGTGACGAGCGTCTGCAACGTCACGCCGCTGAAGAAATCCTCGAGGCGGTGCAAAGCAGCTCACTGCGCTGGACCCTGGTCAATGCGCCGCACGGCGTTGCCGGATTGACCATCGAGCATTTCAGTCAGGTTGGCGGCAATCTCGAGCCGGGGCTTGCCGAACCCTTGGAGCGCTTGAACCGCGTGGCAGTGGGGATTGCCGATGAGCTGCGGCTCAATCTGCATGTGGGACAGCATGTGAATTTTGTAGCGGCTTCAGATATTTAAAAGATCGCCTGCAGGAGCTGCCGGAGGCTCGGGCAGCGATCGGACGATCTTTTGCACTTCACACCGCAATCGAGGGCAGGGCCAGACCGTTAAGCGATTCGGCACTGCTGGCCTGTTCCGCCATTAACCAATCAACAAACTCTTGAATCAACGCACCCCGACGTTTGCGCTGCGGCAGCACCACGTAATACCCCAGCCGCGACAGCGTGGTTTGCGCCAGCGGCCGGCACAGCAAACCCTGCATCAGCAAGTTATCCACAAGGTGACGCCAACCAATCGCCACACCTTGCCCGCCAATCGCCGCTTGAATCAGCAACGTGTAATTGTCGAAGCGCAACTGACCCGGCGCCGGCGGCGTGGTCAGGCCAAGTTGACGGAACAGCCCGCTCCAGTCGAACCAGTTGCTGCTGTTTTCGCCGCGCAGGTGCAGCAGCGGAAATTCCAGCAGAGCCTGCGCGGGCAACGGCAATGAACGGTCCTTGAGCAGCAGCGGGCTGCACACCGGGAACACTTCTTCGCTGAACAGCCAGTGGCTCTCGCCCTGCTTGAATCGACCATCGCCAAACAGGATCGCCACGTCGATGTCGGTGCGCAGCATATTGTGGTTGCGCTCGCTCGTGACGAGGCTGACATCGATGTGCGGGTTGGCTTCGTGGAAGCGGTGCAGGCGCGGCATCAGCCAATAGGCGGCGAACGCGAAATCGGTCGCGACCTGCAGCACTTCATGTTGCTGCTGAGCGCTGATTGCGCTCAATCCTGCGTCGATGTTCTGCAAACCCAAGGTAACTTGCTCGAAAAGCAGGGTACCCACCTCAGTCAGCTCAATGCCCCGGTAAATCCGATCGAAGAGGCGTGTTCCGAGTTGTTCTTCCAGGCGTTTGATCTGCTGGCTGATCGCCGGTTGTGTCGTACCAAGCTCAACAGCAGCCGCAGTGAAACTGCGATGGCGCGCCGCCGCTTCAAAGGCACGAAGAAGATCGAGGGACAGGTCGCCGAGGGCCTCATACATAAGCTGTGCTTATCCTAGTCATTGTCTGTGGCGGGCTTTACCGAAGAAAGCATGGGATTCATGCTCGGTTGCAGCACTCTCGCATAAATATTCAACATGGAATGCCGCGATCACATGAAGCGCAAGAACATTCTTTTCATCATGGCCGATCAAATGGCCGCGCCAATGTTGCCGTTCTACGGCCCATCGCCTGTCAAACTGCCAAACCTGTCCCGCCTCGCCGCCCAGGGCGTAGTGTTTGATTCCGCGTATTGCAACAGCCCGCTGTGCGCACCGTCGCGCTTCACTCTGGTCAGTGGTCAGCTGCCGAGCAAGATCGGCGCCTATGACAACGCCGCTGATTTTCCTGCCGATATCCCCACTTATGCGCACTACTTGCGCCGACTCGGCTACCGCACTGCGCTATCGGGCAAGATGCACTTCTGCGGGCCGGACCAACTGCACGGTTATGAAGAACGCCTGACCAGCGATATCTATCCGGCCGATTACGGTTGGGCGGTGAACTGGGACGAGCCGCAGGTACGACCGAGCTGGTATCACAACATGTCCTCGGTGCTGCAGGCCGGGCCGTGCGTGCGTACCAATCAGCTGGATTTCGACGAAGAGGTGGTGTTCAAGGCACAGCAATATCTGTTCGATCACATCCGCGAGGATGGCGACCAGCCGTTTTGCCTGACCGTGTCGATGACTCACCCGCACGACCCGTACACGATTCCCAAGAAATTTTGGGATTTGTATGACGATGCCGATATCCCGCTGCCTACAGCCTTGAACCAGGACGAACTCGATCCGCACTCGCAACGGCTGCTCAAGGTTTACGATTTGTGGGACAAGCCGCTGCCTGTGGATAAAATCCGCGATGCCCGTCGCGCCTATTTCGGGGCTTGCAGCTATATTGACGCCAACGTCGGCAAACTGCTGGAAACGCTGGACGATACCGGGCTGATTGACGACACCATCATTGTTTTCTCCGGCGACCATGGCGACATGCTCGGCGAGAAGGGCCTCTGGTACAAAATGCACTGGTTCGAGATGGCCGCGCGGGTGCCGCTGTTGATCAGCGCACCGGGACAATTCCAGGCGGGCCGGGTCAGCGCCGCTGTTTCCACCGCTGACCTGTTGCCGACGTTCGTTGATCTGGCCGGAGGGAGCCTCGAACCGGGCCTGCCGCTGGATGGCCGCTCCTTGCTGCCGCACCTGCAAGGGCAGGGCGGGCATGACGAAGTGTTCGGCGAGTACATGGCCGAAGGCACCGTCAGCCCGTTGATGATGATTCGTCGGGGCGCCTACAAATTTATCTACAGCGAAAGCGACCCGTGCCTGCTCTTCGACGTGGTTAACGATCCGCGCGAAGAAGAAGAGCTGAGCCAGTCGCCGCAACACCGTCAGGTGTTCGAAGACTTTCTTGCTCAAGCGCGGACCAAATGGGATATCCCGGCGATCCATCGGGACGTGCTGGCCAGCCAGCGCCGACGCCGGTTCGTCGCCGATGCGTTAACCATCGGCAAGCTGAAGAGCTGGGATCACCAGCCGCTGGTCGATGCCAGTCAGCAGTACATGCGCAACCACATCGACCTTGATGATCTGGAGCGCAAGGCCCGTTATCCACAACCCTGCCAAAACCAATAATGTTAAGGGGAAGTCCATGCGCAAGTTATCCACAGCTGTGACCGTTGGCCTGATCGCGTTGAGCAGCGCCTCGGCTTTTGCCGAGCAAGGCTGCGAAATCGTGAAAATGGCCGATCCGGGCTGGAGCGACATCGCCGCGACCAATGCCATCACCGGGTTTCTGCTGGACGGCATGGGCTACAAGGCCAAAGTCGATACCCTTGCGGTGCCGATCACCTTTGGCGGTTTGAAGGACGGCCAGGTTGACGTATTTCTCGGCAACTGGATGCCGGCGCAGCAGGGCTTTTATGACAAATTCGTCGCCACCGGTGATGTGACGCAATTGGCGAAAAACCTCGAAGGCACTGAATTCACCCTTGCTGTCCCCGACTATGTCTGGGAGGCGGGTGTGCATGATTTCGCTGACCTGAACAAATTCGCCGACAAGTTCGACAAGAAAATCTACGGCATCGGCTCGGGCGCCCCCGCAAACATTTCGCTGCAGGAAATCATCAAGAAGAACGACTTCGACATGGGTCAGTGGAAGCTGATCGAGTCCAGCGAACAGGCGATGCTGGCCGAAGTATCGCGGGCAGTGAAGAAACAGAAATTCGTCACCTTCCTCGGTTGGACCCCGCACCCGATGAACGTGCAACTGAAAATGCGCTATCTGAAAGGCGGCGAAAAATACTTCGGCGACACCGGGAACGTCTTCACCCTGACCCGCAAGGGGTACGCCGAGGCCTGCCCGAATGTGGGCAAGTTGCTGACCAATCTGGCGTTCACTCAGGACATGGAAAACAGCATCATGGCCGAGGTAGTGAACAAGAAAATCAGCAATGCCGCGGCGGCGAAGGCGTGGATCAAGGCGAATCCGGCGGTACTGGACAAGTGGCTCGATGGCGTGAAGACGGTGGATGGCAATGATGCACTGGTGGCGGTGAAGGCGAAGCTGTAAATGCATTCGCCGATCGTTCTAACGCTCTGCGTGGGAACGATCGGCGGGAAGGGCTGATACCCTTGTTGAAAACTCCAACCGTGAGGATCCATGGCCTTCCCCAGCCGTCATTCACTTTTTCCTTTCCTGAGCTGGTTGCCACGGCAAACCCGCGCCAGCGTCGGCAGGGACCTGATCGTCGGCCTCAGCGGTGCGATTCTCGCGTTACCCCAGTCGATTGCCTACGCCCTGATTGCCGGTCTGCCACCTGAATACGGTCTCTACGCAGCGATCATCCCGGTGATGATCGCTTGCCTGTGGGGCTCATCGTGGCATCTGATCTGCGGCCCGACGGCGGCGATTTCGATTGTGCTCTACGCCAGCGTCAGCCCCTTGGCCGTTCCGGCGTCGCAGGACTACATCACGCTGATTCTGTTGCTGACCTTTCTGGCCGGGATTTTCCAGTGGTTGCTCGGCCTGCTGCGCTTCGGCGCACTGGTGAATTTCGTCTCGCACTCGGTGGTGCTCGGTTTCACCCTCGGTGCGGCGGTGGTGATCGCCATCGGGCAATTGCCCAATCTGCTCGGGCTGGAATTGCCGGCCAGCACCACGGCGCTCGCCAGTCTGATGGATCTGGTGCGACATCTCGGGGCTGTGGATAAGCCTTCGCTGATCCTCGGCGTCGCCACAGTCATCGTCGGCGTGGCGCTGAAAAAACTCCTGCCACGCTGGCCGACGCTGTTGATCACGCTAGTGCTGGCCAGTCTGCTGGTATGGATCTGGCCGGCGATGTTCGGCCATGTGCATCTGGTCAGCGCTTTCGTCGGTCGCTTGCCGCCTTTCAGCGCCTTGCCGCTGGATCCGGAGGTGATGCTGCGCCTGCTGCCGAGCGCCGTAGCGGTGGGCATGCTCGGGCTGGTCACCAGTCTGTCGATTGCGCGCTCGATTTCCGCCCGGTCGCAGCAGTTGCTTGATGCCAATCAGGAAGTCCGCGCGCAAGGTTTGTCGAATATTGTCGGGGCGTTCTTTTCCGGCTCGCTGTCAGCCGGATCGTTTACCCGCTCGGGATTGAGTTACGAAGCGGGTGCCTGTTCGCCACTGGCCGGGATTTTTTCTGCGGTCTGGGTAGCTTTGTTTGCGATCTTCGGCGCCGGGCTGATTTCGCATATTCCGATTCCCGCCATGGCCGGCAGCATTCTGCTGATTGCCTGGGGCCTGGTCGATCACCGAGCAATTCGGGCATTGCTGCGGGTCAGTCGTGCCGAGTTCGTGGTCATGGCGCTGACGTGCCTCGCAACGCTGCTGCTGGAACTGCAGACAGCCATTTACGCCGGCGTGCTGGCGTCGCTGTTTTTCTACCTCAAGCGCACTTCGCAACCGCGTGTGCAGCATTGGCGAGACGGTGAGGACGATGTTTTACGCGTCGGCGGTTCGATCTTTTTCGGCGCCAGCCATTACCTGCAAGTGCGCCTGCAACGGTTGCACGGAGCGCGGGTGGTGATCGAGGCACAGCAGATCAACTTCATCGATTATTCAGGGGTGGAGATGCTGCATCAGGAAGCGCGGCGTTTGTTGGGCCAAGGCCGCAGCCTGACCTTGCGCCGGGCACGGCCACAGGTCGTGGAAGAATTACGCAAGCTGGAAGGGGCGGAAAAATGCCCGATCCGCTTTGAGGATTGATCCAGGATCAGCTGAGTGGCCATTCGTGAGCAAGCGCGCTCCCACCGTGCAATGCGATCAAATGTGGGAGCGAGCTTGCTCGCGAAGCTCTTAAAGGGCTAATTGTCGGCGCAGTTCGGCGAGCACCGGAGCGGTATCCGGGCGCACGCGGCGCCATAAGTAGAACGCCTCCGCCGCCTGCTCGGCGAGCATGCCCAGACCATCCATTGCCAGCGCCGCGCCGTGCTCGGTGGCCCAGCGACAGAACGCAGTCGGTTCCTTGCCGTACATCATGTCGTAGCACAGCGTCTGGCCCGGCTCGATCAGGCTTGGCGCAATTGGCGGAACGTCACCGGTCAGACTGGCGGAAGTAGCGTTGATGATCACGTCCACCGGTTCGCGCAACCAGTCGAAGCCACTGGCTGCTACCGGCCCCAGGTCGCAGAACAATTCGGCCAGCAGCTCAGCCTTGTCCACCGTGCGATTGGCGATGATCACTGAGGCCGGATTCTCCGCCAGCAATGGCTCCAGCGCCCCGCGCACCGCGCCGCCGGCGCCGAGCAAAAGGATGCGCTTGCCGGTCAGGCTGAATCCGGCATTGACCGTCAGATCGCGGACCAGGCCAGCGCCATCGGTGTTGTCGCCGAGGAGTGAGCCATCGTCCAGTTTGCTCAAGGTGTTCACCGCCCCAGCGCGCTGCGCGCGTGCGGTCAGGCTGTTGGCCAGACGGTAAGCCTCTTCCTTGAACGGCACCGTCACGTTGGCACCGCGCCCCTCCCGAAAGAACGCGGTGGCGCAGCCGGCAAAATCATCAAGCGGCGCCAGCAGCGTGCTGTAATCGAGGCGTTGGCTTGTCTGTTCAGCGAACAGCTGGTGAATCATCGGCGACTTGCTGTGGCCGATCGGGTTACCGAAAACGACGTAACGATCCATCACCAATCCTCAGGCCTCGGCCAGCCAGTCGCGATCCTGCAGGAAGTATTCGGTCAGGCGCGCTTCGGCGCTGCCTGGCTCGGCCTTCCAGTCATAACCCCAGCGCACTTGCGGCGGCAGCGACATCAGAATCGATTCGGTACGTCCGCCCGATTGCAGACCAAAGAGGGTGCCACGATCGTAAACCAGGTTGAACTCGACATAGCGACCACGGCGGAACTCCTGGAATTCGCGCTGCTGTGCAGTGAAGGCATCGTTTTTGCGCCGCTGCACAATCGGCAGGTAGGCGTCGATGTAGGCGTCGCCGATGGCGCGCATGAACGCGAAACTGGTGTCGAAATCCCACTCGTTCAGATCATCGAAGAACAGACCACCAATGCCGCGCGGCTCATGACGGTGCTTGATGTGAAAGTAGGTATCGCACCAGGCCTTGTAGCGTGGATAGACATCAGCGCCGAACGGAGCACAGGCTTGCTCGGCGACGCGGTGCCAGTGGACGCAATCTTCCTCAACGCCGTAATACGGGGTCAGGTCGAAGCCGCCGCCAAACCACCAGACCGGTTCTTCGCCTTCTTTTTCAGCGATGAAAAAGCGCACGTTGGCGTGGGACGTCGGCACGTGCGGGTTGTGCGGATGGATCACCAGCGATACGCCGAGCGCCTCGAAACCACGCCCGGCCAGTTCCGGCCGATGCGCACTGGCCGAGGGTGGCAAGCCGCTGCCGAAGACGTGGGAAAAGTTGACGCCGCCCTTTTCGATCAACGTGCCGTTTTCCAGCACACGGGTGCGCCCACCACCGCCTGCCGGCCGGGTCCAGGCGTCTTCGACGAAGCACTTGCCGCCGTCTTCGGTTTCGAGCGCGGCGCAGATGCGGTCTTGCAGATCGAGCAAATAGGCCTTTACGGCGTCGGTGCGGGTCGTCATGGCTTCACCTTGAATCGGGCGGCGCCCCGGCGGGCGGGCGGCGCAAATGGGCGCGTAGCATACCATCGCAGACCGGCGCGCCGCAGTTGACGAAGATCAAGCAGGGGAGTTGGATAGAGGGCTTAGTGACGACCCAAGGAGAGCAGGCAGATGGCAAAGCGTATCCAGTTCGGTGCCCACGGCGGTCCCGAAGTGCTCGAATATGTAGATTACGAACCCGCTGCGCCCGGGCCGAATCAGGTGCGCGTGGCCAACCACGCGATCGGCCTGAATTTCATTGACACCTACTACCGTAGCGGCCTGTATGCGCCGCCCGCCTTGCCGTCTGGCCTGGGTTCGGAAGGCGCCGGCACCGTCGAGGCGGTGGGCAGCGACGTCACCCGGTTCAAGGTCGGCGATCGTGTGGCGTACGGCAGCGGCCCGCTCGGCGCCTACAGCCAGGTACATGTCCTGCCGCAAGACAATCTTGTACACCTGCCCGACGAAATCAGCTTCGAAACGGCTGCCGGGGTCATGCTCAAGGGCCTGACCGTGCAATACCTGCTGCGCCAGACCTACGAACTGCAGGGCGGCGAAACCATTCTGTTCCACGCGGCAGCGGGCGGCGTCGGCTCGCTGGCCTGCCAATGGGCCAAAGCGCTGGGCGTGAAGCTGATAGGCACCGTCAGTTCCAGGGAAAAAGCCGAACTGGCCAAGGCCAACGGCGCCTGGGCCACTATCGACTACAGCCATGAAAACGTAGCCGAGCGTGTGCTGGCCCTGACTGACGGCAAGAAAGTCCCGGTGGTGTATGACGGCGTCGGCAAGGACACCTGGCTCACCTCCCTGGACAGCGTGGCGCCACGTGGCCTGGTGGTGAGTTTCGGCAATGCCTCGGGCGCGGTCGATGGCGTCAATCTTGGCATTCTCGCCGCAAAGGGCTCGCTTTATGTCACCCGGCCGACATTGGCGACCTACGCCAACAACGCCGAGAACCTGCAGCGTATGGCTGACGAGTTGTTCGAGATGATCATCAGCGGCAAATTGAAGGTGGATGTCAGCCAGAGTTATCCACTGGCCGAAGCGGCGAAGGCGCAAACCGAACTGTCGGCGCGGCGCACCACCGGCTCTACCGTTCTGCACCCCTGAAACACTTCCATCAAACGCAGCACCCGGGCGCGCCTCAAGAGCTTGACCGGGACGCCTCATCTCTCGACAAAAAACGGCGTCTTGCCAGCCGTGGTGATGGCAAAATCACCACGGGGCAGACGCTGAATCTGCATGCCCGATACACCGGGTAATCTGAGTAATGTGCTCGCCTGTGCCTCGCTGCGCAAAGCCTCTTCGATGACCCGTTCCGCAGCGGCGGGAATCCGGTCTTCGGCGATCAGCAGCCGCAGGTGCGCACCCTCGGCCCGCCGATCAATCTGCACTTGCACATCCCAAGCGTACAATTCGGGCAACAGCTCTGCGAGCACGCTCAGAACCTGTCGCTGAGTGATGATCGCGCCGCCCAGTTTGATCGAGGTCTCGACGCGACCCTGCAGTTGCAGTATTGGCAGAGCGCTGCCACAGGCACAACCGGATTGCCCGCCCAAGACTCGCCCACGATCACCAATGCGATACCGCAACAAAGGCACCTGATCGGGCAATAAAGGGGTCAGCAGAAACTCCCCGGGTTCACCTTCCACCACCGCTTGCAGGCTGTGGGGATCGACCACTTCAAGTAGCATGGCATCGGCATGCAGATGGTAGAGACCATGCTCCAGATGCCTGCACTGGAACCCGATAGGTCCGGTCTCCGTCGAGCTGTAACCCAATGATCGTATGTTCAGGGCCGGCCAGGCTCGAGCCAGTTGCTCGCGCAGTGGCTGACGACAAGGTTCTCCGATGTAGTAGAGCCATCTCAAACTGCGCAAATGCGCGCCCTCGACATCAGCATGATTGAACAGGGCCTCGGCGAATGAGGGCGTGCAGATCAGTGCATCGGCCGATTGAGAATGAATCAGCCCGGCTATACGCTGCAGCCCCATCAGCGCACCCGCAGGCAGCAGGCGCGCGCCAATGTGCCGGACAATGGCCGACGCGTATTGAAAGGCACCCTGCATTTCACCGGGCGTCAGGCAGTTGATTACGACACGGGGCAGTTCATCGCTCGCAACGAACATCCGCGCGCCCAAGGGCACGATATTTTCGTTGAATGCCCAAGAGTGAGTGATGTGCTTGCGGTTACCCGTGCTGCCGCCTGAAGTCAGGGTCAGCCCGCCGCCCGGCGCGCAATGTGACGCTTCGCTGAGATGAGTGAACAGCAATCCGTCCTGATCATCCTCCACGGCGAGGATCGGTAACCGATGCAGATCCGCTGCGGTCTGTACGTACTGAATCTGCGGACAGAGCTTACAGAACCATGGCAGTGACCGCGCATAGGCCAGTTTACGCGCGAAGGCCTCCGCGGCCGCACCCTGAACGGTCTTTGCACAGGCCTGGTTCATCAGGTCACCGCGCATGATGCGGATCTTCCTGGCGAATACCCAGCTCAGCGAATCCTTCGTTGACCGCACTGGCCAGATGCTCCAACTGAACCTCGCTGTGATTCGCGCTGATGGCCAGTCGCAGGATGGCTTGACCTTTGGCCACCACTGGAAACAAGGCTGTAGTGACCGCTATGGCGTGCCGACGCAAGTGCAACGCCAGACTGATCGCGTCCCGTTCGGCACCCACCCGGACGAAACGAATGGGCGAAGCAATCTGGTGATTGCCTAAAACCGGTCCTAACAGACTGTCGATGACCTCCACGTTTCGCCAAAGCGCCTCTTGCAACTGACCCAATTGTGCAGAGAGGTGGATCTTTGCCGAGGCAACTGCCGCACCGACACCGCCCATCGATAGCGGGCCGCCAAATGTATAAGTCGACGCATGGCGCCGAATCAGCTCGGCATCGGCCGACGTCAGCACTGTAATTGCTCCGCCGGTGGCACCGAAAGCCTTGGATAATGACGACAGCAGGATCAAACGTTTGCACGACGGCGCAGCGGCGACATCGAGCGCATAACCGCCCCCGGCGTGGCCATGAATGGAAGTGCCGTGAGCGTCATCCGCATACAGATAACCCTCGAAGCGCTCTGCCAGTTGCAGCAATCGGTCGACAGGATAAAGCCCGCGCATCGAGCCGATGCTGTCAGTCATGATAATCGGCGTATTGCCGGCGGCGACGGCTGTGGAGCAAGCATCTTCGACTTGCTGAAGATCACTGCAATCGCAGCGATGGACGGGGCCGAACTGCCACAGAATGCCTTGCAGCACTTGCATTGAAGCATGGGCAGTATGATCAATGATCCAGCCCGGGCCACGGTGCAAGGGATACGACGGCAATTCACCGGAACCCAGCAGCGGCAGACAACCCAGATGGGCGCTGCCCACCGAGTTGAATGTCACCGTATGCCCCTGGAATATGCGGTTCAACTGCTCATCGAGTTCGCGCATCGGCGGGAGCAGCGCTCGGGTGCGAGCGGCAGCGAACTGCACGCCGAAGGACTCGATGGCTTGCACTGCGCCTTGAATCAGACGGGGGTCGCTTTCGAGTCCCAGATAGGAGCATGAGAGAAATTCGGTCAGCCGCTCGCCGCTGCCCAACTCTATGACCTTGCCGTCGCGCTGCACCAGGTGCAGGCCATTGAGACCGGCGTCGAACAATTGCTGTTGATCGTCCCGCGCCTGGCGGACGCGGTTCCTGACCCAATTAACGGTCGGGTGAGGTGTATTCATCGGGATACCTGCGCAGGTGATGTCTGGCGGTAGACCTGCACTCGCCAGAGTTGAGTTTTTTCTCGTGCGATTGCGTCCTGAAATTGCGTAGTAACGTCGCAGAAGCCTTCGCAATCGGGCCTGACCACATGCAAATGGCCACGAATAACCGTCAGCGCATCCTCGCCCAAAGCGGGTCGAAGCCGCTGCAGAACATCAATACCCACCTTCGCCGGCAGGAATGAAGGCACGTCTGAAAATGAGACAAAGTCGACATCCCTGCACCTGGAAGCACAGTCGAAAATATCGCTCTGCTCCACGGTCAGCCGGCATTGCTGCAGTGCCTTGCGTGCCTGTTGAAAGACCTGTTGATCGCACTCCAGCGGAAAGCCTTGGGGATACCGCAACTCACCGAAAAACAGCATTTGCAGGAAAAAGCTCTCGCGCACGACCTGGGTGGTGAACAAGGTATGGAAAATATCCAGATACACCTCGCGGGAACTGATGCCCAGATTGTTGCGGGGGAATGCCCCTTTATACAAAAGCGAGTTGAGCACCGATGCATTGCCCAATAGGGCGATCACGGCCTTCCAGCGCTTGAGGGGAAAACGGCTTTGGTAATAAGTCGATTGTTCTTCCAGATCTCGGACCTGGAAGATCCCTCGTCCCGCCTTGCCAGTGAACAGTCCGTTGACCTTCGCCAACCGCTGCAGGGTCTGCTCGAAGGCGCCGAGGTAAATCGGTGCCTGCCAATGACGGGAATGAAAAAAGTGCTCCAGCCAGCGCCTATCAAGAGAAGGCAGATCCAGCAGGCGAAATATGGATTTGCGGCGTGTCGCCGATATATCGGGCTGGTAGCCCATGAAATCCATGAACGACTGACGATCGGTCTGCTCCAGCAGGGCAAAACGCAAGCGCGTAAAGGCCAGTTGCGGCGCACTGATATCGGCACACGTCATGCGGGCTGGGTGACGGGCCAGCAAAGGCAGAAGCCGACCGCCACAGCCGGCAACGCCCAATACATGTCTGGCATGCTCGGGCAGAATGGCATGTTCGAGCGCTGTGTCTTCATCCCCCAGCGAGTAGTTCAAACGCTCGAAATAATCAGCCATCTCGACCTCCGCCTGCCTGACAGGAAAATGAACGGGAAGGCGTCATGATTTCTCCAGGGCATGAAGAAACTCGTAGCGGGGCGCGAGGCCGTTTTGCCAAGCTTCATACTGGTCATAAACGGCTTCGAGCATGTTACCGGTCAGGCGCAGACTGGTTTCCATCACGGTCGCAACGGCATCCCAGTCAGCCTGACGCTTGCAGGTCCGCTGCAGAATGAGTTTGATCTCATTGAAGTGGTCGACGTCGATATCCGAATGAGCAATGAAGAACGTCAATTGAGCGGGCTTCAACGACAGCGTTTCACTCAGTTTGTTGATCAGCGGAGTGATAAAGTGATAAGCGTTTTCCGCCCAGTAACTGTATCCGAGCCGCTGTAATGGGTTACCGGTAAAAGAAATCCAGTATAAGTAAGCGATCAGCACTTCGGTCTCAGGAAGTGCTGGCGGTATATCAAAAGCTTCATTTTTCAAGCCTAAACTCATGACATCATGCAGGGCCATTTTCTCATGCCCGACTTCTTGCGCCGCATGTTCAAAACAGAACTTCGCATAAACAGGATTATCGGCATGCCGCACCCCAACCAGACCCTGATTTCGAGCATTGTGTGAGGTGTAATGAAAGGTTTCGATCATGTAGATTGCATACAACGCCTTGGAAACACTGCCCTTGCGAATAGCCTTGACCAGCCTGGAGTTGCCCAGAATATCGCTCCATGTTTTGTCGATGCGCTGATCGAGCAGAATCAAATGTTGTTCAAAACTGATGGACGCATTCATTGCGATTCTCCGGATAGTTGCCGTTCATGGGAAATGGTTGTTGTAGTGCTGCAAGGATTTGTCGCCACTGCGCAGACAGCAGCCAGTAATCGCCGCGAGAACGATTTGCGATATGCAGGGGATTGGAGGTGATCAGGGTCAGGCCGAAACGCTGAAATAGCCGCCGTTGTGGCGATCTGCACAACGCAGTGACACCTTCATAACCGCGGTCGATCGCCCATTGCGTGGCGGCCGCAAGCAGCGCATTGGTCGGCACTGGCCGGTGCTGTTGCGAAAGGCTGATCAGGCGACTGAACTCGACATGACGTGCCAGCGCCACGGTCGGAGAAACATATTGGTTTGCCAGCGAAGCCCATTCGAACGGTGATGGGGTGACACGCATGACCGCCGTCAGTTGATCGCGTTGATACAGCAGAAAATGCGTGCTTCGCGATGAGATCGCCAGACTCGTTTCAAGTGCTCGGGCTCTTGACGTCAACATGTAATGTTTTAACCGAAGACGAAACTGACGACCGATGAAGCGTTCAAACTCGCTGGCATCTGACCCTGCTTCAAGAATAACGATACGATAATCAGAACTCTGCTTGTGCAGTGTTTCTCGAAGCCCCTGCAGGTAATCCTTTAATTGTAAGTTTGTAGTATCCATTCCCTCTCCGCAGACGTTAACTATCGAAGTTTTCTGACGCATTGAAATAATGGATGATTCTGCAAATCTCGCCACTGCACGACGTCTGATAATGACGTGGGAAAATTTACCGAAGTTTCTGATTTATAGATTTATCTGACATACAGCGGAGCAACATAAACAACGGATTGTTTAAGTTTTATAATTGACCAAAGATAATATTTCGGGCAGAAAAACTCCCCGCCAAACCATTCGGGGAGCTCAAAAGCAGAAGAGGCAGAAAAGCGTCAGTCGGGACGAATGACCTTGCCCGTCGCCAGATCGCGGATGACACTCGGGTTTTTCCGGCCGCCGAGACTACCGGCCAGCACCAGATCGATCTGCCCACGGAAATATTGCTCTACCCGTAAACGCGTGCGCGCCGCCGGGCGACCTTGCGGGTTGGCCGAGGTTGATATCAACGGCCCGACCATCGAGCACAAATCACGCACTTGCGGGTGATCACTGACCCGCAGTGCCACGGTGTCATGCACGCCTGTGACCCATTCCGGCAACAGATTCTGGTGTGGCACCAGCCAGGTGTTCGGCCCCGGCCAGGTGCTGGCCATGCGGTCGATCCAGTCCTGCGGGAAGTCCTCGAAAAGGAAATCGAACTGGCGGATGTTGTCAGCGACGAGGATCAGTCCTTTGCTCACCGAGCGATTCTTGATCGCCAGCAAGCGGTCCACGGCGTCTTCGTTCCACGGGTCGCAACCCAGCCCCCAGACGGCTTCGGTTGGATAGGCAATCACCGCGCCGGCGCGAACTTCACGCGCGGCTTGTTGCACACGCCAACTGTTGACCATGAAAAAACTCTCCACAAACAGGTTTCGCGCAGTTTACCGATCTTCCTTGTAAAACCTAGCGTGACCGCGCCAACCAGCGACCGTTTTCGCACACCGCACGGCCGTCGATCTCCAGCTCGGTCAGCGTCGCAAGCACTTTGGGCAGCGCCCAGCCACAGCTCGCGGCCAGGGCTTCGCTGGTGTGCGGCGCCGCGTGCAGCAGCGCAAGCAACGGATGATCATCCTGCGGCGAAGCTGTGGATAACAACGGCTGCTGCCAGCCACGCAGGGCTTCGAGAATGTGTTCGATAGTTTCCACGAGCACCGCGCCGTCGCGAATCAACTGGTGACAACCGCGGGCGTCGGGGTGATGGATCGATCCTGGAATCGCGTAAACCTCACGCCCTTGCTCGGCCGCCAGTCGCGCGGTAATCAACGAGCCGCTGGCAACACTGGCCTCGACCACCAGCACGCCAAGGGATAAGCCGCTGATGATGCGGTTGCGTCGGGGGAAGTTGCTCGGGCTCGGCCCGGCGTCCAGCGGAAACTCGGAAAGCACCGCACTGCCCGAGGCAATCATTGCCTCAGCCAGGCCTTGGTTGCGTTGTGGATAAAAATTTTCCAGGCCCGTACCAAGCACACCCACGGTCTGGCCGCCAACGTTCAGTGCGGCCTGATGCGCAGCGGCATCAATGCCCAGCGCCAGACCACTGGTGATGACAAAACCGGCCCCGGCCAGACTGCGGGAAAACGCCGCCGCCGTGTCCATCCCGGGACGCGAAGCGCGGCGGCTGCCGACCATCGCCAACTGCGGTTTCTCCAGAATCGACGGATCGCCGGCAACGAATAAAAGCGGCGGCGGATCGGGAATTTGCGCCAGCAATGCTGGGTAATCCGCTTGATCCCACATCAACAAATGTTGGCCGGGGCGCTCTAGCCAGCGCATTGCGTGGCTGGCGCCATCGCGCACCGTCGGACAACGTCGCGCCTCGGCGCAGGCCGATGGCAACCCCAGCGAGCGCCACGCACTGGCCGGCGCACTGATGGCTTTCGACGCCGAGCCGAAGGCTTCGAGCAGTTTGGCAAAACGCTTGGGGCCGATATCCGGCATGCGGTGCAGGCGCAGGCGCGCCTCCAGTTCCGCCGGGGAAATGGCCGTACTGAGCGACAACATGAATGGATCATCCTTGATCGTTCTATGCTCCGAACCATTCGGAACAAGCTGTGGATAACTCTGTTGGTAACTTGTGAAGCAAGCTTACGGATTTCGCACCTTGTCGAGCACCGCCAACGAACGCGAAGCGTTGAGCACCAGGCCGTAACTGAGTTTGTCGTAGGTGCGGAACACCATCAGCAAGCCGGCGCGCTCATCAGGAATCTTCAGCGGCTGGCCAGTGATCCGGTCACGCACGGTTTCGCCGGTTTTCATCACCGCCAGTACATTGCCTTCGGCCAGACCGTCGCGTTTGCCCCTGTTCAGCGTGACGACGTCCATCACGCCGATCTGGGTGACGCCACGCGGCACGTCGATAATCAGGCCGTCGATGGATCGATTCGGCGCGCTGGGCATGAACGTCGAGTTGATCGAACGTTCTTCGCCGCTGAACAAGCGGTCACCAAGCCGCACTTCCTGGGTGGTGCGCTGCAGGGCGAGGGTGGCGACATCGCCTTCGGCAGCAACGATTTCGCCACCACCGATATCGTCCGCGTTGATACCGAGGAACTCCTTGGTTTGCGGGTCCGTATACACCTTGCCCTGGCGGAAGATGCCGTACACCGGTTGCTCCGGATCGAAATGGCCACGGGCGAAGATGCGGTCACCGGTGCCGCTGAGCACCCGTTCGGCATCGCCGGCGACGATGTACGGCGCCTTGTCGAAGTCTTCGGCGTTGTCGACGATGCGGTTGCTCAGCAGAAAGCTGTTGATCGATTTCAGCGGAATGCTCGGAATCGCCTCGGCCACCGGGCTGGTGCGAATCCGTGGCGAAAGCTTGATGGTGCCGCGCGACTCGCCACGGTTGACAGTTAGTTGCGGCTGGCCGTTGACGTAGCTGAGCGTCAGCGTGTCGCCGGGATAGATCAGGTTGGGGTTCTCGACCTGCGGGTTGGCGCGCCAAAGCTGTGGCCATTGCCAGGGCTCGCGCAGGTATTTGCCGGAAATGTCCCAGAGCGTATCCCCTGAAACCACCGTGTATTGCTGTGGAAAACCATCCCTGAGTTGCACTTGCCCTTGTGCGGCGCCGGCCGAAGCCAGAAGCAGCAGGGCGAGTAGTGTTTTCCTCATGCAGTGAATCCCTTTATCATGTGCATTCGCGTGAATCGTCAGAGCCCCCGTGGCTCGCTTCTGTTTTCAGAAGCTACGCTTCACAACGGTAGCCTGCATCCTCGGACCCGCCAGGCCATCGACCCGACTTTACTCAACGTGTGCAGCAATCGAAGCTATGGCCATTTTAAACATCCTCGAATTTCCGGACCCGCGTCTGCGCACTATCGCCAAACCAGTGGCTGTAGTGGACGACGAAGTGCGTCAGTTGGTCGACGACATGTTTGAAACAATGTATGAAGCGCCGGGCATCGGCCTCGCCGCGACCCAGGTCAACGTGCACAAACGTATCGTCGTGATGGACCTGTCCGAAGACCGTACCGAGCCACGGGTGTTCATCAACCCCGAGTTCGAACCGCTGACCGACGAGATGGACCAGTATCAGGAAGGCTGCCTCTCGGTACCGGGCTTCTACGAAAACGTCGACCGCCCGCAGAAGGTCAAAATCAAGGCGCTGGACCGCGACGGCAAGCCCTATGAGCTGATAGCCGAAGGCCTGCTCGCGGTGTGCATCCAGCACGAATGCGACCACCTCAACGGCAAATTGTTCGTCGATTACCTGTCCACGCTCAAACGCGACCGGATCAAGAAGAAACTGGAAAAGCTGCACCGCCAGAACGCTTGATGCCCCTCTTCAAAGGCTTGCTGCGGCAAGCCTTTTTCTTTTTATGAGACGCCTTTCATGACTGAGCCACTGCGCATTGTTTTTGCCGGTACCCCGGAATTCGCCGCCGAGCACCTCAAGGCTCTGCTGAGCAGCCCGTACGAGATCGTGGCGGTCTACACCCAGCCGGATCGGCCGGCCGGCCGCGGGCAAAAACTGATGCCGAGCCCGGTCAAACAACTCGCTCTGGAGAATAATATCCAGGTGTTGCAGCCGCCGACCTTGCGCAATGCCGACGCCCAGGCGGAACTGGCCGCGCTGAAACCGGACTTGATGGTGGTGGTCGCCTACGGCCTGATCCTGCCGCAAGCGGTGCTGGATATTCCGCGTCTGGGTTGCATCAACAGTCATGCGTCGCTGCTGCCACGCTGGCGCGGTGCGGCGCCGATTCAGCGCGCCGTCGAACATGGCGATGCCGAAAGCGGTGTGACCGTGATGCGAATGGAAGCCGGACTCGACACCGGGCCGATGCTGCTAAAGGTTGTCACGCCGATCAGCTCCGATGACACTGGCGGCACACTGCATGATCGCCTCGCCGAAATGGGTCCGCCCGCCGTGGTCCAGGCAATTGCCGGTCTGGCTGCCGGCACCCTGCAAGGTGAGGTGCAAAACGACGAGCTCGCCACTTACGCGCACAAACTGAACAAAGATGAAGCACGCATCGACTGGAGCCGTCCGGCGGTAGAGCTGGAACGTCTGGTTCGCGCCTTCAACCCATGGCCGATCACCCACAGCACGCTCAATGGCGAAGCGTTGAAAGTGCTGGCCGCGAAAGTCGCCGACGGCACTGGCGCTCCGGGTGAAATCCTCAGCGCCAGCAAGGACGGCCTGATCGTCGCCTGCGGTGCACAAGCGCTGTGCCTGACTCGTCTGCAACTGCCCGGTGGCAAAGCGCTGAACTTCAGCGACCTGTTCAACAGCCGCCGCGAGAAATTCGCCGTCGGCAGCGTGCTGGGTGCAGCGGTGGACGCGCAATGAATCCACGTCTGGCCGCCGCCAAGGCACTCGCCGCCGTGCTCAGCGGCAAGGCTTCGCTGAACAGCTCCCTGCCCCCGCAGCTGGACAAGGTCGAGGATCGCGATCGCGGTTTCACTCAGGATCTGGCCTTTGGCACTGCACGCTGGCAGCCACGCCTGTCGGCATTGGCAGAGAAGCTTTTGCAGAAACCGTTCAAGTCTGCCGACGCCGATGTCGAGGCGCTGCTGCTGGTCGGTCTTTACCAGTTGCTCTACACCCGCGTACCGGCTCACGCCGCCATCGGTGAGACCGTCGGTTGCGCCGACAAGCTGAAAAAACCCTGGGCCAAAGGCCTGCTCAACGCCGTGCTGCGCAATGCCCAGCGCGAAAGCGAGACGATTTTCGCCGAACTCGAACGCGACCCGGTGGTGCGCACGGCGCACCCGCGCTGGCTGCAAAAATCCCTCAAGGCGTTCTGGCCGCAGCAGTGGGAAGCCATCTGTGCAGCAAACAACGCGCATCCGCCGATGATCCTGCGGGTCAACCGCCGCCATCACAGCCGCGACGCCTACCTCGCGCTGCTGAACGATGCCGGGATCGCCGCGACACCTTGCGAATACAGCCGCGACGGCATCGTCCTCGAAGCCGCCGCCGATGTGCGCAGCCTGCCGGGTTTCGCCGAGGGCTGGATCAGTGTGCAGGACGAAGCCGCGCAACTGGCCGCCGACCTGCTCGACCTGGCGCCCGGCCAACGCGTGCTCGACGCCTGCTGCGCGCCCGGCGGCAAGACTTGCCATATCCTCGAAGCCGAACCGGCGCTGGCCGGCGTGGTGGCGGTGGATCTGGAGGCCAAGCGTCTGGTGCGGGTGAAGGAAAACCTTGAACGCCTGGGCCTGAGCGCTGAGCTGATCGCCGCCGATGGCCGCGACACGGCGAAATGGTGGGATGGCAAACCGTTCCAGCGCATCCTGCTCGATGCACCGTGCTCGGCCACCGGGGTGATCCGTCGCCATCCGGACATCAAGCTGACCCGCCAGCCCGACGACATCGTCGCCCTCGCACAACTGCAAGGCGAGTTGCTCGACGCCATGTGGAAAACCCTCGAAGTCGGCGGCATCCTGCTCTACGCCACCTGCTCGACATTGCCGACGGAAAACACTGAGGTGATCGCTGCGTTCCTCGAGCGCACCCCCGGTGCCCGCGAACTGGATCTGGCTACGGCGGCCGGCATCAAACAGCCCCATGGTCGCCAACTGCTGGCCCGGCAAGGCGGGCATGACGGGTTCTACTACGCCAAGCTGATCAAGATCGCTGCCACGCGCGGCTAAACGGAATCAACGGAGTGACTGGATGAAAATCATCATCCTCGGTGCAGGACAGGTCGGCGGTTCGCTGGCCGAACATCTGGCCAGCGAGGCCAACGACATCACCGTGGTCGACACCGACGGCGAGCGCCTGCGCGACCTCGGCGATCGCCTTGACATCCGCACCGTGCAGGGCCGAGGCTCGCTGCCTTCGGTACTGCGTCAGGCCGGTGCCGACGACGCCGACATGCTGGTCGCGGTGACCAACAGTGACGAGACCAACATGGTCGCCTGCCAGGTCGCGCACACGCTGTTCCACACCCCGACCAAAATCGCCCGGGTGCGCGAAGCGTCGTACCTCAATCGCGAGGAACAGCTGTTCCAGAACGAAGCGATTCCGGTCGACGTGCTGATCAGTCCCGAGCAGGTCGTGACCAACTACATCAAGCGCCTGATCCAGCATCCCGGTGCCTTGCAGGTGATCGACTTCGCCGAAGGCGCGGCGCAACTGGTGGCGGTGCGCGCCTACTACGGCGGGCCGCTGGTCGGCCAGCAACTGCGCCAGTTGCGTGAGCACATGCCGAACGTCGAAACCCGCGTCGCTGCGATCTTCCGCCGTGACCGGCCGATCCTGCCGCAGGGCGACACGGTGATCGAGGCCGACGACGAAGTGTTCTTCATCGCCGCCCGTGAGGACATTCGCGCGGTGATGAGCGAAATGCGCCGCCTCGACGAAACCTACAAACGCATCGTTATCGCCGGTGGCGGGCAGATCGGCGAGCGCCTGGCCGAGGCCATCGAAAGCCGCTATCAGGTGAAGATCATCGAGATGAGCCCGGCGCGTTGCCGCTACCTCTCCGATACCCTCGACAGCACCGTGGTGTTGCAGGGCAGTGCCTCGGACCGCGATCTGCTGCTGGAAGAGAACATCGCCGACGCCGATATCTTCCTCGCCCTGACCAACGATGACGAAGCCAACATCATGTCGTCGCTGCTGGCCAAACGGCTGGGGGCGAAGAAGGTCATGACGATCATCAACAATCCGGCTTACGTCGACCTGATTCAGGGCGGCGACATCGACATCGCCATCAGCCCGCAACTGGCGACCATCGGCACCCTGCTCGCCCACGTACGCCGAGGCGATATCGTCAGCGTGCACTCACTGCGGCGCGGCGCGGCGGAAGCGATCGAGGCGATTGCCCACGGTGATGCGAAGTCGAGCAAGGTCATCGGCAAGCCGATCGAAAAGATCGGCCTGCCGCCGGGCACTACCATCGGCGCGGTGATTCGCAACGAGAAAGTGATCATTGCCCACGACGACACGGTGATCGAAGCGGGCGACCATGTGATTCTGTTCCTTGTGGACAAGAAGCATATTCGCGATGTGGAGAAGCTGTTTCATGTGGGGTTGAGCTTTTTCTGACCTGAAAACAACGTTGCCCGAGATGGCCCCTTCGCGAGCAAGCCCGCTCCCACCTTTGGAATGCGTTGCCCTGTGGGAGCAGGCTTGCTCGCGAAAGGGGTATTGCTGAGCAAGACTCACCTCTGACACACCGCAGAAAGGAACGCGCCTATGCTCGAATCCCTGGAAAAAATGCTCGCCAAAGGTGCGGATAACGCTCTGTTGCGTTTCGGCCTGGGCAAGGGTTATCTGGACTTGGGCGAAAACGCCAGGGCTGCCGAGCATTTCCAGCACTGCGTTACGTTCGACCCGAAGTACTCAGCAGCGTGGAAGTTACTGGGCAAGGCGCAGCTGGCGCTAGGCGATCACGCCGCTGCGCGTCAGGCCTGGGAGCAGGGCCTGGAAGCGGCCCGCGCCAAGGGCGACAAACAGGCCGAAAAGGAAATGACTGTGTTTCTGAAGAAGCTCGAGCGGCAGGCGCCTTGAGCTACAGACAGCGCAAGGTGACGCCGTCTGCATCAGCCGCCAACCTGTCGCAGCGGCTCAGTACCAGCGCGCTTCGCCCGGCGGACGCTTCTTGAAGCGCTTCATGCTCCACATGTATTGGCTCGGATACGCCGCCACGTAACGCTCGACCACTTTGCTCATCGCCGCGCAGGACTCGGCGGTATCGGTGCTGTACATGGCTTCGGGTGCGGCTTCGAGGATCACTTTGTAGCCCGAGCCGTCAGGCAGGCGCAGAGCATGCAGGAACACGCCGACCGCTTTGCCGCCGGCCAACATGTTCGGCACGAATTTGCTGGTCAGTGCCTGAGTGGCGAAGAAGGGCACAAAGATCCCGGCGGATTCGGCCGGCTCCGGATCGGCGGGAATGCCCACGGCACCACCTTTGCGCACTTCCTTGATCACGCTGAGAATGCCTTCCTTGGTCGATGCGGCGACCTTGTTGCCCAACTGCACGCGCTGTTTTCGCAGCAATTCATCCACCGCCTTGAGCTTCGGCGGCCGATAGAAAATGATCGGTTTGCACTGACTGCAGTAGAAGTGGTTGAGCACTTCCCAGTTGCCCAGATGGCTGGTGATGCCGACCACGCCTTTGCCCGAAGCGAGCGCATCCTTGAGCACATCGAGGCCTTCAACTTCGCGAACCAGATCGATCGAGCGCTGCGCCGGCCAGATCCACGCGCAGGCGCTTTCGGTCAGCGACTTGCCGATGTCTTTCAGACTCTGCCCGACCAGACGCTCACGTTCGGCCGCATCCATCTGGGGAAAACACTTGGCGAGGTTGATCCGCACCACGTCGCGGGAACGGTTGGGGGTTTTCCACATGATCCAGCCAATCGCCGAACCCACGGCCTGCACGGCCCGCCATGGCAGCAGGGCAAACAGCCGCAGAGCGCCTACCAGCAAGGCGCCTTTAAACTTTTCCACAGGTCACTCCTGATCTTTGTGCTGTGCGCGAGGCGGGCATTCTAACCGGCGTTGACCAACTGCGCGTAGCGGTCGCAGTCCTGGGTGTGGTCCATGACCATGCCCGAGGCCTGCATCAGCGCGTAGCAAATGGTCGGGCCGACGAACGTGAATCCGGCTTTTTTCAGCGCTTTGCTCATCGCCAGCGCTTGGGGGGTGATCGCCGGAACTTCGCTGCGATCCTTGAAGTGATTGATGATTGGCTGGTCGCCTACAAACGACCAGAGCAACGCCACCGGATCCTCCAGCGCCAGCCACGCCTGGGCATTACGCCGCGCGGCGTTGAGCTTGAGACGATTGCGGATGATCCCCGGATCGAGCATCAGTTCGTCGATTTCGGCGTCGCTCATCTGCGCGACACGCTGCACATCGAAGCCGAACAGCACCTGGCGATACCGCTCGCGCTTGCGCAGCACAGTGATCCACGACAGCCCGGCCTGGAACCCTTCGAGCAAAAGCAACTCGAACAAACCCTGCGCATCGCGTAGCGGCGTGCCCCACTCCTGATCGTGATAGGCCATGTACAGCGGATCTTCGGTACACCAAAAGCAGCGTGGCATAAGGCTCCAGGGGGCGTGCGCAGCAACGAATCGGGTATACTCCCGCTCTTTAAATCGCAGCCCAAGAAACAGGTGAATTTCGTGAGCCAGCCTACGCCAGCCGTGCGTACCTTCCAAGACTTGATCCTCGCGCTCCAGCAATACTGGGCCGAGCAAGGTTGTGTGGTACTTCAGCCCTACGATATGGAAGTAGGCGCCGGCACTTTCCACACCGCGACCTTCCTGCGCGCCATCGGCCCGGAAACCTGGAACGCCGCGTACGTGCAGCCAAGCCGCCGTCCGACTGACGGCCGCTACGGCGAAAACCCGAACCGTCTGCAGCACTACTACCAGTTCCAGGTGGTTCTGAAGCCGAACCCGGACAACTTCCAGGAACTGTACCTGGGCTCGCTCAAGCACGTCGGCCTCGACCCGCTGGTGCACGACATCCGCTTCGTCGAAGACAACTGGGAATCGCCGACCCTCGGCGCCTGGGGTCTGGGCTGGGAAGTCTGGCTCAACGGCATGGAAGTCACCCAGTTCACTTACTTCCAGCAGGCGGGCGGCATCGAGTGCTACCCGGTAACCGGCGAGATCACCTATGGTCTCGAGCGACTGGCGATGTACCTGCAAGGCGTGGATTCGGTGTACGACCTGGTCTGGGCTGACGGCCCGTTCGGCAAAGTCACTTACGGCGACGTGTTCCACCAGAACGAAGTGGAGCAGTCCACCTACAACTTCGAACACGCCAACGTCGACAAACTGTTCGAACTGTTCGACTTCTATGAAAGCGAAGCCAAGCGCCTGATCGAGCTTGACCAGCCGCTGCCGTTGCCGAGCTATGAAATGGTGCTGAAGGCGTCGCACACCTTCAACCTGCTGGATGCGCGCCGGGCGATCTCGGTGACTGCGCGTCAGCAATATATTCTGCGCGTGCGCACCCTGGCGCGTTCCGTTGCGCAAGCCTATCTGCTGGCTCGCGCCAAGCTGGGCTTCCCGATGGCGACCCCGGACCTGCGTGACGAAGTACTGGCCAAGCTGGAGGCTGCACTATGAGTGCGCAAGATTTTCTGGTTGAACTGGGCACCGAAGAACTGCCACCCAAAGCTCTGAACACTCTGGCTGAAGCGTTCCTCGCCGGTATCGACAAGGGCCTGCAAGCCGCCGGCCTGAGCTACGAAAGCAAAACCGTCTATGCCGCGCCACGTCGTCTGGCCGTGCTGATCACTGCGCTGGCCACTCAGCAGCCGGATCGCAGCATCAACCTCGATGGCCCGCCACGTCAGGCGGCGTTCGACGCTGACGGCAATCCGACGCAGGCCGCGCTGGGCTTCGCCAAGAAGTGCGGCGTCGAGCTGAGCGAAATCGATCAGAGCGGGCCGAAACTGCGCTACAGCCAGAACATCGCCGGCAAGCCGACCGCGAGCCTGCTGCCGACCATCGTCGAAGATTCGTTGAACGACCTGCCGATCCCGAAACGCATGCGTTGGGGGGCGCGCAAGGAAGAATTCGTGCGTCCGACCCAATGGCTGGTGATGCTGCTCGGTGATCAGGTCATCGACTGCACGATCCTTGCGCAGAAGGCTGGCCGTGATTCCCGCGGTCACCGTTTCCACCATCCGGACGCCGTACGCATCGGTTCGCCGTCGAGCTACCTCGCCGACCTGCGTGCCGCTTACGTACTGGCCGATGCCAACGAACGTCGCGAAATCATCAGCAAGCGCACCGAAGAACTGGCGACCCGTCAGGAAGGCACCGCGATCGTGCCGCCGGCGCTGCTCGACGAAGTGACCGCGCTGGTTGAATGGCCGGTGCCGCTGGTGTGCTCGTTCGAAGAGCGTTTCCTCGACGTACCGCAGGAAGCGCTGATCACCACCATGCAGGACAACCAGAAGTACTTCTGCCTGCTGGATGCCGACGGCAAGTTGCTGCCACGTTTCATTACCGTGGCCAACATCGAGAGCAAAGACCCGCAGCAGATCATCGCCGGTAACGAGAAAGTGGTACGCCCACGTCTGACCGACGCCGAGTTTTTCTTCAAGCAGGACAAGAAGCAGAAGCTCGAAAATTTCAACCTGCGCCTGCAGAACGTGGTGTTCCAGGAAAAACTCGGCAGCGTCTACGACAAGGCCGAACGTGTTTCCAAACTGGCCGCCTACATTGCCGCGCGCATCGGCGGCAACGCCTCGTGGGCGGCCCGCGCCGGCCTGCTGTCGAAGTGCGACCTGGCCACCGAAATGGTCGGCGAGTTCCCGGAGATGCAAGGCGTCGCCGGTTACTACTACGCCCTCAATGACGGCGAGCCGCAGGACGTCGCGCTGGCATTGAACGAGCAGTACATGCCACGCGGTGCGGGTGCCGAATTGCCGGCGACCCTGACCGGTGCAGCTGTGGCCATCGCCGACAAGCTCGACACCCTGGTCGGCATCTTCGGTATCGGCATGCTGCCAACCGGCAGCAAAGACCCGTATGCCCTGCGTCGTGCCGCGCTGGGTGTGCTGCGTATCCTGATCGAAAAGAAACTCGATCTCGACCTGAACGACGCCGTGGCTTTCGCCGTGACTGCGTTCGGCGGCAAGGTCAAGGCTGCCGGCCTCAACGAAGCCGTGCTGGAATTCATCTTCGACCGTCTGCGGGCGCGCTATGAAGACGAAGGCGTGGACGTCGCCACTTACCTGTCGGTGCGTGCTCTGAAGCCAGGCTCGGCGCTGGACTTCGACCAGCGTGTACAAGCGGTGCAGGCCTTCCGCAAATTGCCGGAAGCAGCAGCGCTGGCGGCGGTGAACAAACGTGTGTCGAACCTGCTGAGCAAAGTCGAAGGCTCGGTGCCGACCGTGGTCGAGGCCAAGTATTTCGACAACGCCAACGAGTTCTCGCTGTACTCGGCGATCCAGCAAGCGGATCAGGCGGTTCAGCCAATGGCCGCGGCGCGTCAGTACAACGAATCGCTGGCGCGCCTGGCAGCACTGCGCGAACCGGTCGACGCGTTCTTCGACGCGGTGATGGTCAATGCCGACGACGCCAATGTGCGGGCCAACCGTTACGCGCTGCTGGCACGTCTGCGAGGTCTTTTCCTCGGCGTTGCCGACATTTCGCTGCTGGGTTGAGGGACTGCTGTTGAAACTGCTGATTCTCGATCGAGACGGGGTGATCAATTACGACTCCGATGCCTATATCAAGTCGGTAGAGGAGTGGATTCCGCTGCCCGGCTCGATCGAAGCGATCGCGCAGTTGAGCAAGGCTGGCTGGACGGTGGCGGTGGCCACCAACCAGTCAGGCATTGCTCGTGGCTATTACGACCTCGCCACCCTCGAGGCCATGCACGCGCGCCTGCGCGAGCTGGTCGCGGAGCAGGGCGGTGAAGTTGGCTTGATCGTGTACTGCCCGCATGGCCCGGACGAAGGTTGCGATTGCCGCAAACCGAAACCCGGAATGCTCAAAGCCATTGCCGCGCATTACACGGTGCCGTTGACTAACGTCTGGTTTGTGGGCGACAGCCTTGGTGACCTGGAGGCCGCCAAAGCCGTCGATTCACAGCCAGTTTTGGTGAAGACCGGAAAAGGCGAAAAGACTCAGGGCAAAACCCTGCCGGTTGGCACACTGATTTTTGACGATCTGGCGGCGATTGCCGCAGAACTTATCCACAACTAGAGTACTTCTGAATTTCCTGGCCAGGGATTGCTCGGGAGTGCGCTTGAACAGTCGGGCATTGCCCCGTAACGGTAACCGTCGCCATGTCGATACTGCGGGCCTTCAGAATTTTTCTTTTTTATCTGCTGCTGGGCACAACAGCGTTGCTGTGGTGCAGCCTGAGCTTTTTCATCGCGCCTTTTCTGTCCTTCAAGGCGCGTTATCGTTTCATCAACGTATATTGGTGCCGTTGCGCCCTGTGGCTGACCAAGGTGTTCCTGGGCATCCGCTACGAAATCAAAGGCGCGCAAAACGTGCCAGACCGGCCCTGCGTGATTCAATCGAACCACCAGAGCACTTGGGAGACATTCTTTCTCTCCGCTTATTTCTCGCCATTGAGCCAAGTGCTCAAGCGCGAATTGCTTTATGTGCCGTTCTTTGGCTGGGCCATGGCCATGTTGCGCCCGATCGCCATCGACCGCGACAACCCCAAAGCCGCACTCAAACAAGTGGCGGCCAAAGGCGACGAACTGCTCAAGGACAACGTCTGGGTGCTGATTTTCCCGGAAGGCACCCGAGTCCCTTACGGTACCGTCGGCAAATTCTCCCGCAGTGGCAGCGCATTGGCAGTGAATGCGGCACTTCCAGTGCTGCCGATTGCACACAATGCCGGCAAATTCTGGCCGAAAATCGGCTGGGGCAAACAGGCTGGAGTGATCACCGTAGTCATCGGCGAACCGATGTACGCCGAAGGCAGCGGGCCGCGCGCCATTGCAGATCTGAATGACCGTGTACAAGCGTGGAACGAGAAAACCCAACGCGAAATGGGCTCACTGCCCCCGGCGCCCCAGGCACCGGTCGCGAACGATCGACTGGCTGTCTGATTTTTGTGGATAACCTGTGTACGCTTTCGTCGCAATTGGCCGCAATCGCTCCATAACTTATTGATTTTTCTCTATATTTCTAAATCGAAAAGTTAGGCTGAATCCGTGCATAAGTTTTATTCGGATGTAAAAAAACCGGCTGTTATAGCCGGTTTTTTTGTGCCTCTTCATTCTGCAATCAGCGGCAAATCGATCCGGAACGTGGTGCCCGTATCAACCACGCTGTGGCACTCGATCACGCCACCATGATGATCAATAACAGCCTTGACCATCGACAGACCCAAGCCCACGCCGTCAATGCCCTGGGCCGAGGAGAAGCGTCGATACTGGCTGAACAGGTCAGGCAATTCATCGGCGGCAATTCCTTTGCCCTGATCCGTCAACTCGCAGCGCAGCCACTGCCCGTGACAACTGACCTTCAGTTGCACAATGCTGTCTGCCGGGCTGTATTTGATTGCGTTCTCCAGCAGGTTGAACAGCGCGCGCGTCAGCAAACCCTGATCGGCCAGAAGCAGCCGCTCCTGACATTCTTCATCGACATGATTGAGCAGCTCGATGCCTTTCTGCTGTGCGATGGGCAGGGCTTGATCCAGTACGTCCAATACCAGCATCGCGAACAGCGTCGGTCGGAACTGATAGGTTTCGGACTCGGCCCGTGCCAGCAGGACAAACCCATCGGTCAGATCCAGCGCGCGACGAACCTGGCGCTCGATCTGCTCGAATAAAGGCGCATCGGCGCCCGCCTGGTGACGGTGGACATCGAGCAGAGCGAGGATGGCCGAATGAGGCGCGCGCAGGTCATGGGAAAGAAAGCGCAGCAGAACGCCGCGTTGTTCCTCGGCGGCACGTTCGGCACTCAAGTCCGTCAGGCTGAGCAACCAACCAATCGGCGTATCGCCGTCCACCGGCAGCAGCGCCGCTCTTTCGAGACGCAGACTGCGCTCCTTGTGATCGCGAAATTCCAGCAGCGCCAGCGTCGCCAGCGCCGGTCGCGGGGCTGTGGATAATTCCGGATAACCGAGCCGTGCCAGTTGATCGAGTACGTCATCGCCCACCAAGGGATCTTCGAACAACTCGCGCGCCTTGCGATTGCCCAGCAGGATCTTGCCCTGCGGATCGCTGATCAGCGTTGCCACCGGCAGATATTCCAGGCCATCGGCAATGAAGCGTCGGGTATCGCGGGTGCGGCTCATGGCTTGTTCGAGCGCCATGATCTGGCCCTGCAACCGGTCAGCGCCGGTGAAGCGGGTCCGGCGTCGCTCCGGGAAGACTTTCGGTTCGCTGTCCAGACGTGCCAGCTCCCAGCCGAAGTAGGTCAGCACCACACTCAGGCGCCGCCAGTTCCAGATCAGGTAACCGAACAACATGCCCAACGCCGCAGACGTGGGCGACCACCAGTAACGGATCTCGGCAAGCAGGGCGCTGCCAATCAGCGCACAGGCCATGCCGATCAAGGTCACCCACAGCGCCCAACGCGGGCGCCACAGCAATAACCCCAGCACACACGCGACCATCACCACCGACAACAGCGCGCCGAGCACCGGCGATGGATTGTGCAGATTGACCTGAGCGCGATAAGACAGCAAGGCAGTCAGCGGCAACAGCACCAGACTTATCCACAACCATTCCTGAACCAGCCGCCGGAACAGCCGCTGTACCTGGCTCGGCACACGACTTTCAGGTCGACGTTGAGGCTTATGCATGGCGCAAACGGCAGGGCAGGGTGGATGATTTCATAGGTCTCAGGTCTGAGGCTCGGACTCGAAGAATCATAGCGGACACCGACCATCGACGGGCCGCTTCTTTCATAGCGGCTGTAGAGTCGTTATTGTCGACATCCCAGCCCCAGCGACAAGGAACACCGCCGATGCGCGTTGCCATTCTGGACGACGAACCCGCCGAACTGCGCCGGGTCGAGCAGACCCTGGAGCAAATGGCCGAGGTTGGAGAACAGCCGTGGTCACTGCACAGCTTCGAGCGCGGCGAAGACTTGTTGCGCTATCTGCGCCGGGAGACGTTTGACCTGCTGATCCTCGACTGGCAACTTCCCGACCTCACAGGTCTGGCGCTGCTGCGCTGGACCCGCGAACACATGGACGCGCCACCGGCGGCGATCATGCTCACCAGCCGCGACGGCGAGAACGATATCGTTCAAGCCTTGAATGCCGGAGCGGACGACTATGTCAGCAAGCCGTTTCGACCCAACGAGTTGAAGGCGAGGGTGGCAGCGGTATTGCGTCGGCATAGCCAGCCACGCAACGCGGCGGGAGAAGTACAGACGTTTCACGATCTGACTTTTGACGACGCCGAGTTAACCGTCACTCGGGAAGGCAAACCGATCCTCATGACGGAGCGCGAATACCGGCTGGCGCGGTGTCTGTTCAGCAATCTGGGTCGGCCGTTGTCGCGGGACTATCTGTATGAACGCTTCTGGCCGAACGAAGAGACGACGTCCTCGCGGCCGCTGGATACGCACATCTACCGGCTGCGCAACAAGCTGGGGCTTACGGCGGATCGGGGTTGGCAGTTACTGACGATTTATGGGTATGGGTATCGGTTGGAAAGTGTGGCAACCGGGAATGAATAAGCGGCAACGACCGGTAAGCTTATCAATCATGGAGAAGGTTTCGAGGCACTGACTGTGCACGCCGAGATCAATCGGGCCGGACGCTTATTGGCTTGCGCCATGTGTAATAGAGAAACACCACGGCCAGCAGGGTGAAGGGGACGGCAGTGACGGGAGCAAATCCTGAGACTATGTAGCCCGCTGTTCCACCCACGCCAATTGCCAATGCAAGAAAGAAGAAATCACTCTTTATATGTGAGCTTCGGATAACACTTTTTAGCATCTTCGTTTTCCTCCGCGAAGTTATACATCGCGATACTGTGCGCGCCGCGTGAATATTGTTTTGGCAGTAGTGACGTCGCTCGACGACAAAGCCCCCCGATTACCGAAGCGTAGGAGAACTTTTAAATTCTGGTTGATTCCAGAGGAAGTGGAAAAGCTGTGGGGCACTGGCTGCGACTGCGACTGCGACTGCGACTGCAACTGCAACAATATCGCAATTTGTGCAGTCACCATTTTGCGTGAGTATTCGCGAAATAACGGATCGAGAAAATCACAGTGCCCTCACACTCAGACCAACCTACTCAAATCAGATCCCTGTCCCTCGAGCGGCACCAGCGCGCAGGTGATACTCCGAATGCTTTTTTGAACTGCTTGGTCATATGGCTTTGATCAAAAAAACCTGCTTCAACCGAGGCTTCCACCAGCGACCTACCTGCAAAGATTGCGGCTTTTACTCGATCCAGTCGCCGCATTGTCAGGTAGCGGTGTGGACTTGTACCGAAGTAGACCCGATAGTCCTTGGATAAACTCCATTTGTCTCGCCCAGTACACTCGGCAAGATCATCCAGGCTGACTGGTTGCTGCAGATTATCGTTCATGTATTCACGAGCTCTATCGGCCGCCGTGAAACAACTGGCACCTGTAGCTGCACGCTCGCCACATACAGCCTGCAGCGTGGTGAAGAGTTGAAAGATAGCGTCATCTTCCTCCAGCGGATCAAGGGGGTCATCCAGCGCAGAGAGGATATTGTCAGTCGCAGCAGCGAACCGCGGATCATTTGAAATGCCCCCTTTCAGGAACGGCAGGGGCTTACCGTGCAGTACCTGTTGAGCCAGCTCTGGGGTGATATAGAGCATTCGATAACGGAACCCCGAATCGCTACCGGCATGGCCGTCATGCTCTTCATCGGGATGCAGGACAAGGGTTTCCCCTGGCAGGCTATTTCGATTTTCCCCACGATAGCGAAAGCTTTGCACGCCCGACAGCGTCCGGCCAATGGCGTAAGTGTCATGCCGATGAGGGTCAAAACCATGGGCGCTGAAAAATGCTTCCAACCGCTCGAGTTTTGAGGTGTGAGGCGAATGTCGTACCCAATCCTTTGGAGATGGAAGCTCAATCATGGCCGGTTCACCTGGCTTTTGAATATTCCTGACATAGTGCTGATCCTTAGCTGAATGGTCTAACGTCTGACGATTGGCAGGAAAACAAGCGTTTCCAGCTTTCAGGAAGCTAGCACCGCGCTGTCTTTTTTTGAAGAGCAGACTACTTCCCATCCGCAGCTTCAACCTAAGGTATGAGTACGATAGACCCCGTCGTGTTACGACTCTCCAACAACGCGTGTGCTCGCTCGGCTTCTGAAAGCGCAAAGGTAGTACCCACTCGAACCTTCATACCCTCACGCAGGCATTGGAAAAACTCTTCTGCAAGGCTTCGCAATACCGCCGAATCGCTGATGTAGTCGAACAATATGGGCCGACTGACCGTAAGTGACCCAGCGCGGGCCAGTTGCGCCAACGCCACGTTTTCAACGGGCCCTGATGAGTTGCCAAAACTGATGAGATGTCCGCATGGAGCAGTGGAGTCCAGCGAGGCCTGCCAAGTAGAGCGTCCGACTGAATCGTAGACGAATTTCGCCCCTTGAGCGCCTGTTAACTGCCGCGCCTGGTGAGCGATGTCTTCGCCAGCAAGGATCGTCGCCCAGGCTCCCGCCGAACGCGCCAATTGCGCCTTGGCTTCAGTTGAGACTACGCCTATCAGGCGGATGCCTTTGCGCTTGGCGTATTGGCATGCCAGCAAGCCCACACCGCCGGCTGCGGCATGAAAAAGAACCGTATCGCCGCTCTTCGGCTGACTGACCTTATTAAACAGGCAGATCGTTGTAAGCCCCTTCAGCAACCCGCCCGCGGCGGTTGTGAAACTGACATCGTCCGGCAGGTGAACCAGTCGGGTTTGATCTACACAGAGTTGCGTAGCATAAGCACCAAGCGACGATTGAACGTAAGCAACCCTGTCCCCGACCCGAAAGTGCGTCACATCCTCTGCGCATTCGATCACTGTACCGGCGCCCTCGGTTCCCAATCCTGAGGGCAATGCCGGAGGGGGATACAAGCCGGAGCGAAAATAGGTGTCGATAAAATTCACACCGATCGCCTGATTGCGGATTCTCACTTCTCCCGGGCACAACGGGTTGACGGTCGAAGACTGGTACTCAAGTACGGAAGGCGACCCGTGGGAATGGAAGATCACTCGTAATGCTTCATCAGTATTCATTCAAGTGCCGATAAGGTCAGGTAAATGGAAAACGAAAGCAGTGACAGCCCGATCAGCTTGGGCACGCAGAGCTGCATGGCATGGCTTGGTGCTGTCCGCACGACCTGCCCCAGCCAGGCCCAGGCAAGCCCGATCGGTACCACGATCAGGACAAAGGACAGCAGCGCCCAACTATAGAGTTGCGCCGTTCCATAAACTTCTCGTGGGAATACCGCAGAGGCAAACAGGAGGGCCTTGGGATTAAGCAGCGTGGCGGTCAGCAGTGACTTTGGGCTCACTGCCGGGCGGCGGGACCCGCTCGCCATTAGCTTCGTTGTAGCAATGCGCGCAGCCAGGTAAGCGAGGTAAGCCGCGCACAGTAACTTCACGGCTGTTCCCACACCCGGGTACCGTGCGGATAACGCTATGAGTACGAACCCCCAGGCGCTGATTGCAATGCTGTAGCCCAACGCTTCAGTGGCGATCAGCGGCAAAGTTCTGGCTGGGCCGCAGGTGTAACCGGATGTCATCAGCAAAGTGTTGGTAGGGCCAGGCATCATCAAAATCAACGATGCACCTGTGGTGATGTTGAGAAACACGTGAATGAAATCCATTTCAAAGGCAATCCGTTGAGTTACAAGGCGATAAAATTTCGCAGGCTTTCCATGACCTTCGGCAGGTTCTGACGAACGAAAAAGTGGTCGCCGGGAAACATTTGCTGGAAACAATTCCCCTTGGTTTTGCTGGACCATGCTTTTAAACCGGCGATCGGAACAGAAGGGTCGGCATCGCCGCCGATGGCAAGAACGGGTATCGAAACCGGATCAGCGTCAGCGAGATTGATGCTTTCTGAAAGGGCGAAGTCGCTACGCAGGGTCCTCAGGGCAATCGCACGTAAGCCCGGGTTTGCCGCAACTTCATGAGGAAGGCCTCCGAGCCCCATGATGTAGTCCATGAACTGCTCGTCAGTCATCGTTGATGAATGCAGTCGATCGGCGGGAGCTGCGGAACTTGCACACGCCGTAAGCGACACTATCTGCGCATCGGGATAAAGAGTGTCGCAGTGAGTGGTGAATTTATGCGCGATGCCAGCTCCCAGGCTGTACCCGAACAGGTGCAATGGCAGATCAAACAGATCGCTGGCAGCCTGCATCAATGGCGGTAAAAGTTCATTGATATCGGTGATGAACAACTCGCCGAAACGTGCTTCCCGTCCCGGAAGCTGTATGGCGCAAACTTCAATTTGCGGACCTAGTAGCGATTGCCAGTCCCTGTAGAACGAAGCGCTACCGCCGCCAAACGGAAAACAAAGCAATCGACTTTGAGCTGTCGGCTGCACGGTTCTCTGTAACCATCTGGTCGAGGATGGGCTACTCATCGTGCGCCTCGACCGGCGGCTCGAAATAGGCATTGCCATTCGCTGCGAACCAGTCGCGACGGGGCGGCGTAAACACGTCAAGGTCGACGGTGTCCTCCAGGCACTCTGCAGCGTGCGGAATATTGGCTGGAAAGTGCAGAACGTCTCCCGCGCACAAGATAGTGCTTTGTTCCATTTCCAGTCCGTAAGTGAAGCGGATTTTGCCTTTGAGGATATAAGTCATCTGTTCGTTGGGATGACTGTGATGCTTAACGATGGCGCCGGCCTTCATTGTCAGCTTGACCATCATCAATTCATTACCGCCGATGATCTGGCGGGCTATCAGGTCGCTCAACTGCTCTACCGGGACGGTGTCCCAATTGGTCACAGGCTGTTGCTTGTGCATGTCAGAGTCCTTGAGCATGAACGTAAAAGTCGTAGAGCATGAAGGCCGCGCAGATGGCCAGAGCGATGCCCATCAGTCGATTGAAGAAATTGAAGTAAGACTCCTTGGTGATTCGCTTGCCCAGCACTGCACCCAGCAACGAGTAAATTCCCGGTGCGCCGGCGCCGCCCAAAGCGATCATGGTCGATACAACCGCGATGCTGATACCGGTGACATGGGCAGCCGGAAACATCACAGTCGTGATGGGCAGAACCACCATCATCCCTTTGGGATTCAACGCCTGGATCAAAAAGCCGTTCCAGAATGTCAGTGGTTTATCCGCCGCCTGTGTGTCTTCAGTTTTCCCGGGCAAAACCACTTTTGAGGTAAACACCTTGAACGCCAGGTACAAGGTGTAAAGCCCCCCGATGAGCGCCAGATAGGGCAGTACGGAACGAGAAATCAACGCTTCGCCCGTGTAACCAAAAATAAGGAACAACGCGAACATCGCGCAGCCTACGCCGATGAAAAACCCGACGGTGCGGCGAAACTGTCCGGTAAGTCCGGCGTTCAGGCCCATTACATTGACAGGGCCGGGGCTGTACATGACGCTGAACGCGTAGAGGAAGATTTCCATGTCGTGATCTCTTGTTTTCAGGCCGATTCAAGGCCAAATGTAGAAAGAATCGAGGTGTAAGCAGACTGATCAATGACTTCGTCATTAGCGACCATCTGCTTTTGCCATTGGTAGAAGGTCCGGAAGGCCGAGACGGGATCGCCCTGAGTCAGCGCGGTAGTCACTTGAGCGGGGGGCAGGGCGCCGTTCTCTCCCAAACGAGTCGAAAGCTTCTGGCAACCATTGAGGAAGCTGTCGATCTGGTCGATTAACGCCTTGCGAATCACCAACACCTTTTCAGGTTCTTCGCCGACCAACAGCGCGAGATCCACCGCTGGATCGCCATCGCTGCGGCTACCGGCATACTCGACAGACTCGAGTAGCGTCAGCGGGACAAACGCCTCCAGGCCACCCAAATCAAAGATCAGTCCGGCAAGCACGCCTATGTTTTTCTTCTGGATTGCCGCATCGACCTGAAGATGATCCGGCCGGTGTGTAACCGTGGTCACCGCAGCCTGAAAACTCGGACTGAAATCCACCCGAACGGGTAATCCTTGTGTGGCGTCCGGATGAAAAGTCCCGTATTGGGGACTCCAATACAGCTCAGCCCTGTCTGGTGAAGTTTGCTCGATTCGGGCAATCACTTCGCCAGGTATGCGTTTATCTTCATGCAACCGGGCACTACCCTTGCGCAGAAGGACGTTGATCGTGTTGTTGTGGACGTCCATCGCGGGCTTGCCATCAAGCCAACCGGTGCGGATGGCGAAACCAGCTTTCAGCACCGGCGGGGTTGGCATCGAGTGCTCATCGACCTGCGCATCAAGAGAAAGAGCAAAGCGAATCGGCAAACCGACCTGCCTGGCGAACTCAAGATCGGTCTTGTTGTGAGCAGGATTAACCAGAACGGCACCTGTACCGAAGTCGGGTTTCACCCAATCGGCGACCCACACGGACATCAGATCGCCAGTCAATGGATTGCGGACATAGGCACCGGTGAAATAGTTGTCAGCATCGGGGCGTTCGGTCAGCCGTCGTGTGAACCAGTGATATTTGTGTACTGCGATGGCGCAGGCTGCCGTGCAGGAGCTCCAGTCCGTTACGAATACATCGATGGACTCTTGCGAATCGAACAGCTTCAGCGAACAAATTGCGCCTTGGGACTGACGCACACTCTTTCGAATTCGCGCGACGATCTTTTCCGACCAGAATGGAATCTGGGTCGAGATCTGCACCGCGGCATCGCTGGATGGGCCATAGAAGGCTTCGAATGAACCATCTTCGAGTGTATTGAAGTGCACTTGGCCGTTTTCCAGCAGCCGGTTCAGCTGCAGGCCCGCCTCGATCTTGTCGGCGGTGACCGGCGCGCATTGGGTTGCGCGGCTCATGAACGCGGCGAACAGCGAGCTGCGCTTGAAGCTCAAGTCGGCAGCGTCGCCGGTTTGTGGCTGCTCCAGCAATGCAAAGGTTTTCATCATCTTTTCTCCAGTTAAGCCGGTCCACGCAGCTGACGCAGACCGGCCCGGGGTTAGGCCGTTTGCTCGGTCAGCGTTGGTTGAATGGCCTTACTCAATTTGATAACCGAGGAGTTTCGGAACAGTGATTCCATGTTGATGTGAACTTTCAGATCGTCATGCAGTTGGCGTTGGATCTCGGCCATCATCAGGGAGTGACCACCTACGTCGAAGAAGTCCTCATCCACTTTCAGCTGCGGATAGTTCAGGACGTCTGCACAGATCTTGTGAATAGCGTTCAGCATGGAGTTTTCTCCTCTTTCGCAGAGAACGAGAACGCTTGCCCGCGGTTATTGGCGTTGCGAATTTTGTTGTGGTCGTAGGTGTCCTCACCGGAGACAAGCACCGTCGCGTAGTCGGCGAGGTCGAATGTTTCGCCGTGCGCGTTATACGTCTTCAGATCGGGATAAACCCGTACATGGGTCGGAACATAGCGACCGGAAATGGCCAGACGGGTTTGCCGTTCGGTGGTGTTGTCGTGAGAAGCGTGTGCACAGGACGCTGTGAAAATCACGCACTCGCCGGCTTGCAGCTCCATGTCCACCGGGTTTGCACTTTCAGGATCCCAGGATGGGTCGACCTTGAATTCGGAAAAGTCGTAACCGAAGAATCCGGTGTCGGTCTGGGTGTGCTGGTATTCACCGTTACGCCCCGTAGAGACGCATTTCTTCTCGTCGTAGTAATACTTTTTGTGCGATCCCGGCAGGAACCGCATGCATGCAGTCTCCTTCGTCGCGGGTGTGAACGCGGTCCATACCGTCAGATCGATATAGGCATTCCAATCTGTCTGAGTCGGGACAATGAGCGGATTGCCATCGGTGTAGCTGTAGTCACGAACCTGATGCCATTCGGTACCCCGGCCGCCAGGAAACTTCGCGAACCATTCCGAGCGCCAGCACAGCAGATCGGCACCCAGAATGCCGCGAAGGTACTTCAGAATTGTTGGGTGCATGATGTGACGGGACAATTCGGGGATATCGAAATGTCGGTCATAGTTCATGTTGTTGTCGTAAAGAATGTGCGAACGATCATGGTTCGCAGCGCGTAGTGCGCGCAGGATTTCTGCCGCTTCATCCGGTTCGTAAAGTTTGATCGGACCAATGAAGCCATTCTTTTCGAAGAATTCAATATCCTTCTGAATGTCATCAGTGATCACCGCGCTTGCAGGTAATCCAGTCGTTGCAGATATTTTTTGATCCATCTGACTCATGTGATGCTTCCTTTTTTGGATGTTGCGTACGCTTGGTTCAGGCCAGGCTCAACAGAGCCTGCCGATCAATCTTGCCGTTCTGGGTAAGGGGAAACTGTTTGCACGCCACATAGCGGCGCGGATGCATGTGGCGGGGCAGAAGACGCCCGAGCCGATGACCGATATCGCGGATCGGTGGAAGTGCGTCAGCGGTCGCGACGAAGGCAGTCAGCTCGGGATCCTGGTCAGGTACGGCTTGAGTGTTCAGGACAATAGCGTCCTCGGCAGTTGGCAAGGCGTTGCGAACTCCGTTCTCGATCTCGGACAGATTCACCAGCATCCCTCGGATCTTGATCTGGTTATCCCGTCTTCCCAGACACACAGATTTGTCCTCAGACAGGTGCCGAGCGTAGTCACCGGTGAAGTACGCCCGCTGTAGGACGCCATCGATGGATATTTCCCGAAAGCGTTCTGCCTGCAGGGTCGAGTTGTTCAGATAGCCTCTGCCTACCCCAATGCCGGAGATCACGATTTGACCGATATCACCGATCGAAACCTGTCGGTCGTCGTCATCAAGTATGTCTACCCGGCAGTTACCGACGGGGCTTCCCATCGGAATGCCTTCAACCAGATAGGACTCGTAGTTGGACATCGAATAGGACGTAGCCACATCGGTACACTCGGCGACACCATATTGGTGAATCAGCTTGCAGGCTGAGCCTTTTTTCCGCGCCCACTCCATCACCCGGGTGGCAGCCAGTGCTTCACCTCCGATGAACAAATGCCGTAGCGTCGCGAGACGATCACCCGCCTGGCCGGCCTGGATGATTACGTAGAGAGAACTTGGCGCCAGATGAATACTGCGAATCTGGTGACGCTCAATGAGGTCGACGATCTCGTACCCGTCGAACATGGCACTGCTCGTGAGTGAAATCGCCGCACCGCTGTACAGAGGCGTTACAAGGCTGCGCTGGGAAATGTCGAAACCGAATGCCGATACCAGGAGGCCGTTGGCTTCTTGGTCAAGGCGGTATTCGGCAACATGCCAACTGATCAGATTCGCCCAGCTGCGATGGGTGATCGCAACTGCTTTCGGAATACCTGTGGTGCCCGACGTGAATACGGTGTAGCAAAGATCATCTTCCTGGGCAGGCGACACCATCGCAGCGGCGCAAGGGGCTGCCGCCAGTTCCTGGCGCAAGGACTCGATCGCGACGACGGTAAGCGGCAAGTCCTGAAGCAGACCAGCGGCCTTTTCGGATGTAAAAATGAGTTTGAGGTTCGCCAACTGCTGAATCATCAAAGTCAGCCTGGAGGCGGGATTGGCGGTATCCAGTGGTACATAAGCGGCACCGCTTTTGAGAATGCCAATAATGCAGACCAGGGTTGAGACAGAGGGCTGAAGAAATATCCCGACGAGGTCTCCCGCTTGTATTCCTTGTTCACCGAGATAGCGAGCCAAAGCGCTGGTCTCGCGATCCAGTTGCGCGTAAGTCAGTGTTTCATAGGCACTGCGTACAGCAATCGCACTAGGTGTTTCAGTTGCCCAGTACGCTACCTTTTCATGAATCAAGGGCGTGCGAAGACCCTGCTTATCAGTAACAGACATCGACTTAATTCCTGAAATGAAGTCAGCTGGCAGTAGAAAGTCTGGCCGCGGTCTCGACGATGATGTCTTCCTGTCCAGCCACTAACTTGCGTTGACCCAACAATTGATAGAGCTGATATTCATCCACGCTGAACTGTTCCGCGGCGCGCCTTATATGCGGAGCAAACCCTGAGAACAGTCCGTAAATTCCGCTAGCGATATTGGCCGCGCCAATGTGCGGCGTCAGGCAATCGAGATACTGTTCCGAGGTGCGCGCCAGCCTGGCGATGGATTCGAAGGAACACTGGGTCCGATAGCCCAAGCGATTCAGCACGGCGATCAAAGTCTCCAGCTGCGTATTGCCAGCCCCTGCGCCAAAGCCCTTGATGCAAGCATCCAGCAGTTGAGCACCCTCCTCGACAGCAGCGAGCGAGTTTGCAACCGCCATGCCGAGGTTATTGTGCGCGTGGAAGCCAAGCTTGGTGTCGGTAAGCTCCTGTATAGCCTGAATTCGCCAGCGCACATCATCAGGGGTCAGGTAACCCGCACTGTCCATCAGGATAACGGCATCGGCACCATAGCTCGCCATGAGCGACGCCTGCTCGGCCAGCAAATCTGGTTCCGCCATATGACTCATCATCAAGACACCGTAGACGGTCTTGCCCTGATTCTTGACCGACTCGATATAGGGAGCGGTAATGTTGGCTTCCGTGCAGTGACTGGCTATACGGAAAATATCCACACCGACTTCAATAGCCATTTCAAGATCAGTCGACTTACCCAACCCGGGGATGAAGTGAATACCCAGACGTCCGTGTTGGATGGCCGATCTGGCAGTTTCAAGCATTTCCCGATCGTCAATGTTACTCAGCCCCAGAAGGGCCGAAGAACCGCCTAGTCCGTTGCCATGACCCACTTCAATTACATCGATTCCTGCAACGTCGGCCTGCTCGGCATATAGGCGAATCTGTTCTTTGGAGAGTTGGTGGCGGACAGCATGGTTGCCATCACGCAAAGTGCAATCAGTAATGGTAATCATGCGGCGCTACGCTCCCAGCAGGCAGAGTGGAATTCGGCTACTGCAATCGCGGCACAATTGATGATGTCGAGGTTGCCTGCATAGGCGGGAAGGTAATCACCGCTACCGCGCACCGTTACACTCATTGCCAGGTGGCCTTTCGACTCGATTGGTTCCAGTACCATCTGATAGCCAGGCACGTATTGTTGAACACGAGCAACCATCTGCCTGACAGTAGCCCGCACCTTCTCGATGCATTCGTAACGGCCCTTGGCAAATACCGTCGTCTGCATGTCGATGCCAGGTTTGGCCGGATTGATGTTCAGAACTGCCTTGGTTAAACCCGCACCGCTAAAGTGTCGTAACGCTTGCTCGGTGGTCAAAATGTATTGATTAATGTTTTCCCGCGTCGCGAGTCCGGCGCTGTCCGATGCGATGGTCGAAGCAACTTCGATGTACTCCAGAGATTCGAACGATTGAGCAATCGCGTACGCCAACGGAATACTCGCCTGGCCGCCACAAGTAACCAGATTCACGTTGCGTTCACTGGCGATGCTGTCGAGGTTGATCGAAGGCACGCAAATTGCGCCGAGCTTTGCCGGGGTCATATCAATCGCCAGGAGGTTAGCCCTGCGAAATACCTGATCGTTCATTCTGTGCGATTGAGCAGACGTCGCGTCGAAAACAATATCGAGCTCAGTGGCGTGTTGAGCCAGGAACTCAATACCATCTGACGAAGTAGCGATGCCCAATTCGCGGGCCCTAGCCAAGCCTTCGCTATTGGAGCTGCGTCCGATCACCATTCTGAGATCCAGATGATGAGAGCGCATCGCCTTGTACATCAGGTCGATTCCTATGCTTCCCGATCCGATTATCGCTGCGCGCTTGCGAGGTATTACTGATTCCATTTTTGCTGACTCCTGACCTGACATCCATCCCCGTTACCTCGCTCGGGACTCTGTTCCTCAGAGTCCCTAACCCGTTTAGAAACCTTAAGCCAGCAGGTTGGGGGATTGCTTGTACGTTCTTGGGTTCAGAGAGGAAATGGAGAAGATTCATCGGCGCAGGCAACCGAGCGCCCTCGTCCTTTGCAAACAAGGGAGCGGCTGGCGGGATCCTGCCGGTGTTGCTAGGGAGCTGTATGAGCATGCAGCAGCTCGCAGGCACACAGCCCCATCGGTTTGGTATGTCTTTGAAAAAGACAGTGCCGTGCTTCAGCATCTCGCAGAGCTGAGCATATGGTGGGGTGGCTCGCCTACTAGTGACGATCCATGGTTACTCTTGGCATATCTGACCCAATCAGGGAAGCTTGAGGTGCTTTTTGAGGAATACTTCTCCAATCTAATTGGAAGCGTGACAGCGGGCAGAGGTACCTTTCGGCCCAATGATCTGATCGTCACTGGAGAAGCTATGGATGGCAGCAAGGCCTCCGTTACTTCACCTTTAAGGAACATTCAGCCTATATCTGCACCGACGAAGCATCGCCCATACTCGGAAGTACTTCGAGAGCGCTTACTGGCAATTGCCGGGCAAGGAGATGCAACGTCGCCACAAATTGACCAGTTAGCTGCTATTGACCTGGGTCTCTGACCTGCATCGGCTAAACGTTACTGGTGCTGCACAACTGTAGATGTAACTGGGAGATCAAGCCGATCGGCTTTCAAACACGGCGTGCTTGAAAGCCATCAAATCGTGAAAGTCAGATGGCGATCCTGCTCCAGTCCGGTTTAGATAATGCCCTTTGATTCCAAGGGCTATTGGCCCGTCTCGATCACAACGCTGGGAATCCCCGATCATCCACACCTTGCAGGCGTCTACAGCCAGTTCAGTCAGCACTGTCTCGTAGATCCGCCGATCTGGCTTGAGCGTCCCTATCTCATAGCTGAAGCCGTAGCTCTCCAAGCCAGGAAAGATGCGCTTAACAGCCGCGCCATAGGGCCGGGCCAAATTTGAACAGACCGCCACTTTCAGACCACGCGCTTGCAGTGCCTCAATGCAGGCGAGGGCGTCGGCAAAGGGTTGGATACCGGCCAGCTCAGCGTCAAGCTCGGATTGGATACGTGCAAGCTCAGTCGGTGGCACATCAATGCCGAAGTGATCGGCAGCTTGCGCAAGGCTCCAAGGATGGCTCATGAGCGCCGATGCATCATCCGGCCTCGGACGCCGACCTTGCGCGATACCGAGCTTGAGAAGCTGACGAAATGGATGGCGCGCGTTCTCGATCCGTATGACGGTACCGAACGCATCAAAGATGACAGCTTGGACATGGCTCACACGCATACTCCCTCCAGACCATCGAACGTCACAGAATTTATCCCTAGTGAAAGCCAGCCTTTTGCTGTGCAGAAGCTACTTTTCTCCAAGGCAAAGCTAATCAAGCCTATAATGCAGGGCTAGTATGAGGTCAACCTATGGCAAGCGCCGATCAGCTCAAAGCCCTGCTCAAATCCCACATCACTGGTGATGACAGCCACTTCTTCTCCGTTGCGATGCAGGTGGCAGCGCACGAGGCAAAGCTTGGCCACGGAAAACTGGCAGAGGAGCTCAAAGCTCTGATCGATGCAGCGAAGGCTCGGCCCTCTTCAAAAGTACCGAACAAGACGATCCCTATCAGCCAACCACGTGGTGAGCTGGTCGGACTCCTCCAAGCCTCTTATCCACAAGCTCGACTTTCCGACATGATCCTGGATGACCAGGTTGCCATGCGTTTGCATCGGATCATCCAAGAACAGCAGAACCATACGAAGATCCGTGCCCATGGGCTTTCACCTCGCCGGAAACTGTTATTGGTCGGGCCACCAGGCACTGGAAAGACACTGACCGCCTCTGCATTGGCAGGTGAGTTGGGTGTCCCACTGTTTGTTGTGCGACTGGACGCCTTGATTACCAAATTCATGGGGGAGACCGCCGCCAAACTGCGCCAGGTATTTGATGCCATAACGGAAGTACGGGGTGTCTATTTTTTCGACGAGTTCGATGCCATAGGTTCGCAACGTGGCCAAGCCAATGACGTCGGAGAGATACGCCGCGTGTTGAATAGCTTTTTGCAAATGCTGGAGCAGGATCAGTCCCACAGCCTGATAATTGCGGCTACAAACCACCCCGAGATTTTGGACTATGCACTGTTCCGACGGTTTGACGACATGATTCAGTACGGACTTCCTGAAGCCGCTCAGATCATCGCTGTGCTAAAAAATCGTTTATCCATCTTTAAACCGAAACGCTTGGCTTGGTCGAAGCTCGCCGATAGGGCAATAGGTCTGAGCTATGCCGACATCGCACGGGCGGCAGACGACACCCTCAAAGATGCAATTATTCATGATCGGGTATCAATTACGGATGCTGATATTTTTAAGATGTTGGAAGAGCGGAAGCTGATCAGTAAGAAAATACTAATCGACAAATAATTCAAAGAGCGGTATCGCGATGACGGATCAACGCAGAGAAAACCTCCCGCACCTGTTTCCCCAGAATACTTCATCCCCAGAGCCGTTCACTTCCCATCGCGTTCCAGTAAAGCCTCCACCGCTACCTGTTCGTGACCGTGCCCTACACGGCAATGCTTTGCGCGAACAACTCCAGCAGATCCGCCCAATTGCGGAACAGGCAAAAGAAGAACAAGCGGCACTTGGCATTCCAGACGGCGTAGGCCTTCGCATTCAATTTGAAAGCTTTGCTGATGTCAAACTAGCCTTTGAAAGTTTGGCGAATAAACCCAATGGGATCGAGCTTCTCAATTATAAAGAAGAAGGAGACAAAGGCTTTGCGACCGTGTTCGTCCCGGATGGCAAGCTCGATTATTTTGAACGGGTCATCATCGAGTACCTCGATGATCGTAAAGGTTCTACAGGTCGAAGCCTTGACCATAAAGCCCTAGTCAACACGATTCAATCCATCCACGTGGCTCAACTAGAGGCGCTGTGGACGGATGCTCCAGCATTTTTTCCTACAGACGAAAACGAGATTATATGGTGGGAGGCTTGGTTACCCGTCAGGGATAATCGCGACCTGGTAGCTGCAGGCTTCATGCAGGCCGCTCAGCTACTTGGTATTCGAGTACTGGAGGGAAGGCTTAATTTCCCAGAACGAACAGTGCTGACAATACAATGCAGCAAAGCACAACTACAGCAGTCAGTTCTGACTCTTAACAGCATCGCTGAACTACGCAGGGCAAAGGAAACGGCAGATTTTTTTGATTCGTTTACACCTGCAGAGCAGCACGAATGGGCTGCTGAACTTCTAGGCAGAACAACCTTCACCGCCTCAGAGCATACTCCGCACATCTGCATCCTTGATACGGGTGTGAACCACGGGCACCCACTTTTAAATCCAGCACTTGTGGAACCAGACCTTCACACTATCGAGCCGGATTGGGGTATTGATGATCGCCATGGCCATGGCACCAGCATGGCTGGACTAGCCCTTTATGGTGATTTAACCCATACATTAAAATCAGCGGAACCTCTGATCATTGAACATCGCCTTGAGTCTGTGAAGCTGCTACCAAGCGACGGAGCAAATGCTGGAGATGAGAAGAATTTCGGGTTCAATACAGTCGAAGCTGTATCCAGGGCTGAGATAACTGCGCCCCGAAGAACACGATTGTTCAGCATGGCAGTTACTACCGTGGACGGTCGAGATCGGGGCCGCCCGTCATCCTGGTCATCGGCTCTCGATCGGCTTGCCTTCGACGCAGATGCACAGGGAGCAAGCCCACGACTATTCGTTGTATCGGCAGGTAACATTCGAGAATCCAACAAATGGATGGACTACCCAAGTAGCAATACATTGATGGGTATTTGCGACCCTGCACAGGCTTGGAATTCATTAACTGTCGGAGCGTTTACCGATCTAGTAGAGCTCGCACCAGGCTTGAGAGCTGTCGCCGCACAGGGAGGCCTGAGCCCATTCAGCACAACGTCGCAGAACTGGATCAGCCATTATCCCCTGAAACCAGATGTGCTCTTCGAGGGAGGCAATCTGATCCATGATGAGCTGCTTGGCCCTGCCACCGCAGGGGAGCTGTCACTGCTGACCACTCATAATCGCCCAGTCGACCGCCATCTGACATTGGCCACTGCCACCAGCGCCGCGACCTCGCTTTGCTCCCGGATGGCAGCTCAGCTAATGGCTGCGTACCCAGGGCGCTGGCCTGAAACCATCAGGGCATTGATCGTTCATTCTGCTGAATGGACTGATGCGATGAAGCAGATGTTTCTTCCGCAAAATCGTAATCCAACAAAACAGGATTACGAACGTCTGGTTAGGCATTGTGGCTTTGGCGTGCCCAGCCTGGATCGAGCTAAATGGAGCGCATCAAACTCGCTGACGCTGGTTGTCGAGGACACCCTCCAACCCTTTAAAAAGTTGAGAGGGAAAGACCCCTCTCCACGAGAAATGCACCTGCACGAGCTACCCTGGCCCAAGGATGAACTTGAAGCATTGGGGGCAACCGACGTTGAAATGACCGTTACGTTGTCCTACTTCATCGAACCTAATCCATCCGCCCGTGGAAGGTCTCGCTATCGATATGAATCCCACGGTCTTCGCTTCGACGTAAAACGTCCGACGGAAGATGTGCCTCGGTTCAGAGCCAGGGTAAATGCCGCTGCGCTTGATGATGAAAATGGAGTGCCGAACCAAGACAATGATCCGGCATGGATTCTAGGCAAACAGAAACGCCATCGTGGTTCACTTCATCAGGACACTTGGAATGGCACTGCAGCTGAGCTGGCAAGCCGTGGCTATCTTGCCGTGTACCCGTCATTGGGATGGTGGAAAACCAGAGGAGCCTTGGAGCGGTATGACAGCCCGGCACGGTATGCGCTGATTATTTCGATCAAAGTCCCGGAGGTTGATACTGATATTTATAGTGTAATCGCCGCGAAGATCGCTCCCGAAAATGTCGTTCTGGTGTGACGATATAATCCGCGAAGGCTCGTGAAAGGAGCCTTTTGCCTAGTTGGACGAATTTTGGGCTCAGCCCAAGCTCTGTGGGCCGAAATTTGAGTCACTGTGAATTACGACAGCGTTGTTGCCATAGGTGCTCTTGAGCTCAAACAGCGACCAACCTCGTTCACTCAAGCAAAAAACCCCTGGTGGATGCGTTCTAAACTGTCGAGCACAGCGGCATAGCCCGGCGTAGTCGCCACAGCCTCCCACGCCGTCATGCCATCCAAGAAGCTGTGAACGGTGCTGAGCCAGAGAGACGCCTTGTCGGGGTGGCCAAACACTTGCTCGGATCGGAGGAAGATCATGCTCACTCGGTATAGCCGATCCCCTTCCGCGCGGGAAAGCTGTTCCCGTTTGACGCGTCGGCGGTGCAGAGTCCGAGACGTGAGCACGCCGACAGCGACGGCGCTGACACCGCGTTGCGCTAGGTACTCAAGGGCTATGAGCGGCACCCCTTCTCGAATAAACGTATCCAAGGATTTACGCTGCGGCGCTCCCATTATCTCTAAGACTTGTGCTTGCAATTGCGGGTTCATGACGCTCTCCGGACGTAACCACGAACAAGTGTAGGCCAATACCCGTGATCGCCTCGCTGGCCTCGATCCGCCGCATCGGCTTACGCGTAACTGGACGTTATGGTCAATCGACCCCCTCATTCAGGTCGCGCTTGGCGTTAGTCCCGCTGGGGACTGGTGACCACACCCCAGCCGCTGGTCGCCCAGAAGGGGGGAACTGGTTGCAGCGCGTTTCGTCCACTAGCCTGAGTCCTCAAGCCGAGCGCTGTTGGGACTAAAAAATGAATAAAAACGGTGGAGTAGGACACCCTGGTAGCGCTGGTCGAGAGCGAGGCTGCGCGGGAATTTCGCGTGCTGCCTGAAGGCGAGGCCTGGCGGTTGGAACTGCGCCTTGGGGTGAAATGGCTACCGGTGCGCTCGCGGCGTGAGCCGGTGAGACTATAACGCTCGCTGCCAGCGGTGGGGCGGTTTTGCGCAGGGGTGGGGATCAATGCGCTGACGGTGGAGCTTTAAGCTTGCGCGGCCTATCGCGGACGCGCCCGCCAGAGCTCATCGATGTCGAGGTTGTCCAGAGCCTCGCGCATGCGGCGAAATGCGTTGTCCGAAAAGCACTGAATCTTCGTCGATCCAAACTCAAAGACATGGCGACAGCTGACGTCATCGTCTATCCCCAGGTGGGCTCGCAATGCCTTGGCCTTGGGCTGCGTCAGACCCAATTTGTCCGCCAGCTGTGCCGCTCGTAAGTAGAACTTTTTCTGAAGATCCAGCTCACGCACTGCCGCCGCGTCGGCAGGGTCATCGCCGCCGATATAACGCACAGGCGCACCTTCCTTCCTAGAGAAATGAACGACTAGGTTTACTCCCTCACCATCAGTGCGCGTACCCACAGTGGATAGCCGAGGAAAAACCTCTAGGATGTCTTGCCCTGCACGCACTGCCCGCTCGATACGGTCAATGTCGCGCTCGGATATGACAACCTCCTCCACAGCAATCGACTCCATGGCGAGCAGGGAACGAATCCGGGCACGAGCTTCGTCCCGATGCCGCCGACCAGGCACTAGCAAATCCCGGATCAAGCGATATTCACGATCTACCAGGAACTCGAAATCTCCTGGGGGCATGGTCGAGACCGGCAGAACCCGAGCAGGAATGTGCTTGATCAGGGCATCCTCCAAGGCACGCTGAAGGTAAGCATCAAAAGCCGTGATCAATGCGCGCGTGTTGAGATACAGCAGATCCTCGGCGACGACGACAAACCAGTGCTGAGCCGCATCGCGCAAGCTATCAATCGCACGCATTGCACCGGCTTCCTCAGCCGTCAGGCCAAAGTGCGCGGTGCAGAGCCCAAGGCATTTATCGAAGCTAATCGAGCGCCCCGCCTCCTTGTCGAAAACCTTGGCTTGGTTCTGCACCAATATGGACTTCAGCAACATCTCACAGGCATGTTGAAGATGCAGTAGCACCGTGGTGATACGGCCATCGTCGTCAAAACTATTGAAAGCCTGCATCCCTTTGCGAAGAGAGCAGAGGGCCTTATATTTAAGGGTTCTTGCGTCCCGAACCAGCTTCATAAATCGTCCCAATCACACACAATTGTAGCTACCAATCCATCGCCAAGACGTATCAGTGGCTTCGCCACATTTCATAGCCAACATCTATGAAGGTATGGATGTACGTCAACCATTAAAATAGGCAGACTCCTTTCATATGTGCTACTAAACCCAAGTGTATTTCTTTACAGCAACGGATATGCGTACCCTACCGGGCCAAAATGACAAGGACTGTTCCAGCCACCAGACAGACGCATCACATCAATGATTTTAATACCTATCGGCAACGCTACACCTTGCCGACCGATAGCTATTAGCCACGAATTCAAGGCCAACAATGAGCCCCGCAAAGATTCAAGACCAAAGCCAGATCAAGTGGATTTCTGACTTCATCTGGAACATTGCTGACGACCGCCTTCGCGACGTCTACGTGCGCGGCAAGTACCGCGATGTGATCCTGCCGTTCACAGTGCTGAGACGGCTCGATGCCGTGCTACAAGCTACTAAGGACTCCGTGTTGGAGCGCAAGAAGCTCCTCGATATCCACAACGTGGCAGAGCAGGACGGTGCACTACGTGATGCTGCCAATCAGGCGTTCTACAACGTCTCTGAATTCACCCTGGCCAAGCTGAAGGCCAGCGCGGCAGGCCAGCGCCTGCGCGATGATTTCATTGCATATTTGGACGGCTTTTCGCCCAACGTGCAGGAGATCCTCACCAAGTTCAACTTCCGCAACCAGATTCAGAAGCTAGTGGATTCCCACGTCCTCGGATACCTGATCGACGACTTCCTCGACCCCGAGATCAATCTCGCGCCGATGCCGGTGAAGGATGCCGACGGAAGAATCAGGCTGCCCGCAATGGACAATCACGGCATGGGGACGGTGTTCGAGGAGTTGATTCGACGATTCAACGAAGACAACAACGAAGAGGCAGGGGAGCACTTCACCCCGCGCGACGTAGTGCAGCTCATGGCCAAGCTGCTTTTCCTACCGGTGGCTGACCGGATCGAATCCAGCACCTATTCGCTCTACGACGGCTCCTGCGGCACAGGCGGAATGCTGACCGTTGCTGAAGAAACGTTGCACGAACTGGCCGAGGAGCACGCTAAGGAAGTTTCCATCCACCTGTTCGGCCAAGAGATCAGCGACGAGACATACGCCATCTGCAAGGCTGACTTGCTCCTTAAAGGCGAGGGTGCAGAGGCCGAGAACATTGTTGGTGGCGCAGATAAGTCCACCTTGTCCGCCGACCAGTTCCGCTCGCGCGAATTCGATTTCATGATCTCCAACCCGCCCTACGGCAAGAGTTGGAAGACCGATCTGGAGCGCATGGGCGGCAAAAAGGAATTCAACGATCCGCGCTTTGTTGTTAACCACGCGGGGGAGTCTGAGTTCAAACTCCTTACCCGTTCCAGTGACGGTCAGCTCATGTTCCTAGTGAACAAGCTGCAAAAGATGAAGCACAACACGCCGCTGGGCAGCCGCATCGCGCTGGTGCATAACGGCTCGGCGCTATTCACCGGCGACGCGGGCCAAGGTGAGAGCAACATCCGCCGCTGGGTACTGGAGAACGACTGGCTAGAATCGATCATCGCACTGCCGCTCAACATCTTCTACAACACCGGCATCGCTACTTATATCTGGGTGCTGGCCAACAAGAAGGCTGAAGCGCGCCGTGGCAAAGTGCAGCTGATAGACGCATCGCAGTGGTTTCAGCCGCTGCGCCGCAACCTCGGCAAGAAGAACTGCGAACTGAGTGGTGGTGACATTGCCTGCATCCTCGACCTCTACCTCGGCGAGGCACAGGAGACCGCCCAGTCTAAATGGTTCGACACCCAAGACTTCGGCTATTGGAAGATCACCGTCGAGCGCCCGCTGCGCTTAAAAAGCCAGCTCTCCGACGAACGCATCGAGCCCATGCGTTTTGCCACCGGCGACGAAGCACTGCGCGCCGAGATCTACGCCACCCACGGTGAGGCGCTCTATAGCGAGTTTGCCAAACGCAAATCAGCCATCGAGGCGTGGCTGAAAGGCGAGGACGAGAACGAAGACGACGAAGACAGCGATGACAGTGAGTCCACTGCCGCCCGCAAAGCAGTGCCTGCCAAACGCCGTAAGAAGCTGCTTGACGCTTCAACCTGGCAACGCGACAAGGGGCTGATGGAAGTGGCGCGACGGGCGCAGCAGGCATTGGGCAGCGCCGTTTTCGACGACCACAATGAGTTCCGCAACCGCTTCGATGCCGCACTCAAGACGCAGGGCGACAAGCTCGGCGCGCCGGAGAAGAAGGCCATCTACAAGGTTGTAAGCTGGCGAGATGAAACAGCTCCGCCCGTTATTGCCAAACGAATAAAACTCAAAGCCTCTGACCCTTTTGTGGGAAATAACGATGGCCGTTATTTGTTGGATGAACACAACCACCGCGAAGTTGTGGAGTATGAATCCGACACCGAACTACGCGACACCGAGCAGGTGCCGTTGAAAGAGCCTGGCGGTATCGATGCCTTCTTTGCGCGCGAAGTGCTGCCGCATGCCCCAGATGCCTGGATCGCCAGGGAAAAAACCCAGATCGGTTATGAAATTTCGTTCACCCGCTACTTCTACAAGCCCGTGGCCTTGCGCACGCTAGAGGAAATCCGCGCTGATATCCTCGCGCTGGAGCAGCAGAGTGAAGGTTTGCTGCATAAAATCGTAGGGGCAGAGACGTAATGTTTAGCCCCTATCCGAATTACCAGCGAACTGGTCTGAAATGGTTCGAACATTTACCAGAGTCGTGGGCTGTCCTGCGCACAAAGCAAATGTTCCGCTTAATAATTGAAAAAGCTCCAGCTAATAACCGGATGGAGTTGCTATCTGTTTACACTCATATTGGCGTGAGGCCGAGAAAAAGCCTTGAGCAACGCGGTAACAAAGCCTCTACTACCGATGGATACTGGGTTGTCAAAAAGGGAGACATAATTTGCAACAAGCTCCTCGCTTGGATGGGTGCTATCGGTGTGTCCCATTACGAAGGGGTTACCAGTCCAGCCTATGACATTTTGAGACCAATAAAGTCATGCAACACTGACTATTACCATTTTCTATTTAGAACGAAAAAATATCTACAACAGTTCAAATTGAGATCGAGGGGCATAATGGATATGCGCCTCAGGCTATATTTTGATCAGTTTGGACAGATAGCAATTCCAGTGCCGCCGCCAGCAGAGCAAGACCAGATCGTCGCCTATCTGCGCGCGCAGGATACCCAAATCGCCCGTTTCATCAAGGTTAAGCGCGATCTCATCAAGCTACTCACCGAACAGAAGCTGCGCATCATCGACCACGCAGTCACGCGTGGCCTCGCCCCTTCAGTTAGGCTGAAGCCTTCCGGCATCAAATGGCTGGGCAATGTGCCGGAGCATTGGGAAGTGAAGCCACTCAAACGTTGGGTGAGGCTAAATACCAGCACTCTGGGCGAAAAGACCAATCCGGATTTTGAATTCCGCTACGTGGACATCGGCTCGGTGCAAACCGGGCGATTAGCGAAGGAACTTGAACGTATCCGTTTCGAGTCCGCCCCGTCCCGAGCGCGTCGCGTCCTACGCCGAGGCGACACAATCATCTCGACTGTGCGGACGTACCTGAAGGCCATTTGGTATGTCAGTGAGGACGCGGATGACCTGATCGCATCTACCGGCTTCGCGGTGCTCACGCCTGGCACAAGTGTTGAGCCCGAATATCTCGGTTACGTCATCCAGAGCAGTGCCTTTGTGAACCGGGTGGTGGCGAACTCCATCGGTATCGCGTATCCCGCCATCGCAGAAACTGTACTGGGACGCTTCCCTGTGGCGTTGCCATCGACCGTAGATGAGCAGCAGGCCATCGTTGCGCACATCAAGACAGAGAGCGCGCCGCTGGATGACGCCATCGCCCGCACCGAACAAGAAATCAAACTGATCCGCGAATACCGTGACCGTCTAATTGCCGATGTCGTCACCGGCCAAGTGGACGTGCGCGGCTGGCAGCCCGGCCCTGACGACGTGATGGACGACGCGGCGCTGGGCGTGCTGGGCGATGCACAGGAAGATGTGACCGAAGAGGAGGATAGCGATGGCGAAGACTGACACCAGTGAGCGCTGGTTCGAGGCGCGCGTTGTGCGGGGCTTGACCGGCGTGCCGCAGCCTGAGTACAGCCATGAGCTGGCTCCCACGGACTTCGCCGCCACCCACAACGGCTACGTGCAGGGCAAGCCCATCGACTACAACCGCGACGTGGCGCTGGATGTGACGCAGTTGCTCGCCTTCTTGCAGGCCACTCAGCCCAAGGCAGTAGAGACTCTGGAACTGGCAGCGGACGGCATCAAGCGCACCCAGTTCCTGCACCGGCTGCAAGGCGAGATCACCAAGCGCGGCGTCGTGGACGTGCTGCGCAAGGGCGTGAGCCACGGGCCGGTGCACGTAGATCTCTACAAGCTTCTGCCCACACCGGGCAACACCGCCGCAGCGGACGCCTTCGGCAAGAACATCTTTAGCGTCACTCGGCAGGTGCGCTACAGCAACGATTCCGGTAACGAGCTGGACTTGGCTATCTTCATCAACGGCCTGCCGGTACTGACCTTCGAGTTGAAGAACTCGCTGACCAAGCAAACCCTGGCCGACGCCATCGTCCAGTACCAGACCACACGCAGCCCGCAGGAACTATTGTTCCAGTTGGGCCGTTGCGTGGCGCACGTCGCGGTTGATGACTCGGAAGCTGCGTTCTGCACCGAGCTGAAGGGCAAGGCATCATGGTTCCTGCCCTTCAACCAGGGCTGGAACAGCGGCGCGGGCAACCCGCCCAACCCGGAGGGTCTGAAGACCGATTACCTGTGGAAGCAGGTGCTGACCCGCGAGTCGCTGGCCAACATCATCGAGAGTTACGCGCAGGTGGTGGAGGAGGAAGAAGCGGACGCTGGTGGCAAGAAACGCAAGAAGCGCAAGCAAATCTTCCCGCGCTTCCATCAGTTGCGCACGGTGCGTGCTCTGCTGTGCCGCGCCCATAGCGACGGAGTGGGCAAGCGCTATCTGATCCAGCATTCGGCAGGCAGCGGCAAGAGCAACACGATTGCCTGGCTGGCGCACCAGTTGGTGGAGCTGCGCCGCAAGGATGACCCGATGACGGCGCAGTTCGATTCCATTATCGTCATCACCGACCGACGCGCGCTGGACACGCAGATTGCCCGCACCATCAAGGGTTACGACCACGTGGCGGCGATCTTCGGCCACTCCGACAACGCGCAGGAGCTGCGAGAGTACCTGCGCCGGGGTAAGAAGATCATCGTTACCACGGTGCAGAAATTCCCGTTCATCCTCGATGAGCTGGGCGACCTCTCCGGCAAGAGCTTCGCGCTGTTGATTGACGAAGCGCATTCCAGCCAAGGCGGAAAGACTACGGCGCGCATGCACGAAGCCCTCGGCGGCAAGGTCGCCGAGGAGGAGTTCGAGGAGGACAGCACGCAGGATGCGGTCAACACGGAGATTGAGAAGCGCATCGCTTCGCGCAAGCTGCTCGCCAACGCCAGCTACTTCGCGTTCACTGCCACGCCCAAGAACAAGACGCTGGAGTTGTTCGGCGAGAAAACCCTAACCGGCGACAAAATGCAATTCCGCTCGCCAGAGGAGCTGACCTACACCACCAAGCAGGCCATCCAGGAGAAGTTCATCCTCGACGTGGTGGAGAACTACACCACCTACAACAGCTTCTACCAAGTGGCCAAGAAGGTGGAGGACGACCCGGAATTCGACAAGGTGAAGGCGCTTAAAAAGATCCGCCACTACGTCGAGTCGCACGACAAGGCCATCCGCCGCAAGGCCGAGATCATGGTTGATCATTTCATCGCTCAGGTCGCGGGCAAGCAGAAGATCGGCGGCAAGGCGAGGGCGATGATTGTGTGCAACGGCATCGCGCGTGCCATCGACTACTGGCGCGAGGTATCGGACTACCTCACGCAGATCAAGAGCTCGCATAAGGCCATCGTGGCGTACTCTGGTGACTTTGAGATCAGTGGTCAAAGGAAGACCGAGGCTGATCTCAATGGGTTTCCGAGCAAAGACATTCCGGCCAATCTCAAGCAAGACCCGTATCGCTTCCTGATCGTTGCCAACAAGTTTGTCACCGGCTTCGATGAGCCCTTGCTGCACACGATGTACGTGGACAAGCCGCTGGCGGGCGTGCTGGCTGTTCAGACCCTGTCACGCTTGAACCGAGCCCATCCGCAGAAGCATGACACTTTCGTGCTCGACTTCGCCGACAATGGCGAGGCAGTGAAGACGGCGTTCCAGGACTACTACCGCGCCACCATCCAGACAGGCGAAACCGATGCCAACAAGCTGCACGACCTGAAGGCCGAACTCGACGGGCAACAGGTGTATAGCTGGCAGCAGGTAGAGGAATTGGTGGCGCTCTACGTGAGCGGTGCAGACCGGGACAAAATCGACCCCATCCTTGATTCTTGCGTGGCCGAATACACGGACGAGCTCGGGGAGGACGATCAGGTCAAGTTCAAGGGTAAAGCCAAGGCCTTCGTGCGCAGCTACGGCTTTCTTGCTGCAATCCTGAGCTACGGCCACCCCACGTGGGAGAAGCTCTCGATCTTCCTGAACTTCCTAATCCCCAAGCTACCCGCACCCAAAGAGGAAGACCTCTCCAAGGGAGTGCTGGAGACCATCGATATGGACAGCTACCGGGTGGAGGCCAAAGCGGCGCTTATGATGGCTATGGCCGACGTAGACGCCACAGTCGATCCAGTACCGCCTGGAAGCGCTGGCGGCAAGGGCGAGGCAAACACCGACAAGCTTTCCGCGATCATCAAGACCTTCAACGACTTGTTCGGCAACATCGAGTGGAAGGACGAAGACAAGATCCGCATGGTCATCGCCGAGGAAATCCCGGCGCGCGTGGCGCAGGACAAGGCCTACCAGAACGCGCAGGCGAACTCCGACAAGCAAAACGCCAAGCTGGAGCACGACAAGGCGCTAAACCGCGTGGTACTGGAGCTGCTGTCTGACCACACAGAGCTGTTCAAGCAGTTCAGTGACAATCAAAATTTCAAACGCTGGCTGACTGACATGGTGTTCGATGCTACCTATCAACCCAGAGATGCTGTTGAAGCACGCCGTGGTGGGATGACAAGGGAACGCTCCCGTAAAGTCATACAGGAGAAGTTCGGTTTTGCAGGTATCTGGTCGCAAGCGGTAGACGCTCTTTTTGATCATTTAGAGCGAGGCCGAAACAAGTTAGGACTCTCTGATTTGGTTGAAATAGAGCAATCAACTGGGCTGTCCGTCAGCAACATCTTGTTCCCTATATTGAACGTACTGTCCACTAACGACGTGGGTATTCTGCGTCGCGAGTTCCTTAATGATGCCCGACTGCCGATGGATTTCGACGCGGTAAATAATCTTGCTAACGCGCACCGAGAAGAAAGTGATTGGGCAGAGCGTCTGTCAATCCGATGGACACTCCAGGATGTTAGGGGAAATATGCATGGGTGATACCCTACAAACACTGTTCAGTTGGTTTCCAGTTATGCGGATGCTGTACCAATCTAAATCTGAGCAGGAGTTTGATGACTTTCTAGATCGTCACATTGAAGAGTCCGTACAGCGCATGGAAGCTGAAGCACAGCACTTGTCGGAAGATTGTGAAGAGAAATTGTCCGCATTTTTTGCTGCCGCTTTGAGCATGCCGGGGCTTTCTGTAGAGCGCGAGAGCTATAGCAATGGTCACGTCGACCTGACAATTAGATCAGAGAGTATTAAGCGTCCACAGCGACGCCTGGCCGAAGCAAAGATATATGCAGGGCCCGCTTACCATGCACAAGCTATCGAACAACTGGTTTCCCGCTACTCCACTGGGCGACAAAGCCGTGGGTATGTTCTCGAATATGTCAAGAAGCCAGGTATCTCCGACATCGTTGTTAAACTGCGCGCCAAAGCTGATCTCGATTTTCCCGTGCATCAACAAGGTGCGACATGCGATCACCAGATGAAATGGGCGTATATCAGCGACCATCGACATACGAGTCAAGAGCTAATTAGAGTTGTCCACATTAATGTGAATCTTTATCGATGATTTAGAGCCAGGATAGAAATGAAAGCCCCTGGAGGGCTGCTGTTTCACTGATCCTTGATTGGCTTCCTGAGGTGTCAGACACGATCGCTGCTCATCCCACCTCAAGAACCCCCCAGCAGGCACATGACCAACTGGGGTTTCTTTTTTGTTCTAGCCACTAACTTTGGCTATTACGCTTAACTCTGGCCGAAATGGCAAATAACTTTGCCCATCTACACCTACAGCTGGCTGGCTGGCTGGCTGGGTCAGCAGCCGGTTTGTTTTAATGAATCCGCAGCCGTATCTCAATAGGCCGCCCATCAGCGGTGGTTTAGGGGTCTGATGGGCGATGCTGTTTTGATTTCCATAAATTGCCTCGTATCAGATGCTCCTAAATCTCCCAGATTTTTTGCCTTCATCAATACCAGATTTTCCGAACAATCTTTGTAGCTTCGCTACAAAATGGACTCCACGGATACTGCCCAGCCATCCCTAAAGCTCTCAGCGAAAAAGAAAAACCCCGGCGTTAAGCCGGGGTAGTGACGCTTTTTGTCATGACAATAACCTGCACGAACATGACAATTAACTTGCCCGTCGACAACGGATCAGAAATCCAGGTTGGACACCGCCAACGCGTTGCTTTCGATGAAGTCCCGGCGAGGTTCGACCGCATCACCCATCAGGGTGTTGAAGATCTGGTCTGCACCGATGGCGTCTTCGATGGTGACTTTCAGCATGCGGCGCACGCTTGGGTCCATGGTGGTTTCCCACAGCTGATCCGGGTTCATTTCACCCAGACCTTTGTATCGCTGAATGGTGTGGCGCTTGGTACTTTCGGCCATCAGCCAGTCGAGGGCTTCCTTGAACTCAGTAACAGCTTTCTTGCGCTCGCCACGCTGGATGTACGCGCCTTCGTCGAGCAGGGTGCTCAGCTGCGCGCCCAGGGTGACCACAGTTTTGTAGTCGTTGCTGCCGAAGAAGTCGCGGTTGAAGGTGACGTAGTTCGACAGGCCGTGGGAGATCAGTTCGACCTCCGGCAGCCAGACGCCACGTTCACGGTCTTCGCGCAGGCTGGCTTTGTAGACCAGGCCGGACTTCTCGTTGGTACGCAGACGAACTTCATACTGGGCCAGCCACTCTTGCATTGCTGCATGATCGCCCAGGGTTTCCAGGCTGACGGCTGGCAGGTAGATGAAGTGCTCGGTCAACTCCTGTGGGTACAGGCGCGACAGACGCTTGAGCGTCTTCATGACCATACGGAAGTCATTCACCAGACGCTCCAGCGCTTCACCGGAAATGCCGGGGGCTTCTTCGTTCAGGTGCAGGCTCGCATCTTCCAGAGCCGACTGAGTCATGTACTCTTCCATGGCGTCGTCGTCTTTGATGTATTGCTCTTGCTTGCCTTTCTTGACCTTGTACAGCGGCGGCTGGGCAATGTAGATGTAGCCACGCTCGATCAGCTCCGGCAACTGACGGAAGAAGAAAGTCAGCAGCAGGGTGCGGATGTGCGAACCGTCGACGTCAGCGTCGGTCATGATGATGATGTTGTGATAGCGCAACTTGTCGATGTTGTACTCTTCGCGACCGATGCCGCAGCCCAGCGCGGTGATCAGCGTGCCCACTTCCTGGGAAGAGATCATCTTGTCAAAGCGAGCTTTCTCGACGTTGAGGATCTTGCCCTTCAACGGCAGGATCGCCTGGGTCTTGCGGTTACGTCCCTGCTTGGCAGAGCCGCCCGCGGAGTCACCTTCCACCAGGTACAGTTCGGACAGCGCCGGGTCTTTTTCCTGGCAGTCAGCGAGTTTGCCCGGCAGGCCGGCGATGTCCAGCGCGCCTTTGCGGCGGGTCATCTCACGAGCCTTGCGCGCCGCTTCACGGGCACGGGCGGCGTCGATCATCTTGCCGACCACCAGCTTGGCTTCGTTCGGGTTTTCCAGGAGGAAGTCGGAGAAGTATTTGCCCATTTCCTGCTCGACCGCAGTCTTCACTTCGGAAGACACCAACTTGTCTTTGGTCTGCGAGCTGAACTTCGGATCCGGCACTTTCACCGAGATGATTGCGGTCAGGCCTTCACGGGCATCGTCACCGGTGGTGGCGACTTTGTGCTTCTTCGCCAGACCTTCCTGCTCGATGTAGTTGTTCAGGTTACGCGTCAACGCCGAACGGAAGCCGACCAGGTGGGTGCCGCCGTCGCGCTGCGGAATGTTGTTGGTGAAGCACAACAGGTTCTCGTTGAAGCTGTCGTTCCACTGCAGGGCGATTTCCACGCCGATGCCGTCTTCGCGCTGGATGTTGAAGTGGAACACCTGATTGACCGCAGTCTTGTTGGTGTTCAGGTATTCAACGAACGCACGCAGGCCGCCTTCGTATTTGAACAGCTCTTCCTTGCCGCTGCGCTCATCCTTGAGGACGATGCCGACACCGGAGTTGAGGAACGACAGTTCACGAATGCGCTTGGCGAGGATGTCCCAGCTGAAGTGAATGTTCTTGAAGGTTTCGCTGGAAGCTTTGAAGTGAATCTGGGTGCCGGTGGTTTCGCTGTCGCCAACGATGGCCATCGGTGCCTGAGGTACGCCGTGAACGTAGGTCTGTTCCCAGATCTTGCCGCTGCGGCGGACGGTCAGAACCAGCTCTTCGGACAGCGCGTTCACTACCGAAACACCTACACCGTGCAGACCGCCGGATACCTTGTAGGAGTTGTCGTCGAACTTACCGCCAGCGTGGAGGACGGTCATGATGACCTCGGCGGCGGAAACGCCTTCCTCTTTATGCACGTCTACCGGGATGCCACGACCGTTGTCTTTAACGGTGATGGATTCGTCCGGGTGGATGATGATGCTGATGTCGTCGCAATGGCCGGCGAGGGCTTCGTCGATCGAGTTGTCGACCACCTCGAACACCATGTGGTGCAGACCGCTACCATCGTCGGTGTCACCAATGTACATACCGGGACGTTTGCGTACGGCATCCAGGCCTTTCAGCACTTTAATGCTCGTTGAGTCGTACGTATTTTCTTCGCTCAATGCCTTCACTCCCGATGGTCGTGGGTCTGGGTGATACGGCCCTGTTCCACGTGGAACAAAGCGACTGGCGTTTCCGTCTGCCAGCCTTCCCTCAGTGATTCGTGATCTACACAGGTGATGAACACCTGGCAGCGTAAGTCTTCCAGCAAGCGGCACAGCGCGCGACGATGGCTCTCGTCCAGCTCGGACGGCAAGTCATCCACCAGATAAATACACTGACCGCGGCGGGCCTGGCTGACCAGGTGCCCCTGGGCAATCCGCAGCGCACAGACCACCAGCTTCTGCTGACCCCGGGACAAGATGTCCGCGGCATTGTGTGCGCCCAATCTAAGACGCAAATCAGCGCGTTGCGGGCCGGCCTGGGTGTGCCCCATCTGCTGGTCCCGTTGTACGGAACCGGCAAGTACGGCGCTCAATTCGCGGTCTTTGTCCCAGCCTCGGTAATAGCTGAGGGTCAAACCCTCGAGCTCAACCAGTTCGCTCAAGGTCTGCTCGAAGACCGGTTTCAAGGCTGTGATGTAAGCGCGGCGGTATTCATCGATTTCAGCGCTGGCCTGGCACAGTTCCCTGTCCCAAACCGCTTGCGAAACGGCGTCAAGTGTACCATGCCGCAGCCAGGAGTTTCTCTGGCGCAAGGCCTTCTGCAAACGCTGCCAGGTCCCCATGAACCGAGGCTCAACGTGGAACACACCCCAGTCGAGAAACTGCCGGCGAATCTTCGGCGCGCCTTCGAGCAGGCGGAAGCTGTCGGGGTTGATCAACTGCAGCGGCAGGATTTCCGCCAGTTGCGCAGCGCTGCGCGCATTCTGGCCATCGATACGGATCTGGAATTCGCCCTGACGGTCTCGGGAGATCCCCAGCGCACTGTGTCCGCCCTCTGCCAATTCAACCTGACCGAATACCGTACAGGCGAGTTGCTCGTACTGGATGACCGGCAACAGGCGCGTGCTGCGAAACGAACGGGCGAGCCCCAGCAGGTGAATGGCTTCCAGAACACTGGTTTTGCCGCTGCCGTTGGCGCCGTAAAGAATGTTGATGCGGGGGGAGGGGGAGAAGGTCACCGGGTGCAGATTGCGCACCGCGGTGACCGAAACACGACTTAACGACATTCAGGATCCGCTGATTACAGACGCATCGGCATGACAACGTAAGCCGAGTCGTCATTGTCGGACTCTTGCACCAGCGCACTGCTGTTGGAGTCGGACAGGATCAGGCGAACCTGCTCGGTGGTCATCACGCCCAGCACGTCGAGCAAGTAGCTGACGTTAAAGCCAATTTCCAGCGAGCCGCCATTGTATTCAACGCCCACTTCTTCTTCCGCTTCTTCCTGCTCCGGGTTGTTGGCCTGGATCTTCAGCTGACCGCTGGCCAGTTGCAGACGGATACCACGGTACTTCTCGTTGGACAGAATCGCGGTCCGGCTGAATGCTTCACGCAGTGCCTGGCGATCGCCCAGTACCAGCTTGTCGCCACCCTTTGGCAGCACACGCTCGTAATCCGGGAATTTACCGTCGACCAGTTTCGAGGTGAACGTGAACTCGCCGGTGGTCGCACGAATGTGGTGTTGACCAAGGACAATGCTGACATTGCCATCCGGCTCGGTGAGCAGACGCGCCAGTTCGAGGATACCTTTGCGCGGCACGATCACTTGGTGGCGATCCGGCTGACCGATATCGGCCTGCATCGAACACATGGCCAGACGGTGACCGTCAGTCGCGACCGCGCGGATCACACCCGCAGAAACTTCCAGCAGCATGCCGTTGAGGTAGTAGCGCACGTCCTGCTGGGCCATGGCGAAGCTGGTGCGTTCGATCAGTCGACGCAGCTTGCTTTGCTCCAGGCTGCAGGTCAGCGAGCCCGGGCCTTCTTCGACGGTCGGGAAATCGTTAGCCGGCAGGGTCGACAGGGTGAAACGGCTGCGACCAGCCTTCACCACGAGCTTCTGCTCGTCGACTTTGATGTCGATCAGCGCATCGTTGGGCAGGCTTTTGCAGATGTCCATCAGCTTGCGCGCCGGCACCGTGATGGAGCCCGTTTCGGCAGGCTCTTCAAGTTGCACACGACCAACCAGTTCGACTTCCAGGTCGGTACCGGTCAGCGACAGTTGCTGGCCTTCGACAACCAACAGCACGTTGGAGAGTACCGGCAAGGTCTGTCGGCGCTCGACGACGCCTGCGACCAGTTGCAGGGGTTTCAACAGGGCTTCGCGTTGAATGGTGAAATGCATGGTCTAGTCCCTTGCCTTAATAAGCTGCGCTGGTGTTCATCAAGTGGTCAATGTACGCAGCAGGTTCTTGTAGTCCTCGCGGATGTCCGCGTCGGATTCCTTAAGTTCATTGATCTTGCGGCAGGCGTGCAACACGGTGGTGTGGTCGCGACCGCCAAACACATCGCCGATTTCCGGCAGGCTGTGGTTGGTCAGTTCCTTGGACAACGCCATCGCCACCTGACGCGGACGTGCCACCGAGCGCGAACGGCGCTTGGACAGCAGGTCGGAGATCTTGATCTTGTAGTACTCGGCGACGGTGCGCTGAATGTTATCCACAGAGACCAGTTTGTCCTGCAACGCCAGCAGGTCTTTCAGGGATTCGCGGATCAGCTCGATGGTGATGTCGCGGCCCATGAAGTGCGAGTGGGCGATCACGCGTTTCAGCGCGCCTTCCAGCTCACGGACGTTGGAGCGAATACGCTGGGCAATGAAGAACGCGGCGTCATGGGGCAACTCGACCTTAGCCTGATCGGCCTTTTTCATCAGGATCGCCACGCGGGTTTCCAGTTCCGGCGGCTCGACGGCAACGGTAAGGCCCCAGCCGAAGCGGGATTTCAGACGTTCTTCAAGGCCTTCGATTTCTTTCGGGTAGCGGTCACTGGTAAGAATGACCTGCTGACCACCTTCAAGCAGGGCGTTGAAGGTGTGGAAAAACTCTTCCTGAGAGCGCTCCTTGCGAGCGAAGAACTGAATATCGTCGATGAGCAAGGCGTCCACCGAACGGTAGAAGCGCTTGAATTCGTTGATCGCGTTCAGTTGCAGCGCCTTGACCATGTCGGCCACGAAACGCTCGGAATGCAGGTACACGACCTTGGCATTCGGATTCTTCTTTAATAGGTGGTTGCCCACCGCGTGCATCAAGTGGGTTTTACCCAAGCCGACGCCACCATAAAGGAACAATGGGTTGTAACCGTGCTTGGGGTTGTCCGCCACTTGCCAGGCCGCCGCACGGGCGAGCTGGTTGGATTTACCTTCTACGAAATTCTCGAAGGTGAATGTACGGTTCAGGTAACTGGTGTGCTTGAGCGCACCTTCGACCTGCACGGTGCGCTGTTCGGCGCGAACCGGGGCCTGTTGCGAAGCGGCGCCGGCCATCGGGTCGAAGCTGTCACGGGACGGCTCCTCACTGACTTCAGCAGTTTTCTGCGTGGAACGCTTGGCCGGAGCGGGCGCCGGTGCCAGGTTGTTCGTCGGCACGTTATTGGCCTGCGCCTGGGAAACCTGCGCCGCCGCCAGCGGGGCATTCGGTGCGGCACGCGGTGCGGAGCTGCGTTTGCTGCCTATTAACAAGGACAGCGCCGGCGTCGAGCCATTGCCGTGCTCATCCAGCAATTCAAGAACCCGGCCCAGGTACTTTTCGTTGACCCAGTCCAGCACGAACCGATTCGGTGCGTAGACGCGCAACTCGTCGCCTTCGGCTTCGACCTGTAGTGGACGGATCCAGGTGTTGAATTGTTGGGCAGGCAGCTCTTCGCGCAAAAGCTCTACGCACTGCTGCCAAAGTTCCACTGACACGGATATCCCCTAAGTTGAAAGCCGGTGAGGCAAAAACAAGCGGCCATTGTAGCGGCGAGCCGTTCACTTATCCACATGCAGGTAGCTCCATCGCCATCATTTATCAACGCACAGGCGTCACGAAAGGCGACCAACGGTCTGTGAATAAGCCCTGTGGATAAACACCTCTGAGGGCACTGGACAACTGGGGGCTAAACCCGGTGGATAACTGGCCTGTGGATAACAGGCCCTTTCACGCACAGCTTATCCGATAGCGCAGCACAGGCTGAACACGGTTTTCCCCTGTAGTTGTCATTCTCTGTACATCACATGGAATAAGGCCTCGTGGCGGTTATCCACAGAAGAACCCGTGCCTAGCTTTTACAAGCTTTACAGAAAAGCTTTAAATAATTCCCTTCTTTATTTTTATATCTGGGCGGACAGGCTTTCGAGCTAAAACCCCACTCGGATCTATTTATAAGGAAACGCTGGTTGGAAATTGACCTGAAGGCTTGCTTTCTCTAGAATCCCCGGTCTCTTAAAACGGGGGCCATTCCGGCCCGTTGTGGACGAACCAGGTAACACGACATGAAACGTACTTTCCAACCAAGCACTATCAAACGCGCTCGTACCCACGGTTTCCGTGCTCGCATGGCTACCAAGAACGGCCGCGCAGTCCTGTCGCGTCGTCGCGCCAAAGGTCGTGCGCGTCTGGCAGTTTGATAATCCGGTACTGGAGGTGAGTCAGGACTTCAGTCGGGAAAAGCGTCTGCTTACCCCCCGGCATTTCAAGGCAGTCTTTGACTCCCCTACCGGCAAGGTTCCGGGGAAAAATCTCCTGCTCCTTGCACGCGACAACGATCTTGATCACCCCCGACTAGGGCTGGTTATCGGGAAAAAGAGCGTAAAGCTCTCCGTTGAGCGCAATCGCCTCAAACGTCTAATGCGCGAATCGTTCCGTCTGCACCAGGATTCACTGGTCGGCTGGGACATCGTTATCGTCGCGCGCAAAGGTTTGGGTGATGTAGAAAACCCCGAATTGATTCAGCATTTCGGCAAACTCTGGAAGCGTCTGGCGCGTAACAAGCCCGTTCCGGCAGTCAAAACCGAAACTGTAGGGGTAGACAGTACCGATGCGTAAACTGGCCCTCGTTCCGATCCAGTTTTATCGCTATGCCATTAGTCCTTTAATGGCCAGCCACTGTCGCTTCTACCCCAGTTGTTCCTGCTACGCGTATGAAGCCATTGAAAATCATGGCCTTCTGCGCGGTGGCTGGCTGACCTTTCGTCGTTTAGGTCGCTGTCATCCGTGGAATCCCGGTGGTTATGACCCGGTTCCACCTGTCCCTACCTCCCGTTCTTCTTCGATGGCCGAGTAATCATGGATATCAAACGCACGATCCTGATCGTCGCCCTGGCAATCGTGTCCTACGTCATGGTTCTTAAATGGAACCAGGATTATGGCCAGGCTGCCCTGCCGACTCAGAATGTTGCTTCCAGTACGACTACATCCGGTTTGCCGGACACCGCCACTGGCACCAATGCCGCCAGTGACGATATTCCGCGCGCCGCCAGCGATACCAGCGCACCTGCCGAAACGCCGGTTGCCGCCAGCAAGGACCTGATTCAGGTCAAGACCGATGTGCTCGATCTGGCGATCGATCCACAAGGTGGCGACGTTGCGCAACTGACTCTGCCTCTGTATCCACGTCGTCAGGACCGTCCTGACGTGCCGTTCCAGCTGTTCGACAACGGCGGCGAACGTGTTTATCTGGCGCAAAGCGGTCTGATCGGCACCAACGGCCCGGATGCAAACCCGGCCGGTCGTCCGGTTTATTCCTCGGAGAAGAAGGTTTACCAACTGGCTGACGGTCAGGATCAACTCGTGGTTGACCTGAAATTCAGCAAGGACGGCGTCAACTACATCAAGCGTTTCACCGTCAAACGTGGCCTGTACGACGTTGCCGTTTCCTACATTGTGGATAACCAGAGCGCTCAGCCCTGGAACGGCGCGATGTTCGCTCAGCTGAAACGTGATGCAAGCGCGGATCCTTCGTCCACAACAGCTACTGGCACTGCGACTTACCTGGGCGCTGCCCTGTGGACAAGTTCGGAGCCGTACAAGAAAGTGTCCATGAAGGACATGGACAAGGCGCAGCTCAAGGAAACTGTCACCGGTGGTTGGGTGGCCTGGCTGCAGCACTACTTCGTGACCGCGTGGATTCCGGCCAAGGGCGAAAACAACATCGTCCAGACCCGTAAAGACAGCAAAGGCAACTACATCATCGGATACACCGGTCCTACTCTGACCGCTGCTCCAGGTGCAAAAGTTGAAACCAGCGCTGTGCTGTACGCCGGTCCGAAAAGTCAGGCTGTGCTGAAAGAGTTGTCCCCAGGTCTGGAATTGACCGTCGATTACGGCATTCTGTGGTTCATTGCCCAGCCTATCTTCTGGCTGCTGCAACACATCCACGCGATTGTCGGTAACTGGGGCTGGTCGATCATCTTCCTGACCATGCTGATCAAAGGGATTTTCTTCCCGCTGTCAGCGGCCAGCTACAAGTCGATGGCGCGCATGCGTGCCGTGGCGCCGAAATTGGCTGCGCTGAAAGAGCAACATGGCGATGACCGGCAGAAGATGTCGCAAGCCATGATGGAGCTGTACAAGAAAGAGAAGATCAATCCACTGGGCGGCTGCTTGCCAATCCTCGTGCAGATGCCGGTCTTCCTGTCGCTGTACTGGGTTCTGCTGGAAAGCGTGGAAATGCGCCAGGCGCCGTTCATGCTGTGGATCACTGACCTGTCGATCAAAGATCCGTTCTTCATTCTGCCGATCATCATGGGCGCAACCATGTTCATCCAGCAGCAGCTGAACCCGACTCCTCCGGATCCGATGCAGGCGAAAGTGATGAAAATGATGCCAATCATCTTCACCTTCTTCTTCCTGTGGTTCCCGGCAGGTCTGGTGCTGTACTGGGTAGTGAACAACTGCCTGTCGATTGCACAACAGTGGTACATCACGCGTAAGATCGAAGCGGCAACGAAAAAAGCCGAGGCGTAACTTGCACTGTGGATAACACCACTCAAAACGCCCCCTAGTGGGGCGTTTTGCTATCTGCCACTTTTGTCTGGATGCCGCTTTATGAGCACACCCCGTGAAACCATCGCCGCCGTCGCCACCGCCCAAGGTCGCGGCGGTGTGGGCATCGTCCGTATTTCCGGGCCGTTGGCCAATGTGGCGGCAAAAGCCATCAGCGGCCGAGAACTGAAACCGCGATACGCCCATTACGGGCCGTTTTTCAGCGACGATCAGCAGGTGCTGGATGAAGGTCTGGCACTGTATTTCCCGGGGCCGAACTCGTTCACCGGCGAAGACGTCCTGGAATTGCAGGGCCACGGTGGCCCGATCGTGCTCGACATGTTGCTCAAACGCTGCCTGGAACTGGGTTGCCGTCTGGCCCGTCCGGGTGAATTCAGCGAGCGCGCCTTTCTCAATGACAAACTCGATCTGGCCCAGGCCGAGGCCATAGCCGATTTGATCGAAGCCAGTTCTGCACAAGCGGCGCGCAATGCGTTGCGTTCATTGCAGGGTGCATTCTCGCAGCGTGTGCATAACTTGACCGAACAGCTTATCGGTCTGCGCATCTATGTCGAAGCCGCCATCGACTTCCCCGAAGAGGAAATCGACTTTCTTGCCGACGGCCATGTGCTCGGCATGCTCGACAAGGTGCGCGACGAGTTATCCACAGTCTTGCGCGAAGCCGGGCAGGGTGCGTTGTTGCGCGACGGCATGACTGTGGTGATCGCCGGTCGGCCAAATGCCGGCAAATCCAGCCTGTTGAATGCATTGGCCGGTCGCGAAGCCGCCATCGTGACCGAGATCGCTGGCACAACGCGGGATATTCTGCGCGAACATATCCACATCGACGGCATGCCACTGCATGTGGTCGACACCGCCGGTCTGCGCGATACCGATGATCATGTGGAAAAGATCGGCGTGGAACGAGCCTTGAAAGCCATTGGTGAAGCGGATCGGGTTTTGCTGGTGGTCGATGCGACTGCGCCGGAAGCACTGGACCCGTTTGCCTTGTGGCCTGAATTCCTCGAGAGCCGACCGGATCCGTCGAAAGTGACGCTGATCCGCAACAAGGCTGATCTGTCCGGCGAAGCGATTGCGTTGGAAACCAGTGACGACGGTCACGTAACGATCGGTCTCAGCGCCAAGTCCGCTGAAGGTCTCGACCTGCTGCGTGACCATCTCAAGGCGTGCATGGGTTACGAGCAGACCTCGGAAAGCAGCTTCAGCGCACGCCGCCGGCATCTGGAAGCACTGCGCCACGCCAGCGCGGCGCTGGAACATGGCCGCGCCCAATTGACCGTGGCCGGGGCCGGCGAATTGCTCGCCGAGGATTTGCGCCAGGCTCAGCATTCGCTGGGGGAAATTACCGGAGCGTTCAGCTCAGATGATTTGCTGGGAAGAATCTTCTCCAGCTTCTGCATCGGCAAATAACAGAGGGGGCTGTGGATAATTATCCACAGCCTTTTTGCTGTCACCAATTGTAGGAAACCGTACCAAGCAAAGTACGATCCTCACCCCAGTAGCAGCGGCCGGCGTCGTTGCAGCCCGACACATATTCCTTATCGAACAGGTTCTTTGCGTTCAGGTCGAGACTCCAGTGTGTATCGATCTGGTAGCCAACAGCCGCGTCAACCAACGTAACGTCGCCAGCATTCAGCTTCCCGTATAGCGAAGGGGAGGTGTAAGCAAACGCGCTGTCGAAATAACGCACACCACCCGCGACGTACAAACCTTTCAGATCACCGTCGAGAAAGCGATATTTCGCCCAGGTGGAGGCTTGATTACGTGGCACTCCGGTCATTTGGTGTCCTTTGACCAGCGACGTCGGCGCATCCTTGGTGATCTTTGCATCGGTGTAGGTGTAAGCCGCCGTGACGTTGAGGTTTTGCGTCAGATTACTGTTGAGTTCCAGTTCCACACCTTTGGCGCGGCTCTCGCCCACCTGGCGATAGGTCGAGGTCGTTGCATCGAAATAGGTGTCGTCCTTCTTGCGCAGGTCATACAGCGAGGCCGTGAATGCCGTATCCCAGCCGATCGGCTCGTACTTGAGACCCACTTCATATTGACGGCTGGTGATCGGATCAAGCGGTGCGCCGGCATTGGAAATCTGCTGCACCGGCACGAATGCCGTGGAATAGCTGACATACGGCGTCATGCCGTTGTCGAACTGATACATCACGCCGCCCTGATAGGTGAACTTCTTGTCCTCGGAGCTGATGTTGCTGCCTCGCGCCACTTTGTCGCGAAAGTCACTGTCGACCCAGTCCTGCCGCCCGCCGAGCAGGAACAGCCAGTGGTCGTACTTGCTCTGAATCTGTGCATAAACGCCTTTCATCTGCTGCTCGAGCAACGTGTTCTGCACAGCAATCGGCGTGGTCGGATCACGCAGGTAGACCGGGTTGTAGATGTCGATCGGCCCGACAATGCCGGCATTCCAGTCCTGGTTGAACGAGGTGCGATCGTAGCTGGCGCCAAACAGCACGGTGTTTTCCAGATCTCCCGCCTGGAACTTGCCTTCCAGCTGGTTATCCAGCGAATACACCATGGATTTGTTGTAGCGATCGTAGGCGGTCATGTTCAACCGTGTGCCGAAGCCGGCGTTGTTCAGATTGCCCGGCCAGGTTTCGTGGCGGGTGATGCGCGACTGCATGTAGCGCGAGTTCTGGCGGAACTGCCAGTCATCGTTGAACGAATGGCTGAACTCGTAACCGGTGCTCCAGGTTTCCCGTTCGAAAGTATTCCAGTCCGGGTCGCCGAGCATGGTGTCTTTGGCCAACTTGCCATTGGGGTTGCTCAGCAACGTGCCAGCTGCCGGCAGGCCTAGCTCCATGTTGGTGTGATCCTTCTGGTAGTTGGCCAACAGAGTCAGCGTATTGAAATCGTCGAAATTCAGCGTTAGCGAAGGCGCGATATAAATGCGGTCGTCGGGAACGTGATCGGTCTGGGTATCGGATTTGCGCCCCAGCATCACTACACGCCCGAGGACGTTGCCGCTGTCATTGAGCGGGCCGGAGACGTCGACGCCGATCTGCCGGCGATTGTTAGAGCCATAACCCAACTGCACTTCGCCGTGAGGCGAGGCAGTCGGGCGTTTGCTGACCAGATTGACCAGACCGCCCGGTGCATTTTCGCCATACAGCAGCGAAGACGGGCCACGGAACACCTCAACCCGTTCGAGTCCGTACGGCTCGGTGCTGGTGTCATAGCGATTGCCCTGCACGCGCAGTCCATCGCGCAGCAAACCGTAGCCGTAATCGGTGGCGTTGAAACCACGGATGTAAAACAAGTCTCCCGCCAGACTGTCACCGGCAGCGAACGGTGGGGCGAAGATTCCCGGCACGTAGCCGAGGACGTCGGTGAGTGTCTGAGATTTCTGATCTTTGATACGTTGCCCGGTCACCACTGACACCGAACGCGGTGTTTGCGATAGCGGTGTACTGGTTTTGGTACCGATCCGGCTGTTCTGCGCGTTGTAGCCAACGTCGGCGGCATAATCCAGATCCATTGGATTGGCGAACTGCGCGTTGATGTTGGTCGGGGCCAGTTCCAGGGAATCTCCGTTGGGCAAGGTCTGCAGAATGTAGCTGCCCGGGGCTTGGGGCACGGCCTGTAAGCCTGAGCCTTGCAACAATTGAGCGAAACCCTGTTCGACGCTGAAGTCGCCGTTCAACCCGGCGCTGCGCAAGCGACTGGTCTGCTGCGGCGAGAACGACAGAATCACATTCGCGGCAGAGGCGAACTGGCTCAGGGCATTGTCCAGCGGACCGGCGGCAACGGTGTAACGCTGGGATGCGGTTGCAGCGAAGGCACTGTGGCTGGTGACCAGACAGGTCGCAGCGCTGGCCATCATTAAGCTGTAAGCCATGCAGTGAGGAGAAAAGCGCTGACGGAACGTGGGAAGACGCATAGGTGGATGTGCCCTGAAGGTGGCTAAGAGCCGCGTTTATCGCGATTACCTGTAGGGCCGGGTCAGGGCAAAAAAAGATAACCCTCTTTGCATTTATTTTTTCCCAGGCGTTGTTTCGATCAGATGCTGTGGCTGATCGAGACCCAGTAACGGCTGAAATAGCGGACATTGATCGGCAACGAAGCCTGTAGGTTGGCCAGCACTGCGTCGGTCGAATCAAGCCGGAACGTCCCGGAGACCCGCAAGTCCCGCGAGCGGCGATCGCAATGCAAAACACCGCTGCGATAGCGTCCCAACGCTTCGATGACATCGCCCAAGCGCGCATTCAGAACGATCAATTGACCGTTGATCCAGGCCACTTCCGATGATTGAAAAGGATGAGTCAGGCCGACATGCCGACTATCGAAATCCGTGCTTTCGCCTCCTTTCAGGATGAGCGCAGCAGTGGATGACTGCGCAGGTTGAACGCTGACTCGATCTTCCAGCACGCCGACCCGGGTTGAGCTCGACATTTGATGCACCGAGAACCGGGTGCCCAATGCCTGGATTCGACCGTCGCGGGTTTGCACGTAAAACGGGCGCTGGTCGCCAAGCTTGCCGGTTTGAATGAGGATTTCGCCCGAGCGCAAGCGAATCAGGCGCTGGGCTGCGTCGAAAGCAACATCTATGGCCGAGTCGGTGTTCAGCTGGATCTGGCTGCCATCAGCGAGGCTGACGGTCCGACGCTGGCCAACACCGGTTTTATAGTCGGCCCAGACGTATCCAAGGGATGTGTGTCGTTGGACATTCCAGCCCAGGAAGCCTGTGCCCGCTGCAAGCAGCAACAGCTTCAGTACCTGGCGCCGTTGTTGGCCGCTATTGAACGCGCGACGTTTCAGATCCTGCGGCAGCGTACCGAGGTGGCGCTGCAATTGTTCCATCTGGTTCCACGCCGCCAGATGCGCCGGATCGCTTTCTATCCACAGCTGCCAGGCTTTTTGTTCGGCAAGGCTCGGTGGCTGGGACTGCAATTGCACGTACCAGCTGGCGGCGGTTTCGAATACCTGGCGGTTGGGGGCGATGGCCATTAATGCTGCGCCATCACAACAGCACATTCAGTCAGAGCGCGGATCATGTGTTTCTTGACTGTGGTCAGCGAAACCTTCAGCTGCAGAGCAATCTGTTGATAAGTCATGCCATCCACCTGCGAGAGGATGAATATCTGCCGTGCCCGCGTGCCAAGGCCGGCCAATGCTTTATCCACAGCGACCAGCGTTTCAATAATCAGCGCCTTATCTTCTTCGCTGATGACCAAGCCTTCGGGCCGAGCCGCCAATGTCTGCAAATACGCGGTTTCGATGGAGCACCGTCGATAGCGATCGATGACCAGACCGCGTGCGATGGTCGCCAGGTAATCCCTCGGCTCTCGAATATGCGCCGCATTGCGCGCCGCCAGAATTCTCAGAAACGTGTCATGTGCCACATCGGCTGCATCGCAGGTGTTATGCAGTTTGCCTTTGAGCCAACCATATAGCCACGAATGGTGTTGCTCGTAGATTTGCTCAATCGCAGCGGTGTGGGCGGGTAGGGACATGGGGAGGAACTGGCGAGTTAATGATAATGGCTATTATTAGCCTCTGTTACCTTCTCTCACAATAGACTTTTCACTTCCTGCTATTGGCTTCCCCATGCCTCACCGATCCTTCGCTGAGGCTTTTCTGCGCCTGAAAAAACCCCTTCCGGCAATTTTCTGTGGATTAAGCTCTGTGAATAACTGCCGTTAAGGTCAGTTGATAACAGGGCTCGAAAACTGAATATAACCCGCCCTGTGGATAACCATGCTGTTCATCCACAGGCTTAAACCGGTTATCCAAGGGCCTCATCGGCACCTGAACACAGGGTTTTGAAAGTCTGTACACATTGTAAAATAAGGGCTGTGGCGATCTATCCACAGAAAGCACGCTCAGTAAGAATAAACATAAAAACAAAGGTTTTATAAATTTCTCTCTTTTTTATTCTTTTAACCTCGAGTTCTCCACAGCTGGTTAAATTTTGTTCAAAGGGTTCTTTAGAAAGGGCGAAGTCCCTATACTTGCCGACCAGGTTCAGAAACCTGAGCTCAACTATTTCCTGAATGACCTACTTAAGCAGGCACGAGGTGCGTGGTGGATTTCCCTTCCCGTTTTGAAGTGATCGTCATCGGCGGCGGTCATGCCGGTACCGAGGCAGCACTGGCGTCAGCACGCATGGGCGCAAAAACCCTGTTGCTCACGCATAACGTGGAAACCCTTGGCGCCATGAGTTGCAACCCGGCCATCGGTGGTATTGGCAAAAGCCATCTGGTCAAGGAAATCGACGCCCTCGGCGGCGCGATGGCCATGGCTACCGATAAAGGCGGCATCCAGTTTCGCGTATTGAACAGCCGCAAAGGTCCGGCCGTACGGGCCACCCGTGCGCAAGCCGACCGGATTCTATACAAGGCCGCTGTTCGCGAAATCCTCGAAAACCAACCGAACCTGTGGATATTTCAACAGGCTGCTGACGACCTGATCGTTGAGCAGGAGCAAGTCCGCGGTGTCGTCACGCAAATGGGTCTGCGCTTTTTCGCCGACTCCGTGGTGCTGACCACCGGTACGTTCCTCGGCGGACTTATCCACATTGGTCTGCAGAATTTTTCCGGCGGCCGTGCCGGCGATCCGCCGTCGATCGCGCTGGCGCACCGTTTGCGTGAACTGCCGTTGCGTGTCGGTCGTTTGAAAACCGGCACACCACCGCGTATCGACGGCAAATCTGTGGATTTCTCGGTGATGACCGAGCAGCCAGGCGATACGCCGATCCCGGTGATGTCGTTCATGGGCAACAAGGAACAGCATCCACGGCAGGTCAGTTGCTGGATTACGCACACTAACGCTCGCACTCACGAAATCATTGCCGCGAATCTTGATCGTTCGCCGATGTATTCCGCTGCCGGGGAAATCGAAGGCGTCGGCCCGCGTTATTGCCCGTCGATCGAAGACAAGATTCACCGCTTTGCCGACAAGGAAAGCCATCAGGTGTTCATCGAGCCGGAAGGTCTGACCACCCATGAGCTGTACCCGAACGGGATATCCACAAGCTTGCCGTTTGATGTGCAGTTGCAGATCGTGCAATCGATCCGCGGCATGGAAAACGCGCACATCGTGCGTCCGGGTTATGCAATTGAGTACGACTACTTCGATCCGCGCGACTTGAAGTACAGCCTGGAAACCAAAGTCATCGGCGGTCTGTTCTTCGCCGGGCAGATCAATGGCACCACCGGTTACGAAGAAGCTGGCGCGCAAGGTCTGCTCGCCGGGGCCAACGCTGCGCTGCGTGCCAAGGGCAAAGAAGCCTGGTGTCCGCGTCGCGATGAAGCGTACATCGGCGTTCTGGTCGACGACCTGATCACCCTCGGTACCCAAGAGCCGTACCGCATGTTCACTTCACGCGCCGAGTACCGCCTGATCCTGCGCGAGGACAACGCCGACTTGCGTCTGACCGAAAAAGGTCGCGAGCTTGGTCTGGTCGATGACGCGCGTTGGGCGGCCTTCTGCAAGAAACGCGAAAGCATCGAGCTCGAAGAGCAGCGTCTGAAGAGCACCTGGGTACGGCCGAATACCCCTCAGGGCGAGGCGATTGCCGAGAAATTCGGCACGCCGCTGACCCACGAATACAATCTGCTCAACCTGTTGAGCCGCCCGGAAATCGATTACGCCGGTCTCGTTGAAGTGACCGGGCAGGGCGCCGAAGATCCACAGGTTGCCGAGCAGGTTGAGATCAAGACCAAGTACGCCGGTTACATCGATCGTCAACAGGATGAGATCGCCCGGCTGCGCGCCAGTGAAGACACCAAATTGCCTGTGGATATCGACTACACGAACATTTCCGGTCTCTCCAAGGAGATCCAGAGCAAGCTCGGCGCGACGCGCCCCGAGACGCTCGGTCAGGCTTCGCGAATTCCGGGCGTGACCCCGGCAGCCATTTCGCTGTTGATGATTCATTTGAAAAAACGCGGCGCGGGCCGTCAGTTGGAGCAAAGCGCTTGAGTGCCAATGTCACTTCGCAACACGCCGAAGAGTTATCCACAGGAGCCCTTGAGCTCGGTATTGAGCTCACGCAAACCCAGCACGAATTGCTGCTGGGTTATCTGGCCCTGTTGATCAAATGGAACCAGGCCTACAACCTCACTGCCGTGCGCGATCCGGACGAAATGGTCTCGCGTCACTTGCTCGATAGTCTGAGCGTGATGTCGTTCATCGAAAACGGTCGCTGGCTCGACGTTGGCAGTGGCGGCGGGATGCCAGGCATTCCGTTGGCGATCCTGTATCCGGGATCGCAAGTGACCTGCCTGGACAGCAATGGCAAGAAAACCCGCTTCCTGACTCAGGTCAAACTCGAACTCAAGCTGGATAACCTGCAAGTTATCCACAGTCGCGTCGAAGCGTTTCAGCCTGCCCAGCCGTTCAACGGGATCATTTCCCGGGCATTCAGCAGCATGGAAAACTTCACTAACTGGACTCGCCACCTGGGCGACGCCGATACACGCTGGCTGGCAATGAAGGGCGTTCATCCGGCCGATGAGCTGGTAGCATTGCCGGCAGATTTCAAACTCGATAGCGAACACGCCCTGGCCGTCCCCGGTTGCCAAGGCCAACGCCATCTGCTGATACTGCGCCGCACGGCATGATTGGGAACACAAGCAAGAATGGCTAAGGTATTCGCGATAGCGAACCAGAAAGGTGGTGTGGGCAAGACCACCACCTGCATCAACCTCGCAGCATCCCTGGTCGCGACCAAGCGCCGGGTGCTGTTGATCGATCTCGATCCACAAGGCAACGCCACCATGGGTAGCGGTGTGGATAAACATGGTCTGGAAAACTCGGTCTACGATCTGCTGATCGGCGAATGCGACCTGGGCCAGGCCATGCACTTCTCCGAGCACGGCGGTTACCAACTGCTCCCGGCCAACCGCGACCTGACCGCGGCCGAAGTGGTGCTGCTGGAAATGCAGATGAAGGAAAGCCGTCTGCGTAGCGCGCTGGCGCCCATCCGTGACAACTACGATTACATTCTGATCGACTGCCCACCGTCGCTGTCGATGCTCACGCTTAACGCATTGGTCGCCGCTGACGGCGTCATTATCCCCATGCAGTGCGAATACTTTGCGCTGGAAGGTTTGAGCGACCTTGTGGATAACATCAAGCGCATCGCTGAACTGCTGAATCCGAACCTGAAAGTCGAAGGCCTGCTGCGGACCATGTATGACCCGCGCCTGAGCCTGATGAACGATGTCTCGGCGCAGCTCAAGGAACACTTCGGCGATCAGCTGTACGACACGGTGATCCCGCGCAACATTCGCCTGGCCGAAGCACCGAGCTACGGCATGCCGGCGCTGGCTTACGACAAGCAATCGCGTGGCGCGCTGGCCTATCTGGCCCTGGCGGGCGAGATGGTTCGCCGTCAGCGCAAAAATTCACGTATCGCCGCTGCCCAGCCAACTTAAGGAATCCCCATGGCCGTCAAGAAACGAGGTCTCGGACGTGGACTGGATGCACTGCTGAGTGGTCCGACGGTCAGCGCGCTCGAAGAACAAGCCGCGCAGGCTGACACCCGCGAACTGCAACACCTGCCGCTGGACCTGCTGCAGCGCGGCAAATATCAGCCGCGCCGCGATATGGATCCCCAGGCACTCGAAGAACTCGCGCAGTCGATCAAGGCCCAAGGCGTGATGCAGCCGATCGTAGTACGACCGATTGGCGGTGGCCGCTTCGAGATCATCGCTGGTGAACGCCGCTGGCGCGCGAGCCAGCAGGCCGGGCAGGAAACCATCCCTGCAATGGTGCGCGATGTGCCTGATGAAACGGCCATTGCGATTGCGCTGATCGAAAACATCCAGCGTGAGGATCTCAACCCGATCGAAGAAGCAGTCGCCTTGCAGCGTTTGCAGCAGGAGTTCCAGCTGACTCAGCAGCAGGTTGCCGAGGCTGTGGGTAAGTCTCGAGTGACTGTGGCTAACCTGTTGCGACTTATTGCACTGCCTGAAGTCATCAAAACCATGCTGTCGCACGGTGATCTGGAAATGGGTCACGCACGTGCCTTGCTCGGTCTACCGGACAATCAGCAGGTCGAAGGGGCGCGACATGTTGTCGCACGAGGGCTGACTGTGCGCCAAACCGAGGCACTGGTTCGCCAGTGGTTGAGTGGCAAACCGGAGCCTGTGGAAGCTGCAAAACCCGACCCGGACATCGCCCGCCTCGAGCAGCGGCTGGCCGAGCGCCTGGGCTCTGCGGTGCAGATTCGCCACGGGAAGAAGGGCAAGGGCCAATTGGTGATTGGTTATAACTCGCTTGATGAGCTTCAAGGTGTGCTCGCGCACATCCGCTGAAACATTTCCTCATGTAGCGTGCAGTCGGAAATCACTACCTGACAGTTGAATAGGGGCAGAACCGCCCCTATACTCTGCGCGCATTTTGTCGGCACAAATTATGCCAAGTTATTGAATTCTGGCAGCCGACCATTGGAGAGCATTTGTGATGGAAACCCGCACGCCAAACCGCTTGCCTTTCCATCGCCTGGCGGTATTTCCGGTGTTGATGGCTCAATTTGTCGTTCTGCTTATTGCCGCTTTGGCGCTCTGGCAATGGCATGGAGTCGTTGCGGGGTACTCGGGACTTTGCGGAGGCCTGATAGCCTTGCTGCCCAATGTGTATTTCGCTCATAGGGCATTTCGGTTTTCCGGCGCCCGAGCAGCCCAGTCCATCGTCCGGTCTTTTTATGCCGGCGAGGCAGGCAAACTGATTTTAACGGCAGTGCTGTTTGCACTGGTGTTCGCAGGTGTGAAGCCACTGGCGCCAATCGCAGTATTTGGCGTGTTCGTGCTGACTCAGTCGGTCAGCTGGTTCGCTCCCCTGCTGATGAGAACAAGACTTTCGAGACCTTAGGGCGTTTGAGGCAACCATGGCAGAAACAACCGCTTCGGGCTATATCCAGCACCACTTGCAGAACCTGACTTTCGGTCAGCTACCCAACGGCGGCTGGGGCTTTGCCCACACCGCAGCAGAAGCCAAGGAAATGGGCTTCTGGGCTTTCCACGTCGATACTCTCGGCTGGTCGGTCGCGCTGGGTCTGATCTTCGTTCTCCTTTTCCGCATGGCGGCAAAGAAAGCGACGTCGGGTCAGCCGGGTGCTTTGCAGAACTTCGTTGAAGTATTGGTCGAATTCGTCGATGGCAGCGTGAAAGACAGCTTCCATGGCCGTAGCCCGGTGATTGCACCGCTGGCACTGACCATCTTCGTCTGGGTGTTTCTGATGAACGCCGTCGACCTCGTACCGGTCGACTGGATTCCTCAGTTGGCCATCCTGATCTCCGGTGATGCGCACATCCCGTTCCGCGCCGTGTCGACCACCGACCCGAACGCGACCCTGGGCATGGCGTTCTCGGTGTTTGCACTGATCATTTTCTACAGCATCAAGGTCAAGGGCATCGGCGGCTTCATCGGCGAACTCACCCTGCACCCGTTCGGCAGCAAGAACATCTTCGTTCAGGCCCTGCTGATCCCGGTGAACTTCCTGCTGGAATTCGTCACCCTGATCGCCAAGCCGATCTCTCTGGCTCTGCGTCTGTTCGGCAACATGTATGCCGGCGAGCTGGTGTTCATTCTGATCGCTGTGATGTTCGGCAGCGGCCTGCTCTGGCTGAGTGGCCTGGGCGTTGTTCTGCAGTGGGCGTGGGCAGTGTTCCACATCCTGATCATCACCCTGCAGGCGTTCATCTTCATGATGCTGACCATCGTCTACCTGTCGATGGCGCACGAAGAAAACCATTAAGACGAGTCTCGACTAGTCTGATGTCCTTCCCGGTGAAACGGGAAGGGGCTCCTGACGGGGCATCTGAAACGATTTGTTTTACCGCTTTAATCTAAAAAACCTAAACCATACGACGTAAAAGTCGGGAGGAAAGATGGAAACTGTAGTTGGTCTAACCGCTATCGCTGTTGCACTGTTGATCGGCCTGGGCGCACTGGGTACCGCAATTGGTTTCGGCCTGCTGGGCGGCAAGTTCCTGGAAGGCGCAGCGCGTCAGCCAGAAATGGTTCCAATGCTGCAAGTTAAAATGTTCATCGTTGCCGGTCTGCTCGACGCCGTAACCATGATCGGTGTTGGTATCGCTCTGTTCTTCACCTTTGCGAACCCGTTCGTTGGTCAGATCGCTGGCTGATTACTCGGATATTCCGGGTAATTTGGTGTGATGGACAACGTAACTGCGAGGTGTTGGCGTGAACATTAATGCGACCCTGATTGGCCAGTCCGTTGCGTTCCTGATTTTTGTACTGTTCTGCATGAAGTATGTATGGCCTCCGGTCATCGCTGCGCTGCACGAACGTCAAAAGAAGATCGCTGATGGTCTGGACGCTGCCAGCCGTGCAGCTCGCGACCTGGAGTTGGCCCAAGAGAAAGCGGGTCAGCAACTGCGCGAAGCGAAAGCTCAGGCAGCTGAAATCATCGAGCAAGCCAAGAAACGCGGTAACCAGATCGTCGAAGAGGCTGTTGAAAAAGCCCGTATCGACGCTGACCGTGTGAAGGTTCAGGCTCAAGCCGAGATCGAACAGGAACTGAACAGCGTCAAAGACAAGCTGCGTGCCCAAGTGGGCTTGCTGGCTGTTGGCGGCGCCGAGAAGATCCTGGGTGCCACAATCGATCAAAACGCGCACGCAGAGCTGGTTAACCAACTGGCTGCTGAAATCTAAGCGAGGGCGATCATGGCAGAACTGACCACGTTGGCCCGACCTTACGCTAAGGCGGCCTTCGAGCACGCTCAGGCCCACCAGCAACTGGCCAATTGGTCAGCCATGCTCGGCCTGGCAGCAGCGGTGTCGCAAGACGACACCCTGCAGCGCGTGCTCAAGGCCCCGCGACTGACGAGCGCAGAAAAGGCCGCCACGTTCATTGACGTGTGCGGCGACAAGTTTGATGAAAAGGCACGCAATTTCATCAACGTCGTTGCCGAAAACGACCGTCTCCTGCTTCTGCCGGAGATCGCCGCTCTGTTCGACCTGTACAAGGCCGAACAAGAGAAATCGGTAGACGTTGAAGTGACCAGTGCTTTCGCATTGAACCAAGAACAGCAAGACAAACTCGCCAAGGTTCTCAGTGCACGACTCAACCGGGAAGTGCGCCTGCAAGTTGCGGAGGACGCTGCCTTGATTGGTGGTGTCGTGATCCGCGCCGGCGACCTGGTTATCGATGGCTCGATTCGCGGCAAAATCGCGAAACTTGCCGAAGCATTGAAATCTTGAGTTTGAAGGGGCAGCAGAGCAATGCAGCAACTCAATCCTTCCGAAATAAGTGAAATTATCAAGGGCCGCATCGACAAGCTCGATGTGACCTCCCAAGCCCGTAACGAAGGCACTGTCGTCAGCGTATCTGACGGCATCGTGCGGATTCACGGTCTGGCCGACGTCATGTACGGCGAGATGATCGAGTTTCCGGGCGGCGTCTACGGTATGGCCCTCAACCTGGAGCAGGACTCCGTAGGTGCCGTGGTATTGGGCTCCTACCAGTCGCTGGCTGAAGGCATGAGCGCCAAGTGCACCGGCCGCATCCTCGAAGTTCCTGTTGGTAAGGAATTGCTGGGCCGCGTAGTCGATGCTCTGGGTAACCCTGTTGACGGCAAAGGTCCACTGGGCAACACCGAGACCGACGCGGTCGAGAAAGTTGCTCCAGGCGTGATCTGGCGTAAGTCGGTAGACCAGCCTGTACAGACTGGCTACAAGGCTGTCGATGCCATGATCCCGGTCGGCCGTGGCCAGCGTGAGCTGATCATCGGTGACCGTCAGATCGGTAAAACCGCTCTGGCGATCGACGCGATCATCAACCAGAAAGACAGCGGCATTTTCTGCGTCTACGTAGCGATCGGTCAGAAGCAATCGACTATCGCCAACGTGGTTCGCAAGCTGGAAGAAAACGGCGCCCTGGCCAACACGATCATCGTGGCTGCCAGTGCTTCGGAATCTCCTGCGCTGCAATTCCTGGCACCGTACTCCGGTTGCACCATGGGTGAATTCTTCCGCGACCGCGGCGAAGACGCGCTGATCGTTTATGACGATCTGTCCAAGCAGGCAGTGGCTTACCGCCAGATCTCCCTGCTGCTGCGCCGTCCACCAGGCCGTGAAGCTTACCCAGGCGACGTGTTCTACCTCCACTCCCGTCTGCTGGAGCGCGCATCCCGCGTTTCGGAAGAATACGTAGAGAAGTTCACCAACGGCGCAGTGACCGGCAAAACCGGCTCCCTGACCGCACTGCCGATCATCGAAACCCAGGCTGGCGACGTTTCCGCGTTCGTTCCGACCAACGTGATTTCCATCACTGACGGTCAGATCTTCCTGGAATCGGCCATGTTCAACTCGGGCATCCGCCCTGCAGTGAACGCCGGTGTTTCGGTATCCCGTGTGGGTGGTGCCGCTCAGACCAAGATCATCAAGAAGCTCTCCGGTGGTATCCGTACCGCTCTGGCTCAGTACCGTGAACTGGCGGCATTCGCCCAGTTCGCTTCTGACCTGGACGAAGCGACCCGCAAGCAACTTGAGCATGGTCAGCGCGTTACCGAGCTGATGAAGCAGAAGCAATACGCACCAATGTCGATCGCTGACATGGCGCTGTCGCTGTATGCCGCTGAGCGTGGGTTCCTGACTGACATTGAAATCACCAAGGTTGGCAGCTTCGAACAAGCGCTGATTGCTTTCTTCAACCGCGATCACGCCGATTTGATGGCCAAGATCAACGTTAAAGGTGACTTCAATGACGAAATCGACGCTGGCATGAAAGCCGGTATCGAGAAGTTCAAGGCCACCCAAACCTGGTAAGCCGCAGCGGGAGCCGCGAGGCTCCCGCTTGCTAACCTGATAGGTGTTACATGGCAGGCGCAAAAGAGATTCGCAGTAAGATTGCGAGCATCAAAAGCACGCAAAAGATTACCAGCGCCATGGAAAAAGTGGCGGTCAGCAAAATGCGCAAGGCACAAATGCGCATGGCTGCTAGCCGTCCTTATGCGGAGCGTATCCGCCAGGTAATTGGGCATCTGGCCAACGCCAACCCGGAATACCGCCACCCGTTCATGATCGATCGCGAAATCAAGCGCGTCGGTTATGTCGTCGTGAGCAGTGACCGTGGTCTGTGCGGCGGCTTGAACACCAACCTGTTCAAGGCCCTGGTCAAGGACATGGCGGTAAACCGCGAAAACGGCGTCGAGATCGATCTGTGTGTAGTCGGTAGCAAGGGTGCGGCCTTTTTCCGCAACTTCGGCGGTAACGTCGTTGCAGCTATCAGCCACCTGGGTGAAGAGCCGTCGATCAATGATCTGATCGGCAGCGTCAAGGTGATGCTGGATGCCTACCTGGACGGCCGTATTGACCGCCTGTCCGTGGTGTCCAACAAGTTCATCAACACCATGACGCAACAGCCTACCGTGGAGCAGTTGATTCCACTGGTGGCAACCCCGGATCAGGATCTCAAGCACCACTGGGACTATCTCTACGAACCGGACGCCAAAGAGCTGCTTGATGGCTTGATGGTCCGTTACGTCGAGTCGCAGGTCTACCAGGCGGTGGTCGAGAACAACGCGGCTGAACAGGCTGCGCGGATGATCGCGATGAAGAACGCTACCGACAACGCCGGTGATTTGATCAGCGATTTGCAGCTGATCTACAACAAGGCGCGTCAGGCTGCGATCACCCAAGAGATCTCGGAAATCGTCGGCGGCGCTGCCGCGGTTTAACGGTTCAAATATTCAGAGGATCCAGCTATGAGTAGCGGACGTATCGTTCAAATCATCGGCGCCGTTATCGACGTGGAATTTCCACGCGACAGCGTACCGAGCATCTACAACGCGCTGACTGTACAAAGCGCGGCCGCAACCACCCTGGAAGTTCAGCAGCAGCTGGGCGACGGCGTGGTGCGTACCATTGCGATGGGTTCCACCGAGGGCTTGAAGCGCGGTCTGGAAGTCAGCGACTCTGGTGCAGCCATCTCCGTACCGGTCGGTAAAGCGACCCTGGGCCGGATCATGGACGTCCTCGGCAACCCGATCGACGAAGCTGGCCCGATCGACACCGAAGAGCGCTGGGGCATTCACCGCGCAGCACCTTCGTTCGCCGAGCAAGCAGGCGGCAACGACCTGCTGGAAACCGGCATCAAGGTTATCGACCTGGTCTGCCCGTTCGCCAAGGGCGGTAAAGTCGGTCTGTTCGGTGGTGCCGGTGTAGGCAAAACCGTAAACATGATGGAACTGATCCGTAACATCGCCATCGAGCACAGCGGTTATTCCGTGTTCGCCGGTGTGGGTGAGCGTACTCGTGAGGGTAACGACTTCTACCACGAGATGAAGGACTCCAACGTTCTGGACAAAGTGGCACTGGTTTACGGTCAGATGAACGAGCCGCCGGGAAACCGTCTGCGCGTAGCACTGACTGGCCTGACCATGGCCGAGAAGTTCCGTGACGAAGGTAACGACGTTCTGCTGTTCGTCGACAACATCTATCGTTACACCCTGGCCGGTACTGAAGTATCCGCACTGCTGGGCCGTATGCCTTCGGCAGTAGGTTACCAGCCGACCCTGGCTGAAGAGATGGGCGTTCTGCAGGAACGTATCACTTCGACCAAGGAAGGTTCGATCACCTCGATCCAGGCGGTATACGTACCGGCGGACGACTTGACTGACCCGTCGCCAGCGACCACCTTCGCCCACTTGGACGCCACCGTCGTTCTGTCCCGTGACATCGCTTCCCTGGGTATCTACCCGGCGGTAGATCCACTGGATTCGACTTCGCGCCAGCTGGACCCGAACGTGATCGGCCAGGACCACTACGACACCGCTCGCGGCGTTCAGTACGTTCTGCAACGTTACAAAGAGCTGAAAGACATCATCGCGATCCTGGGTATGGACGAGCTGTCGGAAGCCGACAAACAGTTGGTTAACCGTGCTCGTAAGATCCAGCGCTTCTTGTCGCAGCCGTTCTTCGTGGCTGAAGTCTTCACCGGTGCTTCGGGTAAATACGTTTCCCTGAAAGACACCATTGCTGGCTTCAAAGGCATCCTCAACGGTGACTACGACCACCTGCCAGAACAAGCGTTCTACATGGTTGGCGGCATCGAAGAAGCGATCGAGAAAGCCAAGAAACTGTAATCCCGGCGCCCGGCAACGGGCGCTAATTTAGGTTGAGGCAATCAGATGGCTATGACAGTCCATTGCGATATCGTCAGCGCGGAAGGGGAAATCTTTTCCGGCCTGGTCGAGATGGTGATTGCGCACGGTGCACTGGGTGATCTTGGTATCGCTCTGGGTCACGCGCCGCTGATCACTAATCTCAAGCCGGGTCCGATCCGCCTGATCAAGCAAGGCGGGGAAGCCGAGGTGTTCTACATCTCCGGTGGTTTCCTCGAGGTTCAGCCGAACATGGTCAAGGTACTTGCCGATACCGTGCAACGTGCTGGTGACCTGGATGAAGCTCAGGCGCAGGCCGCTCTCAAGGCTGCCGAGAATGCCCTGAACGAAAAAGGCGCGGACTTCGATTACGGCGCCGCTGCCACACGTCTGGCCGAGGCTGCAGCTCAGCTGCGCACCGTCCAGCAGATCCGCAAGAAGTTTGGCGGTTAATCCGTCAGCCGCTTGTTGTGCGATTGATAAAAAAGGGTAGCCTCGGCTACCCTTTTTTCTTTTCCGAATTCAAACCCCGGTCGCAGTCGCTGACCACCCAGGATTGGTAGCCAGTCATGTCTCTTGAAATCGTTATCCTCGCGGCCGGTCAAGGCACTCGTATGCGCTCGGCGCTGCCCAAGGTGCTGCACCCGATTGCCGGCAACTCCATGCTCGGCCATGTTATCCACAGCGCTCGGCAACTTGATCCACAGCGCATTCACGTCGTGATCGGTCATGGGGCCGATGTGGTGCGTGAGCGCCTGGCGGCTGATGACCTGAATTTCGTGCTGCAGGACAAGCAGCTCGGCACGGGTCATGCCACCGCTCAGGCCGTGCCGTTCATCAATGCGGACACCGTGCTGATCCTCTACGGTGACGTGCCATTGATTGAAGTCGAAACGCTGCAACGTCTGCTCAAGCATGTCGTGCCGGGTCAAATGGGCTTGCTCACCGTGCAACTTGATGACCCGACCGGTTACGGCCGTATCGTGCGCGATGCCGACGGCAAGGTTGCGGCCATCGTCGAACATAAGGACGCCAGCGAAGCGCAACGTGCGATCACCGAAGGCAACACCGGCATCCTCGCCGTGCCGGCCAATCATCTGGCGGACTGGATGAGTCGCCTTTCGAACAACAACGCGCAGGGCGAGTACTACCTCACCAACGTGATCGAGATGGCTGTCAGCGACGGCTTGGTGGTGGCCACCGAACAACCCCACGACCCGATGGAAGTGCAGGGCGCCAATGATCGCAAGCAGCTTTCTGAACTGGAGCGTCATTATCAGTTGCGCGCCGGCCGTCGCCTGATGGCCCAAGGCGTGACCCTGCGTGACCCGGCGCGTTTCGATGTGCGTGGTGAAGTCAGCGTAGGCCGCGATGTGCTGATCGACATCAACGTGATTCTCGAAGGCAAGGTGATTATCGAAGACGACGTTGAGATCGGCCCGAACTGCGTAATCAAGGACAGCACCCTGCGCAAAGGTGTGGTGATCAAGGCCAACAGCCATATCGAAGGCGCCATTCTTGGCGAGGGCAGCGACGCTGGCCCTTTCGCGCGTTTGCGCCCGGGCACGGTACTCGAGGCTCGCGCCCATGTGGGTAACTTCGTTGAGCTGAAAAACGCGCACATGGGCGAGGGTGCCAAGGCTGGCCACCTGACCTACCTGGGCGATGCCGAAATCGGCGCACGCACCAACATCGGTGCCGGCACCATCACCTGCAACTACGATGGCGCCAACAAGTGGAAAACCGTGTTAGGTGCTGACGTATTTATCGGCTCGAACAACTCGCTGGTGGCGCCTGTGGATATCTCCCACGGGGCGACTACCGCAGCCGGCTCGACCATCACGCAGAATGTGGATAACGCCCAGTTGGCGGTCGGACGAGCACGCCAGAAGAACATCGACGGCTGGAAGCGGCCGGAAAAAATCAAAAAGTCCTGATTTATCCACAGCCTCACTTAGCCACGCCAATCCATTGTGGAAGCGGGCTTGCTTGCGAAAGCGTCATGTCAGTCAACATCAAAGTTGAATGATTAACCGCTTTCGCGAGCAGGCTCGCTCCCACGCTAATTTCAAGCATTCTGAATTTTTCTCCTTGCGACTTGACGGCAACCTTTCGATAGAGTTTCATTGCTTGCGTTATCTTTCGAATCGAAACTTAGGCCGCCATGTCCAAGCGCAATACTCCCCAGCGTCGCCATAACATCCTCGCCTTGCTCAACGAGCAGGGCGAAGTCAGTGTGGATGAGCTGGCCAAGCGTTTCGAAACTTCCGAAGTTACGATTCGCAAGGATCTCGCGGCGCTGGAAACCCATGGTCTGTTGCTACGTCGCTATGGCGGTGCGATCACCATGCCGCAAGAGCTTGTCGCGGAAACCGCGCAGAGTATCTCCAAATACAAACAGGCGATTGCCCGTGCGGCGGTCAAACGCATCCGCGAACACGCACGCATCATCATCGACAGCGGCAGCACCACCGCGGCGATGATTCCCGAACTGGGCCAGCAACCTGGCCTGGTGGTGATGACCAATTCCCTGCATGTCGCCAATGCCCTGAGCGAACTCGAACACGAGCCGGTGCTATTGATGACCGGCGGTACCTGGGATCCGCATTCGGAATCCTTTCAGGGCCAGGTCGCCGAGCAGGTACTGCGCTCCTACGACTTCGATCAACTGTTCATCGGCGCCGACGGCATCGATCTGGTGCGCGGCACCACCACTTTCAATGAACTGCTCGGCCTCAGCCGAGTGATGGCCGACGTCGCGCGCGAAGTCATTGTGATGGTCGAGGCCGACAAGATCGGCCGCAAGATTCCCAACCTGGAGCTGCCCTGGAGCAGCGTCCATACCCTCATTACCGATGATCGCCTGCCGCAAGAGGCACGCGATCAGCTTCAGGCCCGCGGGATCACGTTGATCTGTGCGGCTGTCAGTCAGGAGAAATAACCATGTGTGGCATTGTCGGCGCTGTAGCTGAACGTAACATCACCGCCATCCTTCTCGAAGGCCTGAAGCGCCTCGAATACCGCGGCTATGACAGCGCCGGCGTGGCGATTTATACCAACGATGAAACCCTGGAACGCATGCGCCGTCCGGGCAAGGTCAGCGAACTGGAAACCGCGTTGGCCGAGCAGCCGCTGGCCGGCCGTCTTGGTATTGCCCACACCCGTTGGGCCACCCATGGCGCGCCGTGCGAACGCAACGCTCACCCGCATTTTTCCGGTGACATCGCGGTGGTGCACAACGGCATCATCGAGAACCACGAACCCCTGCGCGAACAACTCAAAGCGCTGGGCTACGCGTTCAGCTCCGACACTGATACCGAAGTCATCGCCCACCTGCTGACCCACAAGCTCAAGGAACAACCGGACCTGGCCGCCGCGCTCAAAGCGACCGTCAAGGAGCTGCACGGCGCCTACGGTCTGGCGGTGATCAATGCCCGGCAACCTGATCGTCTGGTTGCCGCGCGCAGTGGCAGCCCACTGGTGATCGGCCTGGGTCTGGGCGAGAACTTCCTCGCTTCCGACCAACTCGCTCTGCGTCAGGTCACTGACCGTTTCATGTACCTGGAAGAAGGCGATATCGCTGAAATCCGTCGCGACAGCGTGCAGATCTGGGACGTGAACGGCACCGCCGTCGAGCGCCAGACCGTGCAGTACACCGACGGCGCCGAAGCCGCTGACAAGGGCGAGTTCCGCCACTACATGCTCAAGGAAATTCACGAGCAACCGACCGTGGTCCAGCGCACCCTCGAAGGTCGTCTGGGCAACAATCAGGTGCTGGTTGAGGCCTTCGGTCCGCAAGCCGCCGAGCTGTTCGCTAAAGTGCGCAACGTGCAGATCGTCGCCTGCGGCACCAGCTATCACGCTGGGATGGTCGCGCGTTACTGGCTCGAAGAATTGGCCGGTATCCCGTGCCAGGTCGAAGTCGCCAGCGAATTCCGTTATCGCAAAGTGGTGGTGCAGCCGGACACGTTGTTCGTGACCATCTCGCAGTCCGGCGAAACCGCTGACACCCTGGCCGCATTGCGCAACGCCAAGGAGCTGGGCTTCCTCGCCAGCCTGGCCATTTGCAACGTCGGCATCAGCTCGCTGGTGCGCGAATCCGATCTGACCCTGCTGACCCAGGCCGGCCGCGAAATCGGTGTGGCTTCGACCAAAGCGTTCACCACGCAACTGGTCGGCCTGTTGCTGCTGACTCTGTCGCTGGGGCAAGTACGTGGCACGTTGGTCAACGGTGTTGAAGCCACGCTGGTCGAAGAGCTGCGTCGCCTGCCGACCCGCTTGGGCGAGGCGCTGGCGATGGACAGCACCGTGGAAAAAATCGCCGAGCTGTTCGCCGAGAAAAACCACACGCTGTTTCTCGGCCGTGGCGCACAATTCCCGGTAGCGATGGAAGGCGCTTTGAAGCTCAAGGAAATCTCCTACATTCACGCCGAAGCCTATCCGGCTGGCGAGCTCAAACACGGCCCGCTGGCGCTGGTGGACAACGACATGCCGGTGGTCACGGTCGCGCCGAACAATGAACTGCTGGAAAAGCTCAAGTCCAACCTGCAGGAAGTCCGCGCCCGTGGCGGCGAGCTGATCGTGTTCGCAGACGAGAAGGCTGCCATGACTAACGGCGAAGGCACTCACGTGGTGCAGATGCCGCACATTCACGACATCCTCTCGCCGATCCTTTATACGATCCCCCTGCAACTGCTGTCGTACTACGTCGCCGTGCTCAAGGGCACTGATGTCGACCAGCCTCGAAATCTGGCGAAATCCGTCACGGTGGAATAAGTTATCCACCGTAGATTGACGCTGGTGGTTTTTAACAATAAAGATTGACACAAAACAATAAAGTTTGACACTGGCGAACATAGATTGACACAAGGCTCAAACCCCCGTATCTACGGGGGTTTTCCTTTCCAGGCTTTCCCTTTGGTCTGGAATCATCGCTTCAACTTTCAGCGGGTGTAGTCTAGAAAACGTTTTGTATACGGCCGCTTTGCCGGTCGTGTCCTTCTACGACTTTTTCTCGGCGCGAGGTGAAGCGGTCCGCATCGACTGAGGAGGCGTGGGTTGCGAGGTCGTAAGTTTGCATCACAGCAGGACATTGAACGGCACATTGCAAATGGATTTGGCGAAGGCGCCGGGGCAAGCTACGTGCCTTGGCTGCGGGTACAAGATGTCCCGTCGATAGGTCGTTCGCACAAGATTCAAGGCGTGAAGATCGAGAGGATTCATCACCTCCTGTCAGATCTCGAGCGTTCGTACTTCCTTGTGTGTGAATTTTCTGAAGACGTCGTGGATATACGGGAGCAATACCCTTTACTACCCACAGAGCGTGCGCAAGCGATAGCGTCGGCGATCGATGTACGCTATCCAAGATACCCTAGAACAACACTGCCTTATGTGATGACAACAGACTTCCTGTTAACTGTTAAGGACCCGAGCGGAAACTTCAAATCGGTAGCTAGGACGGTGAAGTATCGTTCCGATTTAATTGGCAATGGAAGTAAAAGAACGCTTGAAAAACTTGAAATTGAAAAGCGTTTTTGGGAAAGCCAAGGTGTTGATTGGAAAATCGTAACAGACGAGTTTTTTACACGAGATTTGATTAAAAATCTTGGACTAATCAGGAGGTACTCGAAGCTCTCTCGTGATTTAATGAAAGCGCCGTTGCATTCGAGTTTTATCGAGTGCCTTGTAAACAGCCGGGAATATTCGTGGACCTTGGCCACCTGTCTAAGAAAAATAGCATCACTTCTGTCCATTTCCTATATAGACGCTCAAGCAATTTTCTTTCATCTGGTTTGGAACAAGATACTGAAAATCGATTTGGTTAACACTCCTCTCTACCTTACTGGTCTAGTTCCTGGCTTCGAAGTTTCACCGGGCCCTGTCCAAGTATCGTTGAAGGAGAAATTATCATGACTGTTCTCGTTAATGACGTTTTCGAGCCTGTAACCGATCTGTCGGTCATTGCTACGATAGCCAGGCTCCTTTACCAGGATGAAACGCATGACTTAGCAGTTTTGATGGATCTAGCTGACCCACCCCGGCAGCCGTACGCGGTTGGTCTGGATGAGCTGCGTCGCTCGATAGCGTCTGGTCACACCAAACCAGCAGCCATCACCACGCCCGAGTTTATGCTTGTGCTTGAGGAACAGTTGGATGAGAGAGCCAAGCAAGGCCGGGACGAAAAGTGGGCCGTCATCGCCCCTCTATTAGATCCTGAATACCCGGGACAAATATTTGTACGAGGTGAGTTAGGCCGGCTTGTTAGCAGACGGGCGTCAGAGCTCGGAATCCAGCGGAAAACGATCTATCGGCTTCTTTACCGATATTGGTTTTATGGTCAAGTTCGCAACTCATTGCTTAATAATTATACGGCGGTAGGTGTTGCCGATAGAAAATATGATCCGAGCAGGCCACCAGGGCGAAAGCCTAAATTTCAAGGCGTTCTTACTTCGCCTTCCAAGATGCTCAGTGCAGTTGATAAACGATGCATCCGTGTTGGATATGCTCTTTATGTAAGAGATAAGAAATCATCTATTTCGAGCGCATATGACGAAATGTTGAGACGATTCTACTCTGTTCGAGACATCTCTAAAAACAGTGAAGAAGAGCTTCGTTTGTTGCCTGGTTCAGAACTCCCCAGCTTGAGGCAGTTCCAATATTGGGGACAGATTTTTTTCGACGAGATTGAAACCGAGCGTGGCCGTAAAGGGTTGAGGAGGTGGTTAAAGGATTGCCGTCCGCTTTCAGGTACCGTTCGAGATTGGCTGCGTGGACCCTGTCATCAGTTCGAAATCGACGCAACGATTGCCGATATTTATTTGGTCAACAGCTACTCTAGACGGATGCTCATTGGTCGGCCCGTTGTTTATATCGTAGTGGATAGTTTCTCCGGAATAATTGCTGGTCTCTATGTAGGATTGGAGGGCCCTAGTTGGAATGGGGCGAGACAAGCGCTGTTCAACGCGTTTACCTCCAAAGTCGAGTTCTGCGCTCAGAACGGCGTTGACATCAATGCAGATGATTGGAATTGTCACCACCTGCCCCACCAGATTTACGCCGACCGGGGAGAGATGCTGTCACTCGCAGCAGAGGGGTTATCCTCAGGGTTGGGAATTGAGATGGGCACTGCCCCACCTTATCGGCCTGATTGGAAGCCTATGGTAGAAAGTCGGTTTGGCATTTTGAATGATTTGACGGGTATCAGGTGGCTACCTGGCGGGGTAGCTGCGCGGGACAAAGAGCGCGGCGAGCGAGATTACCGGCTCGATGCCACGCTGAACCTCAAAGAGTTCACCCAAATCCTCATCAATTGCGTGCTCCACTATAACCGTCACCATCGACAGCCTGACCGACTGACTCAAGCGATGATGAATGACGGCGTAGAACCTACGCCTAACGGTATATGGAATTGGGCCTGCGACAACGACCTGATCGAATCCAACAAACGTCCCGACGAGCTGGTTTATCTCCACCTTTTACCGCGTGAGCGCGCGACCGTTCAAAAGGGCGGAGTGATGTTTCGCGGCATGCACTACGTGTGTGATATGGCCATAGAGAAAGATTGGTTTGCCAAGGCTCGCAAAGGGGGCGTTTGGTCAATAGAGTGTTGGTTCGATCCGAACTCTGCGGCACACATTTGGATTCAAGGAGAGGCCAAGCAGTTTATCCGTTGTGATCTTCGACGATCGGATGCCGGTTACGCGAATTATCGCTCGGACGAGATTTTTGATCTGCTCGAAGCCTATCGCCAAAAACCGCCTACTCGCCGTCGAGCTGAGCTGGAAAGCCGTGTGCAGCTTAGCGATCAGGTCCACCAGATCATCAGTCACGCGCTCGCAGAACGAAAACAGGAACCTGCTCCGCCTACTAAGGCAGAGGCCACTGGAAACATCCGCGAGAACCGCGCAGAAGAACGTCTCCGCGAGCGTGAAAATGCGGTTGTTCCTGAAGGCGTCAGGGTGGAGCCAGCTTCACTTCAATCTGAAACGACACAGAAAGCGCATGATTCATATGCCGGTGAGCGCACCGCTCAGGTTATCGATTTGCTCAAAAGAATTCGGCCAGGACAGGCAAAATGAAAGGTGCACAGACGTTTGCCAATTACGTCAGACAGGACATTAGTGAGTATGCGGGTAACCCGCTTATCGAAGCTTTGCCTCCGATATTGTCGGAGGCGGCGGCTGTTGAACTGATTTCGAACTTTCCTCAGCCGGTGGATCCGAAAGAGCTGACGCTCGAAGGAGCCACTCGAATTCACTGTATCGACAGGCTGAGAACCGTCGTACAGCCGTTCTTGCTACATCTGGAACTGGAGGCCCTGTTCTCACTGCTCATCCGTCGAGGGTATGTCGGGCGTAACCCGATGTCGCCCGCTACCGTCCGGCATTTGCATTCTTTATCGGGAGCTCAGCGTTACCACGATGCGTTCAAGTCCACTGCAGAAACGTTTACGGTCGTCGGCCTGAGCGGCATTGGCAAGTCAACGGCACTCCACGCCATCTTGAGCCTTTATCCACAGACAATCCGTCATGAGCGCTATGAGGGAAAGCAGTTTGTTCATACCCAAATCACATGGCTGAAGCTTGACTGCCCTCGGGATGGATCGCTGGCTGGATTTTGCCAGCAGTTTTTTTATGCGGTTGGAGACGCTCTAGGAGACAAGGACTACCACAAGCGCTACCGGCATCGAAACATCAATGATGCGCTGCAACAGATGGAGCAGGTGGCCAGCACGTTTTTCATCGGCGCCTTGTTGATCGACGAGCTGCAAAACCTCCACCTGGCGAAAACCGGTGGTAAGGAGAGCATGCTGAATTTTTTCCTGCACTTGGTAAACAACATCGGTATCCCGGTGGTTTTCAGTGGCACGAACTCGACGATTAGCCTGTTCTCAGAAGCCATGCGGACTGCCCGCCGAGTTTGTGGTGCTGGTACGCTCGAATTCAAACGATTCGAAAAGGATGATGAGGAGTGGCGGTTGTTGGTCGAAAATCTCTGGAGCTATCAGTGGTGCAAACAGACGGCTGAGCTGACCGACGAGATTTTTGACACGCTGTATGAGCACACTCAAGGCGTCACGGATTTCCTGGTCAAGCTGCTGGTATTGAGTCAGCGTTATGCGGTCCAGAGTGGCTCGGAGTGTTTGACTGCCGAGATCCTGGTGAAGGTAAGCAACTCAAAAATGCAGATTCTAAAGCCAGCCCTTTCAGCTCTGCGTAGCCGTGATCCGAAGCGGATGCGACAGTTTGACGATTTGCTGCCGATTGAGGATCAGCTGAGCGAAATGATGGTTTTCGATGGATTGGCACGAGAGGATCGCCTCACCTTGCTTCGAAGCGTTGTATCCCGTGAGAAGCCGGTAGACCCATCTCCGACCATTTTTGCGAAAGATCACCCATCGCCGATTGCTACTGCTGTGGAAAACTCAGAGGCTAAAGCGCTTAGCGAACATGACGCTCCCCTCGACGCTCTGCGCGCTGCGGGCTGGCTCAACGAGGACCTGTTTGAGTTCTCACCGATGTATCACAAAGCGTGAGTCGGAGGGGGGGTGAAGTGCAACTTAAACTCCATTTCTTCCCCGCCGCGTTTCCCGACGAGACGCTGCACAGCGTGATTTCTCGTTATGCCCGTCTTTGCGGTGTTCGTAATTGCCAAGCAGCATTTGCCGGACTGAAATCGGCGGCAGCTTTTTCGCAAAATGTGGCATTCCCGAGTCATTTAGGGGATTTTGTCGATGCGCTACCCAGCGGTACTGAGCTATCGGTAGCCGAGGTCCTCATGCGCCACACATTATTACCCTACTATGCGCCGTTTTTGAGGATGAGCCAGGTCGAACACGCTCGGACGCTGATGACCGCTGATGGGAAAGGCTTGATGTTGAAGCTGGGCGTCAACGCGAGCCGTATTGGATTCGCCTCCCGAGTGCGGTTATGCCCAGAATGTATCGCACAAGATCAGGCTCAACGGGGAGTCGCTTACTGGCACAGGGTCCACATGCTTCCAGGCGTGCTGGTATGTCCGCATCACGGTACGTCACTCAGGATCCTTGATCCTCGCTGGTCCAGCCGCAGCTCTCGACAACTCAATCTGCCCAATGATGAGAATGTGCAAGCACACACAGTACTTCTCGACACCCCGTTGCGGTGCATGCCACCGCTTCACGAAATAGCGTTGCGCTCACTTCAGGTCCTCGAGTCTGACGTCACTGCTTTGTCGGCGGAGGCGGTGCGCTTCACGCTTTTACACAGGGCAACGCAGCTCAACCTTGCTTCTGATAACCATCGCTTGCACCTGCACATGCTGGCGCAGCACATGGCCGATTTTTTTGCTGCACTCCCGCGAGAATGGGAGTTTTCTATACTCGGAGATGTTCGTGCAGGTACACCCGCCTCATGGGTCACGAAGCTGCTTCGTACGCCTATAACCTCTCACCATCCGCTCAAATACATTTTATTGGCCGGTGCTCTGGGCGTTGAAATGGTGAGCTTGCTTCATGGTCAATGCCCAGTGAAAGAGGCGGTGGCATGTGATCCGAAAGCTCACATTCGGCTTCACGCGCGCCTTTCTCCGGTGATGCCTGGTGAAGGCCTGGACTGTTCGTCAGCCGCTGTGTGGCAACATGCTCTTGAAGGAGCTGATGCCAAAAAGATCGCTGCCGTTCTAGGCGTTTCATCAGCGTATGTCTATCGTCACATCAGAAATGTACCCGGCGGGCAAGATGCTTGGAGGGAGGCACGATTTCACACTGAGCTATGCGCAAGACGCGCGGCTTTCGAGGCTGATTATCGATTTTACAAAGCACATGCATGCAGGGGGTATGCGTGGCTGTATCGCCACGATAAGCAGTGGCTTTCGGAGTCAACTGCAAACCCAAGCCCCCATCGTACGCCTCGTCTAAATAGCACCGAAATGTTCGCTGCCCTCGATGCGAGACTGGCCGGCGAAGTCCGTCAGTGTGCCGACGCGCTTTATGCTCTTGCGGGTAAGCCTGTCCGCATTTCGCGTACCAGGATAGGTCGGGAGCTTCATGTTCTTTCTCGCTTCGAAAAGCAGCTTTGCAAGCTTCCTCTGTGTGCCGCAATGCTCGAAAAAGTATGTGAACCAATCGAAGGCTTTCACGATAGGCGTCTGCGATGGGCTAGACGCCAATTGCTCTCAGAGGGCAAGGCTGTATCACGTTCTTCGCTCTACAGGGTCGCGAGCATTCGACCCATGCTGTAATCCAGCTGGGCATTCCCCCTCCATCTAAAAAGTTCTAAATCAATTCACCATAAACCCATTATTTTTCTGTTAATGAAAAAATTCCCCTCCAGAATAGGTCCGGCATACGCTGGATCATCACGATCAGCATGTAAACGTACTAACCCGCGATCAACTGAAATAGTTTTGCAACCGGCATGGGCTGACCTACGCGGGTTTATCGATACGTGTTTTGTATTCGAGGAATACGGGCGCGGCAGGATTTAGATGAATTCACTACGATTCAAAGTTGAGCGGCTTGTCATTTCAAATCCAGACCGGATGCAGAATTTTAGGGGTTGCATATATACTGCCCCCGGATGCACATTCTCTTCGAGCCCTACCTTTAATCGGTAAATGATGTCTGATCTATTATTTTTCCCCGTTTCGATGCCGGATGAAATGCTTTACTCTCGTGTCACCCGATATCACTATCTGTCAGGTAACAGAACCGCGACGGAAACCTATCGCGATTTGTTCGCATCGAAACCCTTTTGCATCGGTGGCATCGTACCCAAGCAGATCGAGAGGCTCGCGCACAGGCTGCCGGGGCAATCGGAGAGCAATCTCGCAGAGTTGATCAGAAGCAATACTACTTTTCCTGCTTACCGACCGTTTCTTGGGGTTAAGCAGGGGCCAGAGAACGACGTAGGGCCACTGGGTTATGACGGGGTGGTACGGGTGCCCCGCAGAGAAGAGTCCACCCATGGCAAGGCTAAGCTTTGTCCTACCTGCGTTCAGGAAGATTTGATTGAGCGGGGTTCTGCCTACTGGCATCGATCTCACCAGATACCCGGTGTTGCCGTCTGTTGGCGTCATGGCGACGCATTGATCCATGCCTGCCCCGAGTGCTCTCGCCCGTTCTACCGTAAATTGAAGCTGCTTCCCAATCTGACTGAGCCATGCGCATGCGGCTGGAGCCCGTTAAACAGCGCAGCAATACACAAGGGGTCAAAGATGGAACAGAAAGTCGCTCTGTTCGCACACGATATCCTGCAACGCAATATCCCTCCGATAGGCAGTACGGTATTAAGTTCGTGCTACGTCCGCCAATGCAAGAAACGCGGATTCATTTTCGGAAAAAATGCGGGTATCGCAAAACTATTCGACAGCATCCAAAGCGCTTACGGCGATGAGCTTTTGGCGCAGATTGATCCAGCCTACAACACCGGAAAGCATGAGCAATGGATCCGGCTCAAATCAGATAAAGGTCAGCTAAATATGCCGCTCGCGCGGCATTTGATCATTGCTCTTCATTTGTTTTCCAGTGCAGATGGCTTTGAAGAGGCTCTGAAGAATGAGTCTATTCTGCTGAGTGCCGCTGTTTCTCCGCGAGCGCCCAAAGTCGAAGAATCGCGTCTTAGTCAAAAAACTAGATATCGCCAAAAAATCGAGTTGCTTTTAGCGCTACGTACCGATGCCAATATCGAGTACCTCTGGAAGAAGGCGTACAAACCTACGCAATGGATTCTAGAAAATGATAACGCATGGTTAATGGCAAAACTCCATGCCCCTAAAAAAGCTACAGTTAAGGTCGAAAAGTCCGTCGACTCAAGAGACGACGCCTATGCAGCCCTTATCGAAGCGGGCGTAGATGAGCTGTATAAAGTTACGAAAGATCCGAAGAGAGTGAACATTCGGAATTTACAATCGCTGCTCCCAGGTTCGTTACCTCATGAGCTGGATCTACGCAAGCAGAGGTTCCCTCTTACTTATCAACAGATCAAGATTCATCAGGAGTCAGTATGGCATTTCCGTCTAAGAACTTTAGTGTGGACTGTCTCTGAACTCATCAGGATGAAGCTCCCCGTGAATTACTCGACGGTAAGATTGACCTCAGCGGTATCAAGCAAGGTTTTCCTGGCTTTTTGCAGTTTCTTCGAGTGGGATCTGGAAAGCCTGGCAAGAACCGGGGTCGACGCGGAGGTCCTGCTCAGGTCTACCGGCGTATCGAGGAATTGGGAGGGACCACCGGTTCAAATAAGCTTTTGAGGGCATCTTTGTTCCGTCACCGTCTGCCAACCTTGGGTGTTAACAAAAATCCTATCTGGCTTGAAAGCGTAAATGCGGGGTAGCGTCCACCTTTCACATTAGTAACCTTCGCGGCAGCTTTCTGAAAGCTTTCACTTGTTACTCTTTAACTCAGTAAATTGAGCTTTAGGAGAAAATCATGAAAGCAATGACAGCAGTGAAAGCGTTTTGCGCCGCTTCGATTTTGACCTTATCTTCATTAGCCATGGCTGAAGGAGGCGGTGACCGCGTGTATGGTCGAATGATGCAAGAGAACCAACAAGCAATGGAGCAATATGCCTCAAGGAACGGCAAGACTCCTCCTGAAGTTGTTCATTATGAATATGGTATGAACCTCGATATCCAGAAGGTCGTCAGTGTCACGCAAGCCAATAAAACCTGTGGGGTTGCTCCTTCACGCATGACCTATGAAGACTCTACGGGCAAGCTTAACACCGTGGAATATAAGGTCATGGCCGACAACTGCCCCCATGGAAGCTAGACAATGAAAATTATTTAAGAACTGCATAATTTTCCTTTGTCCGAAACTAGCTTACTGCTCGCTGACGTAGAAGTAATTTTCAGGAAAGCCTGAAGTTATCCATTTTATGAAATCATTCCGTCAGTCGAAGGGTTTCTAACGTGCAGTAAACAATTGCTCGACCACCTGATACATCCCGCCTCCTTGTTTTTCCTTTGGTTTGGGAGGTGGTTTAGGCGCCCTAGTGGCGCCTTTTTTACGTTCGAAATGAGCTATGTCCTCTGCACGGCCATGACCTTCAGCATGCAGGAGTGAGATTAGAAGATCAGTTTTCGGGGTATTCAGCAACGACGTGGTCTGTGCCTGCCTTTGACAAGCCGATTACGTTATACGCGTCATGTTTCCCGTCCACTTCCATTCCTGGGGAGCCGGCCGGCATGCCTGGAACGGCAATCCCGAGCAGGTCATCACGTTTGCTCATCGCAATGATTTGCTCGGCGGGCACGTGACCTTCAACAAACTTTCCGTTGATGGTTGCTGTGTGACAGGACGAGAGCTCAGGAGAAATCCCGAGACCGCGCTTGATCGCGCTCATGTTGGTTTCCACGTGATCAACGACGGTAAAGCCGCTGGCTTCAAGGTGCTGGACCCATTTCTTGCAGCATCCGCAATTAGCGTCGCGATGTACATCGATCGTCAATGGCTCTGCTGCGTGACTGGCTGAACTGATGAACAGAGCCACGAGAGCAGCGAGACGAAGTGCCCGTCTGCGACGAAGAGAATTATTTCGCATGGGTATGTTCCTTCCCATCAGTATGTGTATGTGATTTGGGCTGTACGGTTGGAGTCGGGGCCGCGTCATCTGAAGCTTCCCTACCCTTATGATCGGCGTGGTCCGCAGGCTCCTTTGCAGACGGCGCTGCGGAGGGGCCATGGGCATGTGCCGTGTTTTTCTCGTCATCATTAGCGCGGACTTCCGCCCTTTGGTTGGCAGCACCTGCGCCACTTTGCCCCTGGGTCGTTCCATGTTGACCCTCATGGTTGTGCATCACGCTTTCGCCACCACCGTGTTGATGGCCACCGCTACTCGTGATCAGGGCTTTGTATTGCTCTGTATCAAGTGACGGAAGCTGCTGGAGAAATGCGACCATCCCCCATATGTACGGATCGGCCATGCTTTTGCCCCACGCGGGCATGCCGGTGGATTTGATTCCGTGTTTGATGATCCAAAAAGCTGCAGCTGGGTGCCCGTCGACGCCCAGTTTCGAAAGATTCGGAGGTGCAGGGTAAAGGCTGTTACTCAGTTCGGTGCCTGCAAGCCCCGGAGCCAAATGGCAACCGACACACATCGAGTTGTAGTTGCCAGCACCTTCACGGATGAGAGCTTCTTGGCTCAGGTCGGGGACCTGAATGTCGCGCGAGCGCACGTGTATCGAGCGATCCCGAGCAATAGAAAGTAGCGCGTAGACGGGGGCAGAGTGGGGATCATCCGCCCCGACATTGATCACGCCGAAATACACCACGCCGGCAGCCGCTGCTACGGTGGCCAGACCAGCAGCTATTAGTGCCTTCAGTGTAATCTTCATGCCCGGTTCTCAGAACCACATCCGTATACCGGCGACAAAGCGTGCCTCGCTGGCATCTTCACCTTCCTCACGTGCAAAGTCTGCCGTATTGCCATAGGAACGGCTCCAACTCACCCCGATATAAGGGGCAAATTGGCGGACAATCTCATAACGCAATCGGAGCCCCACTTCGGTGTTGGCTAATCCGGACCCGATGCCGCGCTGAGGGTCATTCTTCCCATAAAAATTGACCTCGGCCGTCGGCTGCAAGATCAATCGATTCGTCAGCAGAATGTCGTAATCGCCTTCCAGTCGAGCAGCCGATTGACCGTTCTCACCGATGTAGGCAGTTGCTTCGGCCTCGAAGTTGTAGAGGGCCATGCCCTGAATGCCGAGTGCGGCCCAGGTTTGAGGGGACCCTGGTTTGAAATCCTGTCGTACACCGGTGACGACGTCCCACCACGGTCCGATGGAGTGCCCCCAGAGCGCGGATAATTCAGCGCTTTCCGTCACGCCATTGGTACGTTCGCCTTCCGAGCGCAACCACAGTCGATCAATGTCACCGCCGATCCATCCTTTCGCATCCCAGGCCAACGCACTACCGTTGTCAGCATCCTGGTATTCAAACTTATCCAGCAGCATGAAAGAGTTGATTGTTTTGTCGTGGACACCATGACCAGCGACATCTGGGAAGGCGGCTGCACGGTCAGCATCGGTAAGAACGGGGATAGGGGTTCGACTGGTTGTCGTCGTCCCTTCATCCATACTTTCCATGCCGGTCATTTGACCGTCGTCCATTTTCATCTTGCTGTGCTCCATAGCCCCCATGTTGCTATGGTCCATCGCTCCCATGGAGCCATGGTTCATCTTGGAGTGATCCATCTCTTCAGCGGCGTGAGCCACGGCAAAGAAGACAGGACTCGTAGAAACTGCCAATACCATCAACGTTGGGCGTAAAAAATTCCTGGTCATGATCTCAATCCGCCTTCTTGTTTTCTTGGTCATGATCCATCGACTCATGGCGCATCTTGGTATGAGGCATCGTCGCGTGATTCGGCGTTGCCTCGTTTGACGTGGTCGCAGTCTTGTTCGGCGCATCCGCAGAAGTAGCAGGTGAAGGATCACCACGTTCTTCGACTGCCAATGCTACGCAGGAGAATCCACCCATCAGGCCAAAGGCAAAGAGGCAACCGACCAGCGATTTACGATTTAGGTGTGTGCTCACAGATCGTCTCCTTTACTCATCAACCCGTACTTCACGGAACATGCCCATTTCCATATGGAAAAGCAGGTGGCAGTGATAGGCCCAGCGACCTAAAGCATCGGCGGTGACTCGATAGCTGCGCTTGGTACCCGGTGGCATGTCGATTGTGTGCTTACGTACCATGAACTTGCCGTTTTCATCTTCAAGGTCGCTCCACATTCCATGAAGGTGGATGGGGTGCGTCATCATGGTGTCGTTTACCAAGGTGATGCGAAGACGCTCCCCGTACTTGAGGCGAAGGGGCTCAGCATCAGAAAATTTGATGCCGTTGAAGGACCAGGAAAACTTTTCCATGTGACCGGTCAGATGCAGCTCAATGGTGCGATTGGGCTCTCGGCCATCAGGGTCCTGGAAAGTGCTCTTCAGATCTGAGTAAGTGAGCACGCGTCGACCGTTGTTCCGCAAACCGATACCTGGATCGTTCAGTTTTGGCGTTGGGTTCATGGCCTGCATGTCAACCAACGGGTTGTTGGTTTCGGACGCTGGGTGAGATTGCATCTCGCCTCCCATGCCCCCCATGCCTCCCATCTGGCTGTGATCCATGCCGGCCATGTTGGGCATGTCACCTTTGTCCATCCCCGCCATCTTGCTGTGGTCCATGCCGGCCATGTTGGACATGTCACCTTTGTCCATACCTGCCATCTTGCTATGGTCCATGCCGGCCATATTAGTCATGTCACCACTGTCCATGCCGGTCATCCCGGTCATGCCACCTTCGTCCATTCCCTGCATCTTGCTGTGATCCATGCCAGCCATACCTGACATGTCACCCGGTTTCATATCGCCGCCGCCCATGCCAGCCATGCTGCCATGGTCCATGCCAGCCATACCGCCCATGCCCATGTCATCCATGGTCAACAGCGGACGCGGATCGATCGCCGGTACCGGTGCTTTCAGTCCTTCACGAACTGCCAAGGTCCCCCGCGCATAGCCGGTTCTATCCATGGACTGGGCGAAGATTGTGTAAGCCTCCTCGGTGGCAGGCTCAACAATCACATCATAGGTTTCTGCCACGGCGATGCGGAATTCATCGACACTGACTGGTTGGACATATTGGCCGTCGGCCGCCACCACGGTCATTTTCAAACCAGGAATGCGAACATCGAAATAGCTCATCGCTGAGCCATTGATAAAGCGCAGGCGTAGCTTCTCGCCAGGCTTAAAAATACCGGTCCAGTTGCCGTTCGGCGCTTGGCCATTCATGAGGTAGGTGTAAGTATCCCCGCTGACGTCTGCCAGATCAGTTGGGTTCATTTTCATTTCGGCCCACATTTTCCGGTCGGCGACGGCAGCAGACCAACCTTGCTTGCTGACGTCGTCGATGAAGTCGCCCACGGTACGTTTGTGGTGGTTGTAGTAGTCCGATTGTTTCTTGAGTTTGGCCATGACGCGCCCAGGATCCTCATCGGTCCAGTCAGTCAGCATCACCACATAGTCGCGATTGTATTGAAACGGCTCAGGCTCTTTCGAATCGATGACTATTGGCCCGTAAACACCTGCCTGCTCTTGCAACCCAGAATGGCTGTGGTACCAGTACGTGCCGTTTTGATGCACCTTGAACTTGTATTCGTACATGCCGTCGGGCGCGATGCCGTGGAAGCTCAAACCCGGTACGCCATCCATGTTGGCAGGCAAAATAATGCCGTGCCAGTGGATGGAGGTGTCTTGATCCAGACGGTTCTTCACGCGCAGAGTGACCGTCTCCCCTTCGCGCCAACGCAGCAAAGGCCCCGGCAACGAGCCATTGATGGTCATGGCTGTGCGCGGCGAGCCAGTGATGTTTACCGGCGTTTCACCAATAAACAGATCAAATTCGTTGCCGGTGAGGACGCTCGGCAGGCCGGGACTGGTCACTGCCCATACAGGAGTGCGCCACAGACCAAGGCCACCAAGGATGCCGCCGGCGGCCAGGCCTTTAACGAATGTCCGTCTAGAGGTTTTGGAATGCATGCCGTTTATTTCCAATCAGTCAAAAGGGAGCCGTTCAAATCAACCCGTGAGTTGGCAAGATGAGCTTCGCGTACCGAAAAAAAGACGAATTTTTCATTGCAAGCGAGCTCAGAAATTGCCACATCTAAACCACCTTCGTGATTACATTTCTGTCAGCTTGGCCGCGTGCCTGATCGTTCAGCAGTTTTTATGGTCCATCGCTTTGGCTTTGCTTTCAGCGACAGGCGGTTGAGCGCTCTGCGTTTGAGCTACCTGGTACGATTCCATCGAATTCGTCCTGGCCACTTCCATACGTGCGAAAGTCCGGTCACCACCGCCTTCAGCCATGGCCAGAGTGGAAACAGTCAGCGCTGCGACGACGAACAAGGTTTTGATGGTGTTCATATGGGCTACCTCAGATGTGTGAAAATATCCCCTCTGAATCACATCATGGATTGGACTCTTTGGGGGTGAGCAAAAGACTCAGTTGGACTATAAGAGACACCCCCTGTCAGGAAGCTTAGGCCAATATTACAGTTGTGTCAGTTTGGAATATTTTTCTTGAAGTACACGCTATTTAATACGTATGGTCTCCATCTTTTCGCATTGCGCGACTTTTATTGAATATAAGATTGAAGTGTAATCATTGCTTTGGGTTCCATTAATTCTCACGGAGGCGATGTTCTAGGTCTCTGCATTAAAATTAATAGGAGACTTGAATGCTCTGCTGCAACAGCTGGGTGTTCAATGATCAAAGAAGATAGTAATGCCACCGAGGGTGATTAATTGTGAGTATTAATTTTGAGAAAGCATTAGGCTCCGCAGAAAGAGCGTTAGTTTATCGTGGCCAAAGAGCTGAGATCTTAAGTAACAATATCGCGAACGCTGACACTCCGAACTTCAAAGCCCAAGACTTGGATTTTTCTACTGTGCTCGCCAGCCAAACCAAAGAACCTGCTACCACTGCGTTTTCTTTGAAAACAACAAACGCAAAGCATTTTCTTAAGAAAGAATCGGCGGTGGCTATATACGGGCGCGACTTGCTTTACAGCACGCCGGCTCAGCCTGCCTTGGACCAAAATACTGTCGATCAGCAGGTCGAGGTCGCGAAATACACGGAAAACGCGATACGTTTCGATGCCGCTTTTACTCGGCTAAATGGAGCATTCAAGGGTTTGCTCAAAGCTCTGCGCGGTGACTAGCAGCATAGGCGCATGCGAGCCAACTTTGGCCGATACAGCGGCTCAGGTACTTTCGGATTCAAAGGTATTCACCATCAGACGACGCTCTACTCAGGAGCAGGCGTCTCCATTCAATGGCTGATCTTGGAAGGAAAACCAACAGCCTCCACAGCTTTACGGAGCTGTTCAGCGTTTTCGCTACTTTCAACACTCACCTTACCGGTTGATCGATCGACGGAGACCGTAGCGTTGTCGTCCAGTGCCTGGATCGCTCTGGTGATTTTGCCGACGCAGCTGCCGCAACCAATGCCTGATACATCTAAGACGACCATGTGAATTACCCTCGTGCTGAGCGGTGTCTTTTCCCCGCAGCGACAGCATCGACGTTGACACCATGGCAAGGTCAACGATTATCTAATCAAAGCCGTGAGCGCAGATTTCGAGAAGTTTTACGGGACTTGACCACTCGGCTGCTAATTAGCTCGCTACCATTTGAACGGTTTCCAGGAGTGCGCCCTATTGTTCTCGTCGGTAAAGGTCGGCTAACGGCAACATTGCGGCTCTCTCGCTTGATCCAACGATTTTGTATGCCTCTCGTTTCGTCAACGGCTTTGATCTGTCCTCCCGCGAACCTTGCATAGGTATAGGGGGGAGGCCTATCATGCGACCCTATATAGGTAGGGGGGGTATAGCGTGGGTCATATCGCATCACACAAAGACGATCTTCTTAAACGTGTAAAACGTATTGCCGGGCAAATTCAAGCTGTTGAACGAGCATTGGAATCGGACTTCGACTGCGCCAAGACACTACATCTTGTTGCGGCCACTCGGGGTGCCATCAACGGGCTGATGGAGGAGATCATCGAGGATCACGCACGAGCACATGTCGCGAACCCCGCGCTCAGCGAAGAAGAGCGTAACAAGGGCGTCGAAGAGCTTCTTGAAGCTATCCGCCGGTACTCCAAGTGAATGCATCCAGGTAAACACGTATGAGCAGGACCGACATCGATTACACACACGACCACGTGTTTCTAGGCTCAGCGCACGATGAGAATGCCAAGCGTACGCTTTGGGTTGTAGCACTCACGGTGGTAATGATGATCGGGGAGATCACCGCCGGCTATATCACGGGTTCGATGGCGTTACTGGCCGATGGCTTCCACATGGCAACCCATGCCGGCGCATTGGGCATCGCGGCGGCCGCTTACGGATACGCAAAACGCCACGCTACCAGCCAGCGCTACAGTTTCGGTACAGGAAAGGTTGGAGACTTGGGCGGGTTCGCCTCGGCGCTGATTCTTGGCATGATTTCGTTGGGCATTGGCGTTGAATCGTTCATGCGTTTGTTGCAGCCAACACCGGTTCAGTTTGGCACCGCGACCCTCATCGCCGTTGTCGGTTTGCTCGTCAACATTGTCAGTGCCCTGCTGCTGGGTCATGGGCATGGGCATGGGCATGGACATGGACATGGGCACGACCACGATCACCCTCATGCCCACAACGGAAACGACAACAACTTGAGGTCCGCCTATGTCCACGTCGTTGCAGACGCGCTGACGTCGATTCTGGCCATCGCTGCCTTGCTTGCCGGTCGATATCTGGGTTGGGTGTGGCTCGACCCGGTCATGGGTATCGTCGGCGCTATCGTTATCGCGCGTTGGGCCTGGACCTTGATGGGGGTAACTGCGGGCGTGTTGCTCGATCAGACCGACGCGCACGTTGCCGAGGAAATCCGCGAACTCGTTGAGAAACCTGGTGGCGCTACCATTACAGACTTGCACGTTTGGAGGGTGGGACCTCAAGCGTGCGCGGCGATCGTCAGCGTTCTAGGTGAAGCCACTGTGAACGCCGAGAGCATTCGTGAGCGTCTCAAAACAGTTCACGAAGTCAGCCACCTGACCGTCGAGTTCCGGCAGACATGACTCAGCGCCTGTCCAGCACAACCTCTATAGGACACACCGATGCCGCCCGGTAAACGTGAACTGGCTCGGATCGAGCGCCAGTTGATCGTCACGCTCACCGACGCGTGCGAAACAGCAAAGGACGAGATAAAGGGGTTTATTTGGCTCACTCACACCGCTGACCTAAGTGCGTTGGCTGAAACCCTGAAGGTCATCTGGGTGTTCGAAACCCTGGCTGACAGGAAGCGGGCCGAGATTGACGCGAAGGCCCGCATCTTTGAGTTGACGGCGATCGCCTTGAAAGAGGCCAATCTTGACCTGCCTGTTTCAGACCGCAATGTCCGCTTTGACTCGGAGCAAGAGTGCCAACGCACGCACATAGGCGACTGGAAACGTCGCGTGGCTCAACTACATAAAGCTAAGGGGGACTGACCATGGCAAAAGAAATCGAGAATCCTTGTATCTCGGTTTGCCAACTCAGTGGTGATCTGTGTGTGAGCTGCGGGCGGAATAAGGAAGACATCAGAAAGTGGAAGCGCATGAAGCGGCCCGAAAAAATGGCCGCTGTGCAAAGGGCGAATGCGCGCTTAAAGGGATTGAAGAAAGCACATGGATCGCCATTCCCCCCGAGTTAAAACCGCTGCAATTTTGAAGGTCAGTCAACTCGGGTATTCCTCAGCCTCAATGCATTGAAAACTACCGACGCGGAACTGACGCTCATGGCTATGGCAGCGATCATTGGCGACAGGAGGTGCCCCGTCAATGGATAGAGCAAACCAGCGGCAAGAGGTATACCCATTGAGTTGTAGAGAAAAGCAAAGCCCAAATTCTGGCGCATGTTTTTAACTGTGGCGACCGAAAGAGCTCGTGCTCGTAAGATCCCCATCAGGTCACCTTTGACCAGCGTGAGTTGCGCGCTATTCATCGCCACGTCAGTCCCCGTTCCCATGGCTATCCCCACATCTGCTCGCGCCAGGGCCGGAGCATCGTTGATACCGTCACCTGCCATGGCCACTTTTCGCCCGTGTTGCTGTAGGTCTGCCACCAGACGTTCCTTGTCTTGGGGTTTGACTTCACCGTGGACCTCTTCAATCCCCATCTCCCTGGCGACAGCCCGAGCGGTAGTAAGCCCGTCCCCAGTAGCCATGATGATTTTCACGTTGTGAGCCTTAAGCTTGGTGACGGCCTCTTTTGAGGTTGGCTTGATCGGATCTGATACGGCCAACAAACCTGCCAATGCGCCGTCGACGGCGAGGTAGATAATACTGATGCCGTCAAGTCGCAACACCTCAGCGCGCTCTTGTAGGGAGTTGGTGCTCACGCCTGCGGCTTCCATCAACGCTGTGTTCCCCAGCTGGAGCTTCTTGCCATCGACAACGCCACTGACGCCGATACCCGAATCCGACTCAAAGGATTCGGGCTTGGTGAGCTTTATGTTCTCGGCTCGGGCGTGATCGACGATCGCATGTGCTAAAGGATGCTCGCTGCCCTGATCAAGGCTGGCAGCCAGGTGAAGGACGTCGTCGGGATTGAAGGTGGGAGTGGCCTCCACGCTGTGAAACACGGGCCGTCCCTCTGTCAGGGTGCCTGTCTTGTCGACAATCAGCGTGTCGATTCTGCAAAGGCTTTCAATTGCACTGGCATCTCTGAACAAAACACCCATGCTGGCTGCTTTACCTGTCGACACCATGATCGACATAGGCGTAGCAAGTCCCAACGCACAGGGACAAGCGATGATCAGCACGGCGACAGCGTTGATTAGACCAAACACCCAACTGGGCTCAGGGCCGAAAAGCCCCCAACCGATAAATGTCATTATCGCAATCGCGATAACACCCATCACGAAGTAGCCGGCAATCGAGTCGGCCATTCGTTGCATCGGCGCCTTGGAACGCTGAGCTCTCGCGACCATCTGTACGATCTGGGACAGCATGGTTTCGGCACCGACCTTCTGGGCCTCCATCACCAGGCTCCCATGCGTATTCAGCGTGGCGCCGATCAGGCTATCTCCAGCTTTCTTCATTACCGGGACTGGCTCGCCAGTGAGCATCGACTCATCCACCGCACTTTCACCCTCAAGTACCGAACCATCAACTGGCACCTTTTCACCCGGTCTGACCCGTAAGTGGTCTCCCAGGTGCACATGTGTGAGAGGAATGTCTTCCTCCTGGCCATCGGCATTGATCCGGCGTGCAGTTTTGGGCGAAAGGCCGAGAAGAGACTTAATGGCGGCGGAAGTTTGTGATCGGGCTTTGAGCTCAAGGATCTGGCCAAGCAACGTGAGCGAGATGATGACCGCTGCCGCTTCGAAGTAAACGCCGATACGTCCATCTTGCATGAAATTGGAGGGAAAACTTTGGGGGAAGAGCGTTGCTATGACGCTGTACAGATAAGCTGCGGCGGTGCCCAACCCAATCAGAGTCCACATGTTGGGACTGCGATTTTTAACCGAGGCCAGTCCCCTTACAAAAAAAGGCCATCCTGCCCATAAGGTCACGGGTGTCGCCAGAGCGAACTCGATCCAGTTTTGAGCCGAACCATGAAGAAGTTGTAACGAGTGACCCGCCATCGCGAGCACGGTTACGACCACGGTTAAGGGCAGCGACCACCAGAAGCGGCGATTGAAATCCCGGAGTTCAGGATTTTCTTCTTCATCAAGCGCCGGCATGACAGGCTCTAGTGCCATGCCACATTTAGGACAGTTACCGGGGCCGGTCTGCCGTATTTCAGGATGCATCGGGCACGTAAATTCAGTGCCCGTTTGTACCGCAGACTCCGGCGTTGTGCTGCCTGACTCGTTGCGCACCACGTGGCCACTGTAGCGCTCAGGGTCCGCTCGAAACTTCTCCTGACATTTCAGGCTACAGAACCGATACGTCTGTCCTTGGTAAGTCTCAGCAAATTCACTCGACGAAGTGACTGCCATTCCACACACCGGGTCATGTAGATCAGCATCATCCCGGGAAGCAGCATGGGTGTGATTATGGTCGTGATGGCCAGAGGTGGTAGGCATGTCTATTCCCCTTGTAAGGTGCTACTAGAAATGAGCATATTCAGTACAACGCTGATTTGCGGCTCCACAGTGGTGCGGTGATGTTTCCGCACGGACCCCGGCTGAGAAGCGTTGCTATGTTACTTGCGACTTAGCGTAGCCAACTCTTGCGTCGGGCCGGCAGAAACAGCCGACTCCGGTTTATTTCAGATCAAATTCGCCGACCATTCCCGATTGGTAATGCCCCGGCACGTTGCAGGCAAACTGAAGCCCTGCACTGTCGTTGAAGGTCCAGATCAGCTCTTGGGTTGAGCCAGGCTCAATCAGGACACTGTTAGGGTCGTCATGCTCCATTGCGACCATCTTCATTCCGCCCATGCCGTGGCTCATGCCGCTCATCTTCCCGGTACCGGTAGGGCTTAATGTTCCGTTCTTGAACATGCTTGCCATTTCTTTCTGGTGTGCTGCATGAGCAGCGGCTTTGCCGATGTTGAACTCATGCAGCAGCGAACCCTCGTTGCGAAGGACAAAGCGGATTGTTTCACCAGGTTTTACGTCGATGCTTTTAGGCTTGAAAAAAATGTCGCCCATCTCGACCTCTACAGTGCGGGTAACGTCAGAGGCCACACCAGGCTGGCCTATGTCGTCTTGTCCATGCCCAGCATTAGCCATAGCCGTAGCAGCGAAAAAAAGGGTCATTGCTGCGATGAACGGGGTAGCGAGCGTAGTTTTCATGGTGACCTCAGGAATACGTGGGAACATTGGCTATGCTAATGATGCTCAGCTGCCAGCTAACTGACTTGGGCATTACTTCTTTGTCAGTTTTCTAAATAGATACGGCGTCCAATTGACGCCGCAACAAGATGCTGACAAGTACTTATCCTGGGGGCGTTTATTGATGGTTTTCTGAAAGCATCAATTTGTGCTCGCGCTGCATCTGGCGCAAAACGTCGTCAACAATTTTGTCGTGCTTCTCCATCCAGGCTAGATGCTGTTGGGGTGACATTGAGGCATCTGGGTGATCGTTGTGGAGCTGGCTCATGATGTCGCCAAGCATCTTCATGTGTTCTGCCATGTGGACGTGACGCTCTCCTTCAGGGGCTTGTTCAGCTTTCATCAACGTGGCCTCGGCCTTGTCGCGCAAACCTTCCATACGCTCAATCACACGATCTCCGCCGCTTTCAGCCCACACAGAAGCCGAGACCAGTATCGAGCTTACAAAAAACAGCATTTTCAGGTGGTTCATCGGGGTAGCTCCTCATGAGGGAATCCGACTTCCATACGATTCATCGCTCAGAGGTCGGTCGAGCACCAATGAAGTGCTCATGTCTGAACCCTAGCCAGCACTCGCTGACATCTACCTGAAGCCAAGATTACTTTTCTGTCAGTTGCTGGTTGGCTGCCAGTTTTCGTTGCAGACTCCGCTTAACCTTTATCTGAGAACGACCTCATGAGACTTCTTGTCGCTGAAGACGAACCAAAAATAGGTATCTATTTGCAGCAAGGGCTCAACGAGGCCGGGTTCAATGTCGACCGTTTCACGAATGGAAAAGAGGCGCTTCAGCACGCTTTGAGCGAAGCCTATGATCTGCTGATTCTCGACGTCATGATGCCGGGTTTGGATGGCTGGGAAGTCCTGCAGAAGGTGCGCGCTTCCGGGAAAGACGTCCCGGTGCTTTTTCTCACCGCCAGAGACCGCGTTGAAGACCGAGTGAAGGGACTTGAACTCGGTGCGGATGACTATCTGATCAAACCCTTCGCGTTTTCTGAATTGCTTGCTCGAGTCAGAACGCTGCTGCGTCGCGGTAGCAGCGCACCTTCGCAAACCTTTATGAAACTGGCTGACCTTGAAGTGGACCTGCTCAAGCGTCGAGCCATCCGAGGAGGCAAACGCATAGACCTTACGGCCAAAGAGTTCGCGTTGCTTGAGCTTCTGCTGCGTCGTCGAGGGGAGGTGCTGCCAAAGTCTCTTATCGCCTCCCAGGTTTGGGATATGAACTTCGACAGCGATACCAACGTTATCGAGGTTGCAGTGAGACGGCTCAGGGCCAAGATAGACGACGATTTTGAGGTCAAGTTGATTCATACCTCAAGGGGAATGGGTTACATGCTCGATGCACCAGATTCGGAGTCGTGATGAACCGGATGTCCCTGACGACTCGTATGAGTCTGATGTTTATGCTCGCGGTAACGGCCGTGCTCACGGTCGCCGGACTCAGTTTCAATAACCTCAGCCGGCATCATTTCAAGATGCTGGATCAGCAGGCATTGTACGAAAAACTCCACTCGACCCAGCGGATCTTGTCCGGGCTGAGCAACATCGATCAATTCAGCGAGGCTAAACCGGAGTTAGAAGCGCTGCTGGGCGCACACCGTGATTTGACTGCGCTTATCATCGATGGCGACGGCAAGGTGCTGTTTGCGGATCCCGGCCCGGTCGACGTTCCGAAGGCGTTTCGAACAACCACAAACACAACCGTCTGGGAATGGCGGGAGCAAGAGCAGATGTTCCGTGGTGTGACTGCGCAATCCGTAGTGACGGGACAAGAAAGGCCATTAACTGTCATGTTGATTTTTGACGTTACGCAGCATATGTCCTTTTTCGAGACGCTCGAACGATGGTTTTGGATAGGGTTGGTGATCAGCGCATTGGTCAGTGCTGCACTCGGCTGGATGGTAGCTAGCAGTGGCATGCGGCCTATCCGCCAGGTCACATGGGTTGCTGCCTCCATGTCAGCAAAATCACTCAAGGAGCGTATTCCCCTGGCACCCGTTCCGAAAGAGCTTCAACAGATGGTGTTGTCGTTCAACGCCATGTTATCCAGGCTCGACGATGCATTTGTCCGGTTATCCAACTTTTCGGCAGACATTGCCCACGAACTACGGACCCCCGTGAGCAACTTGATGACCCACACTGAAGTGGTGCTTTCGAGAAAAAGAAACATCGAGGACTACGAAGACAATTTGTACTCCAATCTTGATGACTTGAAGCGCATGAGCCGGATGATTGATGACATGCTTTTTCTGGCGAAATCTGACAATGGTCTAATTACGCACGAGAGCAAGCCAATAGACCTGGTGGCTGTCGTGGAAAAATTGCTTGAGTACTACCGCCTGTTGGCTGATGAACGAGGGATCGAGCTCAAGGTTTCAGGACGGGGGAGCGTGCGAGGTGATGTTCTTATGCTCCACCGAGCGATTTCCAATCTGCTCTCAAATGCGCTGCGCTACACCTATGAAGGGACGTCAATCAGTGTCGATATTCAGCACAAGGATGCGTCGGTAACGGTTGTCGTGGAAAACTATGGTGAGCCCATTGCCCCCGAACACCTTGAAAAGCTGTTTGATCGTTTTTATCGCGTGGACCCAGCGCGGCGAGAAGGAAGTCCGAGCAACGCAGGGCTAGGTCTGTCAATTACCCGATCAATTGTCGAAGCGCACAATGGCAAGATCTGGTGTACGTCAGGCGACGGGAAAACGGCTTTTCATCTTGAGTTTCCGGCCGTCGATTCCACGGTTAGCTGAGCGACAAAACATTGGGACCAACGACGTCTTGGCGTTCTGCGTTTGCTACGCCTCTGCGGATTTTTCAAAGTGATTGAGCTCCCCTGTCCTGCGGTACGCCGTGTCTTTTCCAGGTCTTGCTACGCTCAACGATTAGATGCCAAACATCGGATCAAGCTGACTGAAATGTAATCGAACAGTTTGTGATCGTGTGGCATCGTGTTCTCGCACTGTGACGTTAGGGCTAGCGAGTTTCTCCTGTTCAACCTGGCGAAGAGGACGGGGCTCCAAGTTAATCAACAGTGGTTTTTAAAGAAATTAAAAACTAGTTCCTCCCAAAAAACCTCGAATCAACAGCGCTTGCTGTGAGGAGTCTTGCATGTCATTCCTTAAAACTACGTCCGTGGCTGTTGCAATCACTGCTGGTTTGCTTCTGAGTGCAGTGGCCCAGGCACATCCAAAACTACTTTCTTCCACTCCGGCAGAAGGCTCGGATGCGGCGGCTCCGTCGAAAATCGAACTGCATTTTTCTGAGAATCTCACCACTCAGTTCTCCGGTGCAAAGCTGATCATGACCGACATGCCAGGCATGCCTAACTCACCCATGGGTGTAAAGGCCGCCGTCGCTGCTGGTGGTGATCCGAAAACCATGGTGATTACGCCGGCTGCACCGCTGACCACCGGCACCTACAAAGTTGAATGGCGTGCAGTGTCTTCGGACACCCACCCGATCACCGGCAACTTTTCATTCAAAGTGAAATAATCCATGAGCGACTCATTAAATATCGTGGTTCGCTTTGCTCTCTATTTTGACCTGATGTTGTTATTTGGACTGGCCATATTTGGCTTGTACAGCCTCAGGGGAAAGGAAAGGGTATCGGGCACGGTCTTGAACTTTGAGTCGCTTCTCTACGGTACTTCTGTTGCAGGTGTAGTTCTGTCCCTTGCTGCGATGTTGTTGCTTGCAAAAGCAATGAGCGGTGTATCGGAGCTTATGGAGCTACATCACCACATTTTTGAAATGGTCATCATGGGCACCGACGTTGGGCTGACCTGGATGGTTCGGATAGCCGCCTTGGTGGGGGCAATTCTGGGCGTCGCGTTGAATAAACGATATCCGACACCCAGCCTCTGGATCGTCACCGTCTGTGGAGCAATCGCGTTGGCCACGCTAGCCTGGACGGGGCATGGTGCCATGGACGAAGGCAGCCGCCGCTACTGGCATTTTCTCAGCGACATTTTCCATTTATTAGCGGCAGGTGGCTGGTTGGGTGCTCTAGCGGCCTTCGCTCTACTGCTACGGTTGAAATCGCTGAAGGGTGAGGAGGAAGCACGTATTCTTGCCCGCGTGCTGACTGGCTTTGAGTCGGCCGGCGGTGTGATTGTTGCGATCATAAGCGTTACGGGAGTAGTAAATTACCTTTTCATCGTCGGTCCCAACCTTGATGAGGTCATGCTCAGTACCTATGGCCAGTTGCTGTTTTTGAAGATCCTGCTCTTTGCCGGGATGATCGTTTTAGCGACGCTGAACCGCTTTCACTTAAGCCCGCTATTGGAGCGCTCGGTTCGCAATGGTCAATACTCTGTAGCGGTCAATGCCTTGCGCCGCAGCATGAAATTCGAATTCCTGATGGCAATCCTCATCATCTGTCTTGTCGCATGGTTAGGCACGCTAAGTCCTGAAATGGAAATGAGCGCGCAATAGAGGTTTCTGGCAGCTAACCCAGAAGCCTGGAGCGTGATTGTTAGCACCATTTCTACTGGCTACACTTCAGCCCATGACACGCTGTCTACGGCTTTGCCTGATTTTCCTGATTAGCCTGGCGCTTCCCCTCAGCGGGATGGCGGGTGTTCAAGCGCCGGAGAGCCATGTCCAATGAAACCCTTGGATGGCGGATGACAACATGGGCCAACGCTGCCGCCGTGACATGAAGTCCCCCGAACTCGGTGAACCCCGTAAGCCGAGCAAGGGTGCAAAACAGGCGGTAAGCTGCACATTTCAAAGCGGCAATGAATTTACCCTGTCGCACGGTTAAGCACTTTGCGTCAGAAATTTAATAAGCACGGAGGTGTCGGTGGTTCAATAATGATAACTGAGCACGGTTAACTTAGAGCTATTACCATCGATTTTCCCACATGTCGCCGCATGCGGTTTTAATGGGATGGCAAATTTGCGAACCACAGGACAATCCTAAGGCACGCATCCTGAAATAAACCAAGATAGCGGACTTTATTGCACAATGACGATTCTCACCTCGTACAATCTCTACGCACATGGAGTCTTTTGCCGCGTTAACTACGATTCGACAATGATTCAATGATGCGACATTGCTCTATAACACCACCGTGGCAGCAAACACTCAGTCGTGTCAGTTCGGCTTCTAAACCTCGTAAGTCCTGAATACGGATTCGAACTTGTTGGAGTTGCCCTTGCACTTTCGCATCCACAGCGGCGCAGGAAGCGTCGCGTCGGTCAGCCAGGCCGAGTAGATCGCGAATGTCATCGACGCTGAACCCAAGCGCGCGGCTGCGACGGATAAACAGCAGCCGGTTGCGCTCTTCATCTGTGTAAAAGCGATAACCCGACGGTGATCTTCCAGCAGAAGGCAGCAGCCCTGACTGCTCGTAATAGCGGATGGTTACGGCTTTGGTATCGGTCAGCTTCGCCAAGGCACCGATCGTGTACGTGGGCGCATTCATTTCTCTTGACCCTATAGTTGCTGGAATCCTCATTCTACTCGCGTCAGGCAACAAGCAAATCCTTGCTCACCGTTCTACCGATCGCCAGGCCTCTGATCGATGAAAACCCTCCCCGCCGATCTCTTCAACTCGAGTTTGGACGCTTTGCTCTGCACATGGCTGCTTACCTTCGTAGCAGAGCTTCTGTGCTGCTCGTCGGCCGCCGCATAGGGCAAGTGCCCTGTGTGCTTTGCTGTGAGGACGGGATGCCGCCTGATATTAGCGTCACGAAATAGGACGCCGTTGATGCCAACACCGTAGGCGCGAGGGGAAGCAGCATTTCCTATCTACTACCGGCCACTTACTCACTGTGATCACGTTGAACATGAATGGTCGCTGGTGGATGCCTTAAGGCATCGAAGAATCTCTTGACCTTATAGTGGCTATAAGGTGTTCACTCTCGCCATGAAAAGCGGAGAGCGTTCTCATGAAAAACTGTTGCGGTGACGAGCAAGCACCAAAAAAGCCAGCGGGCGTGGACGTTTTTGACCCTGTCGCATCCGGGAGCTGCTGTGCGACTTCCGCAACATCGGGTGAAGACGAAACCGATCGAGATCGAACTACCAGTTGCTGTTCTTCTAAGACCTCGGACGTGAATCCTGCGCTTTCAACAACCAAAAGTGCGGATGGCTGCTCTGCTGGAGGCAACGGCGGAAAGACAAGCTGCTCCACTTCATCTCCGACATCTTCTCAATATCCACCTACCGAACCGAACGAGCCCACCACCTCGGTTGTTACCGATGCATGTTGCTCTGCATCTGGAACGGATGGCCCAAGCGCGTGCGCATCCAAAGTGTCATCAGCCGTTGTCAACGACACGGCTCGCTTGAGTCGTTTCCGGATTGGGCAAATGTGCTGTCCTACCGAGCAGGCGATGATTGAGGGCAAGCTTGCAAAGATGCCTGGAATTCAGAAATTGGAATTCAACATGATGAACCGTACTCTAGGTGTCTGGCACGAATTGCCACATACCCTGGGAATCGAAGCGGCCGTGTCATCGCTTGGTATGCAGGCGGAACCGTTGAATGGCGCGGTCGACGTACCAGGCGCGGATAAGCAGCAAAGCCAGTTTGAAGCTGAATCACTGCGCAAAAGCACCTGGTGGCCGTTAGCGCTGTCTGGTATTGCTGCGGTAGGCGCGGAAATTTTGCATTTCACCCAGGCAGCCCCCGAATGGGTGATTGCTGCTGTAGCTTTAATCTCGGTAGCACTCTGCGGGCCCGCGACTTACAAGAAAGGTTGGATCTCTCTCAAAAATTTCAATCTCAACATAAACGCGTTGATGAGCATTGCGGTGACGGGAGCGGTCCTGATTGGGCAGTGGCCAGAAGCGGCGATGGTCATGTTTTTATTTACTGTTGCCGAATTGGTTGAGGCCAAGTCGTTGGATCGTGCACGCAATGCGATCAAAGGACTGATGGACTTGACCCCAAATCATGCAACGGTGCGCCAGGCAGACGGCAGTTGGCTGGACGTAGATGTCAAAACCGTCCAGATCAGCTCCTTGGTTCGAGTTCGCCCCGGCGAGCGCATTGGTCTGGATGGCAACGTGATCTCCGGCAACTCTACCGTAAACCAAGCCCCTATCACCGGGGAAAGCTTGCCCATCGAGAAAGCTGTCGGTGACCCTGTTTATGCCGGCTCGATCAATGAGTCCGGTTCCTTCGAGTACCGCGTGACGGCTGAGGCCAGCAATACGACACTGGCCCGGATTATTCATGCTGTGGAGGAAGCCCAAGGTTCACGCGCCCCGATCCAGCGGGTCGTCGATAAGTTCGCCAAGGTTTATACGCCATCGGTGTTTTTCTTCGCCCTTGCCGTTGCGATATTCCCGCCCCTGTTTATGGCCGGATTATGGGCTGACTGGATTTATCGGGCGCTGGTGCTTCTGGTAGTCGCTTGCCCTTGCGCACTGGTGATTTCGACCCCGGTGACCATTGTAAGCGGCCTCGCGGCAGCGGCGCGAAAAGGCATTTTAATCAAGGGCGGGGCGTACCTGGAAAGCGGTCGCAAGATCACCCATCTGGCCTTGGATAAAACTGGGACCATTACCCATGGCAAGCCCGTACAGACCGATTTCCTGCCTCTAGCTGATGGATTATCTAGAGATTATCGCATTGCCGCCGCGAGCCTTGCCCAACGTTCGGATCATCCGGTTTCGCGGGCTATTGCCAAACAAACGGCCCAGCAATCGCTGCGGTTGCTGGAAGTGGATAACTTCGAAGCGCTGCTGGGCCGAGGGGTCCGCGGCGAGATCGAGGGTAAGCGCTACCAGTTGGGTAACCATCGTTTGTTGGAGGAGTTGGGGTTCTGCTCACCTAATACCGAAGCCGCCCTGGGCCACCTTGAGCGGCAAGGGAAAACTGTAGTCATTCTGTCCGATGACAAACGGGCGCTGGCGTTGTTTGCAGTCGCCGATACGGTAAAAGCCACCAGCCGAGCCGCAATCGAGGAGCTTCACGCGTTAGGTGTGAAGACTGTGATGTTGACAGGGGACAACCCACATACCGCGCTGGCAATTGCCGCGCAGGTAAACATTGACGAGGCCAAGGGCAATCTCCTAGCGATCGATAAGCTCAAAGCCATCGAAGCCTTGATCGATCATAAAGGCACCGTCGGCATGGTCGGTGACGGAATAAACGATGCCCCTGCGCTTGCTCGGGCTGATGTGGGCTTCGCGATGGGGGCAGCTGGCACCGATACGGCGATCGAGACTGCTGACGTAGCAATCATGGATGATGATTTGCGCAAGATTCCTGCCTTCATTCGTCTCTCCCGCCAGACCGGAGCAGTACTTACGCAAAACATTGCGCTCGCGCTGGGCGTTAAAGCCATCTTCCTAGCCGTTACGCTCACTGGTCACGCTACGATGTGGATGGCGGTATTCGCGGATATGGGGGTAAGCCTGTTGGTAGTACTGAATGGCCTGCGCTTGCTGCGCAAATGATACGGACACGATGCCTGCTTTGCTGTTCCAAGACCTGGATCCCAGTGGGTGATACCGCACGAGCAAGAGTCAGTGCTTTTCAAAAAATACCAGTTTCAGATGTACTGGAACGGTTACTACGGAATAGCCAATGAACGGTTTCCCAATGACAGCTCGTGTACAGCCGCCTACTTTGTGGTGGGGAATTGCAGCGGTCCTGGCGTTGATCGATCAAAGTCTAAAGCTTGGCGTCGAGCACCTTTATGAGCTGGGCTCATCGGTCGCCGTAGGCTCATTTTTCAACATAGTGCATGCACGCAATACCGGCGCCGCGTTCAGCTTCTTGGCTGACGCTGGAGGCTGGCAGCGTTACCTTTTCGTTGTTGTTGCGCTAGCCGTAGCATTGACGCTCGTCGCGATCCTTCAACGGGAACGTCACTGGAGCGAAGCCTTGGGCTATTGTCTCGTTTTGGGTGGGGCTGTTGGCAATCTTATCGACCGTTCTTTGCGAGGCTTTGTCGTGGACTATCTGGATTTTCACTATCAAGGCTGGCACTGGCCCGCGTTTAATCTCGCAGATATATGTATTGTCAGCGGCGCATCGTTTTTATTGGTCATAAGCGTGATTAGCCCCGCGTCGCCAAGCAAACGTTGACGATGGAGCGCCACCTTCCAGTACGTGTCCTAAGGTGGTCTGGTCGCGCATGGCTAACGCCTGGGTTAGCGGTTTTTGCTGGGCATGCTGGTCATCAAGATTGGCATCAGCATCAGGCTCACCAAATAGCTATAGGTATCGACGTGCCTGTAACAGTGGAATGCCTGCCGCGTCAGCACACCGAGTTTGCAGTGTTTATTCCAGCCGGTGTTCGGCATCGAATCAGCGGAGCCCTCATCGTTTCAATCTACTTGGACGTCTTGGCAGAAGAGGGCCAGGTTTTGCCGAAGACCATGACGCCGATTCCGATCAATATCGCCCCGGCTGACGCCGCACTAATTGCTGACTCCTTGAAGGCAGGCGCGGGAGACACTCGGTCCGCAGTGCGAAAAGCCCTACAGATAACCGATGCACCTCCAGTCGCCGATCCTCGCCTGGCAATAGTCAGCACGGCCATTTACCAGGGCATGGTACGACGTGAAGAGTTGGCAGCACTGGTACACCTGTCCCCAACTCGATTCTCGCATTGGTTCGTGGAACAAACCGGTTTGCCGCTGCGTAGCTATGCTAAATGGCTACGACTGACCCAAGCTGTTCGACATCTGGCATCCGGAGAACCTATAACCACCGCTGCGCACGCGTCAGGCTTCTCCGACTCAGCCCACTTTTCCAGAACCTTTCGCTCGCTGTTGGGTATAGATCCCTCATCGGCGCTCGCCGAAGTGAGCTTGCATTAAGCGACTAGGTTAGAGGCTTGCGGCCTTAGCTACAGGCCGCTCGCCGATTGGAATAGTTAAGCTTTTAGAGCCAGGATTCGACGTGCGCCGTTCAAAACGATCAGGCCAACGACCGTACCAATCACCAAGTCTGGGTACGGAGACCCTGTCCAAGCGACCAATGCTCCTGCAGCGATTACGCCAACGTTCGCAATCACATCGTTGGCTGAGAAAATCCAACTCGCTTTCATGTGTGCTCCTCCTTCGCGGTGGCTGTAGATCAGCCACAGGCAAGTGACGTTTGCCACCAGCGCGACGGCGCCTATCCCCATCATCAGCATCGATTCAGGTTCACTGCCATAGAGAAAGCGTCGAGCAACTTCCAAAAGCACACCCAAAGCTAGAATGATCTGAAACATACCTGCCAGGTGTGCTGCACGTACTTGCATTCCCGCGCTGCGGCCGACCGCAAAGAGGGCCAGCCCGTAAACGGCCGCATCAGCAAACATGTCCAGCGAGTCGGCAATCAGCCCCGTCGATTGGGCAATCAGGCCAGCACTCATTTCGGCGAGAAACATTGCACCATTGATGCCGAGCAATATTTTTAATGTGCTGGCTTCCTTTGAAGCGTTTTGCTCTTCATTGGCACTGTTGGCTGATACGGACTCTGGGCTGATGGGCTGCGTATCTAATAGCCTTGCCCCCAAGCCAAGTGACTCCAACTTGGTAGCGATCTGCTCTACGGCCCCTTCGTGAAAAACACTCACCTGTCTACCGGATAGGTCAAAAGAAAGTGAAGCTATTTCCTGCAAGCCATTCAGCGCGAGTCTGATCATCCGTTCTTCGGAAGGACAGTCCATTTTTGGTACTGAAAATTTGCTGATCCATGTCCCTTCATTTAATGGCTTAGCTGCTGCTTCTGGGCCTGCTGAAGCCGGGCCACAGCCACAGGATTTGTCACACGAACTCATGGGGCCGCTCCTCTAAATACACTTGATCCTGTCGATTACAAACCTTCTAGCCGCTATAAGGTCAAGCGAGGATATTCATCATTCGATTGTAGCTCTTTCGTTCAATCCAAACGCCAGCCTGTGACTTATCGTCTTCGCTTCCTAAAAGGAGGTGAGCGATGATCATTATTTTCCGATACGTCATACGTTGGATGAGCTATCCGCTCATATTTGGTGGCACCGCTGCGTTCATGGTTTGGGCGCTTTACACCGGGATTCCGCCATGGCCCACAACACTCCTGATCGCTATTGTGAGCTTGTTCACGATCGCCGCGCTGGAGCAATTCCAACCCTTTCGTCAATCCTGGCTCGAAGATCATCAAGACACCTCGACCGATTTATTGCATATGCTGGTCAACCTTTCTGTCATTCAGTTCACTGCTGAAGTCCTCGCCAAGCTTGGCGATGCGGTGCCGGCATCAGTTCGCCTTTTTCCCAGCGAGAGTCCCCTCTGGTTACAGCTGGTTCTGGTCGCAACCGTCCTCGATTTAAGCCTGTATGTCATGCATCGCATCAGCCATCGGGTGCATTGGCTGTGGCGTATGCACATGATTCATCACAGCGCTGATCGCCTTTATTGGATGAATGGGGAGCGCAGACATCCGCTGCATGCGGCGCTAATGGCCGGACCGGGGCTGGTGGTTCTGCTCGCCTCAGGTGCGCCGTCGGCCGTTATCGCGACTTGGTTCAGCATCTTGACCGTTCATTTAGCCTTCCAGCATTCGAACCTGGACTACTCGTTGGGCTGGTTACGCAACGTGATTGGAGTCGCCGAGACACATCGCTGGCACCATAAGCGAGAGTTCGAAGATGCCCAGGTCAACTTCGGAGAGTTTTTACTTATTTGGGATCACCTATTTGGAACCTTCTATGACGCAGCAAACAAGCTCGGTGATGCGCAGGTAGGGCTAAAAGAGCGAGACTTTCCAACAGGCTATCGTGCGCAGCTAATCGCGCCGTTTAGGCGCAAGCCTCAGAACCATATGATCTGAAGTTGCGTACCACGAAACGCCTATTCGCGCATTTACTGCCATGTGTTGTAGGGTCGTGTAGTGACGAACGTCGTAGGGTATGAGGAAGGTATGTATCGAAATTAGGGAGTTTATGTCTTTCGCATAAATTCCCTAATTTCAATACATACGCTGTGCTCAGCACCCCATTCCCAGCACTTGCCCAAAACGAATGCGGCCATCACTTCGTTTCGCTGAGTCACAAAGTGTCCGGTTCGAAGCCGATCCAGCGCCCATCACCCTCGAATCGCTCTTGAAATCAAAGCAAATGGCCTTAAGATGATCTTATCTTGCCATCATCGTTTTTAATCATGGATGTTTCTCGGGGGTAGGTCGGAATGGCAGAACAAGAAGATGCTAAGCCCGCAAGCGGGCGCTTCAACACAAATGAAGAGACGAAGCGGATCGTATGGACACAGACCGCTGGTCATTGTGAACTGTGCGGTACGGATCTGACGTTCGACTATCGTGCTGGCAAGCCAATGAGATGGGGCGAAGTGGCGCATATTCTGCCCGCCAGTCCCAAAGGCCCTCGGGGACGCGCGGATCATGATGCTGAGGCGCACACTAACGATACCGCTAATCTGATGCTCCTGTGCCCAGGTTGTCATGACAAAATTGATCGTGATGCAGACGGGTATCCTGAAAATGATTTGAGTGGTTTACACCAAGCGTACCTGGAACGCATCCGACTCGCCGCAACGACCCCCGATGGTGGTAGAGCCATTCCTCTCATCGTCCTGAGTCAGCATTTCCAGACGATCAACGACATTCCCGTTCGCGATCTGTTGACTGCGATGTCGGCTGAAGGACTAACGGCCTTCGATCAAGGCATTAAAATCACTTTCCCTGCACCCGGACCGCGAGGTAGGGACGCGACCTATTGGCAGAACATCAAAGACAGTGTCCAGTATGAGTTGGAGCAGCAACTCAAGCGTCGCGGCGGCACCTACGGCGATGCGCCTGCACTAGCTGTAGTGGGCTTGGCCGATATCCCGGCATTGATGATGTTGGGCCAGGGTATCGGCGACCGTTCCAAACGCTTGATCTTCTCCTTCCACCGCGAGCATCGGTTGCGCTGGCCCGATCAGTCCGCTGAGCCGCCCGCTTTTTTGTTTACACCTCCCTCCGACGGCGACGGGCCACTGGCGCTTGTGCTCTCCATTTCTGCGCAAGTCCCGGTTCGCGACGTGACCGACGCTCTGCCCGGTGCACGTATTGCAGAGCTGTCGATCCCAGAACCAAGCTATGCGATGGTACAGAACCGTCGGGTGATTCATGCCTTTCGTGACGCACTTCAAATACGGCTGAGCCAGCTTGAAGCTCTGACTCCTGAACCTATCCACGTCTTCGCCGCTATTCCTGCGGCATTGGCCATCGAGTTTGGTGCGTTGCTCACAACGCAGCATCAACATACGTACCTGATCTTTGATCGGGACAAAGAAAACCAAGATCGGTTTACGCAAACACTGCAATTGGGCTCGATGGCCCAGGAGGCTAGGTAAATGCTGTTGAGCAACGAACAGACCAAGCGCAGCAGTTGGGAATATTTTCTGCTTCGCGCCGCGCGGGAAATCTCGCTGTCGGAAGCGCAGTACCAGAAAATCAATGACCGCTACTCCCAACTGGAAAAAATCCTCTCGGCCTCCGACAACCCGCTCCTCGCTGAGGCCCATATCTTCGTTCAAGGCTCGATGCGGCTGAAAACGACCATCAAGCCAATCCCCGGTGCGCCTGCGGATCTGGACACCATTGATGCGGACGCGATTATCTGGCTCCCTCACGCTCAAGGCGCTAGTGCGAAGGAAGTTCTAGAAGCGATTGAGCAGCGTTTTAGGGAAGGCTCCCGCGTTCAGGAAGAAGTTAAGCAATTACGTCGTGGCATCCGGATTGTTTATGCCGACGAGAATCCAGGCTTCCACATCGATGTCACCCCCGCACGTGCGATCAACGGAAATGGCGAAGCCAACGGCGAGGGTAAACTGGAGGTTCCGGATCGGGTCACAGGGTGGAAAGCAAGCAGCCCTATCCCGTACTCGAATTGGTTACAGGTTGCCTCTGCCCAGGAAATTTCTCTGGAAAGCTTGGTAGTTGCCAAAAGCCAGCGGATGCTCGATGCCGCGACACAAGATCCTTTGCCGCATTATCAGGATTACATCGATCAAGATCCCCTGCGTGCGACCATAAAGCTGCTCAAGCGGCATCGCGATGAATGGGCCATCAACACAAGGAGCGCTGATACTCGCCCCATATCCGCTGTCATAACCACTTTGGCCACTCACGCATACCTGGATGTCGTGAAGGAATCACAGTCGAAGCCTTTGGCTCCGCTCGATGCAATTTTGGAAATCGTTCGTAGAATGCCGCAGCACATCGCGCATAGAGGTAACGATTGCTTTGTCTGCAACCCTGCCGATAACGGCGAAAACTTTGCAGAAAAGTGGAATCGACCAGGCGAGGGGCAAGGCTATCGACAAGCATTTGCCAAGTGGCATGCGGACGCCAGTGCATCCGTATCATTGGGTTTGGAAAGTTTTGAATCCAATGATTCCTTTGCAGAAGCAGTGAAAAAGAATTTCGGTATTGCACCGGCATTCATTTCGGCAGTGAACAATGAGATCCCTGCGAATTGGACCATGCCCGGCCGACCGGATGGCACTACTCGAAACTCTGCTTCGATGGGTTCGCTCTTCGGAGGAGCCAGCGGTGGCGGAACCTCTCAGTCGAGCGTAAAGCCAGTTGGACGCCTTGGCTGATCCTATTACGACGCCATTGCAGCGCGGAATCGCCGCACTGCGAAATACCCTAGGTCAGGATGCTGCCGATGCATTGCTCCAGCCCGCACCCATGCGGGCTGACGAAGCGGCGTCCTTTCACTTTCCCTTGCCCATCGATTACACGGGCCAGGAGCGGCGACTGCGTATTGGTTTTCCCTCCAACTTCCCCCGTGGGCTTTTGCGACTGAACGTCGAACCCTCTCCGTGGCTGGTCTGGCCGCATGCCACCAAGTCGGGGCTTTGCCTTCATGGCTTTCAGGAACGCCCCATTATGGGCTCCCCGGAGGTCGTTGTAGAGGACAGCCTTAATCGCCTAGCCCAGATCGTTTCGTTGTCCAAGATGGGATCAAGCCAGGCAACGCGCGATATCGAATTTCAGAATGAGATCACTACCTACTGGTCTTTCCAGCACGGTCAGTCATTCCAGAACCTCTTACTTTTGGATCGACCCCAGGCCGCCTCGCAATTGTTTGCGCTCAGCGATCCGCGCCGGGCTGTGCCATCCGGACAGGAAACGGTTTGGCTAGCATCGAACGTAGCTGCACTCAAAGGGCATTACCGACGGGTTGTCGGGCGCTCCGCTGTCATTCGCGCGGCCGAAACTCCCGGTTTTTACGTCAAGCTTCAGACCTATCCGGATATCCGCACCCCGGATCCAGAAGATCTAATGCTGTGGCTAACACCACATCTTCAACCAGACGATGCCGAGCAATTGCTGGCATGGTTTGAGCAGCATGGAACGTTGGCAAGTCGATGGATTGTTCTAGAGCTTCCAGGGGGGACGGATTCTCCAACTTATTGCCTCAATGTACGCTCGCTTGGCGTACAGCAGGAGCGGGGGGCAAAGTTTGGCTTGCGTACAGCGCGCCGCAGGCCAGCGATCGCAAATGCACATCCTCCGGCGCTCGTCCGAGCAACTGCCCTGGACGTGCTTGATCGAGCGTCCATTCTGTCCCGCGATAAAAGCGGCACTGCACAGCGCCTTGAAAATGCTCGGGTAGTTTGCGTTGGTGTTGGCTCGCTAGGCAGTGCGGTGGCAATACAGTTGGCACGATCCGGTGTTGGCCACCTTACCCTCATCGATCCTGACACCTTGGTGTCAGCCAATCTGGGAAGGCATGTTCTGGGAGCGGATAGCCTAGGGAGATTGAAAGCGTCAGCGTTGAGGGACAAGATTCTGTTAGATCTCCCGACGACAGAATGCACCGCTTATTCGACATTCGCCGAAGTGGTGATGAGCAGCAAACCAGAAGTGTTCGATAATGCAGATCTGGTGGTGATCACGACAGCAGACTGGCAGTCGGAGGTCACTGTATGGCGAGCCAAATCCAGCGGCGTTCCTTGGGGGGTCTTACAAGCCTGGAGCGAACCGTACACCCAGGTAGGCCATGCGCTATTCGCACCAGCCGGCACCTTTGATGGCCGTCATCTATTCACGGACGTCGGCGATTTCTTGCATAAATTTACAGAGTGGCCGGGAGGGGGTGTGGTTCCATTGCCCGCTTGTGGGGAGAGCTTTATCCCAGGCGGCTCGCTGGGGATGACCAATATCGCCTCTATGGTTTCGCACACGGCCTTACGCGCATTGACCGGCAACATTGCCACTGCATCTTGGGTCAGCAGTATCTACAGGCCTGAAGATGTGCCGAGCCTGGGAGGCCAATACCATGGGCCCGAACTGCCAGAGGGGGCGCAGCAAATTTTACTCGAGCGCGGATGGCCGGAAGATAAGGACGAAACGGTATGACGGATATTGCGTGGCGCTGGCGATGGCCGGAAGTTAATTCCGAGCTATTGGTGTCCCAAGCTGTCGCGGACATCTTGAATAGTCATCGGCAGGGCCTTTTTGGCGTGGAGCGAGGGGGACAGTTATTCGTCAATCCGGTTGATCCCAAAGGGTTGCTGCTGGCCTCGGCCACGTTGCCTCATCGCGCTGATCGGTCAGGCTGGTCTTGGCTAGAATTGGATGCGGAGCGATGCCGTCTGGAGATCCAGGCTGCCAACGAACAAGGGTTACGTCTAGTGGGCTATTGGCATACGCATCCCCAATCCATTCCAGTGATATCTCCGGCAGACATCGGAAGTTTTTCCAAATTTGCTGCACGTTACACGCAGGATCTGCCGCACCCCATAGCCGTTATTGTCGGCAAGTCCGAAAAACCAGAAGGTATCAAGGCTTGGTCATTCAGGGACGGCAGATACATTGAGGCAACCTGGGTCGGATGAGCTTCAAGTCCGTGCGGTGGAAGGCGGATCAGCGGTTACCTTTACCCGCTAACATTAGGGCGAAGAGCTCCGCCTGAAAGCGGGCATCATCCAATGCGTTATGGTTGGGTTCGCTGATTGGCTTCAGCGCAGCGGTCATTTTGGATGATTTTGTTTCCTGCCAATTGCAACCTACAGCGCCCATAAAGTAGGCCTTCATGTCGATAGCTGTGAAACCAAAGGGGTTGGTTTCCAAATATTTGTGGAAGTAGTAATTGACGAATGACCAGTCAAACGGTGCGTTTAGCCCTACGAAAATGACCTTCTGCCCCGTTTGGCAGGACGATTTCAGCCATTCACTAAGTGTCAGCATCGCCTCTCGCGGAGCGAGGCCCTCGTGCTCCAGCTTTTCCAGACTCAGCCCCGATACTGCCAGTGCTTCTGGATCGTGTTTTGGGCTATCAGGTCGCAGTTCAAGATAGATGGACGTTGCAGGTTGGTTTACAAGGCAAGCTCCAATGGAAAGCAGACTGTATTCGCCTGGTATAGGCCCAGACGTCTCGACGTCGACGGAAACGTATAGCTCATCAGCGTTCATGTCATATCCTTTTCGTGTAATTGCCTGATCACGCTACCAGCGTATTGCGCGTTCCTTTGGTCAGCTCTGCGCCCGAGCATAATGATGTGTGTCATTCTCTGATGGCTTTGATGAGGGCCAGGCGATCATGAGTGAAACTGAGCGGTGGGTAGCCAAATGCCAGAATACTGAGGACGGTACTGGCGACATCATCATTGAGCTGCCTCCAGAGTTGCTTGACCAAATGGGGTTAGGTATTGGGGACGATCTGGAGCTAACGGTAGCGAATGGCACAATAATGCTAACGCCCATGCACAACTTAACATCGGTGCTGCCCATGTTTGCTGGCATCCTGCGACAGGATGTCTATCATGCTTACCGCATGCGTCTGGAGGCCCTTCTTGATATCTCTGTCAATGCTTCGTGTCTGGACATTCACCACATGATAGTAGCTGGATTCCCGGCCTGTCTGGTCCATGTGCTGTGTGATAGTGGGACCCTTAGCAATGAAGAACGCGACAGAATCGTTCAACCAAAAGCGCTCAAAACAAGGTTGGCAGCCAATCAGCTCTTGACGCTGCATGAGAGCGATCGCCTGTTCCGGTTTGCACACATCAGCGCCTTGGCCGAGGTGATCTTCGGTGACAAAGGCAAGGCCAAACAATGGCTTTCCAAGCCCAAAGCCCGTTTTTTGGGTGAAAGCCCATCAGCGATGGTCACTACAACCATTGGCACACATCTAGTCGAAGAAATGCTGATTCAGGTGTCTGAGGGCCTTTCATTCTAGTTCCACCGCAGCCGAGTGGAACCAACCCTAAGTAATTATGCGAGCACAGCACGCATTGCTAAGGCGGCGCGCTCCATTAAAGTCGGGCGCTACAGAATTGAATATTTTTCTCGCCGACCTTCAGATAGCGCGCTGATCCGTGCTGCGTCAAAAGGTAACTGAAAAAATAATGCAGGCTTAATGCTGATGGGCTTACATCGTGCGTTATTAAGCGGCTCGCATGCGCTAGCTGAAAGCCAGCGTTAATTAATTGTTCGCGCCAATTCTGACGGCTACACTCCAACCTCATGAAACGCTACCTGCGGTTTTGTCTTATTTTCTTGATCAGCCTGGCGCTTCCCCTCAGCGGGATGGCGGGGGTGCAGGCACCGACAGAACCGTGCCCGATGAAAGCCACGGGCATGGCGATGATGGACGACATGGGCATGGATTGTTGCAATGACATGAAGAGCCCGACCGAGCATGGGAAACCCTGCAAACCGGGTCAGGAGTGCAAGACGGGCGGGATGCTACAAGTTTCGATCGTCAAGCCGCCCGTGACTCTGCTCAGCCCCGTCGTGCTGGCCTTTTCCAGCGATTCCGTTCCTTTGTCCACCCCATCCGGTGTATGGCGACCGCCCCGCGTCTGATTCCTGTCCGTTATTGAACCTCATCCTGTTTTTAACGGGATGGCATGGCTGTGCGCAGGCCTTTTGAAGCGCTCAGCGGATCATCGCAGGAATCGCAAACATGAACCCCAAGTGCTTTTGCACAGGTTGGTCCCTAGTGGCCGGTCTGGCGGCAAGCGTACTGGCCTTGCCGAGCTTCGCTACCTCGCTGACGCTCGAAGAGGCCTTGCGGCTGGCCGAAAACACCGCGCCGTCGCTGTCTGCACAGGATGCAAAGATTCAGGCTGCCAGCAGTGCGGCCATTCCAGCGGGTGAGCTACCTGACCCGAAGTTGCTCGCTGGTCTGCAGAACTATCCCATCGGCGGCCCAGATCGCTGGAGCGTCAATGATGACTTCATGACCATGCAAATGGTCGGGGTCAGGCAAGACATGCCCAATAGTGACAAGCGCAGGGCGCGGATCGAGGTGGCGAACGCAGGGGTTGAGCGTGCCGCTGCCGAGCGTCAGGTCGAACGCCTGAACGTGCGCCAAGCCACGGCGCTGGCTTGGATCAGCAGCTATTCAATAGAGCGCAAAGACGCGCTGTTCCAGGACTTCTACAAGGAGAACCGCTTGCTGAGCGACACTGTCCGCGCGCAAATTGCCGGCGGTCGCGCACAACCGGCCGATGCCGTGACACCGAAGCAGGAAGCGGCGCAACTGGCCGAGCAGCAAGACGATCTGATACGCCAGCGTGCTCAAGCGCGCGCGGCGCTGAAACGCTGGATTGGTCCGGCCGCCAACGCAACGCCGGCGGGAAGTCTTCCGCAGTGGCCGATCGATACGTCAGGCTTGCCCCATAAACTGCAACATCATCCCGAGCTGGCCGCGTACGGGCCGATGACCCGTGAAGCGCAAGCCAAGGTGCGCGAGGCGCAGGCGGAGAAAAAGTCCGACTGGAGTTGGGAGGTGGATTATCAGCACCGTGATCGGCAGTTCGGCGACATGGTCAGCGTGCAACTTTCCTGGGATCTGCCGTTGTTTCCGCAGACCCGGCAAAACCCAAAAATTGCCGCACGAGAAGCCGAAGTCAACCAACTCGAATCCGAGCGCGAAGCCTTGTCACGCGAGCATACCGAGCAACTGGAAAGTGTACTGGCTGACTATGAACGGCTCAATCGTGCGGTCCAGCGCAATGCGCAAAGTCTGCTGCCGCTGGCCAAAGAAAAAGTCGAACTCAGCATGGCCAGCTACCGCGCCGGTAAAGGCGATTTGAATGCGGTTGTCGCCGCCCGACGTGAACTCATCGAGGCTCGTCTCAAACAAGTCGAAGTGGAGGAACAGCGAGCACTGATCAATGCACGACTGTATTTTGCGTATGGAGAGGCCAGCCAATGAGCCTTAAAAAGAGTGGGGTTTTGTTGGCAGGCGTTGCAATGGCAGTGGGGATCGCCGGTGGTTACTGGCTAGCACTTCAACGCGTCAGCGAAGTACGGGACGCTTCGTCTGAGCAAAATCAAAACGCACCAAATGAACGCAAAGCCATGTACTGGTATGACCCGATGTACCCCCAACAGAAGTTCGACAAACCGGGTAAATCGCCGTTCATGGACATGCAGCTGGTTCCGCAATACGCCAGTGGCGGCAACGATCAAGCGACGGTCAGCATCGATCCGAGCGTGGCGCAGAATCTCGGTCTGCGCTCGGCGATGGTCAGCCGTGGAGTGTTTGCATCCAGCCTTGATGTGAGTGGCATCCTCGCCTTTAACGAACGGGATGTTGCGGTTATCCAGGCTCGTACTCCAGGCTTTGTAGAGCGGGTCTACGCCCATGCACCCGGTGATCTGCTCAAAGCCAATGCGGCGCTGGCGGATATTCTGGTGCCCGAGTGGGCGGCGGCTCAGACTGAGTTCCTGGCCCTGAAAAATAACGGTGATCGCGACTTGCTCGCCGCTGCGCGGCAGCGCTTACTGCTTAGTGGAATGCCGCCGGGAGTGATTGCCCAGGTCGAACGTAGCGGTAAGGTCCAACCTTATCTGACTTTGACCAGCCCGATTGGCGGGGTGCTGCAAGAGCTCAACCTGCGCATAGGCATGACCGTCGCGGCAGGCGAGACACTGGCGCGGGTCAATGGTCTGAGCAGTGTCTGGCTGGCGGTGTCCGTTCCTGAATCCGACGCGGGTACCATCGCCGAGGGGCAAAAGGTCGAGGCGCAGTTGCCGGCCTTCCCTGGGACCAAGGTCAATGGCACTGTCAGCACAATTCTGCCGGACACCAATGCGGATAGCCGCACCCTGCGCGTACGGGTCGAACTACCCAATCCAGACGGTCGCCTAAAGCCCGGTTTGACGGCGCAAGTGCGCTTGAGCAGCTCAACTGAGCAGGGTGTGGTGTGGGTGCCGAGCGAGGCCGTCATTCGCACCGGTCGACGTGCCTTGGTGATGCTAGCCGAAGATGCTGGCCGATATCGCCCCGTTGAAGTGCAGCTCGGGCAGGAAAGCAGTGGCAAGACAGTAATTGTTAAAGGTCTGGATGAAGGTCAGAAGGTAGTTACCTCGGGCCAATTTCTGCTCGATTCGGAGGCCAGTTTAAAGGGTATCGTGGCCAGTTCAGCAGACGTACCACCCCGTATCGCAGCAGCCTCAGGTCTGCATGAGGCGGACGGGCAGATCGTCGAAATCGACGATAAAGAAGTCACACTCGCCCACGGCCCCTTCAAGACACTGGGCATGCCGGGCATGACGATGACGTTTCCACTTGCCAATCCTACCCTGATTCAGGGTCTGAAAACGGGCGACAAGGTTCGGGTCGCGGTGAGCCAAACCGACGATGGATTGCGTGTCGAACGTCTAGATAAAACGGGAGGTCAGCCATGATCGCTGCCCTCATCCGTTGGTCTGTTGCCAACCGCTTTTTGGTGCTGTTGGCGACACTTTTCGTCACAGCTTGGGGCATCTGGTCAGTTCAGAACACACCAATCGATGCACTACCGGATCTCTCCGATGTACAGGTGATCATCCGTACCCCTTATCCGGGACAAGCACCGCAGATTGTCGAGAATCAGGTCACCTATCCGCTGGCCACCACCATGCTTTCAGTACCTGGAGCCAAGACCGTGCGCGGGTATTCCTTCTTCGGCGACAGCTTTGTTTACGTGCTGTTCGAAGATGGTACCGACTTGTACTGGGCTCGCTCTCGGGTGCTGGAGTATTTGAGTCAAATACAAAGCCGGTTGCCAGCCAGCGCAAAGCCCGCACTGGGGCCGGACGCAACGGGAGTGGGCTGGATCTATCAGTACGCACTGGTGGATCGCACTGGTGGGCACGATCTCGCGCAACTTCGTGCGCTTCAAGATTGGTTCCTGAAGTTTGAACTCAAGACGCTGCCCAATGTTGCGGAAGTGGCCACCGTGGGCGGCATGGTCAAGCAATACCAAGTACAGCTCGATCCGCTCAAGATGGCCAATCTCGGGATCACTCAGGCACAGGTGACTGAAGCCATCGGCAAGGCCAATCAGGAAACCGGTGGTGCTGTGCTGGAAATGGCCGAAACCGAGTTTATCGTGCGAGCTTCGGGTTATCTAAAGACGCTCAACGATTTTCGGACGATCCCGCTGAAGTTGGAATCAGGCGGTGTGCCTGTAAGCCTTGGCGATGTCGCCACGATTCAGCTTGGGCCGGAAATGAGACGAGGCATCACTGAACTTGACGGGGAAGGCGAGACCGTCGGTGGCGTAGTGATTTTGCGCAGCGGTAAGAATGCTCGCGAGACCATTACGGCGGTGAAGAGCAAACTGGATGAGTTGAAAAGCAGTCTCCCAGCAGGCGTAGAAATCGTAACAACCTACGATCGCAGCAAGCTGATCGACCGCGCAATAGACAACCTCAGTTACAAGCTGCTGGAAGAGTTCATCGTCGTTGCCCTGGTGTGCGGGATCTTCCTCTGGCACCTGCGCTCATCCTTGGTGGCAATCATTTCGCTACCTGTGGGGGTGTTGATTGCATTCATTGTCATGCGGTACCAGGGCATCAACGCCAACATCATGTCCTTGGGTGGGATCGCTATCGCTATCGGTGCCATGGTCGATGCCGCAGTGGTGATGATTGAAAATGCACACAAGAAAATAGAATTCTGGCACACCTCTCATCCTGGGCAGGAGTTGAAGGGTGAGCAGCATTGGCATGTGATGACCGATGCAGCGGCCGAGGTCGGCCCCGCGCTTTTCTTTTGTCTGTTGATCATCACGCTGTCGTTCATTCCGGTGTTCACATTGGAGGCTCAGGAAGGAAGATTGTTTGGCCCACTGGCGTTTACCAAGACCTACGCCATGGCGGCAGCGGCGGGATTGTCGGTGACGTTGGTGCCGGTGCTGATGGGTTATTGGATTCGGGGACGAATTCCGAGTGAGCAACATAACCCTTTAAACCGCTGGTTGATACGGATCTACCAACCCGCGTTGGACGCAGTTCTGCGCCGTCCGAAAACTACTCTGCTGGTGGCGCTGTTGGTATTTGTCAGTGCGCTATGGCCAATGTTTCGCTTGGGTGGGGAGTTCCTTCCACCACTGGACGAAGGGGATCTGCTCTACATGCCTTCAGCCCTGCCGGGGTTGTCGGTGCAGAAGGCTGCACAACTGCTGCAACAGACCGATCGCCTAATCAAAACAGTCCCTGAAGTTGAACACGTTTTCGGCAAGGCCGGTCGTGCTGAGACCGCTACTGATCCAGCGCCGTTGGAAATGTTTGAAACCACGATTCAGTTCAAACCGCATGAGCAATGGCGCCCAGGCATGACCCAGGAAAAATTGGTGGAGGAGCTGGACCGCGTGGTACGCGTGCCTGGCTTGACCAATATTTGGATACCCCCGATTCGCAACCGCATCGACATGCTGGCCACAGGGATCAAAAGTCCCATCGGGGTGAAAGTTGCCGGCACTAACCTGACGGAAATCGATTCGGTCACCCAGGCGGTTGAAAAGGCAGCCAAAAATGTGCCCGGTGTCAGCTCCGCGTTGGCCGAGCGCCTGACCGGTGGCCGCTACATCGATGTGGATATCGATCGTAATGCAGCCGCCCGCTACGGCATGAATATCGCTGATGTGCAGTCCATCGTGGCTGGTGCTATCGGAGGCGAAAATATCGGGGAGACCATTGAGGGGCTCGCACGTTTTCCGATCAGCGTCCGTTATCCGCGAGAGTGGCGTGACTCACCGGGAGCCTTGGAACAATTGCCCATTTACACATCGTCAGGCATCCAGATCACCCTCGGTACTGTGGCAAAAATAAAAATCACTGACGGTCCACCAATGCTCAAGAGCGAGAACGCGCGGCCTTCGGGCTGGGTATACATCGATGTGCGTGGTCGGGACATTGCCTCCGTGGTCGCCGATCTTCGTCAGGTCGTCAATCAACAGGTCAAGTTGCAGCCTGGTATGAGCCTGAGCTACTCGGGGCAGTTCGAGTTTCTCGAAAGAGCTAACGCACGACTAAAGCTGGTCGTACCGGCCACGCTATTGATCATCTTCGTGCTGCTTTACCTGACATTCGCTCGATTCGATGAGGCCCTGTTGATCATGGCCACACTCCCTTTTGCTCTCACCGGAGGGGCATGGTTCCTCTATTTGCTCGGTTTCAATCTGTCGGTGGCAACGGGGGTCGGCTTCATCGCACTGGCCGGGGTTTCTGCAGAGTTCGGCGTGATCATGCTGCTCTACCTGAAGAATGCTTGGGCTGAACGTGTGGGCCTTGGCGATAACTCTGAACATGCACTAGTGGCGTCGATTCGTGAAGGCGCTGTGCAGCGGGTGCGTCCCAAAGCTATGACTGTGGCTGTCATCATCGCGGGCCTGTTGCCCATACTGTTGGGCAGTGGTACCGGCAGCGAAGTGATGAGCCGAATTGCCGCGCCAATGGTCGGCGGCATGGTAACTGCGCCCTTGCTTTCCCTGTTTGTCATCCCGGCGGCCTATCGCTTAATGCGTCGTCGAAATCTACCTAGCAAACCCGTAACTCTGAAAGGAAATGTCGTATGAAACTGACCCTTATTACAGTTGCCAGCACTGCGGTTGTGCTCTCTTTCGCTGCCCATGCACAAGACACGTCAGCAATGAAAATGGACGGTATGGAAGGCATGGAAATGAAGCAGGAATCAAGGCAGATGGCTGTCGCCGATGCCGAGGGCACGATCAAGGCCATTGATCCTGCGAAGCATACCGTGACACTCGCTCACGGTGCCGTCCCAGCTGTTCAATGGCCGCCGATGACCATGGCCTTTTCCGTGTCGGATGACCAATTGGCAGGGTTGAAGGTAGGAGATCGTGTGTCATTCACCTTTCGGGTCGAAGGAGGTAAAGGAACGATTGTTTCCATAAAAAAATGAGTTACTAATGCTGTCGGTTACCTGCACGCATCGTCACGCTGGTAACCGCGCTGTTCCAAGCGAAGCTCACGGATCTAACGCGACATTCTAAAGGGCTGAAAACCCGGCAAGTGGCAGCCCTTCAAACACGATTCTTTACGGGGCAGCAAAGAAAGACATGAACTACAAAGTGAGGGTTGCGACATCTGATGACGCATCTGCCGTCCAGGCCATCTATGCGCCAATGGTTTTGGACACAGTCATCTCGTTCGAGTTGATACCACCGACGGTTGATGAGATGGCAGCACGAATAGCCGCAACAGTGCCGATATATCCCTTTCTGGTCGCAGAGGTAGAAGGCAAGGTCGTTGGATACGCTTACGCAGGTCAGCATCGAGCCAGGGAAGCTTATCGCTGGTCGGTAGACGTCACCGTCTATATCGACCCTGCGGTACACAGAAAAGGACTTGGTCGTGCGCTTTATCAGCGACTTCTACCGCTCCTCGAAAAACAGGGGTTTCATGCAGCCTATGCCGGCATTGCCTTACCTAACGCAGGAAGCATAGGTATCCATGAAGCGCTCGGATTTACCCACATCGGCACCTACCCCGAAGTTGGGTACAAGCACAGCCAGTGGCATAGCGTGGGCTACTGGCGCAAACCGCTTTGTGCGGTGACGCCACCTAAAGAAATCATCCCATTCATTGAGGTAGAGGGAGTGTAAAGGTCAAGGGTGAGATGACGTTGCTGCTATTCGTCGGCATTGAAACCGGGCGGTTCACTTGGAGCTATGCTGATTGATGATTCTCGTTCGAGTCGGTGTATTGATCGACTGGAGGAACGGATGAATTTGGATGATTTTATCTCAGTGCTTTCCGCAGGTGAGGAAATAGGCGGGTGCCAACTCGCCAATTCAGATGCTGTGGCACTCGCCAATCTGCATTTTCCTTTCCGTGCCTATTGTCTTGTTTCTGAATGGGCGATATTAGATCTCGACGTTACAACGTCTCAGCGGCAAGCGATCGCCGATAGAGAGCTAATCCCTGCTCTGGTTTACGCTTTAACCGTTATCCAAGACAGCAGAGGCCGCTTCCAACCTGGCGATTGGGTCAGAACAACGTTGGGGGTTTCCTTCACTCACGCGTGCTTATTTGAGACGAAAAATACGGTTTATGTGCTTATTGGCGCCGGCCGTAGGGTGAGCACAGACTTAAACATCGCATTGAGCTTGTGTTGAAGGCCTCAGCTTATGCGATCCCCCTTCATGACTGCTTACATTAACTGTTCGTGTCAAACTATGTTGTGAAAAGCCGGACCCTGTATTTGAAGCTCAGTCCATCTGTGTCAGTCTATATTGCTGTTGTCTCTACCCCGAGTCGTTGTACAGACCCCGATTTACGCGAGGTGCTGTGTCAAACTATGTTGTTGTTAACCAGCTGGGTCAGGCATCCGGTTTTCATCACGAACAAGCATTGGGACATCGCGCAGTAGATGTTCCGAAATGCAAAAAGCCCCTGATTTCAGGGGCTTTTGTTTTTCACGCTTGCGGGCAGCGGATCGGTTACTGGTAATCGATTGTGAACACCACAGCACCGTTGGCAGGTCCTGGGGTCATGGTGGCGGCCGTCTGGATGTAACGCGCTTTCAACGGAATAACGTAGCTGGCGCCTTCCGTCGTGGTTGTTACGACCCCGCTTGGGCGAAGCGTTGACAGAGGCACCGGCACCGGTACTGCGTCCCCCGTCCCTATCTGGATGCCGATACCTGTGGCGGCTGGCAAGAAACCGCTCGGTGAAGGAGTCAGGCCAATGATGCCCTGTACCGGGTCAATAACGCTGTCGACAGGATCAAGACGGAAACGCAGGATATTGGAGGCTCGTCCTTGTTCAGTAGGGGTGTCAGTAGAGCCATCAAAGATCGGGCTGGTGGGACTTCCGGGAAATGTCCCATGGAACGCAGGGCAATTATTCAGACTGATCTGAAAACTTTGCCACGGCGTACCGGTGCCCACTCCGGCAAACTCATTGACTGAACGGGTGCCCAGTGGAACGTTGACGTCGGGCGTTACACAGGTGCGCGAGACGACATTCATGCTGCCGATGAAATTCACGTTTTGTAGATTCAATGTGTTGGTTGGGCTGATCCAGTCCAGTTGCACGCTCGGTAAGGAAGCCCCCTGAATAGTGCCTGGCGATACATCTCCGGTTTTTATGAACAACAGATCAAAGCCCAGGGTCGGGTTTTGCGTACAAAACCCGGTCCCACCACCGCAGTTACCTGATGTCGCAGAGTCAGGCGCTGCCTGACCCTCCGACCAGATGTAAACCCCAATGCCTGGAACCCCGGACTCATAGACCTTACCGGCGTACTGACCTGACCAACTGGAGAGCGGCAGCGGTGTGGACGACAGCGTCCGACTGCGGGTACGGTCATAGACGCCTGGGTCACACGTAACTCTCGAAAGATTGGTGGAAGTCGTAAAGGTCTGTTTGAAGAGTGTCGTCCCCAATGGTACGTCTCTGCCGACGGTAATATTCGTACCGATCAGCGCGACTGTTCTGTTGACCGTATTGGTGCCGTCGATGAAGACGCAATCGGCCATGGCCGTGCCGGAAAGCATTGTGAAGGCCAGCCCGAGCAAGCCATTTATCTTAGTACGTGTACGCATGGTGGCCTCTTTTGATTAATGGCTGGCGCTTGGCTTGGCAGGCTCAGCTGCTGTCGCACAGATAGCGGAGGCCGACGCTGCTTGTTTCTGCGAGCGCAAGGTGTTCAACGGGATCACACAGTTTTCCCCGGCCTTTTCACCAAAACGGATAATCAATGCCTCCGCCGTTGGCTGAACCCGAGCGAACAACTGACCCCCCTGACCGACTACGCCCACCGGGTTGCCTTTGTCATCGCTGACTTCTGTGCCAAATGGCAGGGGACGACCGTCCGCCAGCGTTGCACGCACGAGTACCGATTCACCCTGGCGGGTTTCGAAGTTCAATTTGACCACTATGAACTTAAAAATTTGCCTGGCTGGTTGGTTTTTATGCGGCGTCTTCGCGGGCCTGCCTGTGTTGGCAGACCCGCATCCAGATAGTTTGCGAGTGCTCGGCCGATCGGACGTTGCTGAATACGCAGTCTCGCTGGATGAGGTTGACTGGCGCTGGCTACGCAGCAAAGGCAAGTTGTTACTCGGTGACAGCAGCCCGGATTATCCACCCTTCGCGATTACCAGTAACGGCGATGATTATGAAGGCCTGACCGCCGATTATGCGCAGTTGATCAGGCAACTGCTGCATATTGATATCGAGGTGCGGCGCTACGCCTCGCGCGATGATCTGCTGGGTGCTCTGAAAGCTGGCGAAGTCGATATGATTGGTACGGCAAACGGCTTTGAGGCGGCGGATCCTGAGCTGGCGATCTCGCTGCCATATGCGGATGATAATCCGAGCCTGGTCACGCGCTTTGACGAGCGTCCTGATTTATCGCCAGACCTGGCCGGCAAGCGAGTGGCAATGCTGTATCACTATCTTCCGCCACTGACGGTCAAGACCTTTTACCCAGAAGCCAAATTGCAGCTCTATCCTTCAACCCTGGCGGCCATCGGCGCGGTGGCGTTCGGTCAGGCCGACGTTTATCTGGGCGACACGCTCAGTTCCAACTATCTCATCAAAAAGAACTATCTGAACAATGTGCGGCTCAGCGATTTTTCTCAAATGGAGACGCAGCCTTTCAGTTTTGCGGTGCAGGGTGGCAACGCCCAGTTATTGCGTATTCTCAACGCGGCGTTGAAGACCGTCCCCACCGAGGAACGCATGAGAATTCAACACCGCTGGAGCGCTGGCGGGATCGCCATCCGAGGGCAGCACGCAGTGCATTTCAGCATTAAAGAACAGCAATGGCTGAATGCGCATCCGCGCGTCGTCGTCGCGATCAACGATAACTTCGTGCCCCTGACTTTTGTCGATGAGGGTGGCAACTTTCGTGGCATCAGCGCCGACGTGCTGGCCAAAATCAGCTTGCGCACCGGGTTGCAATTCGATATCCGGCGCGTCGATTCGGTCAGTCAAATGATTGATGAAGTCACCAGTGGCAGGGCGGACATGCTGGCAGCGTTCACGCCCAGCACCGAGCGCGAAGGTGAGCTGCGTTTTACCAGGCCTTATCTGATTAACCCGTTCGTGCTGGTCACCCGACGCGGCGGCGATGGTACCGCTTTGACGTTGGACAAGATGGCCGGAAAGCGCCTGGCGCTGATTACCGGCAACTTGATGCGCCAGTACCTCATCGAGCAGTTTCCTGCTGTGCAATTGGTTCCTGCGCGCAATGCGCATGAGGCTATGGACATGGTTGCCACAGGCAAGGTCGACGGCGCACTCAACTCGCTGGTCAGTGCGCGTTTCATGATCTCGCGCCAATACCGTGACACCTTGCAGATCATCAGCACGGTCGGGACTCAGCCTGCACCTCTCGCGCTAGCGACTGATCGTGGCGCACTGGAGCTGTACTCGATTCTCGACAAGGCCTTGTTGAGCATAAGCCCGGAAGAAATGGATGAACTGACCAACCGCTGGAGTAGCGAGTTGACGGTGAATGACAGCTACTGGCTGCGCAATGGCAGCATGATCATTCGTGGCTTCGTGATCGCAAGCGTGCTGCTGCTGATGGCATTGGGCTGGATTGCTTATCTGCGGCTGTTGATGCGCAAGCGCCGCCAAGCGGAACTGGCCCTCAATGATCAGGTGGAGTTCATGCGTGTGCTGATCGATGGCACGCCGCATCCTATTTATGTACGTGATCGCGAAGGTCGCCTGATGATCTGCAACAGCGGTTATCTCCAGGTGTTCGGCGTGGCGCGTGACGCGGTCATCGGTAAAACCGTGACTCAGGGCCTGTTGATTGATGCCGTTCAGGCGCAGGGGTATCAGGATGATTACCTGCAAGTCATGAAGGACGGTAAACCGAGCATTCAAGACCGCAGTCTGACGCTCCCTGACGGACGCAATCTGACGATCTATCACTGGATGCTGCCGTACCGGGGTAATGACGGAACCGTGAACGGCATGATTGCCGGGTGGATTGATGTCAGCGAACGACTTCACCTGTTGCAGGAGCTACAAATCGCCAAGGATGCGGCCGACGGCGCCAATCGTGCCAAGACCACATTCCTGGCGTCCATGAGTCACGAAATCCGTACGCCGATGAACGCCATCATTGGCATGCTGGAATTGGCCATGAAGAAAGCCGATCAAGGTCAGACTGATCGTTTCGCGATCGAGGTGGCCTCCGGAGCAGCGCGAGATCTGCTGGATCTTATAGGCGATATCCTCGACATCGCGCGGATTGAATCCGGGCGCCTTTCGCTGGCGCCGCAACGTGCCAATCTGCGCGAACTGGTGGAATCGGTGGTGCGTATCTTTGACGGCCTGGCGCGGCAGAAGCAATTGCGCCTTCAACTGGAAATGGACGCTTTAAGCAATGTCGATGTGCTGATTGATCCGATGCGCTTCAAACAGGTTCTGTCGAATCTGTTGAGCAATGCGATCAAATTCACTGAGGCCGGTCAGGTGCGATTGGAGGTGCATGTCGACTGCAGCGACGATGAGCGTCTGCGCCTTTGTTTGCGCATCAAGGACAGCGGCCGTGGGATCTCTGAGGACGACCAGGCCAAGTTGTTCAGCCCGTTCTCCCAGGCAGGCAACCATGGGCAGTCGGCTCGCAGTGGTTCCGGTCTGGGCTTGGTGATCAGTCGCACACTCTGCGAAATGATGGGCGGAAGCCTGACATTGTCGAGCCAGCTGGGGCAAGGGACGGAGATTGAAGTGCGGCTCAGCTTGCCGATCCTTGACCCGCTGGTTAGCGCACCGCTTGAAAACCTCGAGCCGCCGGAGGGCGGCCAGCACAGCCTGAACATCCTGGTAATCGACGACTATCCGGCGAACCGTTTGCTACTGTCGCAACAGCTGAGCTACCTCGGCCATCGGGTCACCGACGCCGAGGACGGCGCTCGCGGTCTGCGCGCCTGGCGCAATGGGGCATTCGATGTGGTTATCACCGATTGCAACATGCCCGTCATGAACGGCTACGACCTGGCCCAGGCGATTCGTGATGATGAGGCCGCCCGAGGCGCGCCACGTTGCCTCGTGTTGGGCTTCACTGCGAATGCCTTGCCCGAGGAAAAAACGCGTTGCACCTTGGCCGGCATGGACGATTGCCTGTTCAAACCGATCAGCCTGAGGGATTTGAGTCAACGCCTCATTGCCGTTGTGCGACAGCAGCGCTCAGCTGTGGAGCTCCCGAGCGGACCCTCCACTGGCCATGACATGGATCTGAGCGATCTTGAACAATTGACCCATGGCGATTCGACCTCGATCAAACTTCTATTGAACGACCTGGCCACGAGCAACGACGAAGACAGGGTCAAATTGCTGCGCTTGTTCACCGCGCATGATCTTCAGGGACTGTCCGATCTGGCACACCGGGTCAAGGGGGGCGCGCGCATTGTCAAAGTGCAATCATTGATCCACGCGTGTGAGGCGCTGGAAATTGCCAGCGAGGGCACCGATACACATGCCCTGACCGAAGCCGTGGACATGCTGCATCAGGCGATGGATAGACTGTCCGAGGTATTGAATGAACATCTGGCGTAACGGATTATCACAGCTCGGCTGGTGACAATATTGTGTTCGGCATCAGCTCCCGCAATCGCAGCCTTGGCTGCGATTGTCGTATCCACCCCGAGGAATCCCATGGATCGTTTCCAGGAAATGCAGATCTTCGTTGTCGTTGCCCAGGAGCAGGGATTCTCGGCGGCGTCGCGGCGTCTGGGTTTATCGGCGGCGAGTGTCACGCGGGCGGTGGCGGCCCTGGAGCAGCATATCGGTACGCAGTTGCTGGTGCGCACCACGCGCACCGTGCATCTGACCGAAGCAGGTCAGCGGTATTGTGACGACTGCCGGCGGATTCTCGCCGAAGTGCAGGAGGCCGAAGATTCGGCGGCCGGCAGCCATGCCTTGCCGCGCGGGCAGTTGACGATTACTGCGCCGGTGTTGTTCGGTGATCTGTTCGTTACGCCGGTGATGGCCGATTACCTCTGTCGCTATCCGGATGTGTCGATCAATGCGCTGTTGCTGGACCGGGTCGTCAACATGGTCGAGGAGGGCATTGATGTCGCGGTGCGCATCGGTGAGCTGCCGGACAGCAATCAGCATGCGATTCGCGTCGGTGAAGTGCGGCGGGTCATTTGTGCCTCGCCGACGTTTCTGGCTGCACATGGCCGCCCGGAGCATCCGCAGGCCTTGGCCGCGCTGCCAGTGGTGGCGACATCGGCGATCGGTCAGCAACGCAACTGGCCGTTTCTCGACGGCGGTGAAGCGCTCAGCGTGCGCACCGAACCGCGTCTGACCGTCACGGCCAATCAGTCGGCGATTACCGCCGCGCGCAAAGGCCTGGGCCTGACGCGAGTGCTGTCCTATCAAGTGGCTGACAAAGTCGCGGCGGGCGAGCTGGAAATCGTCCTCGCCGAGTTTGAATTAGCGCCGTTGCCGATCCATGTGGTGTATCAGGGCGGGCGCAAGGCGCCGGCGCGAATCCGCAGTTTCGTCGACTTCGCCGTGAAGGCTCTGCGTGAGCACCCGGCCTTGAGCGCTGCGGCGTTATTGCACGAGATGAAATAATCGATTGCAGCGGCTGGTTATTCTGTTGTTCCAGCAACCCATAGATGATGACTCCATCGGCGCGCTCATCCCCGTAGCGACGTCACTTTCCAGCGGAGTCGACCATGCAAGCGATCAAACTCTACAACTTCCCACGTTCCGGCCACGCCCACCGCGTCGAGTTGATGCTGTCGCTGCTGCAACTGCCGACCGAGCTGATCTTCGTCGACCTGGCCAAGGGCGAGCACAAGCAGCCGCAGTACCTGGCGATCAACAGCTTCGGCCAAGTGCCGGCGATTGATGACAACGGCGTGGTGCTGGCCGATTCCAACGCGATTCTGGTGTATCTGGCGCAGAAATATGGCAACGGTCGCTGGCTACCAACCGACCCGGTGGGCGCGGCGCATGTGCAGCGCTGGTTGTCGGCAGCGGCGGGACCGATTGCGTTTGGCCCAGCAGCGGCACGCCTGATCACCGTGTTTGGCGCGCAACTGAATGCCGAGGAAGTCATTGGCCGTGCGCATAACCTGCTCAAGGTCATGGAGCTGGAGTTGGGCAAAACGGCGTATCTGGCGGGCGAGGAGCCAAGCATCGCTGACGTGTCTGCCTACAGTTACATTGCGCATGCACCGGAGGGCAATGTCTCGCTGGATGACTATGCCAACGTTCGCGCCTGGCTGGCGCGGATCGAAGCCTTGCCCGGTTTTGTCGCGATGCCGCGTACCGTCGCGGGTTTGCAGAAAACCGCGTGATTTCCTGCACTCAAGCGTAGGACAGAGCCTTTTCAGCCAGCAGTTCCTGATACAGCTCTGTCCACTTGCGGCCCATCTCATCGGCGGTGAACAACTGCCGGTAACGCGCTTCGGCTTTGACACCCATTTCGGCGGCACGCGCAGGGTTTTCCCATAGCGTACGCATGGCTTCACGAAAGGCCTGTGGATTGCTCGGAGGTACCACCAGCCCGGTTTCGTTGTGAATATTGATGAAACTGGTGCCGGTACCGATTTCGCTGGAGATCATCGGTTTGCCGTACATCGCGCCTTCGAGCAACGAAATCCCAAAGGCCTCCGAACGCAGGTGCGAAGGGAAGACGATGGCGTAGCTCAATTGCAGCAACGCGACCTTGTCCTCGTCACTCAGTCGTCCAAGGAAATGGATATTGCGCAGGCCCAGCTCAGCGGCCTGTGCATGCAGTTCCTGCTCCAGCGGCCCGGCACCGACGATCACCACGGGATAATCGACGTCTTTGAGTGCATCGAGCAGGATGTGCAGCCCCTTGTAATAACGCATCACCCCGACGAAAAGAAAAAACTTATCTCCAAGCTGTTGGCGCCAGCGGTTCATCCGTTCGCTATCGGGCTGTGGATAACCTGCCTTGTTCAAACCGTAAGGAATAACCCGTGTCTTGTGTTGAAACTGCTGCAGTACATCGCTGGTGTGCAGATAGTTGGGCGAGGCGGCGACGATACGGTCCGCGTTGGCGAGGAAGCGATTCATCAGCGGCCGATAGAGCTTGAGCAAATGCTTCTGGCGAATGATGTCCGAGTGATAGGTGACCACGCTCGGCTTGTTCACGGCGCTGGCGAAATGCACCAGGTCCATGAACGGCCACGGGAAGTGATAGTTGATCACGTCGGCCTCGGCGGCCAGCTCGCGGAACTGCTTGAACACACTCCATGAAAACCCGGTCGAGGCAAACTGGATATCCAGCTTCGCCCGATACACCTGGTGTTGACCGAGTTGCACCACCGGCGGGGTCGGGTCTGCACTGAGGGTCAGCACCTGTGCATCGATGCCGTGCTGGGCACCGCTCTCGCACAACTGGAAGATGACTTGTTCGATGCCGCCGACCGAATCGGGCAGGTATGTCTTGAAGAAATGAAGAACGCGCATTCAACCTCCCATGGCCTGGCGGTAGGCACCGGCCGTAGCCTGTGCACAACGCTTCCAGGTAAAAAGCCTCGCCTGCTGCAATCCTGCTTCGCGGCAGGCCTGCCAATGCGGCGAGTCGTCAATCAAGCGGCTCATTGCGTCACGCAGGCCCTCGGCATCGTCCGCTTCAATATAGTTGCCAGCCGCGCCGGCCACTTCCGGCATCGCCGAAGAGCGAGTCGTCACCACCGGCGTGCCACTGGCCATGGCTTCCAGCACCGGCAAGCCAAAACCCTCATACAGCGATGGAAATATCAGCGCCCGGGCGCCGGCCAGCAGTTGCGCCAATTGCTCATCGGGCAGATAGCCGAGCAGACACACATGGCCGCTGGCCAACGCCTGGCGCAATGGTTCGTTGAACTGCTCGCGCTGCCAGCCGGCCATGCCCGCGATCAACAAGGGAAATCGCTGGCGTACGGCGTCGGGTAGCAGGGCGTGGGCCTGCAATGCCAGGCTCAGGTTCTTGCGCGGCTCAAGGGTGCCGACGCAGAGGAAATATTCCCGTGTCTGAACGGCGTGGGCCTTGAGCACACTGTCGATTTCCTCGGTTTGCCGAGGACGGAAACGTTCGGCCACGCCTAGCGGCGCCACCACAAATCGCTGCGCAGGAAGATTGAAAAAAGCCTGGGCCTCGTCAGCGATGGCCTGTGAGTCGGTCAGAATGATTCGCGCCTGTGCCACGCCTGCGGCCAGACGGCGTTCGATTTCCCTCAGCCGTGCCGGCGGCTGGGTTTGCGGGAAATGCAGGTGCGTCAGGTCATGCAGGGTGATCACGGTCGGGCCGTCGAAGGCCAGCGGCCACAGGCTCGGTTCGTGATAGAGGTCGATCCCTTGCGCGCGCCCCTGATCGAAGCGTTTCTGCTCCAGCCAGCGCCGTGCCTGATAAGCCCCGGGTATCTGCCGCAACAATGGCGTCATGCGCGAATAGCCGGGCATGGCAGCATCCGGCACAACGCAACTCCAGCCCCAGCCGTGAAACAGGCTTATGTCCACATCCGATTCGCCACGCAAGGCGTTGACCAGCTCGGCGACGTAATGGCCGATGCCGGTGCGCGGTGCTTGCAGGATGCGAGCGTTAAGAGCAATGCGCATGCTGATGTTCCGGAGCCGGCAGCGAAGCATTGAGGTTGCGCACAATACGCTCGACCAGTTGCGCGCTCGCCTCACGCCAGCTCAGCCAGCGCCAGTGTTCAAGGCTCAGCGGTGCCGGAAAAGCGCCGGAGCGCTCCATTCCGATCACCAGGTCAGTCAGCGACTGCGGATTGGTCAAATCGAAGTAGGCCATGTACTCACCACCAATTTCGCGGAACACCGGAATGTCGGAGGCCATTGCCGGTAACCCTCGTTGCATGGCTTCTACCAGTGGCAGACCGAAGCCTTCGACATGGGACGGAAACACCAGCGCCGTAGCGTGGGAGTAGGCGTATTCGAGGCTTTTGTCGGACAGTGTGTTGTACATGAACAAACGCCGGTTCAGTTCGGGGTGTTGGCGGATGCGATCGATCAGTGCCTCACACTTCCAGCCAATCTTGCCGACTATGCACAACCGGGCTGGCGAGCCGACGGACCAGGCGCGTTCGAACGCATCAAGCAAATAGGCGTGGTTCTTGCGCGGCTCGATGGTGCTGACCATCAGAAACACTGGTTCAGGGGTTATGAACAGCTGCAGCAAGCCGCGGTCGACTTCCGCCTCGGCTTCGCTCAGGTCCAGCTCGGAGCCCAGATGGAAGTAATCGAACCAGCGTTGGTCGACCTGATGCGAGCCGATGCGGCGCTGCATTTCCTCATGCACCTGATCGCGGATCGTCGCCGAGATCGCTACATAGCCATCGGCCGTGCGCGCGATCCAGTCAAACCAGTCGTTGAACACCTTGACCAGACCGGCATCGCAAAACTGTGGATGGGTCAGCGGGATCAAATCGTAGATAACCGAAACGATACCCACCCCGTCACGCTTGAGTTGTTCGGCGAGGGGGAAAAAGTTCGCGTGCCACGATGAGTCCAGCAGCACCAGTTGATCACCCGCCCGGTGGGCCAGCGGCACGCAGCGCTCAGGAATGTGTTTGCCCCGCAGCGCGCGTTCAAACAGGCGCATCGGCAGACTGAAACAGCCAAACGCGGTTAGCCTGCAGCCGATATACAGCACCCGTCGGGTGAAATGCGAGCGGTTGAACGGCCAGCGCCGTTCCAGTGCGCGGTGACGTAACCAGAAGGCGTTGGCCCACTCCTCGAGTTTCACCCTTACGCCGATCATGTCGAGCTTGAGCGACTTGATTGGCGCCAGGCTTTTTACCTGGTAGAGAGCACCCTCGATCATCACTACCGGGATGCATTCAATGCTTTCATCGGCGCTCGGCAGTTGCTGGATGACGTTGCGCACTACGCGTTGAATGCCCGAATTGGCGGCAGGGTGCTCGAAAACATAGGTGCATTCCACCAACAAGCGGGTCATGGCAAGCTCTCCGTGTCGGTCAACTGGGCGAGGGGCGCGCTGCTGCGGGTAATGTCGGTCTGCGCCTGCAACCAGGAGCAGCCGACGAAGTCTTCCTGGCGATTGTTGATCACGTGGAAAATCAAACCGTAGTCGCGCCACTCGAAGTTGCGGTCCAGATGCGAGTCCAGCCGGGACAGACTCAAGGCGACCGAGTAGCTGCCCTTGCCCAGTCGCATGTCAAAGGCGAAACGGAAAGTTATTCGCTCGCCCGCGCTGAGGTCGGTCACCGCTTTGTCCAGACGATGGGTATTGATGCCGTAAATCGCTTGTCCCAGGCGATCCTTGATCATGAAGCCAAGAATAAGCCGCTCGATGTCCTGGCGGATTTCAGTCTGTACTTCCAAGACCACCGGCTGACCGACCTCAGCGACCTCAAGGCTGCGGCCCTGTGCGTCGAGCAGGCGAACGTTGAGAATGCCCGCTTCGCCGGTGCCGGAAATCGTCTGCACCTGGCCATTGGCAAGCATCTCTTGCCGTACGATCTGGCCCTCACGCTGGGCGAGCATGGCGTTGTAGTAGTCCATGACTTCTTCGGGTTTGCCACGCATGGCCAGGCGGCCATTCTCCAGGAGGATGGCGCTGTCGCAGATTGACTGAATGGCTGAGCGGTCATGGGAAACGATCAGCAGGGTGGTGCCCGCCTTGCGGAAGCTGCGGATGCGCTCGAAGCTCTTGTGCTGGAAATAGGCGTCGCCGACCGACAGCGCCTCGTCGACGATCAGGATATCCGGGCGGCGCGAGGTAGCGACGCTGAATGCCAGGCGCATCTGCATGCCGCTGGAATACGTACGCACCGGATGATCGATGGCCTCGCCGATCTCGGCAAAGCCTTCGATTTGCGGCATCAGCGCGTCGATCTCTTCGACCTGCATTCCCAGCAGTTGCCCGGCCATGACGGCGTTCTGGCGACCGGTAAAGTCCGGGTGAAAACCCATGCCCAATTCCAGCAGCGCGGCCACCCGGCCCTGCAGATGGATGTGTCCGCAAGTCGGTTGGGTAGTGCCGGTGATCATCTTGAGCAAGGTGCTTTTGCCCGCGCCGTTGACGCCGACGATACCCACGGCTTCACCGGGCTGGATTTCGAAGTCGACATCACGCAGCACCCAATGCAAGTCATGCCGAGCGCGGGAGAACGGCACCAGCCATTCGAGCAAGCGGCTCCAGCGGTTCGGGTATTGCTTGTAGGCTTTGGCCAGGCCGGTGACGCGTATGTGTCCCATCAGAGTTCGTCCACCATTTCACCGACTCGCTGGCGGAACAGGCGTAGCGCCATGGCGCAGAGCAACAGTCCGATGATCAGTAACGGCAGCAGGGCAGGCCAGTGCGGCCATTGATTGTAGAGGAAGACGTTCTGATAGCTGGTCATCAGCGCGGTCATCGGGTTGAAACTGATGATGTGCTGAATGCCCGGTGGCAGGATCGACAATGGATAAACGATGGGCGTGAGCCAGAACCAGAACTGCAGGCAGATACCGAACATTTGCCCGACATCGCGAAAGAAAACATTGAGCATGCCCAGCAACATCCCCAGTCCGGCGGCGAAAATCACCTGCACGACCAGCAGCGGTATCAGCGCCAGCAGGGCCATGCCGGGCAGGCGGCCGCTGACCAGAAGGAAGCCGAAGAACAGGCCGAGAATGATTGCAAAGTTGATCCCGGCGTTGAGCAGAGTGATTACCGGCAAGCAGATGCGCGGGAAACTGAGTTTCTTCAGCAGGTTGGCATTTTCCAGAAACATGGTCTGGCTGCGTGTGGTGATTTCCGCGAACAGACCCCAGGTCAGCAAACCGGCGCACAGGTAGACGCTATAAGCCAGACCATCCTCCACGCCCGGCAGGCGAGCGCGCATGATCTGCGAAAAAATTACCGTATAGACAACGATCATCGACAGCGGGTTGAGCACCGTCCACAGCGCGCCGAACAGCGAGTTGCGATATCGCGACTGGAACTCGCGTTTGACGCTGCCGAGGATGAATCCCCGGTAGCTGCGCATTGAGCGGTACAAAGAAAGCAGCATTCAGACCGTCCTGCCGTATTGATCTTCGAAGCGAACGATATCGTCCTCGCCCAGGTACTCGCCGCTCTGCACTTCGATGATCACCAGATCGATCACCCCGGGATTTTCCAGGCGATGGCGGTGACCGGCAGCAATGAATGTCGATTCGTTCTTGGCGACCAGCGTGGTGCCGGAACCGTTGTTGGTGACCTTGGCCATGCCTTCGACCACCACCCAGTGCTCGTTGCGGTGATGGTGCATCTGCAGCGACAGCTTGCCACCGGGTTTGACCACAATGCGCTTGATCTTGAAACGCGGGCCTTCTTCCAGAACGGTGTAGGTGCCCCACGGTCGGCTCACCGTGCGATGCAGGCGATAGGCCTCGTGGGACTTGTCCTTGAGCTGTTTCGCCACGCGGCGGACATCCTGAGCGCGGTCGGCATGCGCGACTAATACGGCGTCGGCGGTGTCGACAATGATCAGGTTATCCACCCCCACGGTCGCTACCAGCCGGCCTTCGCTATGCACGAAGTTGTGGTGGCTGTCGATGAAGATGGCTTCGCCGCTGGCGCGGTTGTTGTCGGCGTCGGCGGGAATCAGCGCTGCGACCGCGTTCCACGAACCGATGTCGCTCCAGTCGAAACCGGCGGGCACCACAACGACTTTTTCCGAGCGCTCCATCAGCGCGTAGTCGATGGAGATGTCGGTGATTTCGGCAAACAGCGTCGGCGACAACTCCTGTTGCAGGCAGCCAACCGTTTCGACCGGTGCGCTGGCAGCCATGCAGGCGCGGGTCTGTTCCAGCAACTCGGGGGCGTGCAGTTGCAGCTCGGCGAGGAGGGTCGCGGTGGTGAAGCAGAACATCCCCGAATTCCACAGGAAGTTGCCGCTTTCCAGGTAATGCGTGGCGGTTTGCAGGTCGGGTTTCTCGACAAAGCGCTGCACCTTGGCCGCGCCTCTGGCATCCAGCGGCGCACCGGTTTCGATGTAGCCGAAGCCGGTTTCCGGGGCGGTCGGAACCACGCCGAAGGTCACCAGATAACCATCCTTCGCCAGATTGACTGCGTGCTCGACCGCACTTTTCAGGGCGTCCTGATTGACGATCAGATGATCCGCCGGCATCACCACCATGATTGCGTCGTCGCCATGCAGTGCCTGCAACGACAGCGCTGCTGCCGCGATCGCCGGTGCGGTATTGCGCCCGCTCGGCTCAAGCAAAAAGTGCCCGCGATGGCGTGACACCCGGGCTGCGCAGTAGTGGTCCTTGCTCTGGAAGTAGTACTCGCGATTGGTCACCGTGACGATGTCGCCCCAGCCATCGAGCAACGCTGCCGCGCGCTGGTAGGTCTTGGCCAGCAACGACTGGCCATCGGGCAGGGTCATGAACGGCTTGGGGTGGCCCTCGCGGGACACCGGCCACAAACGGGTGCCGGCACCGCCGGACAGAATCACGGGGATGAGCATGGCCTACTCCTTGGCAACGCGTTTCATGTCCGCATCCATCATCATGCGGATCAGGCTGTCCAGGTCGGTTTTCGGTTTCCAGCCCAGCACGCGCTGGGCCTTGGCCGGGTTGCCGAGCAACACTTCGACTTCGGCCGGGCGAAAGAACGCGGGGTCGATCTTCACGTAATCACGGTAGTTGAGGCCGACGTGATCGAAGGCGATGCGGCACATTTCGCGCACCGTGGTGGTTACGCCCGTGGCGACCACGAAGTCGTCCGGTTTGTCCTGTTGCAGCATCAGCCACATGGCTTCGACGTAATCGCCGGCAAACCCCCAGTCACGTTTGGCGTCAATGTTGCCCAGGGCCAGCTCCTGCTGTTTGCCCTGCTTGATGCGTGCGGCGGCATCAGTGACCTTGCGGGTGACGAACTCGATGCCGCGCAGCGGTGATTCATGGTTGAAGAGGATGCCGCTGCTGGCGTGCAGGTTGAAGCTTTCACGGTAGTTGACGGTGATCCAGTGGCCGTAGAGCTTGGCCACGCCGTAAGGGCTGCGCGGGTAGAACGGCGTGTTCTCGTCCTGCTGTTCAGCCTGGATCAGACCGAACATTTCGCTGGTCGAGGCCTGATAGAAACGCGTGTGCGGGCTGAACTGGCGGATCGCTTCGAGCAGGTGCGTCACGCCCAGTCCATCGACGATGCCGGTGGTGACCGGTTGATCCCACGAAGCGGCGACAAAACTCTGTGCGGCGAGGTTATAGACTTCATCCGGTGCCGATTTGATTACCGCACGCTGCACCGAGCAGGCATCGGCCATGTCGCCGTCCAGATAGACGATATCGGCTTCGATACCCATCTCGCGCAGGCGCCAGCGTGAATCGCTGCTGCGTCGGGCGACGAGGCCATGAACCTTGTAACCCTTGTCCAGCAGCAGTTTGGCCAGATAGGCGCCGTCCTGGCCCGTGATCCCGGTAATCAGTGCACTCTTTGTCATTCTTGGCGTACTCGCATCTCCCAGTCGGACAGGATCGCCCGCAGGGATTGTTGTGTGGTGGTGGCGGGCGCCCATCCTGTGGCGTTGGCCAGTTTGGCGTGGCTGCCGCAGACGCGCCGCTGGTCGGCGCGACGCATGCGCGCCGGATCCTGCACCAGCTCTACGTCGACTTCGGCCAGATCGGCCAATTGTTCGATCAGGCTGCGAATGCTTTGCTCGCGGCCCGAGCAGATGTTGTAGACCTGCCCCGGTGTGCCGTTTTCCAGCAGTGCGAAGTAGGCGCCAATTACGTCGCTGACATCGAGAAAATCCCGTGTCACGTCGATATCGCCGACTTGCAGTTGCGGCGCTTGCAAGCCCTGTTTGATGCGGCAGATCTGCCGGGCAGCGCTGGCGATGACGAAGCTGTCTTTCTGCGCGGTGCCGATGTGATTGAACGGACGCGCAACCAGCACCGGCCAGCTTTCGCTCAGGCCCCATTGCAAGCTGAGGAACTCTGCCGAGAGTTTGCTCACTGCATACGGATTGCGCGGCAGCGGCGGTTGCTGCTCGGTGATTGGCAAATCCTGTTCGCCGACCTGGCCATAGACGTCGCCGGAGCTGACATACAGGAAAGTGCCGGCAAAGCCGCGAGCCTTGAGCGCCTGCAACAGGTTTAGTGTGCCGAAGAGATTGATGTCGAGGGTGCGGGCCGGGTCACGAAAGGCTTCCGGCACGAAGGTCTGGCCGGCCAGATGAATGACCGCATCGGGCAATTCCGGCCAGAGATCGGTGAGGCTGTCGGCGTCTGTGAGGTCGTAGGACGAAACGGCAGGCAGCAGCGCCCACGACGAACCCGGCGCAGCCAGACGAGACTGAATGTGTTGTCCCACGAAGCCGTTGAGGCCCGTGACGAACAGACGTTTTTTCAAACAGCGACCCCTTGGTCATGACTTGCGCCGCTTTTCCACAGGCTTTAAGGAGAGGTCTGTCAGACCGCAGGAAAAGCCTGAAAAACTATGGGCGAAGTCCGTTGTTGTAGTTATTTGCGCTCAATCTGGGCCAATTGCACGGCAATTTCAACAGGGCAAACCGTGACTGGTCAGTTCTCGTCAGCGTAGCCGGATTTATTCTTGGCGGGCGGTTCCCGGAGCCGCAATGGATGTGTTTAGAATGGCGCTCGTCGCCCTCCCAGGGTTTGCCCGGGGGCATCGCGCAGCGGGGGACGCCGACCACTAAAACAAGAACGAAGACGTGTCTGGGGAGACTGACCCATCAGTGCCCGGCCGTCATAGCATGAAGTAGCCGGGATGGCGCTTCATCGTGGGATGCCATGAATTTCATTCTCTATTCGGACGTCAACGACAGCTCCATCAGTGCCAGCCTTGGGCGCCCGGAATACAGCTATTACTTCGTGCTCAAAGCTTACCGTCCAGTGCTGGAAGGCCTTGGCCAGGTGCATGTAGTGGCGTCGCCTGATGCGGTTGATCCGTTGTATCTGCGATTGCGTCAGGCCGATCAGGAATGCCTGTTTCTTTCCTTTGCCCCGCCTCACAAGACCCCAACGGGGCTGCAATGCCCGATGGTCTGCGTGATCGCTTGGGAGTATGACTCGATTCCCAGCGAGTTCGCTGCCGGCGATGAACGCCAGGACTGGCGTCAGATGCTCGCGCGCCATGGCCGGGTGATTACCTTGTCGTCTCATACCGCGCAGGCGATCCGCCGCAGCCTCGGTGAAGATTTCCCCGTACTGGTTTTGCCAACGCCGCTGTGGGAGCGCTTTGCGCAAGTTCGACAGGATTATCCCAGTGTGCCGGTCAACCCCGGCAGCACCTTGCAAATCAAGGGGTGCATCATCGACAGCCGCACCTTGGGATTGTCCGCCGACGGCCTTATCGCGCCGATTCACAGCGAGCAGGAACTGGAAACCCGTGGTCTCGCTCAAGCGCCCGAACTGACCGTCCACCGACGGGCATTGATCACCAGACACTATTTGCGTGAATGCTACCGGGCCCTGAAGAGCCCTTCCGAGCACCGTCCTCTGTTTCTGCTCAAGCACAACCTGTTGCAGTGGTATCGCGAAGCGCTCAGCGATCTGTTGCCCGCTACCGTTCGGCACAAGCTCGCCGGCTGGCGTGCATCCTCACGCGATGTGCTGCCGGTAACGGTCTCGCAGGCACTGGACCAGGCCGACCACCCGCAGGCGTCACTGCCTCACACGGACGCACAGGTCCAGATCGACGTCAGCGGCGTTGTGTACGTCAGCGTGTTCAATCCGCAGGACGGGCGCAAGAACTGGCATCACCTGATCACTGCGTTCTGCTGGGCCATGCGTGATGTCGAGGACGCCACCCTCGTGCTGAAAATCACGCAGAACGACTTGTCGAGCTACTACGTCCACCTGATTACCTTGCTGTCGCAACTGTCGCCATTCGCCTGTCGAGTGATAGTCATGCACGGATACCTGGAAGATGACGAATTCGCCCGTCTCTATGGCGCCGCCAGCTTCTACGTCAATGCGTCGCGCTGCGAAGGTTTGTGCCTGCCATTAATGGAGTTCATGTCTTGCGCCCGGCCAGTGATTGCCCCCGACCACACCGCGATGGGCGATTACATCGACGAACGTGTCGGCTTCGTCGTCAAGTCGAGTCGCGAGCCGACCATCTGGCCCGAGGACGTGCGCATTCTTTATCGCACCTTGCGCCACCGCCCCGATTGGGGATCGTTGAAAACCGCCTACGAGAACAGTTACATCATGGCCAAGAACCATCCGCAGGCTTACCAGGCCATGGCAGCGGCGGCCAGTGAGCGCATGCGCGAATACTGCGGATTCGGTCCTGTACAGAAGCGCGTGGCGACATTTTTCGGGCTCGCGACGACCAGCGCAAACGTCCCCCTGTCGGTCAAGACCGGAGCGGGCTCATGCTGATCATCATTCATTCGGAAACCAACAAGAGCAATATTGAGCAGAACCTCGGACGGCCCGAGTACAGCTATTATTTCGTGCTGAAGGAGTTCCGCCCTGTACTGGAACGAATCGGTCAGGTGATCGAGGTCAGCCAGCCCGACGAACTGGTCGACCGTTTGTACTTTGACTGTTTGAGCCGCGGCGAGGCGTGCATTTTTCTGTCCTTTTCCCCGCCGCACCGTACTCCCATTCATTACGCCTGCCCGACCATCCCGGTTTTCGCCTGGGAGTTCAGTACCATCCCCACTGAAAGCTGGCAGGGTGAACCCCGCCATGACTGGCGCGTGGTCCTGCAGGCCTGTGGTCGGGCGATTACCCATTCGACATTCACAGTCAAAGCGGTCAGCGAGGTCATGGGAGATGACTATCCGGTGTGTGCGATTCCCGCCCCGGTGTGGGACCGTTTCGCCGAGCGCGGTGAGCACTTGCTCAGGCATCCGGTCGTAGATGGCGTAACGCTCAACCTGCGCGGGCTGCTGATCGACAGTCGCAAGGCGGACCTGCGTGCCTACGGCCCACCGGCACTGCGCGAAGGTGCGCCAATACCCCTTGATGGACCGGCCGCAGATTGCCAGTTGCACCTGGAGGGCGTGGTCTACACCTCAGTGTTCAACCCTTACGACGGTCGCAAGAACTGGCAGGACATGATCAGCGCGTTCTGTGCCTCATTTCGCGAGATCAGTGATGCGACCCTGGTTCTGAAACTGACGCACCACGACATCGCCAACGCGCTGACCGACATGCTGCACCACCTGTACAAGAACCAGTCCTATAAATGCCGGATCGTGCTGATCCACGGCTATCTTGCCGATGCCGATTACGAAGCGCTGGTGCAGGCCACCAGTTACGTGGTCAACAGTTCGTACGGCGAGGGTCAGTGCTTGCCACTGATGGAATTCATGTCGTGCGGCAAGCCAGCCATTGCGCCCGTGAACACGGCGATGGCCGATTACGTGAGCCGCGACAACGCGTTCCTGGTCGACTTCACCGAGGAGCTGACGGCCTGGCCGCATGACCCGCGCGCGGCCTACCGCACCTTGCGTTACATGACTGACTGGGATTCGTTGTGTGCCGCCTACCGCGACAGCTACGAGGTGGCAAAAAACGACCCACCGCGTTATGCGGCCATGTCCGTTGCGGCGGTTCAGAGCCTGCAACGCTTCTGCAGCCAGGCCAGCACCGAGCAGCGGTTACGTGCCTTCCTCGAGTTGCCGCTGCCAGCTGCCGGCCCGCAGCCTGCGCAGGTCACGCTCGCATGATCGGGCGTCTGCTCGCTCGCTGGCTGCCCTCGCGTGCGGCATTGCCGCCGGCGCAGCCACCTGTACCCGTATCGCCCCGTGACGTCGGTCTGCATGACGCAGTACTCGACGGCTGGTTCCGGAACGACAGCGGCGAACTGCTTCAGGGGTTTGCGATAACGGCAGACGATACCGTGCTCGACGTCGGTTGCGGCGAGGGCGTGGCCACATTGTTTGCCGTGCGTCAGGGCGCTTCGGTGATTTTCACCGACAGCGAACACGATAAGGTGCGAAACCTCGCGCGTGAAGTCCATGCGCAAAGTACAAATGCCAGCCTCGGACTGGTCAGCAACAGCCTGCCCTTACCGCTGGCCGACGGCTGTGCCAGCAAGGTCGTGTGCATGGAAGTGCTGGAACACATCGCCGAGCCCGAGCCCTTCATGGCCGAGCTGGTACGCATGGGACGGCCCGGTGCGCAGTACCTGCTCAGCGTACCGGCACCGGTCGGCGAGCACCTGCAGAAGGGCATCGCGCCGGCCAGCTACTATCAATCGCCCAACCACGTGCAGATTTTCACCCCTGAGCGCTTCGCCGCACTGGTGGAAGAGGCCGGTCTGGTGATCGAGCATCGTCGGGCCAGCGGTTTCTTCTGGGTGATGGGCATGATCTTTTTCTGGGCGGGCGAACGCGCTGCGGGACGTGATCCGGCTGGCGCGGTGCGAGATCGCATCCAGGCTCCATTCATGCCTTTGATGGAGAGCTGGGCGAAAACCTGGCAGGACTTGCTCAACCAGCCCGGCGGACTGGCGATCAAACAGATCCTCGACAGCTTTCTGCCCAAGAGCCAAGTAATCATCGCTCGCAAGCCAGTGCAGGAGGTAGACGTGCCATGAACGGCAGACTGATCTTTGAACCTGTGCGCAACCGCCGTGCCTCGCTGATGCAGGGCCTCGGTGCGTCACGATCCGCTATTCCTGTCCCTGGAGCCACTTCATGCTCAGCCTGTTGAAAAAACTCAGGGCTGCGACGCCAGCCCCGGCGCTGTCGCAGCCCGTTGCAGCGGTCGCCAGCAAGGTCGATCCATACATGCTCGGCCTGTACGATGCCAAGCTCAGTGGCTGGTTCAATCAGCAGACCAATGAGCTGTTCAAAGGCTTCGCTGTGTCAGCGGATGACACGCTGCTCGACGTAGGCTGCGGCGATGGTGGCAACGTGCATTTCTGCGGCATGCGCGGGGCGAAGATCATCATCGCCGATATCGATGCAGGCAAGGTCGACGCCACCCGGCAGCGTCTGAGCGATACGCCGGCGCGAGAGGTGGAATGTCACGTCACTGACTGCAACCCGCTGCCGATTGCCGACGCCACGGCGACACGTGTGGTATCCACCGAAGTCATCGAGCACGTCGACGATCCGGCGCAGTTTCTTGCTGAGCTGGTGCGCGTGGGCAAACCGGGCGCGATGTATTTGCTGAGTGTCCCGCATCCGAGTTCCGAGGAGTTGCAGAAAGACATCGCCGCGCCAGAGTATTTTCAGAAGCCCAATCACATACGCATCATCAGCGAAGAGCAATTCAAGGCAATGGTCACCGAGGCCGGGCTGGAGATTGTCAGTCACACCCAGTACGGCTTTTACTGGTCGATGTGGATGCTGCTGTTTTGGGAAGCGAAGGTTGATTTCAGCAATCCGGATCATCCGCTGCTCGATCACTGGGCCGAGACCTGGCAAGCGGTGCTGGATTCCCCGCGCGGAGCGCAGATCAAACAGGCGCTGGATGCGGTGGTGGCCAAGAGTCAGGTAATCATCGCGCGCAAACCTGCGGCATCCGTGTAGACGCTGCGGCACGCTGCGATCTTTTGATCTTGATTCTTGAAGCCATGTCCAAAGATCGCAGCCTCGTTTCACTCGACAGCTCCTACAAGGTTTTTGTGTAACCTTGCGGCCTGTGGTCTCGGGGATTTTCAAGGTATGCGGTTTATTGTGGGTCTGTTTCTCGGCATGTTGCTTGCGGGGTGCGAGCAACACGCCGCGCCAGCCCTCGACCAGCAACTCTACGTCTGGCAACGTCAATGGACGCCGGCGCATGAAGCGGCATTGCGCGACAGCCACGACGACTTCTCGACACTGCGCGTGCTGGCGTTGCAAGGTTTTGCGGGGGCGCGGTGGAGCAGGGCGCGGGTTGATCCGGCGTTGTTGACAACCGATGGCCGCCCGTTGATCGCAGTGATTCGCCTCGATGGCCAGATGCCGTCGCTGGACCAGGAGCAGGTCACCGCGCAGATTCTGCAAGTCATCGCCGATTGGCAGGCGCAGGGCCTTACGCTGAACGGTATCGAAATCGATCACGATGCCGGTAACGCACGGCTGACCGGATACGCTGGATTCCTCAAACATTTGCGTGCGGCCTTGCCGCCATCGTTGCCTTTGAGCATCACAGCGCTGCCGGCCTGGCTCGATAGCGCGCAGTTGCCAGCGCTGTTGCAAAGCGTCGACAGCAGCGTGCTGCAAGTTCACGCCGTGAGTGATCCGCGACTGGGTCTGTTCGATCACGAGCAGGCGTTGAAGTGGGCCAAGGCCTGGGCACGTGTCAGTGCCAAACCGTTCTATCTGGCGCTGCCGGCCTACGGCGTTGCGCTGTTGGAAAATGACGGCGGCGCGCCCGTGGTGGAAAGCGAAGTGCAACTTGAGCGCGGCGGTCAGCGCCGGGAATTGCTCGCCGATCCGCTGCAACTCAGCCAGCTGGCCAAGGCTTTGCGCGAAGCTCCGCCCGAGCATCTCGCCGGGCTGATCTGGTTTCGCCTGCCGCTGGCCAATGATCGTCGCGCCTGGAGCCTGACTACGTTGCGCGCCGTGGCACGCGGCGATGTGCTGAACAGCCGATTGGGTCTGTCATTCAAAGAACTGGGCGGACTTTATGACGTTCAGCTCGAAAACCGCGGCAATCTCGACAGCCCCTGGCCCGCGCGAATCACGCTAAAGGCGCAGGGTTGCGCCGGCGCCGATGCGCTCGCCGGTTACTCGTTGCAACAAAGTGCCAATCTGCTTACCTTCTCCCGCCTGCGTGACGGCCGCTTGCCGGCTGGCGGGCAGCGCGCTATCGGTTGGGCGCGTTGTGCACATATTGATCAAGGAGGTTCGCATGTTGACCCGTAACTGGCCCCGCCATCTGCTTTGCCTGAGCCTCAGCCTGCCGCTGGGTTCGGCGCTGGCCTGCGGCCCGGACTTCCCCATGCGCTTGCTCGACAATCGCGCGCAGACCCTGGCCGATCTGCCCGAAGGCAGTTTCAGTTTCGAAATCAGCCGTTTGGGTAAAACCATTGCCGGGCTGAAAAATGTCACCGCCGCGACCCATAATCCCAATGATTACGCCGAAGACAACGCATCCGAGCTGGCGCGCGAACAGGCTGAGCAGCTTGGCCTGAGCACCGAGCAATACGCCGTGGTCAAGCGCCTGCGCGGGCTCAGCGATGCACGTCAGGCCGAGGAGCAGGGCGCCAGTCTGCCGGCGGAAATCCGTTTGTACGTCGCCGGCGCCGTGGCCTTCGCCAGCGGTGATCATCAATTGGCCACGGAGTATTTCAACAAGGTGCTGGGGCTGCCGGCAGAGCAGCGTCCGTTGCGCAGCACGTGGGCGGCGTATTCTCTGGGGCGCATCGCCTTTGCCATGAGCAACCAGGCGCACGACCGCAGCGCAGCGCTGGAGCAGGCACGCGATGCCTTCCGCCAGGCTCGGCAGTTGAGCATCGACGGCTTCAGCGATCCGCTGGAACTGGGCGTTGCCAGTCTCGGTGAAGAGGCACGCGCGTTGCGCAGCGCGGGCGACTGGAGCGCCGCCATCGAACTCTACGAAGCCCAGAACCTGCATGGCTCGGCGGTCGGTTACACGTCGCTCAAGCAACTGATGAACGAGCTGGCCGAGTTGCCCGAGGCTCAGCTGGCGAAACTGCTGCAGCAGCCAGCGGTGCAGCAACTGGTCACGGCGTGGCTGGTCAGCCGTCAGGGCTGGTCATTCGGCGAACAGCCGGCAAACGAAAAAAAGCTGGTAACGCTGTTGCAGAACAACACCCGTGGCAGCCACGACAATGCCGATCGACTGGCGGCGATGAGTTATCAGCAGGGCGACTACGCGTCTGCCAAGGCCTTTCTGGTAAACGCCGGGGACGGCGGGCTGGCCTGGTGGCTGCGGGCAAAACTGGCGGTGCGTGAGGGCGACATAACTGCCGCCGCCGCAGCGTACGCCAAAGCCGCCCAAGCCTTCCCGCAGAACGAGGACTGGGGTTATCGCCGCACACCGGACTGGGCGTTTGAAACGCTGCAGCCCAAATGCCGGGTCGAGGGCGAAAGCGCGATCCTGGCGCTGCAGCGCGGCGAATACCTTCAGGCTTTCGTGCAGTTGTATCGCAGTAACAGCATCTACTGGCTTGATGCCGCCACCGTTGCCGAACGGGTGCTGACGGTCGAGGAGCTCAAGCAGTACGTCGATGAGAATGTGCCGGCGCCGCCGCCGTTGACTCAACAGGAGCGCGATAACTACGTGCCGCTGTCGGTGGCCGCCAACCTGCGCAATCTGCTCGGTCGGCGGTTGCTGCGTGAAGGGCGTTACGAAGAAGCGATCGCTTATTTCGCCAGTGACGATTTGCAACACAAGGCCCGGCTCTATGGCGAGCAACGGCTAAAGGCCGATGCTGCGTGGTGGCCGAGCAAACGCGCCAGTGCGTTGTACAACGCCGCATGGACGGCGCGGGAGTGGGGCATGGACATCCTCGGTTATGAGATGGCGCCTGACTACGCCACATTCGGCGGCAACTACACGCTGGAGAGCACGAAGCTGGATGTCGGCCCGCTGATTTCTGCGGCGCAAGTGCAGCGCCAGCAGGCGAGCGCCGCGCAACCGGACCAGCGCTATCACTATCGTTTTGTTGCTACGTCATTGGCCAGCCGCGCGGCCGATAACCTGCCGCACACCAGTCAAGCGTTTGCCGCGGTGTTGTGCAACGCCGCCGGCTGGAACAGCAGCCTTGAAGACCAGAGTGCGCTGTATCAGCGCTACGTCAAGGAAGGTCCTTATGTGCCGTGGGCACAAGACTTCGGTAATCAGTGCCCGTACCCGGACTTCGAAAATGCCGACAAGCGCTACGTCACCCAGGTGACCGATGCCGTCCGTGCGACGCTGCGACCGTACAAGTGGCCGGTGCAGATCGGCGCGGTGCTGCTGGTCGCTGCTGCTGCGCTACTGCTGATCACCCGTCGTCAGCGCAAGGTGCGCAAAGGCTAGGCCTGTTGAATGAAGCTCAGGCGTACGGCGAAGCCAATCAACAGGCTGCCGAACAGCCATTGCTGAACGCGCTGGGCCGTTGGACTGTGTTGCAGCCAACGGCCCAATGCCGCACCGGTCAGGGCGACAGCACTGTCGAACAGCAGGCCGACGCTGACCAGCACCAAGCCAAGTAGAGCGAACTGGCCCAGCACCGGCGTGCCATGACTGACGATGAATTGCGGCAGCAACACTGAGCAGAACAGCAAGGCCTTGGGGTTGAGCAGGTTGGTCAGCAGGCCGCGACGGATCGCCTGCCGCCATTGATCTTCGCTAGGTAGCTGTTCTTGCGTTTGCAGGTTCGGTACGAGCGGGCTGCGAAAACATTGAATGCCGATCCACAGCAGGTACGCCGCGCCCGCGATGCGCACCACGTCAAACATCCACGGTGCCGTTTTGAACAGCGCCGCCAGCCCCAATGCCGCCAATGCCACGTGGCAGGCGCGGGCGATCGCCAGGCCCAACGCGGTGGCCAATGCCGCGCCGCGACCCTGCCGCGCACCGGTCTGCAACAGCAGGATCATGTCTGGCCCCGGCAAAAGAAGCACCACAGCCAGCGTCAGGATAAACAGCCAGAGACTTGCCACGTCACGCCCTCGTTCGTTGTTGATGTGTGGGCGCCAGTCTAGAGCGAGAGGGCGGGGCAGGTGCTTGCGTAGTCGGCTTCAAAACATGGCGGGTTTGGCATAACCTGCTGGTTTTCTGAGTTGTACCTATCGGGATCTGCCAAAGATGAAACTCGACACTTACGACCGCAAGATTCTCGCCGCGCTGCAACGCAACGGCCGCGTGAGCAATGTCGAGCTGGCGGAAGAAATCGGCCTGTCCGCCTCACCGTGTTTGCGGCGGGTGCGCATGCTGGAAGAGGCAGGGGTGATTCGCGGCTATCAGGCCAATCTGGATCGTGATGAAGTCGGGTTGGGGCTGACGGTGTTTGTCGGCGTCAAAGTCGAGCGGCACAACGAAGAGCGGGCCGAGGCTTTTTATGCCGCCGTCACTGCATTGCCCGAGGTTGTCTCAGCGTTTCTGGTGTCCGGGGAGTCGGATTTCCTGTTGCAGATAGTCGTGCCTGACCTGCGAGCGTATGACCGCTTTGTCAGTGGACACCTGCTCAAACTCCCGGGGGTGAGCGATATTCGCAGCAACTTTGCCATTCATACGGTGAAAGCGCCGGGTGCGTTGCCGTTAGGGCATCTGCCGCTGTAGACCGGGTAGCGCCATTGGCGAGCAGGCTCGCTCCCACAGGGGTAACGCATTCCAAAGTGGGAGCGAGCCTGCTCGCGGAGGCGGCGGCAAGGTTTGAAAGCTACATTTGCGTCGCCATCCCCTCGACATTCATCGCCGCTTGGCGCAAGGCTTCCGAACGCGTCGGATGCGGATGGCAGGTCAGTGCGATGTCCTCGGCCGACGCGCTGAACTCCATCGCCACACAAAACTCGCCGATCATCTCGCTCACGCTCGGCCCGACCAGATGCACGCCGAGCACTTCATCGGTGCGCTCGTCGGCAAGGACTTTGGCAAAGCCTTCGGTTTCGTGATTGATCTTCGCCCGGCTGTTGGCCGTGAAGGGAAACTTGCCAACCTTGTAGGCACGGCCCTCGGCCTTGAGTTGTTCTTCGGTCTGGCCGACGCTGGCCAGTTCCGGTTGGGTGTAGATGACGTTGGGGATCAGCGCGTAATTGACCTCGCCCGCCTTGCCGTGGATCTGCTCGACGCAGGCCATGGCCTCGTCTTCAGCCTTGTGCGCGAGCATCGGCCCGGAGGTGACGTCGCCGATCACCCAGACTCCGGCGGCTTCGGTGCGATGTTGTTTGTTGGCGAGCATGCCGCGTTTGTCGGTACTCAGGCCGACGTTCTCCAGCCCCAGGCCTTGGGTGTACGGCCGGCGCCCGATGGCCACCAGCACATAATCGGCTTCGATCAGCTCAGCCGTGCCGCCAGCGGCAGGCTCGACACTCAGCTGCACGCCTGTAGCAGAATGGGTGGCGCTGGTGACCTTTGAGCTCAACTTGAAGGCGATGCCCTGTTTGCTCAGCGCGCGCTGCAAGGTCTTGCCGGCCTCGGCATCGACACCGGGGCAGATGCGGTCAAGGAATTCGACCACGGTGACCTGCGCGCCGAGTCGCCGCCATACCGAACCCAGCTCCAGGCCGATCACCCCGGCACCAATGACCACGAGATGTTTGGGCACTTCACTGAGCGACAGCGCGCCAGTGGAATCGAGGATGCGCTGGTTGTCGATCTCGACGCCAGGCAGGGGAGTGGGCTCGGAGCCGGTGGCAATAATGATGTCCCTGGCGTTGAGCTCGGTCTTGCTGCCCTGGCCGTCGGTCACCGTCACTTTGCCCGGGCCGTCGATGTGGCCCCAGCCCTTGATCCAGTCGACTTTGTTCTTGCGAAACAGGAACTCGATGCCCTTGGTCAGGCCGGCGACGCTTTCGTCTTTCTGTTTCATCATCTGCGCAAGGTTCAGCGTCGGTTTGACCTCGATGCCGAGGTTGGCGAACTCCGGACCCACCGCAGCGGCGTACAGCTCTGAGGCGTGCAGCAAGGCTTTGGACGGCATGCAACCGACGTTCAGGCAGGTGCCGCCCAGCGTTGAACGCCCCTCAACGCAAGCGGCCTTGAGCCCGAGCTGACCGGCGCGGATCGCTGCGTTATAACCGCCGGGGCCACCGCCCAGAATCACCACGTCATAGTTGCTCATGCGCTTGCTCCAGGTTGCTCGATGGGAATAGCCAAGATTAGTTGCGATAAAAATTATGCGCGTAATATGAGCGTTGCCGGACATTTCGGTCAAGGCTTCAGGCAAACGACAGCTGCGGCGTTTTTGAATAAGCGCAGTTGTGTACGAATATTTCACAGTTTCCGTTATATCGTAACGCTACGACCAATTTAGCCGGGGTGATATGCAAGTCGATCTTGAGTTGGACGCCACGCCAGTGACCGGGCTGGCGCGGTTTCAGCAGGCAGCCGCGCAGGGGCGCAAGTTGCGCCGGCTGGCTTATGGTCTCGGCGCATTGGCCGGGCTGGGCTGGATGCTGGCGTTTTTCGTCGGCCTGTTTGCGCCGCAATCGCTGTGGTTGCCGTTGTTGATCAACCAGAGTGCAGCGTTGCTGGTGCTGGTCGCCGGAGCGCAATCGGCGTGGTGGGTGGCGCAATGGCGCGCGCGGGTCATGCATCCGCCAGTTTCGCCGCCGGCAATGGTGGAGGCGGGCGTTGCAGGCGATGGCTGGTATGAAAGGTTGCTGGAGCGCTTGAGTCAGCGCAGCCGGCATCTGCTTGGACAAATCGGCGCGCCAACGTTATGGCTCGGCGGCTGGGCGTTACTGGTTCTGCTCAGTACAGAGCAGGTCTGGAATCTCACTTTACCTTCGGCGGCGTTGGGTCTTTCGGCGAACCTCGGTGCGGCATTGGCGTTGTTACTGGCGTTTGCCGTGCTGGTGGTAGAGCGGCAACTGGCGCAGGAGCCGTCGGCGCAATGGCCGGAAGCGGTGGCACTGGCGCAACTGTCCCGGGTGGTAATCATCACCCTTTTGATCAGCGCATTGTGTCTGCTGTTTGCCAGCGAAACCGCAGTCTGGCCAGTGCGCGTTGCGGTATTCAGCGCAATCCTGCCGATGTCGGTGGCCATGGAACTGCTGTTGCGCGCCGTCCTGTCAGTCTTCAGCCCGCGCCGTGAACAACTTGAGCCGACCCTGCTGGCGCGCAGTGTCATCGCCGACATGCTGCGCTGGCCGCCACAGCCGTGGCTGGCGTTGCAACACGAAATGCACAATCGGTTCGGCATCGATCTGCGCCAAGTCTGGGCCTTCAGTTATATGCGCCGGGCCTTGTTGCCGGTGTTGGCGGTGGTCGCCCTGAGCGGTTGGCTGCTGACCGGCATCCATGAAATTCCCCTGCAAGGTCGCGGGATCTACGAGCGCTTCGGTAAACCGGAACAGGTATTCGGCCCTGGTTTGCATGCCGGTTTGCCTTGGCCATTGGGGCGGGTGATCTCCGTTGAAAACGGCGTGGTCCATGAACTGGCGACCAGTGTCGGCGACAAGCCAATCGCCGTGCAGTCCGACTCCGCTGAAGGCCCGGCGCCGCTGACCGCCAACCGGTTGTGGGATGCCAGCCACGTCAATGACAAATCCCAGGTCATCGCCAGCAGCCGCGGCGCGCAACAGGGCCTGCAAATCGTCAACATGGACGTGCGCTTTGTTTATCGCATCGGTTTGAACGACGAGGCGGCACTCGCCGCGACTTACAACAGCGCCGATGTCCCGACCCTGATTCGCAGCACCGCCAGCCGCATTCTGGTTCACGATTTCGCCTCGCGTACCCTCGACGGTTTGCTGGGCGATGACAGGGCAGGGCTGGCCGAAAAAATCGGCCGCGCGGTGCAAAGCGATCTGAACCACCTGAACAGTGGCGTGGAAATTCTCGCCACAGTGGTGGAAGCGATTCATCCGCCGGCGGGCGCGGCGAATGCCTATCACAGTTTGCAAGCGGCGCAGATCGGCGCGCAGGCGTTGATCGCTCGCGAGCGCGGGGCGGCTGCGCAGGCCATTAACGAGGCGCAGTTGCAGGCGAGCACGGCGCGGGATCAGGCAACGGCCAATGCGCGGGAGATCAATGCCGCTGCACAAACGGCCGACCTGAAATTCGGCGCCGAACAAAAGGCGTTCGCCAATGCAGGCCAGGCCTTCGTGCTGGAGCAATATCTCAGCCAGCTCAGTCGGGGCCTGAGTAAAGCCAGGTTGCTGATACTCGACCATCGACTCGGCGGCAGCGCAAATGCGCCAACCATCGATCTGCGCACTTTCACTTTGCCGACTGATCCGTCCTCCCCACGCACCACCGTTCAGCCAGGAGCTACCCATTGAGCCAGTCGCCTGTTCATGATGTTCACGACCACAGCGGCCACGACCACGACCACGGCCACGGCGGGCATCACCATCATCATGGCCATCATCACCACGGCAATCCGCAAGAGGCCGGACCATTTCCGTGGCGCCGTATGGGCTGGGCCGCGTTGCTGGTGGCGTTTGCCGTGGCCGCCGCGAGTCTGGTGCAAGTGCGCTCCGGTGAAGCCACAGTCATCACCCGTTTCGGAAATCCGTCCCGGGTCTTGCTTCATCCGGGTTTGAACTGGCGGTGGCCTGCACCATTCGAAGCGGCGATCCCGGTGGATTTGCGTCTGCGGACAACCTCCAGCGGTTTGCAGGATGTCGGCACCCGCGACGGTTTGCGCATTATTGTTCAGGCTTACGTGGGGTGGCAGGTAGAGGGTGATCCTGAACACGTGCAGCGCTTCATGCGCGCCGTGCAGAACCAGCCGGACGAAGCGGCGCGGCAGATCCGCACCTTCGTCGGCTCGGCCCTGGAGACTACGGCCAGCAGTTTCGACTTGGCCAATCTGGTCAACACCGATGCCAGCCAAGTGCACATCACCGATTTTGAAGCGCAGTTACGTCAGCAGATTGATCAACAGTTGCTCGCCACTTATGGCGTGCGCGTGGTACAGGTCGGCATCGAGCGGCTGACTTTGCCTTCGGTCACACTCAGCGCCACGGTCGACCGCATGCGCGCCGAACGCGAAACTATCGCCACTGAGCGCACAGCCATCGGCAAACGCGAAGCGGCGCAAATTCGTTCCGCCGCCGAGCGCGATGCGCGCATCGTTCAGGCCGATGCAACAGTTAAAGCTGCTGACATCGAAGCGCAATCTCGGGTCGAAGCGGCGCAGATTTACGGTCGCGCCTACACCAGCTCGCCGCAGCTTTACAACCTGCTGCGCTCGCTCGATACCCTGGGAACCATTGTCAGGCCGGACACTAAACTGATTCTGCGCACCGATGCCGCACCGTTCCGCGTATTGGTCGATGGCCCGCCGACTTTCGACAACAAGGCCGGATTGCAGCCATGACAGACGAAGTTCCACGTGGAACACATTCGTTGAACGGTCCTTGGATTCAGGCTGGGCGCCTGGCGTTTATCGCCCTGTATGCGATCACCGTGTTGGCGGCGCTGGCATGGGCGTTTTCGAATGTCCGGCAGATTGATCCGCAAAACCGCGCAGTAGTGCTGCACTTCGGCGCGCTGGATCGGGTTCAGAATGCCGGACTGTTATGGGCATGGCCGCAGCCCTTTGAACAGGTGATCCTGTTGCCGGCGGCGGACCGGGTGATCGAGCGTCGGGTGGAAAATCTGTTGCGCAGCGACGAGGCGCTGAAGGCTGACCGTGTGGCCTCTTTTGCTACGCCATTGAACGATGCTCTCGCTGGGTCGGGTTATTTACTGACCGGGGACGCCGGCGTAGTGCAACTGGACGTACGCGTTTTTTACCAAGTTTCCGACCCCTACGAATTCGTGTTGCAGGGCGAACATGTGCTGCCGGCACTCGATCGGTTGGTGACGCGCAGTGCCGTGGCGCTGACCGCTGCGCGTGATCTCGACACCATTCTCGTCGCTCGCCCGGAACTGATCGGCGCCGACAATCGGGCGGCCGAGCGCCGTGAGCGGTTGCGCGGTGATCTGGTGCGAGGTATCAACGCGCGTCTCGCCGAATTGAAGGCGAGCGGGCAGGGCATCGGTATCAGAGTGTCGCGGGTCGACGTGCAATCGAGTCTGCCGGAGCCAGCGGTCAGTGCTTTCAATGCCGTTCTGACGGCCAGTCAGCAGGCGGATAAGGCCGTGGCCAACGCGCGGACCGAGGCGGAAAAGCTCACGCAATCTGCCACTGAACAGGCTGACCGCACGCTGCAAGTGGCGCACGCGCAGGCGGGCGAACGCCTTGCGAAAGCCACGGCCGATACCGCCACCGTCTTGAGTCTGGGCAAATCCGTGGACTCGCAAATGCTCCTGCGTCTGTATCGCGAACGCATGCCGAAAATTCTTGGTCAGGCCGGGTCGGTCACCACTATTGACCCGAAAGACGATTCTCGATTGATCATTCAAGGAGCCAGTCAATGACGGCGACTTCTGCTGCTCCTGGTCTGTTGTCCTCAGCCGAACAACGTCGCGCCGCACGCCAATTGACCTTGGCGATGCTCGCGCTCGGGCTGCTGGGTCTGGGTTTGCTCTGGCGCTGGATGCTCCCGCAGCAAATCGGGGTCAGCCAATTGCTGCTCGGGTTCGCCTCGTTGCTGGTAGCGGTTCCAGTGATGCGTTCGGCGTGGTACAGCCTGCGTTATCCCAGCCTGCACGGCATCACCGACCAGTTGATCGCGTTGGCCATGCTCGGTGCGTGGGCGACCGGCGATCTGCTCACCGCAGCGTTGTTGCCGATCATCATGATCTTCGGCCATGTGCTCGAAGAGCGCAGTGTCATCGGCTCCCAGGAAGCGATTCATGCCCTTGGCCAATTGACACGAAGCCATGCGCGCAAGCTGCAAGCAGACGGTTCGATCATCGAGGTGGATAACAGCGCGTTAAGCGCTGGGGATATTGTCGAAGTGCGCGCCGGCGATCGGGTGCCGGCGGATGGCCAAGTGTTGTTCGGACAGGCGAGCCTCGACACTTCGTCGATTACTGGTGAATCGGTGCCGGTGGACGCTGAAGTCGGCACACTGGTGTTCGGTGGGGCCATCAACCTCGACGGAGTGCTGCGCATTGAAGTCACCCGCACCGGCGACGAATCCACGTTGGGCAAAGTCATCGCCCTGATGCAAAACGCCGAGCGCTCGAAACCGCCGATCACGCGATTGCTCGAACGTTACGCCGGTAGTTATATGGTGCTGGTGTTGCTGCTGGCAGCGGTGACCTGGTTCGTGACCAACGACGCCCAGGCAATGCTCGCGGTATTGGTGGCGGCGTGTCCGTGTGCTTTGGTGCTGTCGGCGCCGGCCACGGCAATTGCCGGCGTAGCCGTGGCTGCTCGCCATGGGATTCTGATTCGCAGCTCGGCGTTCCTTGAAGAGCTCGCCGATCTGACCTCACTGGTGGTCGACAAGACCGGCACGCTGACTTACGGCACGTTGCGTTTGCAGTCCATCGACAGCCTCGAAGCTGACGCTGCCCAAGTGCGAGCGCTGGCCGCCAGTCTCGGCGCGGCCAGCAGTCATCCGGTCAGCCGCGCACTCTCGGTGCTGGTCGCTCAGCAAGCCTATTGGCCGTTGAGCGATATCCATGAACGCCAGGGCCTTGGTGTCGTAGCAGTAACAGAGAAGGGCGAAGCTGTGCTCGGCCGTCCCGAACTGTTCGCGCAACTGGGCGTCTCCACGACCGCCGTGCCTGATCACGATGGCCCAATCGCCGGCCTGGCTTTGAACGGCAAATTCCTCGCCTGGCTGTTGCTCGCCGACAGCGTTAAACCCGAAGCGCGCTTTGCCTTGAGCCAATTGCGCGAACTGGGGCTGGGCCGACAATTGCTACTGACGGGTGATCGGCAGAGTGTGGCCCGAACCCTGGCGCAAGAGGTCGGGCTGAGCGACGTCCAGGCGCAAGCGCTGCCGCAAGACAAGCTCAATCGAGTACTCAGGGAAATCGACCACGGCTTTCGCCCGATGGTGGTTGGCGACGGCATCAACGATTCCCTCGCACTCAAGGCCGGCGTGGTTGGCGTAGCGATGGGCGCAGGCGGCGCCGACATTGCCCTGGCGTCGGCGGACATCGTTTTGATTGGCAGCGATTTGCGTCGCCTCGCTACCTGCGTGCGCTTGAGCCGTCGCTGCCGGCGCACCTTGCAGGTCAATGTGATCATTGGTCTCGGCTGGACGCTCGCCATCGTGGTCTTCGCCGCTTTCGGTTGGCTCGGCGCGGCCGGGGCGATGATCGCGGCGTTGCTGCACAACCTGAGCACCCTGTTGGTGCTGGGCAACGCGGGACGTTTGCTGCGCTTTCAGGAGCCCTTGCTCAAGCTCGACCCCCAAGAAAAATGAAAGAAAATTCATCGAACCGCAGGCTGCGCAGGCAGTCATCTACCGTAAGGCGCGGATTATCGGCTGTTCAGCCGAGGCGCCGGTGATGGTAGACAGGGCGGATCGAATCGATAGCCTGCTATTTTTCCAGGTTGGTCTACCCTCAGATCAGACGTCTGAAACAAGGGGGGATTTTCCATGCTCGCGCAACTTCCACCGGCCTTGCAGAACCTGCAGCTACCGCTTCGCCTGCGACTCTGGGACGGCCATGAGTTCAACCTGGGCCCCGCGCCCAGTGTCACCATCGTGGTCAAGGACCCGCAGATGGTCACTCAGTTTACCCACCCAAGCCTGGATGCGCTGGGTGCGGCGTTCGTCGAGGGCAAGCTGGAACTGGAGGGCTCGATCAGCGAAGTCATCCGGGTCTGCGACGAGTTGAGCAGTGCGTTGCTCGATGAAGACGAAGCCAGTCAGCCGGTGCGTGCGCATCACGACAAGGACACCGACGCCAAAGCCATTTCCTACCACTACGACTTGTCGAATGCGTTCTACCAGCTCTGGCTGGACAGCGACATGGTGTATTCCTGTGCGTATTTCGAGACCGGCAGCGAAACGCTCGAACAGGCGCAGCAAGCCAAATTCCGCCATTTGTGCCGCAAGCTGCGCTTGCAGCCGGGCGAGTATCTGCTGGATGTCGGCTGTGGTTGGGGCGGTCTGGCGCGATTTGCGGCGCGCGAGTTCGGTGTCAAAGTGTTCGGCATCACCTTGAGTAAAGAGCAGTTGGCGCTGGCGCAGGAGCGGGTCCAAGCCGAGGGTCTGGAAGACCAGATCGAATTGCAGTTGCTCGACTATCGCGATTTACCGCAAGACGGTCGTTTCGACAAAGTGGTCAGCGTCGGCATGTTCGAACACGTCGGCCACGCCAATCTCGCCGAGTACTGCACCACCCTGTTCGGAGCAGTGAAGGAAGGCGGGCTGGTGATGAACCACGGCATCACCGCCAAGCACACGGACGGCCGTCCGGTGGGGCGCGGCGCTGGGGATTTCATCGAGAAGTACGTATTCCCCAACGGTGAATTGCCGCATCTGGCGATGATCTCTGCCGAGATCAGTGAAGCGGGTCTGGAGATCGTCGATGTAGAGAGCTTGCGCCTGCACTATGCGCGAACGCTCGATCACTGGAGCGAGCGCCTGGAGGACAACCTCGAAGCGGCAGCGAAACTGGTTCCGGAGCAAGCGCTGCGTATCTGGCGCCTGTATCTGGCCGGCTGCGCCTACGCCTTCGCCCGGGGCTGGATCAACCTGCATCAGATTCTCGCCGTGAAAGCGCACCCGGATGGCAGTCATGAACTGCCGTGGACCCGCGACGACATCTACAACCCCTGATACCCGAGGGTTCAGAGAATCGGCGAAATCAGCCGGGCGATCCGCATGCCGACCTGTTGCAGGCGGTGGATTTCCCGGCTTTCTTCTTTGGCCACCTCGTCGGCCTGGGCGAAATCATCGTTGAGCATGTGTTCCACAGCGGCGGCGAACGCAGTGTCGACGGTGAGCAACATCACTTCGAAATTGAGGCGGAACGAGCGGTTATCCAGGTTGGCACTGCCAATGGCGCTGATCTCGCTGTCGATCAACACCACTTTCTGATGCAGAAAACCCGGGCGGTAACGGAACACCCGCACCCCTGCACGCACCGCTTCAAAGGCATACAGGCTGGACGCGGCATAGACGATGCGGTGATCGGGCCGCGACGGCAACAGCAGCCTTACGTCGACACCGCGCAACACCGCCAGCCTCAATGCCGCGAACACCGCTTCGTCCGGGACGAAGTAAGGGCTGGTGATCCACACTCGTTGCGTCGCCGCGTGAATGGCTTCGACGAAAAACAGCGAGCAGGTTTCGTAGGCGTCGGCCGGACCGCTGGCGAGCAGTTGGCAAAGCACGCCATCGGCCGGGTACTCGTCTGGCAGGATCAACGGCGGCAGAGTGCGTGCGGCCCAGAACCAGTCTTCGGCAAATGACTCCTGCATGCAGGCAACCACGGGCCCGCGAACCTTTACATGAGTGTCGCGCCATGGCGCCAGAGGCGGTTTCTCCCCCATGTATTCGTCGCCGACGTTGTGACCGCCGACAAAGCCGACCACGCCGTCGACCACGACGATTTTACGGTGGTTACGGAAGTTGACTTGAAAGCGGTTAAGCCAGCCGCTGCGCGTGGCAAAGGCTTTGACCTCGACGCCAGCTTCTCGCAGCGCTTGGACGTACTGATGGGGCAGGGCATGGCTGCCGATGCGGTCGTAGAGCAAGTGTATGGACACACCTTCGGCGGCTTTCTTCAGCAGCAGGTCACGCAGGCGCTGGCCGAGCCGATCGTCATGAATGATGAAGAACTGCACAAGTACCGCTTCTTTTGCTTGTTCGATGGCGGTGAAGATTGCGTCGAAGGTCGCAGCGCCGTTCACCAGCAGCTGCACCTCGTTGTTTGCCAGACACGGCATGCGCCCCAGTTTCGGCATTGCCCGCAGTGAGGCATAGGCGTTCGACGCGCGGGCGGCCAGGGCTTCCTCCACCCATGGGCGCCAGTTCAGTTCGGAAATGGCCAAGCGCATCTGTTCGTTGGCCTGGCGCCGGGCCTTAATGTAACCATCGAAGGTGCTGCGACCAAAGACCAGATACGGAATAAGCGTGAGGTAGGGAATGAAGATCAGCGACAATGCCCAGGCGATTGATCCCTGCGCGGTGCGCACGGTGAGCACCGCATGAATCGCAGCGATCGAACCGAGAGTGTGTAGCAGAGCAATCAAATAACCGAAAATGTGCGGTCCGAAATAATCCATGGGGCAGCCTTGCTCCGCGAGATGCAATGCTTAACAGACCATGTTCTGCTGCGAATGTCTCTATTTAATCGGTGCATGAACCGACGCAATCGGCCGGCGTCTAACGGCCACAACTGATCAGGAGTTTCTCGATGAACGTTCGTCTGCTGGGTTTGGCGCTGGGCCTGGGTTTGGCATTGCCGGTGGTTGCGCAGGCGCAGATGCTGCAGCCGGGGTTGTGGGAAATGTCTTCGAGCAATCTGAAGGTCGATGATCAGGCCATGGATGTGCAATCGATCCTTGGCCAGATTCAGGGCCAGATCACCCCGCAGCAGCGCGCTGCGCTGGAGAAAAACGGCATCAACATCGGCGGTAAAGGCATCCGCGCCTGTTTGACGCCGCAGCAGGTGGCTACCAACGATATCCCGCTGGCCGATCCGCAATCGGGCTGCAAGCAGCAGATCACCGAGCGCACCGGCAACCAATGGAAATTCCGCTTCAGTTGCCCGAAAGCCCAAGGCACCGGTGTAGCGACATTCCTCAGTGACCGCGAATTCACCACCGTCGCCAACGGCACCTTCAATGCTATCGGCATCAACCAGAAAGGCAGCCTGGAAACCCGGGCCGTATGGCTGGGTCAGGATTGCGGCAGCGTAAAACCTCGCGCATGAACCCCTCGCGCTCCCCAGCTGGAACCCATTGCAACTGTGGGAGCGAGCCTGCTCGCGAATCAACAGAACAGCGCACAACTCATGGCTGACTTAACGCCTTGTACAGCGTGTTCAGGTTGTATTCGAACAACCCGGTAAAGGTGCTCGCCGGGCCACTCGCCGCCAATGCATCCGAGTACAGCGTGCCGCCGATGTGCGCGCCGCTTTCATCGGCGATCTGCTTGAGCAGCCGTGCATCCTTGATGTTTTCCATGAACACTGCTTTGACGTTGGCCTGGCGAATCTGTGTGATCAGCGCAGCCACTTCGGCGGCCGATGGCTCGCGTTCGGTGGACAAACCCTGTGGCGCGATGAAGTCGATGCCGTAGGCCTGACCGAGGTAGCCGAATGCATCGTGGCTGGTAACGATCTTGCGGTTGCCCGGCGGCAGCGCTCCGAGTTTGCTTTTGGCTTCGGCGAGCAGGGCGTAGATCTGTTTGAGATAGGTTTGGCTGTTGCGCGCATAGTCAGCCTCGTTGGCCGGGTCAGCGGCGATCAGTGCCTTTGTGATATTGGCGACGTACAACTCGGCGTTCGCGAGGTTGTGCCAGGCGTGTGGATCCGGAACCGTTTCGCCATCCTCATCGAGCGAACGTGGAATCACTCCGCGACTGGCACTGATCACCGTCGCTTTGCTGTCGGTGCTGGTCACCAGGCGATCCAGCCAAGGCTCGAAACCGAGGCCGTTCTTGATGATCACTTTGGCTTTGAGTAACGCCTTGGCATCGTCCGGTGTCGGCTCGTAGGTGTGCGCATCGGCATCTGCGCCGACCATGTTGGTGATCCGAACGTGCTCGCCGCCGACCCGATGAACCATGTCGGCAAGAATGCTGAAGCTGGTGACCACCGGCAGTTTTTCGGCGGCCGACAATGACATCGACAGCATCAGGCTGAACAGCACGAGTAGAGCGCGCATCGGGAAACACCTCATTGGGATGTGAGTAAAGGCGGGCGGCGCAGCAGACCGTGGACCGGTCCTAACACCACCGACAGCAGATAGCCGACCCCCGCGACCAGCACGATGGCCGGGCCGCTGGGCAGCGAGTAGTAAAACGACAGCAGCAAGCCGAGCCACACTGACAGGCAGGCCATCACGGCAGCGACGGCAATCAGTGTCGGCAGACGACGACTCCAGAATCTCGACGCGGCAGCCGGAAGCATCATCAATCCCACCACCATCAGCGCGCCGATGGCCTGAAAACCGATCACCAAATTCAGTACGACGAGGGTAAGAAACACACCGTGGGCCAGAGGCCCGAGACGGCTGACTGTGCGCAAGAACAGTGGATCCAGTGTGTCCAGCAGAAGTGGTTTGTAGATCGCCGCCATCGCCATGAGGCTGACAGCCGAGACCCACAGCATGCCGGTCAGCGTCGGCCCGTCTACCGCCAACGCTGAGCCGAACAGCAAATGCAGAAGGTCGAGGCGTTTGCCGGCAATGCCGAGAATCAGCACGCCGCTGGCGAGTGAAATCGGATAGATCGCGGCGAGGCTGGCGTCCTCTCGCAAACCCGTGCGCCGGGTGATCCAGGCTGCAAGTCCGGCCATGCTGAGGCCGGCGCCGAGGCCTCCGAGCGTCAGGGCAGGAAGACTCAGACCGGCAAACCAGAATCCCAGCGCTGCACCAGGGAGAATGCCGTGCGCGACAGCGTCGCCGATCAAACTCATACGCCTGAGAATCAGAAACACGCCCAAGGGCGCCGTGCTGCACGCCAGCACTAGGCCGCCGATCAAGGCGCGGCGCATGAATACGAATTCGCTGAACGGCTGCCAGAAATGGCTGACGGTGGCGAGCATCAGGCGACCTGCATGTGCGGTGTAGGCCGAATCAGTTCTCGGCTGGTTGCGTACACCCAGTGGCCGTTTTTGATCAGCAGCGTATGCGGAACATGTTCTCGCACCGCCGCCAAGTCATGGCAGACCATGACCAGTGTCCGGCCCTCGGCGTGCCAGTGGTGAATGTGCTGCCAGAGCAATTGCTGGCCGATTTCGTCGAGTGCGCCGTGCGGTTCGTCCAGCAACAGCACCGGGGCATCAGCGAGGCTCAGTCGCGCGAGCAGGGCGCGTTGGAGCTCACCGCCCGACAGGGCCATCAACGGACGCTGTTCGAGTCCACTCAAATGCCAGTCTTCCAACGCGTTTTTCAGTCGCTGCGTGCGCAGTTGTGTCGACAGCCGACGGCCCCAGAAACCTGCGGCGATGAGCTCTTGGAGGTTGATTGGAAACTGGCGATCCAAATGCTGCTGTTGCGGCAGAAAGGAAATGCCGCTTTGCCGTGGAACAGCCATTTCCACTTTACCGGCTAAAGGCTTTTGCAGACCGGCGATGACTTTCAGCAGGCTGCTTTTGCCACAGCCGTTGGCGCCGATGATAGCGGTCAGGCTGGCACTTTCGAACTCAAGATTCAGGGGGGTCGTCAGCGGTTGGCCGGGTGCGCCCCAGACCAGCGATTGGCAGCGGATCATGGCTGCTCCCGTTGCCAGCTGCTCTCTGCAACGGCGTCATGGGCGTGGAGGCTCTCGGCGTGGATTACGCGAATATGGAATTGGCTGATGCCGGGCGTGCGTTGGAGGGCCAGGTTGAGACGGCGCGCGGCGTCTTCGCAGAACATCAAGTTTTGCCCATTGGCGAGAGCGAAGGCTTGCTCGTCGGGTCGCTTTACTGCGGTCTGTACTGCGGTGCCCAGTGCTGCTTCGGCGTCATTGATGATCGCTGTCAGCGGTAACTCGGCGATGAAATGGTCGAGATGCAGGTGCAGTTGCGCATAGCTGCGCTGGCTATGCGGTGTCGCTACGATTCCTTTGGTTGAGCCGAGCCATGCCAACACGTCTGCGTGTTGCAAAGACCTGTTGGCGAAATCATCGACGAATTGCTGCTGAATCAATTGCCTCGCCAAGGCTGCGGAACAGGGGCATGTCGAGGAATAAGGGACCTCGATTTTTAGTTCCACGTGGAACATCTGCTGTTTCAGGCTCGCTGAAATGGACGCCGGATAGGATTTCCAGCCGGATAGGGGGCTGACTAACGCCGGTCGTTTCAGCAATAAGTCGGTGTGAATGTTCAGATATGCGCAGGCGGATAGACCTTCGTGACTTATCAGAAAACCCTTGAGTACCTGATGCAGCAGAGCGGGAGAAAGGCTTCGCTGTTCGAGGGCTTCGAGTGCCACGTATAAACGAGACATGTGAATCCCACGCGCTTCGCCATCATCGAGACTCACGCCAGCGTCTACTTTGGCGCTGAGGCGTTGGCCTGCAAGCAATACCGGCAGGGCGATTCCATGCATTCCCACCCAATCGAGAGGCAATGCCTGGCGTGCAAATTGAGCGGCGATATCCGGAAGTGTAAGAGCATTCATAGTTGAGACCGTCGTATTGATCTCATTTAACGTTACATTATAACAATCCATTCAGCGACGCTTTTTTCATGAAGAGGTTTTCACTAGCAGCTCGTCATCCGGCTGCAAGTGAACCTCGCGCTGCTCCCTCCGGAGCTGGAGAAACGGTTGATGGTCGTCCAACCGACACGACGCGTGTAGCCAACCCAAGCCTCGCCGTCGGAGGCGATGCCGGTAAAAAAGGTCAATTGACCGAACCGACTATTGGTTTGCGCCCAGTAGCGATGGCCATTCTTTTCGAACCCCTTCAGATACAGCGTGGCACCGACCTTATGGACGCTATAGGCATTGCCGTCGGCGTCCACGCACGCGAGCAGGTTGGCGCTGCGTGTGCAGTGCGCAGGCCCCTGAATCTGCGCTTGAGCCTGGCTCGCAAGCGTCAAACCGTAACTCAGTAGCAGATATTTCAGCGCATTGTTCATTGCGGTTTACCAAGAACGGTGGTGGGGCGAATCGCTTAATTCTTGCGAGTCGAGGGGGTAGTGCGGCTTGATAGTTATACTATAACATTGTTTTGGCCCCAGCCTGAGCTGCCGATTACAAACCTGCGTTCAGCACATGAAGCGCGAGTCGGCCGCTACTAACGAGGATTATCCAATGTCAGCCAGATTGCCCGTCACCGTACTTTCAGGATTTCTTGGAGCCGGGAAAAGTACGCTTTTAAATTACGTACTACGTAATCGCGATGGCTTGCGCGTCGCGGTGATCGTCAACGATATGAGCGAAATCAATATTGATGGTAGCGAAGTCCAGCGTGATGTCAGCCTGAACCGTGCTGAGGAAAAGCTCATCGAGATGAGCAATGGCTGTATCTGCTGTACGTTACGAGAAGACTTGCTGGAAGAGGTCAGCAAGCTCGCCCGGGAGGGCCGTTTCGACTACTTGCTGATCGAATCCACCGGCATTTCCGAACCGCTTCCGGTTGCCGAAACCTTCACCTTCCGTGACGAACACGGGCAGAGCCTTGCCGACACTGCGCGCCTCGACACCATGGTCACGGTCGTCGACGGGGTGAACTTCCTGCGTGATTTCCAGGCTGCCGAAAGCCTCGCTTCTCGCGGCGAAATCCTCGGCGAGGAAGATGAGCGTTCCATCACCGATCTGTTGATCGAACAGATCGAATTCGCCGACGTCCTGCTGATCAGCAAAATTGACCTGATCAGCCAGCACGAGCGTGAAGAACTCAGCGCCATCCTCAAGCGCCTGAATGCCCGCGCTGAAATCATTCCGATGGTGATGGGCGAAGTGCCGTTGGAGAAAATCCTCAACAGTGGGCGTTTCGATTTCGCAAAAGCCGCACAAGCGCCCGGATGGCTACGGGAATTGCGCGGTGAGCATCTCCCTGAAACACAAGAGTACGGCATCGCCTCGACGGCCTATCGAGCGCGCCGGCCATTCAACCCGCAACGCTTTTTCAACTTCATCGACCGGCCTTGGCTGAACGGAAAGCTGCTGCGCTCCAAAGGCTTCTTCTGGCTCGCCAGCAAACCCACTGACGCCGGTAGCTGGTCACAGGCCGGCGGCCTGATGCGCCATGGTTTTGCCGGTCGCTGGTGGCGTTTCGTTCCGAAGGATCAATGGCCGGAGGACCAGGAAAACGTCCAGGCGATCATGGGAAACTGGACGCCGAGCGTAGGAGATTGCCGCCAAGAACTGGTTTTCATCGGCCAGAACATCGACTTCCTGCAACTCACAGCCGAGCTGGACGCATGCCTGCTGACCGATGAAGAAATGGCAATGGGTTCAGAAGGCTGGCGCTTGCTGCCTGATCCATTTGGCCCTTGGCACGAAGAGGCTGCCTGATGCTCGCACTCAAGCCCCACCATCAACGAACCCGCCATCAACATCGGGGCCTGACGCCCGAAACATTGATGCGAATCCTTGACGAAGAAAGCAATCTCGCCGTCTGGCAACGCCAGCTACCGCTGCACATCGTCGACTTTGCGCAATGTGTGCTGTCGCTCAACGAGCCCCTGGCCGAGTCGCTTTGCCTGGAATTACCTGACGAGGACGCCGAACCGGATCTCGCCGGACTGGCTTCAGGGCTGCGTGATCTGGAAGGTTTCGAAGGTTTCATGAGCGACCTCAAATGGCTGATCAGTGCCTTCGCCTGTCTGCTCGGCGCGCGGCGGATCGGCGTGCGTCTGCGTGTGCTGGACAAGGCCATGTGTCCGCGCTTCCACATCGATCACGTGCCCGTGCGCCTGATCACTACCTATGCTGGTGTTGGCAGCCAATGGCTAGAAGAAGGGGCGATGGATCGTACGCAACTTGGGCAGGCCAGTGCCGAACCGCAGGATGCACGGTTGATTCACCAGCTCGGCAGTGGCGACGTCGCGCTGCTCAAAGGCGAAAAGTGGCACGGCAATGAAGGCTTCGGCCTGATCCATCGTTCGCCGCAGCCGGCACCCGGTGAGCGGCGCCTGCTGCTGACCCTCGATTGGCTTGGCTGACAATTCAGGGCTTGCGCCAGTCACCGCGGCTCTGACCTTCGCAATACGGTTTGAGATAGGCCGCGTCAGTGGCCACGCCGTAATAGTGGATATCCTGGCGATAGGGCATATTGGCGACTTGCGCGTTGCTGCACACGCCGAAAGCCCCGCTCGGGCACTGCTCGACGTATTGCACTTCGACCTTCTGTCCGGCCAGCGTCGGTTGGCAGAAGCCGTCATTGAATAATTTCTGCGGTATCGTCCGGTTCTGCTGACAGACTTTGACGTCGAGTCGTTCGCCCTGTGTGTGCACCACGCAGGCTTGAGCCCATGCTTCGCTCGACAGCAGCGTCAACAGCAACGACCATCCCCAGCTGCGCATCTTCGATCTCCTCAATAACCGTCTGCGGAAAAATGCCCGCCATGTTGCAGAACATTCCGACCCACGTCATCGCCGGCCCGTTGGGCGCTGGCAAGACCAGCCTGATTCGCCAGTTGCTGGCGCAACGTCCGGCGGCCGAACGCTGGGCAGTGTTGATCAACGAGTTCGGCCAGATCGGTCTGGACGCCGCGCTGCTGACTCGCGATGCCGATGGTATCGCACTGGGTGAGGTGGCCGGGGGCTGCCTGTGTTGCGTCAACGGTGCGCCGTTCCAGATTGGCCTTGGCCGATTGCTGCGCCAGGCCAGGCCGGATCGACTGTTTATAGAGCCGTCGGGGCTTGGCCATCCGGCGCAGTTGCTCCAGCAATTGAATGAGGCGCCGTGGCTGGGCGTGCTCGCGGTTCAGCCGTGCGTGCTGGTTCTGGATGCGCAGGCGTTGCATGCCGGTAAAGCCTTGCCGGACGCCCAGCAGCAAGCGTTGGCCGGCGCCGGGTTGTTGCTGTTGAACAAGGCTGAAAATCTTCGGAAAACGGCTCGAGACAGAATCGCCAGCCAGTTGCCGTCCGTCAGGCTGATCTGGACGCAGCAAGCCCGGCTACCTCTGAGCGAACTGCCGGGGCTGACCGTAAAAGCGAACGAAGGCGTGGATAATCTGCCGCTGCCCAAGGGAGTGGCACCGTTGCCAGCGGTCTGGAGCGATCCGAGTGTGCCGATTTGCCTGAGTCAGAGGCAGGACGTAGGCTGGAGCATCGGTTGGCGCTGGCATCCTGGGCAGGTATTTGATCAAGAACGCATCGCCGATTGGCTGGCCGCTCTCGAATGGAAGCGGGCCAAACTGGTTATCCATAGCGCGAATGGCTGGGTTTCGGCTAATGCGCTGGAGAACGCCGAGCTGGAATGGCAAGTCAGTGAATGGCGCAGAGATTCGCGGATCGAGCTGATTTTGAGTGCAGAAGTTGAAGGGCTTCAGGAGGGGCTGGCCGCTTGCCGGAAGCTTTAGAAGCAAAAGATCGCAGCCTTCGGCAGCGCCTGCAGTACCCGCATAGAGACTCGGATTTTGAGATCTCTCACGGCTTCCACTTGGTATGTTCCTGTCGCCACTGGCTCAGCTCAATGACCTCCGCCCGTGGCTTGTGCACTTCGACCACCGGCGGCGTGTCGTCGAACGGTGCCGGGTAGGGAGCCAGTTCAATCTGCGCACTGTGCGCGCCGAACTGGGTAACGGTACCGTTGTGGCGGCTTTCGCCGGTCACGGTGAACTCGAAGTTGTAGACCCGCGCCAGGCGTCGGCGGCCGTTGGCATCCTTGACCAAGCCGATTTTTTTCAGCGCGACGTTACCGTCCAGCAGCTCGACGCCAACATTGGTGCAATGCTGTTTGACCCGTTCCAGCGCACGCTCGCGCAGGCCGTGGTTGTGCCAAAGCCAGGCACCGGCGGCGGCGAACAGCATCAGCACCAAGATGTTTTCCAGGGTCAGCATCTACATCGAACTCCAAAAGATGGCGTCAGCTTAACTGCCTCGCCGGTCTGTCGTACAGGCTGTGTTTCGTCGCATACTGCGCGGCTTGAATTTCAATCGTTTTACGGAATGACCCGAATGAAACGTACGCCCCATCTGCTCGCCATCCAGTCCCACGTGGTGTTTGGCCACGCCGGCAACAGCGCTGCGGTTTTTCCGATGCAGCGCGTCGGGGTCAACGTCTGGCCGCTCAACACCGTGCAGTTTTCCAACCACACCCAGTATGGTCAGTGGGCCGGTGAAGTGCTGGCGCCGCAGCAGATTCCCGCGCTGATCGAAGGCATCGCCGCGATTGGCGAACTGGGCAATTGCGATGCTGTGCTGTCCGGCTACCTCGGCAGCGCCGCGCAGGGCCGGGAGATTCTCAGCGGTGTGGCGCGGATCAAAGCGGTCAATCCGAAGATGCTGTATCTGTGTGATCCGGTCATGGGCCATCCGGAGAAGGGCTGCAGCGTGCCCACCGAGGTCAGCGATTTCCTGCTCAATGAGGCCGCAGCCGTGGCGGACATCATGTGCCCGAATCAGCTGGAGCTGGACAGCTTTTCCGGGCGCAAGCCGCAATCGCTGTTCGATTGCCTGGCGATGGCGCGGGCGCTGCTGGCGCGCGGGCCGAAGGCAGTGCTGGTCAAGCATCTGGATTACCCGGGCAAACCGGCGGATGGCTTCGAGATGTTATTGGTGACGGCCGAGGGCAGTTGGCATTTGCGCCGTCCACTGCTGGCGTTTCCGCGTCAGCCGGTGGGCGTCGGTGACCTGACCTCCGGCCTGTTTCTGGCGCGGTTGCTGCTGGGCGACAGCCTGCTGGCCGCGTTCGAATTCACCGCAGCGGCGGTGCATGAGGTGTTGCTGGAAACCCAGGCGTGCGCCAGCTATGAGCTGCAACTGGTGCGGGCGCAGGATCGGATCGCGCATCCGCGGGTGAAATTCGAGGCTACAGCGATCAGTCTGTAATCTCGCCGTTGTTCAATAAAGATCGCAGCCTTCGGCAGCTCCTACATGGGTTTGCACTCCATAGTTCAGGTTGCCGAAGGCTGCGATCTTTTGCTTTTTAATCTCAGGCGTCGCCCTTGATCTCCTGATACCGCTTCTCCAGCTCCTGACGAATCTGTCGTCGCTGCTGCGCCTGCATGAAACGACGCTTGTCTTCGCTGTTCTGCGGTTGCAGCGGCGGCACGGCGGCCGGCTTGCGCTGGTCATCCACCGCGACCATGGTGAAGAAACAGCTGTTGGTGTGGCGCACCGAACGTTCGCGGATGTTTTCGGTGACCACTTTGATGCCGACTTCCATCGACGTGTTGCCGGTGTAGTTGACCGACGCGAGGAAGGTCACCAGTTCGCCGACATGGATGGGCTCACGGAAAATCACCTGATCCACCGACAGGGTCACCACGTAGCGGCCGGCATAACGGCTGGCGCAGGCGTAGGCCACTTCGTCGAGGTATTTGAGCAGCGTGCCGCCGTGGACATTGCCAGAGAAATTGGCCATGTCGGGGGTCATCAGTACCGTCATCGACAGCTGGGCGTTTCCGGGTTCCATAACGTTCTCACGGGTCAAGGCGGATGGCTGAAAGCACCTCTGCGGGTGCCTGGTCGCTTTTCGAAAGCACCGTTATCGGGACGCCGGGCGCAGGCTCGCCGTCACGCCGGGTTCGATCTGTTTCCTTATATTGCACCGCCTTTCAGAAAGAAATCGCGGTGTTAACCTGCAAAAGCCCTGTCTAAGGGCAATTCCTACATCAAAAGCGGATTTTTACCTTGCCTGCGCAGACGCTTCTGACGTCTGTCCGCGGCCTCGTCATTCAAGGAGCCCACACCATGCATGCCATCAGCTTCATTCAGGATCTGGCAGTGATCATGTTGGTCGCAGGTGTGGTGACCGTGCTCTTTCACCGTTTCAAGCAGCCGGTGGTACTCGGCTACATCGTTGCCGGGTTCATCATCGGCCCGCATACGCCACCGTTCGGCCTGATCCACGACGAAGAAACCATCAAGACCCTCGCCGAGCTGGGGGTGATCTTCCTGATGTTCTGCCTCGGCCTGGAATTCAGCCTGCGCAAGCTGTTCAAGGTAGGGGCGACGGCGTTCATTGCTGCGTTTCTTGAAATCATCCTGATGATCTGGATCGGTTACGAAATCGGCCGCTGGTTCGACTGGAACACCATGGATTCGCTGTTTCTCGGCGCGATTCTGGCGATTTCCTCAACCACTATCATCGTCAAAGCCTTGAACGATCTGAAGATGAAGAACGAGCGCTTCGCGCAGCTGATCTTCGGCGTACTGATTGTCGAGGACATCCTCGGCATCGGCATCATTGCGCTGCTGTCGAGCATCGCCGTCAGTGGCACGGTGAGTTCGGGGGAAGTGTTTTCCACGGTCGGCAAGTTGTCGCTGTTCATGATCGTCGCGCTGGTCATCGGCATTCTGTTGGTGCCGCGTCTGCTGGCCTATGTGGCCAGATTCGAAAGCAACGAGATGTTGCTGATCACCGTGCTGGGCCTGTGTTTCGGCTTCTGCCTGCTGGTAGTCAAACTTGAATACAGCATGGTCCTTGGCGCTTTCCTCATCGGCGCAATCATGGCCGAGTCGCGGCAACTTCTGAAGATCGAACGGTTGGTCGAACCGGTGCGTGATCTGTTCAGCGCGATCTTCTTCGTCGCCATCGGGCTGATGCTCGACCCGATGATCCTGCTCGAATACGCCTGGCCGATCGCAGTGATTACCGTGGCCGTGGTGCTCGGCAAGATGCTGTCCTGCGGCCTTGGTGCGTTTATCGCCGGCAATGACGGACGTACCTCGCTGCGAGTGGGTATGGGCCTGTCACAGATCGGCGAATTCTCCTTCATCATCGCTGCGCTGGGTATGACCTTGCAGGTGACCAGCAACTTCCTCTATCCGGTCGCGGTGGCCGTGTCGGTAATCACCACGCTGTTGACGCCGTACTTGATCCGAGCCGCGGATCCGCTGTCGATCAAGCTTTCGGCCGCAGTGCCCAAGCGTCTTGGTCGGGTGCTCGGCATGTATGGCGAATGGCTGCGCAGCATTCAGCCGCAAGGCGAGGGCGCGATGCTGGCGTCGATGATCCGGCGGATTCTGTTGCAGGTCGGGGTCAATCTGGCGCTGGTGATTGCGATCTTCTTTGCCGGCGCCTATTTCGCCGAGCGCATGTCGTTATGGCTGCAGGACTGGATCGGCGATCCGAGTTGGCAGAAGGCATTGATCTGGGGTGGGGCGCTGCTGGTCTCGCTGCCGTTCCTGATTGCGGCCTATCGCAAGCTCAAGGCGTTGTCGATGCTGCTGGCAGAGATGGGCGTCAAGCCGGAAATGGCCGGGCGTCACACGCAGCGAGTGCGCCGGGTGATCGCCGAAGTGATCCCGATTCTCTCGCTGCTGGTGATTTTCCTGCTGCTGGCAGCCTTGTCGGCCAGTATCCTGCCGACCAACAAGCTGCTGATGCTGATTGCTGTTGTCGCGGCCGCCGTAGCGGCGTTGCTCTGGCGCTGGTTCATCCGCGTGCACACGCGCATGCAGGTAGCGCTGCTGGAAACCCTCGACAATCACAAGGAATCGTCGGGGCACTAACCGCCCTGGGGCCTCTGGCGGATCAGCTTTCCAGCCAGACGTCCCGCGCCCAGTGCCACACCGATTCCCAGGTTTCTTCAGCAATCAATTCTTCTTCGGCCTGCCAAAGCACGACGGTGCCGTCTTCTTCGACACAGTAATAGTCATCGCCGTCCTGACAGATCGGAATCAAGCTGCGATCAACCCCTGCATCCCATGCATTGGCGGCGACATCAGGCAAGTAGGTGTGCGATTGCGGATCGGTGACGGTCACGGGTTCAAGGCTGCCATAGACCACATCGCTAACAGTCAGCAAAAATTCTCTGAAGACAAATGGAATGTCGATGAACAGTTGTTCTTCGATTTCCACCAGCAGGTCTTCGTCAGGCAATTCCAATGGAACCGGCACGGGTTCATTGGCTTCGCGCAGTTGTTCGATGATTTCTTCCACGTCCGGGATCCTCTTGCTTGAATGGCGCGGTTTATATGGGCCGGTTTATACAGTAGCTCGCTATAGATGCAACCGTGAAATGAAAAACCCCGGCCGAAGCCGGGGTTCTGTTACCGCAAGTGAAGCGCAGCAGGGATCAGCCGTTCTGGCGGATACCGGCGACCAGCCAAGGCTGGTTGTCGCCCTGTGGACGCTCCATGTTCCAGCTTTCGCTGAACACTTCGCCCTGATCGAAACGCGAGGTTTTCGACACGCCGGTGAAGGTCAGAGTGGCGATGGTCTTGTCGGCGCGATCATCGACGCCGTCCAGCTGCACTTGCAGGTTGTCGATGTAGGTCGACTGGAAGCCGTCGCCCAGGTCCGCACGCTCACGTTTGAGGAAATCAAGCATTTGCGGGGTCACGAACTCGGCGATCTTGTCCATTTCGTTGGCGTCCCAGTGCTGCTGCAGCGACTGGAAGTGGCTGCGTGCGGCTTCAAGGAAGCGCTCTTCGTTGAACCAGGCCGGAGCGTTGATCACCGGGCGGGCAGCAGCCGGAGCAGCCGAGCCACCGAAGATCGAGCCCATGGCCGCAGGCTTCTGTTCGAACACTTCACGCTGCATCGGCGCGCCGGCCGGAGCAAATTGCTCCTGCTGCTTGCGACGACGGGCGGCGATGAAGCGGAAGATCACGAACGCGATCAGGGCCATGATCAGGATGTCGAAGATCTGCATGCCCTGGAAGCCGTCGCCCATGAACATCGACGCGAGCAGGCCACCAGCGGCGATGCCCGCCAGTGGGCCGAGCCAGCGCGAAGCACCGCCGGCCTTGGCCGCAGCGCCAGCGGCACCGGCAGCGCCAGCGGTCGCTGCTGCACCGCCCACGCCTGGAGAAGAAGGAGCCATCTGGCTGGTCTGGTGCGTCGGCGCAGCGCCGGCGCTTTTGCCACCACCAAAGCGCTTGGCGTTGGCGTCGAGGCTCATCGTCAGGCCGATGCACAACGCCATGGCGATGCTAAGAAAACGTTTCATAAAGGGTATTCCCGTTTTGTGGAGACACGCGCGCCATGTTGCACAGCTGAAGTGTTACTGGCTAGCGAGAGAGTGTTTCGGGCTTTTGCCTGACAGGTCGCGTTCAGCTTGGCGAGGCAATCAGCCGATGTACTTTTGTCTGTAGGAAAAGGCGATAGGTTCAGAGGGATTGTGCTCGGTTCGCCGAACAACCTGTGGGAGCGAGGCTGCTCGCGAAGGCGTCGTGTCAGACAAATGAATGCCTGATGACGCACCGCTTTCGCGAGCAGGCTCGCTCCCACAGGGGTTCAGTGCAGCTCGTCAGATGGCTTCCAGCTTGGCATACCCGAGCATCAGCCACTTGCTGCCTTCGCTGAAATTCACCTGCACCCGGGCCTGAGCGCCGGAACCTTCGAAGTTGAGGATCACCCCTTCGCCGAAGATCGAGTGACGGACAGCCTGACCAAGCACAAAACCGGTTTCCGGAATCTCGCTGCCGCTGAACAGATTGCTGCCGCTCATCGACTGGTTGCCGCCGAACGGTCGGCTGACGCTGTTGGACAGACGCACTTCCTGAATCAGGCCTTTCGGCACTTCACGTACGAAACGCGACACCTTGTTGTAGGTTTCGCTGCCGTACAGGCGCCGGGTTTCCGCGTAGGTCATGACCAGATTCTGCATCGCCCGGGTGATACCGACGTAAGCCAGACGCCGTTCTTCTTCCAGACGCCCCGGTTCTTCCAGGCTCATTTTGTGCGGGAACAGGCCTTCTTCCATGCCCACCAGGAACACGTAAGGGAATTCCAGACCTTTGGCGCTGTGCAGGGTCATCAGCTGAACGCTGTCTTCATGCTCGTCGGCCTGAGTGTCGCCGGCCTCCAGCGATGCGTGGCCGAGGAATGCCGCCAGTGGCGTCAGCTCTTCGTCCTCTTCGGTGTTTTCGAAGTTGCGCGCGGCGCTGACCAGTTCCTCAAGGTTTTCCACCCGGGCCTGACCTTTTTCGCCTTTTTCCGCTTCGTGGTACGCGATCAGGCCGGACTGCTCGATGACGGTCTGGGTCATCAGGTGCAGCGGCATTTCGGCGCACTTGGCGGCAAGGTTTTCGATCAGCTCGATAAACGCACCCAGTGCGCTGGCCGCGCGGCCAGTCAGGCCTTTGTTGGCAACCAGTTGGCGCATCGCTTCCCACATCGATACATCGCTGTGCCGGGCGTGCTCGCGAATCGCTTCGACAGTTTTCTCACCGATGCCGCGCGCCGGCACGTTGATCACCCGTTCCAGCGCCGCATCGTTGCCGCGACCTTCAAGCAAGCGCAGGTAGGCCATGGCGTTTTTGATTTCCGCGCGCTCGAAGAAGCGCTGCCCGCCATAGATGCGGTAAGGGATGCGCTCGCGCAGCAGGGCTTCTTCGAGCACCCGCGACTGGGCGTTGGAGCGGTACAGAATCGCGACATCGCTACGGGCCAGACCGGTTTTCAGCGCGCTTTCAATGGTTTCGACCACGTAGCGCGCTTCGTCGTGCTCGTTGAAAGCGGCATACAGGTTGATCGCTTCGCCGTCGCCGCCGTCGGTCCACAGCTCTTTGCCCAGACGCCCGGTGTTATTGGCGATGAGCGCGTTGGCGGCTTTGAGGATGCCGGCGGTGGAGCGGTAGTTCTGCTCCAGACGAATCGTCTCGGAATCCGGAAAGTCCGAAGAATACTGATGGATGTTCTCGATCTTCGCGCCACGCCAGCCGTAAATCGACTGATCGTCATCGCCGACCACCATCAGGCTGTCGCCGCCCTTGCCCAGCAGGCGCAACCAGGCGTACTGCACGGCGTTGGTGTCCTGGAACTCGTCGACCAGAATATGGCGGAAGCGCTTTTGGTAGTGCGCCAGCAGGCCCGGGTGGTCGCGCCACAGGTCGAGGGCACGCAGCAGCAGTTCGGAGAAGTCGATCACGCCAGCACGCAGGCACGCCGCCTCGTAGGCTTCGTAGATGCCGCGCATGGTGGCCAGGAACAAGTCGCCGCTGGCCTGAATGTGTTGCGGCCGCAGACCTTCGTCTTTCTGCCCGTTGATGAACCACTGCGCCTGACGCGCCGGCCAGCGTTGCTCGTCCAGACCGAGCTCGCGGATCACCCGCTTGACCAGTCGCTGCTGGTCATCGCTGTCGAGAATCTGGAAGGTCTGGCTCAGCCCCGCTTCCTGCCAGTGCGCCCGCAGCAAACGGTGCGCAAGGCCGTGGAAGGTGCCGACCCACATGCCGGCCGGGTTGATGCCCAGCAACTGCTCGATGCGGTGGCGCATCTCGGCAGCGGCCTTGTTGGTGAAGGTCACCGACAGGATGGAGTGGGGCGAGGCGTTTTCGACCTGGATCAACCAGGCGATACGGTGCACCAGCACTCGGGTTTTACCGGAACCGGCGCCGGCCAGGACCAACTGACGGCCAACGGGGGCCGCTACGGCCTGGCGTTGGGCATCGTTGAGGGAGTTCAGCAGAAGGGAGAGATCATCGCGCATCGGCGCATTCTAGGGTGCGCCGCAGGCCCGGGCAAACCGCACGTTGCATTAGCCGATGAAAGTGCTGCCGATGACGACCGGTCGGTCATTGACTGCAGGCTTTGGCCCGTCTCGCCTGAAGGCTTTCAACCAGGCCCGATGGGCAGGAAATTTCCCGGCAATTGTGATCGGCAGCAGTTTGGCAACGGGATCGGCTTGTGTATGCTCCGTCCACGTTTCGGGCACACGCCCTCCTTATAAGAACAAGAACGTTGCCCATGACCCTCAGCGCCGAATTGTCGGGCCCCTCAGTGGAGCCCCGGCTAATCCGCAAGCACTATGCCGTCGAAATGGCGGTCGAGCGTACGCGTCTGCTGTATCAGGGCTCGCTGCTGCCCACGCTATTCATGTTGATCAACGGTCTGGTCTGCGCCGCTTTGCTCTGGAGCCCACAGCGCTACTTCGTGGTCAGCGTCTGGCTGGTGTGGCTGCTGTCGCTGGTTGCGTTGAGGGTGATTCAGGTGGCCGCGTTCGACTCGGCGATTCCCGATCGCCAGGCCCAGCCGATCTGGTTCCGCATGTTCCTGCTCGGTTCGACCATGACCGGCCTGACCCTGGCCGGTGCCGGCATTGCGCTGGTGCCCGCCGACAATTTCATTCAACAAGCCTGGGTATTCGGCCTGATCGGTGCGGCAACGCTCTCTGCCAGTGTCGCCTACGCGGTGAGCCTGCCGGCGTTTCTCTCGTTTACCTTGCCCTGTCTGTTGCCCGCGATCGGCTACCTGTTCTGGGGTGGCGACGAGCAGTCGCGGGGCTGGGGCTGGCTGGGTTTGATCCTGCTCGGTTCGCTGAGCGTGGTGGCATGGCAGGTCAACCGACTGATTGATCGCGGATTGCTCCGGCGCTTCCAGAATCAGCACCTGATCGAGCACTTGCAGCAAGCGCAAACGCGTAGTGAACAGCTCAATCAGGCGCTTGGCAAAGAGATCGAGCAGCGCCGCTGCGCCGAGGCCCTGTTGCGTGAAGCGCAGGTCGATCTGGAAGACCGCGTCACCCAGCGCAGTCGCGAACTGGATGCGGCCAATCAGGCCCTGAGCAAAAGCGAGGCGCGGTTGGCGCTGGCGCTGAAGGCCAGTGAGCTGGGTTTGTGGGACTGGAACCTGCAGACCGACGAAGTCCATCACACGCAGATTCAGGAGCTGTTCGGCCTCGCCCCGGAGTACGTCACGGCGCTGCTGCGCGACCTCAAACCGCGGCTGCACCCCGAAGATGTGCCGTCGCTCAAGTTCGCCCTGGTCGAGCATCTCAAGGGGCGCACCGAGGATTATCAGGTCGAATACCGCCTGCGTCACGGTGACGGCCATTGGGTGTGGATCGAAGACCGTGGCCGAGCCGTTGAGCGCAGCGCCAGCGGCCGGGTGATCCGCATGGTCGGCACCCGCCGCGACATCAGCGCCAGCAAAAGCCTCGAAGAGCAGCAGCGGCTGGCGGCGACGGTGTTCGAAGCGGCCAGCGAAGGCATTGTGATTCTTGATCCGGACTACGCGCTGATTGCGATCAATCAGGCTTTCAGTCGTGTCACCGGTTACGAGACCGACGACATGCTCGGGCGCAACGTCGTCGAGTTGCCGTGCAGTCGCGATGCCCGCCGTCACTACCTGACGATCCGTCAGGCGCTGGAGCAGCACGGTAGCTGGCAGGGTGAACTGGTGGAAACCCGCAAGAACGGCGAGCTGTATCCGCAGTGGCTGCAGCTCAATGCGGTGCGCGACAGCCGCGGCAATGTCAGCCATATCGTTGGCTTCTTCGCCGATCTCTCGGCGCGGCGGGCGTCAGAAGAACGCCTGCGCTATCTGACCCATTACGACGAGCTCACTGGTCTGGCCAACCGTTCGCTGTTCCGCGAGCGCCTGCACGAAGCGCATCAACGAGTGCGACAGGGCGGGCGGCGCAGTCTGGCGTTGCTGCACATCAACCTGGATCGCTTCAAATTGCTTAATGACAGCCTCGGCCATGAAGTCGCCGATCAGTTGCTGCAGAAGATGGCGCGGCGGCTGGTCAACGCCTTGCCGGAAGCCGACACCATTGCCCGCTTGTCCGGCGACGAGTTTGCCGTGCTGTTCGATGCCTACGGCCATCTGTCGAGCCTGGCCCGGGTGGCCACGCGGTTGTCGGCCAAGCTGCGTTTGCCGCTGAGCGTCGACGGCCATGAGTTGGTGGTCAGCGCCTCGATGGGCATCAGCCTGTTACCGGACAACGCGCGGGAAATCTCGGCACTGGTCAGCCAATCGAACATGGCCATGCAGCACGCCAAACATCTGGGCGGCAACAATTTCCAGTTCTACACCGAGAGCCTGCAGGCCAGCACTCTGGAGCGCTTGCAGCTGGAAAACCATTTGCGCAGGGCCATCGAAGAACAGCAACTGACGGTGTTCTACCAACCCAAACTGTGCCTGCAAACCGGTCGTCTGAATGCTGCTGAAGCGCTGGTGCGTTGGGATCATCCGAGCATGGGCCAGGTGCCGCCGGCAGATTTCATCGGCCTTGCCGAAGAGACCGGTCTGATCGGGCCGATCGGCGAATTCGTCCTGCGCCAGGCGTGCTGGCAGGCGTGCGAATGGCAGCGCCAGGGGCTGGCGCCGATCCGCGTGTCGGTCAACCTGTCGGTGCATCAACTGCGCCAGGGCAAACTGGTCAGCCTGGTGCGGCAGGTGCTGGAAGAAACCGGGCTGGCGCCGCACTGCCTGGAGCTGGAACTGACCGAAAGCCATCTGCTCGACAGCGTCGAACACATCATTGCGACGTTCCAGCAACTGCGCGATCTGGGGGTGAAGCTGGCGATCGATGATTTCGGTACCGGTTATTCCTCGCTGAGTTACCTCAAGCGCATCCCGGTGGATTACGTGAAGATCGATCAGGCGTTCATTCGCGGCTTGAGCGAGGGCAGTGCGGACGCAGCGATCACTCGCGCGATCATCGCCATGGCTCACGGGCTGGCGCTGAAAGTGGTGGCCGAGGGCGTCGAGCGCCAGGATCAGCTGGAATTTTTGCGCATGGAGCGCTGCGACGAAGTGCAGGGTTATCTGATCAGCCGACCGGTGGACGCTGCCTGTCTGGCCGGGCTTTTACGTGATCAGGAAAATCTGCGCTAGGGGCTACATGCAGCTAAGCGTGCCTGATGCCGGGACATGGAGTTACGCTTTGAGCAGGCAAAATGCCCATTCATGTAGTATAACTACAAGCTTGCTACATCCTTGCCCACAAGAAGAGTCCAGCCCCTTGAATCTGCTGCAACACATCGCCCAGTCACGTCACCTGTTACGCAAGTCGGAGCTCAAGGTCGCCGACCACGTGCTGCTTGACCCTGCGGCGGTGATGCACAGTTCCATGGCCGACCTCGCTCACAGCGTCGGCATCAGCGAGCCGACCATCGTGCGCTTTTGCCGCGCCATCGGTTGTTCCGGCTTCCAGGATCTCAAACTGAAACTGGCGCAAAGCCTGGCCGCCGGCGCCAGCTTCGGCCAGTTCGCGATCCACGAAGATGATTCCGTCGCCGACTACAGCCTGAAGATTTTCGACACCACGCTGCACACCCTGATGGAGGTACGCGAGAAACTCGACCCGGTGGAGTTGCAGCGCGCGGTGACGCTGATGTCGCAGGCGCAACGTGTCGAGTTCTACGGTTTTGGTGCCTCCGGCGCAGTGGCGGCGGATGCCCAGCACAAATTCTTCCGTCTGTTGCTGACCGCAGCGGCGTATTCCGACCCGCACATGCAGGCGATGTCGGCAGTGACCCTGAAGCCTACCGACGTGGCGATCTGTATTTCCCAGTCGGGGCGCTCCAAGGATTTGCTGATCACCGCTAACCTCGTTCGCGAGAGTGGTGCGTCGTTGATTACCCTTTGCCCGAGCCAGACGCCGTTGGCCGAACTGTCGACCGTGAATCTGGCGATCGATGTGCACGAAGACACCGAGATTTACACGCCGCTGACCTCGCGAATCGCCCACCTGGTGGTGATCGACGTGCTGGCGATGGGCGTGGCCATGGCGCGCGGGCCGAGCCTGGTCAATCACCTCAAGAGCGTCAAGCGCAGTCTGCGCAGTTTGCGTTTGTCTCCCAAGGCTGTGAAAGCCCTGGACGATTAAGATCAAAAGATCGCAGCCTTCGGCAGCTCCTACATTTGGAATGCGTTCCCTGTAGGAGCTGCCGAAGGCTGCGATCTTTGCTTTTTGACGGAAACTTTCATCAAACCGTCATCCCCCACGCCTATCGTGAAACTCCCGTACTCGCCTTGGGAGACTCGAAATGGCTCAGCCCTACGAAGAACGCAACAGTGCCGCGAAAACCCGTCGTCAGCAGGAAGATCAGCGCCGCATGGAATTTCGCCGCGCAATCGAGGATCGCTTCGAACTGCGCCAGCTTCAGGCCGCGATCGGCGATTTTCCCGAATTCACGCACTGGCAGGCGACCCCCGCAGCTTCCCGTCGAAACGCTCAACCAACGCAATAATCTGCGCCCGCTCGCTGCGGATAAACGCCAGGAAGGCGTGCGCCACCGGTGACAGCCGTTTGGCTTTGGCTTGCACCAGGCACCAACTGCGCATCAGCGGCAACTCTTCGACCGGCAGCTCGACCAGACCGCCGGTCGCCAGCTCCAGGTTCAGGGCGTGGCGCGTCAACAACGCCAGGCCCAGACCCGCCAACACGCACTCGCGCTGAGCTTCGGCGGACGCCACTTCCTGGGTCTGGGTGAAGTGCACGCGCTTTTCCTTGAAGTATTCCTCGCAGGCCAGACGCGTACCCGAGCCCGGTTCGCGAATCAGCAGCGTATAAGGCTCGAGATCCTGCAAGCGCAGCGAGCCCATGTGCGCCAGCGGGTGATCCGGGCGCGCCACGGCGACAATCGGATTATTGAGAAACGGCAGAAATTCCAGGCCCATGTCCTGCGGCACCATCGACATGATCACCAGATCATCGCGGTTGTCCGAGAGACGGCGGATGACCTGACCACGGTTGACCACGGTCAGCTGTAAATTGACTTCCGGGTGTTGGCGTTTGAATGCGGCAAACAGGTGCGGCACGAAATATTTGGCGCTGGATTCCACTGCCAGTTTCAGCTGGCCCTGCAGCGAACCCTGCATGTCCGACAACTGCATATCGAGGTTTTCCAGCCGTCCGAAAATGTCCCGACTGGCGCGTTGAAGCGCTTCTGCCGCCTCGGTCATGTAGAGTTTTTTACCGACGTAGTCGAAAAGCGGCTGGCCAATCAACTCTTCAAGCTGACGAATCTGTAGGCTGACGGCCGGTTGCGTAAGGGACATTTCCTCAGCGGCGCGGCTGTAGGAACGTAGATCGCACACCTCATTGAAGATTTGCAGTTGACGCAATGTCATACGCATCAAGGACTTACGCATATCAGTGGGGCTCGGTCGGCGAGTGAATGTTCTGACTATAAGTGTTTACTTATGCCTGTCCCAATTTTTACTCATTTTTGTTAATCCCTTGGCGGCGCTAGTGTGGGCTTGCGACTGAATTGAAACATTTGGTCACGCGTCGACCTGGGTCTAGCAGGTCGTGGTGCCACCGGCTCAAGGGAACCTCCAAGTGATAAAAAAGATCCTGATCGCCAACCGTGGTGAGATCGCCGTACGAATCGTACGAGCCTGCGCCGAAATGGGCATTCGCTCGGTTGCGATTTTCTCTGATGCCGATCGCCATGCCTTGCATGTGAAGCGTGCGGACGAGGCCCACAGCGTGGGTGCCGAGCCATTGGCCGGCTACCTGAACCCGCGCAAGCTGGTGAACCTGGCCGTGGAAACCGGCTGCGATGCGCTGCACCCCGGCTACGGTTTCCTGTCGGAAAACGCCGAGCTGGCGGAAATCTGCGCCGAGCGCGGTATCAAGTTCATCGGCCCGTCGGCGGAAGTCATCCGGCGCATGGGCGACAAGACCGAAGCGCGGCGCAGCATGATCAAAGCCGGCGTACCGGTGACGCCCGGTACCGAGGGCAATGTCTGCGGCATCGAAGAAGCCTTGGTCGAAGGCGACCGCATCGGTTACCCGGTGATGCTCAAGGCCACCTCTGGTGGCGGCGGCCGCGGTATCCGTCGCTGCAACAGCCGCGAAGAACTCGAACAGAACTTCCCCCGTGTCATCTCCGAAGCCACCAAGGCGTTCGGTTCGGCGGAAGTGTTCCTGGAAAAATGCATCGTCAATCCCAAACACATCGAAGCACAGATTCTCGGTGACAGTTTTGGCAACGTCGTGCACCTGTTCGAGCGTGACTGCTCGATCCAGCGCCGCAACCAGAAGCTGATCGAGATAGCGCCGAGCCCGCAGCTCACCCCGGAGCAGCGCGCCTACATCGGCGACCTGTCGGTGCGTGCGGCCAAGGCGGTGGGGTACGAGAACGCCGGTACCGTGGAGTTCCTGCTCGCCGAGGGCGAGGTGTACTTCATGGAGATGAACACTCGCGTGCAGGTGGAACACACCATCACCGAAGAAATCACCGGCATCGATATCGTCCGCGAACAGATTCGCATCGCTTCCGGCCTGCCATTGTCGGTGAAGCAGGAAGACATTCAGCACCGTGGCTTCGCGTTGCAGTTCCGTATCAATGCCGAAGACCCGAAAAACAACTTCCTGCCGAGCTTCGGCAAGATCACCCGTTACTACGCCCCCGGCGGCCCGGGCGTGCGCACCGACACGGCGATCTACACCGGCTACACCATTCCACCGTTCTACGACTCGATGTGCCTGAAGCTGGTGGTCTGGGCGCTGACCTGGGAAGAGGCGATGGACCGTGGCTTGCGCGCGCTGGACGACATGCGTCTGCAGGGCGTGAAGACTACCGCCGCGTACTACCAGGAAATTCTGCGCAACCCGGAATTTCGTAGCGGCCAGTTCAATACCAGCTTCGTTGAAAGCCACCCGGAACTGACCAACTACTCGATCAAGCGCAAACCCGAAGAGCTGGCCCTGGCCATCGCCGCCGCCATCGCCGCCCACGCAGGCCTGTGAGGAATACAAGAATGAGCAAGAAGATTTTCGTAACAGACACCATCCTGCGCGACGCTCATCAATCGCTGCTCGCCACTCGCATGCGCACCGAAGACATGCTGCCGATCTGCGACAAGCTCGACAAGGTCGGCTACTGGTCGCTGGAATGCTGGGGCGGAGCGACCTTCGACGCCTGCGTGCGCTTCCTCAAAGAAGACCCGTGGGAGCGCCTGCGCCAACTGCGTGCTGCGCTGCCCAACACCCGTCTGCAAATGCTTTTGCGCGGGCAGAACCTGCTCGGTTATCGCCATTACAGCGACGACGTGGTTCAGGCCTTCGTCGTCAAAGCCGCAGAAAATGGCATCGACGTGTTCCGCATCTTCGATGCGATGAACGATGTGCGTAACCTGCGCGTGGCCATCGAAGCGGTGAAGGCTGCCGGCAAACATGCGCAAGGCACCATCGCCTACACCACCAGCCCGGTGCACACCATCGACGCCTTCGTTACCCAGGCCAGGCAAATGGAATCCATGGGTTGCGATTCGGTCGCGATCAAGGACATGGCCGGTCTGTTGACGCCGTACGCCACTGGTGAACTGGTGCGGGCGTTGAAAGCCGAGCAATCGCTGCCGGTGTTCATCCACTCCCACGACACCGCTGGCCTGGCCGCCATGTGCCAGCTCAAAGCAATCGAGAACGGTGCCGATCACATTGATACGGCGATCTCCAGCTTCGCCTCCGGCACCAGTCATCCGGGCACCGAGTCGATGGTCGCTGCGCTCAAGGGCACCGAGTACGACACCGGCCTGAATCTGGAACTGCTCCAGGAAATCGGCCTGTACTTCTATGCCGTGCGCAAGAAGTACCACCAGTTCGAAAGCGAATTCACCGCCGTCGACACTCGTGTGCAGGTCAACCAGGTGCCTGGCGGGATGATTTCCAACCTCGCCAACCAGTTGAAAGAGCAGGGCGCCCTCAACCGCATGGGCGAAGTGCTCGCAGAAATCCCGCGCGTACGTGAAGACCTCGGCTTCCCGCCGCTGGTGACGCCGACCTCGCAGATCGTCGGCACCCAGGCGTTCTTCAACGTGCTGGCCGGCGAGCGCTACAAGACCATCACCAACGAAGTGAAGCTGTATCTGCAGGGCGGCTACGGCAAGGCACCGGGCGTGGTCAATGAAAAACTGCGGCGTCAGGCGATCGGCAGCGAAGACGTCATCGACGTGCGCCCGGCCGATCTGCTCAAGCCGGAAATGACCAAGCTGCGGGCCGATATCGGCGCTCTGGCCAAGTCTGAAGAAGACGTGCTGACTTTCGCCATGTTTCCGGACATCGGCCGCAAGTTCCTCGAAGAGCGCGCTGCCGGCACCCTTACGCCGGAAGTGCTGTTGCCGATCCCGGAAGCCGGCGCCGTGGCCTCGGCGGCGGGCGAGGGCGTACCGACCGAGTTCGTCATCGACGTCCATGGCGAAACCTACCGCGTCGACATCACTGGTGTCGGCGTCAAGGCCGAGGGCAAGCGCCACTTCTACCTGTCCATCGACGGCATGCCGGAAGAAGTGGTGTTCGAACCGCTCAATGAATTTGTCGGCGGTGGCAGCAGCAAACGCAAGCAGGCCTCGGCGCCGGGCCACGTCAGCACCACTATGCCGGGCAACATCGTCGATGTGCTGGTCAAGGAGGGCGACACCGTCAAGGCCGGCCAGGCTGTATTGGTCACCGAAGCGATGAAGATGGAAACCGAAGTCCAGGCTGCGATTGCCGGCAAGGTCGCCGCGATACATGTGGCCAAGGGTGACCGGGTGAATCCGGGTGAAATTCTGATCGAGATCGAAGGCTGAGATAATAGCCGCGATCGACCGTTTTAAACCTCGGGGGGGCATGTGCTCCCCTTTTTTTTGCCTGTTTTTTCCCGACCTTGTCAGGCACACATGGGTGAGCGAGCCAGCTCGCGAATACGTCGGATCAGCCAACATCATCTGCGAGCGATCCACCGCTTTTGCGAGCAGGCTCGCTCCCTCAGGGGGTGTGCTTAATCCATCAGAACGCCATGCGCCACTGACCCGACACGCCATACGTTCGGCTGTCGTCGCCCAGCTCACCCGTTAAGCCCACGCCCAGTGTGTGCGCCGCCGAAAGTCCAAGATCCAGCCCTGCATCCAGCGACAGACTGTCCCGATCCAGTGTCGCGCCATTCACTTCGAAACGCTTGCCGCCGTTGCGCAGTTGCTGGCCGGTGCCGCTGTCGATTTCGCCGAAAGTGTGTTTCCAGCCTGCACTCAACCGTGGGGTCAAATGCATGCCGTTATCCAGCGTATTGATCCGCGCAAGCCGCAGGCCAAAGGTGCTGCTGAAATTGTCGCGGGTCTGGCCGTAGATTTTCAGCGCCGCATCGCCGCCTTTTTCGTTGTAGCTGTCGCGCTGATAACGCTGATAGCCGAGGCTGGCGAAGGGTTCGAGGGTCACGCTATCCCGGCCCAGGTTAAACCCGGCTTCGGCGAACGCCTGTTGAGTATTGGCGTCGTAGTTGCCCCTGAGACGATCGCTGAAACCCTTGAACGCTACCCGCCGTGTGCTGCTGCCGTCATGGCCGGCGTAGGTGGCGCCCAGGCGCAAAGACAGCGGGCCGTCTTGACGCACGGCGTATGCGCCAAGATGCCAGCTATCGAGGTCGCCGTCGTACTGGCGGGCATCGAGGTTCGTCTGCGATTTGCCGCCGAGCACGCCGACATGCCAGTGCTCGTCGAGTCGCCAGTCAGCGCCCATGACCAGCCCTTGAGTGGCATGTTGAAGGATGCCGTCGGCGTCGCGGTCAATCTTGCCGCCGTGGCCCAATGCCTGGAACCACAGCCGCCCGGAGTCTTCGCTGCCGGAGGTCTGATGAGTTGAACTGCGCGAGCCGTCAGTAGAGCCGGACCGGTTGTCCAGTTGGCGCATCGCCGAGAGCATGCTCGCACTGACCGGCGTGACACTGCTCAGTGTGGCTTTGGCGAGGTTGGCATTGCTGCCGGCGGCGAGTTGGTCGAGCGCGATGGGGGCGGTGGCTTTATCGCTGGTCAGCAGTGCGGCGACGGCGGTGTTGATGGGCTTTGCAGGCTCGGACGCCGGCTGTGCGGTGGTTTGTGCAGTTACGATTTCGTTGGGTATCGATGATTCCACCGATGCGGAGTCTTCAATCAAGGTCGCAACTGAGGTCAGGGCAGGGGCTGGAGCTGCGATCACCGCTGTCATTGAAGCTGGAGCGGGCGTTGTCGCGATCGGTACAGCGGGAGAAGTCGGCTGCTCTGGCTCGATAATACTGCCTGCAAGTTCGCCTGCATTTTCTGTAAGAGCGAGGCTTTGGAGCGGTTCACCATTGCGAGCATAAGTCAGTCCAACCGACTTCTTGTTGTAGTGAGCTGTGGCGGTCATATAGGCCAGATCGTTCTCTATCCTGCCGAATTCGCCTTTTACCTCTCGTGCCTCAATGACTTTGTATTGGTTGCTCTGCGGATATTCACCGGAAGCCGAAGCAATCTTCAGGGTGGCACCTTCGAGTTGGGCTGTGCCATCGACCTTTATCGTCTGACCACCAGAGGGAGTGACCTCGTAAGCCAATTCGGCACCAGGCGCCAAGTGCAAATTACCCTTCACTCGCGGTGCGCCAAGCGCTGCATTGATGGTGAGCAGCCCACCTACCTCAAGATTTCCCACCGTGCCTTTACCGGCGAAACTGCCGCCATTCTGGACATACACATCACCCTTGATGCTGCCGAGGTTGGTCAACGCTCCACCGCTGTTGACCAGAACACCTTCATGGAAATCGCCTTTGGAGCTCAGCGTCCAGTTGCCTTGGGCGACGAATAACCCATTGAAGTTGCGCGTGTCGTTCAACGTGCCGCCATCCGCAGCATTAAGGAACAACACATTATTGCCCTTGCCGCCATCCAGCCGACCCGTGAAGCTTGCGCCGTCGGTTAGGGTAATCAAGTCGTTGACGTCAGTCCCTTTGAACAAGGTTTCCGGTGTCGTAAAGGTTATCGGTACCGTGCTCGCGTCGGTGAGAAAACCCTGTAGCCGTTCCATCGCCTGTTGCTTGGGGTTGGTTTCGGGCTGCTCCGTCGTTTCCATGCTTGGGGGCTGCTCTATTGCTTCAGTGGATTGCTCGGCGTTAGCCAGCGCTACGCCACCCATTGCCAATGAAATAGCCAGAGCCAAGTGTTTTGGTGCGAATAGGTGTTGAGTGGGCATCAAGTTCGACCTCCTTATCGAGAAGACCCAACTCTATTGCTGCCTGAAAAAAACCGATGTCGGCCGCTTCCCACATCCACGCAGGCGACATCGGATCGTTGTGTAGAAAACCCTCACTGGTTTCCACAAATCAGAGCTTTTGCGCAGTGGTGGCTGTTCTTTCTCCTACGGCTTTGTACCGTTGAAGAACCTTCACCAGCGGCACGTCAGACGCTTAACTGCATTAATTTGCGTTCATACGGTCACATGGGAATGTTAATCTGCATTTTTTTGCAGATATTCCGGCGCGTAAAACTGTTTGGATGCACTATAATGCATGTATTAACAGTTTTTTCTCGTTTAGCTGCATTTAAATGCATACGGAATCAACATGTACAACCTGACACTCCAGATATTCACCGCCGGGCAATGGCACGACGCGATGATTCTTGACTTCGATGATCCGGAAAAAGGCTTCGAAAGCCGCTGCAGTTTTGGCTATGAAGCGGACTATCTGGTGGAAAACATCGAGTTGATCGGGTCGCCTTTTTCCCAAGCCGTGAGTGCCCTGTATCCGCTGGATTGGGAAGGTCGGCGCGCGAAGACACCAGCCTTTGTCCACGACATCGCACCGGCAGGCGCAGCCAAGCGGTTTCTGCTCGCCCGCCTGGGTCAGGAAAGACCCGCCGAGATCAGTGCCGATCTGTTTCTGCTGGGTCGCAGTACACCGGCTCCCATTGGCAACATGCGCATAAAGGAATCGGCGGAAGCAGTCGATGAGAGGAAGCCGATCGGATTCGAGCGCGAGGAGGTCATTAGCCGCGACAACCGCTTTCTTGAATATGCCTACGAGCTAGGCGCGGCCATCGGTGGCGCGACGGGGGCAGGTGGTGAAGCTCCGAAGCTATTACTGGCAGAAAACAGCGCCGGGCTTCTGTATCCCGATGCGGTATTGGACGATGAAGAAGTGCGACAGCACTGGTTCGTGAAATTCGCCAGAAACAGGGGCGGGCAGACCGACCAGGACATCCTGCGCAGCGAATTCCATTACTACAATGCGCTGCAGACATTGGGCATCGAAACGGTCGCGGCAGAGGGCCTGGCCTTGGAAGAGGCGAACAAACCGAGTTTGTGGATGCGGCGTTTTGATCGACAAGTGAAAGATGGGGCGGTGTCGCGTTTTGCCGTCGAATCGATTTATTCGCTGGCTGAAGTGACGACGCCAGGCAGTGCCATGAATCATCTGGAAGTGATACGCATGCTCGCCGGGCTCTGGCGCAAAGCGGGTCAGGCCAGCCTGATTCCCGGCCTCGTCGCCGATTATCTGCGTCGCGACCTGATCAATAAAATCCTCGGAAACTCCGATAACCACGGCCGTAACACGGCGATCATCCGGCAAGAGAACGCATTCCAGCTCGCGCCGATTTATGACCTCGCCCCGATGGTCATGGATGACGAAGGCGTGACTCGTACGACCAAATGGCCAAGAGAGTTGGAGCGGGCGGGAGATGTCGATTGGCGAGGTGTCTGCCGCGTATTGGCCGATAGCGCAGATCCGCACGATTCGTTGGCGGGGCTGGATGCCTCGGCGCTGTTCGAAGGCCTGCGCGCGGATGCCCGCCGTCTGGCCGCACTGCCGGATATTCTTGCGGCCAGCGGTTTGCCCGCCAGAACCATGAATCACCCGAGCGTTCACCTGAAAAACCTCGAGCAACGTTTGAAAGAGTGGAACCTGCAATGAGTCTGACCGTCCTCGAGCGCACGGCGCTCATCGAAAGCATTCAGCAAGCGCTGGCCGAAGGCACTCTGGAAATCGGTGACGCCGTGCGCCGTTTACGGGTCGAAGTCACCGGTCTGCATCAGACTCAGTTCGCGAAGATGTGCAAGATTTCAGTGCGCACGCTGGTGCATATCGAACATGGCGAAGGCAATCAGACCCTGAAGTCGCTGAACGCGGTGTTCCGCCCATTCGGCATGAAAATGGGCGTTGTGCGGATTCGCCGGGACACCATTTGAATGCACCTCAACTACGGCGCACATACGTCTTGCCGTAATGCCGCTCCATTCTTGCCTGAATCAACTCCAGCCCGATCGACATCAGCCAGTAGATGATCGCCGCCGTGGTGAGCATTTCGATGTAGCGATAGCTTGAGCGGCCGTACGACTGGGCGAGAAACATCACTTCCCACACGCCCATCACCGAGATCAGCGACGAGTCCTTGAGCATCGAGATGAACTGATTGGTGGTCGGTGGAATGATCGTGCGCATGGCCTGGGGCAGGGTGATGCGCCAGAAAATCACGCTTTCGCGCAGGCCCAGCGCCAGCGATGCTTCGCGTTGGCCGTGATCGACGCCGAGGATGCCGGCGCGGAAGATTTCGCTCAGGTAGGCGCCGTAGTTCAGCGACAGGGCAATGATGCCGGCGACGATGGCGCCGGGGACAATGCCCAGTTGCGGCAGGCCGAGGTAGATCAGCAGGATCTGGATCAGCAGCGGCGTGCCACGAAAGAACGAGGTGTAGAAACTGGCGATGCCAAACGCCACGGCGCTGTTCGACAGGCGCGCCAGCGCGGTGATGAAACCCAGCAGCGACGAGGCGATGATTGCGCAGGCGCAGAGAAACAGCGTCAGCGCTGCGCCTTGCAGGAAGCCGTTGGGCGCCAGCTTCAGGCCAACGAGGTTGGGTAGCTTGTCGAGGATGATCGCGAACTTCAGGTCGAAGCTCAGAAAGAATCCGGCGAACAGGCAGAACAGCGCCGCCCACGTCAGGTACAGGCGCGTACGGAATCCGAAAAGCTTTTGCAGGCGTGTTTCAGCCACCGGTTGCGGTGGCTGTGGCGGGGTTGGAAAGGAAGTCATTGGCTGATATCGGCGCCGATCCATTTCTGCGACAGCCTGCTCAGGGTGCCGTCCTGTTTCAGCTGGGCGAATACCTCACGCACCTTGGCGTCCCATTGCGGGTCACCTTTTTCGATGGCCACTGAGTTCGGTTCCGAGTACAGCGGTTCGCCGGCCAGTTTGAAGCGCGGGTCCTGGCTCAGACGCGGCTGCGCGGTGACCAGATTGGTGAGGATCGCATCCAGGCGCACGCCGGCCCCCAGGCCCAGATCCTGAAAGGCGACGTTGTCGGTGTCATACGGGGCGATCTGCACATCCTCGAACGGATATTGCAACTGCGTATCCTCGGCGCCTTCGATGACCAGATTCTTGTTCAGGTAACTTTCGTAGCTGGAGGCGCTGGTCAGGCCGACTTTCTTGCCGCTCAGATCCTTGGCGCTGTGGATGCGATCGTCCTTGGCGTTGACCACGATTACCGCTGGCGAGGCGTAGTACTCGACCGGGAAGTCGAACACTTCTGCGCGGGCTTTGCTCGGGGTCATCGAGCAGATGCAGATGTCGTAGCGCCCGCTCCAGCGGCCGGCGGCGATCACGTCCCAGGACGGCGTTTCGAGACGAAGTTTGACGCCAAGCTTGTCCGCCACGGCTTTGGCAACGTCAACGTCGAAACCGTCGAGTTGATTCTGCTCATTGAGAAACGAGAACGGCGGATAGCTTTCCATCAGCACGCCAACCAGTTCTTTCTTCTGCTCGACACGGTCCAGCGTCGCGCCGCCGAAGGCTTGGCTGGAGGCCAGAATGGTCAGGCCCAGGGCCAATAGCGGTTGGAATTTCACAGTTGCTTCCTGCTGAAAAAAAGAGGTTGTTATTAACCGATTGGTGCGTATTAAATAGTTATAAGAACGGCTCCGATAGTGAGTTATTTTCATAAGCATATGAGTGAATAGCATATGAGCGCAGCAGCAACGGTCATTCTCGATGGCGGCATGGGCCGTGAATTGCAACGCGCCGGCGCGCCGTTTCGCCAGCCCGAGTGGTCGGCCCTGGCGCTGAGCGAAGCACCGCAAGCGGTCGAGGCGGTACACGCCGCTTACATCGCCAGTGGCGCTAACGTGATCACCAGCAACAGCTACGCAGTGGTGCCGTTCCACATTGGCGAGGCGCGGTTTGCAACTGAAGGCCAAGCGCTTGCGGCATTGGCGGGGGAGTTGGCGCAGCGGGCGGTGCTGGCATCCGGCAAATCGGTGCGTGTTGCCGGTTCGTTGCCGCCGCTGTTCGGCTCCTACCGTCCGGACCTCTTCGAAGCGGATCGTGTGAGCGAGTTGCTGACGCCGCTGGTCAACGGACTGGCTCCGCACGTTGATCTCTGGCTGGCCGAAACCCAGAGCTCGATCGTCGAGGCACGCGCCATTCACGCGGGGCTGCCGAAGGATGGCAAACCGTTCTGGCTGTCGTTCACTCTCAAGGATGAAGACACCGATGAAGTGCCGCGCCTGCGCTCCGGCGAGCCGGTGACCGAAGCGGCTGCGGTGGCGGCTGAACTGGGCGTCGCGACCTTGCTGTTCAACTGCAGTCAGCCTGAAGTGATTGGCGCCGCCATCGACGCGGCGCGCGTAACGTTCGAGCGTCTCGGTGTGACGATCAATATCGGCGCGTATGCCAATGCGTTTCCACCGCAACCGAAGGAAGCCACGGCCAACGACGGGCTCGACCCGTTGCGTGACGATCTCGATCCGCCGGGGTATCTGCACTGGGCGCTGGACTGGCGACAGCGGGGCGCCAGTCACTTGGGCGGCTGCTGCGGGATCGGGCCGGAGCATATTGCGGTGCTGGCGCAGAAACTCGGTAGCTGAGCCACTCCAATCCAGAATGTGGGAGCAACTGTCTTAAACCGCCGTCCATCAGCGCCATTCTGTACCGTCTCGCAGCATGGCATTC
>NZ_PJBC01000058.1 GCF_002836515.1 Pseudomonas sp. Choline-02u-1
CTTGAAAAGGGTTACACCGTCCACTCAGACCGGACAATCCACTTCAGTCGTAAAACGGCTCGACCAACGCGCGGCTGCCAACAAAGAAACTGTCCGCCACCAGGCGCAACGGCTGCAGGTCAAGATCACTGGCCTTGTCGCCGATCAATTGCTGGAAGTGGCGATAGACTGCTGCGTACTCGCCCTCCTCCGACACGCTTTGACGAACGCCGTCGATGCTCAGCACCGCGCCACCGTTGTCCAGGCGCAGGACGCCCTCGGCGCAGCGGATTTCGATGCTCCACAATTCGTCGTGGCCATGGTCGAAATCGAACTCGGCGCGAACGTCCAGCCGATGTGCATCGGACATCTTGATCGAGGCAGCAATCGGCGACTGGCAGTTGTTTGGCACCCGCAGCTCGGCGGCTTCGACAAACAGCGGCAGCGCCAGCAAGTGGGTGATGATCGACAGGGCGTTGATGCCCGGATCGAATACACCGAGGCCGCCCGGTTGCCAGATCCACGCTTGGCCCGGATGCCATTTGCGCACGTCTTCTTTCCAGTCGATCTGCACGCTTTGCAGGGTGCGGCTGGCCAGCCAGTCGCAGGCGGCGGCGATGCCGGGCGCATAGCGTGAATGCCAGGCGAACAAACCACTGACGCCTTGTTCGGCCACCTGATCAACCAAGGCCATGGCCTCACCCAATGTCGCACAGGGCGGTTTTTCCACCAGCACGTGCTTGCCGGCCGCCAAGGCCTGTTGCACCAGGGCAAAGCGCCCTTGCGGCGGCGTGCAGAAGGCAATCGCATCAACGGCCGGGCCGCTTTCGAGCAGCTCGCTCAGCGACTGGAAGTTTTCCACCCCGGCGCGAGGTTTGCCCTGAGTGGCAACCGCCACCAACTGGAACGCCGGATTGGCGAGGATGGCGGGGACGTGTTGATCCTGGGCGATCTTGCCGTAGCCCACCAGGCCGAGACGAATCGGTTGCATTACTGACTCCTGTTGTTGTTTTGGTCTTTGCAGCGCAGCGGCAAGGGTACGTGTTTCTGCGCCCGCCTCCAATCGTCATACTATTTAAATCCTGGACCTATCGGTCATTTCTTCTTACACCTTTTGTCGCCCGATCCGACACCACACGGCGATCCAGAGCCGGCCCACGGCCTCAGTTTGCTATCATGCGGCGCTTTTACGGTTAACCCCCCGCCAGTCCTGCCGACTTGCGGGCTGCAAAAGGCGGTATTAGATGACGGCTTTGTTGACTCGCCGCAAGGTACTTGCGGGAATGGGCGTGCTCGGGCTCGGCCTGCTCGCCGGCTGCGATACCCGTGGCCAACTGTCGTACAAGTACGGCAAGGATCTGAGCGACAAGATCCTCGGACGCACCTTCAAGCTGAAGAACCCCGAAGGCGAAACCATGTCGCTGTCGAGCTTTCGCGGAATGATGCCGATGATCTTCTTCGGCTTCACCCAATGCCCGGCCGTTTGCCCCACCACGCTGGCCCGCGCCGCGCAGATCAAGAAACTCATGGGCCGTGACGGCGACCGTTTGCAAGTGGTGTTCATCACTCTGGACCCCGAACGCGACACGCCGCAGATCCTCGACGCCTACGTCAAAGCCTTCGACCCGAGCTTCGTCGCGCTGTACGGCACGCTTGAGGAAACCAAGGCCACCGCCAAGGAATTCGACGTGTTCTACGAGAAAGTCCCGGCCGGCGACACCTATACCCTCTCCCATACGTCCACCAGCTACGTCTACGACTCGCGTGGTGAGTTGCGCCTGGGCCTGTCTACCTCGTTGACGGCCCAAGAGTGCACGGAAGATTTGCTTACTGTTATGGAGGTCTGCTGATGCATCCCGTTCTGAATCAACTCAAACGCACCGTGTGTGCACTGTCCCTGCTCGGCCTGGCCTTTCAGGCGTCGGCGCAGACCAAGGTCGACGACGCCTGGGTCCGTGCGACTGTGCCGACCCAGGCCGCCAGCGGCGCGTTCATGACCGTCACTTCCGACACCGACAGCAAGCTGCTCAGCGTCGCCTCGCCAGTGGCCAAGGACGTGCAGATTCATGAGATGAGCATGAAGAACGACGTCATGACCATGGGCCCGGTGAAATCGGTTGACCTGCCTGCCGGCAAAGCCGTGAGCTTCGACCCGAACGGCTACCACGTCATGCTGATGGGCCTGACCGGTCAGTTGAAGGAAGGCGACAGCGTGCCACTGACCCTGACCGTGGAAAACGCCAAGGGCGAGAAAGAAACCATCGAAGTCAAAGCGCCGGTTCGCGCGCTGACCAACATGGGCGGACACGATCACAGCAAAATGCATTGATCGCTGACTGAAAGACTGTTCGCCTGACAGAAAAACGGGGCGGCCTGATCGATCATCAGGCCGCCCCGTTTTTTTGATGTGTGCAGAATTAACGCTTGCGGGCCAATGCGTTGCGCACGCTTTCCGGTGACATCCTTGAGCTGGAACGGGTCATGGGTTCAACGACGGTCGCCTTGGCCAACTGTTCCTTGCGCTTCGTTACCTGACGCCAGTGGTAAGCGAAATATCCGACTGCTACCACGATCCCCAACCAACCGAACACCGAACTCACGAAGAACCACAGCGCCAGTGTGACCCATACGGTTTTCGAGTTGAACAACTTCAAACTGTCGTCGGCAGGCACCGGTTCGAGCGGCGTCTGTGGCGCCTCCGGTACTTTTTGCATCCCCTGCAGACCAAAGCGCAGCGCGAAGTCCGCCCTGGGCACAGGCACCTCGATCTGATTGCCTTCAGCACGATGCACGCGAATTTCGCCATCGACGAGCGAGACGGAGCTGAAACTGATCTGGGTGTTACAGCGAATCTCGCCGTCGACCAGGGTCACGACCGTTCGTTGTGAGTCAGCGGGAGTGTCGCGCATGTCGATTCCTTGAGCGTTCCACGTCGGACGACGTGCGAAGGGAAAATCCGTTGGAGGCAAATGCTACTGAGTGGCTACTACGCTGTCCAGAAGCGTGAACCCGGCTGCAAGTTATCCGGCTCGAGCGTGTTCGAAGTAACCAGCCTGATGGAAAGCGTGCTTTACATCCGAAACAACATCAGCAACCATGTAAAGGGTCTTTTACATAGGAAGTGAAGAATGAACCGGTACCACCTCGAATTGGGCGCAGCATTAATCCTCTACATGCTGGTGCTGACAGCATCATTGATTGCCTCGCGATACCTGATGGATGCGCACCTCGTGCTGCGCTCGGCCGTCGCACTGACGCCGATCATTCCGGCGGCCCTGATGTGCTGGGCCATCGTGCGGAACATGCGGCGCATGGACGAAATGCATCTGCGCATCCAGTTCGAAGCCTTGGGGTTCGCCTTTGCCGCCTCGGCATTGGTGACCTTCAGCTACGGTTTTCTGGAAAACGTCGGCGCCCCGCATATCCCGTGGACGTGTGTGTGGCCGGTAATGGGGCTGATGTGGATTGTCGGCCTGCACATTGCGCGACGCCGCTACCAATGAAAAACCGTCTCAAGGAATTGCGCGCCGAGCGCAAGTGGTCGCAGGTCGATCTGGCCGAACGCCTGAACGTGTCGCGCCAGACGATCAACGCCATCGAAAACGAACGCTACGATCCGAGCCTGCCATTGGCGTTTCAGATTGCCCGGGCGTTTGAGCTACCGATTGAGAGCATTTTTGATGATGGCGAATCTTGAATGGCAAAAGGGGCAACACACGTTGCCCCTGTTCGATCAACTCCCCGCACCACCATGCGCTTCTTCAAAGAAGTAATCCGTCCAGCTCGCCGCCTTGTTTTTCAGCACACCGAGTTCCTGCAATTTCTCGGCATAGATGAACGTGCGTTGCGGCACGACGGTGAAGTCGATTTCCGGGTCTTTGACGATTTGTTCGACCAGTGCCAGCGGCAGTTTCGATTGCTCTACGCGGATGTACGCCTGAGCAGCGGCGGGCTTGTCGGCTTTGATGATGTTTTCGGCTTCGGCCAGTGCGTCGTAGAACGCCTTGTAGGTTTTCGGGTTCTCGTCGTGAAATTTTTCAGTGGTGTACAGCACGTTGAACGTCGCCGGGCCGCCGAGGATGTCGTAGGAACTCAGCACTTTATGCACGTTCGGGTTTTGCAGAGCCTGGTACTGAAACGGCGGGCTGGAGAAATGCGAATTGATCTCCGAGCCGCCGGCGATCAGGGCGGCGGTGGCGTCCGGGTGTGGCAGGCTGACCGAAATGTTGTCGAATTTCTTGAACTGCTCGTCGCCGAACAATCTGGCGGTTTCAATCTGCAGGGTGCGCGACTGGAAACCCACGCCAGCGGCTGGCACCGCGATGCGATCTTTGTCGCTGAAGTCCTTGAGGGTTTTGATGTTCGGGTTGTTGGTCAACAGGTAATTGGGCATCGAGCCCAGCGCGGCGATGGCTTTGACGTTCTGCTTGCCCTTGGTGCGGTCCCACACGGTGAGCATCGGCGGCACGCCGGCCGAGACCACGTCCAGCGCGCCGGTAAGCAGCGCCTCGTTCATCGCCGTGGCGCCGGAAATGCTGTTCCAGTCGACCTTGATCTCGAGGCCTTGGGCCTTGCCGTGTTTTTCGATCAGTTGTTGATCGCGCACGACGTCGAGAATCAGGTAACCAATGCCGAATTGCTGGGCGATGCTGATTTTGCCCTCGGCCTGGGCGCCGCTGCTGAACAGCGCACCCGCTGCCAGCGCTGCGGCCAATAAAGTCAGCGCAGAACGTTTGAACGGTGTGACCATGACAACCTCGCAGCAGGAGAATGCGCTGAAAGATCTGACTTTAAAGCTATAAAAAACATAAATTAAATATCTTTATCGCATATCAATAGCACCGCGCGCTTTGATATCTGCCGGGGCCATCTCGCGAGCAGCGGACGGACCTACAACAGTCTGAAACAAAAAACTCCCTCCACCCAAAAGCGCCACTTCATCCACACCCCCCGCCGCATCTGGGCGCACGACATTCCAGGGGTTACCAGGCACGGGTTTAAAATGCCGATCAGGCTGCCTGTCCTTGGTATCATCACCCACACTTTTTTGACCCTTTTATGACATGCAGGCCTTTTTTGTGAGCGCTCTTTTCAACTGGCTGCGGCGGCCGAATGCCCGCCTCCTTTCCCTGATCATCTTGGTATTGATGGTGCCGGTGTGCCTGCGAGTGGCTCTGGGCTGGTCGACACCGCTGGGCTTTCTGTCGGATCTGGCCGTGGGTAGTCTGCTGGTGGTAGCGCTGCATCGCCGTACGTGGTGGCTGGCCTTGCCGGTGCTGGTGTTCTGGGCGCTGCTGGCGATTGCCACGGCAGAACTGGTCAGCGCCGTCGGCCGCCTGCCGACGCCTTCGGATGTTCACTATCTGATCGACCCGCAGTTCGTCGAGAATTCCACTGGCGGCGGACTTGCGCACCCTACCCTGGCCATGGCTTTGCTGGGTGCCCTGGCTTTCTGGCTGCTGACTCAGTTTGTTGGTCGCGGCTTGTCTCGCCCTGCTCTGCCTCGCTCGGTCTGGGCAGCGCCTATTGTGTTGTTCGCCGCCCATTGGGCCGCGCAAAACCTGTGGCCGAATGACGGCGACGCCTGGCGCCTGTACAACCTGCCGCATCAACTGCTCGCCAGCGAAGTCGCTGACCTGCAGATCCAGGCCGAGGAATGGCTGGACGGCGACGTCGACGAACCAACACCGGCGATGGCTGGGCTCACAGACGTCGACCTCAATGGCCAGAAACTGCTGACCGCACCAGGTCAGGCACGCAATGTGTTGATCATTGCCCTGGAAGGCATTCCAGGCGCGTACATCCGCGCCAACCGTGAGGCGATCGGCAGTCATTATCAGGAAGAGCTGATGCCCAACCTCAGCCGCTGGGCCGAGCGTGGCATGAACACCCCGGATTACGTGCTGCACACCCATCAAACCATTCGCGGTCTGTACGCCATGCTTTGCGGCGATTACGACAAGCTCAACAATGGCACGCCCAAAGGCGTGGAAATGCTCACGCTGAACGAGCGCAACCAGGCCTGCCTGCCGGCGCAGCTGCGCGAACACGGTTTCAACACCCATTATCTACAGGGTGCTGGCCTGCGCTTCATGGCCAAAGACAAGATCATGCCGCACATCGGTTTCGATGCGACCCACGGCCTGGAATGGTTCAGCAACAGCAACTATCTGGAATTCCCGTGGGGCAAGGATGACAAGGCGTTTTTCGAAGGGGCGCTTGATTACGTCGGCCAATTGAAAAAGCAAAAACAGCCATGGATGCTCACGTTGCTGACGGTCGGCACCCACCAGCCCTACTCCGCACCGGATGATTATCTGCAGCGTTATGAAACGCCCAAGCAGGCCGCCGTCGGTTATCTCGACGATGCGCTAGACCAATTTCTGTCAGGACTGGAACGTCAGGGCGTTCTCAAGGACACGCTGGTGGTGATCACCTCGGATGAATCCCACGGCATCGACGGCGTGCGGCTGGCCTCGTCGTGGGGTTTCAATCTGACGCTGGCGCCGGAACAGGCGCAACTGCCGCGTCTGAATGCCGGGGTTTATGGTCACGTCGATCTGAGTACGTCGATTCTCGACTATTTCGACCTGCCGGTGCCGACTGCACTGAGCGGCCGGTCGCTGTTTCGCGACTACGATTCCGGGCGCGAAATCATGTCGTTCACCAACGGCAAACTGCGCTATCACGACGGTCAGGGCATCTTCTCCGAGTGCGACCTGCCGCGCCGCTGCCGCTACTACCAAAGCGCCGGTTTCATCGCTGAAAGCGCCATCTACAAAGGCACCTACAGCGGCCTTCCGGCCCGGCAGATCGCGGCGCGCGCCGATGCGCTGGACCTGTCATTGCTGCGCACGCCGCTCAATCATCGCTACCAGTTCGGCAGCAACAACATCATCCCGCTGCAAGCGCAGATCAAGGATGACTGGGCCGACAACCTGATCGGCGCGCAATACCTGGAAATGCCCAAAGGCTCGCACACCCGCGTACGCCTGACCGTCCGCTCGGTCGATCCGCAACAGGCGGCGTACATCCAGCTCAAGGCCAAGGAATTCGAACAGGACGTGCAACTGGGCCTGCCGGCAGAAATGGTCGCCACGGCGGATCAGCCCCTGGAGATGGATTTCAGTTTTGAAAACCCGCAGCCGCGCAAGGCCTTCTCGTTTCATTTGCTGGGGTATGGGAATGGCGCGGTTGAGGTCTCGGATTTCAGCGTGATCACCGAATTGCCTGGCCAGGAAGACATCCTCGACGACGTCCCCGAGGACGAAACCGCGCAAGCGAGCTGACGCCCTGTAGGAGCTGCCGAAGGCTGCGATCTTTCGCCTTTGATTTTTTCAATTGAACAGCAAGATCAAAAGATCGCAGCCTTCGCCAGCTCCCGTGTACGACGAAAGAGTTTGCCTATCGGAGCCCAACAGTCGGGCTATTAGCCGACTTGCCAACTCGGGTCTAGCCTTACCAGTCCGAAGTCGGCACGAGCCGGCCGCAGACCTGATAGGGATCCGAACATGGCAAACGAATCGAAATGCCCGTTCAACCACGCCGCCGGCGGCGGTACGACGAACCGTGACTGGTGGCCGAATCAACTTAATCTGAAAATTCTCAGCCAGCATTCCCCAAAGTCCGATCCGCTGGGCCAGGACTTCGACTACGCCAAGGCCTTCAAAAGCCTCGACTTCCAGGCCCTGAAACAAGACATCAAAGCACTCATGACTGATTCCCAGGACTGGTGGCCAGCCGACTTCGGCCATTACGGTCCGCTGTTCGTGCGCATGGCCTGGCACAGTGCCGGAACCTATCGCACCGCCGACGGCCGTGGCGGCGCCGGCTCCGGTCAGCAACGCTTTGCGCCGCTCAACAGTTGGCCCGACAACGTCAGCCTCGACAAGGCTCGCCGCCTGCTGTGGCCGATCAAACAGAAATACGGGCGCAACATTTCCTGGGCCGACCTGATCGTGCTCACCGGCAACGTCGCGCTGGAGTCGATGGGCTTCAAGACCTTCGGCTTCTCTGGAGGCCGCGCCGATGTCTGGGAACCGGATGAAGATGTGTATTGGGGTTCGGAAACCGAGTGGCTCGGCGGCGACAACCGTTACGGCAAAAGCAACGGCCCGGTGCAAGAGCCCGGCGACGGCACGCTGGTGGCTGAGCCCGACTTGCATGGGCGCGAAGAAAGCCGTACCGATCAGGGCGAACGCAATCTGGAAAATCCCCTCGCGGCCGTACAGATGGGCCTGATCTACGTGAACCCGGAAGGCCCTGAAGGCAACCCGGACCCGGTGGCCTCGGCCAGGGATATCCGCGAAACCTTTGGCCGCATGGCCATGAACGACGAAGAAACCGTCGCGCTGATCGCCGGCGGCCACGCCTTCGGCAAGACCCACGGCGCCGGCCCGGCCGATAATGTCGGTCCGGAGCCAGAAGCCGCCGGCCTGGAGCAGCAGGGACTGGGCTGGAAAAACGCCTTCGGCACCGGCAAAGGCGCCGACACCATTACCAGCGGTCTGGAAGTGACCTGGACCACCACGCCAACGCAGTGGAGCAACAACTATCTGGAAAACCTGTTCGGCTTCGAGTGGGAGCTGACCAAAAGCCCGGCGGGTGCCAATCAGTGGCAACCAAAAAACGGCGCAGGTGCTGGCACCGTTCCCCACGCGCACGATCCGGACAAGAAGCTCTCGCCGACCATGCTCACCTCCGACCTGGCGCTGCGCTTCGATCCTGCTTATGAGCAGATCTCGCGGCGTTTCCTGGCCAATCCCGATCAGCTCGCCGACGCGTTCGCCCGCGCCTGGTACAAGCTGATCCATCGTGACATGGGCCCGCTCTCTCGCTACCTCGGCCCGGAGCTGCCGCAAGAGGAGTTGCTCTGGCAAGACCCGCTGCCCGACGTGACGCACCCATTGATTGATGACAGCGACGCCACGGCGCTGAAAAACAAGGTGCTGGATTCAGGGTTGTCGGTGTCGCAACTGGTCTCGACGGCGTGGGCGGCGGCGTCCACCTTCCGCGGTTCGGACAAGCGCGGCGGCGCCAACGGCGGGCGCTTGCGTCTGGCGCCGCAGAAGTTCTGGCAGGCCAACCAGCCCGAGCAACTGGACAAGGTGCTGAGCAGACTGGAAGGCATTCAAAACGAGTTCAACAATGGCGCCGCCGGCGGCAAGAAGATTTCGCTGGCGGACCTGATCGTCCTGGCCGGCAATGCCGGGGTGGAAAAAGCTGCGCAGAACGCCGGGCATTCAGTGTCGGTGCCGTTCTCAACGGGGCGCGTCGATGCTTCGCAGGAGCAGACCGACGTCGAATCGTTCGGCTTCCTCGAACCGATCGCCGACGGCTTTCGCAATTACAGCAAAGGCAAATACACGGTTGCGGCGGAAACGCTGCTGATCGACAAGGCGCAATTGCTGACGCTCACGGCACCGGAAATGACGGTATTGTTGGGTGGTCTGCGCGTGTTGAACACCAACGTCGGGCAGACAAAGCATGGCGTGTTCACCGACAAACCCGAAGCGCTGAGCAATGACTTCTTCACCCACCTGCTGGACATGGGCGTGGAATGGATGCCGACTTCGCGGGATGCAGATGAGTTCGAAGGCCGTGACCGCAAAACCGGGGCGCCAAAGTGGACGGCGACGCGAGTGGATCTGGTGTTCGGCTCCAATGCGCAATTGCGCGCATTGGCCGAGGTGTATGCCAGCGCTGATGCCAAGACGCAGTTCGTCAATGATTTCGTCAAGGCATGGACGAAGGTGATGAATCTGGATCGGTTTGATCTGCGATAACCGAGCAAACGCAACGCCTTTGATCGTTCCCACGCTCCGCGTGGGAATGCAGCAAGGGACGCTCTGCGTCCCAAAGCCGACGCAGAGCGCCGAGAGAGGCATTCCCACGCAGAGCATGGGAACGATCAATTAAACGCCCCAACATTTAATCAGCGTTACGCGAGGCTCTTGCTCACCACTTCATACACATCACTGGACAGCGACCCCGACGCCAGAATCCGCTCCAGCTCAGCCTTCATCAGCGCCTGACGCGCGCTGTCGTATTTGCGCCAGCGGGTCAGCGGGGCCAGTTGGCGCGAGGCGATCTGTGGGTTGAAGCCGTTCAGTTCGATCACCAGATCGGCAAGGAAGCGATAACCGGAACCGTCCGCCGCGTGGAAGTTGATCAGGTTCTGCCCGGCGAACGCACCGATCAGTGCCCGCACCTTGTTCGGGTTCTTGATGTTGAACGCCGGGTGCTGCATCAACGCCTTCACGCGCTCCAGCCCGCCCGGCAAGGTGCTGCCGGCCTGCACGCTGAACCATTGATCCATGACCAACGGGTTGTCCTTGAAATGCTCGGCGAAGCTGGCCAACGCCAGGGCCTTCTGCTCTTCGAACGGCGAGTTGACCAGCACCGCCAGCGCGGTCAGGCGCTCGGTCATGTTGTCGGCGGTTTCAAATTGCTCCAGCGCTGCCGCGAGCACTTCCGGCTTGCCGCTGAGCATCAGGTACGACAGAGCAATGTTCTGCAATGCGCGACGGGCGAAGTGCTCGGCCTCGGCCACATACGGCGTTTGCTTGGACAGGTCGCGGTTGGCCTGATAACGCAGCCACAGCGCTTCGAACAAGCCTTCGGCCAGTTGCTTGCGGGCAAATTCGCGCGCGACATGGATCGCCTCGACGTCGGCCACTTCGCTGATTTCGGTGAGATAAGCCTCACCCGGCAGCGAGAGCATTTCGGCAACCATCGCCTGATCCAGCGACTCGTCGGACAACACCGTGCGCAGCGCCGACACCAGCCGCGGATCGAGCTTCAGGCTCTCGCCCTTCTGATGCTGAGCAATCAGTTCCTGCAACACTTGCACCGACAGCTGCTGCCCGGCGTCCCAGCGATTGAAGCCGTCGCTGTCGTGCTGCATGAGGAACATCAGTTGATCACGGTTGTACGGGAAGCTCAGTTTCACTGGCGCCGAGAAGCCGCGCAGCAGCGATGGCAGCGGCTGTTCATTGATGTCGACGAAGGTGAAGGTCTGCTCGGCTTCGGTGACCGAGATCACCCGAGTGGTGCCTTGCGCCGAAGCTTCGCCCGCCAGACGCAAGGCGATTTCGTTGCCCTGGCTATCGAGCAGGCCCAGTTCGACCGGAATCACGAACGGCAGTTTTTCTACCTTGTCCGGGGTCGGCGGACAGCTCTGGCGGAAGGTCAGGCTGTAGGTTTTCGCGCCAGCATCGTAGGACTCGCTGACGGCCAGGCGCGGCGTACCGGCCTGGCTGTACCAGCGCTTGAACTGGCTGAGGTCGACGCCATTGGCATCTTCCATCGCCTTGACGAAGTCGTCGCAGGTCACGGCCTGGCCGTCGTGGCGTTCGAAGTACAGATCGCTGCCCTTACGGAAGCCTTCAGCGCCCAGCAAGGTGTGGATCATGCCGACCACTTCCGAGCCCTTTTCATACACGGTCAGGGTGTAGAAGTTGGAAATCTCGATGAAGCTGTCCGGGCGCACGGCGTGGGCCATGGGGCCGGCATCTTCGGCAAACTGGTGAGTACGCAGATAGGCGACGTCCTGAATGCGCTTGACCGTAGCCGAGTTCATGTCCGATGAGAAACCGGCGTCGCGGAACACGGTGAAGCCTTCCTTGAGCGACAGCTGGAACCAGTCGCGGCAGGTCACACGGTTGCCAGACCAGTTGTGGAAGTATTCGTGGGCGACGATCGCCTCGACCCGCTGGTGCGCGGCGTCGGTGGCGGTTTCGGCGCGAGCCAGCACGGCGCTGGAGTTGAAGATGTTAAGACCCTTGTTCTCCATCGCGCCCATGTTGAAATCGTTGACCGCGACGATCATGAAGATGTCCAGATCGTACTCGCGACCGTAGACCTCTTCGTCCCAGCGCATCGACTTCTTCAAGCTGTTCATCGCGTGCTGGCACTTGTCGATGTTTTCCGGCTCGACATAAATGCGCAGCGCAACGTTGCGCTGGCTCATGGTGGTGAAGGTGTCTTCGACGCACCAGAGATCACCGGCGACCAGCGCAAACAGGTACGCCGGTTTCTTGAACGGGTCTTCCCATGTCGCCCAGTGGCGGCCATCTTCGCCGGGGCCGGATGCAATCGGGTTACCGTTGGAGAGCAGCACAGGATAGCTGTGCTGCTCGGCGACCACGGTGGTGGTGAACTTGCTCATCACGTCCGGGCGGTCGAGGTAATAGGTGATCTTGCGGAAGCCTTCGGCCTCGCACTGGGTGCAGAACATCGTGCCGGACTTGTACAGGCCTTCCAGCGCGGTATTGGTTTCCGGGTGGATGCGCACGCTGGTGTCGAGGGTGAAGGTTTCGCTGGTGGGCTGCAGGGTCAGGTGGCTGTCGGAGACTTGATAATCTGCGGCGCTCAGTTCCTTGTCGGCCAGCGTCACCGAGAGCAGCTCCAGTTGCTGGCCGTCAAGCACCAGCGGCGGCAGGCCGGCGCCACGTTCAGGATTGCGGCGCATCACCAGTTGCGCGTGAACCAGGCTGTGGTCCTCGAACAACTCGAAGGTCAGGTGCGTTTCGTCGATCAGGTACTCGGGGGCCTGATAGTCCTTGAGGTAAATCATCTTCGGTTGTTCGGTGCGCATGCTGGAATCCTTATTGATGCACGGCGAGCTGGTAAGCCGTGTATTTACGAATGTTGATCACGCCGGTGTCGAAGATCAGGTATTGGCCCTTGATCCCCAGCAGCGTGCCTTCGGCAATCGGGTTCTTGTCCAGGTTGAAGCTGACGATTTTCGCCGGGTATTGCTCGACGGGATAGCGGATCTCCAGCGGTTCGACATCGGCAATCGTCTGAATCGCCTGCAGGCCGAACCGCTCTTGCAAGCCTCGCAGCCCTTCGGCGCAGCTTTCGAACAATTGATCGCGCACCTGCGCCAGATCCACCGCCGCTGCGTCGCCCTTGAGCAGTGCGCGCCAATTGGTCTTGTCCGCCACCTGACTGCGGAACAGGTCTTCGACAAACCCCGATTGCTGGCGGGTGGACACGCGCATGATCGGCAAGGCCTGACTCGCGCCCTGATCGAGCCAGCGCGTCGGCAACTGCGTGGCACGGGTGATGCCGACTTTGATCCCCGACGAGTTGGCCAGGTAGACCACGTGGTCGGTCATGCAGAACTGCTGGCCCCACACCGGATCGCGGCAAGTGCCGGCGTCGAAGTGGCAGCGCTCCGGGCTCATGATGCACAGGTCGCACTGCGCCAGTTTGGTCATGCACGGGTAGCAATAACCCTGACTGAAACTGGTTTTGGTTCTGCGCCCGCAATGGGTGCAATGGATTGCTCCCAGGAACTCCAGACGCAGCGTGCTGCCGATCAACGGATTGACTGGCACCTCGACGTCATCCAGACGAAACGCGTACTGCACGTTCGGCCCGTCCAGGCGCGCCGACATTTTGCTGATTGCACCGCGGCCAATCTCGATCAATGGATGGCATCCGACTTGAACAGGATGTTCGGCACTTCGATCGACTTCGACGCACACTCTTGCGGGCCCATGTAGCCAGTGCGCTGGTCTTCCGGCAGGTTCTGGATTTCCCAGGCGATCATCGCCTGCAACGACAGCTCGCGCTGCTCGGCAGTGAGCTTGTTGCCGTCGGACCATTTGCCGATTTCCACGGCCAGTTTCAGGCTCTCGTAGATGTCCGGGGTGATGTTGTTGATCATGTCGTTGAAAGAGGACATCAGGGTCTCCGCGCTCTTTACTGAAACAAAAAAGTTAGACGGCCAGTTTACGGCGGTTATACAAACCGCCCAACAAACCGGTGAAGCATCCGATGAGTAACCCGCTGACATGCGCAGCATTGGCGATCTGGCCGAAACCGATCAGCGAGATCAACCCGGACATGCACACCACCAGCCAGATCAGCATCATCGCCAGCACGCCGCGCGGCAAACGATAAGCCGGGCTCGGCGCCAGCAGCTGGAAGATCCAGCAATGCCCGAGCAAGCCGTAAAGCACGCCCGACAGACCGCCGAACAGGGTCGGGCCGCTCCAGACGAACTGCGCGTAGTTGGACACCAGACTGAACAGCAGCGTCAGGCCGATCAGGTTGATGCTGCCCTGGCGCGACTCGATGCGCCGCCCCAGCTCCCAGTACCACATGCCGTTCATCGCCAGATGGAGGATGCCGAAGTGGATCAGCATCGGTGTGACCAGCCGCCACCACTGGCCTGCCGCCAGACTGTCGGCCAGCGGCGTGAAGTGGATGTACTCGCCGATCACGCGGAAATCGAGGAAAGTCAGCCAGCGCAGCGTTTCAAGGTTCTCACCGAGAAAGGTCAGGCCGCCGACGATCAGGCTCAACAGCAGGATGAACCCGGTGGCTTTGGCGTGTTTCAGTTGTTCGGCGAAGCTCGGGCGCTTGAAGGTCTGGCCCACAGGAATATCCAGTTGCTGATCCGGGTCGCCAGCCGGGAAGCGCTCGTACAGCGAACGCACGTCCTCGCTGATTTCCTCCGGCGCCCACAGCACCTGCTCGCCCGCCTCTTCACTGACCCGATGGGGCACCTGCATGCGTTGCAGCAATTTGACGAAACCGCTCAAGTCCACCGCCAGTGGCAGACGCAATACCGCTACCGCACTCATTGCAGCACCTCCGGCCGCTCGACATCGACCCAGACGAATTTATGCGGATCCAGGCGGGTTTCCTGATCCAGACGATAGGCCACCAGTTTGCCGTAGAGCACGGCGCTGTAATCCAGGCAGGCAAGGTTCGGGCGGATCGGCGCCGGTTTGCCGCTGCGCCAGTAGTGGCCGACGAACAGCAAGGGCTCGTCGACGCCGTAGCGCAGCAAAGAATTCTTTTCGGTTGAAGTCAGCGGCGTCTGCGCAACAGGTTCTGGCAACGCGTCGGGTTGAAACACGATGTCACCGTAGGTTTTCGGGTCGTCTTCCCAGAATTTGGTGCGAAAGAACGAACGCACCAGACCGTCGCCGCTGGTCATGGTCAAGCCGCCCGGCAGGCGCATGTCGGTGCCGCGCAGCAAGCGGTCGAATACGGTGCAGGCGAAGCTGCCGGGAACGGCCGAGGCCTGAAGGAAGTGCTCGTCGACGCAGCCATTGGGGAACAGCGCGCGCAGCGGCTCGATCAGCCCAACATCCCAGCAGGCGTGGACGACGCGGAAACGACCGGCATCGACGAACAGCGGCAGTTCATAGAACCATTGCTGGAAGTCATGCCAGTCGCCGGGATGGTTTTCGAATTGAGTCAGGGTCTCCTGCAGCAGCCGTGCATGGCGCTTGGTGTGTTCGCGCACGAACTGCTTGCCGCTGCCCGGTGGCGCCGGGGTAACCCAGCCGAGTGCGTTGAATTCGTGGTTGCCCATGATGCACAGGGCCTGCCCCGCCTCGACCATGTCGTGGACGATGTGCAGCGCCTCGCGAATACGCGGGCCACGGTCGATGATGTCGCCGACGAACACCGCCATGCGTGACGGATGACGCCAGACCCCGCCCTGCTTGTGATAACCGAGACGGTCCAGCAAGTGTTCGAGGGTCAAGGCGCATCCGTGCACGTCACCGATCAGGTCGTAACTGCGCGCGGGATCGAGCATCAGTCGCCTCCGCCCCCCAACTTGCTGCCCCAGCCAAGCTTGGTGCGGCACACCTCGTAGTAATTGTGATCGAGCGGATGAATCAGGCGCAGTTTCTGCGCCTTCTTGCTCACGGTGATGGTGTCGCCCGGTGCGCAGGTGAAATGGTTCTGGCCGTCGCAGGAGACCTGCGGGTAGATCTGCATATCTTTGGACACGACGATTTTCAGCTCACTGTTGCCATCGACCACGATCGGCCTTCCCGACAAGGTATGGGGATACATCGGCACAATCACAATAGCGTCAAGCTTGGGATGCATGATCGGCCCGCCGGCAGATAAAGCGTAGGCAGTGGAGCCGGTCGGTGTGGCGACGATCAGGCCGTCGGCCTTCTGGCTGCAGACGAACTGGCCGTCGATGTACAACTCGAACTCGATCATCCGCGTCGATTTGCCCGGGTGCAGCACCACATCGTTGAGCGCATCGCCCTGCCCTATAGCCTCGCCATGGCGGCGCACCTCGGCTTGCAGGAGGAAGCGGTTTTCCACCAGATAGTGGCCGTCGAGCACCTCGGCGACCTTGATTTCCAGCTCGTCCGGGCGGATATCGGTGAGGAAGCCGAGGCTGCCACGGTTGATGCCCAGCACCGGAATATTGTGCTTGGCCAGCGCCCGTGCGGCGCCGAGCAGGCTGCCGTCACCGCCAACGACGATGACCATGTCGCAGACTTCGCCGAGCATCTTGCGCGACGAGGTTTGCAGGCCATGGCCCGGCAGGACTTCAGCGATGGTGTCTTCGAGGATCACATGCAGGTGACGGTCGAGCAGAAAGCGTTTCAGTCGGCGGACGGTATCCAGCACCTGGGAACTGCCCAGGCGACCGATGATGCCGATATTACGAAATTGCTCCATGGGACCTCTGCGGACAATCGAAAACGCGAAAACCCGATTATGGGCGAAAGCGCCAGATAGACAAAATCCTTTCAGCCTCAAGGGTGGGCTCAGGTTTAAGGCTATGCTCGCAAGATGATCCTCTTTCCAGACCTGTTGCAATTGCCCCATCAATTACGCCATCCCGAAGTGCGGGACCTGGCGTGGGTGATCCTCGCGCCGCCGATGCTCGCCGACACGCCGTGGCCACAGCGCCATCCGCTGGCCGGCAGCGACTGGGTGCACGACCCGCAGCGTCTCGAACACTGGCTGCGCGGACTCGACCGCGACAGTTACGGCCTGCTGCAATGGCTGTCACAGGCGCGGACCCGGCGCCTGGGCCTGTATTACGAACGCTTGTGGCAGTTCGCCGTGGAGCAGGCGCCGGGCATCGAACTGATCGCCGCCAACCTGCCGATTCGCCGCGCCGGGCACACCCTCGGCGAACTCGACATGTTGCTGCGTGACCGCGACGGCGTGCATCACCTGGAACTGTCGATCAAGCTCTACCTTGGCCCGCAAGATGGCGATGGCCGCGATCCGGCGCAGTGGTTGGGCCCGGGTTGCCATGACCGGCTGGATCGCAAACTGGCGCACCTGGCCGAGCATCAACTACCGATCTCGGCGCGCGCGGAAAGCCGCGAAGTACTCGCGGCGCTGGATATCGAAACGTTCAGCGCGCAGCTATGGCTGGGCGGTTATCTGCTGTATCCGTGGCCGGGGCAGGCCGACTCGCCCAACGGCGCCCATCCGCAACATCTGCGTGGCAGTTGGCTGCATCAGAAGGACTGGCCGGCGTTTGTCGCCCAACGTCCTCCCGGGCGCTGGCAACCCCTGCCCCGCCACGCCTGGCTGGCCCCGGCGCATTATCCGGCGGATCAGGTCTGGGCGGATGAGCATCTGCGTGTGTGGCTGGAGGATTTGCCGGCGCTGGCACCGGCGCAGTTGATGGTGCGCCTGACCGAAAATACCGAGGGCGAATGGGAAGAGGCAGAGCGGTTGTTTCTGGTGGCGGATCTTTGGCCGAATGTGCCGGGCCAGGTTTGAAAGATCGCAGCCTTCGGCAGCTCCTGAATTAGGGATGCGTACACCCTGTAGGAGCTGCCGAAGGCTGCGATCTTTTGATCTTGCTTTTAAAAAGACAATCGCACCGCCAAAGCCGCCAACGTCACCAACAACACCGGCACCGTCAGCACAATCCCCACCCTGAAGTAATACCCCCAGCCAATGTGAATGCCCTTGCGCTCCAGCACATGCAGCCACAACAACGTCGCCAGACTGCCAATCGGAGTGATCTTCGGCCCCAGGTCGCTGCCAATCACGTTGGCGTAGATCATCGCTTCCTTGATCACCCCGCTGGCCTGACTGGCGTCAATCGACAGCAGACCGATCAGCACGGTCGGCAAGTTGTTCATGATCGACGACAGCAACGCCGTCAGCACTCCCGTGCCCAGCGCCGCCCCCCACACGCCATGACCGGCGAAAATGTCCAGCCAACCGGCGAGATAACTGGTGAGCCCGGCGTTGCGCAGGCCGTACACCACCAGGTACATGCCCAGCGAGAAAATCACGATCTGCCACGGTGCTTCTTTCATCACTTTGCGCGTGGAAATCTTGTGGCCACGGGCGGCGATACCCAGCAGCAGCGCGGCGCACACCGCCGAAATCGCGCTGATCGGAATGCCCAGCGGTTCGAGGGCGAAGCAGCCGATCAACAGGATCACCAGCACCGCCCAGCCGGCATAGAACGTCGCCTTGTCGTGGATTGCGGTGTGCGGGTTTTCCAGTTGTTCTGGATCGTACGCAGCCGGGATGTCGTGCCGGAAAAACCACAGCAACATGCCCAACGTTGCCGCAACGCTGACAAAGTTGACCGGCACCATTACCGCGGCGTAGCGATTGAAGCCGATGTGAAAGAAATCTGCGGACACGATGTTGACCAGGTTCGACACCACCAGCGGCAAGCTCGCCGTGTCGGCAATAAACCCCGCGCCCATGACAAAGGCCAGCGTCGCCGCCGGGGAAAAGCGCAGCGCCAGCAGCATTGAAATCACGATGGGCGTGAGAATCAGCGCCGCGCCGTCGTTGGCGAACAGCGCCGACACCAGCGCACCGAGCAGCACCATGAAAGCAAACAATTTGCGTCCACTGCCCCGCCCCCACCGCGCCACATGCAGCGCCGCCCAATTGAAGAAGCCAGCCTCGTCGAGCAACAGGCTGATGATGATCAGCGCGACGAAGGTGCCGGTCGCGTTCCAGATGATCTGCCAGACCAGCGGGATATCCGTGAGATGGACGACCCCGAAGATCAACGCCAGCACGGCGCCCAACGTAGCACTCCAGCCGACGCCGAGCCCTTTGGGTTGCCAGATGACGAGGGTGATGGTCAGCAGGAAAATCAGTGACGCAGCGAGCATTCGCAGAAGCCTTCAAAGATCAAAAATGGAATGAACAACAAATGTGGGAGCGGGCTTGCTCGCGAATGCGCCGTGTCAAACAAAGAATTGGTGTCTGACACGGCGCATTCGCGAGCAAGCCCGCTCCCACAGTTGTTTTGTGTACGCGGTTATTTCTTGTGTTGCTCGACGAACTGGCCGTACGCATTGATGAATTTCTGCAGAAAAGGTTTCACCGTTTCGCTCAGCTTGCCCGCTTCGTCAAACGCGTTGCCCGCGCCGCCCAGATAGGCTTCCGGCTGTTGCAGGCAGTGTATATCGAGAAAAACAAAAGTCTGACGCAGGTGCTGGTTAGCGCCGAAGCCACCGATGGCGCCTGGCGATACGCTGATCACTGCACCAGGTTTGCCGCTCCAAGCGCTCTGGCCATACGGCCGCGAACCGACGTCGATGGCGTTCTTCAACGGTGCGGGGATCGAGCGGTTGTACTCGGGGGTGACAAACAGCACCGCGTCGGATGACGCCACTTTCTGACGGAAAGTGCTGTAGGCTGCGGGCGGTGTATCACCATCGATGTCTTCGTTGTAGAGAGGCAGATCGCCGATTTCGACAATTTCCAGTTTCAGGTTCGCCGGGGCCAGTTCAGCCAGTGCCAGTGCGATCTTGCGATTGATCGATGCTTTGCGCAGGCTACCGACCACTACAGCGACGTTGTAGACATTGCTCATGGAAGACTCTCGATGGTCTGTGGGAAGAGTCGCTAGTTATAGATGATCTGTTGGCGATTTCACCAGCGATCATTGGTTTTTCCTGCACGAATAATATTTTTTGATTGTAGGAAAACTTACCGAGCTTGGTGGCGGTCTACAAAGCCGCAAATCAAGCGTTTTATCTCCAGAGGTTCTAAGCAGATGGCAGCAGTACTCGTCGGTCAGTTTCATGCAAGAGATGCGGAAGGCCGCGTTTATTCCGTGCATGAATTCCAGGAATCGAACCCGTCTGCAGACGGCTTCACCGGCTCGGAGCCCGTCACCACCTACAAATTGGCCATTGGTGACCGCATCAATAAGGTCAGCGAAAACGAATACCTGCTGGTGCAGTCGGGTATTACGTTGATTCGCGAGCCTGAGCCGATCGCTGCGCAATAACCCGGCGTGATGAGCAGCAGTCATGTACGCAGAGTTGGGGTAGGATTCAGCACCGCCCTCACCTGCTGAACATGGACTTCACGCATGCGTTTACGCCACATCGAAGTGATTCAGGCGCTCTTGCAGACCGGTCACCTGGGCACCGCCGCCGAATGGCTGCAGTTGCCGGTGACCGAGGTCGAGGAGCGTTTGCGCGAAGCCGAAAGCCAGTTGGGGTTCATGCTCTTTGCCAGCGTCCGCGGACGCCTGCAATCGACACCCGAAGCGCGCGCCTTGCAGGTAGAAATCGCGCACATCTATGAGGCGCTGGAGCCACTGCAGCGTCTGGCCAGCAGCCTGAAACAATACCTCGCCCCGCCCTTGCGCATCATCGCTACCCCGCCGCTGGCCCAGCATCTGTTGCCCCACAGCCTGGCGGCCCTGCGCCGACGCTTGCCGGATGCACCGTGCAGCCTGCTCAGCGCATCGACTCGCGACATCATCCGCAGCCTGTTGCTGCGCGAAAGCGATCTGGGCCTGAGCCTGCACGATCCCGAACACCCCGACATCCACTGTCAGCCGCTCGCACAAGGCAAGCTGCAATTGCTTGCGCCGCACGGCTGGCTGCAGCCGAAACAGAAATACATTTCCCTACAGGATCTCGCCGGTCAGGCAATGGTGGGTCTCGAAGGTCAGGATCCGCTGAGTCCGGCACTGGAAAACAAACTCCAGGCCTTGCGCCCGGCGCCGAGCATTCAGACCCGCGTGCAGACCCATCAGATGATGCGCAGTATGGTCGAGGCGGGTGAAGGCCTGGCCATCGTCGACCCCTTCACCGCGTTGGGCGCCCGCGCCGGTGGGCTGGACGTCTGCCCGCTATCCCCCGCGGTGCCGATCAGCCTCTACGCCCTGACCTTCAAACATGCTGCGCCAGCGGCGGCGATTCAGGCACTGCTGGCCATCGTCACGGAACAAGCCGAGGCGATGTTGTCGAACTGAGTGGTTTTTCCAGCGGATTGTCAAACAGGCGATACCAAAACAAGGCGACTTCGGCGGTGTGCGCATCAATGCCGCGATAGCGCAACTGGTCGATGCCGCCAACCACATAACCGCAACGTTCATATAGCCGACAGGCGCCAAGGTTGTTGTTCTGGGTTTCGAGCATGATGCCCGGCAGCTTTTTCTTGCGGCTCCAGAATTGCGCTACATCAAGCAATGCCTTGGCCACCCCGTGGCGGCGGGCCGGCGCATGTACCGCCAGTTCATCGATGTGGGCAAAGCCGTTCCAGTTGGTGCTGATCACCAAATGGCCAACCGGCTCGTCGTCAAGGTACGCCATGAAAATCGCGCTGTCGGGCGCGTTATGAAAGGCGCTGAACTCCTCTGGATCAATGCCATAGCACTTGCGGTACGGCACGATCGGCGTCACCGGCCATTGCTCGACCGGTTTGCCGATCACGGCAGCGCCGTAGGCGGTGACCTCGAAACTGAAATCGCTGCCCCAGATATACGGCGCAAAACCTTCGTCGGCGACGCGCACCGACAACCCGGGGTATTTCGGATTCATGACCGGTTGCATACTGGGAAAAGTCCTCATTCCTTGACGCAATCGACGCTGGCAGCGGCGTCGACCTTGATGTCGCGATGGGTGATCACCCGCGTAAATTTCAACTCTTTATACATGAGGCTCAGTGTCCTGAGGCGGCAGGTTTGCACCTGACCAGTGCACTCAGGGTAGTGGGTTGCGGCGCATGTGGCGAGGGTGGCAACTTGGCTTCATGTCGCCAAACGCAAAAAATCGCCACCTTCGCCGTCTCTCACTTTGGAATGCAATCCCCGCAGGAGCCGCCGAAGGCCGCGATCTTTTGATCTTCAAATTTTTCAGGCCTGCGCATCAGCCTCGGCAATCTGCGTCCACAATGCCGGTGCTCCCGCCGACTTGGCGATGATTTCCAGCCGCACCAGATGCGCCGCCAGTTCTTCTTCGGTCGCACGGATTATGCGTGCTGGCTGGCGATCGACCGGCAGACGACGAATTTCCGTGGCTGAGTTATCCGCACCCTCGCCCGTGCCATTGCCGTCGGACGCATTGCCGGCCAGCGACAGGCTGGTCTGGCCGCCAGTCATGGTCAGGTAAACGTCGGCGAGGATTTCCGAGTCGAGCAAGGCGCCGTGCAATTCACGGCCGGAGTTGTCGACGCCGTAACGTTTGCACAACGCATCGAGGCTGTTGCGCTGACCCGGGTGACGTTCCCGGGCCATCATCAGGGTATCGAGGATCGAGCAATGCTGGGTGATGTCATCGCGATCGTGCTGACCCATCAAGGCAAATTCGTTGTTGATGAAACCAACGTCGAACGCCGCGTTGTGGATGATCAGCTGCGCGCCTTTGATGAACTCGAAGAACTCGTCGGCGACTTCAGCGAAGCGCGGCTTGCCGACGAGGAATTCGTTGGTGATGCCGTGCACACCGATCGCCCCCTCATCGCTCTCGCGATCCGGTTGCAGATAAACGTGAAAGTGGCGGCCCGTCAGGCGCCGACCGATCAGTTCGACACAACCGATTTCAATGATCCGGTGACCATCGGTCACCGGCATGCCGGTGGTTTCGGTATCGAGTACAACGGATCTGGTGGCCATCAGTGCTCAGCTCTCAACGGGTCAATCGTGCAAAAGCGCGGATGTTAACACGCTCGGCGGGGTGTTTCAGTCGGACCGTGGTGCCCCCTTCGCGAGCAAGCCCGCTCCCACACTGGATCGTGTTCACAATACACATCCAATGTGGGAGCGGGCTTGCTCGCGAAGGGGGCACCACGGTACCGCAGAAGTAATTCAGGACTGTTTGTACCCACGAACCTCGTCAACCCCACGGTTAGCCAACTGGTCGGCCCGCTCGTTGCCGTGATGGCCAATGTGCCCGCGCACCCATTTCCAGGTGACTTTGTGGCGATTGACCTGCTCGTCCAGCTCTTTCCACAGATCGGCGTTTTTCACCGGTTCTTTCGCGGCAGTCTTCCAGCCGCGCTTTTTCCAGTTGGCCATCCACTCGTTGATGCCTTTCATCACGTATTGCGAGTCGGTCACCAGCAGCACTTCGCAGGGGCGCTTGAGTGCTTCAAGGCCGCGGATCGCGCCGAGCAGTTCCATACGATTATTGGTGGTATTGGCTTCGCCGCCCCACAGTTCCTTTTCGACGCCCTTGCACACCAGCAGCGCGCCCCAGCCGCCGGGGCCTGGGTTGCCCTTGCAGGCGCCGTCGGTGAACAATTCTACGGTGTCGACGCTTTCCACGCTTTCGCTCATGCCAGTCTTTCCAGAAAAATGCCTGTCCTGCCAATCACGGATCGACAATGACCGCGGCCGGGACAGGCCCGGCCACTGATAAAAGAGGGTTTTACGGTTCGATGCGGCGGCGATTGACCTTGGCCATCGGCAGCGGAATCAGCTTGCCCATCGGCTCACGGCGCTCCTGGCGCAACGGCCTGAGGCCCACCACAATCTTGCGCGCCACCAATAGATAGAAGCCGCCGCCGGACAATTGCCAGTCACCGGCCTTGCGTTCCCAGCCGGCCAGGCGGTTCTGCCACTTGGGCGACGCGAGCGGCGGACGATAGCACCCGAAGCGGCGTTTCTCCAGCGCGAAGCCCAGCAGATTGAGCCAGTCGGCGACCCGCGACGGCGAGATGCAGCGCGCCTTGCGCAAGGCATCATTGGCGAAAAAATGCCGCAGACCCCAAGTGCTCCAGGGATTGATGCCGATGATCAGCAGATGCCCGCCGGGGCGCACGCTGCTCGCCGCTTCACGCAGCAAACCGTGGGGAGACAGGCAGAAATCCAGACCGTGTTGCATCACTACTACATCGGCGGCGTGCTCGCTCAACGGCCATGCCTGCTCTTCGCAAACGATCTCAACCCCGGGCAACGGCGCACCGAGGCGCACGTTACGCTGCACCTGCGGCGCAGACGGCGGCGTTTCGGCGGACGGGCCGTAATGCACCAGGTAACCGCCGAAGAAGCGCCCGAGCTCGTCGTCGAGCATGCGCCGCTCTTCATCCAGCAGAAATTGCCCGAGCGGCCCCGACAGCCATTCGCGGGCAGCGCTGATCAATGCCAGCCAGTCGGGATCGGCCTGAGCGAACGCTTTATCGGTCATGTCATTCTCCAACGCGCCAGGAACTACTAAGATGCGCCAATGTTTTCCGCTTGGCGAATTCCGACGATGATACAGATCAGTGCCCTGCCCGCGTTCACCGACAACTACATCTGGTTGTTACAGGACCACCAGACCCAGCGCTGCGCGGTGGTCGACCCGGGCGACGCCGCCCCGGTACAGGCGTGGCTTGACGCCCATCCGGGGTGGGTGCTCAGCGATATTCTGATCACCCACCATCATCATGACCACGTCGGCGGCGTCGAGCGCCTGAAAGCGGCGACCGGCGCCAAAGTCTACGGCCCGGCCAGCGAAAACATCCCGGCGCGCGACGTAGCTTTGAAGGACAACGACAGCGTCAGCGTGCTCGGCTGGGACTTCGCGGTCTACGCGGTACCCGGTCACACGTTGGGGCACATTGCCTATTACCACCATGGCCTGCTGTTTTGCGGCGACACGCTGTTTGCGGCCGGTTGCGGCCGGCTGTTCGAAGGCACGCCCGAACAGATGTATCACTCGCTCAGCCGTCTCGCGGCCCTGCCGGAAGATACGCTTATCTACTGCACCCACGAATACACCTTGAGCAATCTGAAGTTTGCCGTCGCGGTCGAGCCGGGTAATCCGCACGTTGCCGCCCGTCTGGAAAAGGTCAACCAACAACGGCAGAACGGCGTGATGACCCTGCCGTCGACTCTGGCACTGGAAAAGCTGACCAATCCGTTTTTACGCACTTCTGAAACATTGGTTACACAAAAAGTGGACGAACGGGAAGGCGCTCAAAACCGGGCGCCGAGTGAGGTTTTTGCGGCTCTGCGGACATGGAAAGACACGTTCTGACTAACCTGTTGAGCGGCGCGAAAATTCTCAATGGTTGACCGCAGGGGGTGCGCTTTCTAGAATCGCCCGACATTTTTGCCCGGAACTTACTTCCAGCCAATGTCGTCATCCATACGTAAGTCCGTCAACTCAGATGCTTTGACCCGCCTGGCGCAAGCCATTGCGGTGGCTGTGTCCGCCACGCTGGCGGGCTGTTCCAGCCATGCTCCGCAGACTGAAGCGACGCACACGCCGAACATTGCTGCGCGAGCCAAGCAGAAGCCGATCTGGCTGACCGAGAAGCCCACGCCCGTGGCGCCCCAGGACATCTGGGAGCGCATGCGCCAGGGCTTCCAGCTGCAGGAAGGCCTTGGCGTCAATCCGCGCATCGAGCAACAACGCCTGTGGTTCGCCAGTAACCCCTCTTTTCTCGAGAATGCCGGCGAACGCGGCAGCCTCTACATTCATTACATCGTCGAACGCCTCGAAGAACGCAACATGCCGCTGGAGCTGGCCCTGCTGCCGGTGATCGAGAGCGCCTACAACCCGATGGCCTATTCGCGCGCCGATGCCGTGGGCCTGTGGCAATTCATTCCGTCTACCGGGCGTTACTTCAACCTGCGCCAGACGCGTTTCTACGATGGCCGTCGCGACATCACCGCCTCGACCACCGCAGCGATGGATTACCTCACGCGTTTGCACGACATGTTCAACGGTGACTGGCTGCTGGCTCTGGCGGCCTACAATGCCGGTGAAGGCACGGTCAGCCGGGCAATCGAGCGCAACGAAAAGCTTGGCCTGCCCACCGACTACTGGAACCTGCCGCTGCCGGCGGAAACCCAGGCGTACGTGCCGAAACTGCTGGCGCTGTCGCAAGTGGTGCTGGCGCCGGAAGCGTACGGAGTCAACCTCAACCCGATCGCCAATGAACCGTACTTCCAGGTCGTCGAAATCAACCAGCGCATGGACCTGTCCAAGGTCGCTGCAGTGGCCAACATTGACGAAGACGAACTGTTCCAGCTCAACCCGGCCTTCAAACAGCGCACCACCATCGACGGCCCGCAGCATTTGCTGGTGCCAACGTCCAAGGCGCAACTGCTCACCGCCAGTCTGCAGACCATGCGCCCGGACGAACTGATCAGCCCCCGCTCGCTGAAACCGGTGTTCGAAGGCGCCGATCCGTCGGAAGTGGCGCAGCTCAAACGTGCTTATCGGGTCAAGCGTGGCGACAACCTCGGCTCCATCGCCAAGGCCAACAAGGTCGAAGTCAAGGATCTGCAGCGCTGGAACAAGCTGACCGGCAAGAACCTCAAGGTCGGCCAGACTCTGGTCATGCAGGACAACACCAAGCGTGCCCCGGCGCGCAAGTCCGGCCGGGTCAACACCGTGGTCGCGGCGAATACCAAGACCAAAGGCAAGAACGAAAGCAAGCAGCAGACCCAGTACAAGGTCAAGCGCGGCGACACACTGTACGTGGTGGCCAAGCGTTTCAACGTCGAGATGCAACATCTCAAGCGCTGGAACCCGGGTGCGGGCAAGGCATTGAAACCGGGGCAAATGCTCACGGTTTATCAGCCGCATTGATTTGAAATCAAAAGATCGCAGCCTTCGGCAGCTCCTACATCGATCCCTGTAGGAGCTGCCGAAGGCTGCGATCTTTTTTTTGCATTAACCCGGCATTAACCCGCATCTTTTTCCTGTCCAGACAAGCTGTTACTGTACGGCCCACAAAGCCCAAGCCGCTGGATCGGATCTGACTTGAAGCGTGCCCTCCTCCTGCTCCTGATCAGCCTGGCCTTGAGCTCTACCGCAAGCGCGACGATTACCGAAAGTCATGGTTATGCGCAGTTCGGCACGCTCAAGTACCCGGCCAGATTTACCCACTTCGACTGGGTCAACCCGCAAGCGCCCAAGGGCGGTACGTTGCGGGTGATGGCGTTCGGCACCTTCGATACGGTCAATCCGTACACTTTCAAAGGCACCAGCCCGGTCACCACAGCGAACTTCCTCCAGTACGGCATCAACGAACTGAACGAGCCGCTCATGGTTGGCACCGGGCAGTATTCGCCGTCCGGCGACGAGCCGGCCTCAAGTTACGGTTTGATCGCACAATCGGTGGAATACAGCGAGGATCGCAGCTGGGTGGTGTTCAATCTGCGGCCTGAAGCGCGGTTTCACGATGGCGCGCCGATCACCGCGTATGACGTCGCGTTCTCCTATCGCCTGCTGCTCAAGGAAGGTCATCCGCTGTATCGCACGGCCCTGCAGGAAGTGCTGCGAGTCGACATCCTCAGCAAGCAGCGCATCCGGTTCGTGTTCAAGCGCTCGGGCAACCCGCTGCTGATCCTGCGCCTCGGTGAACTGCCAGTGTTGCCGCAGCATTACTGGAAGGACCGCGACTTCAAAGCCACCACCTTCGAGCCGCCGCTGGGCAGCGGGCCGTACCGCATCACGTCAGTCACGCCGGGACGGCAGTTGATCTTCGAACGGGTCAAGGATTACTGGGGCAAAGACCTGGCGGTCAATCGCGGCAAGTACAATTTCGATCGCATGGAAGTCGAGTTCTACCGCGACAGCGATGTGGCCTTCGAAGCGTTCAAGGCCGGTGAGTTCGACATCTACATCGAGCATCAGGCGAAGAACTGGGTCAACGGTTACAACTTCCCTGCCGTACGTCGTGGCGAGGTGATCAAGGCGCAGATCCCGCACCAGATCCCGACCCAGACGCAAGGCCTGTTCATGAATACCCGCCGTGCGACGTTCGCCGATGTCAGAACGCGCGAAGCGCTGGGCCTGATGTTCGACTTCGAATGGACCAACCGCGCGCTGTTCAGCGACGCCTACAAGCGCACGACCAGCTATTACCCCAACAGCGAATTCACTGCGTCCGGCCTGCCGGTCGGGCACGAATGGCTGATGCTCAAGCCATACAAGGATCAGCTCCCGGCCAGGCTGTTCACCGAGCCGTTCACCCTGCCGCAAACCGATGGCCGTGGCATTCCGCGCGAAACCATGCGCAAGGCCCTCGCCTTGCTCGCTGAGGCCGGCTGGAAACTCCACGGCCAGCGTCTGCAAAACAATGATGGCCAACCGTTGCGCTTCGAATTGCTGCTGGTCAATCCAAACCTGGAGCGCCTCTATCAGCCGTACATCGAGAACCTCAACAGCATCGGCATCGACGCGCGCCTGCGCACAGTCGATCGCGCCCAGTACAAACAGCGCCTCGATCAGTTCGATTTCGACATGATCTCGATGACACTTGGCCAGACCTTGAGCCCGGGCCTTGAGCAGTGGCAGTACTTCCACTCCAGCCAGGTGAACGTCAAGGGCAGCAAGAATTACGCGGGCATCGCCAACCCGGTGGTCGATCACCTGCTCGAACAATTGCTCGCGGCGCGAACCCGCGACGAGCAGGTCGCCGCTGGCAAGGCACTCGACCGCGTGCTGCTCTGGCAGCACTACAGCGTTCCCAACTGGTACCTCAATTATCACCGTCTGGCCTACCGCAACCGGTTGGCCTTTGTCACCACGCCGCCTTACACCTTGGGCCTGAGCGCGTGGTGGCTGAAGTCTTCGGAGAAAGATCGATGAACCCTGTTCGCATCCTGCTCGTGCAGGCCAGCGGCTTGCTGTTCGCCGGGCTGGCGTGGGCCGCCCCGCAACACGCCGTGACCCTATACAACGAGCCGCCGAAATACCCGGCCGATTTCAAGCATTTCGACTACGTGAACCCCGATGCGCCCAAGGGCGGCGTGTTCCGTCAGGCCGGTTTCGGCGGCTTTGACAGCCTCAACCCGTTCATCAACAAAGGCGTACCCGCCGATGACATCGGGCAGATCTACGACACCCTGACCAAACACAGCCTCGACGAGCCGTTCACCGAATACGGCCTGGTCGCCAGCAAGATCGAGAAAGCCGACGACAACAGCTGGGTACGCTTCTACCTGCGCCCCGAAGCGCGGTTCCATGACGGCCACCCCGTGCGCGCCGAAGACGTGGTGTTCAGCTTCGAGACGCTGACCAAGGAAGGCTCGCCGATGTTTCGCGGCTATTACAACGATGTCGCCGAAGCCATCGCCGAAGACCCGCTGAAAGTGCTGTTCAAGTTCAAGCACAGCAACAACCGCGAGCTGCCGCTGATCCTCGGCCAGTTGCCGGTCTTGCCGAAACACTGGTGGGCCAGTCGTGACTTCAATAAAGGCAATCTGGAAATCCCGCTGGGTAGCGGCCCGTACAAGGTTACCCAAGTGAAGGCCGGGCGCTCGGTGCGCTACGAGCGGGTCAAGGATTACTGGGGCAAGGATTTGCCGGTCAACCGTGGCTTTTACAACTTCGACACGATGACCACCGATTACTACCGCGACAACACCGTCGCCCTCGAAGCGCTGAAGGCCGGGCAGTTCGATTACTGGCTGGAGATGACCGCCAAAAACTGGGCCAGCGCTTATAACGTTCCGGCGGTCACCGAGGGCCGCTTGGTCAAGGAACTGATCGCCAACAGCAACCCGACCGGCATGCAGGGTTTCGTCTTCAACCTGCGCCGCCCGGTATTTCAGGACGTGCGCGTGCGTCAGGCGCTCGGGCTGCTGTTCGATTTCGAATGGACCAACAAGCAACTGTTCAACGGCGCCTACGTGCGCACCCGCAGTTATTTCGAAAACTCGGAAATGGCCGCCACCGGCCTGCCCGATGCCGATCAGCGGACCATTCTCGAGCCGTTCCGCAGCAAACTGCCGGCTCAGGTATTCAGCGAAGCCTTTGAAAATCCGAAGACCGACGCCAGCGGCATGATCCGCACCCAGCAGCGCGAGGCGTATCAACTGCTGCAAGAAGCCGGCTGGAAGATTGTCGATGACAAAATGGTCGATGCCACGGGCAAACCGGTGGTGATCGAGTTCTTGCTCGCGCAGACCGAATTCGAACGGGTGCTGCTACCGTTCAAGCGCAACCTCAGCGATCTGGGCATCGACCTGGTGATCCGCCGCGTCGACGTCTCTCAGTACATCAACCGCGTGCGTTCGCGGGACTTCGACATGATGGTCGGCAGCTTTCCCCAGTCCAACTCGCCGGGCAACGAGCAACGCGAATACTGGATGAGCGCTGCCGCCGACAAACCGAGCAGCCGCAACAGCATGGGCCTGAAAGACCCGACCGTTGATCAACTGGTGGAAAGCCTGATCAACGCCGACTCGCGCAAAAGTCTGGTGGCCCACGCCCGCGCGCTGGATCGCGTACTGCAATGGGGCTACTACGTGGTGCCGAACTGGCACATCAAGAGCTGGCGCGTAGCCTACTGGAACCACATCGGTCACCCGAAAACTTCGCCCAAGTACGACATCGGCATCAATACCTGGTGGGTCAAGCCTGACGCCAAACCTGCTGCAGAAGTCGAAACCCAACTGCTAGCCGACCCTGCGGGCACGGAGTAATCAGATGCTGGCGTATATCTTTCGGCGACTGCTGCTGATCATCCCGACCCTATTCGGCATTCTGCTGATCAACTTCGTGATCATCCAGGCCGCGCCCGGCGGGCCGGTGGAACAGATGATCGCCAAGCTCGAAGGCTTCGAAGGCGCCACCAGCCGGATTGCCGGCGGCGGCGCCGAAGTGGCCGTGGCCGGCTCGTCGTATCGCGGCGCGCAGGGGCTGGACCCAGCGCTGATCAAGGAAATCGAGCACATGTACGGGTTCGACAAATCGGCCCCGGAACGTCTGTGGATCATGGTCAAGAACTACGCGCAGCTGGATTTCGGCGACAGCTTCTTCCGCGACGCCAAGGTCATCGATCTGATCAAGGAAAAGATGCCCGTATCGATTTCGCTGGGGCTGTGGAGCACGCTGATCATGTACCTGGTGTCGATCCCGCTGGGGATTGCCAAGGCCACCCGGCACGGCAGCCACTTCGACGTGTGGACCAGTTCGGCAATCATCATCGGTTACGCGATTCCGGCGTTTCTGTTTGCGATCCTGCTGATCGTGGTGTTTGCCGGTGGCAGCTATCTGGACTGGTTCCCCCTCCGTGGCCTGACCTCGAACAACTTCGATGAACTGAGTCTGGGCGGCAAGATCCTCGATTATTTCTGGCACTTGGCATTGCCGGTAACGGCATTGGTGATCGGCAACTTCGCGACCATGACCTTGCTGACGAAAAACAGCTTTCTCGACGAGATCAACAAACAGTATGTGGTCACCGCCAAGGCCAAGGGCCTGACCCGCCATCGCGTGCTCTACGGCCACGTGTTCCGCAATGCCATGCTGCTGGTGATTGCCGGTTTTCCTTCGGCGTTCATCGGCATTTTTTTCACCGGCTCGTTGCTGGTGGAAGTGATCTTCTCTCTCGATGGCCTTGGCCTGATGAGTTTCGAGGCGGCGATCAACCGCGATTACCCGGTGGTGTTCGGCACGCTGTTCATCTTCACCCTGCTCGGGCTGGTGGTGAAGCTGATCGGCGACCTCACCTACACCTTTGTCGATCCGCGCATCGACTTCGCAAGCCGGGAGCATTGAGATGAACCTGTCCCCTCTCAACCGCCGCCGCTTCGAACTGTTCAAGGCCAACAAGCGTGGCTGGTGGTCGCTGTGGCTGTTTCTGATCCTGTTCGGGCTGAGCCTGGGTGCCGAGCTGATCGCCAACGACAAGCCGCTGGCGGTGCATTACGACAACAACTGGTATTTCCCGGCGGTCAAGCGTTACCCGGAAACCACCTTCGGCGGCGAATTCCCGCTGGAAGCCAACTACAAGAGCCCGTACATCCGCGAACTGCTCAAGGCCAAGGACGCGTGGATTCTGTGGGCGCCGATCCCCTACAGCTACCAGAGCATCAACTACGACCTGAAAGTCCCGGCCCCGGCGCCACCCTCGGCGGACAACCTGCTGGGCACCGACGATCAGGGCCGCGACGTGTTGGCGCGGGTGATCTACGGTTTCCGCATTTCCGTGTTGTTTGCGCTGACGCTGACCGTGCTGAGCTCGATCATCGGTGTAATTGCCGGGGCGCTTCAGGGCTTTTATGGCGGCTGGGTCGATCTGGCCGGGCAGCGTTTTCTCGAAATCTGGTCGGGGCTGCCGGTGCTGTATCTGCTGATCATTCTGGCCAGTTTCGTCCAGCCGAATTTCTGGTGGTTGCTGGGGATCATGCTGCTGTTTTCGTGGATGAGCCTGGTCGACGTGGTGCGCGCCGAGTTCCTCCGTGGCCGCAATCTGGAATATGTGCGCGCCGCCCGCGCGCTGGGTATGCAGAACGGCGCGATCATGTTCCGCCACATCCTGCCCAACGCCATGGTTTCGACCATGACCTTCATGCCGTTCATCCTCACCGGCGCCATCGGCACCCTCACCGCGCTGGATTTCCTCGGCTTCGGCTTGCCGGCCGGCAGTCCATCGCTAGGTGAACTGGTCGCGCAGGGCAAATCCAACCTGCAGGCGCCGTGGCTGGGCATGAGCGCGTTCGCCGTGCTGGCGTTGATGCTGAGCCTGCTGGTGTTTATCGGCGAGTCCGCTCGCGATGCCTTCGACCCGAGGAAGTGAAATGAATCAGGACAATCTGATCGAAGTGCGCGACCTCGCCGTCGAGTTCGGTGTCGGCGAGCGGGTGCATCGTGTGGTCGAGGGCGTGAGCTTCGACATCAAGCGCGGCGAGACGCTGGCACTGGTCGGCGAATCCGGCTCGGGCAAATCAGTGACTGCGCATTCGATCCTGCGGCTGCTGCCCTACCCCATGGCGCGGCATCCGGCGGGCAGCATCAATTACGCCGGACAGAACCTGCTGGATTTGAGCGAAAAGACCATCCGTCATATTCGCGGCAACCGCATCGCGATGATTTTTCAGGAGCCGATGACCTCGCTCAATCCACTGCACTCGATCGAGAAGCAGATCAACGAGGTGCTCGGTATCCACAAGGGCCTGAGCGGCAAAGTGGCGACCAAGCGCACTTTGGAGCTGCTGGAGATGGTCGGCATACCCGAGCCGCACAAGCGCCTCAAGGCCCTGCCCCATGAATTGTCCGGCGGCCAGCGTCAGCGGGTGATGATCGCCATGGCCCTGGCCAACGAGCCGGAATTGCTGATTGCCGACGAACCGACCACCGCGCTGGACGTGACCGTTCAGCTGAAAATCCTCGATTTGCTCAAGGATCTTCAGGCTCGATTGGGCATGTCGCTGTTACTGATCAGTCACGATTTGAACCTGGTGCGAAGAATTGCGCATCGCGTATGTGTCATGCAGCGCGGTTGCATCGTCGAACAGGCATCGTGCGCAGAGCTGTTCCGTTCGCCGCAGCATCCGTACACTCGGGAATTGCTCGGCGCGGAGCCCAGCGGCGGCCCGGCGAGCAATGAAATCGGCGCGCCGCTGCTCGAAGTCGAGGACCTGAAAGTCTGGTTCCCGATCAAGAAAGGCCTGCTCAAGCGCACGGTGGATTACGTCAAGGCAGTGGACGGTATCAATTTCAGCCTGCCTCAGGGGCAGACCCTGGGGATCGTCGGCGAAAGCGGTTCCGGCAAATCCACCCTTGGTCTGGCGATTTTGCGGCTGATCGGCAGCAAAGGCGCGATCCGCTTTGAAGGCAAACAGCTAGACTGCCTGACGCAGAGCGAGGTTCGCCCGTTGCGGCGGGAGATGCAGGTGGTGTTTCAGGACCCGTTTGGCAGCCTGAGCCCGCGCATGTGCGTCAATGACATCGTTGGCGAAGGCCTGCGGATACACAAGATGGGCACCGCAGCCGAACAGGAAGCGGCGATCATTGCGGCATTGAAGGAGGTAGGTCTGGATCCGGAAACCCGGCACCGCTACCCCCACGAATTTTCCGGTGGGCAACGGCAGCGAATCGCCATTGCCCGAGCCTTGGTGCTGAAACCGGCGCTGATCTTGCTGGACGAGCCGACTTCGGCGCTCGACCGCACGGTGCAGCGGCAAGTGGTGGAGCTGTTGCGTTCACTGCAAGCCAAGTACAACCTGACGTATTTGTTCATCAGCCATGACCTGGCTGTCGTCAAAGCGCTGAGCCACCAGCTGATGGTGGTCAAGCATGGCCAAGTGGTCGAACAGGGAGACGCGCAAAGTATCTTTGCCGCCCCCCAACATCCGTATACACAGCAGTTGCTGGAAGCCGCTTTTCTGGCACCAGCCACTGCGCAATAACCTGAAAGAGGAGCAACACATGGGTTTTCTCGCCGGTAAGCGCGTACTGATCGTCGGTGTCGCCAGCAAGCTGTCCATCGCATCCGGCATCGCTGCCGCCATGCATCGCGAGGGCGCTGAGCTTGCCTTCACTTATCAGAACGACAAACTCAAGGGTCGCGTCGAAGAGTTCGCACAAGGCTGGGGTTCGAGCCCTGAGCTGTGCTTCCCGTGCGACGTGGCCAGCGATGAAGAAATCGCCAAGGTCTTCGAAGAACTGAGCAAGAAGTGGGACGGTCTGGACTGCATCGTTCACTCCGTCGGCTTCGCCCCCGGCGATCAACTGGACGGCGACTTCACCGAAGCCACCACCCGTGAAGGCTTCCGCATCGCTCACGACATCAGCGCCTACAGCTTCGTGGCCCTGGCCAAAGCCGGTCGCGAAATGATGAAAGGCCGCAACGGCAGCCTGCTGACCCTGTCGTACCTGGGCGCCGAGCGCACCATGCCGAACTACAACGTAATGGGCATGGCCAAGGCTTCGCTGGAAGCTGGCGTGCGTTACCTGGCCGGTTCCCTGGGCCCGGACGGCACCCGCGTCAACTGCGTATCGGCCGGCCCGATCCGCACCCTCGCAGCCTCGGGCATCAAGAACTTCCGCAAGATGCTGGCCGCCAACGAAGCGCAAACCCCGCTGCGCCGCAACGTCACCATCGAAGAAGTCGGCAACGCCGGCGCCTTCCTGTGCTCCGACCTGGCGTCGGGCATCAGCGGTGAAATCATGTACGTGGACGGCGGCTTCAACACCACCGCCATGGGCAACATCGAAGAGTAATCTTCGCTGGCCAGAAAAAACCCGTCGAATGACGGGTTTTTTTGTGTCCGCAGGAATGGCCCCGCGCATTACATAACTACCACCCGCCCCGCCCTCCACCGCTCGACAATCGGCGCTTGATGCCTGTCAGCCGCCATGGAGAGCGCAAATGAACGACACAGTGCAACCCGCGTCACCGCAACAGACCTTGCTGCAAAACCTGATCGATGAGTTGATCGCCGTCCCGGTCGTCAAGCCCGAGGACGCCGAACGTACACTGGAGGTTCCGCGCGGTTGTTTGCTGCGCGAATGGATGGAGTTGTACTGGGCGGCCCTCGAACGCCCGGAATTTCTCGATTGGGCCAGTCGCTTTCATATCGATCAGGATACGTTGCGCATCAAGGGCGCCACGCTGGAGGCGCGAGCCCAGACGAATGGCACCGCGAATGTACGCACCTTCGCTCTGAACGATGATTCCGGCTGGTGGCAGGTCGCACCGGCGCTGTTGTGGATTGCCCAGCGCATTGATCCCGGCGAAATGGGCCTGCCGTATATCGGTGGCAAATCGGCCAACCCGTTGTACCGCTTTCCACGTCAGATCGCGCTGGCCTTCTATGGTTATCCCGAGCCGCCGAACGACGCTCAGACGAAAGTGATTGTCGCTGAATTGAAGGCCAGCGGCCTTGCTGCGATTGATGAAAACGGTCACACCACCTCGGCCGTGATCAAGGAACGCAATGCCCAACTGGAGGACTTCCAGGTCATCGCCGACACCCTCGAAAACGTGTTGAAGACCCACGACCCCTTCGAACAACGCGGCATGGAGGACACGCCAGTATCACTGACCTCCTCGTCGGTTTCGGCCAGTCGTGGCGGTCCGCGTTTCAAGCTTGGCCCGTTGCTTGAACGCTACGCCTTGCCAATCCCTGAGGATGCCGATCAAGCCAAAGCGCTGGTACAACGTCTGCGTAACCACCGATGGCCGGCGCTGCCGCATGTCAGCGAATACGTGCAGACTGGCAGCCCTATCCTCAGTTACCGGCATGGTTTCGCCAATGTTGAAGACGGTCGGTATATCCTGCGCCGACTGCAAGCGCTGTGCTGGAACAAGTCACCGATGGCGACAATCGACCTTGAGGAATTCAGCGAGCCCCATCCGGATTCGGCGCTGGCCGAGTGGATGGCGCTGGGTCAGCAGGAACTGCGCACATTCGGCGCCCGTCCGGCCTTTCAAGCCATTCTGAAAAAACACAGCCTGCCCGCTGATAGCCCCTTGTTGCTCAGCGCAACCGGTCACGTCGGTACGGCCAGCGACCACGGCTGGATAACCCTGACTGCGGAGGTGGAAAAACACGCCAGTCTGAAAATCTATCGCGATCGTCTCAAGGTCAAGGCTCGTGAAGCCGGGGGTGCCTTTCGTGCCAGCGGCAAGGTCACGCTTGGGCAAATGCTGCGTTTTTATAAGCTGCCTTTGCCGGGAACTGTCGAACAAGCCCTCGGCTTTGTGAAATGGGACCCGATCAACCTGCACATGCGCCCCGGCCACATGAATCATTGGTATCTGCTGGGCCAGCCCGGCAAACAAACCGAGCGTTTTACCGCTGAACAACGCCAGCAGGTCATCGACACCACTCAGGCATTTCTACCCAAGGACGCGGCGCCACTGATTGATTACCTGAGCGAAGGCGTCGATACCGATCTGCCTTTGGCCAGCCTCAGCGCCAACGCCGATTACCTGATCGGCCGCATCCTCATCACCCAACGCGCTCAGGCTTTGGGCAACCAGCTACTGGAGAAAATCGCGCGACCCGCCCAGCCCAAGGAGCTGCTGGCCACCAATCGCGATCGCTTGTTACTCGCAGCGCTGCTGCTCAGCCTTGATCCGAAAGCCGGCGAACAGTCAGAGCAAATCATCGGCCAAGCGGTAAATGACAGTTTTTACTGGGGCGAACGGTATGCCGAGGTTCGGCGTTTCCTCGACCAGCAATTCGGTCTCGCGCTGATAAAAAACAAATCGCTGGCGACCCATCTTTTGTTATCGGGCATCGCCCCTGAGTTTTTGATTCGCGATATCCCCGCTTCATTCCAGTACATGAGTTGCGTACGCTGGGTCCGGTTCAAGCAGGTGGTGCTGTATATCGAAGACCGCATACCCGGCGTCGCACGCCTGATGCCCTATGCGCAATTGATCAGCCTGACCCATGGCCCGGCCCCGGCGAACTTCTACCGTTTCTTGCGCAGTGACGTGTGTACTGCGGTCGTTCTTGATTGGGCGGTTGCCAGAGGCGTGGTCCAGCGAGACGAGGAGAATCCTGACAGCCACGCCGCGACGCTGAAGCGTGCCGAGAGTATCTTCCGCGACCATTGTCGGAGGATGCGCAGTTTCTCGCAGCGGGCTTTTCTGGCGAAATGTCCCACACCAGTGACCGTCGCACTGGCCGATCTGCGCAAGGAGTTTATCGATAATCCGCATCTGGAAGAGCAGGTTCTGTTCAACCCGGCGTCGGGTGACAAACACTTCTCGCTGAGCGAGTTGCATGTGGCCGGCAAGTTGACCGGCGATTTGCAGGGCTGGCAATCGAACAATGCCGAACTGCAATTGCCGTCGATCAAAGCGCCGCTGGCCCGGCTCGGCGTGGTGTCGAGTTTGTTTCGTGCGGCCCTGAGCGCGCGCCTGCGAAAGATGAAGGATGCCCATATCGCTTTCATCAAGGATGCTTTCTGCCGGTTGCCATTGGCGCAACGGCTGGATATCGAAGACAACGCCCTGGAGTTGTTTGCCCTGCAACTGTCGGCGGTGGCAAGCCCCACCAAGACTTCGAAGCCGGACACCGAGACCGCGCCGTTTGCCATCATTGCCTTGCTGCGTGGATCGACGCCGAGGGTGTATGAAATCTTTACCCGCCGATCCGCTGTCTTCTTGCGGCGCGATATCGATATTGCGCGGCTCGCGCCCTCCACCCCCGATGCAAAGGCGCAATCGCTGCCCTTCGATGCCGAAGCCTATCGGCGCGGAACCCTGCCAGTCGCCAACAGCAAATGCGAAGCGCTGCTCACCCGACTCGACATCGAAGGCGCGCCGCTGGCAGTGCAGTCGCGCAGCGACGTCCCCGATACATTTGCCTCCAACAAGGTCAACGCCATCGCCAGTACGGCTGTGCGACACCTGTTTGACGCGCACGAACGCAAAGCGCTGCAAGAAGCACTGATCGCGCCTGCGCTAAAGGATATACAAGCCAATCAGGAGAAATGGCTGAATTTTTACGCGACGTTGAGCCCACCGAAAAGTTGATGCCTGCCGCATTCAGGGCGCAGTGAATCAGTTGATTAACAGGTTGACCGGACACGGCGCTATCGCAGCAGGCTGGTTCGCACAGGGTTGGGATAAGCCTGGGTTTGATGTAAACCCGATAACAATGTGGGAACCAGCCTGCTGGCGATCAGGCCTTGATCAACAGCGCTTCAACGCCTGTTTGTGCGCATACATCGCCCCATCCGCATCGGCCAGCAACCGGTCTACGGTGTCGTGGCGCCTGGGATCGTATTCGATCTGGCCGACACTGAAGCGAATCGCATAACCGCGGTGCAGCGTCGCATTGCGCTCCTCAAGGATTTCCTTGAGCCGTGCCATGATTCGCGTGGTTTCGACGTGGCTGGAGCCGGTCAGCAACGCGACGAACTCATCGCCGCCCAGGCGCCCGACCACGTCGCTCTCGCGAAAGGCAATGCGCAACACATCGGCGAAAGTCTTGAGCGCGCTGTCACCCTCGGCATGCCCGTACAAATCGTTGATCTGCTTGAAGTCATTGAGGTCGAAAAACAGCAGCGTCGCCGGCCGGTTCAAACGTGCGCAGGCGTCCAGTGCATGCTGAGCCAGTTGCTTGAAACCGCGTCGATTGGACAGCAGCGTCAGTTCGTCCATGCTCGCCATCTGCACCGCCATCAGCTCTTGCTCAGCCATCTCTGCCAGGTCGCGCAACAAGGCGCGCTCTTCGTCATCAAGGTTGCGGGGTTGGGTGTCGATCAGGCACAACGTGCCCATTTTGTTACCGTCAGGCACGGTCAGCGGGTAACCGGCGTAAAAACGGATGTTCGGCGCGCCGGTGACCAGCGGGTTGTCATGAAAGCGCAGATCTTTCAGCGCGTCAGGCACCAGCATCAGCTCGTTCTGCAAAATTGCATGGCCGCAGAATGAGACATCGCGCGACGTCTCGGTAGCATCCAGCCCCACACAGGATTTGAACCACTGGCGATCCTTGTCGACCAGCGTGACCAGGGCGATCGGCACGTTGAACAAGCGCTTGGCCAAGCGTGTCAGACGATCGAAACGCTCTTCGGGGGCCGAGTCGAGATTGAGGCCGTGCAGCGCATCAATACGGGCAGCTTCGTTGGCAGGTTTTCCGGGCACCAGCATGCACACACTCCGTAGGCAGTCATGTGTTCAGCGTAGCGCTAAATCGATGAAGCTTCACATTTGCGCCACCGGACACGGCCCACCGGCATCGGTCCACAGCTTGAACTGCGCGACGAAAATATCGTGCGGCACCGGTACCGGCGCGCGCCCCGCCCCGGGATTCCAGCCCCAGAGCACCAGCTTGTCTTCGCTGACATGTTTTAACAGCGCGGCAAAATCGCGATCGCCGTTGCTCGCGCGGTCCTTGATCATTGCGCACAGCTTGTCCGAGGGCAGGCCGATCCAGGCCATTTTGTGCGCCGCTGGCGGCAGGCTCCAGTGCGGCGCGCCCGGCGGCGCATGGGGGCCGTAACTGGCCGGCGGATTGCTTTCAGCGTGGCAGGTCGCGCAGGGCAAACCGGCAGCGCCCTTGCCGTCCATGCCGCGCACCACATTCATCGCGTGGGGGATGCCGGCGTCGAACTGCAGCGGCGAATCGCCGGGAATGTGGCAGTTTTGGCAGCGCGGGCTCTGAAAGACTTTCTGCACCGTGCCAAAGGCTTTCAGAGCTTCCTGATCTTCGGCAAACAGGTCCGAGGCATAGCCACCGAGACCGAGCAAAACGACGGTACCCAACACAAGATGTCGTTTCATCTCACACCCCTGCCAGTTGCAGTGGCAGTTCACGCAGGCGTTGCCCGGTCAGGGCGAACACCGCATTGGCCACGGCCGGCGCGGTTGGCGGTACGCCGGGCTCGCCGATGCCTCCGGGCTTTTCTGTGCTGGGGACGATATGCACTTCCACCGCCGGCATTTCGTTGAGCCGCAACACCTGATAATCGTGATAGTTGGACTGCATCACGCCGCCGTCCTTCACGGTGAGCTTGCTGTGCAGCGCCATGCCGAGGCCGAAGGTGATGCATGATTCCATCTGCGCGGTAATGCTCTGCGGGTTGACTGCAATGCCGCAGTCCACGGCGCAGACCACCCGATGCACACGGATCACCAGATTGTCCTGCGACACCTCGGCAACCTGAGCCACGTAGCTGCCGAACGACTCGTGCACCGCCACACCGAGGGCATGTCCGTCGGGTAGCGGTGCGCCCCAACTGGCCTTCTCCACCGCCAGATTGAGCACGCCGAGATGGCGCGGGTGCGCCTTGAGCAACGTTCGCCGGTACTCCACCGGATCCTTGCCCGCCGCCGTCGCCAGTTCATCGATCAGCGATTCCATGACGAAACCCGTGTGGGTGTGGCCGACCGAACGCAGCCACAACACATTGATGCCGGTCTGCGGCGAATGCAGGTCGACTTGATGATGAGGCAGATCCTTGATGTAGGGGCTGTCGGCCACGCCTTCGACCGAGGTGGCATCGATGCCGTTCTTGACCATCGCTGCCTCGAGCATCGTCCCGGCCATGATCGACTGCCCCACCAGCACATGCTGCCAGCTCATCGGCAAGCCGTCAGCGCCCAGCCCGACCTGGGCCTTGTGCAAGTACATCGAGCGGTAATAACCGCCGCGAATGTCATCTTCACGTGCCCACACGGTTTTCACCGGCAGGCCCGTGCTTTTGCGACTTGCACGGCTTCGGCGACGAAGTCCGATGTCGGATTGGCACGGCGACCGAAGCCACCACCAAGGAATTCGGTGTGAATCTCTACCTGCTCGGGCTTGAGCCCGGTGATCTTGCTGGCGACCATTTGGTCCAGCGTCTGAAACTGCGTGCCGGTCCAGATCTCGCATTTGCCGGCACTGATCTTCACCGTGCAATTGAGCGGTTCCATCGGCGCGTGGGCCAGATACGGCACGCTGTACTCGACGTCGATCTTCTTCGTAGCCTTGGCGAAATTGGCTTTGGCGTCCCCAGCCTGAGTGGCAGAGGTGCCCGGCGTCGCCGCCAGTTTGCGGAAACTCTCCAGCAGTTTTTCACTGCTCATGTCGGCCAGCGGCCCGAGATCCCAATCGACCTTCAGAGCATCACGCCCCAGTTTCGCTGCCCAGAAATGCTCGGCCACCACCGCTACTCCGCTGGGCACCTGCAGCACTTTGTGCACGCCGGGAATGGCCAGCGCTGCGGCGCCTTCAAAGGATTTGACCGTGGCGCCAAACACCGGCGCACGGGCGACCATGGCGGTCATCAAGCCTTCGAATTGCACATCCATGCCGAACTTGGCACGACCGGTGATTTTTTCCGGGGTGTCGAGGCGTTTGGTTGGTTTTCCGATGACTTTCCAATCCTTGGCTTCCTTGAAGGTGATGGTTTTTGGGTCTGGTACCGGCAGTTGGCCCGCGGCATCGGCCAGTTCGCCGTAAGTCGCGCGCTGGTCCCCGGCGATCACCACGCCGGATTCGGTGCGAATCGTCGACGGCGCGACGTCGAAGCGTTTCGCGGCAGCTTCCACCAGCATCTGCCGCGCCGTCGCCCCGGCCAGTCGATAACGGTCGAACTCCATCCAGGTCGACGTCGAGCCGCCGGTGATCTGCATACCGCCAAACGCCGGCAAGCCGTAGTCGGCCGCCGAGGCTGGCGAGTGCTCGACGCGGATGTTCGACCAGTCGGCGTCCAGCTCTTCGGCAATGAGCATGGTCAGGCCGGTCCAGATGCCCTGGCCCATTTCCGAATGGCCGAGCAGCACGGTGACGCTGTTGTCCGCCGCGATGCGCAGGAACGCGTTGGGTGCGAACGTCTTGTTTTCGTTCTCTGCCGCCCTGGCAAAGCGATTGGCCCCAGGGACCACAAACGCCACCATCAGACCGCCGCCCACCACGGCGCTGCCTTTGAGAAAACCCCGACGCGTTAGCGGACTGTTCATCGCCTATCTCCCCCAGAAAAATCAGCCGATGTCGGCGGCGCGTTTGACCGCTGCGCGAATGCGCGGATAGGTGCCGCAGCGGCAAATGTTGCCGGAGAGCGCCTGATCGATATCGCTGTCGGTGGGGTTGGGGATTTTCGCCAGCAACGCGGCGGCGGACATGATCTGCCCGGACTGGCAGTAACCGCACTGCACCACATCGAGTTCGGCCCAGGCTTGCTGTACCGGGTGCGAGCCATCGGTGGACAAGCCTTCGATGGTAAGAATTTTCTGCCCGTGGGCGACGGCCGTGGCCGGGGTGATGCAGGAACGTAATGGCGCCCCGTCAATGTGCACGGTACAGGCGCCACACTGGGCCATGCCGCAGCCGAACTTCGTCCCGGTCAGGTGCGCTACATCGCGCAGAACCCAGAGCAGCGGCATGTCCGCGGGGACATCGAGCTCCTGATCCTTGCCATTGATATTCAGGGTCAGCATCGGGTGATTTCCTCAGACTCACGGTGTTGCGAAGGGGTGTCGCTGTGGTCACAAAACCTACGGACGCCCGCGCTTATCCCTTTCAGCAAAGCCTAAATTGCGCAGCAAGCGAGGCGTTGTGACCAGCGGTCATGCAAAGGCCTCGCGTTGTCTGAAACGACGCCTTCGCGAGCAAGCCCGCTCCCACATGGTCCAGAGGTGGATGCAAGGACTGTGAACATCGGTGAAACCTGTGGGAGCGAGCAGGATTACTCCCACAAGAACTGACGGTCGACGCATGGATCGTGAACATCGGTGAAACCTGTGGGAGCGAGCAGGATTACTCCCACAAGAACTGACGGTCGACGCATGGATCGTGAACATCGGTGAAACCTGTGGGAGCGGGCTTGCTCGCGAAGGCGTCTGTTCAGTCAGCTCAGCTGTGACTGATACACCGCTTTCGCGAGCAGGATTACTCCTACCGGGACGCGTCGGGATGTTCAGGACCGCGATGAGTTTGCTAATCCTCTTGCCGTCCCTAACCTTCACGATCCCCCCGGTAATGCCCAGCCAGCGGAAAATCCGGCAGCCACGATTCGCGGCGTACCGTCCAACTCTCATAAGTCGGCTTCAACTGATCGGCCGCATCCAGCGCGCCGAGGTTCACCTCGACCTCGTCGCCACTACGGTTGAATACCGATGAGCCACAGCGTGGGCAAAAGTGCCGCCCTTGGTACTCATGGGTTTCGCCGCTGATTGTCAGCGCATCTTCAGGAAAAATCGCCGAGGCATGAAACAGCGCCCCATGGACTTTGCGTCAGTCGAGGCAATGGCAGACGCCGACTCGGTAAGGCTCGCCACTCGCTTGAAAACGGACATCGCCGCATAAACATCCGCCGGTAAATGTCGTCACGGTTAATCTCCTTTGCGATTTTGATAAACACAATCGCCAGATTGCGTTTAAAAACACCCTCAGTGCTACGCCACCCAGCCTACTGCAGCTTGCGATATTTCTTACGAGCAGACCTGTACGGGCCGATCTACGGCACCGCAATCCATTCGCGGACTGACTACGCTGATCATCCAGCCTGCAACCTGCAGAGGATGATTGCCATGCAACGCGTTCAGAAACTCACGCCGTGCCTGTGGTTCGATGATCAGGCCGAGGCCGCTGCGGCATTTTATTGTTCGATCTTTGATCATGCGAAAATCACCGCCCTGACCCACTACAGCAAGGTCGGGCAGGAATTTCACGGGCAGCCGGAGGGTACGGTGATGACCGTCAGTTTCGAGCTCGACGGCCAGTCGTTTACCGCCCTTAACGGAGGGCCGGTGTTCACCTTCAACGAGGCGATTTCGTTCCAGGTCAATTGCCAGAATCAGGAGGAAATCGACCACTTCTGGGGCAATCTGTCGGCCGGCGGCCCGGTCGAAGCGCAGCAATGCGGCTGGCTCAAGGACAAGTTCGGCGTGTCGTGGCAGGTCGTCCATGTCGGCTTTCTGCAAATGTTGCAAGACCCGGACACGCGCAAGTCGCAGCGGGCAATGCAGGCGATGTTTCAGATGAAAAAGCTCGATGTCGCTGCACTGCAACGGGCATTCGACGGCCAGAGCTAATACACTCGGGCGCTGACCTGCCGGGATGATCACGATGAAACACGCCGCTGCGAAAAACCCCGAGAAAGCCCCGCGCTTCTGGCGCGACGACGGCCTGCCCTTCATCGAAGCGCGGGCCATCGCTGACGGTCGCGAGGTCTGTTATGCGCGGCACTCCCACGCGCACTTTTCCATCGGTGCGATCACCGCCGGGCGCAGCACTTATGTGCATGAGCAAGCGCAGTATCAAGTGGCGTCCGGCACCGTGGTGCTGATGAATCCCGGCGATGTACATGCCTGCAACCCGATCGATGATCAGCCGTGGTCGTACGTGATGTTGTATGTCGAAACGCCGTGGCTGACAGATTTGCAGCATCAATTGGGGTTTGCGGCGGAGCTGGAATTTCGACGTTTTTCCGACACGCATCTGACCGATGCCGAGTTGTTCGCCAGGTTGATAGGGTTGTATGAGGTTCTGATTGACGATCAGTTCGAGGTGCTGGCGAAACAGAGCGCGGCGGTGGAGTTTTTCAGTGATTTGCAGCTGCGTCTGAATCCCGCTGATCAGCCAATACGTGAACCGAATTTCAAGCTGCAACGCGCCGCTGATTTCATCCGTGAACATTGCACCGAGGTGCTGAGCCTCGAGGCAATCTGTGCGGCGGCGCAGCTGTCGCCGTCGTACCTGATTCGCGCATTCAAGCAGCGTTACGGGATGACGCCACATGCCTTCGTGGTCAACCAGCGCATCCAGTTCGCTCGCGAGCGCTTGCGCAACGGGCGGTTGATTGCCGATGTGGCGTTGGAGGCCGGGTTTGCCGATCAGGCGCATTTCCAGCGGGCATTCAAACAACATCTGGCGGCAACGCCGGGGCAGTATCGCGGCTGAGTTTTATCTCCCGTACATGCAACCCCCTGTAGGAGCTGACGAGTGCAACGAGGCTGCGATCTTTTGATCGTAAAAAGCAAAGTCAAAAGATCGCAGCCTCGTTGCACTCGTCAGCTCCTACAGAAAATCAGGTGATCAGCAGATAACCCGCACTCACCGCCAGCAGCAACGCCATTACCCGATTGAACCAGCGCATCCCCGCCGCGTTGCTCAGATAGCCGCGCAAAAACGTTCCGGCATAGGCCCAGCAGCCCACCGACAGATAGCAGATCACCAGATACACCGCCGCAAATTGCCAGACCAGCCGCGCCTCGCCGTCGGCGACAAACGCGCCCATGCCGGCTACGCACGCCAGCCAGGCCTTGGGATTGAGCCATTGCATCACCGCGCCGTAGAGCATCGACGGCGCGCGGCCGGACTCGCTGGCATGCAACTGGCCGTCATCGCTGGCCAGTTTCCAGGCCATGAACAGCAGGAACGCCACCCCGGCCCATTGCACCACGCGCGTCATGAACGGCCACAGTTGCAGCACTTCATGCAGGCCCAGGCCCATGAGCACCAGCAACAGCACAAACCCCAGCGTCGCCCCGGCCACGTGCCGTTGGCTGGCGCGAAAACCGTACTGCGCGCCGGAACTCAACGCGACGATATTGACCGGACCGGGGGTGATGGATGCGGCCAGGGCAAACGCCGCCATGGAAAGAATCAGACTCATTGCACACCTGCTTCAAACGAGGAACAAGGTGGCTACGGTAGCGAGCGGCGGGGTTGCGGTATTGAAGAAAATGCCCCTGAGGATGCGAATCCTCTGGCGAAAGCGGTGTGTCAATCAACCCAATGTTGGCTGGGGCTGACGCCTTCGCGAGCAAGCCCGCTCCCACCGGGTTGTGTGTGAAATGCAATCTCGGGCCTACCGCAAAACCTGTGGGAGCGAGCTTGCTCGCGAAAGCAGTGGATCAGTCAGCCCGGTGTTGGCTGTGGATGACGTCTTCGCGAGCAAGCCCGCTCCCACAGAAGCACTCAGGCCAGACGCGGCACGGTGAAGCGGAATTCGCTGCCCTGCCCCGGCTCGCTCTCGGCGACGATCTGTCCGCCGTGAGCTTCGACGATACCTTGGGTGATGTACAAACCCAGGCCCGTACCGGTCGGGTTGCCTTCCTTCACAGTCCAGTAGCGATCGAACACATGCGGCAAGTGCTCTTTGGGAATGCCTTCGCCGCTGTCACGCACGATAAAGACAATTTCGTCGCCCACCGATTTGGCGTGCACGCCCACCGTGCCCATGCGCGGGGTGAATTTGATCGCGTTGCCGACCAGGTTCGACAGCACTTGAAACAACCGCTCGGGGTCGGCGTGGATGCGCAAATCAGGATCAGCCTGGAATGAAATGCTGATGTCCTTGTCATGGGCCAGCGGCGACAGCAGCGACTGCGCCTCTTCGAAGATAAGCCCGACGTCCAGCGCTTGCGGGGTGATCGAATAGCGCCCGGCGTCGATTTTCGAGGTATCGAGCAGGTCTTCCAGCAGCGTGTTCATCCGCGTCGTGGCCTGTTGCATGGTGTCGATCGCCGTCGAAATGCGCCGCGAGGTGTGCGCGCCTTCGGAACTGAAGGCCTTCTGCATCATGCCGCAGAGCATCGAAATCACCGTCATCGGGTTGCGCAGATCATGGGAAACCACCGCCACCAGTTCGTCGCGCGCACGCACGGCCTCCTGCTCACGGCGCACCTGGCGGGCCAGGTCGTTTTCCAGCGCCGAACGACGCAGGTCGTTGGCGGCGAACAGATCACCGTGGCTCCACTTGGTGGAAATCCCGGCCATCTCGACTTTCCAGATCTCGAACGAGGTGCGCGGACGCAGGCGCAGGCCCGCGTCGGAGTTTTCCAGGTCCAGCGGTTTGCGCGGGTCGCCGCTCCAGTTGATGTTTTCCTTCGCTTCCGGACGGAACCACAACACGCCGTTGTCCACCGGTTTGGGCAGGCTCATGGCGAGCACACCGCTGGCAACCGACTGGTAATGCGCGGCTGGCGGGTAGACGCTGGACAGGTGATGACTGGCAAACACCGGCTCGCCGCGCGCCTGCAGCCATTTGTGCAATGCACGGATCGCTTCCGGCTCGGGGCAGTTGCCGTAACGGTGCAATTGCTTGTCTTCGATGATCGCGATGCCGCCGGCATTGACCAGCGCCATCAGCGTCGCCGGCTGCTGAGCGAGGCCGTCGAACACGTTCTGCGGCGAATCGATCATCGCCTGATTGAGCAATGCCAGCGCCTCGACCTTTTCTTCGCGCTGACGGGTCAGCTCAAGGGTTTCCATCGCACTGATCTGCAGCGACAGCACCTGGCCGATGGTCTGGCAGGCCATGCGCAATTCATGCGGCACGTGCAGCGGCTGGCGGTTGCCGCAGCTGATCAAGCCCCAGAGCTTGTCGCCCTTGAGCAGGGAAATGCTCATCGACGACAGCACGCCCATGTTCTTCATGTACTGGCAGTGAATCGGCGAGACGCTGCGCAGCGTGGCGAAACTCAAGTCCAGCGGCGTCTGCGTGTCGGGGCGCAATTTCGGCACCAGCGGCACCGGCTGATAGTCGGCGTTGGGGATGATCCGCAGCCAGTTGGTGCGATACAGCTCGCGCGCCTGCTCGGGGATGTCCGAGGCCGGAAAGAACAGGCCGTTGAACACTTCCATCGACGGATCGGACGCTTCGGCGATGACCTGACCGTGGCCCTCCTCCTCGAAGCGATAAATCAGCACCCGGTCGTAACCGGTCATTGCCTGGATTTCCTTGACACTGATGTCGTACAGGGCCTGCAGCGTGGTCGCCGCTTGCAGGCGCTGGAGCATGCGCCCCAGGTGGGTCTTGACCCCGGCGACATTGCGCGGCTCGAAATTTTTTACGTGGATCTCAAGCTCAAGAATCAGCACACCCTGATGCCGGTGGAGCAAACCTTCAAACGCGGTGCCGTTGAGTTCGAAACGCAGCGGCGCCGCCTCGGAGAACGTCGCCTGCTGCAGGGCTTCGAGCACTTGCGCGGTGTGTTCAACACCGATCAGGCTGTGCAGCGGCTGGCCGATCAGCGATTCGGGCGCGCGGGCCAGCAGGGTTTCGACATTGGCGCTGACCTGGATGATCTGCAACGCAGGCTCGGTCAGGGTCAGCAGCAAGCCATGTGGTTGAATCGCGCCGGGAAAGCGGATCGGCTCGTCGGCACAATTGGCCAGCAGTTCTTCAAAGGCTTGTTGGTCTTGCAGGTTCATGCCAGTACCTCCTGGCGTTCGAGCCACTGCTCGAAACAGCTGAATGTGGTTTGTGCAGCGCTGACCACGGCCGCGCGCTCGCTGACATCCATGGCCCGGTTGCTCAGGTATTCGATGAACTCGCGCCAGCGCCGCCCGGTGGCCGCGCCGTAGACATCAAGGAACGCGGCGCCGTTTTCGGCATCCAGATTCAGCCGCGCGGCGATCTCTCGGCGCAGAATCTGCCCGCCGAGGGTCGCGCCTTCAAGCACGTACAAGACCCCAAGGCTGGCGGCGCTGGAGTCGATTACCGGCAAGTCCTCGCACAGCGGCAAATCATTGGCGGTCGCGCCCAGCGCGCGCAGGTCGGCGTGCAAGGTTTCAGCCTTCAAGCGAGGCGTCAGATTGAAATCGTCCGGGACTACGCCGCTGGCCAGCAACGCCCGTTCCAGCGGCTGATAAAAACCATAATAGGCCGCCATCAAGCGCTCAAAAGCGAGGGTATCAAGGGTGTCGGAGAAAAAAGGAAGGCGTTTTTCCAGTGCGATGTGCAGTTCGGCTGTGCCGGCCCGCAGATCCTGCAGCACCGGTGGCACATAAACCTCACGGGCCTTTGCTTGCATGTAGATCGCTCTTGGTGGGACCCGGCAGGGGCCATTCTGGGTGGGCTCGACGTGGGGAGGAATTTATCACGACAGACAGCGTTTCTGCCTGCCAGGACGATTATTTCTGCCGAACCGCGACCCTATGACACGTTGAGAGTGGCGCCGGATCAAAAAAGTTCGACCCGCGCCACGTCTGCCAATCTCAGGGCTTGAGATCGGGATCGCTGTCCAGATTCTTCTGCTGCACGGCGTCGATATTGCCCGGCGGGTTTTGCGCCGGGGCCTCATCGATGCCCGGTGGCGGCGTGAGTTGCAGCACTTCGCTGGTGTAGCGCCACTCCTCCATCACCTTGTCCGGATGCTCGTTCAGGCGCGTGCCATAACTGGGCACGATCTGGCGCAGCTTGTCCTGCCACGGCGCCGAGGCCAGTTTGTCCTTGAACACCTTGCCCATCAGATCAAGCATGATCGGCGCGGCGGTCGAGGCCCCCGGCGACGCGCCGAGCAGCCCGGCAATGCTGCCATCCCTGGATGCGACCACTTCGGTACCGAGCTTGAGCACTCCACCCTGCTGCTCATCCTTCTTGATGATCTGCACGCGCTGGCCGGCCTGCCACAGCCGCCACTCTTCTTTCTTCGCGTGCGGGAAGTAGGTGCGCAGCGCCTCGAAACGGTCGTCATCGGACTGCATCAACTGGCCGGCGAGGTATTGCACCAGATCGAACTCGCGCACACCGACCCGAACCATCGGCCAAAGGTTGTGCAATGTCGTACTGGCCGGCAGATCGAAATAGGAGCCTTCCTTGAGAAACTTGGTTGAGAACGTCGCGAACGGCCCAAACAGAATCACCCGTTTGCCATCGAGCACCCGCGTATCGAGGTGCGGCACCGACATCGGCGGCGCGCCGGTCGATGCGATGCCATACGCCTTGGCCATGTGCCGCTGCGCGACCTCGGGGTTGTCGGTGACCAGAAACGAACCGCCCACCGGGAACCCGGCGTAGTCTTTCGCTTCCTCGATACCGGACTTCTGCAGCAGCGGCAACGCCGCCCCGCCCGCGCCGATAAACAGGAATCTGGCGTCGGTGGCGGCCGTGGTGCCGTCCTTGAGGTTCTTGGACTCAACGTGCCACGAACCATCATCGTTGCGCGTAATGTCGCGCACTTCCGTGGACAGCTTGAGGTTGAAGTTATCGCGGCTTTGCAGATGGCTGACGAACTGCCGGGTGATCTCGCCGAAATTCACGTCGGTGCCGATCGGCGTCCAGGTGGCGGCGATTTTCTGCGCCGGGTCGCGCCCTTCCATCATCAGCGGCACCCATTGCCTGATCTGTTCCGGGTCTTCGGAATACTGCATCGGCCTGAACAACGGGCTGGCCTGCAGCGCCTCGTAGCGTTTCTTCAGGAAACGGATGTTGTCGTCACCCCAGACGAAACTCATGTGCGGCGTGGAGTTGATGAACGAGCGCGGATTCTTCAGCACCCCGGTTTTGACCTGCCAGGCGAGGAACTGCCGGGTGATCTGGAACGCCTCGTTGATCTCGACAGCCTTGGTGATGTCGACCTTACCGTCCTTTTCCGGTGTGTAGTTGAGTTCGGCGAGCGCCGAATGACCGGTGCCGGCGTTGTTCCAGCCGTTGGAGCTTTCCTCGGCGACCTGGTCAAGGCGTTCGACCATTTCCATCGACCAACCCGGCTCCAGCTCACTGAGCCACACCGCCAGTGTCGAACTCATGATGCCGCCGCCAACCAGCATCACGTCGACCCTTTGGGTTTGTTCGGCGTACGCCTGGCCAATGCCGACCGAGAGGGTCAAGGCGACCAGTGCGCATTTGCGCATCGGATGATTCATGAAGGCCTCCTTGGGCTCTGTCGGCGATGAAGCCATTTTAGTCGGCGCTGTCGTTCTGCACGGAAGGATCACCGTTGGCCGGCACGCTACTGTCGGGTACGGCTGGCGACGGGTTGCTTTTTTCGGCGCCGGGATATCCGGGCAGACCGCGGGTATCGTCGGGGGTCATGACATCTTCGTTGTCACGGCTGACGTCCCAATCGGTGGTGGCGTTCGGGTCTTCATCGCGCCCGGCAGTCCCGATGACGAAGCCGTCGTCGTTGGGATTGACGGTTTCGTTGAGCGACTTGTCGTTGCTGGACGGGTTGTTCATGTCTGCCTCCAGATCACGTTGTTGGGACTTTTTTGGAAAACCGCTGGCCTTTCAAGTGCGATGGAAAAGACCAACGGTGCATTCGCGACATTGGTCGCCTGGCGTGAACCACCGCTGCCCCGCGTGGTTCCCATGAGAAACAGTCGCTCGAGCAGCGCCATGACCAGCCCGCGATTTGGCATCGAGGAAGAGTTTTTCCTGACCGACCTGCAGACCCTGCGCATGGTCGGCAGCCCTTCGCTGCGGGCCATCGAGGCATGTCGAGCGGCGTTGGGCGCCTGGTTTGCTACGGAAATGTTTCAGGGACAGATCGAGGTGGCTTCGCCGGTGTTCAGTGACTTCGAGCATGCTAGCGATTTCTTGCGCGGCAGCCGTCAGGCCTTGCGCGCAACGCTTGAGCCATTTGGTCTGGGCGTGCTCAGCGCCGGCAGTCATCCATTGGCTGACTGGCGAGAACAGACTCCGACCGAGGAGGAACATTTCCAGCATTTATTCGAACGCTACGGCCACGTCGCGCGGCGCAGCGTACTGTCAGGTCTGCACGTGCATGTCGAAGTGGGCGAGCCGCTGGATCGCATAGCGGTGATGAATGAAGTGCTGCCGTGGACGCCGCTGCTGTTGGCGCTGAGCTGTTCGTCACCCCTCTGGGATGGCGTCGCCAGTGGTTTCATGAGTTATCGGCAGACGGCGTGTGACGAGTGGCCCCGCATGGGCATCCCGCCGCTGTTTGCCGATCAGCGCCATTACGATGAGCACTTGGCATTTCTCACGCACATCGGTGCGATCACGCAGCCCGCGGAGTGCTGGTGGGGCGTGCGTCCGGCGGCGCGTTTTCCGACGCTCGAACTGCGCATGACCGACGCTTGCCCTCGGGTCGCCGACGCGCTGACTCTGGCAGCATTTTTCCGTGTACTGGTGGCACACGCCAGTGCGCAGCGGCGTCCCGGATTGCTGTACGACCAGACTGCGCGCGCCATGCTGGAAGAAAATCGCTGGCGCGCCAAACGCTTGGGGATTCATGCGCGCTTTTTGGTCGAAGGCATCGACGGCGATTGTTCGATCACGCAGTGGCTGGAGCTGGCCGAGCAGCGTTTTGCCGATACTGCGCAGGCCTTGGGCGCGGCGCAGTTGTTCGAGTGTGCGCGGGCAATCATCGCCAGCGGCACCAGCGCCGACCGGCAATTGGCGCTGCTTGACCGCGCCTCTGAACGACCGCTGGACGGCCGTTCGGCGCTGGCACAAGTCTGCGAACTGTTGCTTCAGGAAACGGCCGGCTAACCACTCTCGGAAGAACCTTTGAGTTCAACCTGATTGCCGTCAGGATCGAAACAGTACAGCGACAAGCCGTAACCTTCAGCGCCGAAGCGTCTGGCGGCTTTCTCTACGGTCAAACCGAACGATTGCAGATGAGCAATCAGCGCGGCTTCGTTGAACGGCTCGATACGCAAGCAAAAGTGATCGACGTTGCGTTTGTGCGCCTCAGCCGCGCCGCCGCCCTTGCGCCCGAGTTCGCCCGCCAGGTCGACCAGATCGATCATCGACGTGCCGGCCCGCAGATGCACCAGCCCCAACGGCTGGTTATGCCTGACCACTTCGGCGCCGAACACCCTGGCGTAGAAATCGATGCTGCGTTGCAAGTCGGCGACGCGCAGGACGATATGGTCGATGCGCTGAATGGAAAACGGATGCATGGCTAGGCTTCCTTGAAAGCGGCGACCCGCTCATTGTGCTGCACAGGCGAAAAAATTCACTGTCGATTTTTCGGTGGAGCGATCGACAAAGCGGATTTACTCTCACCCCATGAACATACCAGCCGCTGTCCTGCCGCCCCACGCCGAAATGGTTCGCGCCATGCTCGAACGCGATACTGCCTATGAAGGCGTGTTCTTCACGGCCGTGAAAACCACCGGAATCTTCTGCCGCCCCAGTTGCACGGCGCGCAAGCCGAAACCGGAAAACGTCGAATTCTTCGCCCACGCCGACGAATGCCTGTGCGCCGGTTATCGCGCCTGCCTGCGCTGCAAACCGCTGGACGCGGCGGCCATCGCCCCGGACTGGGTGCAGCGCCTGCTCAACGCAGTAGACGCCGACCCCGAACAGCGCTGGAGCGATGCGCAATTGCTCGCCGAGGGCATAGAGCCGCTGAAGCTGCGACGCTGGTTCAAGCAGCACTTGGGCATGACGTTCCACGCTTGGCTGCGCACCCGTCGCCTCGGCATGGCGTTGGGCGGAATCAGGCAAGGCACGTCGATTGATCACGCCGCGTTCGATTCCGGCTATGAATCGCTGAGCGGTTTTCGCGACGCGTTTCAGAAGTCTTTCCACATCACCCCCGGCCGTGCGGCCAACAGTGAACCGTTGCTGTTTACCCGCCTGACCACCCCGCTGGGGCCGATGATCGCCATGGCCGAGCGCCGTGGGCTGGTGCTGCTGGAGTTTCTCGATCGCCCGGCGCTGACGCGTGAAGTCGAAGCCCTGCAGAACCGTTATGGCTATGCGGTCGCGCCGGGACACAATGCCCACTTGCAGCAGATCGAAGGGGAGCTGGCGGCTTACTTTGCCGGCAAACTCAGCCAATTCAACGTGGCGTTGCACCTGCCCGGCAGCGCGTTCGCCCGCGAGGTCTGGGCGGCGCTGCTGCAAATTCCCTATGGCCACACCAGCACGTACGGCGCCATCGCGGCGGGGCTGGGAAAACCCGGTGCCAGCCGCGCGGTCGGCCTCGCCAACGGGCACAATCGCCTGTCGATCGTGGTGCCTTGCCACCGGGTGATTGGCGCGGACGGCTCGCTGACCGGCTATGGTGGCGGACAACCGCGCAAGGCGTTTCTGCTCAGGCTGGAGAACGCCGCGCTGCAAATGACTCACCCATTGGCTTTTTGAAGCATGCAACCCATCAGGCAAAAGGGATCTGGATGAGTACGACCGATTCACGGCAGCATGGCTGACGGGTATGGCGTGGCCAGCGCCTTTCTGGCCGCTATAGACCCTGACTGGCAGCGCCATATCCGCGCCGTTGGACCGTGCCTGCATCAGCCGCATCCGGCGCGCGATCCGTATGAATCGCTGGTGCGCGCGATTGCCTATCAGCAACTGCACGCCAAGGCTGGCGATGCGATTCTCGGGCGTTTGGTGGGGCTGTTTGCCGGGCAGACGTTTCCGCGCCCGGCGCAGATTCTCGCCATGGATGTCGAGCAATTGCGCGCTTGCGGGTTTTCAGCGAGCAAGATCGCGACGATTCAGGGGATCGCTCAGGCGACGCTGGACGGCGTGGTGCCGGATTACCCGACTGCGCGGGCGATGGACGATGAAACGCTGATCGAACGCCTCACCAGTTTGCGCGGCGTCGGGCGCTGGACAGTGGAAATGCTGCTGATCTACAGCCTCGAACGCATGGACATCCTCCCCGCCGATGACTTTGGCGTGCGCGAGGGTTATCGACGTTTGAAAGGCCTGGACATCCAGCCCACACGCAAACAAATGATCGAGATCGGCCGAGCCTGGAGCCCGTATCGCACCGTGGCGGCGTGGTATTTATGGCGGGCGGGCAAGGGATAGGCATCAAATGGACTGATGCCCAGCGATCTGCTCTGAATCCGCCTCCCTCTTCGTGAGCAAGCCCACTCCCACATTCAACGGGTGTCTGGCGCAAAATCTGCCAACACCATCAGTTCCCCTGTGGGAGCGGGCTTGCTCGCGAAAGCGTCAGGTCAGGCAACATCATGCTGAACGTACCGCCACCTTCGTGAGCAAGCCCACTCCCACATTCAACGGGCGCCAGACGCAAAATCTGCCAACACCACCAGTTCCCCTGTGGGAGCGGGCTTGCTCGCGAAAGCGTCAGGTCAGGCAACATCATTGCTGAACGTACCACCACCTTCGTGAGCAAGCCCAGCCCCACATTCAAAGGTGTCAGGCGCAAAATCTGCCGACACCATCAGTTCCCCTGTGCGAGCGGGCTTGCTCGCGAAAGCGTCAGGTCAGGCAACATCATTGCTGAACGTACCGCCACCTTCGTGAGCAAGCCCAGCCCCAGGCGCAAAATCTGCCGACACCATCAGTTCCCCTGTGGGAGCGGGCTTGCTCGCGAAAACGTCAGGTCAGGCAACATCATTGCTGAATCCCGTCGCAGCAATCTGATGCGCAGACACATCCTGCCAACAATCATCGCATCCGGTTCTGCCCGCTCAACTAGCCTTCCACTCAAATCAATCACGAACAAGGCAAAGGAATGCCCGAGCGATCTTCGTCTCACCGTCTCAGAATCGGCCGCTTCTGCGAAAGTAACCGCATTTACCTGCTCACCGCCAACACCTTGCACCGTGTACCGGTTTTCAAGAATCACGATCTCGGCAGATTAGTAGCTAACCAGTTCCAACAAGCGCAAGCAGACGGTTTGGCCGATACCTTGGCCTGGGTGGTCATGCCGGATCATTTCCATTGGTTGGTCCAGTTGCAGAAAGGAACGTTGGGAGAACTGATGTGCCAGACGAAGTCCCTGAGCACCCGAGCCATCAATAAGACGACCGATAGAACAGGCAGCCTGTGGCAACAGGGCTCTCATGATCGTGCGCTACGGCAAGAAGAGAATCTGGTGCAAATGGCCAGATATGTGGTGGCCAACCCCCTATGCGCGGGCTTGGTGCAAAAGCTTGATGATTACCCGCTCTGGGATGCGATCTGGGCCAGCCGCTGAAACTTTCGACATCATCAACACCCTGTGCGAGCGGGCTTGCTCGCGAAAGCGTCCATTCAGTCAACATCATCGCTGAATGCACTGCCCTCTTCGTGAGCAAGCCCACTCCCACATTCGATGGGTGCCAGACGCAAAATTTCCCAACACCACGACTCCCACATTCAACGAGCGCCAGATGCAAGATCCTCCAGCACCTCCAAGACCCTGTGGGAGCGGGCTTGCTCGCGAAAGCGTCCATTCAGTCAACATCATCGCTGAATGCACTGCCCCCTTCGTGAGCAAGCCCACTCCCACATTCGAAGGGTGCCAGACGCAAAATTTCCCAGCACCACCACTCCCACATTCAACGGGCGCCAGATGCAAAATCTTCCAACACCTCCAAGACCCTGTGGGAGCGGGCTTGCTCGCGAAAGCGGTCGCGCGCGCAATGTCATTGCTGATGTATTACCCCGTAAGCCCTCAATGCGCCCGATCAAGCCCCACCAGTAATGCGCTGTCGCGGCTGTAGATATCCGGCGCATAGCGGATACGCCCGGTGCTGTCGACTTGCGCTGTCCAGTAGGTCATCAGGATCGGCACCGGTGCCGACAGACGAAATTCGTGGGTAGTACCGGTCGCCAGCAACGTGTCGGTGCGGTTTTTTTCTGCCGGTGACAGCAGCAGGTCACGTAGTTGCAGCGGGTGCTCGACGCGCACGCAGCCGGAGCTGAATGCCCGTGGGCCTTTGTCGAACAGCGCCTTGCTCGGCGTGTCGTGCAGGTACACCGAGAACGGGTTGGGGAAGCGGATCACCATCTGCCCCAGCGGATTACGCGGGCCAGCGTCCTGGCGCAGGAGGATGTTACCGGGGTTGTCCCAGTCGATATCCGCCGCCGCCAGGGGCTGACCGTTGGCATCGAGCACTTGCAGGTTCTGGCGGCTGAGGAAGGTCTGGTCCTTGCGGATCTGCGGCAGCTTGTCTTCTTTCCAGATGGTCGGTGGCACGGTCCAGGTCGGGTTCAGAGTCAACCGCGTGACACGGGATTTGAGCAGCGGTGTCTGGCGTTCGGCGCGGCCAACCTGAGTGCGGGTCTGCCACACGGGTTGACCGCCCTGATACAGCGTCAGCTCAGCGGCCGCGACGTTGACCACCAGACCACTGGGCTCCAGGTCTTGGGCCATCCAGCGGAAACGTTCAAGGTTGACCCGCAGTTGATCGCGGCGCGTCAATGGGCTGATGTTCAGCTCGGCTATGGTGCCCGGCCCGACCACGCCGTCAGCCTGCAACGAGTGGCTGGCCTGGAAATGCTTCACTGCGTCCACCAGCACGTCGTCGTAGGCGTTGTCCGGCGTTACCAGCGCGTGTGCCAGATAGCCTTCGTTATACAGACGCTGCGCCAATTGCGGCACGCGCTGATCTTCCATCGCCGGGCGCAGCAACGGGCCATTGCCGACCGGCTGCCATTGCGGCAAAGCCTGCAAGCGCTGCGCGGCATACAGCTGACGCAGACTTTGGTACTGCGGCAGGTGCGGACGGGCCAGATCAAACGCTGCGGGAATGTTATTCATGCCGGGCACGGCGATGCTGAGCAATCGCGCCTGACGGTCGGTCGGCGGGCCGTCGACACGCCACAGCGGCTCGAAATGCGACTGCAAGAGGCGACCGTAATGCAGATCCTGCAAGGCCTGCAGGTAGTTGCGACTGATATCGATGTCGGCACACAACTCGCCATCCTGCGGCGGCGTTGCTGCCACGGCATAACGATCCGAATTCAAGCCATCATCGGCCAACAGCTGCAATTGTGCGCGCAATGTCGGCAAGCGTGCCGAATCACTCGCCCACACCGGCATCCAGTCCTGCTGTTCATAGAACGCCTGCAATTGGCTCAGCGCCGGGGCGTTGAGACGCGGGGCAATCGCCGGACATGACTGCGCCAGACTGATCAACACCGCTTGCAGCGGGCTGCGCGGCTCGACCGGCAATTGTGTTGCCGGCGTCGGCAGAGTCTCGAGCGGAGGCAGCGCTTCATCGGCGCAAGCGACAAACGGCGCAGCGAGCAAACAAATGCTCAAGTAGCATGCGTACTTTTTGAACAACTGCTTTACTCCAATCCATGGCCGTCCAGATGACGGTCAACCTTACATCAGGTGCGCTGAACAGTCAGGCTCGAACCGCGAGCCTGCGGGTATTGACTGGGAGTCAGGAGCCAAAGTGCCGTTTATGTAGCAAGTGAGGACACTTTATAAAATGTTGACGTTTTTGCGCCGACTTCTGTTGAGCACCGCGACCCTTGTCGCCGTGACCAGCCCAGTATTTGCCGCCGGCAAGCCATCGCCGGTTCTCTACAACAGCCTCGCCCACGCTGCGCCGGAACTCAATCCCCAAGCGCTCAAAGGTGCATTGAACGCCATGCAATGCGCGGTCAACAACGGCGCGAAACCCTCGCGGCATCTGGCGATCATCGATTATTCGCAACCGTCCACCGAGCGCCGCCTGTGGATCTTCGACCTGAATAAAAAGAAGCTGGTGTTGCGCGATCTGGTCGCCCACGGCTCCAACTCCGGGGAAAACTTCGCCACGCAGTTTTCCAATCGCGAAGGCAGTTACCAGTCCAGTCTCGGCCTGTTCCGGACTCAGGAAAGCTACGAAGGCACCCACGGCTATTCCCTGCGAATGGACGGTCTGGAGCCCGGTTTCAATGATCTGGCCCGTGATCGCGCGATCGTGATTCATGCCGCCAGTTATGTGAACCCGCTGTGGAGCAAGCGCCAGGGACGCATCGGCCGCAGTCAGGGTTGCCCCGCCGTGCGGCCGCAGGTCGCCAAACAGGTGATCGATCGCCTGAAGAACGGCCAGTTCATGTTTTCCTGGTACCCGGATCAGCGCTGGCTGCAAAAGTCACCGTACCTGAACTGCCAGCCGCAGCAGGTGGCGAGCATTCTCAACACCCACGCCAGCTAACGCGCGTCGCCGCCGGCGGGTTTGTAGAACAGGAACCTGCCGGTCTGCGCGGTGTTGCGATAGGCCTTGGCCCAGCTCGGGTGCACGCCGCGATCGTGGAAATACAAGGCGCCGCGCGTACGATCCTTGAGCTGACGGTTCAACGCCTTGCCGGCAATTTCCTTGGCCAGCGCGTATTCGGCGTCTTCCTTGACCTGATCGGGCTTGCCATCGCACCACCAGGAAAACTGGCAATTGCCGCTTTCCGAACCTTGCTTGACCACCGCGCACACCGTGTCGGGAAAGCCGTCATGGCCGAGGCGATTCATCACGACGCTGGCGACGGCTTCCATTTCCGGGGTGTCCTTGCCCTTGGCTTCCCAATAGATGCTGCGCGCCAGACAGGTCAGCGGATCGTCCAGCGGCGCGGCGCCGGCCGGGTCCACCGCTTGCGCTTCGGTGGGGGTGATCGCTTCGGATTTAGGCGCCGGAGCTGCGCTGACTTTATCCGCCGCTTTCTCCTCGAGCACCTCGGCTTTCTGTTCCGCTTTGGCCTCGATCGGGGCCTGAGCGCCGGCCCATGCTGCGCCGGTCAAAAAGATCAACAACAAACCGCCCGCCAAGCCTTTCAATCCCATGTCGGTTCTTCCGTCAGCGCCCGCCGGGGGCAAGATGTTACGTCGGTGAGACGCCCTGTTTGCGGGGTCTGCGCAGAGTGTAGCGAGCAAATGTGCGGGCGCACCAGCGCAGAAAAAATCCGCCCGAAAAGAAAAAGACATTCACCCACCGGGGGCCTTTCGCGCATCATGGACGCATTCAGCTCAAGGGAGATTTCCATGCGCTTCATGCCGTCCGTTTTGCGTTGCGCCGCACTGTCGCTGGGCGTGGTGCTAGCCACCCCGGCGCTGGCCGCCGATGAACTGCAATTGATCGAGTCGATCAACAGCTATCGCAGCCAGCCGCAGCGTTGCGGCACTCAGGCGTCGAACGAATTGCCCCCGCTGTCGGCCGATCCACGGCTGCGACTGCCCGCCAGCGGCGCGGTCGATCTGCAGCAGGCCATGACCAGCGCCCACTACCCGATGGTCAATGTGCAGGCGATCACCCTCAACGGCCCGCGCGATGCAGCGGTGGCAATGCAGGCGATCAAGGAAAGCTTCTGCCAGGTGGTGCTGGATCCGCAGTTCGTCGATGTGGGCGTCAGCCGCGTTGACCGCGACTGGCGCATCGTCCTCGCGCGGCCGCTGCTGACAGCGAAACTGGGCGATGCACAAAGCGAAGGGCAAAAGCTGCTGGCGCAACTCAATACCGCCCGCAGTCAGGCCCGTCAGTGCGGCGGCCAGTCCTTCGCGGCGGCAGCCCCGCTGGCCTGGAACGCCACGCTGGGCACTGTCGCTCAGGATCACAGCCGCGACATGGCCAACAACAATTATCTCGACCACAAGGACCGCGATGGCCGCACGCCCGGCGACCGTGCCGAGCTGTCCGGCTACAGCGGGCAACTGGTCGGTGAAAACATCGCCGCCGGGCAAGACACCGTCGGCAAGGTCGTCGACGGCTGGCTCGCCAGCCCTGGCCATTGCGCCAATCTGATGAACCCGCAATATCAGGAACTGGGCGCCGCGTATGCGACCGATCCGAAAAGCAACGCCGGCATTTACTGGACGGCAATGTTCGGCGCACCGTAAGCCTCATCGACGCCGTCAATCACTCGGTCAGCCAGAGTGATTGGACGGCGTGGCGAGGGCAGCCTACCCTGCGCAATCTGCGCCCGCTGACGGCGTTCCACATCCACGAGGCGAGCCCATGACACAGCGTGAATTGATCGATGGTCACAACCGCCGCGTGGATTATCTGCGCCTGTCGGTCACCGACCGCTGCGATTTCCGCTGCGTCTATTGCATGGCCGAGGACATGCAGTTCCTGCCGCGCCAGCAGATCCTCACCCTCGAAGAATTATTCCAGGTGGCGCAAAGCTTCGTCGCCCTCGGCACGCGCAAGATCCGTCTGACCGGCGGCGAGCCGCTGATCCGCCCCGGCGTCGTACAACTCTGCGAGCAGATCGCCGCCCTGCCCGGCCTGCGCGAACTGTGCCTGACCACCAACGGTTCGCAACTGGGCCGACTGGCCCAGCCGCTGTTCGACGCAGGCGTCAAGCGCCTCAACATCAGCCTCGACAGCCTTGATCCGCAGCGCTTCAAAGAGCTGACCCGCACCGGCAATCTGGCGCAGGTTATCGAGGGTATCGATGCTGCTCGCGCCGCCGGGTTCGCCCGCACCAAACTCAATTGCGTGGTGATGCAGGGGCGCAACGATCACGAGATCAACGATCTGGTCCGTTTCGCCATCGAGCGTGATCTGGATATTTCCTTCATCGAAGAGATGCCACTGGGCGCGATTGCCGAACACAGCCGTGCCGAGTCGTTCTACTCCAGCGCGCAAGTGCGCGAACGCATCGCCGAACGCTTCACCCTGATCGACTCGACCGAATCGACGCAAGGGCCGTCGCGCTACTGGCGCGTAGCGGAAGCACCGAACATTCGCCTGGGCTTTATTTCGCCGCACAGTCACAATTTCTGCGGCACCTGCAATCGCGTGCGCCTGACCGTCGAAGGGCGCCTGCTGCTGTGCTTGGGCAACGAGCATTCAATGGATCTCAAAGCCGTGTTGCGCGCACATCCGGGCCACCCGGAACGCCTGGAAAACGCAATCATCGAAGCAATGAAACTCAAGCCGTATCGACACAACTTCGAAGTCAACGACGACGTGCAAGTGGTGCGTTTCATGAACATGACCGGCGGCTGATTCGCCGCGCAACCGGGACCGCGAGATGATCGTCAGACCGAGACCCAATCAGTTCGCCGTGCTGTTCACCCTCAAAGGCTCGATCGCCAAACGCATCGCCGTGCGCACCTTGATGCTGACGCTGCTGGCGGCGGGGATTGTGCTGATTGAGCTCCTGGTACCGAGCTATTTCGCCAAGATCAACGCGACGCCTTTCACCCTGCTGGGGCTGTCGCTGTCGATCTTCCTCAGCTTTCGCAACAATGCCTGTTACGACCGTTGGTACGAGGGGCGCAAGGCCTGGGGCGATGTGCTGCTGCGGGTGCGTTCGGTGATGCGTGAAACCCAAGGCATCGCTGACACCCGCCGGCGTGAGCAACTGTTGCGCAACCTGTGCGGATTCGCCCATGCATTGAACGCACGGCTGCGCTCGGAGAGCGAGGCACAGGCCAGTGCCGACTGGCTCAGCCCGCCACTCGACGAGGCTGCGCCGGATCACTGCGCACAGATCATTCATCAGGTCGGGCGCCAATGTTGCGAGCTGGAAACGGCCGGTGCGCTGTCGCCATGGCGTTATCAATTGCTGGCCAGTCACCTGACCTGCCTGAGCCAGGCCCAGGCCGTGTGTGACCGGATCAAAAACACGCCATTGCCGTTTCCTTATACCCTGCTGCTGCACCGCACCATCTACCTGTTCTGCCTGCTGCTGCCCTTCGCCATGGCGCAATCGCTGGGTTGGTTGACGCCGCTGTTCACGGCAATTGTCAGCTACACCTTCTTCGGCTTCGACGCGATTGCCGATGAACTCGAAGACCCGTTCGGGCGCGATGAAAACGATCTGCCGACCGACGCGCTGGTGCGTACGCTGGAGCGCGACGTGTTGCACGAACTCGACGTTTCGCCGTTACCGCCCGCGCCGCAACCGGACGATTACGTGCTGCGCTGAATAACGCGGGAAACCGCCATCGGCGAATCTCCCGTTTACATGCGCGCAAATTCCCCCTTACTATCCGGGCACACCGGTCGCCGGGCCCACCCTGCCGCCGACGCTTTCCGCCAACGGAAACACGCGTTATGAGTACGTCACCACAACAACCCCAAAGGTTGCACGTCTCTGCTGTACGCGCCCACTGCATACGGGGCCGCGTATGAACCGCATCGTCAATCTGCCCATGGCCCTGCGCCGTTCCAAGCTGCGTCACTCTGCACGCCCGCCGGATATCGCCGTTCCTGCCTGATCGCGCGAACTGAAACCCGCGACAGTCAATTTCTCTTTCCCTGATATCCCTGCCGGGACACGTGCGCTTTTTTTGTCGCGTCGTGTCCGGCCGAATCTGCGCGCCTGTGCGGCGCCATCGTGAGTGATTTGCCATGAAATTCGCAGCCATCGAAGACGCCCGCCTGTTCCTTGAACAGAACCCCGATATCGACATGATCGAGTTGTTCATCCTCGACGCCAACGGCGTGCCGCGCGGCAAGCTGTTGCACCGTGAAGAACTGCTCGCCGTGTATGAAAGCGGCCGACCGCTGCCGAGCACGATCCTCGGTTTGACCGTACAAGGCGAAGACGTCGAGAACTCCGGTCTGGTCTGGGACGTCGGCGACATCGACTGCCGCGCCTATCCGCTGCAAGGCAGTCTGGTGCGCCTGCCGTGGCGGCAGATTCCGACGGCCGCGGTGCAGGTCAGCATGCACCCGACCGAGGGCATGCCGGCGAGCATCGCTGACCCGCGTCACCTGCTGATCAAAGTCATTGACGGGCTCAAGGCCGAGGGTTACCACCCGATCATGGCCTGCGAGCTGGAGTTCTATCTGCTCGACGCCAAACGTGATCACAACGGCCGCCCGCAACCGGCGCGGGACGCTGATGGCGGTCGACCGCGACACACGCAAGTCTACGGTTTGCGCGAGCTGGAGCAGATCGAACCGTTCCTCGCCGACCTTTACAGCGCCTGCAAGCTGCATGGCATTCCGGCGCGTACGGCAATCTCCGAATACGCGCCGGGGCAGGTGGAAATCACTCTCGAGCACGGCGACGCGCTGGCGGCGATGGACCAGGCCGTGCGCTATAAACGTCTGGTCAAAGGCGTGGCGCACAAGCACGGCATGCAAGCCACATTCATGGCCAAGCCGTTCGATGATCTGGCCGGTACGGGCATGCACATGCACGTCAGCCTCGCCGATGCCGAGGGTTGTAATCTGTTCGCTTCCGAGGACCCGGCCGGCACGCCGCTGTTGCGCACGGCGATTGGCGGCATGCTCGCATCCTTGCTCGATTCGCTGCTGCTGTTCTGCCCCAACGCCAACTCTTATCGACGCTTCCAGGCCAACAGCTACGCGCCGCTGGCGCCGACCTGGGGTGTCGACAACCGCACGGTCAGCCTGCGCGTGCCGGGCGGCCCGGCCCCTACGCGACACATCGAACATCGTATTTGCGGCGCCGACGCCAACCCTTATCTGGCGGCAGCGGCGATTCTTGCCGGGATACATCGCGGCATTCGTGAGGAGCTGGATCCGGGCGCGCCGGTCGAGGGCAATGGTTACGCTCAGGCAAAAGAATTGTTGCCGACCGATTGGCTGACGTCGCTACAAGCGCTGGAAAATTCACAGTGGGCACGGGACGCGTTGGGGCAGGAATTCCTTGGGGTGTATCTGGCGGTGAAGCGTGCCGAGTATCGGCAGTTCATGGCTGAAGTGGGTGAGCAGGATTGGCGCTGGTACCTGACCGAGGCTTAACGATCAGACACCGAACCTGTGCGAGCGTGCTCGCTCGCGAAGCGTGGTCACATTCAACATCTTGGGTGACTGACATACCGCTTTCGCGAGCAAGCCCGCTCCCACAGGGGATTGCATTATGACTTACGAATTTTATGTGGATCCTGACATGACCATTCGCTGCAATTCCTATTACACCGCCACCCTCAATCAGGACACCGACTACCCGCCCCTGCAGGGCCGGCACAAGGTCGATGTGGTGATCATCGGCGGCGGCTTCACCGGCGTTGCCACCGCTGTCGAGCTGGCGGAAAAAGGCCTGAAAGTCGCCATTGTCGAAAGCCACAAAATTGGCTGGGGCGCCACCGGGCGCAATGGCGGGCAAGTGACTGGCAGCCTCTCCGGCGACGGTGCAATGCGCAAACAGATGCGCGCAAAACTGGGCGATGACGTGGATGATTTCATCTGGCACCTGCGCTGGCGCGGGCATGAAATCATCCGCCAGCGCGTCGAAAAATATGCGATCCAGTGCGACCTCAAACACGGCCATTTGCACGCGGCATACAAGCCGAGCCACATGGTGGATCTGCGCAAGGATTACGACGAAGCCGTGCGCCGCGGTCTGGGTGATGAAGTAAGTCTGCTTGACCGCAACCAGGTTCGCGACTTACTGCAAAGCGAGCTCTATCACGGCGCAATCAAGAACACCCGCAACCTGCACCTGCATCCGCTCAACCTGTGCATTGGCGAAGCACGCGCAGCCGAAAGTCTGGGCGGGCTGATCTTCGAGAACAGCGAAGTGCTGGAGATCATTCACGGCGACAACCCCGGCGTGCGCACCGCCCACGGCCGGATCGACGCCAGTCAGGTGATGCTCGCCGGCGATGTCTATCACAAGCTCGAACCGGGTCAGCTCAAGGGCAAGATTTTCCCGGCCATGGGCGGCATCGTCACTACCGCGCCGCTGGGTGATCTGGCGAAACAGATCAACCCCGAAGATCTTGCGGTGTACGACTGCCGCTTCGTCCTCGATTACTACCGGCTCACTGCCGACGGCCGTTTGCTGTTCGGCGGCGGCGCCAACTACAGCGGCAAGGATTCCCGGGACATTGCTGCGGAGCTGCGACCGTGTATCGAGCGCACCTTCCCGGCGCTCAAAGGCGTGCCAATCGATTACCAATGGAGCTGCGCCATGGGCATCGTCATCAACCGCATCCCGCAACTGGGCAAGCTCTCGGACAACGTCTGGTATTGCCAGGGCTACTCGGGGCACGGCATCGCCACCACGCACATCATGGGCGAAATCATGAGCCGGGCGATCACCGGGCAGATGGAACAGTTCGACACATTCGCCGCGTGCCAGCACATTCGCGTCCCCATGGGCGACCTGCTCGGCAACCCATTACTGGCAGCGGGAATGTGGTATTACCAGATGCTTGAGCGGTTGCGCTGATCCAAACTGTAGGAGCTGCCGAAGGCTGCGATCTTTTGATCTTGTTTTAAAAAAATCAAAAGATCGCAGCCTTCGGCAGCTCCTACAGGGCCATGTTTTCACTGCAGCTTACATGTGGGAGCGGGCTTGCTCGCGACCGGGCCCTCACATCCACCCCAAATAATTCAATCCGGCAACTGCTCCACCACAATCCCCAACCGCCGATAATCCTCCACACTCCCCGACCCCGGATGCCGCTCGGTAATCAACGTATGCAGGCGCGTACACGGCGCCACTACAAATGGCTCCACCGCCCCCAACTTGTCCGCCGTGGTCACCGCAATCACCCGCGCTGCACTGTCGAGCATCGCCTGCTTGATCGGCACTTCATCGAAATGCAGCGAGGTGATGCCGACCTCGGGATGAATCGCACAGACCCCGGTAATCGCCAGATCCGCCTTGATTCCCGCCAGCAATCGCAGCGCTTCCTGACCACTCGCCGACATCGAATGCGGATTCAATTCACCGCCCGCCAGGATCACTTTCACACCCTTGTATTCGGATAAGGCAATCGCCGTCAGCGGTGAAGCGGTCACGGCGGTGATGCGGACATTGGCGGGTAAGGCGCGCGCCACCTGCAACGTGGTCGAGCCGGAATCGAACAGCACAATCTGCCCGTCCTCGACGTGCTGCGCCGCCAACTGCGCCAGGCGCACTTTGACCTCGTCGGTCTCATCCAGGCGGGTGAAGTAATCCTTGCCGGAGTCCTTCGGTCGCGGCAGCGCGCCGCCATGCACGCGCTGCACCAGGCCGGCGCTGTCCAGCTCGGCGAGGTCACGGCGGATGGTGTCTTCGGAGACTGCGAAATGCTGGCTCAGCTCGGAGGCCATGACCTTGCCGTCACGCTCAAGAAGCAAAAGGATTTTCTGCCGACGCAGGGACGGCAGTTCAGCGATGGAGTGGTCGTGCATGGTTGCGCCTGTTTGTGCTTGTAGTTGCAGGTTTCAGCGAGACTAGCCAAAGCACCGGGCAAATACAAACGCAGCGGCTATCAATGCTTTCGATCATTGGAATCAACACGGCGAATTTTTTCTTTGCGCTGCGCCTGTTCACAATGGCCCCACTCTCAAAAGCTCAGGATGACCAGCCCATGAATCTCAATTTCGCCTTCGCCTGCATGATCGTCGTCTCGTTCGCGATTGCCCTGGGCCACGCCTGAACATGCATCAAACCGAGGCGAGCAATTGCTCACGCAACCATCTTTGCGCCGGATCCCGGTGCACGCGCTCAGTCCCCCTGGGTGAGGGGGACAGCGCGCCAAAACCAGCCGCAAACAACAAGCACACAATGGATTTCATAGTTCGCCTTCCTGGCTATCCAACTGACTACAGCGTCCACATGTAGGAGCTGCCGAAGGCTGCGATCTTTGCTCTTGATCTTGCAAAAACAACATCAAAAGATCGCAGCCTTCGGCAGCTCCTACAGGGGGTTGCATTCCTAAGCGCGAAGCCGTGCAATCGCCCGCCGATATTTCTCGATCCGCTCCAGATCCTCCCAACTCGGCGAGGCAATCCGTGAGATATCGCTGTTCTCTTCCAGATCCGCCAGTTTCACCACGCGCCCGATCGGGTTCTGCGCGGCGCGGTCGACGAAATCCTCGTAAGACTCACCGGGCAATTTCGTCACAGCTGCAATCGCGGTCAGCACCTCCTCGCTGAATCCTTCGCGGCGTAAATCATCAAGACTGACGCCGCAATCCTCGACCACGTCGTGCAGCACAGCGACGATGCGCTCTTCCAGCGTATGCATGCGCAACATGACTTTCAGCGGATGAAGAATGTACGGCGCGCCGCCCTTGTCCACCTGCCCCGTGTGGGCCGTAGCGGCAATGGCGATGGCGCGTTCGAGGGATTGGGCCATGGGAATCGAATCCTGCGCTGAATGTTTCTGATTGTTGCGCAGTGTAAGCGAAGAACGCGCAGCGCAAAGCCGATTGAACCTTGCCCGCCCTCGCCGCCTCGAAACCAGACAAGCGCCAAATCATCGATCGGACGCGGCGCCATTGGAGAGGAATTGCCGATGAAAACCCGACTGCTGCTTCTGATCGCCACATTCGCCATCATCCCCACCTGCGTCATGGCCGAAGGCTGCGACGTGCACACCCGCTCCTCAAGCGCCTCGGTGCCGGCGGTGGAAACCCACAGCTGCTACGAATACGAAGGCATGCCCGTCGATTCCATCAACTGGTCATGCAGCAACGAAACCAAGGACACCCTCAACGCCACCAAGAAAAAAGTTGATCGCTGCGACGATCACTACCAGGCCACCTGCAGCGCCCGCCTGACCCAGGAATCCCTGGCCAACCCGCACTCGACCAGCAAAGACAAAAGCGCCAAACCCTTGAACATGCCTGATAACGCCAAAGTCACCACGTATTACTACGACGGTGAACATCTGGCTCAGGCGAAAATTGATTGTGAGAACAGTGGGGGCAACTGGAAGGCGAAATAGCGCCTGTTATCGGTTGATCTGTTGCAGAGCCCGGCGCGATGCCGGGCTTGCTGCATCCGCAAACAGCCTCAACCTTTACCAGCACCGCTGCTGGTGCCGCTGTCATTCGATTGCTTCGAGCCGCTGGGCTTGGAACCTGAAGGCGTTGAGCCGTCATTGTTGGTGGTGTTGCCCTGAGTGCCTTTGGGCACGGTGCCGTTGGAGTGAATGTCTTCCGGCGCACTCGGGTTGGCTTGGCTATTGCCGTCGTTAGCGGTGGGTGCCGGGGTGTCGCTGGCGGCTGTTGCGTAGAACGAGGTGGCGGATAACAGCGTGGCCAGGGTCAGTGCTGCGAGGTTGGATTTGCGCATGTTGGCGGTTCCTTTGCGAGGGTCAGGTACGCATTGGAAACAGGTGCGCAGCAAAAATGCGGGGCGGCTGACGAATGGTTATCGCCCAACAGGCTCGTGCGATTTCGAGGTCCGCAACTGCATAGGAAAACATCCATGTGGCGAGAGGGCTTGCTCCACCGGACTGTGAAGCGACCTTAAACCGACCTCACCATCGTGGGCACTCAGAACTTTCACTTCCTGACGTCCGCCGCCCTTGTAAGACTTATCTGAGATCGGTGAACACCGAAACTTTGCCTCTCGGCACTGGCTTAAATTGACGGTTACTCTGCGAGCAAGACTAACCTTTAAACAAGGCAGCGCATCCATGGCCAATCACAGCTACATGAGTATCACTGGAGATCGACAAGGCCTGGTCTCCGCCGGATGCTCCGACACTAACTCCATCGGCAACAAGTGCCAACTGGGCCACCTTGACGAGATAATGGTACTGGCCTATTCCCACAACATGACCACCGGCAATAACGGCGGCGTCACTGCAGATCGTGGCCAACACTTGCCAATCATGATCACCAAGAACATCGACAAATCCTCACCACTGCTCTTCGCCGCACTTCATGAGCGAGAAGTGCTGGACTGCACCATCGTCTTCTACCGAACCTCCCCCGCTGGCACACAGGACAAGTACTTCAAAATCCACATAACCGGCGCAAAAATTGCCCACATCAACCTCCAGGTTCCCCACGCCATTCATTTGAATGACGCACAGCCCCAAGAATTGGTGTCCTTCACCTATCGCGAAATCAGTTGGACGCACCTCCAGGCGGGCACGTGCGGTTTCAGCACTTGGGGAAATGACGGTGAATGAGGATTTGTGCGACATCAACGATGTTACCCGAGCAGCTGCCGATCTGGTCGCATTCGGCTGTCAGATTGGCGCGACTCAACTGTATGACAGTTTCAATCAGCTTCGATTTAACGAGGTCGTTTCGTCTTATGCGAATGAGATTATTCGAGCTGTTGATGAAGGCGTTATCAGCGCCAAGCAAGGGTTGCAGGAGCTTAGGGAGGAACATACTGAGTTACTGAACAAGGTATCGTTCTATGCTCAAAACGGTGTAGGTGTTGCTGCGGGGATGATGCAATTGCAGATAGGTGCCATACAATTCTCCAGCAAAAGTCCGCGAGGTGTATTTGCAGGAGCACTCTTTTCAGCGCACGGCATCAACAATATTCATGAAGGGGTAGTAAATATCTACAACGGCCCTGATGCTCAAAGCACAGTGGGTCCGATGCGTAGATTCTATCAATCCATGGCAAACGAAATACATATAGGAAACACTGCTTACTACAGCGTAGACTTAATTCTTTCCGGGTTTGGCATGCTGCAGCACGTGCGAAAACCAGGCTCAAAGGAGTTATTCAATCACGACCCTATTAATTATGAACGAGCTTACAACCAAACGGGGAACCTGGCTTTGACACTCGAACTTCTGACCGACAGCATTACGGTAAAAAACATAAACAAAGAAATAGTATTTCGACAGGACAATTAACTTACCTTTTCACCTTGAACTCATCACCCGACATCATGTACGCATAAAAAGAAGCAAAAACCACAAAACCCAACAATCTATAAAAAACTTCAGACATACTCACCAAATCCTTAATCGTGTAATAAAGAATCTCCTCAACAAACAATGCACAATTAAAGAAAATATATTGCTTCACCCATACAGGATACCGATCACTTAGGACATTTCGCCCTCGCAACTCCGCCAACTGATCAGGAAAGCAGTAGCGAAAATTAACATATAGAAGTAAAACAAAAACCAGAGCACTTACAATTTCCTTTACATCCTCCAACACTAAAAAAATCCCACTGAAAAAATTCACTTGCACTAACGCGCCAATCCCACTCAAAGCGATAGTCAAGAAAAACAACAATATTGTTTGACTTATGAATCTTAACATCATCACTTTACCCGCCTTAAGAACGTCATATAACACCCTTTTACCATTGAACGCAAAAAAGACATATTTTCCGAACACTCATACTTCCATCACCCACGTTCGCCCGCGCGAAGCCATGTAACCATACCAGCCCCCCCTAACGTCATTAACCTTGCATCATCACGCACTCATTCAGAGCATTCCTACAAATAAAAACCGTCAAACCTACAAACTTTTCCTCGACTCAAAAAAAATCCGACGCCCTTCAACAGGCGTCGGATTTACTTACAGCGCATGGTTAATGCCTGACGCATCAATCAGAAGTTAGCCGGCGTATTCGCGCTAATGATCTCAGCCTCGTCCGCCCCGATATTCCGGAACTTATGCGGTAACGTGGTCGGAAAGTAATACCCATCCCCGGCATTCAACACGCTCACCGAGCCATCCACCGTCAACTCAACAGTCCCGCGCGTTACCAACCCGCACTCCTCACCTTCCGAGTGAACAATCGGCTCTTCGCCGGAGCTGGCACCGGGGGCGTATTGTTCGCGCAGCAGGCGCATCTGGCGGCTGGGGACGGAGGCGCCGATGAGCAGCAGGCGCAGGCCGTGGCGGCCGAGGTCGGGTTGTTCATTGGCGCGGAAGACGTATTGGTGTTCGCGTGGGGGCTGGTCGAAGGTGAAGAAGTCGGCCAGGGACATAGGTATGCCTTCGAGCAGCTTTTTCAGCGAGCTGACGGAGGGGCTGACGCGGTTCTGTTCGATCAGCGAGATGGTCGCGTTGGTCACGCCGCTACGCCGGGCGAGCTCGCGCTGGGAGAGTTTGTAGCTTTCGCGTACTAGTTTGAGTCGAGAACCCGTATCCATGACAGCCTTATGTTGAGGTACTTAAGGGTAATGGGGGTGGGTGGCGGGTGACGCGCAGGTCGCGCGGATCACGTAGCTCCCGTGTCCCGGAACCGTGAAAGGCGGCTATTAAATCACGTTTGCAGATGTTGCTCAGCAGGTTCGATGGATGGTGAGACGAAACTCCCTTCTGCCTTGGCAATACAGCCAATGTGGGAGCGAGCTTGCTCGCGAAAGCGGCAGGTCGGGCAACATCATTGCTGAATGTACCTCCCTCTTCGTGAGCAAGCCCACTCCCACATTCAACTGGCGCCAGGCGCAACATCTTCCAACACCACCGATTCCCCTGTGGGAGCGGGCTTGCTCGCGAAAGCGGAGTGTCAAGCGACACCCATGTTGGCTGATATGGCCCCTTCGTGAGCAAGCCCGCTCCCACAGTTTGATCTCTGGTGTGCCAGCTGCATTGATGACAGGCCCCTCACATCTGCTGTCCTCAGGTATGTCAGAAAAACCGGCGGAGGCTTGGGGGCCGCCGCCGGGGCGGTTACTCAGACGCCGAAACGGTCGCGCAGCGAATAGTAGACGGCGCCCAGAGCGGTGAGCGGCGCGGAGAACGTGCGGCCGCCGAGCATCGGCATGTGTGGCAGTGAGGCGAAAGCGTTGAAGCGTTCGGCGTCGCCGCGAATCATTTCCGAGATCAGTTTGCCGGCCAGGTGCGAGCAGGTGACACCGTGACCACTGTAACCCTGCATGTAGTAGGCGTTCTTTTCGATGCGGCCGAATTGCGGCATGCGCGACATGGTCAGCAGAAAATTGCCGGTCCAGCGGTAGTCGATCTTCACGTCTTTGAGCTGCGGGAAGGTCTTGTGGATCTTCGGCCGGATCAGTTGCTCGATATCGTCCGGTTCCCGCGCGCCGTAGACCACACCACCACCGTAAAGCAGACGGTTGTCAGCGGTGAGACGGTAGTAATCGAGCAGGTAATTGCAATCTTCGACGCAATAGTTGTGGGTAATCAGGCTGCGCGCCTGCTGCTCGGTCAACGGTTCGGTGACGACGATTTGCGAGCCGCACGGCATGCTTTTCGCGGTGACGCGGTTGTCGAGGCCTTGCGGCAGATAAGCGTTGCCGGCGATCAGCAGATATTTGGCGCGGACCAGACCTTTGGCGGTGCGCACGGTGATCGGCTCGCCGTAGGTGATTTCCACCGCCGCCGATTGCTCGTAGATCATGCCGCCCAAACGCACGATGGCGGCGGCTTCACCCAGGGCCAGGTTCAAGGGATGAACGTGGCCGCCCTGCATGTCCAGCAAACCGCCAACGTAAGCATCGGAACCGACTTCGCGACGGATATCCGCTGCGTCGAGCATCCGCAGATTGCGGTTGCCGTAGCGTTCCCAGTTGCGCTTCTGCTCGGCCAGACCGTTGAGTTGCTTCTTGTTCATCGCGGCGAAAATACCGCCCGGGCGGTAGTCGCATTTGATGCCGTAATCCTTGATGCGCGAACGGATGATATCGGCGCCTTCGAAGATCATGCTGCCAAGGATTTCTGCAGTCTTGTCGCCGTAGCGCTCTTCGATGACATCGACGTCGCGGCTGTAGGAGTTGACCAGTTGCCCACCGTTGCGCCCGCTGGCGCCGTAGCCGACTTTCGCCGCTTCCAGCACCGTGACTTTATAGCCGGCTTCGCTGAGAAACAGCGCCGAGGACAGACCGGTATAGCCGGCGCCGATGATGCAGACATCGCAGTCCACCGCTTCTTCGAGAATCGGGAAGTCAATGACTTCATTGCGCGTGGCCGCGTAGTAACTGTTTACGTGTTGCTGTTTCATAGGTTTCTCCGAGGGCCGCCAACCAAGGGCGACCGCCGCTGTAAAAGAGTCAGAGCTTGATCCAGGTCGCTTTCAGCTCGGTGTACTTGTCGAATGCGTGCAGCGATTTATCGCGACCGTTGCCCGACTGCTTGAAGCCACCGAACGGCGCGGTCATGTCGCCGCCGTCGTACTGGTTGACCCAGACGCTACCGGCGCGCAGGCCCCGAGCAAAGGTGTGGGCCTTGCTCAGATTGCTCGTCCACACACCGGCAGCCAGACCGAAGATGCTGTCGTTGGCGATCTGCAGCGCTTGCTCGGCAGTGTCGAAGGTGATCAGCGACAGCACCGGGCCGAAGATTTCTTCTTGCGCGATGGTCATCGCGTTGGTTACGCCGTCGAAAATCGCTGGCTGCACGTAGAGCCCACCGGTTTCCTCGAGGGTGCGCTGGCCGCCTGCAATCAGCTCGGCGCCCTGCTCGTGGCCGATGCTGATGTAACGCAGCACATTGTCCAGTTGACGCTGGTCGACCACGGCGCCGACGGTGGTCGCCGGATCCAGTGCGTGCCCCGGTTTCCAGGCTTGCAACGCGTCCACCAGCAGCGGAATGAACTGATCGCGGATCGATCGCTCGACCAGCAGGCGCGAACCGGCCGTGCAGACTTCGCCCTGGTTGAAGGCGATGGCGCTGGCCGCCGCTTCTGCTGCCGCGCGCAGGTCCGGGGCGTCGGCAAATACCACGTTCGGGCTTTTGCCGCCGGCCTCGAGCCAGACGCGTTTCATGTTGCTCTGACCGGCGTAAATCATCAGTTGCTTGGCGATCGCCGTGGAGCCGGTGAAGGCCAGCACGTCGACGTCCATGTGCAACGCCAGCGCTTTGCCGACGGTGTGACCGTAACCCGGCAGCACGTTGAAAACGCCTTTCGGAATCCCGGCCTCCAGCCCAAGCTGCGCGATGCGGATGGCGGTCAGTGGTGATTTTTCCGACGGTTTGAGAATGAACGAGTTACCCGCCGCGAGCGCCGGGGCGAACTTCCAGCTGGCCATGATCAGCGGAAAATTCCACGGCACGATCGCCGCGACCACGCCGCAGGGTTCACGAGTGACAAGGCCGAGCTGATCATGCGGGGTGGCAGCGACTTCATCGTAGATTTTGTCGATGGCCTCGGCGCTCCAGCGGATAGCGTTGGCGGTCGCGGGAATGTCGATGCTCATCGAGTCACTGATCGGTTTGCCCATGTCGAGGGTTTCCAGCAGCGCCAGCTCTTCCTGGTGTTGCAGGATCAGATCGGCGAAGCGGATCAGGATGCGCTTGCGCTCGGCCGGGGCTTTTTTCGCCCAGATACCGGAGTTGAACGATTGACGCGCGGCTTCGACGGCGAGGTTGGCGTCGGCTTCATCGGTGCTGGCGACCGCGGCGAGAAAACGGCCGTCGACCGGGCTCAGGCATTGGAAGGTGTCGCCGCTGATCGCCGGGCGGTATTCGCCATTGATGAAAGCGCGCGATTCGATGGACAGAGACTGGAAGCGTTGTTCCCAGACGTTGCGGGTTGTGATCATTGTGTTGAGCTCGACAAAAGGATTGGGGACGGGCGAACGCACGCCAAACGGAATCTGGTAACCCGAACTCCCGGTAGGAGCTGCCGAAGGCTGCGATCTTTTGACTTTGTTTTTTCCCAGGCAAGATCAAAAGATCGCAGCCTTCGGCAGCTCCTACAGGGTCAGGTGTTGGCTTTTAGACCGTATGCAGATACCAGTTGTACTCAAGGTCAGAGATCGAGTTCTCGAACTCGGCCAGTTCGCTTTCCTTGCACGCGACAAACACGTCGATGTACATCGGGTCGATATAACGCGCCATGACTTCGCTGTCGTCGAGCTCGCGCAGGGCATCACGCAGGTTGTTCGGCAGGCTCTGTTCGTTCTGCTCGTAGCTGTTGCCTTCAACCGGGGCGCCCGGCTCGATCTGGTTGGTCAGGCCGTGGTGAATACCGGCCAGCACCGACGCCATCAGCAGGTACGGGTTGGCATCGGCACCGGCAACACGGTGCTCGATGCGCACAGCATCGGCGGAACCGGTCGGCACGCGCACGGCCACGGTGCGGTTGTCGATGCCCCAGCTTGGCGAGTTCGGCACATAGAATTGCGCGCCGAAGCGGCGGTACGAGTTGACGTTCGGGCAAAGGAACGCCATTTGCGCCGGCAGGGTCTCGAGCACACCGCCGATCGCGTGACGCAGTGCGGCGTTCTGCTCGGGATCCTCGCTGGCGAAGATGTTGTTGCCCTCTTTATCCAGAATCGAAATGTGCACGTGCAGACCGTTACCGGCCTGGCCCGGATACGGCTTGGCCATGAAGGTAGTGTCCATCTCGTGGTCGTAGGCGATGTTCTTCACCAGACGCTTGAGCAGCACCGCGTAATCGCACGCCTTGATCGGGTCGGAGACGTGATGCAGGTTGACTTCAAACTGCGCCGGGGCGCTTTCCTTGACGATCGCATCAGCGGGAATGCCCTGCTCTTTCGCGCCTTCGAGAATGTCTTGCAGGCAATCGACGTATTCGTCGAGATCGTCGATCAGGTAAACCTGAGTCGACACCGGACGCTTGCCGGAGACCGGTGAGCGCGGTGATTGCGGACGACCGTTCACGTTGTCCTGGTCGATCAGATAGAACTCCAGTTCGAACGCGGCGCAAATCGTCAGACCGAGGTCGTCGAACTTGCGCACAACGTTGGCCAGCACTTCACGCGGGTCAGCGAAGAATGGCTGGCCTTCGATCTCGTGCATGGTCATCAGCAGCTGTGCGGTCGGGCGTTTTTGCCACGGCTCGATGCTCAGGGTGCCGGGGATCGGGTAGCAGATGCGATCGGCATCGCCAATATCCAGGCCCAGACCGGTGCTTTCCACCGTCGAGCCGTTGATGTCCAGCGCGAACAGCGACGCCGGCAGGTTGATGCCTTTTTCGTACACCTTATGAAGACTGGTGCGTTCGATGCGCTTGCCGCGCACCACACCGTTCATATCCGCAATCAGAAGGTCGACGTACAAAACCTCAGGATATTTCTTAAGGAATGCGTTGGCTTCGTTGAGTTGAACGGTACGCAGAGGGACCGACATGATGCACCTATTTAGCTGTTAATTATTATGTTCACCACCGTGTTGCGCAGCCAGTCAATCCGAAAGGCAAAGTGAAGTCAATAGCGAACACCCTGCCCTGAAGCCTTTATTTTTCGGGCTTTTCTTAACACTCTCGTGCCATATACGCCCCTAAACCCAGGTAACGCTGAGCAATTTGATGAACGGCGTTTAGAATTTTTTACATGGCAGTTGTTAATTAAAATCAACGACGCTAAGCTCCGGAAAAGCTCGTTCAAGTGACAGACTTCGAGGTGAATAAAAATGGCATTCAAGCCATTGATCGGCGTTACAGCGTGCGTCAAACAGATTGGCCTGCACCCCTATCACATCAGCGGCGACAAGTACGTACGTGCTGTCAGCGTTGGCGCCCAGGGGCTGCCGGTGGTCATTCCTTCCCTCGGTAATTCGACTGAAATCGACGACCTGCTTGGTCAGCTCGACGGTCTGCTGCTGACCGGCTCGCCCTCGAACGTGGAGCCCTTCCACTATCAAGGCCCGACCAGTGCGCCCGGCACGGATCATGATCCGGCCCGCGACGCCACCACCCTTCCTTTATTGCGTGCAGCCATCGCCGCGGGCGTTCCGGTGCTCGGCATCTGCCGTGGCTTTCAGGAAATGAACGTGGCGTTCGGCGGCAGCCTGCATCAGAAGGTGCATGAGCTGCCGGGCATGCTCGATCACCGCGAGGCCGACAGCCCCGACGTGGCCGTGCAATACGCACCGGCCCACGCGGTGACGGTGCTCGCGGGCGGCGTGTTCGAAGCGCTCGAGCTGCCGGGTGAGTTTCAGGTCAACTCGATTCATAGCCAGGGCATCGATCGCCTCGCCCCCGGCCTGCGTGCCGAAGCCGTGGCACCGGACGGCTTGATCGAGGCGATCTCGGTAGAGCACAGCCCTACCTTCGCCCTCGGTGTGCAATGGCACCCGGAATGGCAAGTGCTGGACAACCCGAACTACCTGAAGATTTTCCAGGCATTCGGCGCAGCGTGCCGGCGACGGGCGGTGAAGCGCAGTCAGCGCTGACGCAATCGCGGAACAACTGACGATTTACTGCCCCCACGGCTGGCGGGTGCGCGTTTGCACATCCGTCAGTCGTGAACAGCGATACCCGTAATAACAACAAGTACGACCCAGGCAGCCAGGACGGCGGCGCCGAACAAGCCGGATCGGTTCGAGCGATATGCATCAGATCAATACAAAACCTGTGGGAGCGGGCTTGCTCGCGAAGGCGGTGTGTCAGACACCCACCCTATCGACTGACACGGCGCTTTCGCGAGCAAGCCCGCTCCCACAAGGGATCTGTAATGACTGACATCGCACTTACAGGCTTGCAATCCACTTAAGCCCGGCCACATTGGCCAGGCACACGACACCTGTTGGGAGTTTCACATGGCAAACGCCTCCAGCACTTACCGCAAGGCACTCGAAGGTCATCAGCAACCGAAAAAGGTGTTGGTGAAAGTCGATCGTGTCACCAAGAAGTTCGACGAAACCGTGGCCGTGGACGATGTGTCCCTGGAGATCCATCAGGGCGAAATCTTCGCGCTGCTGGGCGGTTCCGGTTCGGGCAAATCGACTCTGCTGCGCATGCTCGCCGGTTTCGAGCGGCCGACCGAGGGGCGGATTCTGCTTGATGGCGTGGACATCACTGACATGCCGCCGTACGAGCGGCCGATCAACATGATGTTCCAGTCCTATGCGTTGTTTCCGCACATGACGGTTGCGCAGAACATCGCTTTCGGCCTCAAACAGGACCGCTTGCCCGCCAGCGAAATCGATGCCCGCGTCGAAGAGATGCTGCGTCTTGTGCACATGACCCAATATGCCAAACGCCGCCCGCATCAGTTGTCCGGCGGCCAGCGCCAGCGCGTTGCCCTCGCCCGCTCACTGGCCAAACGGCCGAAGCTGTTGCTGCTCGACGAGCCGATGGGTGCGCTGGATAAAAAGCTGCGTTCGCAGATGCAGCTTGAGCTGGTGGAAATCATCGAGCGCGTCGGCGTGACCTGCGTCATGGTTACCCACGACCAGGAAGAAGCCATGACCATGGCTCAGCGCATCGCGATCATGCACCTGGGCTGGATCGCGCAAATCGGCAGCCCGGTCGACATTTATGAAGCGCCGGTCAGCCGCATGGTCTGCGAGTTCATCGGCAACGTGAACGCCTTCGACGGCACCGTGGTGGAGGATCTGGAAGGCCACGCGATCATTCACAGCCCGGACTTGCAGCAAAAGATCTACGTCGGCCACGGCGTCAGCACCTCGGTGCAGGACAAGTCGATCACCTACGCCATCCGCCCGGAAAAAATGCTCGTCAGCACCACCCAACCGGAGTTCCGCTACAACTGGTCTGAAGGCAAGGTCCATGACATTGCCTACCTCGGTGGTCACTCGGTGTTCTACGTCGAGTTGCCCGGCGGCAAGATCGTCCAGTCATTCATGGCCAACGCCGAACGCCGTGGCGCGCGGCCGACCTGGGACGACAAGGTCTATGTCTGGTGGGAAGACGACAGCGGCGTGGTGCTGCGCTCATGAGAACCTTCAATCAGCAATTCCTGCGTCTGGTGCCCAGCGGGCGGAAACTGGTGATCGGCATTCCGTTCATCTGGCTGTTTCTGTTTTTCATGCTGCCGTTCTTTCTGGTGATGAAGATCAGCTTCTCGGAAGCTGCGCTGGCGATCCCGCCTTACTCGGAGATCTACACGTTCGCCGAACAGAAATTCCAGCTGCTGCTGAATATCGGCAACTACACCCTGCTTGGTGAAGATGAGCTGTACCTGTCGGCGTACCTGGGCTCGCTGAAAGTCGCGGCACTGAGCACGCTGATGTGCCTGGCGATCGGCTTTCCGATGGCCTACGCGATCTCCAAGACCGGCAAGGAAACGCAAAACGTCCTGCTATTGCTGATCATGATGCCGACCTGGACGGCGATTCTGATCCGCGTGTACGCGTGGATGGGCATCCTCAGCAACAACGGTCTGCTGAACGCGTTTCTGATGTGGACCGGGCTCACCGATCACCCGATCGAGATCCTCAACACCAACACTGCCGTGTACATCGGCGTGGTCTACGCCTATCTGCCGTTCATGGTCCTGCCGCTCTACGCGAACCTCGTCAAGCACGACAACAGCCTGCTGGAAGCCGCGCAGGATCTGGGCTCGAGTAACTTCAACAATTTCTGGAAGATCACTGTGCCACTGGCGAAAAACGGCATCATCGCAGGCTGCATGCTGGTGTTCATTCCGGTGGTCGGCGAGTTCGTGATTCCAGAATTGCTCGGTGGCCCGGAGACGTTGATGATCGGCCGCGTGCTGTGGCAAGAGTTCTTCAATAACCGCGACTGGCCGGTAGCGTCCGCGCTGGCGGTGGTGATGCTGTTGATCCTGATTGTGCCGATTCTGCTGTTCAACCGCAGCCAGGCCAAAGAGATGGAGGCACGGGGATGAAACGCTTCAATTTTTCCAAGTTCATGCTGATCTTCGGTCTGATGTTCATTTATCTGCCGATGCTGATTCTGGTGATCTACTCGTTCAACGCCTCGAAGCTGGTGACAGTGTGGGGCGGCTGGTCGATCAAGTGGTACGCCGGCCTGCTCGACAACACGCAACTGATGGGCTCGGTGGTGCGCTCGCTGGAAATCGCCTGCTACACCGCGATTGCTGCGGTGGCACTGGGCACCCTCGCCGCTTTCGTCCTGACTCGCGTTACGCGCTTCAAGGGCCGCACGCTGTTTGGCGGTCTGGTCACCGCGCCGTTGGTGATGCCGGAAGTGATCACTGGCCTGTCGCTGTTGCTGCTGTTCGTGGCGATGGCGCAGCTGATTGGTTGGCCGCAGGAGCGTGGCATCGTGACGATCTGGATCGCCCACACCACGTTTTGTGCAGCCTATGTCGCAGTGGTAGTCTCCGCGCGCCTTCGCGAGCTGGATCTGTCGATCGAAGAAGCAGCAATGGATCTGGGTGCGAAGCCGTTCAAGGTGTTTTTCCTGATCACCATTCCAATGATTGCGCCGTCGCTGGCTGCGGGCGGGATGATGTCGTTTGCCTTGTCGCTGGATGATCTGGTGCTGGCGAGTTTCGTTTCCGGGCCCGGCTCCACGACCTTGCCGATGGAAGTCTTTTCGGCGGTGCGTCTGGGTGTGAAACCCGAGATCAACGCCGTGGCCAGCCTGATTCTGCTGGCGGTGTCGTTGGTGACTTTCCTCGTCTGGTATTTCGGTCGCAAGGCGGAAGCCAATCGCAAACGGGCGATTCAGGAAGCGATGGATCAGACCGCAAATGAGTCGTGGCAGCCGCAACGTGCGGCGACCGCCTTGTAGAAGCTGCGGCACGCTGCGATCTTTTTGCTCTCCAAAAGCAAGATCAAAAGATCGCAGCCTCGTTGCACTCGTCAGCTCCTACCGAGGGCTCGTCGATCAAGTTGTGTTTTTGAATGAAAAGAAGGGAGTTGTACCGATGAAAACGTTTGGCAGGACTCTGCTGACACTGTCCTTGATGGGCGCAATGGTCATGGGCGCCCAGGCCAACGACAAGGTGCTGCGTGTGTACAACTGGTCCGATTACATCGCGCCGGACACTGTGAAAAAGTTCGAAGACGAGACCGGCATTCGCGTGACCTATGACGTCTTCGACAGCAACGAAACCCTTGAAGCGCGCCTGCTGGCAGGCAAATCCGGTTACGACATCGTCGTGCCGTCGAACAGTTTTCTGGCCAAGCAGATCAAGGCCGGCGTCTATCAGCCGCTCGACAAGTCGAAGCTGCCGAACTGGAAGAATCTCAACCCGGTGCTGTTGAAAAACGCCTCGGCCAGTGATCCGGACAACGCGCACGCGTTCCCGTACATGTGGGGCTCGATCGGCATTGGCTTCAATCCGGCGAAGCTCAAGGAAATGCTCGGCGCCAACGCCCCGACCAACTCCTGGGACTTGCTCTTCAAGCCGGAGAACGCTGAAAAACTCAAAGCCTGTGGCATCAGTTTCCTCGATTCGCCGACCGAAATGCTCCCGGCCGCGCTGCACTACCTCGGCTATCCGGTGAACGACAAGGACAAGGCGCACATCGCCGAAGCCGAAGCGCTGTTCATGAAAATTCGCCCGTATGTGGCGTATTTCCATTCATCGAAGTACATCTCCGATCTGGCCAACGGCAATATCTGCGTAGCGGTCGGTTACTCCGGCGACGTCCTGCAGGCCAAGGCCCGTGCAGTGGAATCGGGCAACAACGTGGTGATCGACTACAGCATTCCCAAGGAAGGCGCCGGCAGTTTCTACGACATGGTCGCGATCCCGCGCGACGCTGCGAACGTCGACAACGCCTATCTGTTCATGGATTTCCTCATGCGTCCGGACATCATCGCCGAGGTCACCAACAGCATCGGCTACAGCAATGCCAACGCAGCGGCCACGCCGTTGGTGGACGAAGCGATTCGCAACGAACCGGGCTCTTATCCGTCGCAAGCGGTGATGGCGACGCTGTATGCAGTGCCGGATCAGCCGATTGCCACACAGCGGATCATGACTCGCGGCTGGACGCGGGTGAAGCTCGGCAAGTAAAGACACCGATATTCCAGCGGGTTTGCGCGCGAAAGCGTCGTGTCAGTCAATGAATGTGCCAGATATGCCGACGCATTCGCGAGCAAGCCCGCTCCCACAATGAAGTCGGTGTTGTGTCAGAAAACGTTTTCCCGTTCACGCAGCGCCTTACCACCGCTGCCCCTGCTCTGAACGGCCTCACCCGGCTCCCTCGGCTCGGGTGAATTTGCAGGCGCCTTCGGGCGCCTTTTTTGTCCGCTCAGATCAGTGACCAGTCCTGCACAACCCGATAACGGCCCTTATGTGATTCGAACAAAGCGAAGCGTTCAGCGCGCAGGAAAAACTCTGGCGGCGTACTCGCTTCCGGTTCCGGCGCACGGTATTCGCGGGCCAGGGTCAGGTGCGGGCGGAACTCGTGGGTCGGTTCTTCAAAACCGAACGGCAGCATCGCCTGTTCCAGCGCGTAGACCAGACGCAACAACGCCGGCGGTGCTTGCTCCGGTGCCAGCGACAACACCCCTGCGCGATGCCAGACCTGCAAACGATCCAGCGCAACCCGCAACGCTTCGCCCGGAATACGGACACAGGCCGCGGCTTCGCAAACACCGTGGATCTGCGCCAGCGGCACCGCACCGAGAAACAGCAAGGTCAGGTGAAAGTTATCCGCCGGAACCGGTTTGCCGCTGCGCAGGCCCAGTTCCGCACGCCACTGGGCGATGGCCTTGCGCTGCGCCGGCGGGCAATTCAAAGCAAAAAACAGCCGCTTCGACGGTTCGTCGTTGCGCACCCCATCAATCATCGCCATGCCCCCCTTTATCGTCATGATCGGGCCGAATCAGCTCAGCCTGTACTGACGACTCGCGACAGGAAGCTATAGTTCAAGGATTGCCAACAACCGGAGGCTGCCATGCGCGAGATCCTCAGCAAAGAACCCTGGTGGGCCCGGCCACCGCATCCCGGACAGGACGAAAGCGAACTGGAATGGGGCTGGCTGGTGCACTACAACGAAGGCGAACCGCGCTTCGAATTCGTCCGCGAACGGCCGACCGACGAGCAGATCCGCAACCGCAAGGGCTGTCGCATCACGCCGTCTGCCGAGTGACGCAAACCCGAGGCCGCCTGTCCGCAAAACAGGCGACCCGGTTTCAGACCTGCGCCTGAGCCCCTTCGAACCACGCCAGTTTTTCGCGCAGTTGCACCACCTCACCGACGATCACCAGCGTCGGCGCATGAACTTCATGCTCCGCCACCAGTCGCGGCAAGTCGGCCAGGGTACCGGTGAATACCCGCTGATTGACCGTGGTGCCCTGCTGGATCAGTGCCGCCGGAGTGTCGGCCGCACGACCATGCCTGATCAACTGCTCGCAGATGATCGGCAGGCCGACCAGGCCCATGTAGAACACCAGCGTCTGCGCCGGGGCGACAAGGTCGGCCCAAGGCAGATCGGTGGAGCCGTCCTTCAGGTGGCCAGTGACAAACCGCACAGATTGCGCGTGGTCACGATGGGTCAGCGGAATCCCGGCATACGCCGCGCAACCGCTGGCCGCCGTGATGCCCGGCACAACCTGGAATGGAATACCGTGAGCTGCGAGCTCTTCGATCTCTTCGCCACCGCGACCGAAGATGAACGGATCGCCTCCCTTCAACCGCACCACGCGCTTGCCGGCCTTGGCCAGATCGACCAGTTGCTGGTTGATCTGATCCTGCGGTACCGCATGTTCGGAACGGCGCTTGCCGACGTACACACGCTCGGCATCGCGACGGCACAACTCCAGAATTGCCGGCGCCACCAATCGGTCATAGAGCACCACATCGGCTTGCTGCATCAGCCGCAGCGCACGGAAGGTCAACAGATCCGGATCGCCCGGACCGGCACCGACCAGATAAACCTCGCCCGTGGTGACCATGGGCTCGCCATCCACCTTGGCTTGCAGCAGGCGTTCGGCTTCAGCGCCCTGCCCGGCCAACTGGCGATCGGCGATCGGGCCCTGGAAAACGTCTTCCCAGAAGCCGCGACGCTGCTGCACATCGGGAAACAGGTTTTTCACCTGATGGCGGAAACGCGCAGCGAGACCGGCGAGTTGGCCGTAGGTGGACGGAATCCAGGTTTCGATCTTTGCCCGAATCAGACGCGCCAATACCGGCGCGTCGCCGCCGCTGGAGACGGCAATGATCAGTGGCGAGCGGTCGACGATCGCTGGGAAGATCACGCTGCACAAGGCCGGAGCATCGACCACGTTGACCGGCACGCAACGCCGATGCGCATCGGTCGAAACCTGGGCATTGAGCGTTTCGTCATCGGTCGCGGCAATGATCAGTCCGCAACCGTCAAGATCCGTTTCGACGTAACCGCGCAGCAGGCATTCGCCGCCGCTGGCAGCGACCAGTTCGGCCAGTTGCGATTCAATTTCAGGTGCGACCACCCGCAGCAGCGCACCGGCATCGGCCAGCAGGCGGGATTTGCGCAAGGCAATTTCCCCCCCACCGACAACCAACACACGACTGCCGCGCAGGTTGTGAAACAGCGGCAGATATTTCATTTAGCCGATGACCTCAAGACCACCCATGTACGGCTTGAGCACGTCCGGCACACGGATCGAACCGTCGGCCTGCTGGTAGTTTTCCAGCACCGCCACCAGCGTACGACCGACCGCCAGGCCGGAACCGTTCAAGGTGTGCACCAGCTCAGGCTTGCCGGTTTCCGGGTTGCGGAAACGCGCTTGCATACGACGGGCCTGGAAGTCGCCGCAGTTGGAGCACGAAGAGATTTCGCGGTATTTGTCCTGGCTCGGAATCCACACTTCGAGGTCGTAGGTCTTGACCGCGCTGAAGCCCATGTCACCGGTGCAAAGTGCCAGAGTGCGGTAAGGCAGACCGAGCAATTGCAGAACCTTTTCAGCGTTGGCGGTCAGGCCTTCCAGCGCTTCCATCGATTGCGACGGCTCGACGATCTGGACCATTTCGACTTTGTCGAACTGGTGCTGGCGGATCATCCCGCGAGTGTCGCGGCCCGACGCACCGGCTTCACTACGGAAGCACGGGGTATGCGCGACGAACTTGATCGGCAGCGATTTCGAATCGACGATTTCGCCGGCAACGATGTTGGTCAGCGACACTTCAGCAGTCGGGATCAGATACAGGTCGGCTTCGCCTTCGCGGGCGATCTTGAACAGGTCTTCTTCGAACTTCGGCAGTTGCCCAGTGCCTTGCAGCGCCGGGGCCTGAACCAGATAAGGCGTGTATGCCTCTTCGTAGCCATGTTCATTGACGTGCAGATTGATCATGAACTGTGCCAGCGCGCGATGCAGACGCGCGATCGGGCCACGCAACAGCGCGAAACGTGCGCCAGACAGCTTGGCAGCGGTTTCGAAGTCCAGCCAGCCGAACTTCTCGCCGAGGGCGACGTGGTCTTTGACTTCGAAATCGAACTGGGTCGGGGTGCCCCAGCGGCGCACTTCGACGTTGTCGTCTTCGTCCTTGCCGACCGGAACCGACTCGTGCGGCAAATTCGGGATACCGAGCAGGATCGAATCCAGTTCGGTCTGGATCGCATCCAGCTCGACCTTGCCAGCGCTCAGTTCGCCCGCCATGCGCTCGACATCCGCCATCAACGGCGCAATGTCTTCACCGCGCTGCTTGGCCTGCCCGATGGATTTGGAACGCGCGTTACGCTCAGCCTGCAGTGCTTCGGTGCGGGTCTGGACGGTCTTGCGCTGTTCTTCCAGCGCTTCGATGCGCGCGGTGTCCAGGGCAAAGCCACGGGAAGCCAGGCGGTCCGCTACGTCCTGAAGGTTGCTACGTAACAGTTTGGAATCGAGCATGTCGGTTTCTCGTTATCAAAGTTTGGTCAGGGACAGGCCGGCCCACGTGGCGAGCAGCCCGCCGAATACGCTGAGTGCCGCGTAGCCCAGGGCCAGCAACACTTGCCCGCTTTCCAGCAGGCGCACCGTATCCAGTGAAAAGGATGAAAAAGTCGTCAGCCCCCCAAGGAAGCCGACCATCAACCCGGCACGCACCTCGATCGGCACCTCCGGACGTATCAAAAACAGGCCGTACAACACGCCAATCAGCAGGCAGCCCACGATATTAACGGCCAGCGTCGCGGTATAGAAGTGCCGCGGCCAATTGGCGCTGACCCAATTACCGGTGGCGAAGCGCAACAAGGTGCCGGCAACGCCGCCAACCGACACTGCGAGGATCAAGGGAACCACTATTTTCTCCGCTGCCGAGGGCTCAACCGGTCGAGTTGGGCAAGGTGATTGAGCTTCTCACCGATCTTCAACTCCAGGCCACGGGGCACTGGCTGATAGAACGGAATCGGCTCGAGTTCTTCAGGAAAATAGTCTTCACCGGCGGCGTAAGCGTCCGGCTCGTCGTGGGCGTAACGGTACTCGTCGCCGTAACCCAGTTGCTTCATCAGTTTGGTCGGTGCATTGCGCAGGTGCAGCGGCACTTCCAGCGAGCCGTTTTCGGCAGCCGCACGCAGTGCGGTTTTGAAGCCCATGTACACCGCATTGCTTTTCGGCGCGCAGGCCAGATAAGTGATGGCCTGGGCCACCGCCAATTCGCCTTCCGGGCTGCCGAGACGCTCCTGCACCTCCCACGCGGCGAGACACAGGCTCAGCGCACGCGGGTCGGCGTTGCCGATGTCTTCGCTGGCCATGCGCACCACGCGCCGGGCCAGATAAAGCGGATCGCAGCCACCGTCGATCATCCGCGCAAACCAGTACAGCGCGCCGTCGGGGTTGGAGCCGCGCACCGATTTGTGCAGCGCCGAGATCTGGTCGTAGAACGCTTCACCGCCTTTGTCGAAACGCCGGCGTGTATCACCGAGCAGGCTTTGCAGCAGCTCGGTGCCGATTTCGCTGTTGTCTTCAGCCAGGTCGGAGGCGTTCTCCAGCAGATTGAGCAGACGCCGCCCATCGCCATCCGCGGCGGACAGCAGCATCTGAAAACCTTCATCGCTCAGCGTCAGGTTGCGCTTGCCCAGCCCGCGTTCCTCGGTCAGCGCGCGGTGCACCAGTTTGCGCAGCGCCGCTTCGTCGAGGCTTTTCAGCACATAGACGCGAGCACGCGACAACAGAGCGTTATTGAGTTCGAAAGAGGGGTTTTCAGTGGTGGCACCGATAAAGATCAGCGTGCCGTCTTCAACGTAGGGCAGAAAGGCATCCTGCTGCGACTTGTTGAAGCGGTGCACTTCATCGACAAAGAGGATTGTGCGTTTGCCGTACTGGCCGGCCTGCTGCTTGGCGATTTCAACGGCCTGACGGATTTCCTTGACCCCGGCGAGCACCGCCGAAACCGTTTCGAAGTGCGCATCGGAGACTTCCGCGAGCAAGCGTGCAAGGGTGGTTTTGCCCACGCCCGGCGGCCCCCAGAAGATCATCGAATGCAGCGCGCCCTGCTCCAGCGCCTCACGCAGAGGCTTACCGCGAGCGAGCACGTGTTCCTGACCGACGTACTCATCCAGATTGGCCGCACGCAGACGCGCGGCCAGAGGTTGGGCAATCGGTGCACTGCGAAACAGATCCATCACGTAGCGTTGAAACCTCTATTTGAATACCAGGACCAACATTACACCCTGTGGGAGCGGGCTTGCTCGCGAATGCGGTGTGTCAGTTGGCATGTGAATAAACTGATACACCGCATTCGCAAGCAAGCCCGCTCCCACATTTGGAATGGTGGTTACTCCTGGATAACGTCGGCACCCTTGGGAATGTCGAACTTGAATTTGGACGCCGGCACAGCTTCGTTGGCCTTGACCCCGGTAAACAGGATATTGGTGCGCTGGCCGACGCTGTCAATCAGTTGCATGTCATTGAGCAAGCCGTTGCGGAACGACAGGCGCAGGTTGTCGAACAGGGTATCTTTGGTCTTCGGCTTGAGGGTGAAATCGATCACACCGCCCGCCTCTTTCGCGCTGATATCGAAGCTCTGGCTGATCTTCGACACGTCACCGGACAGCAGCAGCGCCGGCGTCTGGGTCAGACGCTCGTCGAGCTTCTTGATAGTCGCCTGTTCCAGGTCCGGGTCCCACAGGGTGACCTTCTTGCCGTCGGAAACCATGGTCTGCTCGGCCGGTGCGTTGGTGTGCCAGTAAAACAGGCCTGGACGCTGCAGGGTCATGTTGCCGGTCGTCTCCTGCAATTGGGTGCCGCTGCCGTCGAGGGTCAACTGCGAAAAGTTCGCCGACAGGGTTTTCGATGTTTCGAGCAATTGGGTCAGACGCGCCACGTCCTTTTCATCGGCGTGCGCCGTGAGTGTGGTCAGCGCCAGTACTGGCAACAGCATGCGGATAAGGCGCATGAGAGTCCTCTTGAATATTCGTGGAAGAGCAGGTGGCGCGTCATTGCGCCACCCGAGTCGTAGCGTTTCAGTCGCGTACCGGGCCCGGGGCCAGGACTTCACGCGAACCGTTGGTGTTCATTGAGGTAACGACGCCGGCCATTTCCATCGCCTCGATCATCCGCGCGGCACGGTTGTAGCCGATCTTCAGCTTGCGCTGAACGGCGGAAATCGACGCACGACGGCTTTCGAGGACGAACTGCACCGCTTCGTCATACAGCGCGTCGGCTTCCGGATCATCACCGTCGCCACCACCGCTACTGCCTTCAAAGCCGCTGCCCGCCTCTTCGACACCGTTGAGGATGTCGTCGTTGTATTCCGGCGCGCCGCGCAGTTTCCACGCCTCGACCACGCGGTGAACCTCATCGTCGGAGACGAACGCACCGTGGACCCGGATCGGCAGGCTGGTGCCCGGCGGCATGTAGAGCATGTCACCGTGACCCAGCAGTTGCTCGGCGCCACCCTGATCGATGATGGTTCGCGAGTCGATCTTGCTCGAAACCTGGAACGCCATGCGAGTCGGGATGTTGGCCTTGATCAGACCAGTGATCACGTCGACCGAAGGACGCTGGGTCGCAAGAATCAAGTGAATCCCCGCCGCACGCGCCTTTTGCGCAATACGGGCGATCAGTTCTTCAACCTTCTTGCCGACGATCATCATCATGTCGGCGAATTCGTCGACCACCACGACGATGGTTGGCAGCTTTTGCAGCAGCGGCGCTTCATCGTGAATGCTTTCGCGCTTGTACAGCGGATCGCTCAACGGTTCTCCGGCATCCTGGGCCTCCTTGACCTTGGCGTTGAAGCCGGACAGGTTACGCACGCCCATCTTCGCCATCAGCTTGTAGCGACGCTCCATTTCGGCAACGCTCCAGCGCAGGGCATTGGCAGCGTCTTTCATATCGGTCACAACCGGGCACAGCAGGTGCGGAATGCCTTCGTAGATCGACAGTTCGAGCATCTTCGGGTCGATCATGATCAGCTTGGCGTCTTCCGGGCCGGACTTGAACAGGATCGACAGGATCATTGCGTTCACGCCCACGGATTTACCGGAACCGGTGGTACCGGCCACCAGCAAGTGCGGCATCTTCGCCAGGTCGGTGATGACCGGCTTGCCGCCGATGTCATGACCGAGCGCCAGGGTGACAGGCGATTTGAAGTTGTCGTACTCGGGGGTCGACAGCACCTCGGAGAAACGCACGATCTGGCGGTCTTCGTTGGGGATTTCGATACCGACGGTAGTCTTGCCCGGAATCACCTCGACCACCCGCACACTGGTCACCGCCAGCGAACGTGCGAGGTCCTTGGCCAGGTTGGCAATGCGGCTGACTTTCACGCCTGCAGCCGGCTGGATTTCGTAACGGGTAATCACCGGGCCCGGATGGATCGAATCCACCGTGACCTCGACACCGAACTCCTTGAGCTTGATTTCCAGCAAGTGACCGACCGCTGCCAGCGACTCGGGCGAATAGTTGAGCTGTTTCTTTTCCGCAGGATCAAGAATCGAGATCGGCGGCAACGTGCCTTCCACCGCGCTGTCGACGAACAATGGCGCCTGCTTCTCTTTCTGCACGCGCTTGCTCGGCTCTGGCGCCTTGGCCGGTGCCGGCGCAATGACCGGTGGCACCTGCTTCTCGCGGTCGGACATGTGCTTGCTCAGCGCTTGCTCGCGCTCGATGAGGCGTTCCTTGACCTTGGCCTGCTCGCGCTTGTCGGTGACAGTCGGTGCAACCACATCGTGGACGCGGTCATCGACCTCACGCAATTGCGCGACCAGTTGTTTGCGCTCGGTGCGCGCCGACCACCAGCGGTTGAGCGCCCCCTGGAACAGTTCGAACAGGTCGAGGGTGATCTTGCCGGTGACGTCCATCACCTTGAACCACGACAGATCGGTGAATACGGTCAGACCGAACAGGAACAAAGCGATAAACAGCAGCGTACTGCCCTGAATGTTCAGCGCATTCTTCGCCAGATCGCCAAGGCTTTCGCCCAGGGCCCCGCCAGCGCCGGCCGGCAAACCGGTCGCGGCGTGGAAATGAATGTGCGCCAGCGCAGCACCGGAGAGCACGAGGAATACCAGACCGATCAGGCGCCAGGAAAACAGCCAGCCGCTCCACTGCCACGGTTCATGGCGTTGACGGAAGATCTGATACGCCTTGACCGCCAGCAGCAACGGGAAGATATAGGCGAAGTAGCCGAGCACCATGAACAGGATATCGGCGCTGTACGAGCCGGCCGGGCCGCCGAAGTTCTGCACATCGTCGATCTTGCTGTTATGGCTCCAGCCAGGATCGTCCTTGCCGTAGGTCAGCAAGGCCATCATCAGGAACAGGCACAAGGCGCCAATGGCAATCAATGCACCTTCCTTGAGCCGGTAGTGCAGTTGCTGGCGCCAGAGCGGAACGACTGATTTGGGTGCTTCGGTGGTCTTCTTCAAAACGCTTCTTTTCCTGCGCCCGAGGCGCGTCCATCTATTGAATGACGATAAAAAACTGCCCAGTCCAGGCAGATAGAAAAGGTGAAAAGCTCAACTGAGACTACTTTTAACACTGTGCCACTGGTTTTATAAACACAGCCATAAACACGGTGCGCAACATAAAGTGCGTCACAACCCGGCATTGTACGGGTTTGCGCGTCCGATGCCATGCTTGCGGCCTCGACCTTGAGCATCGCCAAATGCACACGCACTGGGTTGCAATTGGAGCATGCATTGTCTTTTGTGACAAAGGCTTATGAGCTGTAATTGATGAACGTAGCGAAGCTTGCCAGCGCCACCCCACGTAAATGCCCAAAAGGCATCGATACGGTCACGCTTACGACCACGGACGACACATCAAGTTGCAGCTCAATGCGCAACCGCACCAGACATCTGTGCAGGACATCGGCGCCGTTTCGCGGCAAACTCTTTCACGGGCGTGCGCGCCCCTGACCGCCCTCCCCTTCTGCAAGCCTGGATGCCATGCTGACTTGGTTACAACGTACCTCCCTGACCTTTCCGCCACTGGAAAAAGCCATGCGCGAGCCGAACGGATTGCTCGCCGCCGGTGGTGATCTGTCCGCTGATCGCCTGATCCAGGCCTATCGCCATGGTTGCTTCCCCTGGTTTTCCGAGGGCCAGCCGATTCTCTGGTGGTCACCGGACCCACGCACCGTGCTGTTTCCCGACGAGCTGCACGTTTCGCGCAGCCTCGGCAAACTGCTGCGCAAGCAGCGCTACCAGGTGACCTTCGATCAGGATTTCGACGCCGTCATCCGTGCCTGCGCCGCGCCCCGCGACTACGCCGACGGCACCTGGATCACTGAGCCCATGCAAAACGCTTATGTGGAGTTGCATCGGCGTGGTTTCGCTCATTCGGTTGAGGTCTGGGACGATGGACAACTGGTTGGCGGGCTGTATGGCCTGGCGATGGGCCAATTGTTTTTTGGCGAGTCGATGTTCAGCCGCGCTGACAATGCTTCCAAATACGGCTTCGCCACCCTGGTAGCGCATTTGAAAGCCACCGGATTTGTACTGATCGACTGTCAGATGCCGACCGATCACCTGCACAGCCTGGGTGCGCGCTCGATCCCGCGCGGCGAATTCGCCGAGTATCTGCAGCGTCATCTTGATCAACCGAATTCGGCGACCTGGGTTTGCTGAGCGACATTTGCGCAGGTGGCTTACACTTAATCCACCAGCTTATCCCGAGGGTTGATTCATGACCGAGTTGGCGCGTTTGAAGTTCTATGCCACTCAGCCCCATTCCTGCAGTTATCTGCCCGAGGAGCAGGCCACGACGCTGTTCCTCGACCCGAGTCAGCCCATGGATGTGCATGTCTACGCAGACCTGTCGGAAATGGGCTTTCGTCGCAGTGGCGATCATCTGTACCGGCCGCATTGCCAGAACTGCAATGCCTGCGTACCTGCGCGCATTCCTTCCGGGCAGTTCCTCGCCAATCGCCAGCAGAAGCGTATCTACAAACGTAACGCCGATTTGCAGGTGCAACCGGTCAAACCACAATTCAGCGAAGAGTATTTCGACCTCTACCAGCGCTACATCGAACAGCGCCATGCCGACGGCGACATGTACCCGCCGAGCCGTGATCAGTTTTCGACATTCCTGGTGCGTGACCTGCCCTTTTCGCGCTTCTATGAATTCCGGCTCGACGGACGGTTGCTCGCGGTGGCGGTGACCGATCTGCTGCCTAACGGCTTGTCGGCGGTGTACACCTTCTACGAACCGAACGAAGAACGCCGCAGCCTCGGTCGTTACGCGATCCTTTGGCAAATCGCCGAAAGCCAGCGGCTGGGGCTTGAGGCGGTGTACCTGGGTTACTGGATCAAGAACTGCAAAAAGATGAACTACAAGACGCAATATCGGCCCATAGAATTGCTGATCAATCAGCGCTGGGTCGTCCTGAACTAAACCTGCGGCCTAAACCCCTTGGCGTAAACCCCATTTTTCGGGCACAATGCACGCCGCTTTTGCCTGGCGCAGTTGCACCGGGCCATTCATTGGATACCGAGGGCTTTACTGCATGTCGAAAGAAGACAGCTTCGAAATGGAAGGCACTGTCGTCGACACCCTGCCCAACACCATGTTTCGTGTGGAGTTGGAAAATGGGCACGTCGTAACCGCGCATATTTCCGGCAAGATGCGCAAGAACTACATTCGTATTCTTACCGGTGACAAAGTGCGCGTCGAGCTGACGCCCTATGACCTGAGCAAAGGGCGGATCACTTACCGCGCTCGCTAATCAAGTCGATACAGAACGCCCGGGTTATGCCGGGCGTTTTTGTGTCTGCGGTTTGAGGTTTTGGGACTGGCGGTTTCGCACTTACAGCATGCAAATCAAAAGATCGCAGCCTCCGGCTGCTCCAACACAATGAGCGTTCGTCCTTAGGTCGAGTGTCAGCTCGCCTGCTTTTGATCTTGATCCACGGGCGACGTCGGAAGGCTGAGTGGAGGGATTGATCCGGGCGTAGGAGCGCAGCGACCGTACGACGCAGTCGTACACAGCGCAAGGAGGTGCAGCGAAGCAAACCGTAGCCGCTGCGCCCGGATCAGTCCCGGAGCGAAGGAACCCGAGCCTGCGAGGGCCGAACGCAGGAGCTAGCGTTTTGGGTTACCTTTTTGGCGCTTGAAAAAGGTGACTCGCCGTAAGGGCGAAACCGCAATAAGCCCTCCCCGCAGCAACGGATATGCACCCAAAGCCCAAAAACACCTGACAACAAAAAGGCGCCCGAAGGCGCCTTTCCAATCCACATCAAGCCGTCAGGCCATTTCTGCCGTAGTCTCGAAGTCAAACGTCAGCTCACCATCCTTGATGTCGATGTGCACCACACCGCCATGCTCGGCGAGTTCGCCAAACAGAATCTCTTCCGCCAGCGGACGCTTGATCTTGTCCTGGATCAGACGCGCCATCGGACGTGCACCCATCGCCGAGTCGTAACCACCCGCCGCCAGCCAGCTGCGCGCCGCATCGGTCACCTCGAGCAACACACGCTTGTCTTCCAGCTGCGCCTGCAACTCGGTGAGGAACTTGTCCACCACGCTTTTGATGACCTCATGACTGAGGCGACCAAACTGGATAATGGTGTCCAGACGGTTACGGAATTCCGGCGTGAAACTCTTCTTGATCACTTCCATCGCATCGGACGAGTGGTCCTGATGGGTGAAACCGATCGAAGCGCGAGCAGCCGTTTCGGCACCGGCGTTAGTGGTCATGATCACGATCACATTGCGGAAATCCGCCTTGCGCCCGTTGTTGTCGGTCAGCGTACCGTGATCCATGACCTGCAACAGCAGGTTGAAGACTTCCGGATGCGCCTTCTCGATTTCATCTAGCAGCAATACGCAATGCGGCTGCTTGGTGATCGCCTCGGTCAGCAGACCGCCCTGATCAAAACCGACATAGCCCGGAGGCGCACCGATCAGACGCGATACGGTGTGCCGCTCCATGTACTCGGACATGTCGAACCGCACCAGTTCAATGCCCAGCGCCTTGGCCAGCTGTCGCGCGGCCTCGGTTTTACCGACACCGGTAGGCCCGGCGAACAGGAACGAACCGACCGGTTTGTCCGGCGATTTGAGGCCGGCGCGGGACAGCTTGATCGCCGTCGACAGCGAATCAATCGCCGCGTCCTGACCAAACACCGTGAGCTTCAGGTCACGCTCAAGATTACGCAGCAGCTCCTTGTCGGAACTGGTGACGTGTTTTGGCGGAATTCGGGCGATTTTCGCAACGATGTCTTCGACCTGCGGCACTTCGATACGTTTAACGCGCATCTCCACCGGCTGCAGACGCTGGTAGGCGCCCGCCTCGTCGATTACATCGATGGCTTTGTCCGGCATATGCCGATCATTAATGTAGCGCGACGCCAGTTCAGCGGCGGCACGCAACGACTCGTCGCTGTATTCGATATTGTGATGCTGCTCGAAACGGCCTTTCAACCCGCGCAGGATACCGATGGTGTCTTCCACCGACGGCTCCACGACATCGACCTTCTGGAAGCGACGCGCCAGAGCACGGTCTTTCTCGAAGATGCCGCGAAACTCCTGGAACGTGGTCGAGCCGATGCAACGAATGTCGCCAGACGACAGTAGCGGTTTGAGCAGGTTGGACGCGTCCATGACACCACCGGACGCAGCACCCGCACCAATGATGGTATGGATCTCGTCGATGAACAGGATCGCCTGCGGGCGTTTTTTCAGCTCATTGAGCAGCGCCTTGAAGCGCTTCTCGAAATCACCGCGATATTTGGTGCCCGCGAGCAAAGCGCCAAGATCGAGGGAATAAACAACCGCATTGGCCAGCAGATCCGGCACCTGGTTGTCGACGATGCGCTTGGCCAGGCCTTCGGCAATTGCGGTTTTACCCACGCCTGCTTCGCCGACCAGCAGCGGATTGTTCTTGCGCCGGCGCGCGAGGATCTGCGCGACTCGCTCAACTTCCGATTCACGACCGACCAGCGGATCAATGCGACCCTGGCGCGCAAGTTCGTTGAGGTTGCTGGCATAAGCATCCAGAGGATTGCCTGAAGAAGAAGACTCACCGCCCTCGTCGTCCTGCATATCTTGTTCACCTTCAGAGTGATCGCCGTGCCCCGGCACTTTCGAAATGCCATGGGCGATGTAATTGACGACATCAATGCGTGCCACGCTCTGCTGTTTCAGCAGGAACACGGCCTGACTCTCTTGCTCACTGAAGATGGCCACAAGCACGTTGGCGCCGGTCACTTCGCGCTTGCCCGAGCTCTGTACGTGAAAAACAGCACGCTGCAGGACACGCTGGAAGCCCAGGGTAGGCTGGGTTTCGCGATCCTCGTCATGCACGGGGATCAATGGTGTGGTGGAGTCGATGAACTCCTGCAGATCATGCTTGAGTTTGTCGAGGTTTGCGCCGCAGGCACGCAAAACGGTGGCGGCAGCCTCATTATCCAATAGGGCCAGCAGGAGATGTTCGACGGTCATGAACTCATGACGCTTCGAACGAGCCTCCTTGAAGGCAAGATTGAGGGTGACTTCGAGCTCGCGGTTTAACATAGCTTCACCTCATACCCAAGTGGTCGGCGATTAACCGTCCTTCTCGATTTCACAGAGTAGCGGATGCTGGCTTTCCCTGGCGTACTGGTTGACCTGCATGGCCTTTGTCTCGGCGATGTCGCGGGTAAACACTCCACATACTGCCCGTCCTTCTGTATGGACGGCCAGCATGACCTTGGTCGCCAGCTCGCGATTCAGGTTAAAAAACACCTCGAGCACTTCGACGACGAAATCCATCGGTGTGTAGTCATCATTGAACAAAACCACCTTGTACATAGGCGGCGCCTGTAACGCGGGCTTTGCTTCCTGAACAGCAACGCCTGCCGAATCGTCGTCGTGCTCCTGTGGAAGATCCTTTTGGAGAAGCGGGCGATCCTGATTGAATGTTAGTCGAATCTGGCTGATTGCATGCATGGAAAAAAAGGTTCGTCAGTTGTGCGAATACAGTGGTGGGGGCGGTTGCACACGTTTTCAACTACGACTGCCCGGTCACCTTGACTATCGGGAAAACGGTGTTACAACCAATAGAGCCCACAGTGGGTAAAAAAGATCCGCGGAGTCAATTCTTTTATCGAATTCGATTGCGGATGTCGTGGATGATACTCCAGCGATGGAGACTGTTGCAGAGGGATTTGAGCATGGCGGTCGGCAAGGTGAAATGGTTCAACAATGCCAAGGGGTACGGGTTCATCAACGAGGATGGCAAGACAGAAGATCTGTTTGCACATTACTCGGCAATCAAGATGGATGGATACAAGACCCTCAAGGCCGGCCAGGCCGTGAAATTCGATATCATTCAAGGGCCAAAGGGCCTGCATGCGATCGAAATTCACAACGTCGTTGTTGCCGCGTCCGACCCCGCTGTCGGCGTTGCGGCGACAGCTCAAGCGATCAGCTGACTGATTTCCGCCTGAACCCCAGCCATTAAAAAAACCGCCTGAAAAATCAGGCGGTTTTTTTGGTTGTCCGCGCTTTACATATGCGAAATCAACGCATCTCCAAACCCGGAAGACGACACCAGCTTCGCGCCATCCATCAAACGCTCGAAATCATAAGTAACAGTCTTCGCGCCGATCGCACCGTTGGTGCCCTTGATGATCAGGTCTGCAGCTTCTGTCCAGCCCATATGACGCAGCATCATCTCGGCCGAGAGAATCAGCGAACCCGGGTTGACCTGATCCTTGCCGGCGTACTTCGGCGCAGTACCGTGGGTCGCCTCGAACATCGCCACGGTGTCGGACAGGTTGGCGCCCGGCGCAATACCGATACCCCCCACTTCCGCAGCGAGGGCGTCGGACAGGTAGTCGCCGTTGAGATTAAGCGTAGCGATCACATCGTATTCGGCCGGACGCAGCAGGATCTGCTGGAGCATGGCGTCGGCAATAGCGTCCTTCACCACCACGTTCTTGCCGGTTTTCGGGTTCTTGAACTGCATCCACGGACCGCCGTCGAGCAGGGTCGCGCCGAATTCTTCGGCCGCTACTTCGTAAGCCCACTCCTTGAAGGCACCTTCGGTGAACTTCATGATGTTGCCTTTATGCACGATGGTCAGCGAATCGCGGTCGTTATCGACCACATATTGCAGAGCCTTGCGTGCCAGACGCTTGGTGCCTTCGCGCGATACCGGCTTGACGCCTATGCCGCAGTTTTCGTCGAAACGGATCTTGGTAACGCCCATTTCTTCTTTAAGGAATTTGATGACCTTGGTGGCTTCCGGCGAACCGGCCTTCCATTCGATACCGGCGTAAATGTCCTCGGAGTTTTCGCGGAAGATGGTCATGTCGACATCGCCGGGCTTTTTCACCGGGCTCGGCACGCCTTCGAACCAGCGCACCGGACGCAGGCAGACGTACAGGTCGAGTTGCTGACGCAGGGCCACGTTCAGCGAGCGGATGCCACCACCGACCGGGGTGGTCAGCGGACCTTTGATGGAAACCACGTAATCCTTGACGGCGTCGAGGGTTTCCTGCGGCAGCCAGGTGTCCTGATCGTAAACCTGGGTGGCTTTCTCGCCAGCGTAGACTTCCATCCAGGAAATCTTGCGCTTGCCGCCGTAGGCCTTTTCAACAGCAGCATCGACAACCTTGATCATCACCGGACTGATGTCGACACCAATACCGTCACCCTCAATGAAGGGGATGATCGGGTTATCAGGAACATTGAGAGAATGGTCTGCATTGACGGTGATTTTGTCGCCGACGGCCGGAACCTGAATCTTCTTGTAACCCATGCTGAACTCCATTGTTTGGATTGAACACCTGGCTTGCTTCGAGCGTAACCCAGTTGAATCAACACGCAAACCCTATGTTCCGGCGCCGCGCACATCTCGTTTCGTACAAGCCTGAATGCAAAGGGAAAAGCGCCAAACTCCAGCATTCATGACAAGTCTCTGCCCGGCCGCGCCCTGCGACCTTTAGACCAATGGACGAGAATCGTTGCATATGAACCATCGGCAGATTGCCAGCTACCTATGTATAATGCCGCCCGCTGACCACAGGGTCACGACGGCTGGCCTCTCTAGCACGAGACTTTCCGCCTGATTGGTCGGGTTGTTACCGCAGCCTGACTGCTTGACGCTCTACTGATGCACCCAACATCACCGCGAAGAATCTCGACATTCGGTTCATGGATGACTTTGAACGAACGCGCTTACCCGGCGCCCCTCGAGTTTCTGCGCACGCTTTAGCAAAGAAGAGAGAGTTAATCCGAATATGCCCACCCGCTCGAAGATCATCTATACCTTCACCGACGAAGCTCCTGCCCTCGCCACCTATTCCCTGCTGCCGATCATCGAGGCCTACACCGCCTCGGCCGATATCGCCGTGGAAACCCGCGATATCTCTCTTGCAGCACGTATTCTGGCCAGCTTCCCCGAGCAACTGGGCGACAAAGCCGTAGCCGACCACCTCGCCGAACTGGGCGACCTGGCCGTTACGCCTGAAGCCAACATCATCAAGCTGCCGAACATCAGTGCTTCGGTGCCACAACTGCAAGCCGCGATCAAAGAGCTGCAGGCGCAGGGCTACAACCTGCCGGACTATCCGGAAACCGTGACCAGCGATGCCGACAAAGACGCCAAGGCGCGTTACGACAAGGTCAAGGGCAGCGCCGTGAACCCGGTTCTGCGCGAAGGCAACTCCGACCGTCGCGCTCCGCTGTCGGTGAAGAACTATGCGCGCAAGCACCCGCACAAAATGGGCGCCTGGGCCAAAGACTCCAAGTCCCACGTCGCGCACATGAGCACCGGCGATTTCTACGGCAGCGAAAAAGCCGCCCTGATCGACGCCGCTGACGCTGTGAAAATCGAGCTGATCGCCAAGGACGGTACTGCCACCGTTCTGAAAGAAAAAACCACCGTTCAGGCTGGCGAGATCCTGGATTGCGCGGTAATGAGCAAAAATGCTCTGCGCGCATTCATCGCTGCCGAGATCGAAAGCGCCAAGGCCCAGGGCGTGCTGCTCTCGGTGCACTTGAAAGCGACCATGATGAAGGTCTCCGACCCGATCATGTTCGGCCAGATCGTTGCCGAGTTCTATAAGGACGCGCTGACCAAGCACGCTGACGTGCTGAACCAGATCGGCTTTAACCTGAACAACGGCATCGGTGATCTGTACGCACGGATCAAGGCCCTGCCAGCCGAGCAGCAGGCGCAGATCGAAGCGGATATCGCAGCGGTCTACGCGGTTCGTCCGTCGCTGGCGATGGTCAACTCCGACAAAGGCATCACCAACCTGCACGTGCCGAGCGACGTTATCGTCGACGCCTCGATGCCAGCGATGATCCGTGATTCGGGCAAGATGTGGGGCACCGACGGTCAACTGCACGACACCAAGGCTGTGATCCCGGATCGTTGCTACGCCACCATCTACCAAGCGGTGATCGAAGATTGCAAAGCCAACGGCGCTTTCGACCCGACCACCATGGGCAGCGTGCCGAACGTCGGCCTGATGGCGAAGAAAGCCGAAGAGTACGGCTCGCACGACAAGACCTTCCAGATCAAGGCTGACGGCGTGGTTCGCGTGACCGACAGCAAAGGCAAGCTGCTGATGGAACAGGCTGTTGAAGCCGGCGACATCTTCCGCATGTGCCAGACCAAAGACGCGCCGATCCAGGACTGGGTCAAACTGGCCGTCAACCGCGCTCGCGCGAGCAGCACTCCGGCAATTTTCTGGCTCGACCCGATGCGCGCTCACGACGGCGTGGTGATCGAGAAGGTTCAGGCTTACCTGAAGGATCACGACACCGCCGGTCTGGACATCCAGATCATGGCGCCGGTCGATGCAATGAAATACACCCTGCAGCGCACTCGCGAAGGCAAGGACACCATTTCGGTGACTGGCAACGTACTGCGTGACTACCTGACCGACCTGTTCCCGATCATGGAACTGGGCACCAGCGCCAAGATGCTGTCGATCGTGCCGCTGATGAATGGCGGCGGTCTGTTCGAAACCGGCGCTGGCGGTTCGGCTCCGAAGCACGTGCAGCAACTGGTTGAAGAGAACTTCCTGCGCTGGGATTCGCTGGGCGAGTTCCTCGCTCTGGCCGCTTCCCTTGAGCATTTGGGTGTGAACTACAACAACCCGAAAGCACTGGTGCTGTCGAAAACCCTGGACCAGGCTACTGGCCAGTTCCTCGACAACAACAAGTCGCCATCTCGCAAAGTCGGCAACATCGACAACCGCGGCAGCCACTTCTACCTGGCGATGTACTGGGCTCAGGCCCTGGCCGCCCAGACTGAAGACGCCGCACTGCAAGCGCAGTTCGCGACTCTGGCTAAAACCCTGACCGAGAACGAAGCAACCATCGTTGCCGAGCTCAACGCCGTTCAGGGCAAGCCAGTCGACATCGGCGGTTACTACCACGCCGACGCCGAGCTGATCAGCAAGGCCATGCGCCCAAGCGCAACCTTCAACGCGGCGATTGCTGCGCTGGTTTAAGGTTGTAATGCGGTAAACAAACCCCGGCCCTGTGCCGGGGTTTGTGTTTGTGCCTCACATCCATTTACCTTTGAAATACAGATCGATGTAGGAGCGGGCTTGCTCGCGAATGCGGTTTATCATTCAACCTCTTCGGTGACTGACCCGTCGCTTCGCGAGCAAGCCCGCTCCCACATCGATTTCATTACGTTTTCAAAATTGAGGATGACTTATGGAATGGCTCCCCCACATCACCGTCGCCACGATCGTCGAGGACAATGGCCGTTTCCTGATGGTCGAAGAGCACAAAGGCGGGCGTAATGTGCTCAACCAGCCCGCCGGGCATCTCGATCCGGATGAAACGCTGATCGACGCTGCCATTCGCGAAACCCTCGAAGAAACCGGCTGGGACGTCGAACCCACCGGGGTGATCGGCATTTATCTGTACACCGCGCCGAGCAATGGCGTGACTTACCAGCGCGTATGCTTCAGCGCCAAAGCGGTGCAGCACCATCCGGATTACCCGCTAGACGACGGCATCGTCGGCGCCAAGTGGCTGACCCGCGAGGAATTAATCGCCCAGCGCGCCAACTGGCGCAGCGAGCTGATCATCCGCTGCATCGACGATTATCTGGCCGGCCATCACTTCAGCCTCGAACTGATCCGCCCTTCTCTTTAGCCTTGCGGCTGCGAGCCTGCTAGAATCGCGCCCTTTTCCAAGACACTCATTGAATCCCTATGCGTGATCCAGCCCCTTCTGATACATCCAAGAAGCGCGTCATTGTCGGCATGTCCGGCGGCGTGGACTCTTCCGTTTCTGCCCTTCTGCTGATCGAGCAGGGTTATGAAGTGGAAGGCCTGTTCATGAAGAACTGGGAAGAAGACGACGGAACGGAATACTGCACCGCCATGGACGACCTGGCGGATGCTCAGGCTGTCTGCGACAAGATCGGCATAAAACTGCACACCGCCAACTTCGCTGCCGAGTACTGGGACAACGTGTTCGAGCACTTCCTGGCCGAATACAAGGCCGGACGCACGCCGAACCCGGACATCCTGTGCAACCGCGAGATCAAGTTCAAGGCGTTCCTCGACTACGCGATGATGCTGGGCGCCGACCTGATCGCCACCGGCCATTACGTGCGCCGCCGCGACATCGATGGCCGCACCGAACTGCTCAAGGGCCTCGATCCGAACAAGGATCAGAGCTACTTCCTGCACGCCGTCGGCGGCGAACAGATTGCCAAGACCCTGTTCCCGGTCGGCGAACTGGAAAAGCCTGAAGTCCGCGCGATTGCCGAGAAATACGAACTGGCGACCGCCAAGAAGAAGGATTCCACCGGAATCTGCTTCATCGGTGAGCGGCGCTTCAGCGACTTCCTCAAGCAATACCTGCCGGCGCAACCGGGTGAGATCAAAACCACCGAAGGCGAAGTCATCGGCCGTCACCACGGCTTGATGTACCACACCATCGGCCAGCGCCAGGGCCTTGGCATCGGCGGTTTGAAAGATGCCGGCGATGAGCCTTGGTACGTGCTGCGCAAGGATCTGGAAACCAACGAGCTGATCGTCGGCCAAGGCAACAACCATCCGTGGCTGTTCTCCGACGCCCTGCTCGCTTCGGACATCTACTGGGTCAACCCGATCGACCTGAGCCAACCGCTGCGCCTGACGGCGAAAGTGCGTTATCGCCAGAGCGATCAGGCCTGCACCCTGGAAAAGACCGCCAGCGGTTATCGCGCCGTGTTCGACGAACCGCAACGCGCGGTGACGCCGGGCCAATCGGTGGTGTTCTATGACGGCGAGATCTGCCTCGGCGGTGGTGTGATTGAAGTGGCAGAGCCGTGGAGCGGCCAGGCATGAGCCCGACTCAGGAGCAACTGACGGCGCTGGGTGGTGTGTTTCTCGCCGCCGTGCTGGTCGACCGCATCGCCAAGACCGGCCAGACCAACGAGGCCGGCCTGAGCTGCATGCTCGGCAGCCTGCTGGTGCGTGATCCGAAAGATACCCTCGATGTGTACGGCGGCGATGACATCAATCTGCGCGAGGGTTACCGCGCATTGATTGGCGCCCTGGAGCGCGATCCGAGCACCTTGCAGCGCGAGCCATTGCGCTACGCCTTGTCGATGCTGGGTCTGGAGCGGCAACTGGCCAAGCGTGACGACATGCTCGAAACGATCGCCAAACGCCTGCCGCAGATCCAGGCGCAGGTGGAGCACTTCGGCCCGGCCCACGAAAACGTCGTGGCCGCTTGCGGTGCGCTGTATCAGGACACCTTGAGCACCCTGCGCCAGCGCATTCAGGTGCATGGCGACATGCGCAACTTGCAGCAACCAAGCAACGCTTCGAAGATTCGCGCCCTGCTGCTGGCCGGGATTCGTTCGGCACGCCTGTGGCGACAACTCGGCGGCCACCGCTGGCAGCTGGTGATCAGCCGCCGCAAGCTGCTCAAAGAGCTTTATCCGTTGATGCGCAGCGAGTAAACGTCGCGTGATGAAGGCTTTATAGTCTGTAACGCGTAATACGCCGGTCAGTTGGCGACGGACCGGCGGATTTTTTCATGTATGATACGCGCCCCATTTCGTTGCCCGACTGTCCGAGAACACCCCATGCAGCTCTCTTCGCTCACTGCGGTTTCCCCTGTTGACGGCCGCTACGCCGGCAAAACCCAGGCCCTGCGCCCGATTTTCAGCGAGTACGGCCTGATCCGTGCCCGCGTTCTGGTTGAAGTGCGCTGGCTCCAGCGCCTGGCCGCCCACGCTGGCATCCCTGAAGTGCCGGCCTTCTCCGCCGAGGCCAACGCCGTTCTCAACGAACTGGCTGAAAACTTCTCGCTGGAGCACGCCGAGCGCGTCAAAGAGATCGAGCGCACCACCAACCACGACGTCAAAGCGATCGAATACCTGCTCAAAGAGCAGGCGGCCAAGCTGCCGGAGCTGGCCAAGGTCAGCGAATTCATCCACTTTGCCTGCACCAGCGAAGACATCAACAACCTGTCGCACGCGCTGATGCTGCGCGAAGGCCGTGACGATGTGATGCTGCCGCTGATGCGCCAGACCGCCAACGCCATCCGCGAACTGGCCATCCGTTTCGCCGACGTGCCGATGCTGTCGCGCACCCACGGTCAGCCGGCTTCGCCGACCACTCTGGGTAAAGAGCTGGCGAACGTGGTTTACCGCCTCGAGCGCCAGATCGCTCAGGTCGCTGCGGTGCCACTGCTGGGCAAGATCAACGGCGCCGTCGGCAACTACAACGCGCACCTGTCGGCCTACCCGCAGATCGACTGGGAAGCCAATGCCCGCGCCTTCATCGAAGACGAGCTGGGTCTGGGCTTCAACCCGTACACCACGCAGATTGAACCGCACGATTACATCGCCGAGCTGTTCGACGCGATCGCGCGTTTCAACACCATCCTGATCGACTTCGACCGTGACATCTGGGGCTACATTTCCCTGGGTTATTTCAAGCAGCGCACCATCGCTGGCGAAATCGGTTCGTCGACCATGCCGCACAAGGTCAACCCGATCGACTTCGAAAACTCCGAAGGCAACCTGGGCATCGCCAACGCACTGTTCCAGCATCTGGCGAGCAAACTGCCGATCTCCCGCTGGCAGCGCGACCTGACCGACTCCACCGTACTGCGCAACCTCGGTGTCGGCTTCGCCCACAGCGTGATCGCTTACGAAGCCAGCCTCAAAGGCATCAGCAAACTCGAACTCAACGAGCAGAAGATTGCCGCTGACCTCGACGCGTGCTGGGAAGTCCTGGCCGAGCCGATCCAGACCGTGATGCGCCGCTACAACATCGAAAACCCGTACGAAAAGCTGAAAGAACTGACCCGTGGCAAGGGCATCAGCCCTGAAGCGTTGCAGACTTTCATCGATGGTCTGGACATGCCAGCCGAAGCCAAAGCCGAGCTCAAGCAACTGACGCCGGCCAACTACATCGGCAACGCTGTGGCACAAGCCAAACGCATCTGATCGACCGTTTGCCCCGTTTGAGACGCCCGGCCGCGCCGGGCGTTTTTATTCCCGTCTGAAAAAGCACTTTTTTCAATAGGTTACATATGAATTCCGATATTCCTCTTCAACTTCTGGGCGGCCTCACAGCACGCGAATTCCTGCGCGACTACTGGCAGAAAAAACCGCTGCTGATCCGTCAGGCGATTCCTGACTTCGAAAGCCCGATCGACGCCGACGAACTGGCTGGCCTGGCCCTTGAAGAAGAAGTCGAATCGCGTCTGGTCATCGAACACGGCGAGCGCCCGTGGGAACTGCGTCGCGGCCCGTTCGCCGAAGACGAGTTCAGCAAACTGCCGGAGAAAGAGTGGACTCTGCTGGTGCAGGCGGTGGATCAGTTCGTGCCGGAAGTCAGCGAACTGCTGGAAAACTTCCGCTTTCTGCCGAGCTGGCGCGTCGACGACGTGATGATCAGCTTCGCCGCACCGGGCGGCAGCGTCGGCCCGCATTTCGACAACTACGACGTCTTCCTGCTGCAGGGCCACGGCAAGCGCAACTGGAAAATCGGCCAGATGTGCGACTCCGAGAGCCCGTTGCTGCAACACGCAGATTTGCGCATCCTCGCCGAATTCCATGAGACCGAAGAATGGGTGCTGGAGCCGGGCGACATGCTCTACCTGCCGCCGCGTCTGGCCCATTGCGGTGTCGCAGTCGATAACTGCATGACCTACTCGGTCGGCTTCCGTGCGCCGAGCGCCGCTGAAGTGCTGACCCACTTCACCGACTTCCTCAGCCAGTTCCTGACTGACGAAGAGCGCTATACCGATGCCGACGCCAAGCCGGCGGTCGACCCGCACCAGATTCAACACGATGCGCTGGATCGCCTGAAAAGCCTGCTCGCCGAGCACATGAGCGACGAGCGTCTGCTGCTGACCTGGTTCGGCCAGTACATGACCGAGCCGCGCTACCCGGAACTGGTGGTCGGCCCGGAAGACGTCGAAGAAGAAGACTTCCTCGCCGCCCTGCAGGACGGCGCCGTGCTGATCCGCAACCCGAGCGCGCGTCTGGCCTGGTCGGAAGTCGATGATGACCTGCTGCTGTTCGCCAGCGGCCAGAGCCGTTATTTGCCGGGCAAGCTGCGCGAGCTGCTGAAGCTGATCTGCGCCGCTGACGCTCTGCACGCTGACAACCTCGGCGAGTGGCTGACCGATGAAGACGGGCGCAGCCTGCTCTGCGAACTGGTCAAGCAAGGAAGCCTGGGGTTCGCCGATGAATAAAATTCGCGTTCGTGTCGCAGACTGGCAGAAGGATATCGCCGAGATCCGGCGCATTCGTGAAACGGTGTTCATCGCCGAACAATCGGTGCCACCCGAGCTTGAGTGGGACGCCGATGACGCGACCGCCGTGCACTTCCTGGCGTTCGAAGGCGACTTCCCGATTGGCACGGCACGACTGCTGCCCGATGGGCACATCGGGCGGGTCTCGGTGCTGAAAGACTGGCGCGGAATGAAGGTCGGTGATGCGTTGATGCAAGCGGTCATCGCCGAAGCTGAAGCGCGCGGCTTGAAGCAGCAAATGCTCAGCGCACAGGTGCAGGCCACGGCGTTTTACGAGCGTTTGGGTTTCAGCCTGGTCAGCGAGGAATTCCTCGAGGCCGGGATCCCGCATGTCGACATGGTTCGGCATTCGGCCTGAGCCCCGCCCTGATCGTTCCCATGCTCTGCGTGGGAATGCCTCTCGGGACGCTCCGCGTCCCTTGCGGCATGTGACGCAGAGCGTCACTGGCTGCATTCCCACGCAGAGCGTGGGAACGATCACGCCCCGCCATCCACCGATGCCGGGGCGTTTTGCTGTCTACGATTCAACTTGCCCCACCCCGGGCCGACAAACTGGCAATATCAAGCCTTTCGAACGCGGAGATAACGGACATGTCCCTACGCACCCTGCTCACCACCCTGCTGCTCGGCTGCAGCTTTTCGGTGCTGGCAGCCACAGAAATCGTCCCCCTCAAGTACCACACCAGCGCCGACATGCTGCCGGTCGCGCAGGACTTCATCGGCCAGGACGGTCAGGTCAGCGCTTACGGCAACCAACTGATCGTCAAAGCCGAGCCGGGCAAGATTCAGGAGCTGAAGGACCTGCTGGCGCAACTCGACACTGCGCCCAAGCGCTTGCTGATCACCGTCGATACCAATGAAAACAATGGCCGTGGCGACGAAGGTTATGCGGTCAACGGCGCCCAGCCGAGTCAGACCCGGATCATCAGCCGCAGCACCACCAGCCGTAACGGCGGCGTCCAGCAAGTGCAGACCAGTGAAGGTACGCCGGCGCTGATTCAGGTCGGCCAGAGCGTACCGATCACCAACACGCAAAGCGATTCCTACGGCGGTTACAGCAGCGAGACTCAATACCGCAACGTCACCCAGGGTTTCTATGTCACCGCCAGCGTCACTGGCGAAACCGTTCATCTGGCGATCAGTACCAACCGTGACCGCATGAGCCAGGAACGTCCCGATGTAGTGAACGTGCAAAGCACCGACACAACCGTCACCGGACGCCTCGGCGAATGGATCACTCTGGCAGGTGTCAACAGCCAGACACAGGCCGATAAACAAGGCCTGACCCGCAGCTACTCGACTCAAGGCCGCGATGACATGACCTTGCGGGTGAAAGTCGACACGCTGGACTAAAGCACCGAAAACTGACTGATTAGTCGTATTAGACGAAAGATGTAGTGCTTCAAAAAAAGCACTACAAAACGTTTGACGAGGCAAAAAAGCGAAGGCATGATGGCCTCGCTCCCGCTAATCAGAGGCCCTGGCAAGGGCCTTCGAAGCGCCGCTCGCACCTACCCCGCGAACCGCTTCGTGTCTGTACCGCCCACAAGGTGTGTTTGACGAGGTTGCCGACTGGAACGAAGTTGTCCCGAGGGACGGAAGCGTATTTAGGTAACCCGGCTTCACGCTGTTGTCCGTATAAAGGCCCACGACGCCCGCATGCGCCCGCAGTCCGCCACTACCTGCTCACTTCCCCCTCGAGCTCATCGTTCATCCCGTCGCCTACCCCGCCAAATCCGACTTGACCACCTAAGCTTCTGGTCAGCGAGCGCAGGAATTTTCCACCGCAGAACAACTTTTCATAAAAGACGCGACGAGGTTTATCTCCATGGCACTGACACGCGAACAGCAAATTGCAGCCCTCGAAAAAGACTGGGCTGAGAACCCGCGCTGGAAAGGCGTGACACGCACTTACTCCGCTGCTGACGTGGTCCGTCTGCGTGGCTCGGTTCAGCCTGAGCACACTTTCGCGAAGATGGGCGCCGAGAAGCTGTGGAACCTGGTCACCCAGGGTGCCAAGCCGTCCTTCCGTCCAGAGAAAGATTTCGTCAACTGCATGGGCGCCCTGACTGGCGGCCAGGCTGTTCAGCAGGTCAAGGCCGGTATCCAGGCGATCTACCTGTCCGGCTGGCAGGTGGCTGCGGACAACAACTCCGCCGAATCCATGTACCCGGATCAGTCGCTGTACCCGGTGGACTCGGTGCCGACCGTGGTCAAGCGCATCAACAACTCGTTCCGTCGCGCTGACCAGATCCAGTGGAAAGCCGGCAAGAACCCGGGCGATGACGGCTACATCGATTACTTCGCGCCAATCGTCGCGGACGCTGAAGCCGGTTTCGGCGGCGTACTGAACGCCTACGAGCTGATGAAAAGCATGATCGAAGCAGGCGCCGCCGGCGTTCACTTCGAAGACCAGCTGGCTTCCGTGAAGAAATGCGGCCACATGGGCGGCAAGGTACTGGTGCCAACCCAGGAAGCCGTGCAGAAGCTGACCGCTGCGCGTCTGGCGGCTGACGTTGCCGGCACCCCAACCATCATTCTGGCGCGTACCGATGCCAACGCGGCAGACCTGCTGACTTCCGACTGCGACCCGTACGACCAGCCGTTCGTGACTGGCGAGCGCACCCAGGAAGGTTTCTACAAGGTTCGCGCCGGTCTGGATCAGGCCATCGCCCGTGGTCTGGCTTACGCGCCGTATGCTGATCTGATCTGGTGCGAAACCGCCAAGCCGGATCTGGAAGAAGCCCGTCGCTTCGCTGAGGCGATCAAGAAGGAATACCCGGACCAGTTGCTGTCGTACAACTGCTCGCCGTCCTTCAACTGGAAGAAGAACCTGGACGACGCGACCATCGCCAAGTTCCAGCGTGAACTGTCTGCCATGGGTTACAAGCACCAGTTCATCACCCTGGCCGGCATTCACAACATGTGGCACAGCATGTTCAACCTGGCGCACGACTACGCCCGCAACGACATGACTGCCTACGTGAAGCTGCAGGAGCAGGAATTCGCTGACGCCGCCAAGGGTTACACCTTTGTTGCGCACCAGCAGGAAGTGGGCACCGGCTACTTCGACGACATGACCACCGTGATCCAGGGCGGCTCGTCGTCGGTGACCGCGCTGACCGGTTCGACCGAAGAAGAGCAGTTCCACTGATAGTGCTTCGCTGAGCAAACGGCCTCTGCGGATCGAACAAAAGCTAACCGCAGAGCCGCAAGACTGACGCCCCGACTGGTTCGGGGCGTTTTTTTGTCTGCGATTCAGCCCCGCAATGGGCCCTTGAACAAATGCCCCCGCCCCAGCAGGAGTCGCCACAGGCTGCGGTCTCTTGATCTTTATCCCGAAAAACCAGATCAAACGATCTCAGCCTACGGCAACTTCAACGTCAATTCCCGCTACCTGTGACGACAGTTCACACCCTGTTTGAACCGTTTGGGGCTAATGCCTTTTTCTCTAAACGCTTAGGGTACGGCCCATCGCCGTGTCGTTGCGGCGCTCCAGACAATAATAAAGACGCTCATTCGAGGTATCAGCCGATGCGTGATGACAAAGACAAGGCTAACAACGAGCTAGGGAATGGCTTGAAAGGACGGCAGGTGACGATGATTTCGATCGGCGGCGTGATTGGCGCCGGTCTTTTTGTCGGTTCAAGCAATGCCATCGCCACCGCCGGCCCTGCGGTGCTGGTGTCGTATGTCTGCGCAGCGGTCATCGTGGTGCTGGTCATGCAGATGCTCGGCGAAATGGCGACTGCGCGGCCGGACACGGGGTCGTTCTCTTCCTACGCCGATCAGGCGATCGGTCGCTGGGCCGGTTTTTCCATTGGCTGGCTGTACTGGTGGTTTTATGTGTTGGTGATTGCCATTGAAGCCATTGTCGCCGGCAACATTCTTGGCGACTGGCTGGGGATTGCCCATTGGATGGCGGCTTTCGGCGTGACGTTTGCGTTGATCCTGTGCAACAGCCTCAGCGTCGGCTCGTTCGGTACTCTGGAATACTGGTTGTCATTGTTCAAGGTCGTGTCGATCGTGGGTTTCATCATCCTCGGCGTGCTGGCGATTTTCGGCATTTTGCCGGGTTCCTCAACGAGCGGGATTTCCAATCTCTACGCCAACGGTGGCTTCGCCCCCAATGGCAATGTGGCAATCGTCGCCGGGTTGCTGACCGCCATGTTCAGCTTTCAGGGCAGCGAAGTGGTCACTATTGCCGCCGCTGAATCCAGGGATCCCAAGGCCAATATCAAGAAAGCCATTCGCGCCGTGGTCTGGCGTCTGGGCCTGTTCTACCTCGGCTCGATGTTCGTGGTGGTCTGCCTGATTCCGTGGAACGCTGCGGATCTGGCGCAGGGTTCTTACCAGGCGGTATTAAGTGCGATGAACATTCCATGGGCGCCGCAGATCATGAGCATCGTCGTGCTGGTGGCGGTAACCAGTTGCCTGAACTCGGCGATTTATACCGCTTCACGCATGGCTTATTCGCTGGCCCGTCGCGGTGATGCGCCTAAAGCCGTTTCGCACACCACCCGTCACGGCGTGCCGTTGCTGGCCGTCGCGCTGACATCGCTCGCCGCCCTGACGGCACTGACCGCCAACTACCTGCTACCCAGGCAAGTGTTTCAGTTCCTGCTGGCCACCAGCGGCGCATTGGCCTTGCTGATGTATCTGGTGATTGCCGTTACGCAATTGTGCATGCGCCGAAAACTCGTCGCCCAAGGCAAGAAACTCGAAGTGCGAATGTGGATGTTTCCGTACCTGACCGTTCTGACGATCGGGTTCATCCTCGGGGTATTCGCGATCATGGCGGCCTTCCCCGGCCAACGCGCAGAACTGCTCTCCACCCTCGGCCTTACGACGGTGCTGGTGATCATTGGCGCTTGTTTGCAGAAATCGCAGCCCGAGTTGTCGGCGCGACGCAGCGCCATGGCCCCGACTGAAAACGTCACGGCGCAAGCATTGTCCTGAAAACCGGCTGCCGCTATGACGTGGCGTCATAGCGAGTGTGCCGACGAGCCTCTTTTTCACAACCGATAAGCTCCCTAATCTGCTTAAGCCCCGGCCAACCTACCTATCGCCGGGGTTTTCAGAAACCACAAGGAACGCCTGATGACGATTGCGCCCAAACCTGACGAACTGGCCATCCCTTATCAACTGCCGCAAGTGCCATACATGGCACCTGACATGGTCCACCCTGGCGTACTCGACCAATGGCTGGAAGACGATCAACTGTGGGTGCCGGTGACGGATTCGGTGTCGTTCAAACCGTTACTGCTCAGTGTTTCCGGTGGCTACTACATCAATCTGTTGCGCGTGCGCAAAAGCGGTGTGCTCTCGCGTCACCGCCACACCGGCGGGGTCCACGCGATGGTGCTGAAGGGCCGCTGGTATTATCTGGAGCATGACTGGGTCGCCGAGCAAGGTTCATTCGCGTTCGAGCCGCCGGGAGAGACTCACACATTGTTCGTGCCGGAAGATGTCGAAGAAATGATCACCTGGTTTCATGTACAGGGCGGTTATACCTACGTCGATCCACAAGGCGTAGCGGTCGGCTACGAAGACGTTTTCACCAAACTGGAAACGGCCCGCGCGCATTACAAAAAGCTCGGGCTGCCAGACGACTACATCGAACAGTTCATTCGCTGATCCGCGCCGTGGCAGGCGCCTGATCGACACGGGAGGCAAGAATTGGATAACTACTCGCAGCTGTTGGCGTTTCTTTGGGCCACAGAGCACGGTAACTTTTCAGCGGCCTCTCGCGCGCACGGTCTGACGCCTTCGGCCATCAGCAAGCTGATCTCCCGCCTGGAGGATCGCTTGCAGGTGCGTCTGTTTCAACGCGGCACACGCAGTTTGTCGCTGACTGAAGAAGGCGCCGCGTATCTGGTCAGCGCCCGTGCGGTAATCAATGCGATGGCCGAGGCGGACTCACTGGCCGAAGCGTTTCCGACGCGGGTCAGTGGCACGCTGCGGATTCACACGATGTCGACGTTCGCCAAACACCAGATCATTCCATGGCTGCCGGAGTTTTTAGCGGCCTACCCCGGGCTTGCGGTCGATATCCAGATTGGCGCGCAGTTCTCCGATCAGTTCGACCAAGGCCTGGATCTGGCGATTCACAGCGGCGTATTGCCTGACTCCACACGGATCGCTCGCAAAATCGGCCAGAGTCGCTGGATCATCTGCGCGTCCCCGGACTACCTCGCCCGCCAGGGAACGCCGGAGCACCCGCGGCAGTTACTCGATCACACGTGTTTCAGCTTTGGCTTCAATAGTGTGTGGAATGACTGGGATTTTCTCATCGATGGCCACCCGATCAGCATCCCGGTGATTCCCAAAGCGACGTTCGCCCAAGGCGATCTGCTGCGTGACCTGGCACTCAGCGGGGCCGGCATTGTGCAGTTGGCCGAGTTTCATATCGGCCACGACATCCGCGAAGGCCGCTTGATCCCGCTGCTGCAAAGCTACGGCCCGGACCGTTTCGAACCGATTTATCTGATCTACACCAATCGCAAGCACCTCAGCCCCAGGATCCGCGTGTTCCGCGACTTTCTTGAACAGAAACTCGCGCAGAGTCCGTGGAACACCGAGCGCGGCTGATCGCTCACCTATCATTAGTACAGAAGCTTCTATGCGTAACCTGATTGGCGATGTATCCAGCGCCGCGCGCATCCTCCCGCAACTCAATGGCGAAACGCTGTTTATCCGCAACGGCAAGGATGCTTACGTTTATGACGATAAAGGTCGCCGCTACATCGACACCGCGCTCGGCTTTGGCGCGGTACTGCTGGGGCATGCCAATAATCGCGTCAATGAACAAGTCGCGGCGGCACTGGCTGACTCTGCCGCGCCGTCATGGGCGCATGTACGCGAACACCCTGCGGCCTCAGCACTGGCGGCGCACACCGGCGCGCTGAGCAAAGTGATTTTCACCAACTCCGGCAGCGAAGCGGTGCATCTGGCCTGCCGCGCTGCCCGCGCCTATACCGGGCGCGGGCGCATTGCGAAAATGGCTGCGGGCTTCGACGGTTGGTTCGACGACGTCAGCTTCGGCAACGTTTCGTCCAGTGAGGCGAATTTCGTTGATGGTCAGCGACCGGCCACGCCGCGCACCACGCTGCTGCGTTTCAATGACTTCGATGATGTCGAGCGACTGTTCGCTGAGGATTCGGATATCGCTGCGGTGATCCTCGAACCGATGCTCGCCAATGCTGGCTGCATCATGCCGGCACCCGGCTATCTGCTGCATGTGCAGGAAGTCGCACATCGGCATGGCGCGCTGGTGATCTGCGATGAAGTGCTGATGGGTTTTCGCTTGTTCGCCGGGCTCGCGGGTTTACAGGCGGGGCTGGATCCGGACATCGCCAGTGTCGGCAAGGCCATTGGCAATGGTGTGCCGGTGTCGGCGATCGTCGGCAAGCCACACATTCTCGCGGGCTTTGAGCAAGGTCGCGTGCTGCGTGGCGGGACGTTCAGCGGCAATCCGATGGCGTGTGCAGCGGTCACCAGCACACTGAATCAATTGGATGACGCGGATTATCAGCGCTTGATTGCCCGGGGCGAGGCCCTGCGAGTTTCGGTGGAGGCCTCGTTCAAGGCGCATGGGATGACGGTGAGTACCAGCGGTTACGGGAATGTGTTCGGGATCTGGCCGTCGGCGCAGGTGCCGAGCAATTATGCCGAGGCGCTGGAGCGTGGTGATGCGCAGTTTAGCCAGGCGCTGCATCTGGCCTTGCGCGAAGCCGGCGTGCTGGTGATGCCCTCGCCTTATGGTCGGATTTATCTGTCGTTCGCACATGATGAAGCGGTGGTTGAAGAGATGAAGGCAGCGTTTGAACTCGCGGCTTCGAAGCTGGCTGGGCATTTGCGCTAAGAGGATCAGTCGGGGCGGGCTCGGCGTGCAAGGCGCCGGGTCTGATGAGGCCCTTCCTGCGCTGTCGCGGGCAAGCTCGCTCCCACGGGGCCCGCCTTCAACCCGCGAGATGAAAACATTGATCCAGCGCGGTACAAGCGTCAGAAATTTCCGCTAAAACGGTAGGCTTCGCTACTTGCAGTAATCGGCAAGTAAGACAACTTCCCAACCCTTAACTCGCCAAACAGTTACAAAACCACCGCAAACGATATCAATTATCATTTAGCCGTAACTATGTTCATTACATAGCCCACAAAACATAATTGACGCAAAACCGGCTAATGCCCGCAACGCATGGGCCGCAGGGCGTTGCGCAAGCGCTATGTCCTTAATCCGGTAAATAATTTCGCCTTTGGAATTTTACTTGCCGGGTGTTTAGCCATAAAATCAGCCCGATTGATTGCTGCGACATATCGTCACTGCCATTTTCTTTATCAAGCTCAGAGACCTTTGCTCTCTGTTAAGGATTACCAGCATGCCCGAAGCGACAGGACTCATGGCCCACAACTGGGGCTTTGCCATTTTCCTTCTGGGTGTCGTCGGCCTCTGTGCCTTCATGCTTGGCGTCTCCAGCCTCCTCGGGTCAAAAGCCTGGGGTCGCAGCAAAAACGAACCGTTCGAGTCGGGCATGCTACCTACCGGTGGCGCCCGCTTGCGGCTCTCAGCCAAATTCTATCTGGTCGCGATGCTCTTCGTGATCTTCGATATCGAAGCCCTCTTTCTCTTTGCCTGGTCTGTGTCCGTCCGCGAAAGCGGCTGGACCGGATTCGTCGAAGCTCTCGTTTTCATAGCAATTCTGTTGGCAGGTCTTGTCTACCTGTTCCGAGTGGGCGCCCTTGACTGGGCTCCGGAAGCTCGTCGCAAGCGGCAGGCGAAGCTGAAACAATGAGGCTTTGGCAATGCAATACAATCTCACCAGGATCGACCCCGATGCTCCTAACGAGCAGTATCCGATTGGCCAGCGGGAAACCGTTGCTGATCCGTTAGAAGATCAAGTCCACAAAAACATTTTCATGGGCAAGCTGGAAGACGTGCTGAGTGGCGCGGTCAACTGGGGACGTAAAAACTCCCTGTGGCCGTACAACTTCGGCCTGTCGTGCTGCTACGTGGAAATGACCACCGCCTTCACGGCGCCCCACGACATCGCGCGCTTTGGTGCCGAAGTCATCCGGGCCTCGCCGCGTCAGGCCGACTTCATGGTTATCGCCGGGACCTGCTTCATCAAGATGGCGCCGATCATTCAGCGTCTCTACGAGCAGATGCTCGAACCGAAATGGGTTATTTCCATGGGTTCGTGCGCCAACTCCGGTGGCATGTACGACATCTACTCCGTGGTTCAAGGCGTGGACAAGTTCTTGCCCGTGGACGTCTACGTACCTGGCTGCCCGCCCCGTCCGGAAGCATTTCTGCAAGGCTTGATGCTGTTGCAGGAATCGATTGGACAGGAGCGCCGTCCGCTTTCCTGGGTCGTTGGTGATCAAGGCGTCTATCGCGCCGACATGCCATCGCAGAAGGAACAGCGCCGCGAACAGCGAATCGCAGTCACCAACCTGCGCAGCCCTGACGAAGTCTGATCCAGATCTGTTCCTAGTAACGAGAAGCTGGCTTCATTCTTTACGTTGACCGAAAGCGAAAAAATAACCATGACTACAGGCAGTGCTCTGTACATCCCGCCTTACAAGGCAGACGACCAGGATGTGGTCGTCGAATTGAACAACCGCTTTGGCGCCGAAGCGTTCACCGCGCAGGCAACCCGCACCGGCATGCCGGTGCTGTGGGTGGCGCGCGCCAGGCTGGTTGAAGTCCTGACTTTCCTGCGTAACCTGCCCAAGCCGTACGTCATGCTCTATGACCTGCACGGCGTGGACGAGCGTCTGCGCACCAAGCGTCAAGGGCTGCCGACCGGCGCCGATTTCACCGTGTTCTATCACCTCATGTCGCTGGAGCGTAATAGTGACGTGATGATCAAGGTCGCGTTGTCCGAAGGCGACCTCAGCATGCCTTCCGTCACCAGCATCTGGCCGAACGCTAACTGGTACGAGCGCGAAGTCTGGGACATGTTCGGCATCGACTTCAAAGGCCACCCGCACCTGTCGCGCATCATGATGCCGCCGACCTGGGTAGGTCACCCGCTGCGCAAGGACTTCCCGGCGCGCGCCACCGAATTCGATCCGTTCAGCCTCAACCTCGCCAAGCAGCAGCTTGAGGAAGAAGCCGCGCGTTTCCGCCCTGAAGACTGGGGCATGAAGCGTTCCGGCGCCAACGAGGACTACATGTTCCTCAACCTCGGCCCGAACCACCCTTCGGCGCACGGTGCGTTCCGCATCATCCTGCAGCTGGACGGTGAAGAGATCGTCGATTGCGTTCCCGACATCGGTTACCACCACCGTGGTGCCGAGAAGATGGGCGAGCGTCAGTCCTGGCACAGCTACATTCCCTACACCGACCGCATCGACTACCTCGGCGGCGTGATGAACAACCTGCCGTACGTGCTCTCGGTCGAGAAGCTGGCCGGCATCAAGGTGCCGCAGAAGGTCGACGTCATCCGCATCATGATGGCCGAGTTCTTCCGGATCACCAGCCACCTGCTGTTCCTGGGTACCTACATCCAGGACGTCGGCGCAATGACGCCGGTGTTCTTCACCTTCACCGACCGTCAGAAGGCGTACACGGTGATCGAAGCGATCACCGGTTTCCGTCTGCACCCGGCCTGGTACCGCATCGGTGGTGTTGCCCACGACCTGCCGCGCGGCTGGGAAAAGCTGGTCAAGGATTTCGTCGAGTGGATGCCCAAACGTCTGGACGAATACACCAAGGCTGCGCTGCAGAACAGCATCCTCAAGGGCCGTACCGTCGGCGTTGCTGCCTACAACACCAAAGAAGCCCTGGAATGGGGCGTCACCGGTGCCGGCCTGCGTTCGACCGGTTGCGATTTCGACCTGCGTAAAGCGCGTCCGTACTCGGGCTACGAAAACTTCGAATTCGAAGTACCGCTGGCCGTCAACGGCGATGCCTACGACCGCTGCATGGTCCGCGTCGAAGAGATGCGCCAGAGCATCAAGATCATCGATCAATGCATGCGCAACATGCCGGAAGGCCCGTACAAGGCGGATCACCCGCTGACCACGCCGCCGCCCAAAGAGCGCACGCTGCAGCACATCGAAACCCTGATCACGCACTTCCTGCAGGTTTCGTGGGGCCCGGTCATGCCGGCCAACGAATCCTTCCAGATGATCGAAGCGACCAAGGGCATCAACAGTTACTACCTGACGAGCGACGGCGGCACCATGAGCTACCGTACCCGGATCCGCACTCCGAGTTTCCCGCACCTGCAGCAGATCCCTTCGGTGATCAAAGGCAGCATGGTCGCGGACTTGATTGCGTACCTGGGTAGTATCGACTTCGTTATGGCCGACGTGGACCGCTAAGCATGAACAGCACGCTTATCCAGACAGACCGTTTCACCTTGAGTGAAACCGAGCGCTCGGCCATCGAGCACGAGCTGCATCACTACGAAGACCCGCGCGCGGCGTCGATCGAAGCCCTGAAGATCGTTCAGAAGGAACGCGGCTGGGTGCCGGATGGCGCCCTCTACGCGATCGGCGAGATCCTCGGCATCCCGGCCAGCGACGTTGAAGGCGTGGCGACGTTCTATAGCCAGATCTTCCGTCAACCGGTCGGCCGCCACATCATTCGCGTCTGCGACAGCATGGTCTGCTACATCGGTGGCCACGAATCGGTGGTCAGCGAAATCCAGAACAATCTGGGCATCGGCCTGGGTCAGACCACCGCCGACGGTCGTTTCACCCTGCTGCCTGTCTGCTGCCTCGGCAACTGCGACAAGGCACCGGCGCTGATGATCGACGACGACACCTTTGGCGACGTGCAGCCTGCTGGCGTGGCCAAACTGCTCGAGGGCTACGTATGACCCTGACATCATTTGGTCCAGCCAACCGCATCCAGCGTTCGGCCGAGACTCACCCGCTGACCTGGCGTCTGCGCGACGACGGCGAAGCCGTGTGGCTCGACGAGTACCAGGCCAAGAACGGTTACGCCGCTGCGCGCAAAGCCTTCGCCGAGATGGATCAGGACGCGATCGTCCAGACCGTCAAAGACGCTGGCCTCAAGGGTCGCGGCGGCGCCGGCTTCCCCACTGGCGTGAAGTGGGGCCTGATGCCCAAGGACGAATCCATCAACATCCGCTACCTGCTGTGCAACGCGGATGAAATGGAGCCGAACACCTGGAAAGACCGCATGCTGATGGAGCAACTGCCCCATCTGCTGATCGAAGGCATGCTGATCAGTGCCCGTGCGCTGAAAACTTACCGTGGCTACATCTTCCTGCGCGGCGAATACACCACCGCCGCCAAGCACCTCAACCGTGCCGTGGAAGAAGCCAAGGCGGCCGGCCTGCTGGGCAAGAACATTCTCGGTTCGGGTTTCGATTTCGAGCTGTTCGTCCACACCGGCGCCGGGCGTTACATCTGCGGTGAAGAAACCGCACTGATCAACTCCCTCGAAGGCCGCCGCGCCAACCCGCGCTCCAAGCCGCCCTTCCCTGCCGCCGTCGGCGTGTGGGGCAAGCCGACCTGCGTGAACAACGTCGAAACCCTGTGCAACGTGCCGGCGATCATTGCCGACGGCGTTGACTGGTACAAATCGTTGGCCCGCGAAGGTTCCGAAGACATGGGCACCAAGCTCATGGGCTTCTCCGGCAAGGTCAAGAACCCGGGCCTGTGGGAACTGCCATTCGGCGTCACCGGTCGCGAGCTGTTCGAAGACTACGCCGGCGGCATGCGCGACGGCTTCAAGCTCAAGGCCTGGCAGCCAGGGGGTGCCGGTACCGGTTTCCTTCTGCCGGAGCACCTCGACGCACAAATGTATGCCGGCGGCATCGCCAAGGTCGGCACGCGGATGGGTACCGGTCTGGCGATGGCAGTGGATGACAGCGTCAACATGGTCTCGCTGCTGCGCAACATGGAGCAGTTCTTCGCCCGTGAATCGTGCGGTTTCTGCACCCCGTGCCGCGATGGCCTGCCATGGAGCGTCAAGCTCTTGATGGCCATCGAACAGGGCAAGGGTCAGCCAGGCGACATCGAGACCCTGCTGGGTCTGGTCGGTTTCCTCGGCCCGGGCAAGACCTTCTGTGCTCACGCACCGGGTGCCGTGGAGCCATTGGGCAGTGCCATCAAATACTTCCGTCCAGAGTTCGAAGCCGGTATCGCGCCTGTCAGCGCCGCCGTCCCGCCTCTGGCAAGGCCGATCGTAGTCGGCGCGTAAACGCTTAAAAAGGCGAAGGGTCCGTGCCCTTCGCCTTTCGTCCGATGACGCCCTTCGGGGCTGACTGGATTCGGACGCATCACAAGATTCCATTAGCCACGCCCGCTGACACCGGGCCAACGAAGACCTTTGAACCATGGCCACTATCCACGTAGACGGCAAAGCGCTCGAAGTCGACGGGGCAGACAACCTGTTACAGGCATGTCTGTCGCTGGGCCTCGACATTCCATATTTCTGCTGGCACCCCGCGCTTGGTAGCGTCGGGGCCTGCCGCCAGTGCGCGGTCAAGCAGTACACCGACGAGAACGACACCCGTGGTCGCATCGTCATGTCCTGCATGACGCCTGCCACCGACAACACCTGGATCTCCATCGACGATGAAGAATCCAAGGCGTTCCGCGCCAGTGTTGTCGAATGGCTGATGACCAACCACCCGCACGACTGCCCGGTGTGCGAAGAAGGTGGCCACTGCCACCTGCAAGACATGACGGTGATGACCGGCCACAACGAGCGCCGTTATCGCTTCAGCAAACGCACCCACCAGAACCAGCAACTGGGCCCGTTCATTTCCCACGAAATGAACCGCTGCATCGCCTGCTACCGCTGCGTGCGTTTCTACAAGGACTACGCTGGCGGCACCGACCTCGGTGTATTCGGCGCCCACGACAACGTGTACTTCGGTCGCGTTGAAGACGGCACCCTCGAAAGCGAGTTCTCCGGCAACCTCACCGAGGTCTGCCCGACCGGTGTGTTCACCGACAAGACTCACTCCGAGCGTTACAACCGTAAATGGGACATGCAGTTCGCCCCGAGCATCTGCCATGGCTGCTCGAGCGGTTGCAACATCTCCCCGGGCGAGCGTTACGGTGAACTGCGCCGCATCGAAAACCGGTTCAACGGTTCGGTGAACCAGTACTTCCTCTGCGACCGTGGCCGTTTCGGTTATGGCTACGTCAACCGCACCGACCGCCCACGTCAGCCGCTGCTGGCCGACGGCACCAAGCTGAGCCTGGACGACGCGCTGGACAAAGCCGCCGACCTGCTGCGCGGCCGTAACATCGTCGGTATCGGTTCGCCGCGTGCCAGCCTCGAAAGCAACTACGCGTTGCGCGAACTGGTCGGCGCCGAGCACTTCTACTCGGGTATCGAAGCGTCCGAGCTGGAGCGCATCCGTCTGGTTCTGCAGGTGCTCAAAGACAGCCCGCTGCCAGTGCCGAACATGCGCGACATCGAAGACCACGACGCGATCTTCGTCCTCGGCGAAGACCTGACCCAGACCGCCGCGCGCATGGCGCTGGCCCTGCGTCAATCGGTCAAGGGCAAGGCTGAAGACATGGCCGAAGCCATGCGCGTCCAGCCTTGGCTCGACGCGGCAGTGAAGAACATCGGTCAGCACGCGCTGAACCCGCTGTTCATCGCCAGCCTCGCCGAAACCAAGCTCGACGACGTTGCCGAAGAATGCGTACACGCCGCTCCCGATGATCTGGCACGCATCGGTTTCGCCGTTGCTCACGCCCTGGATGCCAGCGCCCCGGCCGTTGAAGGTCTGGACGCAGAAGCTCTGGAACTGGCGCAGCGCATCGCCGATGCCTTGCTCGCCGCCAAGCGTCCGCTGATCATCGCCGGTACTTCGCTGGGCTCCAAAGCCTTGATCGAAGCTGCCGCGAACATCGCCAAAGCCCTGAAGCTGCGCGAGAAGAACGGTTCGATCAGCCTGATCGTGCCGGAAGCCAACAGCCTCGGCCTGGCCATGCTCGGTGGCGAATCAGTCGATGCCGCGCTGCAAGCGGTCATCGATGGCAAGGCCGATGCGATCGTCGTGCTGGAAAACGATCTGTACACCCGCACTGCCAAAGCCAAGGTCGACGCTGCACTGAACGCTGCGAAAGTGGTGATCGTTGCCGACCATCAGAAAACCGCCACCACCGAACGCGCGCAACTGGTTCTGCCAGCAGCGAGCTTCGCCGAAGGCGACGGTACGCTGGTCAGCCAGGAAGGCCGCGCCCAGCGCTTCTTCCAGGTTTTCGATCCGCAGTACCTCGACGCGAGCATTCTGGTACACGAAGGCTGGCGCTGGCTGCACGCTCTGCGTGCGACCCTGCTGAACCAGCCGATCGACTGGACGCAACTCGACCACGTCACTGCTGCCGTGGCATCGAGCACCGCACAACTGGCGCGCATCGTTGATGCGGCACCGTCGGCTGCGTTCCGCATCAAGGGTCTGAAACTGGCGCGTGAGCCGCTGCGTTATTCCGGTCGCACCGCGATGCGCGCCGATATCAGCGTTCACGAACCGCGTACCCCTCAGGACAAGGACACCGCGTTTGCCTTCTCCATGGAAGGTTACTCGGGCTCTGCCGAACCGCGTCAGCAGGTGCCGTTTGCCTGGTCGCCGGGCTGGAACTCGCCACAAGCGTGGAACAAGTTCCAGGACGAAGTCGGTGGTCACCTGCGTGCTGGCGATCCGGGCACCCGCCTGATCGAAAGCACCGGCGACTCGCTGAACTGGTTCGCCGCCGCGCCGCGTGCCTTTAACCCGGCGCCGGGTACCTGGCAAGCCGTGCCGTTTTTCCACCTGTTCGGCAGCGAAGAAAACTCTTCGAAAGCCGCACCGGTGCAAGAGCGCATTCCGGCCCCTTACGTGGCACTGGCGAAATCCGAAGCGGATCGTCTGGGTGTCAACGACGGTGCCCTGCTGAGCCTGAACGTGGCCGGCCAGACCCTGCGTCTGCCGCTGCGCATCAATGAAGAACTGGGCGCCGGTCTGGTGGCATTGCCTGCGGGCATCGCCGGCATTCCACCGGCATTCGCCGGCGTGTCCGTCGACGGTCTGCAGGAGGCAGCGCAATGACCTGGTTCACCCCTGAAGTGATCGATGTGATCCTGACGGTCATCAAAGCCATCGTGATTCTGCTGGCCGTGGTGGTCGCAGGTGCGTTGCTGAGCTTTGTCGAACGTCGCCTGCTGGGCTGGTGGCAGGACCGTTACGGTCCGAACCGCGTTGGCCCGTTCGGTATGTTCCAGATCGCCGCCGACATGTTGAAGATGTTCTTCAAGGAAGACTGGACCCCGCCGTTTGCCGACAAGGTGATCTTCACCCTGGCACCGGTGGTGGCCATGTCCGCCCTGTTGATCGCCTTCGCGATCATCCCGATCACCCCGACCTGGGGCGTGGCGGATCTGAACATCGGCCTGCTGTTCTTCTTCGCAATGGCCGGTCTGTCGGTGTACGCGGTGCTGTTCGCCGGCTGGTCGAGCAACAACAAGTTCGCCCTTTTGGGCAGCTTGCGTGCCTCGGCGCAGACCGTTTCCTACGAAGTGTTCATGGGCCTGGCCCTGATGGGCATCGTGGTGCAGGTCGGTTCGTTCAACATGCGCGACATCGTCGAATACCAGGCGCAGAACCTGTGGTTCATCATTCCGCAGTTCTTCGGCTTCTGTACCTTCTTCATCGCTGGCGTCGCCGTGACTCACCGTCACCCGTTCGACCAGCCGGAAGCGGAACAGGAACTGGCTGACGGTTACCACATTGAATACGCCGGTATGAAATGGGGCATGTTCTTCGTCGGTGAATACATCGGCATCATCCTGATCTCGGCGCTGCTGGTCACCCTGTTCTTCGGTGGCTGGCACGGTCCGTTCGGCATCCTGCCGCAACTGTCCTTCGTCTGGTTCGCACTGAAGACCGCGTTCTTCATCATGCTGTTCATCCTGCTGCGCGCGTCCATTCCGCGTCCGCGTTATGACCAGGTGATGGATTTCAGCTGGAAATTCTGCCTGCCACTGACCCTGATCAATTTGCTGGTGACCGCTGCGGTTGTGTTGTTGAACACGCCTGCGGTTGCGGTTCAGTGAGGATTTGACCCATGTTCAAATATATTGGCGACATCGTTAAGGGTACCGGTACCCAGTTGCGCAGCCTGGTCATGGTCTTCGGCCATGGCTTTCGCAAGCGCGACACCCTGCAATACCCCGAGGAGCAGGTCTACCTGCCGCCGCGCTACCGTGGCCGCATCGTCCTGACCCGCGACCCCGATGGCGAAGAGCGCTGCGTAGCCTGCAACCTGTGCGCCGTGGCGTGCCCGGTGGGGTGCATCTCGCTGCAGAAAGCTGAAACCGAAGACGGTCGCTGGTACCCGGACTTCTTCCGCATCAACTTCTCGCGCTGCATTTTCTGCGGTCTCTGCGAGGAAGCCTGCCCGACCACCGCGATCCAGCTGACGCCGGATTTCGAGATGGCCGAGTTCAAACGTCAGGACCTGGTGTACGAGAAAGAAGATCTGCTGATCTCCGGCCCCGGCAAAAACCCTGATTACAACTTCTATCGTGTTGCAGGTATGGCAATCGCTGGCAAGCCGAAAGGCGCTGCGCAGAACGAAGCCGAACCGATCAACGTGAAGAGCTTGCTGCCTTAAGGAAGAACGATGGAATTCGCTTTCTATTTCGCATCGGGTATTGCTGTGGTGTCCACGCTTCGTGTGGTCACCAACACCAACCCTGTGCACGCCCTGCTCTACCTGATCATCTCGTTGATCGCCGTGGCCATGACGTTTTTCGCGCTCGGCGCACCGTTTGCCGGTGTGCTGGAAGTGATCGCCTACGCCGGCGCCATCATGGTGCTGTTCGTGTTCGTGGTGATGATGCTGAACCTTGGCCCGGCCTCGGTTCAGCAGGAACGCACCTGGCTCAAGCCCGGCATCTGGGCGGGCCCGGTGATTCTTGCCGGGCTGCTGCTGGCCGAACTGCTGTATGTGCTGTTCGCTCACCAGAGCGGTCAGGCCATCGGCCACACCACCGTAGACGCCAAGGCCGTGGGCATCAGCCTGTTCGGCCCGTACCTGCTGGTGGTCGAACTCGCCTCGATGCTGCTGCTCGCCGCAGCCGTCACGGCGTTCCATTTGGGCCGTAACGAGGCGAAGGAGTAAGACATGCCTGCTATCCCTCTCGAGCATGGATTGGCCGTTGCCGGCATCCTGTTCTGCCTTGGTCTGGTCGGCCTGATGGTCCGCCGCAACATTTTGTTCGTGTTGATGAGTCTGGAAGTGATGATGAACGCCTCTGCCCTGGCCTTCATCGTTGCGGGCGCCCGCTGGGCGCAGCCGGATGGACAGATCATGTTCATCCTGGTGATCAGCCTTGCAGCGGCCGAGGCCAGTATTGGTCTGGCGATCCTGCTGCAACTGTATCGCCGCTTCCACACGCTCGATATCGACGCTGCCAGTGAGATGCGCGGATGAACCTGATCTTTCTGACTTTCGTATTTCCTCTCATCGGTTTCCTGCTGCTGTCGTTCTCCCGTGGACGCTGGTCGGAAAACCTCTCGGCGCTGGTCGGCGTGGGTTCCATTGGCTTGTCGGCGATTGTCACCGCCTACGTCATCTGGCAATTCAACGTCGCGCCTCCAGAAGGCGGTCACTACACCCTGGTGCTGTGGCAGTGGATGGCGGTGGAAGGCTTCAAGCCTGATTTCGCCCTGTACATCGACGGCCTGTCGATCACCATGCTCGGCGTGGTGGTCGGCGTCGGTTTCCTGATCCACCTCTTCGCGTCCTGGTACATGCGCGGCGAAGCGGGTTACTCACGCTTCTTCTCGTACACCAACCTGTTTATCGCCAGCATGCTGTTCCTGGTGCTCGGCGATAACCTGTTGTTCCTGTACTTCGGCTGGGAAGGCGTGGGCCTGTGCTCGTACCTGTTGATCGGTTTCTACTACAGCAACCGCAACAACGGTAACGCGGCACTCAAGGCCTTCATCGTGACCCGGATCGGTGACGTGTTCATGGCCATCGGCCTGTTCATCCTGTTCCAGCAAGTGGGCACGTTGAACATTCAGGAACTGCTGGTGCTGGCACCGCAGAAATTCCAGGTCGGCGACTTCTGGATCACCCTCGCCACCCTGATGCTGCTGGGTGGCGCGGTCGGTAAATCGGCACAACTGCCGCTGCAAACCTGGCTCGCTGATGCGATGGCCGGCCCTACCCCGGTGTCGGCACTGATTCACGCCGCGACCATGGTAACCGCCGGTGTCTACCTGATCGCCCGTACCCACGGTCTGTTCACCCTGGCGCCGGACATCCTGCACCTGGTCGGCATCGTCGGTGGTGTGACGCTGGTACTGGCCGGTTTCGCCGCGCTGGTGCAAACCGACATCAAACGTATCCTCGCCTACTCGACCATGAGCCAGATCGGCTACATGTTCCTGGCGCTGGGCGTGGGTGCCTGGGAAGGCGCGATCTTCCACCTGATGACCCACGCCTTCTTCAAGGCCCTGCTGTTCCTTGCCTCCGGTGCGGTGATCGTTGCCTGCCACCACGAGCAGAACATCTTCAAGATGGGTGGTCTGTGGAAGAAACTGCCACTGGCCTACGCCAGCTTCATCGTCGGTGGTGCTGCACTGGCTGCTCTGCCACTGGTCACCGCAGGCTTCTACTCCAAGGACGAAATCCTCTGGGAAGCGTTCGCCAGCGGCAATCAGGGTCTGCTTTACGCAGGTCTGGTCGGTGCGTTCATGACGTCGCTGTACACCTTCCGCCTGATCTTCATCGCGTTCCACGGTGAAGCCAAGACCGAAGCCCATGCCGGCCACGGCATTGCGCACTGGCTGCCACTGTCGGTGCTGATCGTGCTGTCGACTTTCGTTGGCGCGATGATCGTGCCGCCGCTGCACGGCGTGTTGCCGCAAAGCGTTGGTCATGCCGGTGGCGAAGCCAAGCACAGTCTGGAAATCGCCTCGGGCGCCATCGCCCTGGCCGGTATCCTGCTGGCGGCCCTGCTGTTCCTCGGCAAGCGTCGTTTCGTCACGGCGATCGCCAACAGCGGCATCGGCCGTTTCCTTTCGGCCTGGTGGTTCGCTGCCTGGGGCTTCGACTGGATCTACGACAAACTGTTCGTCAAGCCGTACCTTGCGATCAGCCATGTACTGCGCAAAGACCCGCTCGACCAGACCATCGGTCTGATCCCGCGTATGGCCAAGGGTGGTCACACTGCCCTGAGCCGTACCGAGACCGGTCAACTGCGTTGGTACGCCGCCTCGATGGCTGCTGGTGCCGTGCTGGTAATCGGCGCCATCGTGCTGGTAGCGGTCTGATATGAACCTTGCGAATTTGCGAAAGGAAACGAGCCCGTCATGATTCTGCCCTGGCTAATCCTGATCCCCTTCATCGGCGGCCTGCTGTGCTGGATGGGTGAGCGCTTCGGCGCTACCCTCCCGCGCTGGATTGCGCTGTTGACCATGACCCTGGAACTCGCCCTTGGCCTCTGGCTGTGGGCCCACGGTGACTATTCATTCGCACCGGCGCCAGGCGCCGATCCGACCTGGGCGCTTGAGTTCAAGCATGTCTGGATCCAGCGTTTCGGCATCAACGTGCATCTGGCCCTCGACGGCCTGTCGCTGTTGATGATCCTGCTGACCGGTCTGCTGGGTATCCTCTCGGTACTCTGCTCGTGGAAAGAGATTCAACGTCACGTTGGCTTCTTCCACCTGAACCTGATGTGGATCCTGGGCGGTGTGGTCGGCGTGTTCCTCGCCCTCGACCTGTTCATGTTCTTCTTCTTCTGGGAAATGATGCTGGTGCCGATGTACTTTCTCATCGCGCTCTGGGGTCACAGCTCTTCGGACGGCAAGAAAACCCGGATCTACGCAGCGACCAAGTTCTTCATCTTCACGCAGGCTTCCGGCCTGATCATGCTGGTGGCGATCCTCGGTCTGGTGCTGGTCAACTTCAACAACACTGGCGTGATCACCTTCAACTACGCCGACCTGTTGAAAACCAAGATGTCGATGACCACCGAGTACATTCTGATGCTCGGTTTCTTCATCGCCTTCGCGGTCAAGCTGCCGGTCGTGCCGTTCCATTCGTGGCTGCCTGATGCCCACGCCCAGGCGCCGACGGCCGGTTCCGTCGACCTCGCCGGTATCCTGCTGAAAACTGCGGCCTACGGCCTGCTGCGTTTCGCCCTGCCGCTGTTCCCGAATGCCTCGGCCGAGTTTGCGCCGATCGCCATGACCCTCGGTCTGATCGGGATCTTCTACGGCGCGTTCCTGGCGTTCGCACAGACCGACATCAAGCGTCTGATTGCCTTCTCTTCCGTTTCCCACATGGGCTTCGTGTTGATCGGCATCTACTCCGGCAGCCAACTGGCGCTGCAAGGTGCAGTGATCCAGATGCTGGCGCACGGCCTGTCGGCAGCGGCACTGTTTATCCTCAGCGGTCAGTTGTACGAGCGTTTGCATACTCGCGACATGCGTGAGATGGGCGGTCTGTGGTCGCGTATCGCTTACCTGCCGGCGATCAGCCTGTTCTTCGCGGCGGCTTCGCTGGGCTTGCCGGGTACCGGTAACTTTGTCGGCGAGTTCCTGATCCTGATCGGCTCCTTCGCCAGTGCTCCATGGGTCACGGCGATTGCCACTTCCGGTCTGGTGTTCGGTTCGGTCTACTCGCTGATCATGATCCACCGTGCCTACTTCGGCCCGTCGAAATCCGACGCGGTGCTGCACGGCATGGATGCGCGCGAACTGATCATGGTGCTCGGTCTGGCGGTGCTGCTGATTTACCTCGGCGTCTATCCGCAACCGTTCCTCGACACCTCTGCCGCCACGATGCATGGCGTGCAGCAGTGGCTCGGCACCGCCTTCTCTCAACTCGCTTCGGCCCGGTAAGAGCGCTATGGAATTCACGATTCAACACTTTATTGCGCTTGCGCCACTGTTGATCACCAGCCTCACCATTATCGTGGTGATGCTGGCAATCGCCTGGCGCCGCAACCACTCGCAGACCTTCCTGATTTCGGTGGCGGGTCTGAACCTGGCGTTGCTGTCGATCCTGCCGGCTCTGAAAGTCGCGCCTCTGGCCGTGACGCCTTTGCTGCAGATCGACGCGTTCGCCTGCCTGTACATGGCGATGATCCTGGTCGCCACCCTCGCCTGCGTCACCCTCGCCCACGCCTACCTCGGTGATGGCGGTTCGGGTTACCCGGGCAACCGCGAGGAACTGTACCTGCTGATCCTGATGGCCGCCGCCGGTGGTCTGGTTCTGGTCAGCGCGCAGCACCTGGCCGGGTTGTTCATCGGTCTGGAACTGCTCTCGGTACCGGTTTACGGTCTGGTGGCTTACGCCTTCTTCAACAAGCGTTCGCTGGAAGCCGGCATCAAGTACATGGTGCTTTCGGCCGCCGGTTCCGCGTTCCTGCTGTTCGGTATGGCGCTGTTGTATGCAGACGCAGGCTCGCTGAGCTTCGTTGGCATCGGTCAGGCGCTGGCTGCAACGGGTCTGCCAAGTCCGCTGGCGCAACTGGGCCTGGGCATGATGCTGATCGGCCTGGCGTTCAAGCTGTCGCTGGTACCGTTCCACCTGTGGACGCCGGACGTTTACGAAGGTGCGCCGGCACCAGTGGCGGCGTTCCTCGCCACCGCGTCGAAGGTGGCCGTGTTTGCGGTGATGGTGCGTCTGTTCCAGATCTCCCCTGCCGCCAGCAGCGGTGTGCTGAGCGACGTGCTGAGCGTCATCGCCGTTGCCTCGATCCTGTTCGGTAACCTGCTGGCCCTGACCCAGAGCAACCTCAAGCGTCTGCTCGGTTACTCGTCCATCGCGCACTTCGGCTATCTGCTGATCGCGCTGGTGGCGAGCAAGGGTCTGGCGGTGGAAGCCATCGGCGTGTACCTGGTCACCTACGTGATCACCAGCCTCGGCGCGTTCGGCGTGATCACCCTGATGTCGTCGCCGTACAACGGCCGTGACGCGGATGCTTTGTACGAATACCGCGGCCTGTTCTGGCGCCGTCCGTACCTGACCGCCGTGCTGACCGTGATGATGCTGTCCCTGGCCGGTATCCCGCTGACCGCAGGCTTCATCGGCAAGTTCTACATCATCGCCAGCGGCGTCGAAACGCGTCAGTGGTGGCTGGTCGGCGCTCTGGTGCTGGGCAGCGCCATCGGCGTCTTCTACTACCTGCGCGTGATGGTCACCCTGTACCTGATCGAGCCAAACCTGCGTCGCCACGACGCTCAGCTGCACTGGGAACAGAAGGCAGGCGGCGTGATGCTGCTGGCCATCGCCCTGGTCGCATTTTTCCTGGGTGTTTACCCGCAGCCATTGCTCGTGCTGGTACAGCAGGCGGGCCTGGCGGGCTGATTGCTCGGCTCATCTGGCTACAAATGGAAACGGCACCTTCGGGTGCCGTTTTTGTTTCCGTTGAGTTCATGACCAGCCGCGCGGCCTCATTGCCGAGCCAGGACGAGCGCGAATGTAGGAATTCTCTCAATTGGCGGCAGGAGAGCTCACCGCAAACACACGAAAGTCTGATGATCAGGTTTTCCAAGGCCTGACTTTCTCAAAACCTCCGCTGAAATATCCCACAGTCGCCCGGCATCATGCCTCGCCGGTACTTCCAGTTTCCTGCGCCGAATGCTGGGCGTTCCCCCGGCAACGCGGCTGAAACCGCAGATCTTGCCTCTCAACCTCAGAATGTTGTGCATGTGTTTCGACGACCGTTCAATCCCGATATCGACACTTCTGGACATTTTTGACCGGGCGCGGGCCGGCTTATAGATTCGAGTCGTGCAAACAAGCACGTTCATCCACATAACAGGAATCGAACCATGGGCTACATGAGCAGCTGGAACGCCAATCGAATTGTCGAGCTGGACGATGAGCAGACCAGCGAAACGGATCAGATCGAAACGCTGCAACTCAGTGAGGAAGAACTGGCGGAGCTGGACGCACAGTGAGTAATGAACGGGGGGTATCCCCTCCCGTTCTCTATCAGGAGGGATCATGAACGCAATCACAATGGTCGAGCGCGAACTGACAGCTGACCAGGCCTGCCAGCGCATCCAGACCGAATTGAGTCGGCTGGCAATGACTCCCGTCGCCCGCACGCTTGGCCAGGAAGTTGTTGCGGTTCAGGTGACCCTTATCGATCACAAGGGAGTGCCTGCCGCCCGAGGCGCCGGCAAGGGCTATGCAGTACAGGCTGGCATCGGCGCGCTCTACGAATCGCTCGAACACTATTGGACCGATCGACTCTCGGCAACGGATGTTCATCACGTTCCGGTGGACTACTTTTCGGACAGGCTTTTCGACAACGATCCCGTGCGAATGCTTGTGAAACAGCCGAACCGCCGTATCGCCTGCCGACGCTACAGCTGTCCTCCTTGCGGACACTTCTACTACCCGCTCGCGCTGACGTCACCGCACTCACTCGAGGTTTTCGCCCAGGACGCGGCGGACAGCCGCGCCCTGCGTCGATATTCCAGCAACAGCGGCACCGCCATTGGCGCCAGTTACAACGAGGCGTTGTTACACGCCATCAACGAATGCATTGAAAGAGACGCGGTTTCGCTGTTCTTGCTGGACCACTTTTACTATCAGAATCACCCACCGCTGTGCAGAGTCACCCGTCCTGGTGAGGGTGATGCGCTCGGGCAATTATGGACGGATGCCGAAAGGGAACTCGGCGCTGAGGTCGTGCTGGTGGATATCAGTACCGAGTTCGTCGCTCGCACTTTCCTGGCTTTTTCCGCAGCGCCCGGAACGCACATCCGGGTATTCGGTTCAGGCTGTTCCCTCTGCCCGAGCCACGCCGCCTGGCGCGCACTGACCGAACTGGTACAACTGCATCACGCCGCAGCGGGGGAAGAATTCGCCAGATCGCTGCGCAACGCAAAGCGCCACCTCACACCTTTTCCACGCCTGCTGCGCTGTCTGCTGTTCAATCCCGATGTTTTGCTGCATCGCTGTGCTCATCACGCCGTGACATTGCCCGAAGCCGGAGCGCAAGCACCATTGGCTTCGCAGATCGAACAGTTGAGCGAAAGTCTGCGCCAGCATGGGCATGACTTCGGCATTTCCATCGTTCATCAAACCAACCTGGGCACCAGCCTGATCAATGTGGTGATACCCGCACTGGAGCGATTTTTCATCGTCTCGAGCGGAAATGTCGTGGTTCCCCACGCTCGCGGTCGTACGTTACGCAGGTTGCGCGCAGAGGTGTGTTCATGAATAACCGGACACCTGCGCTCTCAAACTTGAATGAAGTGGCAATGGCGAAGAATTTGTCCGCACACATCGAATACGCCGGCCCGATCGGTTGTTTCGTTGAACCGACCCGACAGGGTTTGCATCAGGTATTTTTCTTGCGGGTCCGTGGTCGGGACTGGGTCGGCCGCAAGGTCTTGCAACGCGACGCCGATCATCGCTGGAGCATGAGCAGCCTTTTGAATCCGGCCATGTTGCTCGGCCCCCACCTACAGTCGCAATGGAGCGATGACGGCGTGTCGTTCTACTTTCATACCGCTACGCTGGAGGAGCGAGCCGAAGTTTTCCAAGCCGCGCGCAAGGACCTGCACAGCGAGATCCATTTCCCTTTCACGGCGACCGATCATGACGGTAACGAGGCCGTTTGCCCGGCGGATTACTGGCAGGGTCACGAGTCGCTGGCCGAGCAGTTGAACGCAGACGAACTGCACTTTCGCGAACATTGCGTGGCAGTGCTGGGCCCATTGCTCAAACCCGGCGATCTGGTTTACGACCCGGCCTGCTCTACGGGCGAGTTCATCGCCTGTCTGGCCGCCGAACTTGCCGGTGGGCATTTCGTCGGCAGTGATCGTTCGGCCACGATGATCGAATACGCCAGGCGCCACCACGCAGACTCGCGTGCCGAATACCACGTCATGGAGGCGGCAAGGGCTGCTGACGCGGGTATGCGCTGCGACGTTCTGATCCTGCGCTTTCTCAATGCCGAAGTCCTGACCCGTCGCGAGGCGAACTGCGCGTTTTCAAGTCTGTTACGTTGCGTAAAACCCGCAGGCACAATTCTGTTGTTTGGCCATACGCCGGTATTGTCCGCCGTGCCCTGGCTGGCTTATACCCATGGACTTGCAAGGGTATCGAGCATAGGGGCGCGCAGCGGGCACCAGGAACTGTTTCAGTTCTATCACATGAAGGCGCCATGCCCTTGAACGAAGCCAGCGGTTACTTGACGCGGCAGAATGGCCATCGGCTTTACTGGGAACGCCACGGAACGTTTGGGGCCGAGCCGGTGTTCTTTTTACATGGAGGGCCGGGCGGCTGCTGCAGCCGTCAGCATCTGGGGTTTTTCGACCTGCGTCACTTCGACGTCATTTTGCTGGATCAGCGCGGCTGCGGCCGATCACGCCCGCATGGGCAGAGGCGCCACAACAACTCGCGTCTGTGCGTTCAGGATATTGAGGCCTTGCGCCTGCACTTTGGCCTGGAGCAAATCAGTCTGCTAGGCATTTCCTGGGGAAGCTGGCTGGCCATCCAGTACCAGCAGCAGTACCGCTGTGCGTTGAGGAAAACCACCCTGGTCTCGATTTTCGTCCCGTTCCCGGCCAACGTTCGCACTTTCGACAGGGCAATCAATGCTGCTTTGCAGGTAGCAGGCAGCGGATCAAGTCGCAGCCTCTATCAGAAACTCGACCAAGGCTGTGAGGATCAACAGCGACAGGCGGCGATGCAATGGTTGCAAGCGACGCTCGGACTGAACGGGCAGTCGATGCCCAGCGAGGTATTGGCGCGGTTTACCGATCAAGAAGCCATTCGCGCTGTTCGTCTGGAGTTGCATTATCACCTCAATCGCTACTTCTTCAGCCAGGCAGACGAAAACCTCTCGCTCAGCAGCGATACCCTGGTGATTCAAGGCGTCAAAGACACCTACGGCATGTCCAGCCTGCGCTGGTTGCGTCAGCGCCAGTTCGTCGAGGCCCGTTTGTTGCGCGCGGGGCATAACGCCTTTGAGCCCGCCGTGCTGGATGCCGTTCGTCACGCATTGAGACGGGATTGATATCAGCTACCAAGCTGCGGCCCACGCCCATGGCGGAGTGGTGGTCCAACCAGCATGAAAAACGGCACCTTCCGGTGCCGTTCGCTTTCTCCATTTCAGCTGTTACTTACGCGCATCCGCCCACGATTTCAGCAGTTCGCTATAACTCACGGTTTCGCCTTTAGGCTTCTCGTTGGCCAGTTTCGGCTTCGGTGCGCCCGGCTGGTCGAACCAGTACTGCGCGTCGCGTTCCGGGTTCATCTTCGGTGCGCACACGGCCTGAGCCTTGGAGCGTTCGAGGCGTTCCATGATGCGGTCCTGGTCTTTCGCCAGGCCATCGAGCGCCTGTTGCGGGGTCTTCTCGCCGCTGGCCGCTTCGGCGATGTGGCTCCACCACAGCTGCGCCAAACGCGGATAGTCCGGCACGTTGGTCCCGGTCGGCGACCACTGCACGCGGGCCGGGCTGCGATAGAACTCGACCAGCCCGCCAAGTTTCGGCGCCAGATCGGTCATCGCTTGCGAGTTGATGTCCGACTCACGAATCGGCGTCAGGCCGACGATGGTTTTCTTCAGCGACACGGTTTTCGAGGTGACGAACTGCGCGTACAACCACGCTGCCAGTTTCTGTTTCTCAGGGGTGGATTTCATGAATGTCCACGAACCCACGTCCTGATAGCCCAGCTTCATACCCTCTTCCCAATACGGGCCTTTTGGCGATGGTGCCATGCGCCACTTCGGCGTGCCGTCGGCGTTGACCACCGGCAGGCCCGGTTTGGTCATGTCGGCGGTGAACGCGGTGTACCAGAAGATCTGTTGGGCAATATTGCCCTGCGAAGGCACCGGCCCGGACTCCGAGAAAGTCATGCCAGCCGCTTCCGGTGGCGCGTACTTCTTCAGCCAGTCGACGTATTTGGTGGTGGCAAACACCGCCGCCGGGCCGTTGGTGTCGCCGCCGCGGGTCACGCTGGAGCCGACCGGATGGCAGTCTTCGACGCGAATACCCCACTCGTCCACTGGCAAACCATTGGGCAGCCCCTTGTCGCCGCCCCCAGCCATGGAGAACCAGGCATCGGTGAAGCGCCAGCCCAGCGACGGATCTTTCTTGCCGTAGTCCATGTGCCCGTAAACGCGTTTGCCGTCGATTTCCTTGACGTCTTCACTGAAGAATTTGGCGATGTCTTCATAGGCCGACCAGTTCACCGGGACGCCCAGCTCGTAACCGTACTTTTCCTTGAACTTGGCTTTCAGATCGGCGCGCTCGAACCAGTCGGCGCGGAACCAGTACAGGTTGGCGAATTGCTGGTCAGGCAGCTGATAGATCTTGCCGTCCGGCGCGGTGGTAAAAGAAATGCCGATGAAATCCTTGATGTCGAGGGTTGGCGAAGTGAAATTCTTGCCCTCGTTGGCCATCAGGTCGGTGATCGATTCGGTCTTGCCGTAGCGAAAGTGCGTGCCGATCAGGTCGGAGTCGTTGACCCAGCCGTCATAGATGTTCTTGTCCGACTGCATCACCGTCTGCATTTTCTCGACCACGTCGCCTTCCTGCAGCAGGTCGTGGGTGAGCTTGATCCCGGTGATTTCGCTGAACGCCTTGGCCAACACTTTCGATTCATATTCGTGGGTGGTCAGGGTCTCGGAAACGACCTTGATGTCCATGCCGCGAAACGGCTCGGCGGCCTTGATGAACCACTTCAGTTCTTCCAACTGCTGTTCGGCCGTCAGGGTCGAGGGCTTGAACTCGCTGCCGATCCATTTTTTCGCAGCATCTTCGTAGGCGTCGGCCCAGGCAGATGCGCTCAAACCGCTGAGTGCCAGCATGGCTGCCAATGAAATGCTATGTCGCAGCTTATTGTTTTTATCGAACATAGAGACCTCCTGTTTAAGTTGTGGAGCCGCGTTGCCGAACGATTCGACTAGCCCCAACGCATCACAGCCAACAGCCACACCAGGGACAGCGCGGACGCCACCCAGATGCTCCAGTCGGTGACGCCGATTACCAGCAAATGCAGGTAGGCGCTGCCGAGAAGACCGATAAACAAGCGATCGCCACGGGTGGTGGCAATCGGCAAAAACCCTCGCCGCAAGATGCTCGGCGAGCGCAATTCCCAAGTGGTCATGCCCACCAGAATCAGACCGATGCCGATGAAGAACGCGGCGGTCGGTGTCGTCCAGCTCATCCATTCCATCATCTGCTCCTCAGACCCGACCGAGGGCAAAGCCCTTGGCCACGTGGTTGCGCACAAACCAGATCACCAGCATGCCCGGCAGGATGGTCAGCACCCCTGCCGCTGCCAGCACGCCCCAATCGATCCCCGATGCCGACACTGTTCGCGTCATGACTGCCGCAATCGGCTTGGCGTTGACCGAGGTCAGCGTGCGCGCCAGCAGCAGTTCGACCCAGGAAAACATGAAGCAGAAAAACGCCGTGACACCGATGCCCGAGCCGATCAACGGGATGAAAATCTTCACGAAGAACTTGGGAAAACTGTAGCCGTCGATGTAGGCCGTTTCGTCGATCTCCTTCGGCACGCCGGACATGAAGCCTTCCAGAATCCAGACCGCCAGCGGCACGTTGAACAAGCAGTGCGCCAAGGCCACGGCGATGTGTGTGTCGAACAGCCCGATCGACGAATACAGCTGAAAGAACGGCAGCAAGAACACCGCCGGCGGCGCCATGCGATTGGTCAGCAACCAGAAGAACAGGTGCTTGTCGCCGAGGAAACGATAGCGTGAAAACGCGTAAGCCGCCGGTAACGCCACGCTCAGGGAAATCACCGTGTTGAGGCTCACGTAATACAGCGAGTTCAAGTAGCCGGTGTACCAGCTCGGATCAGTAAAGATCACCTTGTAGTTCGCCAGCGTGAAGTCCTGTGGGAAAAGCGTCAGGCCGCCGAGGATTTCGGTGTTGCTCTTGAACGACATGTTCAGCAGCCAGTAGATCGGCACCAGCAGGAACAGGATGTAGACCAGCAACGGAATAAGCTTTTTCTTGCTCATGGCCGGGCCTCAGCGGTTGGCGTCGGAGTGCGTCATGGCGGTATAGAACAGCCAGGACACCAACAGGATGATCAGGAAGTACACCAGCGAAAACGCCGCTGCCGGACCGAGGTCGAATTGCCCTACGGCCATCTGCGTCAACGTCTGACTGAGGAAGGTCGTGGCATTACCCGGCCCGCCGCCGGTGAGCACGAACGGCTCGGTGTAGATCATGAAACTGTCCATGAAGCGCAGCATCACCGCGATCAGCAGCACGCTTTTCAGCTTGGGCAATTGAATGTGGCGGAACACCGCCCAGGCCGAGGCGCGATCGATGCGTGCGGCCTGGTAATACACGTCGGGAATCGCCCGCAGGCCGGAGAAGCACAGCAGCGCCACCAATGAAGTCCAGTGCCAGACGTCCATCACCAGCACCGTCACCCAGGCGTCCATGGTGTTGGCCGCGTAGTTGTAGCTGATGCCCATGGCATTGAGGCTGGAACCGAGCAGGCCGATGTCGGCGCGGCCGAAGATCTGCCAGATGGTGCCGACCACGTTCCACGGAATCAGCAACGGAATCGCCAGAATGATCAGCACCACCGAAGACCAGCGGCCCTTGGTCGGCATGGTCAGCGCGACGGCGATGCCCAGCGGTATTTCAATCAGCAACACGCACGCCGAATAGATGAACTGGCGCAGCAGCGAGTCATGCAGACGCGGGTCGAGCAGCACCTGCCTGTACCAGTCGGCACCGACGAAGTAGCGGCTGGACTGGTCGAAGATGTCCTGCACCGAATAGTTGACCACGGTCATCATCGGGATCACCGCACTGAACGCCACCAGCAGGAACACCGGCAACACCAGCCACCAGGCCTTGTTGTTCTGCACCTTGTTCATGGCTGCACCTCCTCGTCGCTGACTTCCAGCAAGAACTCATCGGCATAGACCATCAGCCATTGCGCCGGAAAACTGATGTAAGCCGTGCCTTGAGGCACCGGCTTGTCTTCAGCCAGGCGCACCTTCAACGGCGCACCGTCGAGGTTGAGGGTCATGATCTTGTAGGTGCCGAGGTCTTCGACGTGTACGACGTTGGCCTGCATCGCGTCGTCAAACGGCTCGTCCCAGACGTGAATAAACTCGGGGCGGATGCCGACCTTGAGATTTTTCCACTGGCCGTGCTCGATATGGCGCTGCAAGGCGTCGGACAACGGCAAGTGCGTCGAGGCGAAACCGACGCCACCGGGCTGCGGCTGCACCTCGATCAGATTCATCCCCGGGCTGCCGATGAAGTAGCCGACAAAGGTATGGCTCGGCCGCTCGAACAATTCCCGTGGCGTGCCGAACTGAACGATCTGGCCGCCGTACATCACCGCGATCTTGTCGGCGAACGTCGAGGCTTCCAGTTGATCGTGGGTGACGTAGACCATGGTGATGTTGAACTGCTCGTGGATCTGCTTGAGCTTGCGCCGCAGCTTCCACTTCAGGTGCGGGTCGATCACCGTCAGCGGCTCGTCGAAGAGGATCGCCGAGACGTCGTCGCGCACCAGACCACGGCCCATCGAGACTTTCTGTTTTTCGTCGGCGGTGAGGTTGCGCGCCTTCTTGCTCAGCAGATTCTGCAGGTCGAGGACTTCGGCGATTTCCTGCACCTTGCTGTGCACTTTCGCCTCGGCCATGCCCTGGTTTCGCAGCGGGAAAGCAAGGTTATCGAACACGGTCATGGTGTCGTAGACCACCGGAAACTGGAACACCTGGGCGATGTTGCGCTTCTCCGGGGTCAGGTCGTTGACCGCTTTGCCGTCGAACAACACATGGCCCTGGGACGGGCTGAGCAGGCCGGAAATGATGTTGAGCAAGGTCGACTTGCCGCAACCGGACGGGCCGAGCAAAGCATAGGCGCCACCCTGCTCCCAGACGTGATCCATCTCGCGGATCGCATAATCCTCCGCGCCGCTCGGGGTTTTGCTGTAGCTGTGGGCGAGGTGTTGCAAACGGATTTCGGCCATCAGGCAACCCTCGCGACACGCCGGCCCGGTGCTTGCACCAGACGGCCCTGCGCATCGAAAACGAACAGTTTGTGGGTCGGGATATAAATGCGGATCGGCGCATCGACGTCGTATTCGTGAACCCCGGGCAAGTGCAGCACCAACAGAAAGTGCTCGTTGCGCACGTGCAGGAAGGTTTCCGAACCGCTGATCTCGGCAACCTCGACGGTCACCGCCAATTCGAGGTCGTCATCGTTGCTCGGCACCAGCGAGATATGGCTCGGCCGGACGCCAAATCGGAACTCGCCCTCGCCCACCGGGCGCAGGTCGACGTTCAACGGAAAGTGGACGAAATTGGCGAAGCTGACTTCGTTGCCGGCAATGCGTCCCGGCATGAGGTTGATCGGCGGCTCGGAAAACAATTCGGCGGCGAGCACGGTTTGCGGCTGGTGATACACCGAAGTCGACGGCCCGCTCTGGATCACCCGACCTTCGTGCAGGATGGTGGTGGTGCCGCCGAGGGCCAGCGCTTCGTTGGGTTCGGTGGTGGCGTAGATGGCGATGGTGTGGCGCGCTTTGAACAACTCGCGCATTTCCTGACGCAGTTCTTCGCGCAGCTTGTAATCGAGGTTGACCAGCGGCTCGTCGAACAGAATCAGTTCAGCATCCTTGACCAAGGCGCGAGCCATGGCCGTGCGCTGTTGCTGACCGCCGGACAGCTCCAGCGGATAGCGCTGCAAGAACTTTTCGATGCGCAGCATGCGTGCGGTTTCCTGCACCTTGCTGTGAATGATGTCTTTGGAAATTCCGGCCTGACGCAGTGGCGAGGCAATGTTCTCAAACACCGTCATGGTCGGGTAATTGATGAACTGCTGATAGACCATCGACACGTTGCGCAGCCGCACCGGGCGTTGGGTGACGTCGACGCCGTTCATCAGCACGCGGCCGCTGTCGGGCTTGTCGAGGCCGGCCATCAGGCGCATGAGACTGGTCTTGCCGGACAGGGTGCGCCCGAGCAGAACATTGAAGGATCCGGGTTCGAATTTCAGACACGCATCGTCGATCCAGATCTGGCCCTCGACGGTACGGCTGACGTGCTCCAGGGTAAGTGACATGGCTCGGCCTTTTTTATTTTTGGAGTCAAGCGACCGGAGCAACAGAGCGACATTCATGCCAGAAATGGCAAGTGGTTGATTTGCTTTGAGAAGCAGTATTCACGGGGGCGAGCGGCGTTCACAGCTGAACACTTTTGAACAGTCGGGGTGATTGACAATGAACAATAGTGAACAACACTCTATGCACGCTTTTGCCCAGTCTCATGAACACCGAAGATCCCATGTGGGAGCGGGCTTGCTCGCGAATGCGCAGTATCAGTCACCGAATCAGTTGAATGACACACCGCATTCGCGAGCAAGCCCGCTCCCACAATGGACTTGTGGTGATTTGAAGATCCGGGTTCATAACAATAATAAAATCGCTGCACTCAGAGGCTCGCCCCCATGGCCGCACCTGCTTCGCCGCTGTCCCACGATGCGATCGTCCAGACGTCCTGGCAACGTTGTCGCGCGTTCGGTCTCGACCACCTGAGCACCCCGGCCTTCGATCAATTGCCCGCCGTCGGCATTGCGCGGTTGCTCGACAGCCATCACTCGCTGGTGCAGACCACGCATCAGGAAGTCCTGCCCTATTACGAAAACATCCTCAGCAACTCCAACTGCCTGATCATGCTCGCCGACAATCAGGGCCAGGTGCTGACTTCGTGGGGCACCCAGCGTTTTATCGAACCGAACCTGGCGCGTGGCTTTCAGGCCGGGGCGAGCTGGATGGAGCGCAGCAGCGGCACCAATGCGATCGGCACCGCACTGGCCTGTGAGCAGGCGGTGCACATCGAACACGACGAACACTTTCTCAAGGCCAACCGCTTCATGACCGGCTCCGCCGCGCCGATTTTCGACGCCGAACGCAAGGTCATTGCCGTGCTCGATGTCTCCAGCGACAGCTACCTGCCGCCCTCGCACACCCTGGGCATGGTGAAGATGATGAGCCAGACCGTGGAGAACCGGCTGATCCTCAACCTGTTCCACGGTCAGCACTTTCAACTGACCTTCAACACCGGGTTGAACAACCTCGACAGCCAGTGGGCCGGGTTATTGATCTTCGATGAGAGCGGTCAAGTGCTGTCGGCCAATCGCCGTGCCGACAACCTGCTCGGTGTGCGTCTGTCCCGCGTCAGCGTTGAAAGCCTGTTCAAAGTGTCATTGCTGGAGCTGATCAACCAGCCCGAGGGTCTGCCATTTGCCCTGCAGACCTCCGGGCGCAACCGTTTCCAGTGCTTGCTGAAGCGGCCGAAACAGGCGCCGGTGCAAGCGCGGGTGTTTATCGCCGAGGACAAGCCTGCGCCAGCCAGTGCGATCAGTCTCAACACGCTGCATTTCGGCGACAGCCGTGTGGAAAAAGCCGTGCGCCAGGCCGAACGCCTGCTGGAAAAAGACATTCCGCTGCTGATTCACGGCGAAACCGGTGTCGGCAAAGAGGTGTTCGTCAAAGCCCTGCATCAGGCCAGCTCGCGCAACAAACAAGCGTTTATCGCGGTGAACTGCGCAGCGATCCCCGCCGAACTGGTCGAGTCTGAATTGTTCGGCTACGAAAAAGGCGCATTCACCGGGGCCAATCAGAAAGGCAGCATCGGCCTGATCCGCAAGGCAGACAAAGGCACGCTGTTTCTCGACGAGATCGGCGATATGCCGCTGCCAACTCAGGCGCGCTTGTTGCGGGTTTTGCAAGAGCGTTGCGTGCAGCCGGTGGGCAGCAGTGAGTTGTTTGCGGTGGATCTGCGGATTATCTCGGCGACCAACCGATCCTTGCGCGAACAGGTGCAGTTGGGTCGGTTTCGTGAGGATTTGTACTACCGCATTGGTGGGCTGACTTTGGAATTGCCGCCACTGCGTGAGCGCAGTGATAAACAAGCGCTGTTCAAACGACTGTGGGAACAGCATCGCGAGCCGACGCAATGGGCGGGGCTGAGCCCGGAGGTGCTGGAGCTGTTTGAAAAGCATCCGTGGCCGGGGAATCTGCGTCAGGTCAGCAGTGTGATGCAGGTGGCGTTGGCCATGGCCGAAGAGCAACCGGTACGGCCGGAGCATTTACCGGATGATTTTTTTGTCGATCTGGAGATGGAGCCGGTGGAGACAGCGGCGCCGTTGGGGCTGGATTTGAATGATATCGAGGCGTTGAATCGCGAGTTGAAAGCGGCCGGGGGGAATATTTCGCACCTGGCGCGGCGCTTGGGGGTGAGTCGGAATACGCTGTACAAGCGGTTGCGGCAGGCTGAATGACACGTTGTCTGGACGGGCCTCTTCGCGAGCAAGCCCGCTCCCACAGGGGATTTGTGTCGTGCATTGAAAGTCGATCGTTCCCACGCTCTGCGTGGGAATGCAGCCCGGGACGCTCTGCGTCCCTACAGAGCCGAACGCGGAGCGTCCGTTGAGGCATTCCCACGCAGAGCGTGGGAACGATCATGGTAGGGGCTTTGGGCCTCAGTCAGCCAGACGCCAGGTCGTCCCACCCTTGCCATCTTCCAGCACCACACCCATCGCTGTGAGCTGATCACGAATCCGGTCCGACTCGGCCCAATCCTTCCCGGCCCGAGCCGCCAGACGCGCAGCAATCAACGCATCAACCTCAGCCGCATCGACCCGCCCTTCGGCGCCAGCCTGCAGGAAGTCATCGGCCTCGAGCTGCAACACGCCCAGCACGCTGGCCAGTTCTTTCAGGCGCGCCGCCAGACCTGCCGCCGCAGCCAGATCGCTCTCGCGCAGACGGTTGATCTCGCGCACCATTTCGAACAGCACGGCGCACGCTTCCGGGGTGCCGAAGTCATCGTTCATCACCGCAGTGAAACGCTCGACAAACGCCTCGCCACCGGCCGGCGCCACGCTCGGCAGACCTTTCAACGCGTGGTAAAAACGCTCCAGTGCGCCCTTGGCGTCCTTGAGGTTGTCTTCCGAATAGTTGATCGCGCTGCGGTAGTGGCTCGACACCAGCAGGTAGCGCACGACTTCCGGGTGGTACTTGTCGAGCACGTCGCGGATGGTGAAGAAGTTGTTCAACGACTTGGACATCTTCTCGCCATTGATGCGAATCATGCCGCAATGCATCCACGCGTTGGCGTAGGTCTTGCCCGTGGCCGCTTCGCTTTGGGCAATTTCGTTTTCGTGGTGCGGGAACTCGAGGTCGCTGCCGCCACCATGAATGTCGAACGTCTCACCGAGGCAGCAGGTCGACATCACCGAGCACTCGATGTGCCAGCCCGGACGCCCGGCGCCCCATGGCGATTCCCAGCTCGGCTCGCCCGGCTTGGCAGCTTTCCACAGGACGAAGTCGAGCGGATCTTCCTTCGACTCGTCGACTTCGATGCGCGCGCCGATGCGCAGGTCTTCGATTTTCTTGCGCGACAGCTTGCCGTAGCCCATGAATTTGGCGACGCGGTAGTACACGTCGCCATTGCCCGGCGCGTAGGCGTAGCCCTTGTCGATCAGGGTCTGGATCATCGCGTGCATGCCAGCGATATGATCGGTGGCGCGCGGTTCCATGTCCGGTTTCTGGATGTTCAGGCGCGCTTCGTCTTCGTGCATCGCGGCGATCATGCGCTCGGTCAACGCTTCGAACGATTCACCGTTCTCGTTGGCGCGGTTGATGATCTTGTCGTCGATGTCGGTGATGTTGCGCACGTAGGTCAGGTCGTAACCGCTGAAGCGCAACCAGCGCGTCACCAGATCGAACGCGACCATGCTGCGGCCGTGGCCGAGGTGGCAGTAGTCGTACACGGTCATCCCGCAGACATACATGCGCACCTTGTTGCCATCCAGCGGCTTGAAGACTTCTTTGCTCTTGGTGAGCGTGTTGTAGATCGTTAGCACGTTAGTTCCTTGACTCACTCACTGGCCCCACGAATCACGCAGGGTCACGGTACGGTTGAATACCGGCTGACCGGGTTTCGAGTCCTTCAGATCCGCGACGAAGTAGCCTTCGCGCTCGAACTGGAAACGGTCTTCCGGCTGGGCGTTGCCGAGCGATGGCTCAGCGCGACAACCGGTCAGCACTTGCAGCGAGTCAGGGTTGATGTTGTCGAGGAAGCTGGCGCTGTCTTCGGCTTTTTCCGGGTTCGGCGAACGGAACAGGCGATCGTACAGACGCACTTCGCACTCGACGCTGGCGGCGGCCGGTACCCAGTGGATCACGCCTTTGACCTTGCGCCCTTCCGGGTTCTTGCCGAGGGTGTCCGGGTCGTACGAGCAACGCAGCTCGACGATGTTGCCATCGGCGTCCTTGATCGCTTCGTCGGCACGGATCACGTAGCTGCCGCGCAGACGCACTTCACCGGCCGGTTCCAGGCGCTTGTAGCCTTTTGGCGGCTCTTCCATGAAGTCGTCACGGTCGATGTAGATTTCCCGGGCGAACGGCAAGGCGCGCACGCCCATGTCCTCTTTCGGGTGGCGTGGCAGTTCGAGGTTTTCAACCTGGCCTTCCGGGTAGTTGGTGATGACCACTTTCAGCGGACGCAGCACGCACATGGCGCGCGGTGCGCTGTGGTCGAGGTCGTCGCGGATGCTGAATTCGAGCATGCCGAAGTCGACCACGCCGTCGGAACGGTTGGTGCCGATCATTTCGCAGAAGTTGCGGATCGATTTCGGCGTGTAGCCACGGCGGCGGAAGCCCGACAGCGTGGACATGCGTGGGTCGTCCCAGCCGTTGACGTGCTTTTCATCGACCAGTTGCTTGAGCTTGCGCTTGCTGGTGATCGTGTAGTTGAGGTTCAGGCGGCTGAACTCGTACTGGCGCGGGTTCGCCGGCACTGGCAGGTGCTCCAGGAACCACTCGTACAGCGGACGATGGCTTTCGAACTCGAGGGTGCAGATCGAGTGGGTGATGCCTTCGATGGCGTCCGACTGACCGTGGGTGAAGTCGTAGTTCGGGTAGATGCACCACTTGTCGCCGGTCTGGTGGTGATGAGCGTGGCGGATGCGGTACATGATCGGGTCGCGCAGGTTCATGTTCGGCGAGGCCATGTCGATCTTCGCCCGCAGCACGCGCGCGCCATCCGGAAATTCACCGGCCTTCATGCGCGCGAACAGGTCGAGGTTTTCCTCAACCGAACGGTCACGGAACGGGCTGTTCTTGCCTGGCTCGGTCAGGCTGCCACGGTATTCCTTGGCCTGCTCGGGGGTCAGGTCGTCGACATAGGCCTTGCCGGCCTTGATCAGCTCGACCGCCCAGTCGTGCAACTGGTCGAAATACTGCGAGGCGTAGCGCACTTCACCGGACCATTCGAAGCCCAGCCATTTGACGTCGCTTTCGATCGCGTCGATGTATTCCTGGTCTTCCTTGGCCGGGTTGGTGTCGTCGAAACGCAGGTGCGTGACGCCGCCGAACTCCTGGGCCAGACCGAAGTTGACGCAGATCGACTTGGCGTGGCCGATGTGCAGGTAGCCGTTGGGCTCCGGCGGGAAGCGAGTCACGATCTGGGTGTGCTTGCCCGAGTCCAGGTCTGCCTGGATGATCGGCCGCAGGAAGTTGACCGGCACGGCAGGGCCGGACTTGGTATTCGAGGTAGGGTCGACAGTGGGCTTGCTCATAGGATCCTTGACGTACAGGTGCGCGGCCGCAGAAGGGGCCAGACAAAACAAAGCCGCTATCATAGCCGATGCTGTCAAGGGCCTGACAGAGCAGGCTCCATAAAGCGGCGCATTTAATCGCGGTGAAATGAAAAACCGCCTCGAAATTCGCGCCTGTCACGCTAAACTGCGCACCTTGGCCGAAGCAGGCTGAACCGGTTGCGGGGCTGAAGGTCCCAAAACCACGAATTCCTCAGAAGAGTAGCGATCATGACTCAAGTCAAACTGACCACCAACCATGGCGACATCGTCATCGAACTGAACGCTGAAAAGGCGCCGATTACCGTCGCCAACTTCATCGAATACGTTAACGCCGGTCACTACACCAACACCGTGTTCCACCGCGTCATCGGCAACTTCATGATCCAGGGCGGCGGTTTCGAGCCAGGCATGAAAGAGAAGAAAGACAAGCGTCCAAGCATCCAGAACGAAGCCGACAACGGTCTTTCCAACGACAAGTACACCGTTGCCATGGCCCGCACCATGGAGCCGCATTCGGCTTCGGCACAGTTCTTCATCAATGTCGCCGACAACACTTTCCTCAACCACAGCGGCAAGAACGTGCAGGGCTGGGGCTACGCGGTATTCGGTAAAGTCACCGCAGGCACCGACGTTGTCGACAAGATCAAAGGCGTGTCGACCACTTCCAAGGCCGGCCACCAGGACGTACCCGCAGACGACGTGATCATCGAGAAAGCCGAGATCATTGAGTGATATTGCTGATTTCAGACTTGCATCTGGAAGAGGAGCGCCCGGACATTACCCGGGCGTTTCTGGATTTGCTCGCCGGACGCGCCCGCTCGGCGAGTGCCTTGTACATCCTCGGCGACTTTTTCGAGGCGTGGATCGGCGACGACGCCATGACGCCCTTCCAGCGTTCCATCTGCCAGGCCCTGCGCGAATTGAGCGACAGCGGCACGGCCATTTTCCTCATGCACGGCAATCGCGACTTCATGCTCGGCAAGGCCTTTTGCAAACAGGCCGGCTGCACGCTGTTGAAGGACCCGAGTGTCGTGCAGTTCTACGGCGAGCCGGTGCTGCTGATGCACGGCGACAGCCTGTGTACCCGCGACGTTGGCTACATGAAGCTGCGCCGCTACCTGCGCAACCCGATCACCTTGTTCATCCTGCGCAATCTGCCGTTGCGCACGCGCCATAAACTGGCGCGCAAGCTGCGCAGCGAAAGTCGTGCGCAGACGCGGATGAAGGCCAACGACATCGTCGATGTCACCCCGGAAGAGATTCCGCGAGTGATGCACGAATTCGGCGTGAAGACTCTGATCCACGGCCACACCCACCGCCCGGCCATTCACAAGTTGCAGCTTGGTGAACAAGCGGCGAAGCGGATTGTGCTGGGGGATTGGGATCGTCAGGGTTGGGCGTTGCAGGTGGATGAGAGCGGGTATGCCTTGGCGCCGTTCGACTTCGCCCCGCCACCCGCCCTGCCTGCCCCCGCAATCTAACGCCAAATACAACACAAAAGTGGGAGCGGGCTTGCTCGCGAAAGCGGTGTGTCAGACAAATCATTGCTGAATGACACGCCGCATTCGCGAGCAAGCCCGCTCCCACATTTTTGATCGCGTAATGCCTCAGTGACCGCTGGCAGCAGGCCCGGCCTTCGCGGCAAACGGCGGCTTCGCCAGCCATACGATCAGAATCAACCCCATGAACCCCCACCCGAGCAGCGTGAAGTAATCCACGGTGGAGAGCATGTACGCCTGGCTGGTCAGGATCTGATCCATCTGCGCATACGCCGGCTGACTCGCCCCGCCCAGCGCGTGCAAGGTCTCGCGCGTGGCCGGCTCGAAGGTGCTGATGCTCTCGCTCATATAGGCATGATGCTGATTTGCCCGGCGAATCCAGATCCACGTGGTCAGCGATGCCGCAAAACTCCCGCCCAATGTGCGCAGGAAGGTCGCCAGACCGGCGCCATCGGCAATCTGGCTCGGCGGCAAGTCCGACATCAGAATGCTCAGGGTCGGCATGAAGAACAGCGCCACGCCAATGCCCATGAACAACTGCACCAGAGCGATAGTCTGGAAGTCGACCTCGTTGGTGAACTCGGCGCGCATGAAGCAGCTCAGGCCGATCGCCAGAAACGCCAGCCCGGCGAGCAGTCGCAAGTCGAACTTGTGCGCGTATTTGCCGACAAACGGCGACAGCAGCACCGGCAAAATACCGATCGGCGCCACCGCCAGACCGGCCCAGGTCGCGGTGTAGCCCATTTGCGTCTGCAGCCATTGCGGCAGGATCAGGTTGATGCCGAAGAACCCGGCATAACCCAAAACCAGCACCAGCGTGCCGATGCGAAAGTTGCGATAGGCGAACAGGCGCAGGTTGACCACGGGATGCTGGTCGGTCATTTCCCAGATCACGAACACCGCCAGCGCGACCACGGAAATCGCTGCGCCGACAATGATGAAGTTCGACTCGAACCAGTCAAGGTCATTGCCCTTGTCGAGGATCACCTGCAACGCGCCGACACCGATGATCAGCGTGATCAGACCGACGTAATCCATCGGCTGGCGGCTGGTGACCACCGGCCGCTTGGCCAGTTGCGAACGCACCACCATCACCGCAAAAATTCCGATCGGCACGTTGATGAAGAAGATCCACGGCCAGCTGTAACTGTCGGTGATCCAACCGCCGAGAATCGGCCCGGCGATGGGCGCGACCACGGTGACCATCGCCAGTAACGCCAGCGCCATCCCCCGTTTGGCCGGAGGGTACACCGCGATCAACAGGGTTTGCGTCATCGGATACAACGGCCCGGCCACCAGACCTTGCAGCACACGAAAGCCGATCAGCTCAGGCATCGAAGTCGAGATACCGCAGAGAAACGACGCCAGCACGAACAGCATCGTCGCCCACAGAAACAATTTCACCTCGCCGAAGCGGCGGCTGAGCCAGCCGGTCAGCGGCAGCGCGATGGCGTTGCTCACGGCGAACGAAGTGATCACCCAGGTGCCCTGCTCCGAACTCACCCCCAGGTTGCCGGAAATCGTCGGCAACGCCACGTTGGCGATGGTCGTGTCGAGCACTTGCATGAACGTCGCCAGCGACAGGCCGATGGTGCTGAGCAACAGGCTGGGCGGCGTGAAAGAAGCGTTATTGCTCATTGTGAATCCTATGAAACCAGATTGGCGCTGCGTCAATTGTGTGGGCGGGCTTGCTCGCGAAAGCAGTGTGTCAGTCAACATCCATGTTGAATGTCAGTCAGCATTCGCGAGCAAGCCCGCTCCCACAGGGCCTTGGGTCAGTTCGGGAATCGGATTCAGCGCTGCGCGGTCTTGCCCGCCGCTGCGCTGTTGTCGTGGATCAACTGGGCAATCATCGCGTCCGCCTCGGCCAGTTGGCGCTCGTAGACGTTGGTGCTGAACGAGGCTTTTTGCGGTGGCTGCTGCGCCAATACCGGGCCGCTCTGGTCGTGCAGATTCACTTCAACGTTGGTCGACAGACCGACCCGCAGCGGGTGCCTGGCCAATTCCTCGGCATTGATGTGAATGCGCACCGGCACGCGCTGGACGATCTTGATCCAGTTACCGGTGGCGTTCTGCGCTGGCAGCAAGGCAAACGCGCTGCCGGTGCCGGCGCCGAGACTGTCAACGGTGCCGCTGTATTTCACATCGCTGCCGTAAATATCGGCCTCGATATCCACCGGTTGGCCGATGCGCATGTCACGCAGCTGGGTTTCCTTGAAGTTGGCGTCGATCCACAGTTGATCCAGCGGGATCACCGCCATCAGCGCGGTGCCCGGCTGTACACGCTGACCAAGCTGCACAGTGCGCTTGGCGACGTAACCGGTGACCGGCGCGATCAAGGTGCTGCGGGCATTGGTCAGGTAGGCCTGACGCAAATCAGCCGCTGCCGACATCACGTCCGGATGCGACGAGACCACGGTGTCGTCGACCAGTGCGCTGGTGGTTTTCAGTTGCTGTTTGGCATTGGCCAAAGCGTTCTGCGCCGAGGTCAGGTCGTCACGAGCGTGGGACAGCTCTTCCTGGGAAATCGCCCCGCCCTGGGCGAGATTTTTCCGCCGGTTGTAGTTGTCCTGGGCCTTCTGCACTTCGGCCTGCTGCGCGTTGACCTGGGCTTTCATGCCGTCGACGTTGCTATACAGGCCGCGCACCTGACGCACGGTGCGCGCCAGTTTGGCCTTGGCACTTTGCAGGCCGACTTCGGCGTCGTTGGGGTCGAAGTTGATCAGCACCTGGCCTTCATGGACCAGATCACCGTCGTCGGCGCCGATGCTGACCACGGTGCCGGTGACCAGCGGTGTGATTTCCACAACGTTACCGTTGACGTAGGCATCGTCGGTGCTTTCGTTAAAGCGCCCGATGAATTCGTGATAGGCCCAGACGCCGGCAATGGCGAGCAGAACGACCACGGCGAGGGCCAGCAGCATCACCTTGCGCTTGCGCGGGTTGCCGGTGTCCGGGGTGTTGTCTTGAGCTTGGGTGTTTTCGGCAGTGGCCATGACAAATACCTTGAATTAGTAGTGCGACGAGGCTGGGCTGGCGTTGGCTGCATTCAGGTTTTCTGCCTGAAAGCCGCCGCCCAGCGCTTGCATCAGTTGAATCGACAGGTCGATCTGCTCGGCATTGAGGGTCGCCAGCTGACGCTGGGCCTGGAGCAATTGCTGCTCGATGCTGAGCACGTCCAGGTAGTTGCCGATGCCGGAACCGTAACGCTGGACTGCGGTGTTGTAAGAATCCTGAGCGATGTCGGTGGCGTGCTGCTGCGCGCCGATCTGCCGGCCGATATCGCGCAGCTGATTGATGGCGTCACCGACATCGCCGAGGGCTTTCACCAGACTTTTGTTGTACTGCGCCACGGCGAGGTCGTAATCGGCGTCACGCGCATCGAGGTTGGCGCGCAGGCGTCCGCCATCGAAGATCGGCAGCGACACGGTCGGCGCAATGTTGAAGAAACGGCTGGCCGAACCGAACATCGCGTCGCCCAAGAGAGACTCGGCACCGGCCGACGCACTCAGGTTGAGATTCGGATAAAACCGCGTCTTGGCGGCGTCGATATCCTTGCTCGCCGCCTCGACACGCCAGCGCGCCGCGACCAGATCCGGGCGGCGACCGAGCAGCTCGGCAGGCAACACCGATGGCACCGCGACGGCGCTGGCTTGCAGGACTTTTGGTCGAGCGATTTCGTTGCCGCGATCCGGGCCTTTGCCGAGCAATACCGCCAGTGCAACTTTTGCACTGTGCAGGCGTTTTTCCGCATCGATCAGGCTGGCCTGGGAACTGGCTTCCAGACTCTGGGTTTGCTGGAACTGGTACTGGCTGTCGATCCCCGAACTCAGGCGGCGCTGGCTCAGGTCGAGCATCTGCCGGGTGCGTTTGAGGTCTTCATTGGCCAGGTCATAAACGATATGCGCTTGCCCCAAATCGCTGTAAGCGCGGGCGACGTCAGCGGCGAGGGTCAACTGCGCAGCCTGACGATCGACTTCGGCGGCGCGCGCTTCACCGAGCGCAGCTTCCCAGGCATCGCGCTGGCCGCCCCACAAATCGAAGTTGTAATTGAAGCCGGCGCTGACATTGCGCACCGTCGAATAGGCACCGCCCTGCCCCAGCGGATCCTGATCACGGGCCAGCCGCGAACGGCTGATGCCGGCGCTGGCGTCGAGGGTCGGATAGCGTTCGGCATCAGCGGCATACGCTGCCGCACTGGCCTGATGGGCGCGGGCTTCGGCGATCTGCATGTCCGGGCTGTCGCGCAGGGCCTCACGGATCAAGCCATCGAGCTGCGGATCGCCGAGGCTGATCCACCAATCGCTCTTCGGCCATGCCGCCGGCGACAGGCTGACGCCGTCCAGAGACTGCGCTGTCTTCAGGTTCGCGGCGTCGAGGCGCTGACCTTCGGTATCGAGACCGCTGTAGTTGGCGCAACCGGCGAGGATCATTGCCGACAGCAGCAGAGTCAGGCTGCTGCGCAAGGTTTTACCGCTCATTGTGATCACCTAAACGCTGGAGGGTGATCGGGTCACCGGCCGCCAGCAGAATTTTCTTGAGGATGTATTCGAGGGTTTTCAGCTCTTCGCGGGAGATGGCACCGGCCAGTTCATTCATCGCATCGGCACCGATCTGCGGCAGGCGATCGGTCAGTTGCTGGCCCTGTACGGTCAGCTTCAACTGCACCTGCCGGCGGTCGTCTTCGCTGCGTTGGCGCAGCAGAAAACCTTTCTGCTCCAGCCGATCGAGCATGCGCGTCATCGACCCGCTGTCCAGCGACAGATGCCGGCACAGCTCGGCCGGAGTGTCGACGCCGAACTGGGCCATGATGATCAGCACCTTGAACTGCGCGGCGGTAATGCCGTGGGGCTCCATGTGAGTGTCGATGATCCGGTCTTTGAGCAGCGCGGCACGGCCGAGCAACAGGCCGAGATGGCAATGCTTGAATTCATCGGGGGTGAAATGCTTCATCGATCCACCTGATAACTGCCTAGGCAGTGAATGTATGTCGAGATGTTACTGCCTAGGCAGCGAATGTCAACGCAATAGTTAGCAGGCTTGGTAATTTGTTGACAAGTGGGCTGGGTTTTTGCGGTTAAAGCGAAAAGATCGCAGCCTTCGGCAGCTCCTGCATGGGTTTGAAGTGAACCCTGTAGGAGCTGCCGAAGGCTGCGATCTTTTGATCTTTCAGTAAATCTTCAGAAATCCCGCTTGTAGAAAATATCCAGCGAACTCGCCACGCCGCTCGCCGCTTCGACGTAGACCTTCTTGCTCAGTTTGTAGCGCAGGGCAATCGTGCTGGCCGGTTCGAAGACGCCGACGCCGTAACGCAGGCTGAGTTTTTCGGAGATGTTGCCGCTGGCGACGACGCTGGTGTCATTGCCGCTGCCTTGGGTGTCGAGCTGGAAATCCTCGATGCCCAGATCCTTGGCCAAACCACTGGTGACCCCGGCGCTGCCCATCAGACCCAGACCCAATGCCGCTTGCGCGAGCATGTTGTTGTCTTCGCCGCTGGTGCTCAACGGACGACCCAGTACCAGGTACGACAACGCCTGTTCCTGACTCATCGCCGGTTCGGAGAAGATCTGCGTGGTCGGCTGTTCGGCGCTGCCGCTCAGGCGAATGCCGGCGATCACGTCGTCGGTCTGGCGGATCGCTTCGATGTCCAGATACGGCTGGTCGATGGGGCCGGCGAACAGCAGACGCGCACGCCGCACCGTCAGGCGCTGGCCGTAGGCGCGATAGCGGCCGTCGTTGAGCCAGAGTTCGCCGCGGGTATCCATGTTGTCGCCGATGTGCACCTGACCCTGCAGATTGGCAGTCAGGCCGAAACCGGCGAAGCTCAGCTTATCCTGGCCGACAATCACGTCGATGTCCATTTTCATCGCGATCGGCGGTTTGCCCTCTTCGGTCTGCGCGCCAACGATGATGGTGTCCTCGGAGACCTTCACGGTCGATGGCGGCAGCTCACGCACGGTGATTTCGCCTTTGGGCACAAGCACCTTGCCGGCAACCTTCAGCTCGTCGCCGGCCATGGAAATTTTCAGATCCGGGGCCATTTCGAGTTTGGCGTAAGGTTCGACGCTGACGGGCAATTGCGTGCCCTTGAGCGCAAGATCGACCACCAGCGCCTGCCCCCAGGCGACATTGCCATCGAGGCGGCCCTGGCCGGTCTTGCCGCTTTTCCAGCCGCCGTCCAGACGTACCGATTCGCCGGCGATCGCAGCGGTCAGTTGCAGGTTCTGCAGCTCGATCGGCAGTTCCGCGCCGGACACTTCGCCGTCGCTCAGTTGCACGGTGCCGTTGACCAACGGCGCGAGCAGGCCGCCGGAAAGCGTGCCGCTGCCGTTAAGACGCCCGGTGAGTTTTTCCACCATCGGCACAAACGGCCGCGCTACCGACAGGTCGAGACCGGAGAGGCGGAACGAGCCGCTCAGCGGTTTGTTTTTCGGCAGCGGATCAAGCTGCGCCCGCACCATCAATTCGCCGAGTTTGCCGCCGACAAAATCGAGTTCGGTATCGACGCGCTTGGGCGTGAGTTTGCTGCTGAGTTTGAGCGTCTGGTAGGGGAAATCCAGCCAGCGATCCTTGTCGCGCACGCGCAAAGTGCCGCCGCTGGCATCGACACTGACCACGCCGTTCGGGCCGCTCGCTGGCAGGTCCAGTTGCAGATCAGCGTTGAGCCGGCCTTGCCAGGCGAAGTCTTTCGGCAGCCACTGCGCGAGGCTTTCGATCGGGAATTGCTTGAGGTGATAACGCAGTTTCGGCTCCGGCATCAGGCGCTGATCTTCACCACACAGGCTGGCGTTACCCGATAGCCAGCAATGCGCGCCGAAATTGATCTGGCCGTCCGACAGGCGCTCCAGTCTGGCCGGGCGTTGCAGCTTCCAGTCCTGACCACCGGCCTGAATGTCGCCACTGGCCAGGCGTCCGCGCCAGTTGCCCTTGTCCAGATTGCCGTCCAGACCCAGCGTCAGTTTCAGCTTCGGCCCGATCAAATCAAGGTTGAGTTTCTGGCTTTTGATATCGCCCTGAGCACTGGCAGTCAGGGTGCCCAGCGCGGTGTCGCCGGTCTGAATGCCGCTGCCTTTGAGATTGATCTTCGCCCGCTGCGCGCTGTCGAGCGTGGCGTCGAGGTTGAGGCTTTGCAGGCGGTTGTCCTGAAAGGCCAGTTGCGAGCCTTGCAGATCGAGCTTGCCCTGCGGCGCTTTCAGCGTACCGGCAACGTTGACCTGACCGTTGACCTGCCCGCGCAATTGCGGCCAGAGCTGGGCCAGACGCGGCAACTTGATGTCGATCTGGCCGCCGAGTTTGTCCTGCAGGCTGCCCTTGCCGTTGATGCTGTTGTCGCCGAGGCGGATTTGCAGGGCGTTGAGGTTCCACCGCTCGCCGGCGCCGTCAGCCTTGGCCTGCAGAATCGCCGGTTGCCCGCGCAATTTGCCTTTGAGGTCGAGGTCGGCGCTGAGGCTGAGCTGATCATTCTTCATCTCGCCTTTGCTCCTCAACGGCCCGGCCAGCGTGCCCGGCAGTTCCGCGACCCAGTACGCCGGGTTGAGCGCCGACAGATCCAGCGCGGTATCCCAGGCGATGCCGTCGGCGAAGCGCACATTGACGTGCCCTTCGGCCTTGCCCTGCCCGGCTTGCATGATCAGTTGCGGCAAGGCGATCTGTTCAAGGTTGCCGCTGAACGGACTGCTGAGGGTGAACGCCCCGGCCGGGCCATCCAGCGCGGCGTCGAAGTTGCCGAGGTATTGACCGTCGGTGTAGGACACTTCGCCAGTGAGAGTACGCAACGTGACTTGCGGCTCGTCGATCTCCGGATAGAGCCGGTGCCACGGAAAGTCTTGCCAGTTGACATTGGCCTGAGCGCTGAGGCCTTTGCTCCAATCGAGATTGCCGGTGAGCTTGAGGCTTTGCGTGTCGTTGGCGTTGAGGTCGAGCCCGGCGATCTGCGCACCATTGGCGTCGACCTTGCCTTTTAGCAGCAGCGCCACCGGGGATTTGTCGGCGGGCAGCGTGGCATTGCCGAGCAGTTGGTAACCGTTTTTCAGGTCGCCTTCGCCCGTGAGCACAAGCTGATTGAATTGCAGGGTGTCCGGCAGATCGGCGCTCGGCTTGAACGCGTCGCTGGTGATACGCAGCCTGGCCGGAAGGTTTTCGGCCAACGCTTGCAGTTCTCCGTTCAACTGGCCGTCGAGGTAGCCTCGGCTGTCGGCGTGCAGGTTGAGCGTTTTCAGCAGGTCGCCGTCGACCTTCAGCGCCAGCGTCCACGGCTCGCTGCCCGGAGCGGGCAAAGTCAAATCGCCGTGAATATTCAGCGGCCAGTTGCCGCTCGGTTGCAGCAGGCCGGAGAGGTTCAGGCTGAGTTCGTCGCGCTGCAATTTCACGCTGTCGATCTGCAGGCCCTGTGCGGTCCAGTGCGCCGCCAGTTGCAGGCCCCTGAGCTGTTCGCTGCCGTTGAACAACAGGCTGCCGACCTCGACATCGCCCAGTTCGACAGCCAGCGGCAATTGCAGGTCCGGCAGTTTGACCGGGCCGCTCTCGGTGGTTTCTTCGCTCGGCGGAAATTGCAGGATCACCTGATTGGCCTTGAGCTGATCGATGCACAAAGTCATGCGCGTCAGGCACAGCGGCGACCAGGCGAAGATTGCCTTATCCAGCTCGACACGGCTGGTGTCCTGCTGCCAGACCAAGTGATCGGCGCTCCATTGCCCAGCGAGCCGACCGTGGAAATTTTCCACGCTCAGGCCCGGCACCAGACCCAGCACCCAGCGGCTGCCCGCCTGCGTGCCAAGCAACGAGGCGAGGCTCAAGACGATCAACAAGACCAGCGCCAACAGCGTCAGCGCCGTTATTTTCACACCACGCTTCACAGCTCAGGCCCCATGGAAAAGTGCAGCCGGATGCCGCCGTCGTCGTCCAGCGCATGGGCCAGGTCAAGGCGGATCGGCCCGACCGGTGAGACCCAGCGCACACCCACACCGACCCCGGTCTTGAGGTCGGGCAGTTCGAGTTTATTGAAAGAGTTGCCTTGGTCGACGAAGGTCGCGACGCGCCATTTCTCGGCAATCGAATACTGATACTCGACGCTGCCGGCAATCATGTAACGGCCACCGATGCGGTCGCCGTCAGAGTTTTTCGGCGACAGGCTCTGGTAGTCATAACCGCGTACGCTCTGATCGCCACCGGCGAAGAAGCGCAGCGACGGCGGAATCGAGTTGTAGCCATTGGTGGCGCTGCCGCCGACCTGCACGCGACCGAGCAAGCGATGCTTGTCAAACACCGTCGTCAGGCCCTTGACCAGCGCGGTGCCATATAAAAGGTTGTTGTCCGATCCCAGTCCTTCCTTGGCCACTTTGCTTTCGAAGCTCAGGCGATAGCCATTTCGCGGGTCGATGCGGTTATCGCTCTTAAGGTACGAATAGCTGATACCGGGCATCAACAAGGTGCTCAGGCCCGAGTCGTCGCCGAGTTCGTATTCTTCGCGCTGCCATTTCAACGAGATCACCCGCTGCCAGCCGCTGGGGAGCTTGCTGTGCCATTCGGGGCCGAAGGTCAGCAGCTTGCTGAGGGTGTCGGAGCCTTCGATGTCTTCGAACTGATAGCCGCCGGCCCAGCGCAGTTTGTCAGTCAATGGCGGGTCGAGCGGAATGTCGTAGAACAGCCCGACGTTTTGCCGTGGCGCTGAAAGCTCGGCTTCCCAACCATAACTGTCGCCCTGCGGATTGACCCAGTGGCGCGTCCAGTTGGCTTTGATGCGCGGGCCGACGTCGGTCGAGTAACCGAGGCCCAGGCCCATGGTGCGCGGTTTGCGCGTGTCGAGTTTGACGTCGACTGGGATCACCTGGCCTTCGGCCGCCGTCGGTGCCGCGTCGACGCGCACGCCTTCGAAATAGCCGCTCGATTGCAGGTCGCGGTTGAGTTCGGCGATCAGTTCGGAATCATAAGGCTCGCCGGCCTTGAACGGCACCATGCGTTGCAACAGGTCTTCGTCGAACGGCGTATCGCCCTCGAAACTGACTTTGCCCAGCGCATAACGCGGGCCGCTGTCGTAGATCAATTCGATATCGGCCACGCCCGCGCGGGGATCGACCATGAGTTTCTGGCTGGTGAAATGGCCGCTGAAGTAACCGAAGCGCGAGGCCTGGTTCTGGATCAGCCGTTTGGCGTCTTCGTAACGACCATGATTGAGCACGGCGCCGGATTTGAGCAGGTCGCCTTTCGGTACGCGGAAGGATTTCAGCGAGGCCGCCGGGCCGTCGACGCGCACGGTGACGTTGCGCAGGCGAATCGGCTCGCCGGGATCAATGTTCAGCACCAGACGCGGTTTTTCCCCGCCCTTGACGTCACTGTCGATCTGCGGCTGATAGTAGCCCAGCGCCTGCGCTGCTTTGCGCGCCTGCTCTTCGGCGCCGCGACTGAAGCGCAGCAAGGCTTCTTCGTCGCGATCGCCGAGGCTGCCGATATAGCCTTCTATATTGGCTTTGAGTTCATCGTTGGACGGCTTGATCCGTACATCCAATTCACTTTGCGCCAGCGCCGCGCAGCTGGATAACAGCATCAGCACGCCGCTGGTAAATCTTCGTGGAAACTTCATAGGCGCGGATGCTATCACGGGCTCGGGAGCCTGATAGAACAGGAAATTTCCCAAGGAGCTCTACGGTTAACCCGTTGCTGTTTGTAACACCTGCGGATTGGCGTGAAAAAATACGTGTTCGCGCACCGGCCCGACGGCAACCTCGCCGATCTCCTGATAACCCTGCCTTTTATAGAAATCCAGGTAGCGCGGGTTGCCGGTGTCGAGCACCACGCCTTGTGAGGTTTCATCAACCGCGCACCAATTGTGCACGGCAGTGAGCAGTTGTTCGCCGTAGTGTTGGCCTTGAAACTGCGGATGCACGCCAAGCAACGGCAGCATGTGCACCGAGTCACCGGGCACGCACGCGGCAACGGCATCGTGGTATTCCAGATAACGCCGGGTGCAGCGAAAACCGGTGCTGAGCACCATGCGCAAGCGCCACGCCCAGCTTTCGGTAACACCCAGGCGCCGTTGCGGCGGTGCGATCAGGGCGATGCCGATCAGGCGGTCGTTGACCAGCAGGCCGATCGCCGGCAGGTCCTGGAGAAAATGCTGTTTGACCAACTCGCGCACCGTCGCGCGCACGCGCTGTTCGTAGCCGGGACGCTCGGCTTCGAACAGGTAGCCGAAGGTCGGCTCGTGGCGATAGGCCTGATACAGCAACGAGCGGGCTTCGCGTGAATAGCCGCGGTCGAGCATGTGGATGTCGGCAACGGCGGACTGGGTTTCAGGCATTGCAGTGATTCTCCCCGGAGGCGCGCTCGGAGGCTGGCGCGCTTGATGGTACGAACCTTGGGCGGGTGTGGTGGTTCCCCTGACAGGGTAGACCAGCCCTGGATCTTCATCGACCGGCCGGACGCCTTCGCGAGCAGGCTCGCTCCCGAATTTCGATCGCATTTCCCTGTGGGAGCGAGCTTGCTCGCGAAGAGGCCCTTACAGGCAGCACAAATCCCACAGGCCAAAATGATTTGTCCCACACTGGCCCATCTCCCCCATGTCAGCTAGCATCGCCCTTTTGCCAGGACTGCCGACCATGAAGATTGTTTCCTTCAACATCAACGGACTGCGTGCCCGTCCGCATCAGCTGGCAGCGCTGATCGAAAAACATCAGCCCGACGTGATCGGCCTGCAGGAAACCAAGGTTCACGACGACCAGTTCCCCCTCGAAGACATCCTCGCCCTTGGCTATCACGTGCACTTCCATGGCCAGAAGGGCCATTACGGTGTCGCCCTGCTCTCGCGCAACGAACCGATCGCGATTCACAAAGGTTTCATCACCGACGAAGAAGACGCGCAGCGTCGTTTCATCTGGGGCACTTTCGCTGACGCCAATGGCGTGCCGGTGACGATCATGAACGGCTATTTCCCACAAGGTGAAAGCCGCGATCACCCGACCAAATTCCCTGCCAAACAGCGCTTCTACAGCGACCTGCAAGCGCTGCTGGAAAGCCAGTTCCACAATGAACAGCCACTGGTGGTGATGGGCGATGTGAACATTTCCCCGGAAGACTGCGACATCGGCATCGGCCCGGACAACATGAAGCGCTGGCTGAAAACCGGCAAATGCAGCTTCCTGCCCGAGGAACGCGAATGGATGGCGCGCCTGAAGAATTGGGGCCTGACCGACAGCTATCGTCACCTCAACCCCGACGTGACCGATATGTTCAGTTGGTTCGACTACCGCAGCCGTGGCTTTGAAGACGAGCCTAAGCGTGGGCTGCGGATTGACGTAATTCTGGCTTCCCACGGTTTGCTGCCACGGGTCAAGGATGCCGGCGTGGACTACGAACTGCGCGGCATGGAAAAGCCCTCGGACCATGCGCCGATCTGGCTTGAATTGAGCTAAAAGCAAAAGATCGCAGCCTTCGGCAGCTCCTACATTTGGAATGCATTTTCCCTGTAGGAGCTGCCGAAGGCTGCGATCTTTTGATTTGTCATATTTCGGTCACGCGCCTGACTTAATCTCCCCGGCAATCCCCTTGGCTTGATTCGGTGCCGGCATGACCCTGCGTGTTCTCTGCGTTTTTCTGTTGAGTGGCTGGCTGTCCGTCTATGCGGCCGCCCTGCCGATCCCCGAAAACGGCTTGGCATTACGCATTCAGGGTTCCAATACCATCGGCGCCGAACTCGGCCCGGCGCTGATCGAAGGCCTTTTGCACGAACAAGGCCTGCTGAAAATCCACCGCGAAACCCCGGACACCGCCAACGAACAACGCATCATCGGCCAGACCGCACAAGGCCAACGCGTTGTCATCGAAGTTGCCGCCCACGGCTCCAGCACCGGTTTTGCTGCGTTGAAAAACGCCAGCGCCGATCTGGCCGCCTCCTCCCGCGAGATCAAGGACAGCGAACTGCTCGCCCTGCAACCCCTCGGCGACCTGAAAAGCCCGGCGGCCGAGCAAGTCATTGCGATCGACGGCCTGGCGATCATCCTCAACCCGGCCAATCCGCTACAGCAGTTGAGCACCGAGCAATTGGCGCGAGTCTTTGCCGGCGAAGTGAAAACCTGGGAAGACATCGGTGGCCGTGGCGGCGCCATACATTTGTATGCGCGGGATGACCAGTCGGGGACGTACGACACGTTCAAGGAACTGGTGCTGAGCCACCGTGGGAAAAGTCTGAGCAGCGCAGCAAAACGTTTCGAATCCAGCGAGCAATTGTCCGATGCGGTCAGCGCCGATCCGCAAGGTATCGGCTTCATTGGTTTGCCTTACGTGCGTCAGGCCAAAGCCGTGGCGATTGCCGATGGCGCCTCGCAAGCAATGCTGCCGCTGAACAGTCTGATCGCCACTGAAGACTATCCGCTGTCGCGGCGTTTGTTCTTTTATCTACCGCCGGACAGCCGCAATCAATGGGCTCAGGCGTTAGCCAAATTTGCACAGAGCCCACGGGGTCAGGCGATCGTTGCGGCCAGCGGGTTCGTCAGTCAGACCGTGCAGGCCATGAGCGTGGCGCCGAATGCGCTGATGCCCGAGGGTTATCAATCCCTCAGCCGGCATGCCCAACGTCTGACAGTGAATTTCCGTTTTGCCGAGGGTAGCGCCAGTCTGGACAACAAGGCGCGGCAGGATCTGGCGCGGGTGCTCGACTATATAAAGCGTAATGGCAAGACCGATCGGGCGGTAACGCTGGTGGGCTTTGGTGACCTCAAGGACGACCCGGCGCGGGCCGATCTGCTGTCGAAGCTGCGGGCGATGGCGGTGCGTCGCGAGCTGGTCAAGAACGGCGTGGTGCTGCGCGAAGTGCGCGGCTTCGGCGCGCTGATGCCGGTGGCGACCAACAGTGCGGATGAAGGAAGGATCAAGAATCGGCGGGTTGAGGTTTGGGTGTACTGACCAGCACTGATCGTTCCCACGCTCTGCGTGGGAATGCATCCCGTGACGCTCTGCGTCACAGTGGACGCGGAGCGTCCATGGCGGCGTTACCACGCAGAGCGTGGGAACGATCAGGGTAAGATTCGGATCAGCGCTCGCTACGCAGCATTTCCTTCGGCACATACTTGCCGATTTCGAACTTGCCGATCGCCGCGCGGTGCACTTCATCCGGGCCGTCGGCCAGGCGCAGGGTGCGCTGCATGGCGTACATATAGGCCAGCGGGAAATCGTTCGACACCCCTGCTCCGCCGTGCATTTGAATCGCCCGGTCGATCACGCGCAAGGCGACGTTCGGCGCCACCACCTTGATCTGCGCGATCTCGCTCTTTGCTACTTTATTGCCAACGGTGTCCATCATGTACGCCGCTTTCAACGTGAGCAGGCGGGCCATGTCGATCTCCATCCGCGAGTCGGCGATCTTGTCGATGTTGCCGCCCAGCCGCGCCAGCGGTTTGCCGAACGCAGTGCGGCTCACCGAGCGTTTGCACATCAACTCCAGTGCCCGTTCAGCCATGCCGATCGAGCGCATGCAGTGGTGAATCCGCCCTGGGCCAAGGCGACCCTGGGCGATTTCGAAGCCGCGTCCTTCACCGAGCAGGACGTTTTCGTACGGCACCCGCACGTTGTCGAACAGCACTTCGGCGTGACCGTGCGGCGCGTCATCGTAGCCAAACACCGGCAGCGGCCGGACGATTTTCACCCCCGGAGTGTCGACCGGTACGAGGATCATCGAGTGCTGGGCGTGGCGCGGCGCGTCGGGGTTGCTCAGGCCCATGAAGATCAGAATCTTGCAGCGCGGATCGCAGGCACCGGAGGTCCACCACTTTTTGCCGTTGATCACCCACTGATCGCCATCGCGCACGGCACGGGCGGCCATGTTGGTCGCATCGGAAGACGCCACATCAGGCTCGGTCATGGCGAACGCCGAACGAATCTCGCCGCGCAGCAGCGGTTCGAGCCAGCGCTGTTTCTGTTCTTCGTTGGCGTAACGCACCAGCACTTCCATGTTGCCGGTGTCCGGCGCCGAGCAGTTGAACGGCTCGGGCCCCAGCAGGGAGCGACCCATGATTTCCGCCAGCGGCGCGTATTCTAGATTGCTCAGGCCGGCACCCAGCTCGGACTCAGGCAAAAACAGATTCCACAGACCTTCAGCCTTGGCCTTGGCTTTGAGCTCTTCCATGATCGCGGTCGGCTGCCAGCGATCGCCCTCGGCGACCTGGCGTTCGAACACGGCTTCGGCCGGGTAAACGTAAGTGTCCATGAACGCGGTCACGCGCTCACGCAGTTCTTGCACCTTCGGCGAATAAGCGAAATCCATGGGTATTTACCTTCTCGGGCAGAGGTTGTTCAAGTCATGCAATCGATGCTAGAACAGCGTTGATCATTTACCTAGCCTATTCTCGGCGTGTATAAACATTCATCACCAATATATGATCCGCTGATCGTCAGCCCCAAAACACTTGCACTAATAACAAGAGAAGCCGCGTTATGAATCTGAGCAAGGTCGACCTCAACCTTTTCATCGTCTTCGACGCGATCTACACCGAAGCCAACCTGACCCGCGCCGGGCAGATTGTCGGCATCACCCAGCCAGCGGTATCCAACGCCCTGGCACGGTTGCGCGAGACGTTTAACGACCCGCTCTTCGTGCGCACCGCTCAAGGCATGGTGCCGACGCCGATGGCGCAGAACATCATCGGCCCGGTGCGCAATGCCCTGTCGCTGCTGCGCGTGTCGGTGCAGGAAAGTCGCATCTTCAACCCGGCGCAGGCAGTCAAGACTTATCGGATCAGCATGACCGACCTCACGGAAGCAATCATTCTGCCGCCACTGTTCCAGCGTCTGCGCCGCCTCGCGCCGACGGTGATCATTGAAAGCTTTTTATCGAAACGCCGGGAAACCACCAAGGAACTGGCCGCCGGACGGCTGGATTTCGCCGTCGATGCGCCGCTCAACACCGACCCGCAGGTGCGCCACGTCAAACTGATGGACGACCGTTATGTCTGCGCCATGCGCAAGGGCCATCCGATGGCGGGCAAGGAAAAACTCAGCCTCGATGATTATCTGTCGCTGACCCACATTCATATCTCCAGCCGCCGCAGCGGTCTGGGTTATGTCGATCTGGCACTGGGCAAAATGGGCATTCAGCGCAAGATCGCCCTGCGTTCACAGCACTATCTGATGGCTTCGCAAGTGATGCAGCAGACCGACATGGTCATGACCGTGCCGGAACGCTTCGCCCGCCGCCATGACCTGCAATCGTTCAATTTGCCGGTGAATGATGTGCCGTCGGTGGAAACGCATTTGTACTGGCATGAAAGTACGGACCAGGACCCGGCCAATCGCTGGATGCGCGAGCAGATGATCGAGTTGTGCCAACAGGTGACGGCACAGGAGAAGAAGCTGGAGAAGCAGGCGGTCTGAGGAAAATCAAAAGATCGCAGCCTTCGGCAGCTCCTACATTTGGAATGCATTCCCCTGTAGGAGCTGCCGAAGGCTGCGATCTTTTTCTTGCTTGACGTAAACGTAAACCACCGATTAGCTTAGCGCCATGCCCCCTTTCCGAGCGCTTTCATGAGCAGTCAGACCTACAGCATTTCCGACCTCGCCCGCGAGCTTGACATCACCACCCGGGCGATCCGCTTTTATGAAGAGCAAGGCCTGCTCAGCCCCGAGCGTCGTGGCCAGGAACGTATCTATTCGCCGCGCGACAAGGTCACCCTGAAGCTGATTCTGCGTGGCAAGCGCATCGGTTTTTCCCTGGCCGAATGCCGCGAGCTGATCGAACTCTACGACCCGTCCAGCGGTAACACCCGACAGCTGAACAGCATGCTGGCGAAAATCAGCGAACGCCGCGAACAGCTCGAACAGCAGTTGCTGGATATCGAACAGATGAAGCTCGAACTGGATACAGCCGAAGAGCGCTGCGTGCAGGCGCTGGAGCAGACGCTCAAGAGCCAGCAAGCGATTTAACGAATCACCGCTTCCCCTGTGGGAGCGAGCTTGCTCGCGAATGCATCTGTCATCCAGCATTGACGGTGACTGACGCTACGCTTTCGCAAGCAGCTCGCTCCCGCAGGGTTCTTCGTGAACCCGAAAAAACAGGCAGGTCCCGCCATGTCCCTCCCCTCCCAAGTACGCCTGATCGAAGTTGGCCCGCGCGATGGCCTGCAGAACGAAGCCCAACCGATCAGCGTCGCTGACAAGGTGCAACTGGTCGACGCGTTGAGCAACGCCGGGCTGGGCTATATCGAAGTCGGCAGTTTCGTCTCGCCCAAATGGGTGCCGCAGATGGCCGGGTCCGCCGAGGTGTTTGCGCAGATTCAGCGCAAGCCCGGCGTGACCTACGGTGCACTGGCGCCGAATCTGCGCGGTTTTGAAGATGCGCTCGCGGCCGGGGTCAAGGAGGTCGCGGTGTTTGCCGCCGCGTCCGAAGCGTTCTCGCAGCGCAACATCAACTGCTCGATCAGCGAAAGCCTGGCGCGGTTTGCGCCGATCATGGAAGCGGCGAAACAGCGCGGCGTTACCGTGCGCGGTTACGTTTCCTGTGTGCTGGGCTGCCCGTATGAAGGCACCGTTGCGCCGGAGCAAGTGGCGATGGTCGCGCGCGAGCTGTACGCGATGGGCTGCTACGAAGTGTCGCTGGGCGACACAATCGGCACCGGCACGGCGGGCGCGACCCGACGGCTGTTCGAGGTGGTTTCGGCGCACGTGCCACCGGGCAAACTCGCCGGGCATTTCCACGACACCTACGGCCAGGCCATGACCAATATCTATGCCAGCCTGCTCGAAGGCATTGCGGTGTTCGACAGCTCTATCGCCGGGCTCGGCGGCTGCCCTTACGCCAAAGGCGCAAGCGGTAACGTCGCCACAGAAGACGTGGTTTACCTGCTCAATGGCTTGGGCATCGAGACCGGTATCGACCTGGACGCCTTGATTGCTGCGGGCCTGCAGATCAGTGCAGTCCTCGGTCGCCCCACCGGTTCGCGGGTGGCCAAGGCGCGCAGCGCCCAGTGAGGTGTTACCGCTGCATCAGTGATGTGGGCAAAAACGAGTAACACGGAAACAAATTGTCTGGCTTTGCTCAGAACTGAAAATCCTGAAAATAGTAACCAACTGATTTTTAACGATTTTTAAAAATTGGCACGACACCTGCTATCTCTATCGCATAACAAGAATAAAAAGCCGCAAACCAATAAAAACAAGACGAAACGACTCTGACATAACAAGAACAACACGGCAGAGACGCAGCTAACAGATTTTTTTGGAGAAGGTGTGCTTTTCAGGGTGCTCTCAGGAGTGACCCGCAACCGGGCAGAGAACAATAAAACTACCTTCAGGTAGCTCCCGAATCGGTTGGATCTTTAAACGAGAAAGCAGATCAGCGCTCAAAAAAATACGTTTGCTCTTGACCCCGGATGGGGGTCGCCAAAAAGCTGTACAGGGCCACGGTTGCCAAAAACAACAACAGACCGACCCTCAATAATAAAAAGAGCACGCAACGACAAATTAAAGGGGAGCCTCGGCTCCCCTTTGTGCTTTCTGCAATTTCTGAAATATTCCCTAATTTCCTTGTGGGAGCAGGCTTGCTCCCACATTTGATCTACATCAGACCTGCCTTTCACGCAGCTCTTCGATACTGATTTCCCGCATGCGAAATTTCTGGATCTTCCCCGTCACCGTCATCGGAAACGCTTCGACAAACTTGAAGTAACGCGGCGTCTTGAAGTGGGCGATACGTTCCTTGCACCAGGCTTGCAGCTCCAGCTCCGAGGCGCTGTGGCCGGGGTGGAATTTGATCCAGGCGACGATTTCTTCACCGTAGCGCGAGCACGGAATGCCGATCACCTGCACATCCGCTACCGCCGGGTGGGTGAAGAAGAATTCCTCCAGCTCACGCGGATAAACGTTCTCGCCGCCACGAATGATCATGTCCTTGTTCCGCCCGGCGATGTTGACGTAACCCTCCTCGTTCATGCTCGCCAGGTCGCCCGTGTGCATCCATCCCGCCTCATCGATGGCTTCGGCAGTAGCCTGCGGGTTGTTCCAGTAGCCGAGCATCACGCTGTAACCGCGCGTGCACAATTCGCCGATGGTGCCGCGTGGCACGACGTTGCCAGCGTCGTCGATGATCTTGCTTTCCAGTTGCGGCTGGGTGCGGCCGACGGTGGTGACGCGCAATTCCAGGTCATCCGCCGGCCCGGTCTGCAGCGACACCGGACTGGTTTCGGTCATGCCGTAGGCGATCTGCACTTCGCTCATGTGCATCTCGTTGATCACCCGGCGCATGACCTCGATAGGACAGGTCGCGCCGGCCATGATCCCGGTGCGCAGGCTCGATAAATCAAAGGTCTGCCGCTGCGGCTGATCGAGCATGGCGATGAACATGGTCGGCACACCGTACAGCGCCGTGGCCTGTTCTTCCGCTACTACTTGCAGCGTCAGCGCCGGATCGAAAGCATCGTTGGGGTAAATCATCGTGCTGCCATGGGTGACGCAACCGAGGTTGCCCATGACCATGCCGAAGCAGTGATACAGCGGCACTGGAATCACCAGTCGATCGTCAGCCGTCAGGCCGAGGCTTTCGCCGACCATGTAACCGTTGTTGAGAATGTTGTAGTGGCTGAGGGTTGCGCCCTTGGGGAAGCCGGTAGTGCCGGAGGTGTACTGGATGTTCACTGGCTGATCGAAATGCAGGCTGGCGCTACGCTCGCGCAGTTGATCGGGCGAGACGCTGGCGGCCAGCTCGCTCAATTGTGACCACGGCAGAAAACCGGCTGGCGGATTTGCATCGAGGCTGATCACGCCGCGCAAGTCCGGCAGGCGTTCGCTGCGCAGGTGACCGATGGCGTGATCGGCCAGATCCGACGCCAGGCCCTGGAGCATTTCGTGATAGTTCGAGGTTTTGAACGCGCCCGCACAGACGAGCCATTGGCAGCCGGATTGCTTGAGCACGTATTCCAGTTCGGAGCTGCGATAGGCGGGATTGATGTTGACCAGGATCACGCCGATCTTCGCCGTGGCGAACTGGATAATGCACCACTGCGCGCAATTCGGCGCCCAGATGCCGAGGCGATCGCCCGTCTGCAAACCAAGTGCGAGCAAAGCGCTGGCCTGCTCGTCCACCGCTTCGGCAAGTTGCCGCCAGGAGTAACGCAACTGCTGATGGCGCACCACCAACGCCTCACCGTCCGGGTGTTGCGCGACAGTCTGATCGAAGCGCTGGCTGATGGTCATCGCCAGCAAAGCTTTGTCCTGAGTACCACGGCTGTAGCTGCGCTGCGGGTTTGCACTGGGTTGATCCATGACGACCCCTATTATCTTTATTAATGGGTTGGCCAGATTTAATCCCAGTGGGAGCGAACTTGCTCAAGAAGAGGCCAGCATACTCAGCATAAATGCTGACTGAACTGACGCTTTCGCGAGCAAGCCCGCTCCCACAGGTTTCATTCGGCTTGCAATCCTGAATGGCCCCTACTCTCGCCCAAGTTGACGCTTACGTAAAGCCGATTGACAGTAGAACTCGCGAAGCTTTACGTTAACGTAAAGCTGAACGCCGATTCGTCGTGCGCTCCACCCGATAAAAAAGCCAAAAGGTGACCCATGAGCTATCCATCCCTGAACTTCGCCCTCGGTGAAACCATCGACATGCTGCGCGATCAGGTTCAGTCCTTCGTCGCCGATCAGATCGCCCCGCGTGCAGCCCAGATCGATCACGACAACCTGTTCCCCGCCGACATGTGGCGCAAATTCGGTGACATGGGTCTACTCGGCATCACTGTGCCGGAAGAGTACGGCGGCGCAGGTCTGGGTTACCTGGCGCACGTGGTGGCGATGGAAGAAATCAGCCGTGGCTCGGCGTCGGTGGCGTTGTCCTACGGCGCGCACTCCAACCTTTGCGTCAACCAGATCAACCGCAACGGCAGCCACGAACAGAAAACCAACTACCTGCCGAAGCTGATCAGCGGCGAGCACGTTGGCGCCTTGGCGATGAGTGAGCCGAATGCCGGCTCCGACGTAGTCTCGATGAAACTGCGCGCCGACAAACGCGGCGACCGTTTCGTGCTCAACGGCAGCAAGACCTGGATCACCAACGGCCCTGACGCCAACACCTATGTGATCTATGCCAAGACCGATCTGGAAAAAGGCCCGCACGGCATCACTGCGTTCATCGTCGAGCGTGACTGGAAAGGTTTCGGCCGCAGCAACAAGTTCGACAAGCTCGGCATGCGCGGCTCTAACACCTGCGAGCTGTTTTTCGATGACGTCGAAGTACCTGAGGAAAACATTCTCGGCGTGCTCAACGGTGGCGTGAAAGTGCTGATGAGCGGCCTCGATTACGAACGCGTGGTGCTCTCCGGCGGCCCGACCGGGATCATGCAATCGTGCATGGACCTGATCGTGCCGTACATCCACGACCGCAAGCAGTTCGGCCAGAGCATCGGCGAATTCCAGCTGATCCAGGGCAAAGTTGCCGACATGTACACCCAGCTCAACGCCAGCCGCGCCTATCTGTACGCGGTAGCCCAGGCCTGCGAGCGCGGCGAAACCACGCGCAAGGACGCTGCCGGGGTAATCCTCTACACCGCCGAACGCGCCACACAAATGGCCCTCGACGCGATTCAGATTCTCGGCGGCAACGGCTACATCAACGAATTCCCCGCCGGCCGCCTGCTGCGTGACGCCAAGCTCTACGAGATCGGCGCCGGCACCAGCGAGATCCGCCGCATGCTGATCGGCCGCGAACTCTTCAACGAAACCCGCTAAACGGAGCTGACCATGGCCACTCTGCATACTCAGCTCAACCCGCGCTCAGCGGAGTTTGCCGCCAACAGCGCGGCGATGCTCAAACAGGTCGACGCGCTGCACACCCTCCTCGCCCAAGTGGCGCAGGGCGGCGGTGCCAAAGCTCAGGAACGCCACACTTCGCGCGGTAAATTGCTGCCGCGGGAACGCATCAATCGCCTGCTCGATCCGGGCTCACCGTTTCTCGAAATCAGCCAACTCGCTGCTCACGCGGTGTATGGCGAAGACGTGCCGGCCGCCGGTGTGATCGCCGGTATCGGTCGCGTCGAAGGCGTCGAGTGCATGATCGTTGCCAACGATGCGACGGTCAAAGGTGGCTCGTATTACCCGCTGACCGTGAAGAAGCACCTGCGCGCGCAGACCATCGCCCAGCAGAATCGCCTGCCGTGCATTTATCTGGTGGATTCGGGCGGCGCCAACCTGCCGCGTCAGGACGAAGTGTTTCCTGACCGCGAACACTTCGGGCGGATCTTTTTCAACCAGGCCAACATGAGCGCGATGGGCATTGCGCAAATCGCGGTGGTCATGGGCTCGTGCACCGCAGGCGGCGCGTATGTGCCGGCGATGGCAGACGAAGCGATCATGGTGCGCAACCAGGCGACGATTTTCCTCGCCGGCCCGCCGCTGGTAAAAGCCGCGACGGGTGAAGTGGTCAGCGCCGAAGACCTCGGCGGTGCCGATGTGCATTGCAAGACCTCCGGTGTGGCCGACCATTACGCCGAGAACGACGAACACGCTCTCGCCCTGGCCCGCCGCAGCATTGCCAACCTCAACTGGCGCAAGCTCGGCGAGGTGCAGCAACGCACGCCGATTGCGCCGCTGTACGCCAGCGACGAGTTGTACGGCGTGGTTCCGGCTGACGCCAAGCAGCCATTCGATGTGCGCGAAGTGATTGCGCGGCTGGTCGACGGTTCGGTGTTCGATGAGTTCAAGGCGCTGTTCGGCACCACGCTGGTCTGCGGTTTCGCCCATCTGCACGGTTACCCGATCGCGATCCTGGCGAACAACGGCATCCTTTTCGCCGAAGCCGCGCAAAAAGGCGCGCACTTCATCGAACTGGCCTGCCAGCGCGGCATTCCCCTGCTGTTTTTGCAGAACATCACCGGTTTCATGGTCGGCCAGAAATACGAGGCCGGCGGCATCGCCAAGCACGGCGCCAAACTGGTGACCGCGGTAGCGTGCGCCAAGGTGCCGAAATTCACCGTGATCATCGGCGGCAGCTTCGGTGCCGGCAACTACGGCATGTGCGGTCGCGCTTACGACCCGCGCTTTTTGTGGATGTGGCCGAATGCGCGGATCGGCGTGATGGGCGCCGAACAGGCCGCCGGCGTGCTGGTGCAGGTAAAGCGCGAACAGGCCGAACGCAGCGGTCAGGCGTTCACCGTCGAGCAGGAAAGCCAGATCAAGCAGCCGATTCTGGACCAGTACGAAGAACAGGGTCACCCCTATTACTCCAGCGCACGACTGTGGGACGACGGCGTCATTGATCCGGCGCAGACCCGCGACGTGTTGGCCCTGGCCTTGTCTGCGTCGCTGAACGCGCCAATCGAACCGAGCCGCTTCGGCGTGTTCCGGATGTGATGGGGAGAATCTGATGAGCGATTTCAATACCCTCGAGCTGCAAACCGATCCACGCGGTTTCGCGACGCTGTGGCTCAACCGCGCCGAGAAAAACAACGCCTTCAACGCCGAAATGATCCGCGAACTGATCCTCGCCCTCGACAAGGTGGCAAGCGACTCTAGCCTGCGTTTCCTGCTGCTGCGCGGGCGCGGCAAGCATTTCAGTGCCGGGGCCGACCTGGCCTGGATGCAGCAATCGGCCGATCTGGATTACCACACCAACCTCGACGATGCCCGCGAACTGGCCGAACTGATGTACAACCTCGCCAAACTGAAAATCCCTACGCTGGCCGTGGTTCAGGGTGCGGCGTTCGGTGGTGCGCTGGGCCTGATCAGTTGCTGCGACATGGCGATCGGCACTGATGACGCGCAATTCTGCCTGTCGGAAGTGCGCATCGGCTTGGCGCCGGCGGTGATCAGTCCATTCGTGGTGCAGGCCATCGGTGAACGGGCGGCGCGGCGTTATGCGCTGACGGCCGAGCGCTTCGGCGGCCAGCGGGCGCGGGAAATCGGCTTGTTGTCTGATAGCTATCCGGCCGCTGAACTCGAGCAGCAAGTCGAGCAATGGATCGACAATCTTTTGCTCAACAGCCCCGCTGCCATGCGTGCCAGCAAGGACTTGCTGCGCGAAGTCGGCAATGGCTCGCTGACGCCGGCGCTGCGCCGTTACACGGAAAACGCGATCGCACGAATTCGTGTCAGCGCCGAAGGCCAGGAAGGCTTGCGCGCATTTCTGCAAAAACGCCCGCCGAGCTGGCAAGCCGCATCCACCAAGGAGTCGCGTTGATGAGCGCACCTGTGATTACCACCCTGCTGGTGGCCAACCGTGGCGAGATCTCCTGCCGGGTCATGCGCACCGCCAAGGCTTTGGGCCTCACCACCGTCGCCGTGCACAGCGCCACCGACCGCGATGCGCGACACAGTCGTGAAGCCGATATCTGCGTTGATCTGGGCGGCAGCAAGGCTGCTGACAGTTATCTGCAAATCGATAAATTGATCGCCGCCGCCAAGGCGAGCGGCGCTCAGGCGATTCATCCCGGCTACGGTTTTCTCTCGGAAAACGCGGGCTTCGCTCGCGCAATCGAAGCCGCCGGACTGATCTTCCTCGGCCCGCCCGCCTCGGCCATCGATGCGATGGGCAGCAAATCCGCCGCCAAAGCACTAATGGAAAAGGCCGGCGTGCCACTGGTGCCGGGCTATCACGGCGAAGCGCAGGATTTCGACACCTTCCGTGAAGCCTGTGAGCGCATCGGTTATCCGGTGCTGCTCAAGGCCACCGCTGGTGGTGGCGGTAAAGGCATGAAAGTGGTCGACAACGTCAGCCAGTTGGCCGAAGCCCTCGCCTCGGCGCAGCGCGAAGCACAATCGTCGTTCGGCGACTCGCGAATGCTGGTAGAGAAGTATTTGCTCAAGCCGCGTCACGTCGAGATACAGGTGTTCGCCGATCAGCACGGTCACTGCCTGTACCTCAACGAGCGCGATTGCTCGATCCAGCGTCGGCACCAGAAAGTCATCGAAGAAGCCCCGGCGCCGGGCCTGACGCCCGAGTTACGCCGGGCGATGGGCGAAGCGGCCGTGCGGTCGGCGCAGGCGATCGGTTATGTCGGCGCTGGCACCGTCGAGTTTCTGCTGGATGCGCGCGGCGAGTTTTTCTTCATGGAGATGAACACGCGACTGCAGGTCGAGCACCCGGTGACCGAAGCGATCACCGGGCTCGATCTGGTCGCCTGGCAGATTCGCGTCGCCCGTGGTGAAGCGCTGCCGATCACCCAGGCGCAGGTGCCGCTCAACGGTCACGCGATTGAAGTGCGTTTGTATGCCGAGGATCCGGCGAATGATTTTCTGCCAGCCACCGGGCGTCTGGACTTGTACCGCGAATCGGCGCAGGGACCGGGGCGGCGGGTGGACAGCGGGGTGGAGGAAGGCGACGAAATTTCGCCGTTCTACGACCCGATGCTCGGCAAACTGATTGCCTGGGGTGAAGATCGCGAACAGGCGCGCTTGCGTCTGTTGAGTATGCTCGATGAGTTTGCGATTGGCGGGCTGAAGACCAATATCAACTTCCTGCGCCGGATCATCGCGCATCCGGCGTTTGCCGCTGCGGAACTTGATACCGGGTTTATACCGCGATATCAGGAGCAATTGTTGCCAGCACCAGGCGCGTTGAGCGATGGGTTCTGGGAGGTGGCGGCGCAGGCGTTTGCGCAGAGTTTGCCGCCCCGTACACGCACAGATGATCGCGCATCACCATGGTCCAGCGGCAGTGGTTTGCGAGCAGGTTTGCCGGCGGAAATCACCTTGCATTTGAGCTGCGAGGGACAGGACCGTGCGCTGACGCTGGGAGCTGTGGCCCCTGCCGAACTGCTGGGCGAGGCGCTGACCGTCGAGCATGACGGCGTGCGTCGTACGTTGCGGGCAATTCGTCAGGGCGGTTCATTGTACTTGGAGTGGCATGGAGAGTTACGGCGCGTCGAGGCGTTCGATCCGATCAGCGCTGTCGATGCCAGCCACAGCCATCAGGGCGGCTTGACCGCACCAATGAACGGCAGCATCGTGCGCGTGCTGGTGGAAGTCGGGCAAACCGTTGAAGCCGGAGCGCAATTGGTGGTGCTGGAAGCCATGAAGATGGAACACAGCATCCGCGCGCCGCAGGCCGGTGTGATCAAAGCGCTGTATTGCCAGGAAGGCGATATGGTCAGCGAAGGCAGCGCTCTGGTTGAACTGGAAGAAGGTTGAAATCAGAGAATCGATCCTGGCCCTTGGCGAGGATCGATTCTTTCAATAACGCGCCGTTGCCTGAACCACCACGCCGATAATCCGGCATTCATCGGTGAGCAAAGTTTTCGGCCAGGTCGGATTGAGCGGCACCAGGTACCGCTGGCCGCCCTGTTCGTCAAGTTTGCGGAAAATCGCTTCGTCGCTGTCCGGCCACTGGGCGATCACCAGTCTGCCCGGCACTGCCTCCAACTGCGGGTCGACCAGAATCAACATGCCCTCGGCAATGCTCTGACCGCTCGGCGCGGTCATTGAATCCCCCGTGACCGTGAGCCAGAACGCGGCACCGCGAGCGTGGTAATCCGTCAGTTCGAAGCGCTGCTTGACCGCGACGCCGCCATAACTGGCCGCAGCGTCGCGCACCTCACACGGCGCTCGCCAGTCGTAGATCGGGTAACGGAAGTACGGGTTGTACTTCTGTGCCAGCGGCATCTCGTCATCCGCTGTGGGCTGCGGTTCGCGGATGACCAGCACGACTTCGAGGAAGTCCATTCCCAGCGCCTGCAGCACGCGATTCATTTCGGTAACACCGGGTTCGCGACGTTTGTTCAGCCAATGACCGATCCCGCCCTGGGACATGCCGACGCGCTCTCCGAGCTCTGTTTGAGTGACTTTGAGTTCACTCATCTTGGCCTTGACCAACTCAATCCATTTATCCATGTGCCGCACCTTACGCGGACGTCTTCGACCAGCAAAACACATATTGTAGTATTTAAATCCTCGTCACAAATACAGAGAGTACTATCCTAGGCAAACGGATTTTCAATCGAACATGGAGTGGCTTTTCATGATGAACATCAGCAGCAAAGACCTGCCGGATCTGCAAATCGACACCAGCTTCACCTCGCCCCAAGGCAACGCCGCTGCACAACGCGCGCTGGACTATTACTTGAAACCGGCTGTTTCAGAACTGGGGACGGATGAGCGTTTCTTCGATGTTAAAAGTCATCTCAGCGGCGAGGAAGCGCTGGTGCATGCCTCGGATTTGTTGCGATGTGCAGCCGCCACTGCGTTCAAGGCCGCAGAAAACCTGCAAGGCACGAATCGCGACCTGGCGTTTTCGGTGGTGCATATGGTGGATATGGCGCGGGCGATGGTCGACCATTCGATCGACAACGACGAAGTGACGGCAAGCAAGGTGTGAACGGACAGGAAAGAATTTTCCTATCGGACAGATAAAAACATTTGACTTGCAAATGATAATGATTATTATTGCAAGCAGCTGGTCGCAAGATCAGTCGATTGACCAGAGACCTTAGGTCGGTCTTCTGGACTATCTCCTCATCAGGCTAATCACGGTTTTTGACCCGGCTTTTTGCCGGGTCTTTTTTTGCCCGTTTTCCGGGCTTGTGTCTTCAGGCTAATGAAGTCTTTGGGTGCTGCAAATTCGGTTGCGCGGATAATATCAAAAGAACATTGATTGGCAAGCCGAGGCCAGCCACATTGGGCAAAACTAATGGCAATCAGCACTTGAGAATCAATCGCACAGTCTCTAAGCTGCTGACGCGTCACGGAAGACGCCCCCCGCCACACCCGTAATTCCCCTCGGTTTCACCCTAACCTGCGTGTAGAGTACCGGTCATAAAAATCCTGCTCAGGAAGCGACCATGACCGTGGCCAAATCTTCGTTCGACATCAGCGCCAATTTCGACAGCGGCAATATCCAAGTCATCGACATCAGCAATCCGCTCAATCCGGTTCTGGCCATACGCCCGGATACCCGCAGCGCGCATTTTCAGTGGTTTCACTTCAAGGCCAGCGGCCTGCACGTGCATCAGGAACACTGGTTTCGCCTGATCAATGCCAGCCAGTCCTCCTATAACAAAGCCTGGACCGGCTACCAGGCAGTCGCTTCCTACGACCACGTCAACTGGTTCCGCATTCCCACCAGTTTCGAAGGTGACAGCCTGCGCTTCTGCCTCGAAGCCGAACACACCCACGCCTGGTTCGCCTATTTCGAACCTTACAGCCGTGGCCGTCACGACTGGCTGATCGACCAGGCGCTGAGCAAGGCTGGCACACAATTGCTGGCGACCGGCAAAAGCGTCGAAGGCCGGGATATCCAATTGCTGCGCAAAGGCAGCGGTGCCGAAGGCCAGCGCAAGATCTGGATCATTGCCCAGCAGCACCCGGGCGAGCACATGGCTGAATGGTTCATGGAAGGCGTGATCGAGCGTCTGGAACGGCAGGACGATCCGATACTGAACCACCTGCTGGCCAGTGCCGATCTGTATCTGGTGCCGAACATGAACCCGGACGGCGCCTACCACGGCCACCTGCGCACCAACGCCATGGGTCAGGACTTGAACCGGGCCTGGCAGAACGCCAGTCAGGAAATCAGCCCCGAGGTGCTTTTCGTCCAGCAGCAGATGGAAAAATACGGCGTCGATGCGTTTATCGACGTACACGGCGACGAGGAAATCCCCCACGTATTCACCGCAGGCTGTGAGGGCAACCCGGGCTTCACACCGCGCATCGAAAAGCTTGAAGAGCATTTCCGCAGCCATCTGAAACACACCACCAAAGACTTCCAGACCACCTACGGCTACACCCGCGACGAACCGGGTCAGGCCAACATGACGCTGGCCTGCAACAGCGTCGGGCAGAAATACGACTGCCTGTCGCTGACGCTTGAGATGCCGTTCAAGGACCACGATGACCACCCGGACAAGATCACCGGCTGGTCAGGCAAACGCTCGAAACAATTGGGCAAGGACGTGCTCACCACACTCGCCGACATGGTCGACACCCTGCGCTGACGCTCCCCGCCCGCCCCGGAAAAAGATCGCAGCCGGCCTGCGATCTTTTGCTTGGAAGGCTCAGCCGCGATCACGCCCGCGCAACATGCTGTCGAGCACTTCATCGCGGCGCACCCAGCCGTGAAACAGCGCCGCCGCCAAGTGCAGCAACACCGTCAGAAACAGCAGATAAGCCAGATAGCCATGCGACTTGCGCAGCAGCGCAAACAGTTGCGCATCTGCCGGCACAATGGCTGGCAGATGCAGCGACGCCGTGAGCATCACGGGCTCGCCCGAAGCACTGATCATCGCCCAGCCGAGCAGCGGCAACACCAACATCAACGCATACAACAAAACATGGGAAGCCTTGGCAGCCAGCACCTGCCAGCCCGGCAAATCATCCGGCAGCGGCGGTTGGCGTGTGGTGAAGCGCACCAGCAGGCGCACGATCACCAGCGCCAGAATCGCGATGCCCAGCGGTTTGTGCAGATGAATCAGCCACTCATGGCGAGACGACACCGAAGTGACCATGCCCGCGCCGATAAACAGCATGGCGATGATCATCAGCGCCATCAGCCAGTGCAGCAGACGCGCCAGCAAGACGAAATGAGTCGGTTGCTTGTTCATGGGCGAGCCTCCTGTTTGGCGGCGGGCAACTGGCTGACTTCGCTGGTGCGACGCAGGTAGGAATCGGCATAGCCGGCCGAGCGCGCGGCGAGCAATGGATCTCCCGAGCCTTGAATCCCGGCCGGGAGCACCAGCGGGTCGTAGTTGATGTCGCGGCATTCGCCACTCAGCTGCGGCTGGGTTTTCTCCAGCACCAGCGTACCGGCGTTCAACACTTTGCGATCGGCGGGCCAGGATTTGCTGGCATCGTTTACCGGGTCGTCAGCGTTGGCCAAGGTGATGTTCAACTGGAAGCGCAAGGGTGCAGCGGCCAAGCGTTGCACCAGATCCTTTTCGAGAAAGTCCGCGCCTTCTGGGGCGGTGGCACCCGCTGCGTCCTGGGCCAATGGCGTCATACTCCAGCGCACCGCCTGTTTTTTGCCGTTGCCATCGACCAGATAGAATGCATTGATGCTGTTATAGGTTTCAGTGGCGTAGCTGGCCGAAGGCTTGGCGGTCTTCACCCAAGTCAAAAACGGCACGGCTTCAGGATGTGCGGCAAAGAACGCCGGCACCTTCGTCGGGTCGGGCTTGCCGGTGGCCGGATCCGGCGACTGCGCTTGCTGCAGTTGATAGAACGCTTCAGGCGTGCCCACCGGAAATACCGGCATGCTGTTCATGCCGGTGCGCCACTGCTGGCCGTCCGCCTGAGTAAAACGTAGCGCCAGGCTGCGGATCGGTACGGCGCTGTCCGGCGCATAGGGATTGCCGGCTGGCAGAGCGAAACGCCCCACCACCGGCGTCTGCGGCAGGTTGAACACTTGCGCAGTGGAGTACGCTCGCGCCTCGCCGCTGCTTTCGAAATGACCGATCACGCAGACACCTTTGGCGTGATTGCGACGAAAACCGGGATGCACGCCGTTGTTCTTTTCCAGCACATCGACCAGCGCTTTGGGCGTCAGTCGTTGTGGGTCAAGGTTGCCATGCACGTAGGCAAACGCCCCGGCCACGGCGGCGACGACCACGGCAATGGCGCCAAGACGCAATACCAGACTCGCGGCGCTCAGTGGCTGGCGCGGCGGCCTGCCGGGCGGTGCAGCGTTGGGGGACGAGCGATCAACCATGAATAACTCCAGGCCATCGGCCACAAGTGGAAAGAGTCAGCAAGACGCACGCCGTCCGGGTTTATTCCACGGCGCGGTATTTATTTCTGCACACGGGGAATAACCTGCGCTGACGGGCGTCTTCCTAGTCCACAGCGTAGCGACCAGCAGAAATTCATGAGCGAATTCGACGAACAGTTGAGAGAAATCATTCCCAGATTGCGCCGCTTCGCCGTGTCGTTGACGCGCAACAGCAGCAGCGCTGACGATCTGGTCCAGGCCAGCCTTGAGCGGGCGCTGTCGGCGTGGGGCGAAAAACGCACCGAGGGCGATTTGCGCGCCTGGCTGTTTGCGATCCTCTATCGGCAATTTCTTGATGCCCACCGTCGTTCGCGGCGCTATGCGCGCATGCTCGAATTTTTCACCGGTCGCGACGATGCCGAACCTTCGGTGGAACGCACGGTGATCGCCCAGTCGACCCTGCAAGCCTTCGAACGCCTGCCCACCGAACAACGCGCTTTGCTGCTGATGGTGTCGGTGGAAGGCCTGTCCTATAAAGAGGTCGCCGAGATTCTCGACGCCCCGATCGGCACCGTGATGTCGCGCCTGTCCCGCGCCCGCCAGGCTTTGCGCCAGCTCAGCGACGGCGAAATCAGCAGCCCTTCCTTGCGGATACTCAAATGATCAGCCTGCCTCCCAGTGAACGAGACATGCACGCCTACGTCGACCACCAGCTCAGCGACGCCGACCGGCGCCTGCTCGAGACCTGGCTGGCCAGCCACCCTGAAGAAGCGGCGCAGGTTCGCGCCTGGCAGCGCGACGCCCAGCAACTGCGCGCGGCCCTCAGCGGCGCGTTGCAGCAGCCGGTCAATCCGGCGCTTGACCCGGCGATGATTCGCCAGCGTCGCCGCCAGCAGTCACGTCGCCATCTGGCCAGCGCGGCGGTGCTGCTGGTGGCTGTCAGCATCGGCGGTTTCAGTGGCTGGCAGGCGCGGGAAATGACCCTGGTGCGCCCCGCGCAATTGCCCATGACTGACGCGTTGCAAGCCTATCGCCTGATCGCCCAGCAAGGCGTGCTGCCCGCCGATTACAAGGTCGACAGTGACGGTGATATGCAGCGTTGGCTCGACCGCTACTTCAGCGGTGCCAAGCGCTTGCCGGATCTCAAGGCGGCCGGTTTTGAACCAGTCAGCGGTCGCTTGCTCAGCACCGATGAAGGCCCCGCGGCGATGGTGATGTATGAGGACGGCAGCGGCCACAAGGTGAGTTTCTACTTGCGTCCGCCGGGGCCGAAAAACACCCTGTTGCCGCGCGGCTCACGCAGCGATGGGGATCTGCAGGCCGATTACTGGTCAGGGCCGGGCTATAACTATGCGGTGGTCAGCCCGACCGACTCGCCGGCAGCAGAGTTGCTCAAGCAATCGCCACCGTTCTGAAATCCGCCGCTTGTAGGAGCTGACGAGTGCAACGAGGCTGCGATCTTGTGGCGGCGACCCAAGATCAAGAGATCGCAGCCTCGTTGCACTCGTCAGCTCCTGCAGGGGACCGTGCACATATTTCATGGAGTCAACGCCTGAGGTCTGGTTACACTTGGATCGCCGCGCTCCCGGTGAGCCGGCCCAATCACCAGGAGCCTGTGCCGCGTGCCCGCAAGAACGCCGAAACGATCACGACTGAGCCAACGCTGGCCGTTGCTGCGCCGCCTGTTCGGCAAAGGGTTGCCGGCGAGCGCCGGGCACGATGCCCACGCCGCGACCATCCGCGATTATTTCCGCAATAAGGCCCACAGCCAGGGCTACAGCCTCAGCCGCAGCCAGCAACAAGTCATCGACTGCATGGCGCAGCAAGCCAGCGTGCTGTTGGGCGACAGTGGGCACACACCGCCAAGTCTGTATCTGTACGGCGCAGTCGGGCGTGGCAAGAGCTGGCTGCTCGACGGTTTCTTCCAGGCGCTGCCAATCAAGCGCAAACAGCGCCTGCATTTCCATCAGTTTTTCGCTCGGTTGCACGACGGCATGTTCCGTCATCGCCAGCAGGAAGACCCGCTGGAAATCACCCTGGACGAGCTGCTGGAAGATTGTCAGGTGCTGTGTTTCGACGAGTTTCACGTGCATGACATCGGCGACGCGATGCTCATCACGCGGCTGTTCAAGGCGCTTTTCAAGCGACGGATCATGCTGCTGGTGACGTCCAACTATGCACCCGAGGGCCTGCTGCCCAATCCGCTGTATCACGCACGCTTCAAACCGGTGATCGAGCTGATCAACACGCGCATGCAGGTGATGGAAGTAGGCGGCGCGCACGACTACCGCACGCTCAACCGCCAGCACACGCACCAGATGTTTACCCGAGGGCATTACGTGTGGCCGGCCACGTCAGCGCAGCGCCAGGCCCTGAACCTGCCACCAGCCGACGCGCCCGCCCTGGCTCTCGAGGTGGGCAAGCGCCAGCTGCAGGGCCGATTGTGTGAGGGCCGGCGGGTCGCGTTCACCTTCAACGATCTGTGCGAACAGCCGACGGCGGTGATGGATTATCTGCAGCTATGCCAGCGCTTCGACCAGTGGATCATCGATGACCTGCCGCAGCTCGGCGAGTGCCCGATCGCCGTGCAACAGCGCTTCATCAATCTGATCGACGTGCTCTACGATCAGGACAAACACCTGACCCTGCTCGGCCAATGGCCGCTGGGCCAGAGCCTGGAAGGCCACGCGATCGACCTGGCGCGCACGCGCAGCCGTCTGGGCCAGTTGCAGGAAATCCACGCATCCAAATGATCCCCTACCTTGTGGGAGCCTGCTCGCTCCCACAAGGTACCGGGGCAACTGAAAACCCGTTCAGCATCCGCATTACCGCTATCATGTCGCCCATTCCAGCGCCCCCGCGTCGCTCCACCGATCAGTAGCGAAACAAAAACATGCACACCCTTGCTCAACTGCGCGCCGGCGAGCTGTCTGGCATTACCCGACTCGACTTGTCTTGCGGGCTGACCGAATTCCCTCGCGAGATTTTCGCATTGGCCGACACGCTGGAGGTGCTCAACCTCAGCGGCAATGCGTTGAACACCCTGCCTGATGACCTGCATCGCCTGACCCGCCTGCGCGTGCTGTTCTGCTCCGACAACCGCTTCACCGAACTGCCGGCCTGCCTCGGCCGATGCACTGCGCTGACGATGGTCGGCTTCAAGGCCAACCGCATCGTCGACGTCCCCGCTGCCGCCCTGCCGCCGCAGCTGCGCTGGCTGATCCTCACCGACAACCGCATCGAAACCCTGCCCAGCGAACTCGGTGAACGCCCCGCCCTGCAGAAGCTCATGCTCGCTGGCAATCGCCTGCGCTCGTTGCCAGAATCCTTGCGCCATTGTCATCAGCTGGAATTGCTCCGCATCGCTGCCAATCAACTCGACGAGCTGCCGCAATGGCTGCTGACCCTGCCGAGCCTGACCTGGCTGGCTTACGCCGGCAATCCGCTGGAAACCGAGGCCGATGCTGCCGCTCTGGACGCCACGCCACTGATCGACTGGTCGGCGCTGCGCCTGGAACGACAACTGGGCGAAGGCGCCTCCGGGGTGATTTATCGAGCGCTCTGGCAGCGCGACGATGGCACGGCGCAGGCGGTTGCGCTGAAGTTGTACAAAGGAGAGATGACCAGCGACGGCTCGCCGCTGCACGAGATGAACGCCTGCATCACCGCAGGTCTGCACCCCAACCTGATCAGCGTCGAGGGCCGCATCAGCGGCCATCCCGATCAGCAACAAGGGTTGGTGATGCAACTGATTGATCCAAGCTTCCGCAATCTCGCCGGTTTGCCAAGCCTGGCCTCATGCTCGCGGGATGTTTATGCCGAAGATTGCCGGTTTAAGGCCGACGTTGCCCTGCGCCTCGCCAAGGGCGTCGCTTCGGCGGCAGAGCATCTGCATCGACAAGGCATTACCCACGGCGATCTCTACGGCCACAACATACTGTTGAATGATCGGGGCGATTGCCTGCTCGGGGATTTCGGCGCGGCGTCGTTTCATGCCACCGGTGATGACGCGTCGACACGCGCCTTGCAGCGTCTTGAAGTACGCGCATTCGGAGTGTTGCTGGGGGAATTGCTGGCCCGTATGAACTCGGGGTTGAGTACTGAACGGCGCTCTCAACTCGAGGCGCTGGAACGGCGTTGCTGCCAGCCCGATGTGCTGGAACGGCCGGGTTTCAGCGAAGTGGTTGAGACTCTGGAAAGCCTGTGACCGCTGCGCGGCCCTTCGCGCACAGGCTCGCTCCGACCTTGGCAATACACCGCCATGTGGGAGCGAGCCTGCTCGCAAAAAGATGTTTACTGGCGCAAACGATCAGCCAGCCAGACCCACAAACATATCCTGCACATCATCATGGTTATCGAGGCCTTCAAGGAACGCTTCGACTTCAGCCATCTGCTCGTCGCTCAAACCGCTGACCGGGTTCTTCGGCTGGTAACCGAGCTTGGCCGACAGCACGGTGAAGCCTTGTTCGGGCAGTGCTTTCTGCACGGCATCGAGATCGGTCGGATCGGTGAGGAACAGCGTCGCGCCCTCTTCACCCGGCTCGAAATCCTGTGCACCGGCTTCGATCGCAGCCATTTCGGGGTCGGCGTCCGGGCTGTCCGGCGAGGCTTCGATCATGCCGACATGGTTGAACATCCACGCCACCGAACCGGAAGCACCCAACTGGCCCTTGCGAAACGCCACGCGGATTTCCGCGACGGTGCGGTTGATGTTGTCGGTCACGCATTCGACGATCAGCGGCACCTGATGCGGGGCAAAGCCTTCGTAGGTAACGCGATGGTATTGCACGGTTTCACCCAGCAGACCGGCGCCTTTCTTGATCGCGCGGTCGAGGGTTTCTTTTGGCATCGAGGCTTTCTTCGCCTGTTCGACCACCAGACGCAGGTGTGCGTTGGTGGCGGTATCGGCACCGTTGCGTGCAGCAATGGTGATTTCCTTCACCAGTTTGCCGAAGATCTTCCCTTTGGCGTTGGCTGCCGCTTCTTTGTGTTTAACCTTCCACTGTGCGCCCATTACTCACTCTCTTGATCTGTGGCGCCGAGACATCTATTGGCCGACGCGTGGCGGCAAGTTTATACGGCCTAAAGTCGGCAATCGACCAAAAAAACAGCCCGCAGAATCGACATCTTCACCAAAGCATGTAGGGGGATTCTGAAAAGCGCCTTTGAGATGACCATTCAGCCTGACGGTTTCGTACCCTTGAAACCCCGTATCGCCTGACAGGGCCTGCTCGAATGTTCAATGACAAGGAAAGTCCGTTCACCCTTACCCTGACCGACAGTGGATTGCGCCTGCCGGTGGTGCGTTTTCACGGCGAGGAAGCGCTGAACCAGCCCTACCGTTTCGACATCGAATTGCTCGGCCTCGCCCCGGCCATCGCCCCGGGTTCGTTTTTGCACCGGCCAGCCTTTCTGCGGCTGAGTGGGCAGCAGGGGTTCCACGGCGTGATCTGCAGCGCCAGTTGCGAACATCGCGGCACTCATCGGATCGGCTATCGCCTGATTCTGGTGCCGCATCTGCAGCAACTGGCGCAAGCGAATAGACGACGCGTGTTTACCCACCTCAGTGCGCCGCAGATCATTGCGCATCTGCTCGAAGAACATGCCCTGCCGGCGCACAGCTACCGCATTGAAATGAGCGTCGGCCACTACCCGGCACGGGCCTTTTGCATTCAGTTTGAAGAAAGTGATCTGGCCCTGCTGCAGCGGCTCTGCGAAGAAGAAGGCATTCACTATCACTTCGAACATGGGCCTGACGGGCATGTCGTGGTGTTCGCCGACGACAGCCTGAGCCTGCCGCAGGAACCGGTCGAAATTCCTTTCAGTGCCGATGAGCAACCGCCATCGCCCTGCGTCAGCGTTCTCTATCAACAACATCGGGCGGCGCCGGTGCCGATGCTGCATGCGGTGCGCAATCGCGGTCAGCCTGCCGGCATGGATGAAGCAGCCAACGAAGCCTCGACCGAGTCGCAAACGCAGGCGCGGTCACTGGCACGCCTGTACGCCGAACAACGCAGCCGGCGCCATCTGCAACGCCAACGCAGCCAGTTACGCTCCATTCACGGGCGCAGCGATTGCTGCGATTTGCTCAGTGGCCGATTGCTGCTGGTGGCGGAGCATCCGATCCATCACTTCAACGAACAATGGTTGATCAGCGCCGTGCGCCACGAAGGGCAGCACCCTTCGATTCTTGATCCGGCGCCAACCGTTCACCGCTATCACAACGATTTTACCGCCCAACCCTGGTCCAGCGACTTTCGCCCGCCGCTCAAACAGCCGCGGCCGAACGTTGCCGGCTATCACCTGGCGCGGGTGGCGGGCGCGCCCGGGCAGCTCGCACAAGTCGATGAAAACGGCTGTCTGGCCGTGCGCTTATGGCCTGAAGAGGACGAATCGGCCAGCGACGCCTTGTGGCTACCGATCGCCATGAGTCGAATCAACGGCCCCGTCGCCGCCGACGAGCTGCCACGTGCCGGCTGCAACGTATGGGTGAGTTTCCTCGACAGCGATCCGGACCGACCGATTCTGTGTCTCGGCGACGCGCGGCAGCCGCCGGTACACGAGTCAGAGCCCGTGCGCGACAGCCTGCTGCTGGACTGGCTGATCAACCGCGCCGAGCACTGATCGGCGCCTCAGCCTTTGTCAGCCTTTGTCAGCCTTGCCCGCCGCCGCCGCGAACTTCGCCAGGCGCACGTCCAGATGCCTGGGCCGGCGTCCGTGATCTTCGGCGCGCTCTTTGCGGCGAATGGCGTTGCGCACCATCAGCGAGCCGAGGTAGCGGATCGGTTCCGGAGGGAAATAGCCCAACGGCCCGTTGACCAGCGGCGAGCGAGTCCAGGGGTTATCCAGGCCCTGCACCAGTGCGGCGAGAATCTGCCCGCCCATGTGACACGGGCCGACGCCGCTGCCGGAATAACCGAATCCATAAAAGACATTACCCGCCGCGCTCATCTGGCCGAAGAATGGCAAACCGGTGACCGAACGATCCGAGGGGCCGTTCCACGTCGCATCGACTTTCACCTCGGCGAACGCCGGGAAGAAATCCGCAAGACTGCGCTTGAGCAATGCTGCATAAGGCGACGGCTGATCGAATACCGGCAGCATTCGCCCGCCATAAGCGAAGGTGTTGCCGCCCTTGCCGAGCATGATCCGGCCGTCCGGGGTGTTGTGGTAGTAGTGCACGAAAATTCGCGAATCGAGCACGGTTACGCCGCTGGTCAAACCGATTTGCTGAAGCAGGTCAGGGCGAGGCTCGGTGATCAGCATGTCACTGGACACAATCGCCACACTACGCTCGAACTGAGGAAACGCGCGGGCCATCCACGCGTTCATCGCCAGCACCACACGGTCAGCGATGACCTTGCCGCCGGGTGTGTGAATGCGTGCGGGGCGGCCCTCTTCCAGCCCGGTCATCGCCGTGCCCTCATGGATTTTCACGCCCAATTGCAGCGCCACCCGGCGCAGACCGCGCACCAGTTTGCCCGGTTGCACGCTGGCCGCCGCCGGGGAAAACCAGCCCTCCAGGTGTTTTGCTGAGCCAGCCATACGTTGCAGATCGGCGAGCGGTCGCTGGCTGAACGAGTTGATGCCGTTACGCTCCAGCGCCGCGATCACCGCATCGGTCGCCCCGACCTGGGCACGATTGGTTGCGGTGTACAGCGTGCCGTCGAGGCGGTAATCGGCATCGATACCGTACTGCTCGCAGAACTCGCCGATCGCATGGATGCTGCGCTCCGACTCCTTGACCAGACGCACCGCCTCTTCGACGCCGAACAAGCACTCCAGAGTGAAATACTTTGCCGACCACGACAGCGCGCAGCCGCCGTTGCGGCCACTGGCGCCAGCGCCGCAGATGTCCGCTTCGATCAGCAGCACCTCCAGCTCGGGGTTCTGCTGCTTGAGCATGATCGCTGTCCACAATCCGGTGTAGCCGCCGCCGACGATGCACACGTCCGTGCGCACCTCGCCTTGCAGCGGTGGGCAGAGTTGGGATGGGCCGGTCTGCAAGGCTTGCTCGAGCCAGAAGGGTCGCATGGGAGATCTCCAGTCAGAAGGCCACGACGCAGCCTGCCGCGCACCGCGCACCGCGCAGCAGGCCACAGCGCGAAGGATTTCAGGAACGCAGGGGTTTGACGCTCAACCGCCCATTGGGAATAGCGGCGCGCGGCTCCATGACTCCGACCGGTCGACTGTTCCAGTGCGGAATCAACACCAGCGCGGAGAACAGTGCACAGCCGGCAAAAACGATGAACACCGTCACCGAGTCAAAGTAGCCTGGCAGCAAACCGCCGAGCACCGCGCCGACCGAGCCGCAGCCGTTGACGAAACCGGCGGCAGTGGCACCGGCCTTGGCCTTGCCGAAATCGATGGCGGCGGCGCCGCTGATCATCGAGTCCGGGCCGTACAGAGTCAGCCCCATGACGAACAGCAGCGCGACGACCAACAACACGCTGCCGGTGTTGAGCGCAGCCATGAACAGCGCCAGCGTCACGGTCAGTGCCAGCAGACTCAGCACGCAGGCCGGCATGCGTCGGGCGCCGAAGAGTTTGTCCGAGGCCAGCCCGATCATGATCGGCCCCAGTAAGCCAGCCAACTCAAACGCGGTGGGGATGATTGCAGCGCCGACTTTGCCGACGCTCGGCATCTGTTCGAAAACAATCACCGGCCCCCACAGCAGAATTGCGTAGCGCGCCGGTTTCAGCAGGAAATACGCCAGGCCCAGCACCAGCACCGTGCGATTGCGCAGGATCTCCTTCAACGGCTCCCACATGCTGAGTTTGCTGTTGGCTTCGGTTTCTTCGGCGCTGAGTTGCGGCTCTGGTTCCACTGCCGGCAGACCAACGTCTTCGGGTTTATTACGCTGAAAAACAAAGAACAGCACGGCCACCACCGCTACGACCGCCGCGCTGGAAATGAATGCCGCGTGCCAGGTGCCGACCAGCGTATAAGCCCACCAGCCGGCGAATGGCGAAGCGACCAGACCGCCAAATGCGTAGCAGGAACTCCACAAACCGAGCACCCGCCCACGTTGTTCGGCCGGGAAGAAACTGCCGAGGTTTTTACACAGTCCGGACCAGCCAGTCGATTGCGCCAAACCTTGAATCAGCATGCAGGTGGCGAAGATCGGCAACGTCGCGAAACTGCCCATCACCAGCGCCGCAGCGGCGGATATCAGCAAACCGCCGAGCACGACAACCCGCGGACCGAAGCGATCGGCGAGCATGCCCCAAGTGAACTGGCCGAGGGCGTAAGCCGCCAGATAGATCGCGTCGAGGTTGGCCATGGCCATTTTGTCGAGAGTGAAATCAGGGTCTTCGGCGATACCCAGTTTGGCCACCGAAAAGGCTTTGCGGGTGAAATAAAATGCGGCGTACGCGAGCCAGGTAATAGCGAAGATCTGCACGCGCCAACGCGCCAGGGTGCCGATATGCTTGTTCATGGTGGTTCTGACCTCAAGGTGTGAGTGTGCCGGCAGAATCGTTAAGAAAAACGCCTGTGTTTTTTATTGTTGAGCACTGCGATATCGCCCCTTCCCTCAGCGATACCGGTCAGATGAGTCTGCTGTTGCACGCACAGGCTCATGCGCCAACGCCGCTGCACGACCGAGCAGTCAGCGATGGCGTGAGCCGATCAAAGCAATTACTGTTTAATAAATAAAATCGATTTATCGTATTTCACACATAAGCTCAGCTTGTTACTGGAGCCAACATGTCCGTCTCACACGCACAACTCAAAGCGTTCCACGCCGTGGCCGTTCATGGAAGCTTCACCCGCGCCGCCGAGCGGCTTTATCTGACGCAACCGGCGATTTCCGACCAGGTGCGCAAACTCGAAGAGCGCTTTGGTGTTCTGCTGTTTCACCGCAATAAACGCGCCGTGCGCCTGACCGATCTCGGCGAGCGTTTGCTGGCGATTACTCAACGCCTGTTCGTGATCGAGGCCGAAGCGCAAGAGTTGTTGCAGGAATCCCAGGCACTGCAGACCGGCAGCCTGATTCTGGCGGTGGACGCGCCCATCCACGTGCTGCCGCAGATCGCGCGGTTCTGTGAACGCTATCCGGGCATCAGCGTAAAAATCGAGACCGGTAATACCGATGAATCGCTGTTTCGCCTGTTCAACTATCAGGCCGATCTGGCGCTGCTCGGCCGTGATGTGACCGATGAACGCTTGATGTGCGTACCGTTGCGCAACGATCCGATGGTGGCGTTTGTTTCGCACAATCATCCGTGGGCCGAGCGCGAATCGATCTGTCTGGCCGATCTGGATGACACGCCACTGGTGCTGCGCGAGATCGGTTCGGTGACACGCCAGACCCTGGAAGAAGAAATGGCCCGCGCGGGTTTTCGCATTCGCCCGGCGATTCAGGTTGAAGGCCGGGAAGCGGCGCGCGAGGCGGTGGTGGTGGGGATTGGTGTGGGGGTTGTTTCAGCGGCAGAATTTGGCGCCGACTCACGGGTCTGCGCGCTGCCGATCACCGATTGCACCCGGCGCCTGACCGAGACGCTGGTGTGCTTGCGCGAACAGAGCTCGCGGCGTGTAGTGGCGACGTTCCTGGACATGGTTCGTGAAAGCCTCCCCGGTTCCTGATCGTTCCCACGCTCTGCGTGGGAATGCCGCAACGGACGCTCCGCGTTCGGCTTTGGATGGGACGCAGAGCGTCCCGGGCTGCGTTCCCACGCAGAGCGTGGGAACGCTCACGGTGCGGCTGGCGCAAGACCAAAGAAGGCTTGAATCAAACGCAACTCGCGCCGCCGCTCCATGCAGCCAATCATGTGCCGGTTCACCAGCCCTTCCCCGGCAATCGGGATCGCGACCACGCGTGGGTCATGGCTGACCTCCACCGATGACACCACACCAACGCCCAACTCGGCCGCAACTGCTTCGGTCACCGCCTCGCGACTGTCCAGCTCCAGCAACACCCGAGGCTGAATCGAGGCCTGAGAGCATGCCTGGTCAAAGGTGCGGCGGGTGATCGAACTCGGCTCGCGCAGAACCATGATCACGTGGTCCAACGCTTTGAGTTTCACTTCACCCGAGCGCATCGCCCAGGGATGCCCCGCCGGCACCAGCGCGCAGATCCTTGACTCGCTCAGCGCTTGCAGATGCAGCCCCTTGCGCGGCTCGACCTGCGTCAGCACCGCGACATCAGCGTGTTCCGACAACAGCGCCGCCAGGGTTTCCTGGGCATTGCCCAGGCGCAGGTTCACGGTGATCCCCGGATAGCGCGCGCGCAAACTCGCCAGCATCGGCATGACCATGTGCGGTCCATCCGCCGCCACCTCCAGACGTCCGGTCAATAACTGCCGGTTCGCCTCAAGCAGCGTCTGCGCTTCTTCCGCCAGGCCAAACATGGCCCGGGTGATCGCCGCCAGTTTGGTCCCCTCCTCGGTCAGTTCCACCCGTCGCGCGGTGCGCCGCAGCAAGGTGATCTGGTAGTGCTCCTCAAGCGCCTTGATGTGCCCGGTGACCGCTGGCTGGCTGATAAACAACCGCGCCGCAGCACGGGTGAAGCTGCCCTCACGGGCCACAGCATCGAAGGCACGGAGCTGAAACAGATTCATGAATAATCCTCACTGATGGCTGGCATAACAACAAACAATTTGATTGATGCAAGCGCGAATTGCAACGTAGGCCCCGTAGCTTCATCCCACAGCGTTTTCGCGAGGACACACGAATGAGTACCGCCGCACCGATTCTGCTCACTCCCGGCCCGTTGACCACGTCGGCCCGCACCCGCCAGGCCATGATGGTCGACTGGGGTTCGTGGGATGACCGCTTCAACCAGTTGACCGCCAGCCTGTGCGAGCAATTGCTGGCCATCCTCAACGGCGCCGCCAGCCACCACTGTGTGCCATTGCAAGGCAGCGGCACGTTCGCCGTCGAAGCGGCGATCGGCACGCTGGTGCCGCGCGACGGCAAAATCCTGGTATTGATCAATGGCGCCTACGGCAAGCGCCTGGCAAAGATCTGCGAAGTGCTCGGCCGCTCTTTCAGCACGTTCGAAACCGCCGAAGACGAACCGACAACCGCCGCCGACGTCGACCGACTGCTGCGCGCCGACGCTGACATTACTCACGTGGCGCTGATCCACTGCGAAACCAGCACCGGCATTCTTAATCCGTTGGCGGAAATCGCCGAGGTCGTTGCGCAACACGGCAAACGCCTGATCATCGACGCCATGAGCTCCTTCGGCGCATTGCCGGTGGATGCGCAAAAAGTGCCGTTCGACGCGCTCATCGCCGCCTCCGGCAAGTGCCTGGAAGGCGTGCCGGGGATGGGTTTTGTCTTTGCCCGCAAGGAATCACTGGCCGCCGCCGCCGGCAACTCACACTCGCTGGCGATGGACCTGTACGACCAACACGCCTACATGATGAAAACCGGACAATGGCGCTTCACGCCGCCGACCCACGTTGTCGCGGCGCTTCACGAAGCGTTGCTGCAATACAGCGAAGAAGGTGGCCTGCCGGCGCGGCACGCACGTTATGCAGCCAATTGTCAGGCGTTGATGGAAGAGATGAGCAAAATCGGTTTGCGCAGCTTTTTGCCCGCGCAGATTCAGGCGCCAATTATTGCCACTTTCCATGCGCCGCAGGATCCGCGTTACCAGTTCAAAGACTTCTATGAACGCGTCAAGGCCAAGGGTTACATCCTCTACCCCGGCAAACTGACCCAGGTCGAAACCTTCCGCGTCGGCTGCATCGGCCACGTCACCCCGGACGAAATGCGCCAGGCCGTAGCAGCGGTTGGCGAAGTGCTACGCGAGATGGAAGTGCTCGACATCTGAAGGCCACACGGTCCTACAGGATCGCCAAATTCGAACAGCTTTTTTCACAGGAATTGATTGCCATGAACTACACCAACCCAACCAAGCTGCAAGCCGCGATCCTCGACTGGGCCGGTACTGTAGTCGATTTCGGCTCGTTTGCGCCGACGCAGATTTTCGTCGAGGCCTTCGCCGAGTTCGACGTGCAGGTGTCGATCGAAGAAGCCCGTGGGCCGATGGGCATGGGCAAGTGGGATCACATCCGCACCCTCTGTGATCAGCCGCAGGTTGCCGAACGTTATCGCAAGGTGTTCGGCCGCACGCCGACCGACGATGACGTTACCGCTATCTACAACCGTTTCATGCCGTTGCAGATCGAGAAAATCGCCGAACACTCGGCACTGATCCCCGGTGCGCTGGACACTATCGCTCAACTGCGCGCCCAAGGAATCAAGATCGGTTCCTGCTCCGGCTACCCGAAAGCCGTCATGGACAAAGTCGTCGAACTGGCCGCGAGCAACGGCTACGTCGCCGATCATGTAGTCGCCACCGACGAAGTGCCCAACGGTCGCCCATGGCCAGCGCAAGCGTTGGCCAATGTGATCGCCCTGGGCATCGACGATGTGGCGGCATGCGTGAAGATCGATGACACGGCGCCGGGCATTCTCGAGGGTCGCCGCGCCGGGATGTGGACCGTTGCGCTGATCTGCTCGGGCAATGCGCTGGGTCTGGATTACCAAGGTTTCCGCGCCTTGGGCAGCACTGAACTGGCCAGCGAGCGCAAGCGCATCCACGCGCTGTTCGACAGTTCACGCCCGCATTACATGATCGACACCATCAGCGATTTGCCGGAAGTGATCGCCGACATCAACAAGCGTCTGGCCAACGGTGAAATGCCGCAAAACGCATGACCCCCAAAATAAACACCGCTGATCGATAGTTATCAGCGGTGTTTTTTGTTGTTTATTATTAGCACTAATCACGGCACTGAAACTTATTCGGTAACAAGATTACCTTGCGCATCATAAGCCAGACCATCTGGATATTTAATACTGCCATCAGGCAACTGCTCGGTACCGTCTTCCCAGACAATGCGCCCATCCGGGTATTCGAGCGTGTTATCTGGCCAGACAATCAGCCCATCCGGATGTTCTACCCTGCCGTCCGCATGCTGAATAATTCCGTCAGGACGTTTTATCGATGTTTTATCACCATCGATCAGACTGCCGTCAGGCAGCGTAGTTGAACCGTCAGCATTGGCTGTCGCTGCGGCGGCCTGAATCAATGCGATCAATGCTAACGGGTCTATATTGAAGTTGACGGCCGGCCATGGCATTGGCGGTCTCTTCGATTCGATTGGCGCGGTCGGTTTGACCGGTTTGGGTGGCACTACAGGTTTGATCGGAGCGACTGGTTTGGGCGGCACTACCGGTTTGACCGGCGCCACTGGCTTGGGCGGCACTACCGGTTTGACCGGCGCCACTGGCTTGGGCGGCACTACCGGTTTGACCGGCGCCACTGGCTTGGGCGGCACTACCGGTTTGACCGGAGCAACTGGCTTTGGCGGCACTACCGGTTTGATCGGCGCCACTGGCTTTGGCGGCACTACCGGTTTGGTGGGCGCTACTGGTTTTGTCGTGGTGATTGTCGGGCGAGGCTTCGGGATCGGAGGTTTCATATGCACACTCAAATTAAAAGAATAGGTTTAATCTTTAATAATCAACTAAAGACCCATCCAGACAATAATCAGCCATAACAAACTATTCAAATCAAAACAAAACACAAGATATAAACAACATAAAGTTACCCCAGACTGAACGACACCTAGCGGTGACTACCGTGTAACTAATTAATTAAACCGCGACTGGGCGCACTTTCCTTCGTTGCAAAAACCCTCTCGCGTAGCAGGCAAAAACATCCCGGCAGGTTTAAATTGAACCAATGCCGTGACCACGGCCTGATTGCAAATCAAACCCAAGGAAAATCTCATGCCATGGACAAGTTCGGAATCGCGTTACAGCACTGTTCGATTCTGCTGCACTGGCTGATGCTGGTGCTGTTGGTACTGGTTTACGCCAGCATGGAATTGCGCGGTTTCTTCCCCAAGGGCAGCGGCGCTCGCGCGCTGATCCGCGAAATGCACTATCTGCTGGGCCTGACCGTGTTTGTACTGGTGTGGTTTCGCCTGCTCGCACGCAGCCTCGGCCCTGCGCCGAAAATCTTCCCCGCATCACCCGCCTGGCAGACCGTCGTGGCGCGGCTGATGCACTGGGCGCTGTACCTGTTCATGCTGGGCATGCCGATTCTCGGCTGGCTGATCACCAGTGCCGAGGGCCATCAAGTCATGTTTTACGGTTTCGATTTGCCGTTATTGGTCGGCGAAGACAAGACGCTCGCCAAACAAGTTGAAGGCTGGCATGTACTGATCGCCACGATCGGCTATTGGCTGATCGGCCTGCATGCGCTGGCAGGTATTTATCACCATTACGTGGTGCGCGATAACACCCTGCTGCGGATGATGCCCAAGCGCGGCTGAGCGTCAGGGCATCGTGGCAAACCCGCGTCGCCCTTGCAGGCCGCCCGTGTGAATGAAAATCAGACGAGTGCCGACGGCGAATCCGCCAGACTCGACATGCTGTTTGAGCGCCAGCAAGGCTTTGCCGGTGTAAATCGGCTCGAGAGGGATGCCGCTGGTTTGCTCGGTCAGTTCGATGAAGGTCAGCAACACGTCGTCAACCTTGGCGAAGCCACCACGGCTGGCGTCGATCAGTCGATAGCCCGCCGCAGGCTCGGCGGCGTGCGCAAGGATGGACTCGATGTTCGGCGCTACGCCGTGATCGTCCGGCACCGCCAGTGCGCCATACAGTGAGCGCTGGCCTTTCTCGGCGAGCGCCAGTCCGGCCAGTGTCGTGCCGGTGCCACAAGCCAGCCACCAGGCGTGGAAATCATTCCAGCCCAGCGTGGCCAGTTGTTCATCGACCTGCTGCCTGATCGCTGCGCAACCCAGTGCGCCGGCCACTCCGCCACCGCCCTCGGGCACGGCATGCAGCGTCGGATATTGCGCCTGCCACGGCGTCCAGAATCCAGGTTCGTGCCGCGCGCGATAGGCGGCGTAACCCAGCCAATGCAACTGCATGCCGAATGCTTGCAGGTCCCGCGCCGTGGGCGTGTCCTGGGGATGGCCACGCAGCAATCCCACGGTTTTGAAGCCCAGCCGTTTGCCTGCTGCCGCCAGCGCGTGCAAATGATTGGAATGCGCACCGCCGAGGCTGATGATGCCATCGGCACCAGCGCGCTCAGCGGCTTTGAGGTGTTCAACGAGTTTGAACCATTTGTTGCCGCTGATCAGCGGGTCGATGCGGTCGAGGCGCAGGATCGCGACTTCGATGCCGGCTCTTGCGAGCCAGTCCAGGCGGAGCGGTTCGAGGGGGGCGTGGGGTAGCCAATCAAGAGGAGGCAAAAGCATGGGCACTGCGCAATCAGGAAAAGACCACATACTAGTAGGAGCTGTCGCAGGCTGCGATCTTTTGATCTTGCTTTTTAATTCAGGATCAACAGATCGCAGCCTGCGGCAGCTCCTACAGAATGTGTTTACAACTCAGCCGCGAGGCGCGAACCCTGATTGATCGCGCGCTTGGCATCAAGCTCTGCGGCGACATCCGCGCCGCCGATCAAGTGCACGTTCTGCCCGGCTTCGACCAGGCCGTCGTGCAACTCACGCAGCGGATCCTGCCCGGCGCAGATCACGATATTGTCCACCGCGAGCAGTTGCGGCTCGCCGGTTTCGCCGATGCGTATGTGCAGGCCGTCGTCATCGATGCCGAGGTATTCGACGCTGTTGAGCATCTGCACCTGCTTGTTCTTCAGACCGGTACGGTGAATCCAGCCGGTGGTCTTACCGAGGCCGTCACCAACCTTGGTTTTCTTGCGCTGCAACAGGAACACCTCTCGGGCCGGAGCGTGCGGTGCCGCTTTGACTCCCGCCACACCGCCACGGGCTTCCAGCTGCATGTCGATGCCCCACTCCTTCCAGAACGCCGGGCGATCCAGACTGGTGGCCACGCCTTGATGAACAAGAAACTCCGAAACATCGAAACCGATACCGCCAGCTCCGATCACCGCGACACGCTTGCCGACTGGCTTGCGCTCGAGAATCACATCCAGATAACTCAGCACCTTGGCGTTCTCGACGCCCGGAATCGCCGGCACGCGTGGGGCAATACCGGTGGCGAGAATGATTTCGTCGTAACCGCCCTCAACCAGTTTCGCCACGTCGACGCGGGTGTTCAGGCACACCTCGACATTTGTGGTCTGTAACTTGCGGTTGAAGTAGCGCAGGGTTTCGAAAAACTCTTCCTTGCCCGGCACGCGCTTGGCGATGTTGAACTGGCCACCGATCTCGCTGGCGGAATCGAACAGCGTCACCTGATGACCGCGCTCAGCGGCCACGGTGGCGGCAGACAACCCCGCAGGGCCGGCACCGACCACGGCGATTTTCTTGATCTGTTGCACCGGCAGGTAATTGAGCTCGGTTTCGTGGCAGGCGCGCGGGTTGACCAGGCAACTGGTGAGTTTGCCGCCGAAGGTGTGGTCGAGACACGCCTGATTGCAGCCGATGCAGGTATTGATTTCGTCTGCGCGGCCTTCAGCGGCTTTATTGACGAAATCCGGATCGGCGAGGAATGGTCGGGCCATGGAGACCATGTCGGCATCGCCTTCGGCGAGAATCTGCTCGGCGATTTCCGGGGTGTTGATGCGGTTGGTGGTGATCAGCGGAATGCTCACCGAGCCGCGCAGCTTGGCCGTGACCTTGCTGAACGCTGCACGCGGCACCTTGGTGGCGATGGTCGGAATCCGCGCTTCGTGCCAACCGATACCGGTGTTGATAATAGTCGCGCCAGCCTGTTCGATGGCTTTGGCCAACGTGACGATTTCATCCCAGGTGCTGCCACCCTCGACCAGATCGAGCATCGACAGGCGAAAGATGATGATGAAGTTCGGCCCGACCGCTTCGCGCACTCGACGGACGATTTCCACCGGCAGGCGCATGCGGTTTTCGTAACTGCCGCCCCAGCGGTCGGTGCGGTGGTTGGTATGGGCGGCGAGGAACTGGTTAATGAAATACCCTTCCGAACCCATGATTTCAACGCCGTCGTATTCGGCGGTTTGCGCCAATACCGAGCAGGTGACGAAATCGCTGATCTGCTTTTCGATGCCCTCTTCGTCCAGCTCTTTGGGCTTGAACGGATTGATCGGCGCCTGAATCGCACTCGGGGCTACCTGTTTCGGGCTGTAGGCATAACGGCCAGCATGGAGAATCTGCATGCAGATCTTGCCGCCCGCCTCATGCACCGCGCGAGTGACGATGCGGTGCTTGAGCGCCTCTTCTTCGGTTGTAAGCTTGGCCGCGCCGGAATACACGCCGCCCTCGTCATTCGGGCCGATACCGCCGGTGACCATCAGGCCGACACCGCCACGGGCACGTTCGGCGAAGTACGCCGCCATGCGTTCAAAGCCACCCGGCTTTTCTTCCAGGCCGGTGTGCATCGAGCCCATCAGGGTGCGGTTGCGCAGCGTGGTGAATCCCAGGTCCAGCGGGGCCAGCAGATGCGGGTAATGAGCGGCGGTCATCGGTAACTCCACAACGAGCGATCACGGAAATTTGCGGGAGCTCTGCGTCCCCCGTCAGTCATGTTCGACAGACTAAGAGTCGCACCGCTGTCACTCAATGACCGTAACTGACAAGTTATTGATCCAAATGCGCAGCGCCCCTTGGCAACCCAAGCCATGGGCCCTACCCTAGTCGCCACATCCTGTATCCGGCTGTTGTTGGTTTTCATGCGCAAACTTCTGTATCTGTTTTTCTCCATGGCCCTCGTTGCCGCCCTGACCACCTACGCCATGTGGGCGGCTGACCGGCCGGCGGGGCATTACCTGTCGGACCTGCGCATCAAGCTCGCCGTCGATCAGGGCACGCCCGCCGACCGTGGCAATCTACTGGGCATCCAGCCCGAACTGTTCCCGACTGATTACCAAAGCTCCGCACGCCTGCACCGAAAACTCGCGGCGTATCTGCAGCAGGCGCGGGATCAAGGCTTGCTCAACGAAAAAACCGTGGTGGTTATGCCTGAGCACGTCGGCACCTGGCTGATGATCAGCGGCGAAAAAGACGAGCTGTATCAGGCGCCGACGCAGGCAGAGGCGATGAACTGGCTGGCGGCAAGCAATCCGCTGCTGTTCGCCCGCGCCTGGCTGCGGGCCAAGGGCGAGCAGCGTCTGGATGATGCTTATCTGCGGATGAAATCCAAGGTCATGGCCAAGGATTATCAGGCGCTGTTCGGCGGTCTGGCCAAGGAGTTCCAGGTCACTCTGGTCGCCGGCTCCATTGTGCTGCCGGAACCAAGCATTCGCGACGGTCAGCTCAAACCCGGCAGCGGCGCCCTGTTCAACAGCAGTGTGGTTTTCGGCCGCGACGGCGCGCCGCTGGGCCAGCCGCAACGCCAGATGCACCCGATTTTCGATCAGCAGGGTGTGATTCAGGCGGAAGACAAACACGCCATACAGGTCGTCGATACCCCGGCCGGGCGCCTCGGCGTCCTGATTGGCAGTGACAGCTGGTACCCCGGCAACTACCGCACCCTCGATGAACACGGCGCGCAACTGGTAGCCGTGCCCGCGCAAGTGGTCGGCCAAGGCGCCTGGGACAAACCGTGGCGCGGTTACAAGGGTTCAAGCACGCCGGGATCGGTAAGCCTCAAGCCCGGCGACCTCAGCGAAGGTCAGGCCTGGCATCGACTGACTCTCACCGCACAACCGCCGAGCAGCCGCGCGATTGCCGGCGTCAGTGTGTTCATGCGCGGGCAGTTCTGGGATAAACCAAGCACCGGCACAAGCTTCCTCAGCAGCAACGGCCAACAGTTCGCCGATGGTGAGTCCCGTGGTGCGCGTTTGCTGAACGTTTGGCTGTAAACCATGAAGCCGCAGCCGATGCGCCTCGGGGATCTGTCGGTGGGCTTCGTCCACAGTCTGGCCGATGCCGTGCGCAGCCACGACGCCGACCCGCTGCCTTTACTTGAGCAGTACGGCCTCGATGCCGCGCGGCTGGCGGAGGCTGGTGCACGCTTGTCGATCCCGCGTTACATGCGCTTGGGTCATGCGGCGATTCAACTCACCGGCGACCCGGCGCTGGGCCTGCGCATGGGGCGAATGATCCGCTTGAATCAGGCGGGCCTGGCCGGCATCACCGCCGCGCAAGCGCCCACCGTGCGCGAAGCCGCACGCTGCCTGACTCGCTTCGAACCGCTTTACGGCTCCAACTACCGCGGGCAATCCAGTTTCCATGAAGACGCCAACGGCGCCTGGCTGCGCTTCTACTCGATCAGCCCGTACAACGCCTATAACCGCTTCGTGGTCGACTCGATCCTGGCCGGCTGGCTGCACCAGTTGTCGAGCCTGTGCGGCCAATCGTTGCGCGCCGAACGCCTCGAAATCGAATTCGAAGCACCGGATTACCGCGACGCCTACACAGTGCTCGGCGATTGTCCGATCCAGTTCGGCGCCGAGCGCAATCAACTGCGCCTGAGCCTCGCCAGCCTTGCCCTGCGCAACCCCGAACATTGCCCGAGCACCTGGAGACATCTGCTGCAACTGTGTGAGCGCGAACTGGAACAACTGACACGCACGCGCAGCCTGCGCGAGCGCATTACTCAATTGCTCGGCCCGTTACTCAATGGCGGCCGCGAGCCGGATCTCGAAGAAGTCGCGGCACGCCTGAAACTGCCAACCTGGACCTTGCGGCGCAAACTTGCCGAGGAAGGTACGCAGTTCCGCGCGATCCTCAATGACACGCGCCGTGACCTGGCGATGACCTATATCCGCGACACCGAACTGGCATTCGGCGAAATCGCCTACCTGCTGGGGTTCGCCTCCGCCGAAGCGTTCCAGCGCGCGTTCAAGCGCTGGAGCGCCCAGACGCCCGGCGAGTTTCGCCGCAGTCATCGCTCGGGGGCTTGAAGCTCAGAGCTCGGTTGCGTCGTCCGCCGGCTCCGGCTGATCCAGCTCAAAGGCCTGATATTCGAGCAGTTCTTCCTGATACTCATCCATCGTATAAATCCCCCAAACTGCTCGCTGTGAAAATGGCCTGATCAATCGACCTGTGCCCTGAGCATAAAGTGCCCGTGTGAAGGAAAAGTGAAGCGCGACCTTCATGAATAAAACGTAGCAGGCGGTTTGGGATTTATCGCGGGAAGGTTGTTGGGGGAATGTAACCGGATCTTTAAGCGAACCGGCCCCCCTGGGGGAGCGAGCAGATTTGCTCCCGCAGGGTTTCGCTGAAGTTATTGGCCCGACGCGGGCATCGCCGGAATCGGCTCGGACGGTGGCGCAATATCCGGGTTGGTCGGTGGCGTGATGGTTTCGCTGGCCGGCGTTGGCTCTTCGACCGGCGCCGGTGTTGGCGCGATCGGTGCCGACTCCGCTGGTGGCACGACGGGCTCGGAACTCACTGGCGCAGCTTCAACCGGGGCCGGAGCAGGCTCGGCAGCCGGCGCTGGTGTCACCGCCGGTTCCGCTGCAGGTGTCGGTACCAGTGGCGCAGGCACCGGAGCAGGCGTCGCTTTCGGCTCCGGCACACCGAGGTCGGTTTGCGGTTTTTCTTCGATATGTGCCGCTTTCTTCGCATCAGCGGGCAGGAACTGCTCCACCAGCGTGAAGAAGCGTTCATAGAATTTCTGCGCAGTGACCGTCTCGCTGGCGACTTTGACCATCGAATCGTCCGAGGAGCCGATCGGCATCGACACCGAACCCAGCACACCAACGCCGAGGCTCGCAGAATTGTTGGTCTTCTTCAGCGCATAACGGTCCTGCAGGGCGTTGGCGAACACCGTTGCATGATGCCCGGCACTGCCGTCTTCGGCACAGACCACGTTGAAGCTGATCTCCAGGTGCGTCTCGCCGGTTTGCTGGAAACTCTTGTGACCGCTGACCAGTTTCGGATCACTGCTGGTAATAATGTAGCCCTGACTGAGCAACGCGCGCCGGGCCGCTTCGCAGCTGGCGGTATCAGTCACCGGGTAATTGCGCGAAAAGGTGCCGGAGTCATCAAAGTTCTCATGCTCATAGATCGGCTTGTCCTTTGAACAACCGGCTACCGTAGTCAACAAAAGCGCCAGCCCGACAACACGCATGGGATTGGAAATCAACATTGAACACCCTGAGGAAAACAGTCCGGGGCGTATTGTGCAACAGATCGTCGCCCCATGGCGCATGGAATAGTGTCAAGAATCGGTTACAACTTTACCGATCACGGCCATCGGGAAAAAGCTGCGCTGACAAATGATCGATCAACGCGCGCAATTTCGCCGTCCCTTGTCGGCTGAACGGCCACAGTACCCAACTTGGCAGACTCGTTGGAGCATGTCCGACCCAATGGTCGCCAAGCATCCCAAAAAAAAACCCCGACCAATCAGGCCGGGGCTTCTTCAAACGTCAGTCAAAAGATCAAAACCGCTCGATCTTCGCCTCAGCCTCCAACTGCTTGCGATAAGCCGCAAAGTCCTGCTGCCCCTCACGGGAAGCCAGGAAGCGACGATATTGCACCTTCTCTTCTTCCGTCGGCGCAGCCGCTTCATTGACGCCATTCAGACGCACAATCATCAGACTGCCATCCGGCAACGTAACGCTGGAGAACGTCGGCTTGTCCTTGGCAGCCGGCTTCGGCATACGGAACAACGCCTGCAGCACAGCCGGATCAACACCTTCCTGAGCACGCGTGGCCGCTTCGGTGATCTTCCAGTTCTGGCCGTCAATCGCTTTGTCCAGCGGCGCCTTGCCATCGCGCAGATCAGCGATCAGCTTCTCGGCACGGGTCTTGGCCTCGGCACTGGCGTGCTCCTTGGTCAACTGAGCACGGATCGCCGCGCTCACGCTTTCCAGCGGCAGTTGCGCAGGCTTGAGATGCTCCTTGGCGCGCAACACGATCACGGTTTCCGGGTCCAGTTCGATAGCGGTGCTGTTGGCACCTTCATCAATCACTTCCGGGCTGAACGCGGCAGTGACCACCGCACGGTTGGCCGCGACACCTTCGCCACCTTCACGGCCGAACGGCTTGGAGGTGTGCACAGTCAGTTTCAGATCCGCTGCTGGCTGCGCCAGGTCAGAGGCTTCGAACGCCGAGTCTTCCAGTTGCTTGGTCGCCTCAACGAAACGCTGCTCGACCTGAGCCGCCTTCAATTCGCGGGTAAGCTTGTCTTTCAGACTAGCCAGGGTCGGCACCTCAGGCGCTTCCACGCCCAAAAGCTTGATCAGGTGATAACCAAAATCGGTACGAATCGGCTCAGACACCTGGTCTTTCGACAGCGCGTACAGCGCCTTTTCGAAGGCCGGATCGTAAACGCCAGGACCGGCGTAACCAAGGTCACCGCCATTGTTGGCCGAACCCGGATCCTGTGAAAACTCTTTGGCCAACACCTCGAATTTTTCACCCTTGGCCAGACGCGCCTGGACTTCGTCGATCTTCGCCTTGGCCTGCGCTTCGGTAGTCTTGTCGTTCACTTCGATGAGGATGTGCGCGGCACGACGCTGTTCCGACAGGTTGGCGATCTCTTTCTGGTACGCCGCCTCAAGATCTTCATCCTTGACCGCGACCTGATCAAAGAACGACGACTTCTTCAGCTCAACGTAATCGATGATCACCTGATCTGGCGTCATGAATTCCTTGGCATGTTCGTCGTAGTAAGCCTTGACCTCGTCATCGGTCAGCTTGACCGCAGCCGGGTCAGCCTTGACGTTGAGCGTGGCGAAATCGCGGGTCTGTTTTTCCAGACGGGCGAATGCCAGGACTTCGGCGTCGGTGACAAAACCGCTGCCGGCAACACCAGCGCGCAGCTGGCCGATCAGCATTTCCTGAGCCAGCATCTGGCGGAACTGCATACGGCTGTAACCCAGCTGGCGGATCACCTGATCGAAACGCTCGGAGCTGAACTTGCCGTCGACCTGAAATTCAGGCGTCTGCAGGATCACCTGATCCAGCGCGGCTTCGGAGAATGAGAACTTCGCCTGTTCGGCGCCTTGCAGCAGCAACTTGCGGTCGATCAGGCCTTTGAGAGCCGATTCGCGCAGCATTTTTTCGTCGAGCAAGGAAGCATCGAAGTCCTTGCCCAGCTGTTGCATCAGCTGACGGCGTTGCATATCAACGGCCTGGCTCAGCTCGTTCTGGCTGATTTCGTCACCGTTGACCTTGGCCGCCTCGTTCTTGTGAGTCGTGGCCTGGAAAATGGCATCGAAACCGGTCAGAGCCATCAGTGCAACGATGACTCCGATAATGGTCTTGGCAATCCAGCCTTGTGAATTGTCCCTGATATTCTGCAGCATGCGTCCCCCAGAAACGGTTGAACTTCAATTTATGCAACCGTGGAGCGTGGGTAGAATCCGGATAGAAGAAAGGCGCATCCGAGGATGCGCCTTCTCGTAACTGGCGGAGCGGACAGGGCTCGAACCCTCGATCCCGGCGTTACAGGTGCCTGGTCCAGCCACCTGCTCTACCGCTCCGCTGCCAAGTCAGGCTTGACCCCGACCCGGATGGGTAAAAACCTGAAAACTCAGTTAACAGCTTCTTTCAGTGCTTTACCGGCTTTGAAACCTGGCTTCTTGGCAGCCGGGATTTCCAGAGTCTTGCCGGTTTGCGGGTTGCGGCCGGTACGAGCCGGACGGTCAGTCACGGAGAAAGTACCGAAACCAACCAGAACAACGGAGTCGCCAGCCTTCAGAGCGCCAGTGACGGATTCGATAACAGCGTCCAGCGCACGGCCAGCAGCAGCTTTCGGGATATCAGCGGATGCAGCGATAGCATCAATCAGTTCCGACTTGTTCACTCTAAGTCCCCTTATATCTATTTTGAGATGTTTCTAAGTTTTTTGGTGAAAGCAAAAACGAGTGCTGAATGGCCTACAGACACTTAAGAGCCGCTTTATAACAAGGGCTCTAAAATGCTGTCAAGGAAAGCCCCCCAAGCTAAAACGTATTAATGCGTGCTAATTCTTTCCTTGGCATCAGACTCGCGTTTTTCGTCCTTGGCAACTATCTCCGGAGCCACATCCGGCAAGGGCTCCGGCGCGTATTGCAGCGCAATTTGCAGGACCTCGTCAATCCATTTAACCGGTTTGATCTGCAGATCCTGCTTGATATTGTCAGGAATCTCCTTCAGATCGCGGACGTTTTCTTCCGGAATAATCACAATCTTGATTCCACCGCGATGCGCGGCCAGCAGTTTTTCTTTTAAACCGCCGATTGCCAGAACCTGACCACGCAAGGTGATTTCACCCGTCATGGCGACATCGGCACGCACCGGAATGCCGGTCAACGCCGAGACCAACGCTGTACACATGCCCACGCCAGCACTTGGGCCATCTTTCGGTGTGGCACCTTCCGGCATGTGAATGTGGGTGTCGCGCTTCTCGTGGAAGTCCAGCGGGATGCCCAGGCTCTTGGCGCGGCTGCGTACCACAGTTTGTGCAGCAGTGATCGATTCGACCATCACATCACCGAGCGAACCGGTCTTGATCAATTGCCCTTTGCCCGGAATCACCGCGGCTTCAATCGTCAGCAATTCGCCACCGACCTGAGTCCACGCCAGGCCAGTCACCTGCCCCACCTGATCCTGCTGCTCAGCCAGCCCGTAGCGGAACTTGCGCACGCCGAGGAAATGCTCAAGCAGATCAGCTGTCACTTTCACCGAGAAACGTTTTTCCAGTGCATGCTCCTTGACGGCCTTGCGGCAGACCTTGGCAATCTGTCGCTCAAGACCACGCACGCCCGCTTCCCGGGTGTAGTAACGGATGATGTCGCGGATCGCTTCCTCATCAAATTCCAGCTCGCCCTTCTTCAGACCATTGGCAGCGATCTGTTTTGGCGACAGGTACTTCACGGCGATATTGATCTTCTCGTCTTCGGTATAGCCCGGCAGACGGATGACTTCCATCCGGTCCAGCAGTGCCGGTGGGATGTTCATCGAGTTCGAGGTGCACAGGAACATCACATCGGACAGGTCGTAATCGACTTCCAGGTAGTGATCGTTGAAATTGTGGTTTTGCTCCGGGTCGAGCACTTCCAGCAACGCCGATGCCGGGTCGCCACGCATGTCGCTGCCCATCTTGTCGATTTCATCGAGCAGGAACAGCGGGTTGCGGACACCCACTTTCGTCATCTTTTGAATCAATCTTCCCGGCATCGAACCAATGTAAGTCCGACGGTGACCACGAATTTCTGCTTCATCACGCACGCCGCCCAAGGCCATCCGTACAAATTTGCGGTTGGTGGCGTGAGCAATCGATTCTGCCAGCGAGGTTTTACCTACACCTGGCGGACCGACGAGGCACAACACCGGGCCACGGATCTTCTTCACGCGCTTCTGCACAGCGAGGTATTCAAGGATGCGTTCCTTGACCTCCTCGAGGCCGTAGTGATCAGCGTCGAGAATGTCTTCTGCACGGGCCAGGTCGAGGCGTACTTTGCTCTGCGCCTTCCACGGCACCTGGACCAGCCAGTCGATGTAGGAGCGCACCACGGTGGCTTCAGCCGACATCGGCGACATCTGCTTGAGCTTGTTCAGCTCGGCAGTGGCCTTGGCCATTGCATCTTTAGGCAGGCCGGCAGCATCAATGCGCTTTTTCAGCTCTTCGATTTCGTTGTGGCCTTCGTCGCCATCGCCGAGCTCTTTCTGAATGGCCTTCATCTGCTCATTCAGGTAGTACTCGCGCTGACTGCGCTCCATTTGCTTCTTGACGCGACCGCGGATGCGTTTCTCAACCTGCAACAGGTCGATCTCGGCATCCAGCAGCGCCAGCACGTGCTCGACACGCGCCGACAGATCGATGATTTCGAGGATTTCCTGCTTCTGCTCGATTTTCAGCGCCATGTGCGCAGCCATGGTATCGACCAGACGACCCGGCTCATCGATGCTGTTGAGTGACGACAGGACTTCAGCTGGGACCTTTTTGCCCAGCTGGACGTATTGTTCGAACTGCGACAGCAGAGTGCGCACGAAGACTTCCGACTCGCGCTCAGCGGCGTCGACTTCTTCAATCAGAGCGACTTCGGCGCGGCAGTGGCCATCGACTTCGCTGAAGCGTTCGACGGTGCCACGCTGCTCACCCTCGACCAGAACCTTGACGGTGCCATCAGGCAGTTTCAGCAGCTGCAGAACCGTGGCAATCGTACCTACGCGATAGAGAGCGTCTTCACCAGGATCATCGTCAGCCGGGTTTCTCTGGGCCAGCAGAAGAATCTGCTTGTCACCCGTCATCGCTGCCTCAAGGGCTTCGATGGATTTCTCGCGCCCCACGAACAGCGGGATAACCATGTGCGGATAAACCACAACATCACGCAATGGCAGGAGAGGCAATTCGATGGTTGTCTTCATGATTTCGCCTCTACGGCGGCCGTATGGCCGTAATCAGATGGAATTAAGCTTGAAACCAAGATGGGGGCTGCCTTGAAAAAAAACAAGCGTAAAGCGGATGTAAAAAACGACATAAAAAAAAAGAGGCCCGAAGGCCCCTTCTTTGTTGCGGCGCTGCGAACGCTTACGCGTCCGGAGCTGCCTTGGCCGTCGGCTCACTGTTTTCGTAGATATACAGTGGCTTGGACTTGCCCTCGATCACGCTTTCATCGATCACGACTTTGCTCACCTCGGACTGCGAGGGGATTTCATACATCGTGTCGAGCAGCACACCTTCGAGAATCGAGCGCAGGCCACGGGCACCGGTTTTACGTTCCAGGGCTCGCTTGGCGACCGACTTCAACGCGTCGGAACGGAATTCCAGATCCACGCCTTCCATCTCGAACAGCTTGGCATACTGTTTGGTCAAAGCATTTTTCGGCTCGGTGAGGATTTGCATCAGCGCAGCCTCGTCGAGTTCGTCCAGTGTCGCCAGGACCGGCAGACGACCGACGAATTCCGGGATCAGACCGAACTTGACCAGATCGTCAGGCTCGACTTCACGCAGGGACTCACCGACTTTCTTGCCTTCTTCCTTGCTGCGCACTTCAGCGTTGAAGCCGATGCCGCCTTTGGTGGAACGGTTCTGAATGACCTTTTCCAGGCCGGAGAACGCGCCACCGCAGATGAACAGGATGTTACGGGTGTCGACCTGCAGGAATTCCTGCTGCGGGTGCTTACGGCCACCTTGCGGCGGTACCGAAGCGACCGTGCCTTCGATCAACTTGAGCAAGGCCTGTTGCACGCCTTCACCGGAAACATCGCGGGTGATCGACGGGTTGTCGGACTTGCGGGAGATCTTGTCGATTTCGTCGATGTAGACAATGCCCATCTGAGCTTTCTCTACGTCGTAATCGCACTTCTGCAGCAGCTTCTGAATGATGTTCTCGACGTCTTCACCTACATAACCCGCCTCGGTAAGGGTGGTTGCGTCGGCGATGGTGAACGGAACGTTCAGCAAGCGGGCCAGTGTTTCGGCCAGCAGGGTTTTACCGGAGCCTGTCGGGCCGATCAGCAGAATGTTGCTCTTGCCGAGTTCGACGTCGTCAGCCTTCTTGTCACGCTGGTTCAGGCGCTTGTAGTGGTTGTACACCGCTACGGCCAGAACCTTTTTTGCACGCTCCTGACCAATGACGTACTGGTCAAGGATGCCGCTGATTTCTTTAGGCGAAGGCAATTTATGCGCGCTGCTTTCGGCCTGTGCTTCCTGCACCTCCTCGCGGATGATGTCATTGCACAGGTCGACGCACTCGTCGCAGATAAAGACCGAGGGGCCGGCAATCAATTTGCGCACTTCATGCTGGCTTTTGCCACAGAAGGAGCAATAGAGCAGCTTGCCGTTGTCCTCGCCGTTGCGGGTGTCAGTCATTCGTTCGATCCAAATCCGATAGGCTTGCAACACAAGATGAAGGCTATTGCGGGCTTTTTCAAGCCCGCCGCTGATCGGACATGCCGATCAGGCCTGTTTTGCGATGCTTATATTAAGCTGGACGCTGGTTGATCACTTCGTCGATCAGGCCGTATTCCTTCGCAGCTTCGGCACTCATGAAATTGTCGCGATTGGTGTCGCGCTCGATTTCTTCGAGAGTACGGCCGCTGTGCTTGGCCATCAGCATGTTCAGTCGCTCGCGGATGAAGAGGATTTCCTTGGCGTGGATTTCGATATCCGACGCCTGACCCTGGAAACCACCCAGTGGCTGGTGAATCATCACGCGCGAGTTTGGCAGGCAGAAACGCTTGCCCGGCGCACCTGCGGTGAGCAGGAATGCGCCCATGCTGCAGGCCTGACCGATGCAAGTGGTCGATACGTTCGGCTTGATGAACTGCATGGTGTCGTAGATCGACATGCCTGCAGTCACCGAACCGCCCGGCGAGTTGATGTACAGATGGATGTCCTTGTCCGGGTTTTCCGCTTCAAGGAACAGCAGTTGCGCACAGATCAGGTTGGCCATGTAGTCCTCTACCGGGCCCACCAGAAAGATCACTCGCTCCTTGAGCAGGCGCGAGTAGATGTCGTAGGCGCGTTCGCCACGAGCGGACTGCTCGACAACCATCGGGACCAGGCCGCCGGCGGCCTGGATATCAGAGTTCTGCTGAATATAAGAATTACGGAACATGCTCTGCAGTCGCTCCCAAATAGTTATGTCTTGAATACGCATAAGCCAGCTCGAGAGCTGGCTTATGGTGTGCACTTCTAACGCAAAATCAATCAGTCGGCTGCTGGAGCTTCTACCGGCTTGACTGCTTCTTCGTAGGAGACCGATTTGTCGGTCACACTAGCTTTCTGCAGAACAGTATCCACAACTTGTTCTTCCAGCACAACCGAACGCACTTCGTTCAGTTGCTGCTCGTTTTTGTAGTACCACGAGACGACCTGCTCTGGCTCCTGGTAAGCGGAAGCCATTTCCTGAATCATTTCGCGAACGCGAGCTTCATCAGGCTTGAGATCGAACTGCTTGACCACTTCAGCAACGATCAGGCCCAGCACAACGCGGCGTTTGGCTTGCTCTTCGAACAGCTCGGCCGGCAGTTGGTCTGGTTTGATGTTGCCGCCGAACTGCTGAACAGCCTGCACGCGCAGACGGTCAACTTCATTGGACAGCAGAGCCTTTGGCACTTCGATCGGGTTGGTGGCCAGCAGACCGTCCATGACCTGATTCTTGACCTTGGATTTGATCGCCTGACGCAGTTCACGCTCCATGTTCTTGCGAACTTCGGTGCGGAAACCGTCGATGCCGCTTTCCTTGATGCCGAATTGAGCGAAGAACTCTTCGTTCAGCTCAGGCAGCTTAGGCTCGGACACCGTGTTGACGGTCACGGTGAACTCGGCAGTTTTGCCAGCCAGGTCCAGGTTCTGATAGTCCTCAGGGAAGGTCAGATTCAGAACGCGTTCTTCGCCAGCTTTAGCGCCAACCAGGCCTTCTTCGAAGCCAGGGATCATGCGGCCGGAACCCAGTACCAGCTGAGTGCCCTTGGCGGAGCCGCCAGCGAACACTTCGCCGTCAACCTTGCCAACGAAATCGATGTTCAGTTGATCTTCGTTCTGGGCGGCACGGTCGGCCACTTCGAAACGAGTATTCTGCTTGCGCAGAATGTCGAGCATTTTGTCCAGGTCAGCGTCAGCCACTTCAGCGCTCAGGCGCTCAACGGTGATACCTTCGAAGCCGGCAACGGTGAATTCCGGGAACACTTCGAATACAGCTACGTATTCCAGATCCTTGCCCGCTTCGAGCGACTTAGGCTCGATCGAAGGCGAACCGGCAGGGTTGAGCTTCTGCTCAACCACGGCTTCGTAGAACGAAGACTGGATGACGTCGCCTACCGCTTCCTGACGAGCATCAGCACCGAAACGGCGCTTGATTTCGCTCATTGGCACTTTGCCTGGACGGAAGCCAGCAATTTTGGCCTTTTGGGCAGTCTGCTGCAGACGCTTGTTGACCTGAGTCTCGATGCGCTCTGCCGGCACGGTGACGCTCATGCGGCGCTCGAGAGCAGTAGTATTTTCAACAGAAACTTGCATGGATATTCCTCGTTGCACAGACGTTAGCCGGCCGTTTCCGACCCCAGAATCAAGGGCATGCATTCTAGTGGGTCAAACTCAAGAAGTCACCCTACTGGAAACGGGTAAAAAAACAGCAGGCAATTTATAGGGAGCGCTGCACGAATGCCGTGCACTCCACAGGCGAATACAAGTGCTCAGGTCAGGGCTCTGCATCAATGCTTCTATATATAGAAGCAACTATCAGATACGCCCCGACAGCCGCTCCAGCAAAACCGGAGCGACGAGCAGTTCAGCGTCATCCGATCCTTTAAAAGCGATGAAGTGCCCTGCCCCGCGACTCGGAATCGACTCTGGCCGGATTTCGAACCGCTAAAACAAAAAAGGCGCCAGACTGTTAAATCTGGCGCCTTTCGAAATATGGGGTGGACGATGGGGATCGAACCCACGACAACGGGAGTCACAATCCCGTGCTCTACCAACTGAGCTACGCCCACCATATTGCGTAACAAAAAAGCCAAATAACTTCTTTGTCGAAACCTCATCAGGCCCGAGGCACAGATGAAGCTTTATTTGGTGCGGATGAAGAGACTCGAACTCTTACGCCTCGCGGCGCTGGAACCTAAATCCAGTGTGTCTACCAATTCCACCACATCCGCGGATGAAGCTTTTAAAGCAAAGGCGCCAGACCGTTAAATCTGGCGCCTTTCGAAATATGGGGTGGACGATGGGGATCGAACCCACGACAACGGGAGTCACAATCCCGTGCTCTACCAACTGAGCTACGCCCACCATATCGCGTTACTTGTGCCAAAGCTGCCTAATGGCGCACCCGGCAGGACTCGAACCTGCGACCATCCGCTTAGAAGGCGGATGCTCTATCCAGCTGAGCTACGGGCGCCTTATTAATCTGTACTCTTAAAGGACTACAAACTAAGTGCTTTCCAGCGTCACAGAACCTTGATTCCGCTTCGCCTTCTTAACCAGTGCTAGGCTGTGCCCGACAAGTGCGACGAATAGTATAGAGCGCTCCAAAGGTCGTCAAATCCTTTTTGAAAAAAATTCATTTAATTAAAGGAGTTAGAGGAATTTGCTGACCAAGCGCCTTTGCCCTCACCGCTCGACATGCGAGAATGCGTTCTCATTTTTTCCCCTCTCGATGGTTAATCACGCGCAATGACTGCACAACTAATCGACGGCAAATCGATCGCCGCCAGCCTGCGCCAGCAGATCGCCCAACGAGTTGCCGAGCGTCGCCAGCAAGGCCTGCGCACCCCCGGCCTCGCGGTGATCCTGGTCGGCAGCGATCCTGCCTCTCAGGTTTATGTCTCGCACAAGCGTAAAGACTGTGAAGAGGTTGGCTTCCTCTCTCAAGCCTACGATCTGCCCTGCGACACGACTCAGGACGCCCTGACCGATCTGATCGATCGCCTTAATGACGACCCGGCCATCGATGGCGTTCTCCTGCAGTTGCCTCTGCCCGAACACCTCGACGCGTCCAAGCTGCTTGAGCGCATTCGCCCGGACAAAGACGTCGACGGTTTCCATCCGTACAACGTCGGCCGCCTGGCCCAGCGTATCCCGCTACTGCGTCCGTGCACCCCGAAAGGCATCATGACCCTGCTGGAAAGCACCGGGGCTGATCTCTACGGTATGGACGCTGTCGTTGTCGGCGCTTCAAACATCGTCGGTCGCCCCATGGCCATGGAATTGCTGCTAGCCGGCTGTACCGTCACCGTGACCCACCGCTTCACCAAGGATCTGGCCGGCCACGTCGGCCGCGCCGACCTGGTGGTCGTCGCCGCTGGCAAACCTGGCCTGGTCAAGGGCGAATGGATCAAGGAAGGCGCGATCGTGATCGACGTCGGCATCAACCGTCAGGACGACGGCAAACTGGTCGGTGACGTTGTATACGAAACTGCCCTGCCCCGCGCTGGCTGGATCACTCCAGTGCCTGGCGGCGTGGGTCCGATGACCCGCGCCTGCTTGCTGGAAAACACCCTGTATGCGGCAGAAACCCTGCACGTCTGACCGGTCTTTTCCGCTGCACAAGAACCCCGCCTCGTGCGGGGTTTTTCATGCCTGAGAAAAAACTCGAACCGTTCGCCGGAAACCGCTCTTTTTACAGGCATTTTCACGAGATTTTCAGGTCTTTAAAACAACCATCGACAGTTCTTCAGCCATACTCCTAAAATGCGCCGGCTTTAAGAAATAACCCGTTACAAACTAACGGTATATCCAACCTTTCAGAGTTCGCCCGCGTGAAAATTCGTCTCTCGATTCTGAGCCTGTTTTTTGCTGTTACAGGCACATTCATCACGCCAACGATCAACGCTGCGGAAACCACCGCTGCCCCACGCGACGCTTCGACTTTGAAGATCGCTTCCGGCAGCGCCCTGCTCATGGATATGCAGACCAACAAAGTCATTTATTCCAGCAACCCTGACGTGATCGTACCGATCGCCTCTGTCAGCAAGCTGATGACTGGCTTGGTGGTGGTGGAAGCTCGACAGAACATGGACGAATGGATCGATGTCGATATCAGGAACACCCCGGAAATGAAGGGTGTGTTCTCCCGGGTCAAACTCAAGAGCGAACTGCCGCGCCGCGATATGCTGCTGATCGCCTTGATGTCTTCGGAAAATCGCGCTGCCGCGAGCCTCGCCCACCATTATCCGGGTGGCTATGCCGCGTTTATCGCGGCGATGAACGCCAAGGCCAAGGCTCTGGGAATGACCAGCACTCACTTCGTCGAGCCGACCGGCCTGTCGGAGCGCAACGTTTCCACCGCTCGCGACCTGAGCAAATTGCTGGTGGCGGCGCACAAGCAGCCGCTACTTGTGCAACTGACCACCACCAAGGAAAAGACCGTGGCCTTCCGCAAGCCCAACTACACCTTGGGCTTTCGCAACACCGACCATTTGGTCAACAAGGCCGACTGGGACATAAAGATCACCAAGACCGGCTTCACCAATCCGGCCGGCCATTGCCTGGTTCTGGTGACGAAAATGGGCAACCGTCCGGTCGCCCTGGTGATTCTCGATGCGTTTGGCAAGTACACGCATTTTGCCGATGCCAGCCGTATCCGCAGCTGGGTCGAGACCGGGCGCAGCGCCGCTGTTCCTGCGGTGGCACAGCAATATAAAGCCGACAAGAACCTCAAAAGCCGTCAGAGCGGCGTAGTCGAAGCGGCGAAGTAGATCCAGCGGCAATGGAAAAGCCCCGAACGTTCGGGGCTTTTTTTCGTCTGCGCATCAGTCGTTGGGCAGCGGCATCTTGTCGTCATCGGGAATGCCATCGCCCGAGCTCGGCTCTGGCGAAACGTCCGGCGTCAGCACGTTTGGTCGCGCCAGCGGGTCGCGCATCGGACTGTCCGGATCCAGCACAGGGTCGACCTCCGGCTCCGGCGTGGTCGGCACGCTGTCGGGTTTTTGGTCATCGAAGCTTGAATCGGTACTCATACGCACCTCACATCAAGGTTTCAGATCGGCCATCGGATCGTAGGGCTTGGCCGGTTTCTTCGGATCTTCACCGGGCTCGACATCCAGCGGAGCCTTTGCCGGGCCAACGGGATCGACTTGCGGATCGTCAAGATCCGGCGAATCCGGATCGAATCCCAGATCATCACCCGAAGAGTGTTCGGATGAATGCGGGCCTTTCGGGGTTGAGGAATCTGCCATGTTGCCTCCTTGATACGCCCGCAACGCACGGGCACTGATCTTCAGAGGCTCGCCGGGCGCAGTCGTGCCCGGCAGATGACGAACGGAGCTCTACTGCGCCGCAAGCGCCTTTCGCGCCTGCGCCGCAGCGTTTTCTTCACCGGCCTGCGCCAGTTCATCGGCGGCTTTCAACCAACGGGCACGGTCGACGGATGCGGGAATCTGCGACGGTTTCTGAAGCAGAATCGCCCAGCCACCGGACTTCTCGAGCGCCGACTCAAAGCTGCCGAAATCCATCAATTGCCGACGATTCATGCCGGCACGCAGCAGGACCTTCTGTTTATTGCGGTCGTAGCCGGACAGGATTGCGTACCGCGGCTCGGCCCAGAATGCCGAACCTTCGCTGAAGCGCACCATGACCGGATAACCCGCAGCGACTTGGGTCAACAAGGCGGGCAGCCTGGCGTCCAACGGATAGACGACCAGGCCGTATTCGCGAGCGAGGTTCTGCATATTCTGCTGCAGTTTGTCCTCGGCACCCGGTAAGTGCAGCGGTTTTTGCAGCAGGCCCGGGGTAATGACGATGCCTTGTTGCGACAGCAAACTGGCCAGCACCTGTGGCCCACTCTGGTTGGCTTCGCCACGATAGAAAGTGCCGCTGAGTTCGACCCGTTCCGGCAAGCGTTTGACTTCCGGCGCCACATTGCCCGCACATCCGCCCAGCGCCGCCACGCAAACGGCGACCAACAGTGCACCGCGCACTCGAGAAAATACCTGCACCATCGTCACTCTCTTCCAGACGCCGGTCATCGTGTTCCGGCAACGCTCGCGATCATAGAGCCGCACCCGCCCCAGGTATAGCCTTAAACGGCAGACGCTGCGATTGCATAGAGCGAACTGATTGGTTGCTAACGACCTTTGGTCAATAGCTTGAAACACCCCATTGACTAGACTGTCACTGAAATAGAGCGAATTGCGAAAAGCGGCGCCCGATGCAGGGCGAAGAGGAGGCACCAATGAGCCTGACCATGACCATTGTGATGTTGATAGCCGGCTGGCTGGCCGTGGCGACGGCCATGTTGTGGGGCGTTCTGCGGATTTCACGGCGGCACCATCATCCGGTACAGACGCCGCCAGTCGATAAGACAGACGAGAACTCAGTGCGGCACGTTGCTGCGCACTGAATATCAGCCAGATTTACCCTCACACCAGCGCCGGGCAGCGCTCTCGGCAATCGAAAAAACGTAAATAAAAAAACCGCCTGAGCTTAAAAGCCCAGGCGGCTTTGGTGTGGTCAGCGATTAAGCCTGCTGAGCAGCCTTTTTCTGCTTCGCCCGCCGCGACATCATGTTCAACACCTCGATGCCGGCCGAGAAGGCCATGGCCGCGTACACATAACCTTTCGGTACATGGGCGCCGAAGCCTTCGGCGATCAGCGTCATGCCGATCATGATCAGGAAGCCCAGCGCCAGCATGACCACGGTCGGGTTGTCGTTGATGAACTTGGCCAGCGGATCAGCCGCGAGCAGCATCACCAGCACCGACGCCACCACGGCGATAATCATGATCGGCAAGTGTTCGGTCATGCCGACGGCGGTGATGATGCTGTCGATGGAAAACACCATGTCGAGCATCAGAATCTGACCGATAGCTGCGGCAAACCCGAGGGTCACGGTCGAGGCCGCAGTCTTCGGATCTTCCGGCGCCGGATCCATGCTGTGATGGATCTCGGTCGTGGCTTTCCAGACCAGGAAAAGACCACCAGCGATGAGGATCATGTCCTTCCAGGAGAACGCCTGGCCAAGGATTTCGATCACAGGTTCGGTCAACTGCACGATGAAGGCGATGGTGCTCAACAGCGCCAGACGCAGGATCAGGGCCATGCCGATACCGATACGGCGCGCCTTCTGCCGATGCTGTTCAGGCAGTTTGTTGGTCAGGATCGAGATAAAGATCAGGTTATCGATGCCGAGCACGATTTCCATCACCACCAATGTGGCCAAAGCAACCCAGGCGGTGGGGCTGGCGGCGAGTTCTAACAGATATTCCATGGGTCAGTCCTGACTCTGTGTAAGACGGTTCAGATGGTCTTGGAGGAAGATTCGGATTCTTCAGCCTGTTTTTCCGGTGTTTCTTTTTTCTGGATCAAGCCACCGGTGGCATCGCTGAGCGCTTGCTCGGCGGCCTTGTGGGTGTCGTCGATCGCTTGCTTGGCGGTTTCAGCCGCCGCACCCATCAATTGTTGAGCGCTTTTTTCGGCCTGATCGCAACCGGCCAGAACCAGTAAAGACGCAAACATCAATGCAGGGAATGTGTATTTCATAAGGTTTCCTTCGAATGAACAGACAGGCGCAGACACCGGCCGTCGATGGCTGGGCATTCTAGGCAGATGAACACTTCAGGAAAATTCGTATTTTTAGCGGCTATACTTCGGTTTTCACGAAGTGGCCACCACTATGCTCAATTACCGGCAACTGCATTACTTCTGGGTTGTAGCCAAAACCGGCAGCATCGTCCGCGCGTGCGAGCAGCTGAACCTGACGCCACAGACCATCAGCGGGCAAATTTCGCTGCTCGAACAAACCTATAACGTGGAATTGTTCCGCCGGGTTGGCCGGCAGCTGGAGCTCACCGAAGCCGGGCGTCAGGCCCTGCCCTACGCCGAGCAGATGTTTCAACTGGGCGGCGAGCTGGAGCTGATGCTGCGAGCGCAGCCCAACGAACAGCAGATCCTGTTCCGGGTCGGCGTTGCCGATGTGGTGCCGAAATCCATCGTCTATCGACTGATCGCGCCGACCATGGAGCTGAGCGAACCGCTGCGTATTACCTGCCGCGAGGACAAACTCGAACGCCTGCTCGCCGACCTGGCGATCCAGCGTCTGGATCTGGTGATTTCCGACAGTCCTATGCCTTCGCATCTGGACATCAAAGGCTACAGCCAGAAGCTCGGCGAATGCGGGATCAGTTTTTTCGCCACCGCTGAACTGGCCGCGCAGTATGGGCAGGATTTCCCGCGCAGCCTGCACGGCGCACCGCTGCTGATTCCCGGCGCGGAAACCGTGGTGCGCAGCCGATTGCAGCGCTGGTTCGCTGAACAGCAGATCCAGCCACAGATCGTCGGCGAGTTCGATGACAGTGCTTTGATGCAGGCCTTCGGCCAATCCGGCAGCGGGATCTTTATCGGCCCGAGCGTGATTGCCGAGGAAGTAAAGCGCCAGTACGGCGTCGAATTGATTGGCCAGACCGATGCGGTGAGCGAGTCGTTCTATGCCATCTCGGTGGAACGCAAGGTCAAGCACCCGGGCATCGTTGCGATTACCGAAGGTGCCCGACGCGAGCTGTTTACCGGGTTATGAAGCGCAGGCCTCACGCGGATTCAGCGTCATCAGCACCATGGCGAGGAACACCGAGAGCAGAATGAAGCCGGCAGCGGCGAAGCCCAGGAAGCCCAGACCGGCACTGTCGATTACCCGGCCGCCGACGATCGCGCCCAGACCAATGCCGAGATTGGCCCCGGCGATGTTCAGCGACGCGGCAAACGCAGGCGCTTGCGGCGCGGCTTTCATCAGGCGCACATGGCTGACCAGGAACAACGCAGCCTGGGTCACGCCCCAGATGCCCATCGCCACCGCAAGACCCACTGGCGAATGTATGTTCGGCACCAGCGAAACCATGCCGGCGATCATGAACGCGCAGAACAGCACCGACGCTCCCAGCGGATGCCGATCCACCGCACGCCCACCGAGCGAGTTGCCAATCAAGCCGACTGCACCAAACGCCATCAGGCACCAGCCGACCACGGTGCCATTGAAACCGGCGAGGCGTTCGAGGATGTCGGCCAGGTAGGTGTAAGCGGTAAACATGCCGCTGAACACCAGAATCGACAGGACGATATGTCCGATCATCAAGGGGCTACGCAGGATTTTGAACTGCGAACGGAAGCTGACCTGATGCTGGTGCAGACTGGTTTTCGGCAGGTAGACAAACAGCAGCAGGGCTTTGGCGAATGCGATCAACGCCAGAATGCCGAATGCGCTGCGCCAGCCGAACGCGTCGGAAATCAGCGTGCCGACCGGAATGCCGAACACCGTCGCGCAGACGATACCGAAGCCGATTTTGGCAATCGCACGACCGGCGAAATCCGGGCCGACGATATCCACCGCCGTTTCACTGGCCAATGCCCAGAACACTGGCAAGCCCAGCGCCGGAATCAAACGCGCAATGGCCATCACCCAGATGTTCGGTGCCAATGCTGCAACGGTATTGGCCAGACCGAACATGATCAGAATGCTGATGAACAGCTTGCGCCGTTCGAAACGGGCGAAATACGCGGTCAGGAACGGGCCGAACAGTGCCACGGTGAAGGCGAACAAGGTCACCAGCAGCCCGGCCTGCGGGATAGTGACTTCGAGGTCTCGGGCGATCGCCGGCAGCAGGCCGACAATGACGAATTCCGTGGTCAGCACCGTGAACCCGGCAGCGGACAACAGAAGAATAGGCAACAGCATGCGCAACTCCAGCAAAACGACGACACCAGCGATGACCCGGAGGTCCGCTGGCAAATTTGAAAATGAGGATGGCGAATCTTAACAGACTGTGTCCGCACTGAGTTGCCCAAAACTGCCGATCTGCCGTGCCGATCCGGTGGCAGATCGTCACAGGCCTGAAGGTTCACGCCTACGCTGTGATAAAGTCCGCGCCCTGAAAATCGTACAGCTGCTCAACGCTGCGTTTAGCGGCGCTGATATCACCTCGACAGGCGTTTCGTGACTGCCCACGACGCTTCGCACCCTATAAAAAACAGAGATGCCGCTATGACCGCTTCATCCCCTTCGTTACTGCAACGCCTGAAACGCCTGAGTCTGGTCAGCCAGATCGTCATTGGTCTGATCGCCGGTATTGCCCTGGCCCTGATTGCACCGGAGCTGGCGAAGTCCACCGCGTTCATCGGCAAAGTGTTTGTCTCGGCGTTGAAAGCCGTGGCGCCGATTCTGGTGTTCGTGCTGGTGATGGCCTCGATCGCCAACCACAAGCACGGTCAGGAAACCCATATCCGGCCGATCCTGTTCCTTTACTTGCTGGGTACATTCAGCGCTGCGGTGGTGGCCGTAGTCGCCAGCATGGCGTTCCCGTCGAATCTGGTGTTGGCCACCGAAAACGTTGCCGTGACCGCACCCGGCGGTATCGGCGAAGTCCTGCAAAGCCTGCTGCTGAGCGTCGTGGATAACCCGGTCAGCGCGCTGATGAATGCCAATTTCATCGGCATTCTGGCTTGGGCGATCGGCATGGGCATCGCCATTCGCCACGCCGGCGACACGACCCGCGAAGTGCTGGGCGACCTGTCCAACGGTGTGACCGTGATCGTACGCGTGGTGATTCGCTTCGCCCCGCTGGGCATCTTCGGGCTGGTGGCTTCGACACTCGCCACCTCCGGTTTCGGCGCGCTGCTCGGTTATGCGCACTTGCTCGCCGTACTGTTGGGCTGCATGCTCTTCGTCGCGTTGGTGATGAACCCGCTGATCGTATTCTGGAAGCTGCGCCGCAACCCGTACCCACTGACGCTGATGTGCCTGCGTGAAAGCGGCATTACTGCATTCTTCACCCGCAGCTCGGCGGCAAACATTCCGGTCAATCTGGAATTGAGCAAACGCCTGGGCCTGCACGAAGACACCTACTCGGTGTCGATCCCGCTGGGCGCCACCATCAACATGGCCGGCGCGGCGATCACCATTACCGTGCTGGCCCTGGCGGCCGTACACACCCTGGGCATCGCCGTGGACATTCCGACCGCGATCCTGCTCAGCGTCGTCGCAGCCGTCTGCGCCTGTGGCGCTTCGGGTGTAGCCGGTGGCTCGCTGCTGCTGATTCCGCTGGCGTGCAGCCTGTTCGGCATCCCGAGCGAGATTGCCATGCAGGTCGTGGCGGTGGGCTTCATTATTGGCGTGCTGCAGGATTCGGCGGAGACCGCGTTGAACTCGTCGACTGACGTGCTGTTTACAGCGGCGGCTTGCCTGGGCGAAGAAGAGAAAGCTCAGCGCGCATGATCGTGCTGTAGGAAAAACGGGGAGCGTGGGAGTTTTGCAGATCGTTCCCACACTCTGCGTGGGAATGAATCAACGGACGCTCCGCGTTCGGCTCTGGATGTGACGCAGAGCGTCCCGGGCTGCATTCCTTTGCTGCGCGTGGGAACGATCAAAGCCCGCCAAGGCGCGAACCTTGGCGGGCTTTTTCGTATCCGGGTGTTTAGAACGCGCCCATGTAATCGCGCTTACCTACTTCAACGCCGTTATGACGCAGCAGCGCGTAGGTGGTGGTGACGTGGAAGAAGAACTGCGGCAAGCCGTAAGTCAGCAGATACGCCTGCCCAGTGAAGCGCTTCTCTTTCGGCGTACCCGGGCGCGTAACGATTTCGATGCCTTCCTTGCCGTCGATCTGCTCTGGCTTGATCTCGCCGATGAAGGCCAGAACCTTGGCAATCAGCGCTTGCAGCTCGGCGAAGGTGGTTTCAGTGTCGTCGTACTTCGGCAGCTCGACTTCGGCCAGCCGCGCCGAAACACCTTTGGCGAAATCCACGGCAATCTGCACCTGACGCACCAGCGGGAACATGTCCGGGTACAGACGCGCTTGCAGGAAGGCGCTCTGGTCGATGTTTTTCGCGCTGGCGTGGGCTTCAGCCTTTTTCAGCACATCGCTCAGGGCATTGAGCATTTGTTGAAAAACCGGGACGGATGCGGCGTAGAGTGAAATGGTCATGGCAGTCTCATGTGATGGCTGGGTAATACGTGGTGGCGATTATAGCCATGCTTGATGACCGCACGACTTGCCTTTTGTTTGGCAAGGATTAGGCTAGGCGGCTTCGACTGCAGAGGGAACGCGCGATGAGTAACGAACAAGAATCCACCTCCGAACAGCTACGGCTCACTGCCACGGAAATCCGCATTCTGGGTGCGCTGATCGAAAAACAGGCCACCAGCCCGGAAACCTATCCGCTGACCCTCAACGCGCTGGTGCTGGCCTGCAATCAGAAGACCAGCCGCGAACCGGTGATGAACCTCAATCAGGGCCAGGTCGGCCAGAGCCTGCGGGCGCTGGAAGGTCGCGGTTTTACCCGGCTGGTCATGGGCAGCCGCGCCGACCGCTGGGAGCACAAGGTCGACAAGGCGCTGGAGCTGGTGCCGGCGCAGGTGATTCTGACTGGCCTGATGTTTCTGCGCGGCCCGCAGACCGTCAACGAACTGCTGACCCGCAGCGCACGCATGCACGAGTTCGAGGACGCCGAGCAAGTGGTGCATCAGCTTGAACGCCTGATCGCCCGCGGACTGGCGGTACTGATTCCACGTCAGTCCGGGCAGCGCGAGGATCGCTACACCCACGCGCTGGGCGATCCGGCGGACATCGAGGCGATATTGGCGGCGCGGCAGAATCCCGCAGAGCGTTCGAGCGGCGGCGTCTCGCTGGAGCGTATCGAAGAACTCGAGGCCCGCATCGCGGCACTGGAAGAACGCCTGGCCCGCCTCGAATAACCAACACAGTTCAACTGTGGGAGCGGGCTTGCTCGCGAATGCGGTGTGTCATTCAAAGGTGATTTGACTGATCCACCGCATTCGCGAGCAAGCCCGCTGCCACAGGGGATTATTCATCCAATTCAGGATCTGTGTGCTATTCGCCGTCCCAGTAATCCACGCCATCGGCCTGTCGCGCGACGGCGACAAATCCCGTGGGATTGCCCTCTGCATCAACCGCGAAGTTATCCATCACCGCATATTTGTTCGAATCCGGATACTCGCAAATCTCAGGTTGCTGCTGGGTGCTGATCGCCAGATAACGCAATTCGCCGGCGCTGTTATTGATGATCTGATGGGCCTTCTCCGGCCCGCCCGGTGGGCAGGCGACCACATCACCGGCGCGGATCGGAAAACGCTCGCCTCCCAACCGCACTTCGCCCTCCCCGGCCACCACGTAGAACATTTCCTCATTGACCCGATGACTGTGAAATGGGCTGCCGCGCATGCCGGGTGGCAGCACATACAGACGATAACCAAGTTTCTGCGCACCCAGTTGCTGACCGATCCGCGCGATACGCTGCTGATAGCGCCCGGCGGTTTCGCCTTCAGGAGCCAGGGCTTCGGGCAAAGCTTGAAGTTCGACCTCGTTGAGATTAATGATCGGCGGATGCATGGGCGGCCTCGGTTATGGTTTTTGTGGTGGGCAGGTGTGTGTTTGCCGGCCTTGAATAATAGACAACCAGATAAACCGAGTTGACCTCATCGCAGGCAAGCCAGCGATGAGCGCCTCGCAGCCACCGCAAGACTCAGCTGCGCGCAAAATCCACCGCCGCCGCAAACTGCGCCTCATTCGGCCGCACGCCGGTATACAGAACAAACTGCTCCAGTGCCTGGATTGCAATCACCTCAAGCCCAGTGATCACGCGCTTGCCCTCGGCCCGCGCGCGCACGATCAGCGGCGTCTGCGAAGGGATCGCCACCACATCGAACACGGTGTCCGCCGCTTTGATCACTTCAGGCTCAAACGCCAGTTGCCCCGCCTCCGGCCCGCCGTCCATGCCTACGGGGGTGACATTGATCAGCATCTGCGGGCGCTCGGCGCCAAGTTCGGCCTGCCAGCGATAGCCCAGCGAATCCGCCAAAGCACGCCCGGCGCGTTCGTTGCGAGCGACAATCGAGCCGTTCTGGTAACCGCCATCGCGTAAGGCACTGGCCACCGCTTTGGCCATGCCCCCACTGCCACGCAGGGCGAACGTGGAATCCTTGGGCACCGCGTGCCCTGCCAGCAACTGCGCGACGGCGATGTAATCGGTGTTGTAAGCCTTGAGGTGGCCATTGGTGTTGACGATGGTATTGATTGACTGGATCGCCGCCGCCGAGGCATCGAGCTCATCGACCAATGCAATGCAAGCCTCTTTGAACGGCATCGACACGCCGCAGCCACGAATACCCAGGGCACGGATGCCACCGACCGCGCCGGTCAGGTCCCGGCTGCTGAAGGCCTTGTAATAGAAATTCAGGCCCAGCTGTTCATACAAATGGTTGTGAAAACGCAGACCGAAATTCCCTGGCCGCCCGGACAGGGACATGCACAGTTGGGTGTCTTTGTTCGGGTTCATCTGCATGCAACTTCTCCTTCAAACGCACTTTCGGATGGGCAGCATTGGCCGGCCCACCGGGTTCTGAATCATCATCGCGGCTTGTTTGTGGCGCTGCGCAGCCGGGTAAAGAAGCCGCCACAGACCTTACACAAAATTTACCCAGCGGCTGTGCTGAATTTCGCGAATTTGCTGTCTTAGCTGTATCCCCGCGACAACCTTGGGCCTGATTCAGGCCGCGGCGCCGGGTCGAAGAACCGAGGACTTATCATGATTCGTAAACTTCCCATCATGGCTTTGTTGATTGGCGCGCTCGCAGTCACCGGACAGGCTGAAGCGGGTGGTGGCCATGGCTGGCAGGGCCCTGCAGTGTTTGGCGCGATCGTCGGCTCGGCCATCATCGGCTCGGCACTGATCAACCAGGATCGGCCGGTGTACGTGCAGCAACAGCCGGTCTATGTTCAGCCGCAACCGGTCTACGTGCAGCAACCGCCGCCACCGGTCTACTACCAACCGGCGCCGGTGTATGTGCAACAACCGGTTTACGTGCAGCCGGCCCCCGTTTACTACGGCCCGCCGCGCGGTTATTACGGTCGGCCCCACGGCTATTATGGCGGCCCACATGGCTACTACGGCGGTCCACGCTGGTAAGCGCAACACAGAGCCCTGCTTTCGAGCGGGGCTTTTTAATGACCGCTGGTCGGCCAACGTCTGAAAAAATCTCGCCAAGGTCGCTGTGAGGACAGTTTGAGCAGCTAAAGTCGGCATGATTAACTCGACCGCTGGCACTTTTTTCATCAAACGGTCACTGTTTTGTCATGACGGAACCGCAATCTGAATCCGTCCGTAAACAACAGACCGATAACAACAAGGACGACTGTATGCCCACCCAAAATCCGCACCGCATCGTCGGTTTGTGCACCTCGAGCAAGGTGTACGGCGCGCTCACCGAGCTCAAACATCTGGAAGGCCATCGCTGCGCCAAGCTGCTGTCCCTGCTCGCCGAAAACCTCGTGCACAAGGGCCTGCTCAATGAACGCGAAGTCATGCACATGCTCGATCAAGTTGTCGAATGAAGCCAGACCTCACTGGCGTCAATGACCACTATCGAAAGCGTTGATTGTCCGTCGTGCCGGCAAATCCTTAAGGTAGCCCCATCAGTTTGATGGAGGTTTTCCCATGGCTCAGGTTCAAATCATGTCGGTGATCGGCAGCGCAGTTCCCGCTTCGCTGCGTGCATCCGGTTTGCTCGCCTGTTGGTATCTGGTGCGCGATGGCGAGCCGATCAGCGGTCCGCTCACCTCCTTGCCAGCGGCTCAGGCCTTGTCGCAACAAGTCGCCAGCAGCGCGTTTCATGCCTAAGGCAGTTGCACCTTGGGCTTGGTCTCGACAAACAGTGCCCAGCTCGACAGAAACAACGCGGCGATCAGCGGACCGATCACAAAGCCATTGAGGCCAAATACCGCAAGGCCGCCGAGTGTGGAAACCAGAATCAGGTAGTCGGGCATTTTCGTGTCTTTGCCCACCAGAATCGGGCGCAGCACGTTGTCGACCAGGCCGATCACGAATACGCCGAACAAGCCCAGCACCACGCCCTGCCAGATCATGCCGCTGAGCAGGAAGTAGATCGCCACCGGCGCCCAGACAATCCCCGCCCCCACCGCTGGCAACAGCGACAGAAATGCCATCAGCACCGCCCAGAGCAACGCGCTGGGAATGTCGAGAAACCAGAAAATCGCCCCGCCCAGCGCGCCTTGCGTCACGGCCACCACCACGTTGCCCTTCACCGTCGCGCGCACCACGCGGTTGAACTTCAATTGCAGGCGGCGCTTGTGGTTTTCCTCCAGAGGCACGGCAGTGCGCATCTTGCGCGCCAGCTCGGGACCATCGCGCAGAAAGAAAAACAGCAGATACAGCATGATGAAAAAGCTCACCACGAACTCAAACGTGCCCTGGCCAAAACTGAACGCCTGCGTCGCCAGCACCTGACTGCCCTGCATGGCCGTTTTGACGATTTTCTCCCGCAGACTGTCAAGTTCGCCCATGCCAAAGCGGTCGAGCAAATGCTGAAAATATGGCGGCAAGCTGTGCTTGAACTGCGCCAGATACGCGGCGATGTCCAGCTCACCGCTTTCGATGTTCTTGTAAACCGTCGCCCCTTCCTGCACCAGCAGAATGCTGACGATGATCACCGGCAGAATCGCCATCACCAGGCACAGGCTCAAGGTGCACAGCGAGGTGACGTTGCGTGGCCAGCCGAATTTCAACTGCAACTTGCGCTGCACCGGCGCAAACAGAATGCCAAGGATGACGGCCCAGAACACCGCGCCGTAGAACGGCAACAGAATCCAGATAAAGGCCACCGTGACCAGTACCAGCAGCACTGTCAGGGATTTGAATTGCAGACTCTTTTCGTTCATATCCGGTCCATGTCAGTCAGGCGTCACGCACGCCTGCCCCACTTAGTCAGCCGCCGCGCGCGCGAGTGCCATGTTTATTCATGGAGCATAGATCCAGATCAATAAACGCTCGCGACAGCTGACCTACCCTGCGCGGCTTTTGCGACCGACGCCCAGATGCCAACTCTCATCGCCCCCGAGCTCCTCGCCCCCGCCGGCACCCTGAAAAACATGCGCTACGCCTTTGCCTACGGTGCCGACGCGGTCTACGCCGGTCAGCCGCGCTACAGCCTGCGGGTGCGCAACAACGAATTCGATCACGCCAACCTGGCGCTGGGCATTCGTGAGGCGCAGGCGCAGGGCAAGCGTTTCTATGTGGTGGTCAACATTGCTCCGCACAACGCCAAGTTGAAGACGTTCCTCAAGGATCTGGCGCCGGTGATCGAGATGGCGCCCGATGCGCTGATCATGTCCGACCCTGGCCTGATCATGCTGGTACGTCGGCATTTTGCGCAGATGCCGATTCACCTTTCGGTGCAGGCCAACACGGTGAATTGGGCGAGTGTCGAGTTCTGGCAGCAACAGGGGCTGAGCCGGATCATTCTGTCGCGCGAATTGTCCCTGGAAGAAATTGGTGAAATCCGCGAGCAGGTACCGGCCATGGAGCTCGAAGTGTTCGTGCACGGCGCGTTGTGCATGGCTTATTCCGGGCGCTGCCTGCTTTCCGGCTACATGAACAAGCGCGATGCCAACCAAGGCACTTGCACCAACGCCTGCCGCTGGAAGTACTCGGCGCACGAAGCTACGGAAAATCAGCTCGGCGAGATCGTCCAGACCTTTGAACCCGAGCCGACCCTAGGCCTCGGCGCGCCGACTGATCGGGTATTTCTGCTTCAGGAAGCCAACCGCCCGGATGAATTGATGCCGGCCTTCGAAGACGAACACGGCACCTACATCATGAACGCCAAGGACCTGCGCGCCGTGCAGCATGTCGAGCGGTTGACGCGCATGGGCGTGCATTCGCTAAAGATTGAGGGCCGCACCAAATCGCATTTTTACTGCGCACGCACCACCCAGGTGTATCGCCGAGCGATCGATGATGCCGTGGCCGGGCGCGAGTTCGATCGCAGCCTGATGCTTGATCTGGAATCACTGGCCCAGCGTGGCTACACCGAGGGTTTTCTGCGCCGGCATGTGCATGACGAATACCAGAACTATCAGCACGGCAGTTCGGTGTCGGAGCGCCAGCAGTTTGTTGGAGAACTGACCGGCGAGCGAAGGGATCGCTTGGCGCAGGTGAAAGTGAAGAACCGGTTTGCCTTGGGCGACCACCTGGAGTTGATGACGCCCAAAGGCAATTTTCATTTTGATCTGCATGAGTTGCAGAGTGCCTGCGGGGACGCGATCGAGGTGGCGCCGGGGGATGGGCATACGGTTTACGTGCCGATACCGGACGCGGTGGATTTGCGTTTTGGGTTGTTGATGCGGGATTTGGCCCCGATTGAACGCTGAAAACACGCCTCTGCAGGAGCTGCCGAAGGCTGCGATCTTCTGATTTTGATCGTTCCCAGGCGGAGCGTGGGAACGGTCACTGTCGCAAACTTGCCTCGGCAAACTCCTCGCGCAACATCGCCACAAACGCCTCCCGCGCCGGGTGCACTCCGGCATTCTCATGCCAGTAGAACAAATTCTCGATCGCCGTCAGTTCGGCAAACTCATACCCCACGCAGCCCGCGCCTTTGGCGTACTGCTCGAACACGCCCTTGGGTACCAACGCCACCCCAGCGCCAGCACTGACGCAGCCGACAATAGCCCCGTAACTGGCCAGGCTGACGATCGGCAGCGCCTGCCCCTGGCGCAACAGCCAATGCTCGAGTGCCGCGCGGTAAGGGCACCCCTGCGGCCACATGAACACGGTTTTGTCTTGTAAATCCGATATGTCGCGCACCGCACCGAATGACGTCGAAGCGATCAGCAGCAATTGCTCGCGGTACATCGGCGTACGATTGAGCTGCGCACGTTCGACATCCACCGCCACGATCGCGCCATCCAGGCGATGGTTGACGGTGTCGTCGAGCAGCTGGCCCCAGGTGCCAGTGGTGAGCTCCAGCGCCACTTGCGGATAACGCTTGTGGAATTTCGCCAGCAAACGCGGCAATCGCCCGGTGGCTGAAGATTCGATGGCGCCGATGCGCAGCGGTCCGCATGGCTCGGCAGCAGGGTCGAGCGCGCGTTTAGCTTCAACGGTCAGCGCCAGAATTTTTTCCGCGTAAACCAGAAAGGTCTGCCCCGCCGGGCTGATGCGCAGCCCGCGCCCCTCGCGCAAGAACAGCGCTACGCCCAATTCGGCCTCCAGCGCTTTGATCCGCGCAGTGATATTCGACGGCACGCAGAACAGCTTTTCAGCGGCGCGAGCAATGCTGCCAACCTCGGCCACGGTCTTGAACATGCGGATTTGCGCCAACTCCATAATCATCACTCCAAGTGAATAGTCGGCGCAGTATAAGTCAGTTGTGGCGAATGATCGGGCGCCCGGATACTCGGCGCATCCCCTGCTCTGGTGCTTCGATAATGCCTTCAACCCTTGCGTGCAAAATCATCCTGGCCATGGCATTTGTTGTCGGCTGCTGGGGCTATTCGCCCACCGGTATACACGTCGGCTTGCAAGGGTATGGGCCCGGTCATCTGGCCTTGCTGCGTTTTCTGCTGGCATCGCTGCTGATGGCGCTGATCGCAATCTTCAAAGGCATTCGCCTGCCGCAATGGCGCGATGTGCCGTTGCTGTTTGCCTTGGGGTTCTTTGCCGTCAGCCTCCATCACGTCGCCTTGAATATCGGCCAGCAAGGCATCAGCGCCGGCGCTTCCAGCGTGCTGGCGCAATCGAGCCCGTTGTTCAGCACGCTGCTGGCGCAGTGCGTGTTCAAGGATCGCGTCAGCGCCTGGCGCTGGGGTTGCGTATTGCTTGGGTTTGTCGGCGTAGTGATCGTGGTCAGCGGCGATAAAGGCTTGGGCGCTATCGGTGCACATGGGTTGCTGATCTTGCTGGCGGCGTTTTCCTGGAGCATCTATTTCGCCCTGCAAAAACATCACGCGCGGCGCTACGACGGCTTCAGCCTGGGGTGCTATGCGGTGTGGTCGGGAACGTTGCTGTTGCTGATCTATCTGCCGGGGCTGGCTGAAGCCGTGATGAATGCGCCGACGCCTGCGCAGTGGGCGGTGTTGATGTTGGGGGTGTTTCCCAGCGCATTGGCTTATCTGGCCTGGGGTTTCGTGCTCAAGCATGTGGATTTGAGCCGGGCGACGATGACCTTGTATCTCATACCGCCGGCGGCCATGGGAATAGCGTCGTGGGGTTTGGGGGAACGGCCGACGTTAATGGTGCTGTTGGGCGCGGTGGTGGTGTTGACCAGCGTGTTGGCGTTGAATCTGGAGCGTGGGATTGGGGTAGTTCGGGCAGTTGAGACCAAGGCGTAAATCTGTTGTGAAGCAGATGCCGTCTTCGCGAGCAGGCTCGCTCCCTCAGCGGATGTCTGTAGGACACAGATCCGCTGGGGTGGCTTGCCAGCCATGAGGCCGGCAAGCCAGGCAACAATTCAGCGCAAATCATCCGACAACGGCGTCGGCTCATCCGCCGGCGGGACATCTTCTTCGTCATCCGGCGGATCCTTCCAGTCATCCGGCCGGTCGCCATCGCTCAATGGGTCGCGCCCCGGGTGCATGCCCGGCGGTGCGTCATGATCACTCAGCGTCGGCTCGTCGGTGCCGGATACGGGGTGGGTCTGCTCGGTGGGCACCATGCCACCGGGAACAAGCGCGTCATCAGCCATGCTGCACCTCTCAATACTGGCCCGGATTATCCGGGGCGTATGGTTTGGAAGCGCGGCCATCGACGGCGTGCGATAGATCAGACCAGCGGCATCAACTCCGGGCGATAAAGCGATCACGACTATTGGTCAGGTGCAGCCACATCGCGGCGCGGGCAGCGTCGGCGTCCTGACGTTTGATCGCATTCAGAATCGCCTCGTGTTCCAGATTGGCCAGATGCCCGAGTTTGCTCAGATCCGCCGCGCCGCGCTCGGCGGCATTGAGCCGATTACGCGGGATCATCGCGCTGCCCAGGTGCTGCATGATCTCGCTGAAGCAAGCGTTGCCGGTGGCCTCGGCGATCAGCAGATGAAAGCGCCGATCAGCTTCCACGCAACTGTCGTTGTTGGCCAGCAACCGCTGATAGTCATCCAGCGCCTGACGCATCTGCTGCAACTGCTGCTCACTGCGCCGCTGCGCCGCCAGCGCCGCCGCTTGCGTCTCCAGGCCCATGCGCAATTCGAGAATGCTGCGCACGCCAAGTGCAGTGTCGACATTCAGGCGCAGGCCCTGCTCCGCTGCGCGCTCGATGACGAAAGTGCCGATGCCATGGCGCGTCTCCACCAGCCCCGAGGCCTGCAACTTGGAAATCGCCTCGCGCACCACCGTGCGGCTCACACCATGCTCCTGAACGATGGCGTTCTCCGACGGCAGTTTGTCACCGGGCAACAGTTGTCCCAGCAGGATGCTCTGGGTGAGCTTTTCCACCAGGTCATGAGCGAGGTTGTGCGTGCGTTTGCGCGCGGGCGCGTCGAGGTCTTCTTGCATGATCGGTTCCGGTGATCGGGGCTGGCCGATCGTAGCACTGCGTCGTGACGGTTGAGATGGATTTTAGCGGTTGATGGCTCAGCAACTTGTATGACAACACGCAATTATCTTGGGTATTTTGAGGCAGGGCTGCCAATGTCCATCATTGGCCACATTCAAAGAAGCGCTCCGCCCACCTAACGAAACAGCTAATAAATACGGGCCGCTATCCAGTTATCGCATAAGAAACCGCACGAACAGAAGAATTTAATCGCCCCTTCCCACTTGTAGGACAAAAATACTCAGTTGTATGATGTCTAGCAACAACGCACCACCCGGCCTTACCCGCATAAAAATAATCAGTGGGAGAAACACAAGTGAAAACCTCCGTCTCGGGGATGCAGGAAAGCGTCGATCCGACGCTCGCCTCAGCCATCTCCAAAGTCAAACGCCACGTCCTGCCGCTCTTCGTGATCATGTTCATCGTCAATTACATTGACCGGGTGAACATCGGCTTCGTCCGCACTCACATGGAAACCGATCTGGGTATTGGTGCTGCCGCCTACGGCTTCGGCGCCGGGCTGTTCTTCATCGGTTACGCCCTGTTCGAAGTGCCGTCCAACATGCTTCTGCAGAAAGTCGGCGCACGCATCTGGCTGACTCGCATCATGTTCACCTGGGGCGTGGTCGCGGCCTGCATGGCGTTCATTCAGAACGAAACCCACTTTTATATCCTGCGGTTCCTGCTCGGTGTCGCCGAGGCCGGGTTCTTTCCCGGGGTGATTTATTACTTCACCCGCTGGCTGCCCGGCGTCGAACGCGGCAAGGCGATCGCAATCTTCCTCAGCGGCTCGGCCGTGGCCTCGCTGATCTCCGGCCCGCTGTCCGGCCTGCTCCTGCAGATCAACGGCCTGGGCATGCACGGCTGGCAGTGGATGTACTTCATCGAAGGGATGTTCTCGGTGTGCCTGTGCGTCTTTGTCTGGTTCTGGCTGGATGCCAAACCCCACGACGCGAAATGGCTGACCCGCGCCGAACAGGATGCGCTGGTCAGCGCCATCGACGACGAGCAAAAGGCCCGCGAAGCCGCAACGCCGATCCGGCCGTCGCTGGGCAAACTGCTCAAGGACCGGCAGATCATTCTGTTCTGCCTGATCTACTTCTTTATTCAGCTGACCATCTACGCCGCGACTTTCTGGCTGCCGAGCATCATCAAGAAGATGGGCGAACTCAGCGACGTGCAGGTCGGCCTGTTCAACTCGATTCCGTGGTTGCTGTCGATCGTCGGCATGTACGCTTTCGCGTCGCTGTCGGCGAAGTGGAAACACCAGCAAGCGTGGGTCGCCACGGCGCTGTTGATTGCCGCAGCGGGGATGTTCATGTCCACCACTGGCGGGCCGATCTTTGCCTTCGTCGCGATCTGCTTTGCGGCACTGGGTTTCAAATCAGCCTCATCGCTGTTCTGGCCGATCCCCCAGGCCTATCTGGATGCGCGCATCGCAGCGGCAGTCATCGCGCTGATCAACTCGGTAGGCAACCTCGGCGGCTTCGTTGCGCCGACCACGTTCGGCCTGCTGGAGCAACACACCGGCTCGATTCAGGGCGGTCTTTATGGTCTGGCCGCAACCTCGATCATCGCCGCAATCATCGTCTTCGCCGCGCGCACCACGCCCAAACCCGCTGCTGAAAAGGCTGTGGCCGACGCCGCGCCGAAACACGCCTGACTTCGTCTCGACAAGGAAAACAACAATGACTGTTCACGACACCGCCAAAGCTCCGATCATCACCGACATGCAGGTCATACCGGTGGCCGGTCACGACGGCATGCTGCTCAACCTCAGCGGCGCCCACGGGCCGTTTTTCACCCGCAACATCGTCATCCTCAAGGACAACGCCGGCCACACCGGCGTCGGCGAAGTGCCCGGTGGCGAGCGCATTCGCCAGACCCTGGAAGATGCACGCAATCTGGTGGTCGGCAGCCCGATCGGCACCTACCAGAAAATCCTCAATCAGGTGCGCCAGACCTTCGCCGACCGCGATGCCGGCGGCCGTGGTCTGCAGACGTTCGACCTGCGCATCACCATCCACGCGGTCACAGGTTTGGAAGCCGCCCTCCTCGACCTGCTCGGCCAGCACCTCGACGTGCCGGTGGCGGCGCTGCTCGGCGAAGGCCAGCAGCGCGATGAAGTGAAAATGCTCGGCTATCTGTTCTACGTCGGCGATCAGCATGAGACCGACTTGGCCTACCGCAGCGAACCGGAGGCCGACAACGACTGGTTCCGTGTGCGTCACGAGAAAGCCATGACTGCCGAAGCGGTGGTGCGTCTGGCCGAGGCGGCGCACGCCAGGTACGGCTTCAAGGATTTCAAACTCAAGGGCGGCGTGCTCAGTGGCGATGCCGAGATCGAAGCGGTGACGGCACTCGCCGAGCGCTTCCCCGACGCGCGGATCACCCTCGACCCGAACGGCGCCTGGTCGCTGAAAGAAGCGATTCGTTTGTGCCGTGATCAACATCACGTGCTCGCCTACGCCGAAGACCCGTGCGGTGCTGAGAACGGCTATTCCGGCCGTGAAGTGATGGCTGAATTCCGCCGCGCCACGGGCCTGAAAACCGCGACCAACATGATCGCCACCGACTGGCGCGAAATGGGCCACGCGATCCAGTTGCAGTCCGTGGATATTCCGCTGGCCGACCCGCACTTCTGGACGATGCAGGGTTCGGTACGCGTGGCGCAGATGTGCCACGAGTGGGGTCTGACCTGGGGCTCGCATTCCAACAACCACTTCGATATTTCCCTGGCCATGTTCACCCACGTCGCCGCTGCCGCACCGGGCGAGATCACGGCCATCGACACTCACTGGATCTGGCAGGACGGCCAGCGCCTGACCAAGGCACCGCTGCAAATTGTCGACGGCTGTGTGCAAGTGCCGCAGAAACCGGGACTTGGCGTGGAGCTGGACATGGATCAAGTGGCCAAGGCCCACGAACTGTACAAAGGCATGGGCCTCGGCGCGCGGGATGACAGCGTCGCGATGCAGTTTCTGATTGCGGGGTGGAAATTCGATAACAAGCGGCCGTGCCTGGTGCGGTGATCTAGCAGGCGCCGCTGATTTCAATTGTGGGAGTAGGAGCTGCCGAAGGCTGCGATCTTTTGATTCTGTTTTGAAGATCAAAAGATCGCAGCCTTCGGCAGCTCCTACAAATCGGTTTTCAGCCTTGAGATCTGCAGCAGCCAGGTTTTGAACGCCTTCATCGCTACCGTTTCCGCTCGCGACTGCAACCGCGTCAGCCAGTAACTGCCCGTGGTGATCTCGAGCGCAAACGGCTGGCAAATCGCATCTGCCGCCAGTTGCCGGGCGAACATCAGCGGTGGCGCCAACGCCACGCCGCCGCCCTGCAATGCCGCTTCCATCATCGCCAGCGACGAGTCGAAAACGATGCTCTGCGGTGGTGCGGCTTGCGTCGCCAGGCCTGCCGCCTGAAACCATTGCGGCCATTCATCGGTGCGATAGGAACGCAACAAAGTCTGTTGCAGCAGATCGCCCGGCGAATGCAATTGCCGAGCGATTTGCGGCACGCACAACACCGACAACGGCGCATCGAGCAGGCGCGTCGCTTCGATGCCATGCCACGCGCCAGCACCGAAACGAATCGCGTAATCCAGACCTTCCGCCGCTACGTCCACGCGGTTGTTATGTGTCGAGAGGCGTAAGTCGATCAGCGGATATTTCTCCCGGAAGTCCGCCAGCCTCGGCAACAGCCAGCCCACCGCAAACGTACCCACGGCGCCGACTGTCAGCATGTCGCGATACTGCCCACCGGCCAAACGCTCAAGCATCTGTGCGATGTTGTCGAATGAGGTGCTGAGAATCGGCAGCAAGGTTTCACCTTCACTGGTCAGCATCAGCCCGCGAGGCAGGCGTTTGAACAGGGTCAGGTTGAGTTGCGCTTCCAGGCTTTTGACTTGATGGCTGACCGCCGCTTGCGTCACGCACAGTTCGACGGCAGCGCGGGTGAAACTCAGATGACGTGCAGAAGCTTCAAACGCGCGCAGTGCGTTGAGGGGCAATTGAGGTCGAATCATGCGTTGTCCCGAATTTTTCTAATGGCTCGTGCGAGTTTTCATCGTTTGCCGTGGGTCGGCAAAGTGCCTAAATTGGCCGCGCTGATCAGCCGCCCGATGAAAAAATCACCCGCAGTGTAGCGGGATACAACCATCGACACTCATGGAGAGTGATTCACTCATGTGTTCCTTCAAAACGAGCAAGGTCTCTTCTTACAGCATTTTCGCCCTGTTCTTCAGCAGCCTCGCCTGCCATGCCGCCACGCCGACGGATGCGCAATTGCACGCACTGATCACGCAAGCCGTGACCCCGGTGATGCAGCAAAACACCATTCCGGGACTGACTGTCGCGCTGACGCTAAAAGGTCAGACGCATTACTTTAACTACGGAGTCGCCGACAAGGACGCCGGGCAAAAGGTCAGCGAAAACACTCTGTTCGAGGTTGGTTCGGTGAGCAAAACCTTCACCGCCACCCTCGCCGGTTACGCCCAGGCCATCGGCAAACTCGACCTGTCGAGCAAGGCCAGCCAGCTCTGGCCAGAGCTCAAGGGCAGCGCGTTCGACAACATCAGCGTGCTGCAACTGGGCACCTACAGCGCTGGCGGCCTGCCGCTGCAATTTCCCGCCAAAGCGGATTCTTCCGACAAGATGCTTGGCTATTACCAACAATGGAAACCGCAGTTTCCTGCCGGCAGCCATCGCCTGTATTCCAACCCGAGCCTGGGCCTGTTCGGCTACCTGACGGCGAAAAGCCTCGGCCAGCCCTTCGAGCAGGCGATGACCCAGACGCTGCTGCCGAAACTCGGCTTGCAGCACACCTTCCTCAGCGTGCCGCCAGCGCAATCGAAGCTCTACGCCCAAGGCTACGACAGCGCCGATCAACCGGTGCGCGTCAGCCCAGGTGCCCTCGACGCCGAAGCCTACGGCATCAAAACCAGCGCCGCCGACCTGCTGCGTTACGTTCAGGCACAGCTGAAACCGGCGAGCCTCGCGCCTGAACTGCACAACGCCATCGCCAACACCCACATCGGTTATTACCGCGTCGGCGACATGACCCAAGGCCTGGGCTGGGAACGCTACGCATACCCGATCAGCCTGGAGAAACTGCAGAACGGCAACTCGACCCCCATGGCCGTGGAGCCGCACACCGTCGAGTGGCTGACCCCGCCGCAAACTGAGCCGGCCAACGTGCTGTTCAACAAAACCGGTTCCACGCGAGGCTTTGGCGCCTATGTAGCGTTTGTGCCATCGCGGGACATGGGCATTGTGATTCTGGCCAACAAGAATTATCCGAATGTCGAACGGGTGAAGATTGCGCATACGGTATTCGCGGCGTTGGTGGACTAAAAGCAAACGATCGCAGGCAATGTAAAAAGGGGCGAGAGAATGATTCTCTCGCCCCTTTCGTTTGCAAAGCATTTACGGCCGCCGATCAATCATCCGGCATTTGCGGCGGTTTGCTCGGTTTCGCTGGTTTGCCTGGCTTGGTGCCCTTCGCCCCTTTAGCCGGCTCCGGTTCGGTAGCGACGGGAGTCTGTGCGGCGGCCGCAGCGGCGGCTTCTTTTTCGGCCATGGGCATGGCGTCGATGGTTTCGAAGATTTTCGCCAGGCTCAATGCCTTGGCCTCGTCACCCGAGGCGGAAAGTTTGGTTTCGCCGTCCTTGCCCACCAGGAACACTTTCGGATAAGCCCCTGCGCCCAGTTTCAGCGAACGCAGCAGCGCCATGGTGTCCTGCTGGCCCAAGTCCTTGCCGTCGAGCTGGCCGGACATGCTGAGGATGGTGTAGACCTTGATGTTGCGGTCGGTGACGCCCTTTTTGTTGGCCGGGTCTTCCAGGGACTTTTTCAGGCTCAGCCACACCGGGTCGACGGTGCTTTGCGCAATCACGATCAGCGGGCGGGCGCGGCCCACGTCCCCGGCCAGGGGTGAATCGCTGTCCGCGGCGAACAAGGGGCTGGCGATCGCCAGCAAGAGGGTCAGGGTCAGGGACCTGATGAGCATGCGCATCTCCTTTTGATATCCACGCACTACTGATTGCGCATCGTGGTGATTGTTCCGGCGGCGTCTGGCAAAAAGGTATTGCCCTGTCAGAAGCTTAGGTCAGGGAAAGCTTTGCGCAAACGCTACGTCGATTTGATTAACAGCCATGAGCGCACTAGGGTGGCCGTTCTGCCAAAGAAATGGAGTTCACCCGCATGCACATCGATTTTCTGTGCGATCACCCCGAATTTATTGAAGAGCTGGCCACGCTCAATTTCAAGGAATGGGGTGAGTTTCGCCCCGGACAAACTGTCGAGGATCGCATCGAGCGCATGCGCGAATCCGTCATTCAGCGCTAACCCGTGGTGAGGCGGCTCGCCGCAAGCTGCCGCCTCACTCCAGCGCTGAATCGAGTGCCGAGAGCAACTGCGAGGGGTCGACGGGTTGTCCTCCGAGCTTGAGTTCACCGCTATCGAGATCAACCCTCAACCTCACCGACGCCCGATCGCCAGGGTACTTGCGCAGCACCAGCTCGATGCCACTAGAGGTCTCGTCGGCGGTACTGAGCAAATCCCACAGACTCTCGCTCAGATCCAGCAGCACTTTTTGCTGCTGCAGATCGACTAACTGCGGCGCATACAGCCAATGGCTCATGCGCATCTCACGCGGCTCGACGGTGATGGCGAGACGGCCCTCGCAGTGGACATAGGTTTCATTCATCGACGGATCAGAACGCCAACTTGTAACCAATCAACACCAGCATCGTCGCCAGGCACGGGCGCAGGACTTCGTCGGAGATGCGCCCGGTCAGGTGGCTGCCGAGCCAGATGCCCGGGAGCGAGCCGACTAGCAGGAAGCCGAGCACGCCCCAGTCCATGTTGCCCATGCTTGCGTGGCCCAGGCCGGCGACGAGGGTCAGCGGTACCGCATGGGCGATTTCGGTGCCGACCAGGCGGCGGGTTGGCAGCAACGGGTAGAGGATGAACAGCGCGACGGTGCCCAGCGCCCCGGCGCCGATCGAGGTCAGAGCAACCATGGTGCCGAGGATCAGACCGGTGATCACCGTCATGACATTCAGGCGCGAACCGCTCGGGTTGTAGTTGCCGCCGGCGCGTCTGTGGGCGAATTCGAGCAAGCGTTTCTTAAAGAAAATTGCCAGGGCAGTGGCGAACAGGACGAAGCCGAGCGCCTGTTTGATGATGGCGTTCATCGCGTCCGGCGCGGTGTGCAGGGTACTGAGGAACCACAGGGTCATGGCCACGGCCGGTACGCTGCCGAGAGTCAGCCAGCCGGTGATGGCCCAGTCGATGTTCTTGTTCTTCCTGTGAACGAGGACGCCGCTGGATTTGGTGATCGCGGCATACAACAGGTCAGTACCCACCGCCGTCGCCGGGTTGATGCCGAACCACAGCAGAATCGGCGTCATCAACGAACCGCCGCCGACACCGGTCATGCCGACGATGAACCCCACCACCAGCCCGGCGATCACCAGGCCGAAATTTGCCAATTCCATTCATACGTCCAGAAAACGACAGGAAAATCTGGCCCGCAGCATAGCGATTTTTCTTATAACCACATATATCGATGCGGTCTATCGTTATGCCATATCGAATTTGCCGCAGATACCAAGGTGGATCTTTGTGCTACAGGAAACCTGCGGGGCTCACTGCACCGGCAGGAAATTCAAGAACAACAGACTCTGCGCGTAATTCAGGCCGATCCTGCGATAGCGCTCATCGAGCATCTGCGTGAGCAGATCCAGGCGCGCGACGATTTTGCTGAATTCAGTGGCGAAGCTGAGGTTGCTGCCCTCCTCCGATATTTCATTGGAGAACAGCAATGGCTGACCATCCTTGTTCTGCCGTTGCGACAAGATCCACATGGCCTTTTCGATGTTGCGCGCAGCGTTGTGCACGAAGGTCGGGTTGATCGCGTCGGTCATGTAGAACTCGGTGCGATTGCCGTGGGCAGTGACCAGCATGCTGCCGATCGCATAAATGAACGCGCCGACCCGATCACCAAGGAACTCCGGACTCATCGCATAGCTCAGCGCCGCCAGGTCCTTGCGCCCGCCCAGCACGGGCAGCGGCTGCTGTTGCTCGACGGCGAGGCGTACCTGTTTCACGGCGGTGTTGATGTTGAGGAAACCGGACTTGCGCAGCTCTTCGGGGTTGCGCAGATAGAGCTTGCCCATCAGCCGGTAGAGGCTGTCGAGGTTGTCGCGCATCGCCAGGGTGGCCATGCGGTCGACGCTGGTCTGCAGAAATTCCTGCGGCTGCCCTTCACGCATCTGGTTGAAGAAGCCGTTGCCATTCTGGTGGCTGCAGCCGCTGACCAACAGCGACAACAGGCAGGCCAGCAGCAGGCACAGGCGGCGGTGAGCGGCGGTGGTCAGGGCAAAAACACTCGGCATGAAATCTCGGACGGGCACTTGGCTGTGCGGCGGGAGTCACCGCATCCTGGCCATGCATAGAGCCGCCGATTGCGAAAAAGTGCAGTGCCTGGGCAGTGAGCCGACCTTCGGCGCTTTTCGCCACATCAATTAGTCGGACTTTATATTTGCCAATACCGGTAAATCCGCTATAAATCCTGTTGCTCCCCATAAATAGCATGACTAGTTACGTGTAGGAGCTGCCGAAGGCTGCGATCTTTTGATCTTGCCTTAAAAAATCACAATCAAAAGATCGCAGCCTGCGGCAGCTCCTACAGGGGATTTCGGTGTTTAAAACAACAACAAAAAGGAAGGTCAACCATGCTTCAATCCCGTCACCTGCTCTCCGGCCTCGGACTGTCCCTGATGATCGCTACCCTCTCTGCCAATGCGGCGGGCCTGACCGCCGAACACAAAGCGTTCGGCAAAACCAATGACGGCACGCCCGTCGAGCAATACATCCTGCGCAACAGCCACGGCATGCAAGCCACCGTCATCACCTACGGCGCGACCCTGCAAGCGCTGAAAGTTGCGGACAAGCACGGCAAGTTCGACGATATCGTGCTGGGTTTCGATGATGTGCAGGGCTATCAGAAAGGCACTGCGTACTTCGGCGCGACCATCGGCCGCTTCGGCAATCGCCTGGCCGAAGGCGCGTTCGAACTCGATGGCAAACGCTATCAAGTGCCGCAGAACGACAAATCCAATGCCTTGCACGGCGGGCCCGAGGGGTTCGACAAGAAAGTCTGGAAGGCAAAGGAAACCAAAGACAAGGATTCGGTGGGCGTAACCCTGACCTACCTGTCGGCCGATGGTGAAATGGGCTTCCCGGGCAATCTGACCACCGAAGTCACCTATCGCCTGACCGAAAATAACGAGCTGCGCATCGACTACACGGCCAGCACCGACAAGCCGACCGTGCTCAACCTGACCAACCACAGCTACTTCAACCTGGCCGGTGCCGGCAATGGCGACATTCTCAAGCAAGTGGCCATGATCAACTCAAGCCATTACACGCCGGTCACCGCCAAACTGATCCCGACCGGCGAGCTGGCGCCCGTGGCCGGCACGCCGATGGACTTCACCAGACCGACGGCAATCGGTACGCACATCAAGGCCGATCATCCGCAGCTGAAATTTGCCGAGCCGAAACAGGGTGGCTTCGATTTCAACTGGGCGCTGGACAGCAAGGGCGATATCAGCAAAGTCGCCACCGAAGTCAGCGACCCGCAATCCGGGCGTGTGCTGCAACTGTTCACCAGCGAGCCGGGCGTGCAGTTCTACACCAGCAACTTCCTCGATGGCACGGTAAAGGGCAAGGGCGGCAAGGTCTATCCACACTGGGGCGCGTTCACCCTCGAGACCCAGCACTATCCGGATTCGCCGAACCAGCCGGACTTCCCGAGCACGCGACTTGATCCGGGGCAGACTTATGCCCACAGCGTAATCCTCAAGTTCTCCGCCAAGTAAGGCCCACGCCGCATGATAGTTCCCACGCTCTGCGTGGGAATGCAGCCGGGGACGCTCCGCGTCCCTTTCAGAGCTGGAACGCGGAGCGTCCCTTGATGCATTCCCACGCGGAGCGTGGGAACGATCTTCTAGGAGCTGCGGACCGCTGCGATCTTTTTTGCTTTTTGAACCCCAACGCTATTCTGCTGCCCACTAAAGACACCCATTCTTTAAGGCAGGAGGTTTGAATGCGTACCCTTGAGTTGGCCGGCGTGCAGGTTCCCGTGATTGGTCAGGGCACCTGGCGCATGGGCGAGGATCGTTCGACGCACGCGCGTGAAGTGGCGGCGCTGCGCACCGGCATCGAGCTGGGCATGACCCTCATCGACACCGCCGAGATGTACGCCGAGGGCGGTGCCGAAACGGTGGTCGGCGAAGCCATCGCCAGTCTGCGCGATCAAGTCTTTCTGGTCAGCAAGGTCTACCCGCACAACGCCAGCCGCCAGGGCATCCCGCAAGCCTGCGAGCGCAGTTTGCGTCGGCTCGGCACTGATTACATCGATCTCTATTTATTGCACTGGCGCGGTCAGTACCCTCTGGAGGAAACCGTAGAAGCCTTCGAACGCCTGCGTGAGGACGGCAAGATCGGCCGTTGGGGCGTGTCGAATTTCGATGTCGACGACCTCGAAGAACTCTCCAGTTCGGCCTGCGCCACCAACCAGGTGCTGTACAACCTCGAAGAGCGCGGCATCGAGTTCGATCTGCTGCCGTGGTGCCAGCACCAGCGCCTGCCGCTGATGGCGTACTGCCCGATCGGCCAGGGCGGTGCAATGCTCGCCGAGCCGGTGCTGCAAGAGATCGCCAGCCGTCACAACGCCACCCCGGCGCAGGTTTCGCTGGCGTGGCTGCTGCGTCAGGATGGGGTTATTGCGATTCCCAAGGCTGTGCGTCCGGAGCATGTGCAACTCAATGCCGAGGCGGTCCAGCTGCAACTGGAGGCCGGGGATTTGACGGCGCTGGACAAAGTGTTCCCGGCGCCACAACGCAAGCAGCGGCTGGCCATGGTCTGAGCCGCCGACTGCGAGGGCTTCGCGATGAGAAGCACAGATCTGCACGACCCGTACAACCTGCAACGTTTCGTTCAGGCACAGGACCCGGTGTTCGAACGGGTCCAGCGTGAACTTGAATCGGGCCGCAAGCGCAGCCACTGGATGTGGTTCGTCTTTCCACAATTCGCCGGGCTGGGCGGCAGCGAAATGGCCCGGCGCTATGCCATTGGTTCAGCCGAGGAAGCGCAAGCCTATCTCGCCCACGAACCGCTCGGTGCGCGACTGCGCACCTGCACGCAGTTGGTGCTCAACGTGCCGCAGCGTTCGATTGCCGAGATTTTCGGCCACCCCGATGACTTGAAATTTCACTCTTCGATGACCCTGTTCGCCCAGTTCAGCGTCGAGGACAGCTTGTTCCATCAGGCGCTGGAGCGGTACTTCCACGGCATTCTCGACGAGTGGACCCTGCAACTGCTCGACTCAAAACAGGCCCAGTTGCCCACCGATCAGGGTTGAGAAGTCGTCGTCGACAAACGGCAGAATCGCATCCGCCACCGGTTGCAGCTGCCGAGTGATGTAGTGGTCGTAGTCGATGGCGGCGCGGCGCACTTCCAGTGGCTCGGGGCCGGCCAGCGTGATGACGTAGCTGATCCAGCCGCCGTTCTGATATTGCCGGGGCCGACCCTGCTCGGCGTTATAGTCGTCGGCCAGCCGCGCCGCGCGAACGTGCGGCGGTACGTTGCGTTCGTAATCGTCGAGGGTGCGGCGCAGACGCTTGCGGTAGATCAGCCGATCGTCGAACTCGCCAGCGAGGGTCTTGCGCACGTAGTCACGGACGTAATCCTGATACGGCTTGCGCTGGAAAATCCGCTCGTACAGTTCCTGCTGGAATTGCCTGGCCAGCAGCGACCAGTCGGTGCGCACGGTTTCCAGACCCTTGTAGACCATTTCCTCCGTGCCATCAGCGCGGGTGACGAGGCCGGCGTAGCGCTTCTTGCTGCCCTCCTCCGCGCCGCGAATCGTTGGCATCAGAAAGCGCTTGTAGTGAATCTCGAACTGCAATTCCAGCGCGCTGTCCAGTCCGTATTCCTCACGCACATGCGCGCGCCACCAATCGTTGACGTGTTTGACCAGCGCATGGCCAATCTGCGCCGCTTCTTCCTGGCCGTGCAGCCTGCGCAGCCAGACGAAGGTTGAATCGGTGTCGCCATAAATCACCGCGTGGCCCTGCTCTTCGATCAACTGGCGGGTGCGCAGCATGATTTCGTGGCCGCGCAAGGTGATCGACGAGGCCAGCCGGGTATCGAAAAAACGGCACCCGCTGGAGCCAAGCACGCCATAGAAGGCGTTCATGATAATTTTCAGCGCCTGGGACAGCGGCGCGTTGTGTTCGCGCTTGGCGGTTTCGCGACCTTCGGCCACCCGCGCCACGATCGACGGCAGGCAATGTCGGGTACGCGAAAAGCGTGCGCCACGGAAACCCGGCACCGAGTCGGCGTCGTCCGGGTGACGCAGGCCTTCGATCAAGCCCACCGGGTCGATCAGAAACGTGCGAATGATCGACGGGTAAAGGCTTTTGTAATCAAGCACCAGTACCGATTCGTACAGCCCCGGCCGTGAATCCATGACAAACCCGCCGGGGCTGGCCTGCGGCGGGTTAGTGCCCAGATTCGGCGCAACGAAGCCCTGGCGATGCATCAATGGCATGTACAAATGGGTGAAAGCCGCCACCGAACCGCCGCTGCGATCGGCCGGCAAACCGGTGACGCTGGCGCGTTCGAGCAAAAACGTCAGCAATTGGGTTTTGGCGAAGATCCGCGTGACCAGTTCGCAGTCCTTGAGGTTGTACTTGGCCAGCGCCGGTTTGTCTTCGGCGAACATACGGTTGATCTCGTCCATGCGCTGGTACGGATTGTTGATCGCCTTGCCTTCGCCGAGCAGCGTCTGCGCGACGTTTTCCAGGCTGAACGAGGGGAAGCTCCAGGTCGCCGAACGCAACGACTCGATACCATCGATGATCAGCCGCCCCGCTGCCGAGGCGAAATAATGATTGCGGCTGCCGTGCTCACGCCATTGCATTTCTTCGCCGCCACGGCCGATTTTCAGCGGCACGCCAAGACGCCGCGCGTGTTCGTGGAGGATGCGCAGGTCGAATTGCACGACGTTCCAGCCAATGATCGCGTCGGGGTCGTGACGGGCGAACCAGTCGTTGAGTTTCTTCAGGATGAGTGTGCGCGAGTCGCAGTATTCAAGATCGAAATCGACAATACTCGCGTCGCCGTTCGGTGCGCCGAGCATGTACACCTGCCGCTCGCCACAACCTTGCAGGGCAATCGAATACAACTCGCCGTTCTCGGTGGTCTCGATGTCGAGCGAGACCAGCCGTAGTTTCGGCCGGTAGCCGGGGTCAGGTTTCAACTGGGCATTGATCAGCACGCCATCGGCATCCGGCGTGCCGTCGAACAACACCGGCGCGGTGATGAAGCGCTCCATCAGATAGCGTTCCGGTGGGCGCACATCGGCTTCAAACACATCGACACCGGCGCGATTGAGCGCGGTTTCGAGGCGCATCAACTGGCCGTGCTGCTGGCAATAAAGACCGAGCACCGGGCGATGCTGGAAATCCTGCAGTGCGAGCGGGCGCAGTTCGACATTTTTTTCGCCGTGTAACAAATGCTCGGCCGCTTCGCGCTGTGCGACGGGTATAAACGCCACCGACGGCTGATGCGCCAGGCGCACACGGCGTGGCCCGGCGTCGGTCGCCAACCAGAACTCCACTTCGGTGCCGGCCGGCGTATCGCGCCAATGCCGGGTCAGGACGAAGCCCTGCTGTAAATCCACCACTGCGACCTCAAACAATCAAACCGACCGACATTCTACGCGGCATTGCTGCGCCTGGCCTTGGCGAAAGACGCTGCTGATCTGCAGAAAAACCCGGCAAATGGCGTTTTTTGCACGCTAACTGCCGCTTTGCCACCTTGCCCTGCGCAGCTGCGTCTACGATGCTTGATGAACAACGACAACACCTGAGTAACCGCCATGAAGACCGTCGCCCAACTGCTCAAGCTCAAAGATCAGAAAAATCAGGAAGTGCACCAGATCAAACCCGATCATATGGTGCTTGAAGCGCTGATGAAGATGGCCGAGAAAAACGTCGGCGCCTTGCTGGTGGTCGAAGACGACAAGGTGGTCGGCATCATCAGCGAACGCGACTACGCCCGCAAACTGGTGCTGCACGGCCGCTCCTCGGTGGGTACACCGGTGCGCGACATCATGGTCAAGGACGTGATCACCGTGGACACCCGCCAGACCGTCGATACCTGCCTGGGCATCATGTCGGACAAACGGCTGCGCCACTTGCCGGTGGTCGAGGACGGCCAGTTGATCGGCCTGCTGTCGATCGGCGACCTGGTCAAAGAAGCGATCGCCGAACAGGCTGAGCTGATCAAACAGCTGGAGCAGTATATTCGCGGGGAATAACTTTCGATCTTCCGACCACCATTTGCCCCTGTGGGAGCGGGCTCGCTCGCGAAGGCGGTAGGTCAGTCAATACAACTTTGGCTGACCTACCGCTTTCACGAGCAAGCCCGCTCCCACAGGTTTTTTTGGTGTTCACGCAGGCCAATGCCGCTCGAATACCGGTGCCAGCACCGGGTGCCGGTCAATCCTTTGCAGCCACGCGTAAAAACCCGGTCGCGTCTGGCGCAGATGTTCACGGCTGCCGGCCCAGCGGCTCACCACTGCCGCCAGCACATCCAGTGCGCCGGGCGTTTCGTCATCCAGATACAGCTCGCCGGAAAACTGATCGGCAAACACCTCCCAACTGAAGTGCAGGCGCTGGCGCGTGCCGGCGATCAGGTTCTGCCGCGCGGTTTCGTCAGGCGTGCTCAGCCAGCGCTCGGGGTAATCGATGATGCCGACCGCTGCATAGCAATTGCTGACGATATAGGCGAGGCCGCGAATCGCCTGATCACGATTGGCAGCCTCGCTGGGTAGCAGACCGGACTCAGGAAACGTCAGGCCCAGATGAATCAGGATCGCCGCACTTTCGGTCATCGCGCTGCCGTCCGGCAGTTGCAAGGTCGGTATCTGCTTCAGCGGATTGAGTTTGCCCAGCGCCTCGTCGGCCTCGGCGCTGGCTTCGGTATCAATGAACCGGTAGGCGATCTGGCACAGTTCCAGTGCCGCCTCGATGGCGGCGGCGCCGGAGTTCTTGTGCCCATAGAGTTGGTACATGTGCGTTTCCCCCGATAAGGCCTTTGCACAGGGTAGATGGCTGTGGCTCGGGTGTAAAAGTCTCCGACGCAAGCCCGCTCCCACAGGGGAAATCGGTGGGGTTTGAAATTTATTTTTCCGGCACTGCATCCAATCGCCTTCGCCACGGGTAGTCCCAGTAACAGCCACTCTTGTGCTGTCAGCGCTCTACCTTTTTCGGAGAATCATCGGATGAACATCACCCAGCTGATTGGCCTCACCGGTTTGCTCGCCTTCACGGCGACCACCTTCGCCCAGAGCAGTTATCCCGACGCGATCAAGGTGCCGGACGGGCACAAGATTGCCCTGGAAACCACCGGCGTTGGCGAGATTACCTATGAATGCCGCGACAAGCCCAATATGGCCGGGCAGACCGAGTGGACTTTTGTCGGCCCCAAAGCAGTGCTTAACGATCGCAGCGGTAAACAGGTCGGCAGCTATTTCGGCCCGCCAGCGACCTGGCAAGCCAAGGACGGTTCGAAAGTCACCGGCACACAATTGGCCGTGGCCCCGTCGAGCCCGGGCAACCTGCCCTATCAACTGGTCAAGGCCAACCCGGCCGAAGGCAAAGGCGCGATGACCGGCGTCAGCTACATCCAGCGTGTTGCGCTCAAGGGCGGCGTGGCGCCGGGCAGTGAATGCACGATGGCGAACAAGGGCAAGCAGGAAGTGGTGAAGTACCAGGCGGATTATATTTTCTGGGCGGCTAACTGACCTGGGCATCATTGGAGATCCAAATGTGGCAGCGGGCTTGCTCGCGAAGGCATTGCGTCAGCCAGCCTATAAGTGCCTGATGCACCGCATTCGCGAGCAAGCCCGCTCCCACAGGTTCTGTGTGATTTTGGGAAATGTGAGCTAGATTGCACCCCATGCCTTTACCCGATCCCCAGTTCGATTACGAAGCCCGCCTCAAAGCCTGTGCCCGGGGCGAGCGCGCGGCTCTGCGCGATTTGTACGTGCAGGAAGGCCCGCGCCTGCTCGGCGTGGCCAAGCGGCTGGTGCGCGATACGGCGCTGGCGGAGGACATTGTGCATGAGGCATTCATCAAGATCTGGCACGGCGCCGCCGGGTTCGACCCGGCGCGGGGTTCGGCGCGGGGCTGGATGTTCAGCGTGACCCGGCACCTGGCGTTGAATCAGTTGCGTAAGCAAAGTCGGGAAACGCCGTTCAGCGAAGAACATGAGGCAGCGGCGCCTGATGAGGCGGTCGATGTTCACTCGGCACGCATTCATCGCTGCCTCGAGCAACTGGAACCGCAGCGGCGCAGCTGCATCCTCCATGCCTACGTCGACGGATACAGCCACGCGCAGATTTCCGCGCGCCTCGACACGCCGCTGGGCACGGTCAAAGCATGGATCAAGCGCAGCCTCAATGCTTTGCGGGAGTGCATGGGATGACCGGCGAATCAGCGCAGGAACGGGATGAACTGGCTGGCGAATACGTGCTCGGCACTTTGTCGTTCGAGCAGCGCATCGAGGTGCAACGGCGCCTGCCGAACGAGCCTGAACTTCGTGCGGCAGTGGATGCGTGGGAGCGGCGCCTGCTGGAGTTGACTGATCTGGCCGAGCCACAGCAGCCGTCGGTGCAGCTATGGCCGCGTATCGAACGCAGCCTCGAACGGCTGACGGTGAGAAAACCCCTGACGTCGTGGTGGAACCTGCTGCCGCTGTGGCGCGGTTTAAGCGCCGCAGGCCTGGCCGCGACATTGATCCTCGGCACGGTCCTGCTGACCCGGACTGCGCCGACACCGAGTTATCTGGTGGTGCTCGTGGCGCCGCAAGACAAAGCGCCGGGCTGGGTGATTCAGGCGAGCAATGCGCGCGAGATCCAGTTGATTCCGCTGGGCGTGGTCGAGGTGCCGGCGGACAAGGCGCTGGAATTCTGGACCAAGGCGGACGGCTGGTCGGGGCCGGTTTCCCTCGGTCTGGTCAAACCGGGGCAGGCGTTGTCGGTGCCGCTGGACAAACTGCCGCCGTTGCAACCCAACCAGCTGTTTGAGCTGACATTGGAAGGCGCCAACGGCTCGCCGATCGGCAAACCGACAGGGCCGATTCAGGCGATCGGGCGTGCCGTCAAAGTCCTCTGACGTCCATTTGTAGGAGCTGCGGCACGCTGCGATCTTTTGATTTTTTAAAGATCAAGATCAAAAGATCGCAGCGTGCCGCAGCTCCTACACGAACCATCACTAACGTCGATGTTCACCATCACGGCAATGAAGTTCTCATAAAAAATTCCGGGCGTAACATCAGCTCCATACCAACCAACAACACCCCGGAGCACACCATCATGAAACGCCAGACTCTTCTCAGCATCGCTTTCTCGGTTTTCGCAGTTAACGCTTTCGCCGCCACCCCGGCGCACACCATGATCGCCGCAGACGGCTCGGATCACCTGTATCAGAACGCTGTCGCCGCTGATGGCTCTGATCGCCTGCAAGGCAACACCGTCGCTGCTGATGGTTCCGATCGCCTGCAAGGCAACACCGTCGCTGCTGATGGTTCCGATCGCCTGAAAGGCAACACCGTCGCTGCTGATGGTTCCGATCGCCTGAAAGGCAACACCGTCGCCGAAGGTGGTTCGGATCGCCTGCAAGGCAACACCGTCGCCGCTGATGGTTCTGACCGCCTGCAAAGCAACACCGTCGCCGCTGATGGTTCTGACCGCCTGCAAGGCAACACCGTCGCCGAAGGTGGTTCGGATCGCCTGATCGAACGTCGCGTTGCCTGAATGCATCGCTTTACGCGCAACACCGCAGAGAAACCCGGCTCCCGCAGCCGGGTTTTTTATGTCTGTGGCATCAGCCGGCCCTGGCCATGCAGCGTTTGTAACGCTCGTCCACGCGCTTGGCGAACCAGGCTGTAGTGAGTTTGCGGGTGATCTTCGGACTCTGCAGCACAATCCCCGGCAATACCGCGCGCGGTAACGCCTTGCCTTCGGCCCGCTCCGCCAGCTCGAACACGCGCTGATAAAGTTTGGTCTCTTCGAATTCCAGGGTTTTACCCTTTTCCAGTTGATCGCGAATCGTCGGGTTGCGCATGCCCAGCGATTTGCCGAGGGTGCGCACCGCCAGTTCGGTGCTGCCGGGCATGATCGAGTCGTAGCGAATCAGGTCGCCATCCAGCGTCAGGGGAATGCCGGAAGCGCGGCTGACCGCGTTCTGGAATGCAGCATTGCGGCTGGCGTACCAACCGGCGTTGAAATCGGCAAAGCGATACAGCGGCTCGCGGTAATTGACCGGGTAACCGAGCAAATGGGCGATGCCGAAATACATGCCGCCGCGCCGGCTGAACACTTCACGGCGGATCGTGCCGTCCACCGGGTACGGATAATCCTTGGCGTGCGCCTCGGCAAATTCGATGCTGACCTGCATCGGCCCGCCGGTGTGCACCGGGTTGAAACCGCCGAACAGCGTGCGCCCCATGGGCACCATGCCAATGAAGTCGTCGAAAATGGCACTCAACTCTTTCTCACTGCGTGCCGCACTCAGGCGTTCGCTGTAGCTCTTGCCATTGGGCGAGCGCACTTGCAGAGCGCCGCTGACCAGCAGGCCGGGGATGTGCACCTTGGCAGCGCGGCGATCGATCTCATCGCGAGCAATCTTGCCCAGACCGGGCACCGTCGGGTCGGCCTGGAAAGTGGATTCCTGCTCGGCCACGGCCAGTACCGAACACAGATTTTGCGTCGTGGTGTTGATGCCTTGCGCGGCGAACGCGGCGTAAATGTCCGTGGCCCAGCCCTGACGATCGGCAGTTTTGGCCGGCAACAGGCGAACGATTTCCGCCTTCACTTCGGCCGGCGGACGCGGCGCCGGTTCGTTGCTGCGCTGGCTGGCGCAACCGGCGAGCAGCAGCACGGCGCCAACAGTAATGAGTAATCGCATGTTGCTCCATCCAATCAAATTAGCCACGACACCATACACAACCCCTGTAGGAGCTGCCGCAGGCTGCGATCTTTTGATCTTGATGTTGACCTTGATCTGCAAAAAGCAAGATCAAAAGATCGCAGCCTTCGGCAGCTCCTACGACGGATGACAAACTGATTGCAAAACGTTACTGCGAAACCCTATCATTCGCGCCTGGAGTCGCATTAGCGCAAGGAGTTCCGCGCCGCCCTTTATTTATTCATTGGCCGCTCGCCTCCAGGTATTCGACATGCCCGCTTCAGCTCGACTCGGCGCTCCGTTCCGCCCGACTTTGCTCGCCCTGCTGTGCTCCCTGACCGTCACCGCCCACGCAGCTGAACAAAACAGCAAAACGCTGGTGCTCGACGACGTCAACGTGAATGCCCAAGCCCCGACACCCAACGCCCTGCCCCCGGTCTACGCTGGCGGTCAGGTCGCGCGCGGTGGGCAGTTGGGCGTGCTCGGCAACCAGGACATGATGGACGTGCCGTTCAGCGCGGCGTCCTACACCGAGCAATTGATCCAGGATCAGCAGGCGGAAAACGTCGCCGACGTGCTGCTCAACGATTCTTCCGTGCGCCAGGCCTCGGGCTTCTCCAACCAGGCGCAGGTCTTCATGATTCGCGGCCTGCCACTCAATGGCGACGACATTTCCTATAACGGCCTGTACGGCGTGTTGCCCCGGCAGATCATTTCCACCGATGCGCTGGAGCGCGTGGAAGTGTTCAAAGGCCCCAACGCTTTCATCAACGGCGTGACCCCGACCGGTTCCGGCATCGGCGGCGGCGTCAACCTGCAACCCAAGCGCGCCGGCGACGTGCCGCTGCGCCGCTACACCACCGACATCAACAGCGAAGGCCGGATCGGCCACCACTTCGATATCGGCCAGCGTTTCGGTGAAGACAACCGCTTCGGCGCGCGGGTCAACCTGTCGCAGCGCGAGGGCGACACCGGCATCGATCACGAGAACCAGCGCTCGAAACTGTTCGCCATCGGCCTCGACTATCGCGGCGACGCGCTGCGGATTTCCGGCGACTTTGCCTATCAGAAGGAACGCGTCAACGGTGGCCGCAGCTCGGTCAACCTCGGCACCGCCACGCACATTCCGGACGCGCCATCGGCGGACACCAACTACGCGCCGAAGTGGGGCTACACCGATATCGAAGACACCTTCGGCATGCTCCGCGCCGAGTACGACCTCAACGACAACTGGACCGCTTACGCCGCTGGCGGCGCCAAGCACACCCGCGAGGTCGGTCGCTACAACTCGACCACACTGGTTGGCAACAGCGGCGCGTCGTTCACCACCGGCTCGTTCGTCCCGCATGACGAGGACAACACCAGCGTCATGGCCGGTCTGAACGGCAAATTCAACACCGGGCCAGTCAGCCACAAGCTGAATTTCGGCCTGACCGGGATCTGGGCCGAGCAGCGCAGCGCCTATGATTTTGATAGAAGACAAACCGCAAACAATATTTATCACCCAATTCAAGCCCCGGCACCAATAACCGGGACTGTCGGCGGGGACCTTGATGATCCGGGCATTGTCGGCAAGACATTCAACCGCAGCGTCGCAATATCTGACACCTTCGGTTTCTTCGATGATCGCCTATTAGTCACCGCTGGTCTGCGTCGCCAACAATTGATTGTGCAAGGCTATAACTACGCCAGTTATGGCAGCGGCAGCCGCAAATCGAGCTACGACGAGTCGATCACCACGCCGGTATACGGCATCGTATTCAAGCCGTGGGAGCACGTGTCGTTCTACGCTAACCATATTGAGGGCTTGGCCCAAGGGCCGACATCTCCGACCAACTCAGGCTCTCGTGAAGTGATAAACGGCAACGAAGTCTACGCACCCTCGCGCTCCAAGCAGACCGAGCTCGGTGTAAAGGTCGACATGGGCACTTACGGAGCGAGCCTGGGGTTTTATCGCATCGAGCAGCCGAGCGACGGCTATTCAGAAATCATCGATGCTGATACTGCTCGTTACGTACGCGAAGGCGAGCAGATCAACAAAGGCGTGGAGATGAACGTGTTCGGCGAGCCGCTCGACGGCCTGCGCCTGATCAGCGGCCTGACCTTGATGGACACCGAGCTGAAAAACACCCTCAACGGCGCCAACGACGGCAACCACGCCATCGGCGTACCGACCTTCCAGTTCAACGCTGGCGTCGACTGGGACGTACCGGGCCTGCAAGGCGTCGCGCTGAACGCGCGGATGCTGCGCACCGGCGGGCAATACGCCGATGCGGCGAATAACCTCAGCCTGCCGACGTGGAACCGCTTCGACGCCGGCGCGCGTTATGCGTTCAAGGTGTCGGAGAAGGACGTGACCGTGCGCTTCGGCGTCGAGAACGTGGCAAACAAAAAGTACTGGGAATCGGCTCAGGGTGGCTACCTGACCCAAGGTGAACCGCGAGTGGCGAAGTTGTCGGGGACTATCGACTTCTAAGCGTCATCGCGTTGTAAAAAAGGCCCCGCAGCTTCACGGTTGCGGGGCCTTTTTGGGTTTTGCGGTGCATGACCCGGCCTCTTGGCGAGCAAGCTCGCTTTCACAGAGGAAATACAGCCCGCTCCCACAGGGGGATGTGCAGTGTTGATTAAATTCCTGCCAACGCCAGATCCATCGCAAAGTAGGTAAAGATCAGATCCGCCCCGGCGCGCTTGATTGCGCCGAGGCTTTCGCGAACCACGCGATCTTCATCGATCGCACCCGCCTGGGCGCCGAACTTGATCATCGCGTATTCGCCGCTGACCTGATACGCCGCCAATGGCAGGTTCGAGGCCTGCCGAATGTCGCGGATGATGTCGAGGTAGGCACCGGCCGGTTTGACCATCAGCGCATCAGCGCCCTCTTGCTCGTCGAGCAGCGATTCGCGCAGTGCTTCGCGGCGGTTCATCGGGTTCATCTGATAGCTTTTGCGATCGCCCTTGAGCGCACTGCCCCCGGCCTCGCGGAACGGGCCGTACAGCGCCGAAGCGAATTTGGTCGAATAAGCCATGATCGGAATCTGCGTGAAGCCGGCCGCGTCGAGCGCTTGGCGAATCGCCCGCACCTGGCCGTCCATCGCCGCCGACGGTGCGATCACGTCAGCCCCAGCGCGAGCGGCGGCCACGGCTTGTTTGCCGAGATTGATCAGAGTCTGGTCGTTGTCGACTTCGTGGTTGTGCATCACGCCGCAATGGCCGTGATCGGTGTACTCGCAAAAACAAGTGTCGGACATCACGATCATTTCCGGCACGGCGTCCTTGGCGATGCGCGACATGCGCGAGACCAGACCGTCTTCGCGCCAGGTGTCGCTGCCGTTGGCATCCAGATGATGGGACACGCCAAATGTCATCACCGACTTGATACCGGCGCGGGCGTAGCGCTCGATTTCGCTGGCCAGTTTGCGCTCGGGAATACGTTGTACGCCGGGCATGCTGGTGATCGGCACAAAGTCGTCGATCTCCTCCTCGACGAAGATCGGCAGGACCAGATCGTTCAGGCTGAATTCGGTTTCCTGGAACAGACTGCGCAGGCTCGCATTGCGGCGCAGACGGCGGGGACGTGCTTCGGGGAACTGACTGGACATGGGGCCTTTCCTGAAAACAGCGAATGAGACGAAAGTCGTAGGGGGCGAAGCTTATGCCTTGCGGCGGGTGCGGGACAAACCTGGATCAATCAAGAGAGCGTTACCGGGCTTGCAATAATCCTGCTGATCGCGTGACTCCCTGTGGGAGCGGGCTTGCTCGCGAAGGCGGTGGGTCAGACGCGTTAATGTTGACTGACGCGACGCTTTCGCGAGCAAGCCCGCTCCCACAATTAGAGTATGCCGTTCAAGAAGGAATGGTCAGCCCGCGAATAACCGCCGGGCGAGCGAGGAACCGCTCCAGCACCCGCGTGACGTTCGGGAAATTCTGAATCCCGACCAGATCGCCTGCCTCATAGAAGCCGAGCAGATTGCGTACCCACGGGAACGTCGCGATGTCGGCGATGGTGTAGCGCTCGCCCATGATCCAGTCGCGGCCTTCGAGGCGGGTGTTGAGTACGTTCAACAGGCGTTTGCTCTCCTCGACGTAGCGATCACGCGGACGCTTGTCTTCGTAGTCCTTGCCAGCGAATTTGTTGAAGAAACCGAGCTGGCCGAACATCGGGCCAATGCCGCCCATTTGCCACATCAGCCATTGAATGGTCTCGTAGCGCAGCGCGCCTTCCTGAGCGAGCAACTGGCCGCTCTTGTCGGCCAGATAAATCAGGATCGCGCCAGATTCGAACAGCGGCAGCGGCTGATCTTGCGGGCCATGCGGGTCGAGAATCGCCGGGATCTTGTTGTTCGGGTTCAGCGAGAGAAACTCTGCCGACGTCTGATCATTGGTGTCGAAACCGACGCGGTGCGGCTCGTACGGCAAGCCGATCTCTTCGAGCATGATCGACACTTTGACGCCGTTGGGGGTCGGCAGGGAGTAGAGCTGAATCCAGTCCGGGTACTGCGCCGGCCATTTCTGAGTAATCGGGAATGCAGACAGATCGGTCATTGGAAGCATCCAGTCACAAATTGAAAGCCGATCATAAAGTAGGCCCGGGTTGACGCCTACACGAACCGTAACATCCTGTCGCTATCCTGCCTGCATGCCCGCAAAGGTTGCCGTTAGAGTGCTGCGCACTGGCCCGAATCGAACCAAACGGGCATTACAGGACTCTGAGCTATGCCTTTCTCGCAGAGGAAGCTGTTCACGACAGGGAAACACCCGGTGCTGGGAGCCCGCGGTGCCAAGGTTTGTCAGCCTTAACCGATTTTGCTGAAGAACTTTCGAATTGATGACGAACCTGATGAGTTTCGCCAAACGCTTCAAACATCGCGCGTATGTGGCTCTGCCCTCCCTGCTGGCAGTCAGTGCGCTTTTTCTCTCGCTTGAATCCAGTGAAAGCCGCGCGCAACCGGCGGACGGCACGCAGACGCTGGTGTTCCTGCGCCACGCGGAAAAACCCGAAGGCGGCCTCGGTCAGCTCAACTGCCAGGGCCTGAACCGCGCCATCGACTTGTCGACACTGCTGCCGGAAAAATTCGGCAAGGCCGATTTCGTGTTCGCCGCCAACCCGACGCGCAATGTCGAGGAAGGCGAACTGGACAACTCCTACAGCTATATTCGCCCACTGATGACCATCAGCCCTGCCGCGATCAAGCTTGGCCTGCCGGTGAACATCGAGTTCTCCGCCAACGACACCAGTGACCTGGCCCGCGAGCTGCTGAGCGAGAAGTACCACAACTCGACGATCTACACCGCCTGGTCCCATGGCTACCTGCCGGATCTGATCAACAAGGTTGCCGGCAACGCAGTGGGCGAGCGGCAGAAGATCACCGATGACTGGGCCGGCGATGATTTCGACTCGTTGTATGTACTGACCCTGAAATGGCACAACGGCAAGGCCAGTTTGCAGAGCCGTAGCTACAAGCAGGGGCTGGATAACGGCAAGGACACCTGCCCGACCTGAGTTTTGTAGCGCCTGACCTCGCGAAGAGGTCAGGCGCTTGCGCCTCAAGCCTTCTGACTCACCCGCCCGCGCAAATACTCGATCACCGCCTCCTGCTCCCCAGCGAACTCGATCCGCCCGCCCTTCTTCTCGCGCTGGAACACATACATCGGGTCGTAATACTCACGCAGCAACCCCTCGATCCAGCCGCGATGCAGGTCCACCGCGCCGCTGCGACCCTGCTCGGCCAGCGCCTGCTCCATCAACACCAGCATCCGCGAATGGCGTTCACCGCCAAGGCGTTTCTGCACATTGTTGAGGCTTTCCAGCAGACGCTCGGAGAACAGCGCAAACCCTTTGTCAGCGTGGACCGAGGCAAACTCCGCCGACAGATCGATGACGTAATCGCGCAGGATCCGTTCGACACGATACTCGAAACGATCTTCCAGCCAGACCATCGGGTACTGCTGCATGCCCTGATACAGCGGCAGCGGCAAGGCACAACTGCCAACGACGCGGCTCTCGTCTTCGAGCACAAACTGCTCGATACCGGCAGCGCGCTTCTTCAGGAAGTCGATGGCCAGGCGATTCTCGAAATCGATGTTCGACGGCTGCCCGGTGGCACGTTTGCCGAAACTGGAGCCGCGATGGTTGGCGTGGCCTTCCAGATCCACACCGTTGCGCAACTGCACCAGCACTTCGGTCTTGCCGGTGCCTGTCATGCCGCCGAGCAAAACGAAATCACACTGCGCGATGGCCTGCTCAAGGGTGTCGATCAAAAAACTGCGCATCGCCTTGTAGCCGCCGCCGATGCGCGGATAGTCGATGCCCGCCTCGTCGCGCAGCCACTGCTGGGTGATCTGCGAGCGCAAACCACCGCGAAAACAGTACAGATAACCATCGGGATGAGCCCGGGCGAAGTCGGCCCAGGCCTGGATGCGCTCGGCTTTCACCGCGCCGCCCACCATCTGGTGGCCCAGCTCGATTGCCGCCTGCTGGCCATGCTGCTTGTAGCAGGTGCCGATCTTCTGCCGTTCCAGATCATTCATCAGCGGCAGATTGATCACACCCGGGAACGCGCCGTGGGAAAATTCAACCGGCGCGCGGGCATCCATCATTGGCCGGTCGTTGAGGAAAATGTCGCGGTAGTCGGTGCAGTCGCGGAGCATCAAATCACCTCGACCGCGTTCGTCTGTCGCTCAACCAGTTCGCCGATCGGCGCAAGGTTCAGACCCAGTTCGGCGGCGACGCCGAGGAACTCGTCATTGCCTTCAGGCGTGACCGCAATCAGCAGACCGCCGCTGGTCTGCGGATCGCACAGCACGCGTTTGTGCAACTCCTGCACGCGGCCAACCTTGCTCGAATAGCTGTCGAAGTTGCGCAGCGTACCGCCCGGCACGCAGCCCTGATCGAGGTAGTACTCGACGCTGTCCAGACGCGGCACGCGGTCGTAGGCGATGCGCGCGGTCAACTGGCTGCCGTCGGCCATTTCCACCAGATGCCCGAGCAGGCCGAAACCGGTGACGTCAGTCATCGCGGTGACGCCGGCAAGTTTGCCGAAGCGGCTGCCAGGCTTGTTCAGGGTGCACATCCAGTCACGGGCGACACCGACGTCGGCGGCGCGCAACTTGCCCTTCTTTTCGGCGGTAGTGAGGATGCCGATGCCCAACGGTTTGGTCAGATACAACAGGCAACCGGCGGTGGCGGTGTCGTTGCGCTTCATGTGGCGCTTTTCCACAAGCCCGGTGACGGCGAGGCCGAAGATTGGCTCCGGCGCATCGATCGAATGCCCGCCCGCCAACGGAATGCCCGCCGCGTCGCACACCGAGCGACCGCCACGAATCACTTCCCGCGCCACCTCCGGCGCCAGCACATTCACCGGCCAGCCGAGAATCGCGATCGCCATCAACGGATCGCCACCCATCGCGTAGATGTCGCTGATCGCGTTGGTCGCGGCGATGCGGCCGAAGTCGAACGGGTCATCGACAATCGGCATGAAAAAATCGGTGGTCGACACCACCCCGCGCTCGGCATCGATCTCATACACCGCCGCGTCATCACGCGAGGCGTTGCCGACCCAAAGTTTCGGATCGAGGTTCTGTGCGCCGCTGCCGGCGAGGATCACTTCCAGCACCTGCGGGGAAATCTTGCAGCCACAACCGGCGCCATGGCTGTATTGGGTCAGACGAATCGGCTCGCTCATGGGAGAGTCTCTGGCAATGAATGGGGCGGATTCTAGCAGAGCGCGAGCGCGCAGATTTTTGTGCTGACCGAGCGGCCCCCTTCGCGAGCAGGCTCGCTCCCACATTTGTACGGTGGTTTCCTGTGGGAGCTAGCCCGCTCGCGAAAGCTATCGAACCTGCCTGCACCGCCCAGTCAGCCCCGCCTGCCAACCTCAGCGAAAATCTGCGTAATCGGCCGATGCGGCTGGCGCTTGTGCATCCGCCGCACTTGTTCGCTCAGCCGCAGCAACTCTTCACTGGGCTTGGCCCATTGCTCTTTCGGCAGCGGCTCGGACCATTCACGCATGACTTCCGGCAGCGCCTGCTTGCCGATTCTTTCCAGACGGCGCACTTCCCATTCGACCAAACGGTTGGGAATCGTCCATAAAGTCATGACGTGATACAGGTACCAAAAGAACCCCGACAGCCGCGAGCGGCGGCCTTCACGGATCTGCTGGTGCATCCGCGCGCGGGCGTTACGGAAAGTGTGCAGGCCTTCGTGGGGTGGGTCGTCCGGGCCTTGAAGGTCTTGCAGGTCCTGAATCGATTTGAGGTCGTTGACTTCGTACTCCATGTAGCCGCGAATCGCTTCCCAGTGGCTGATCGCGAGCTCCAGGCCGGCGCATTGGAATTCGAGGCTGGTGAGGGTTTCGCCGTGGCGAAAACCGATGCCCATGCCGTATTGGCGATGGACGCCGAACTGGGTGACGCCCTTGGCTTCGATGATCCACGCGGACAGCGTTTCCCATGGGACAAAGACCGGCTCGGTGGCGCCTTCGGGCATGAAGCAGACTTCGCGGCGTTGGCGGTTAAAGCGGGTTGGAATGAGGGAGAGGCGTTTGTTATGGAAGTGGTGCCAGACGCCCAGGCCGATCAGTAGAATCAAAGGCTCGGTCAGTAAAGCGCTTTCATATCCTGCTTGGAATATACCCACTATTGATTCCCAAATGAGTGTTGGACCATAGCCGAATACGACACCCAGCATTCCCGTAATCAAGGGGAATATGAAAATGACCATAACCGCTAAACTGACCGGCCCCCCCAACGTCATTTGCCACATAAAAACTTGCGGCTGGCCTAATCCGAAGTCCATGTAAACATCATTGAGCTCACCGATATGTGGACCATAAGGGGGAATCGGTGTGGGCAGTGGCAACGGTGCGAGATAGGTAATCTTTCCGCTTGGAAACGGCTCTACATCGCCCGCTTTTCTGATCACTTCACATTGCGCATCAACAACAGGCTCATTGTGATTATTCAGCATGGTCAGCCCATTCGAGGTATTGAGTTTCAACCAGCATAACCATCGGGTTTTGCTTGACCGACCCGGTAGCAACAACTGAGAAATGGCCACCACCCCGAGGGTCTCCCACCTCGGCCAAGATCAACCGAAACATCCGCATCCAGCGCGGTCCCCTGTGGGAGCGAGCCTGCTCGCGAAGGCGCTCAAACAGGCAAAAAACCTCCCTCCCTCTGGTCACAAAACTGCTCTGCATCAGTCCACAGCCCGCCTGCAAACCTCAGCGAAAATCTGCGTAACCGGCCGATGCGGCTGGCGCTTGTGCATACGCCGCACTTGTTCACTCAGCCGCAGCAACTCTTCGCTGGGCTTGGCCCATTGCTCTTTCGGCAATGGCTCGGACCATTCGCGCATAACTTCCGGCAGCGCCTGCTTGCCGATTCTTTCCAGACGCCGCACTTCCCATTCGACCAAACGGTTTGGAATCGTCCATAAAGTCATGACGTGATACAGGTACCAAAAAAATCCCGACAGCCGCGAGCGGCGGCCTTCACGGATCTGCTGGTGCATCCGCGCGCGGGCGTTACGAAAAGTGTGCAGGCCTTCGTGGGGTGGGTCGTCCGGGCCTTGCAGGTATTGCAGGTCCTGAATCGATTTGAGGTCGTTGACTTCGTACTCCATGTAACCGCGAATTGCTTCCCAATGGCTGATCGCGAGCTCCAGGCCGGCGCATTGGAATTCCTGGCTTATGAGGGTTTCACCTTGGTAGAAACCGATGCCCATGCCGTATTGGCGGTGGATGCCGAATTGGGTGGCGCCTTTGGCTTCGATGATCCATGCGCTGAGTGATTCCCATGGAACAAAGACTGGTTCGGTGGCGCCTTCGGGCATGAAGCAGACTTCGCGGCGTTGGCGGTTGAAGCGGGTTGGGATGAGGGAGAGACGTTTTTTGTGGACGTGGAGCCAGACGCTTAGACAGATAAGCAAGATCAAGGGGCTGCTGATTAATTCATTTTCCAATGCCACTTCGAATAAACCAACCATTGACTCCCAAATCGCCTCGTTTCCATAGCCAAATAGAATTCCTAGCAAGCCCGTGAGCAAAGGAAATAAAACGAGAACTATAAAAGTGCCTGCGGTCGTTCCGCCGATAATTAGCTGCCATGGGAATACCTCCAGTGAGCCGAGACCAAAGTCCATGTATCCGTCATTGAACGCTCCGATGTGAGGTCCGTAAGGCGGCATCGCTGTAGGTAAGGGCAATGGTGCGAGATAGGTAATTTTCCCGGTTGGGAACGGCTCAATATCGCCCGCTTTTTTAACCCCCTCATATTCCGAACTGGAAAGAGGATTACTACGATTATTCAGCATGGTCAGCCCATTCGAGGTATTGAGTTTCTACCAGCAAAACCGGAGGGTTTTCTTTAACCGAGCCGGGAGTTACTACAGCAAAATGACCGCTATCCCGAGGGTCAATATGAATCACGCGCGTTCTTGACTCCGCCCCGCCTTTGCCATTGACGGTCTGTATACATATGGCAAGTTCGAGCGTTTCCTTTGCAGGCGTGTAGTCAGAATCAGGACGGATGGGGTAGTGAAGACAAAGCACCAAACCATCTGGCGATGACTTCACGATTCGCAGACTGCTCAATATCTCCTCACTGATGACTTCCTTGCGCACTTGCGGCACACCGCGACCATGCAGCGGTGCAACAAGTCGATGGGCACCGATTCCCAAGCGTTGACTCGGTTTACCGTTTAACGGCGGCAGAAGATCATTTAGCGTCAGCCTCGGCAGAACCAAATGAATATCACTGGGTTTGGCGCCAAATAATAAAGTCTTCAGCCAGGTATCACTGGGATCAGGTCCTGATTGGGCGTAAGGAGCGTGTATCAAAAACGCCAGATAATTTTGATAGTCATCCAGGGAGTGGTCACCGCGCATCTCTTCATCACGGCTCCAAGGCGTAATTTTCAACCACTTATCGTGGGCAGAGAGGTTGTAACGATTGAACAGCCAAGTACCGACGAACTCCAGCACGGTGAACAACGCACCGGCGAGATTGAAGCGAAAAAATACAGTAGAAAGACGTGTGCCAGCGGCAGCCCACGCCGCTGCGCGTGCCGAACTGTTCAGTGCAGTCAACACTTTAAAAGAAGCGTGAAAGGTGTTGCTCGCTCCATATCCGTTAGCTGCAACCATTCCTGCAGCGCCCAACGTTGCCAGCGCAGCCGCGCTTTGCTCAGATGGAGTGCCACTGCGGATCGCGTCTTGCCATTTTCGATCTTGGTTTCCGAGGCTGGTGATAGACGTTCTGAAACCAAAAATATAAGTAAAGAAGCCCAAACCAACATGCAACTTACCTATTTGCACACGAACCTGTTGCAGCGCTTCCAGCTGCAAACTGGCAATAAGGCTGGATCTTCGAGCCCTTAACGCTGTATCAGCAAGCCCCTGTGCAGCGGTAAAACCCGCCGCGCCTGTCGCGGAAAGGGCCGCGGAAAACTCCGCTCGCTTCTTCCTGTCCCTCGTCTGCTTCATCACCTCCCGATACGCCCCCACCAAATTCACCACCTGCACCAACACCAC